>NZ_JACLAX010000040.1 GCF_014230355.1 Novosphingobium piscinae
CCGACAGCTGCGAGACCGGCCGGTGGCGCAGCGCGACCAGGTCCATCGCCGCCAGCGCCGCGGCGATCGCGGCGGCATCCTGCGCCGGGCTGGCCGCGGCCCGGCGCAGCGGCGCGCCCTGCCACGGCAGCCGGCCCAGCGCGACCAGCGTCTCGACGCTCACGTCCCAGGCGATCTCGGGGGTCTGCGGCAGGTAGCCGATGCGGCGCGCGCGGACCGGCGGCGGCAGCGCGGCGAGCGGCGCGTCGCCGCAGCAGATCCGGCCGGCGCCAGGCGCGAGCAGGCCGGCGAGGCAGGCCAGCAGGGTCGACTTGCCGGCACCGTTGGGGCCGACGATCGCGGTCACCTGCCCCGGCTGGAGGGTGAGATCGACCCCGGCGAGACGACCGGGCAGGACCAGCGCTTCGGCCCGCAGCGCCATCAGCCCAGCCCCCCGTCAAGCGGCGCGGCGCGGCCGAGGCGCAGCAGCAGCCAGAGGAAGAACGGCGCGCCGATCAGGCTGAGCGCGATGCCCAGCCGCAGCTCGGTGACCAGCGGCAGCACCCGGCACAGCATGTCGGCCAGCAGCAGCAGCACCGCGCCGGCCAGCGCCGCGGGGACGATCAGCCGCGACGGGCGGCGATCGGTGAAGGGGCGCACCAGGTGCGGCACGACCAGCCCGACGAAGCCGATGATCCCCGCCACGGCCACCCCGGTCCCGACGGTCAGCCCCACCCCGGCGATCAGCAGGAGCTGCAAGCGGCGCGGATCGAGCCCGAGCGAGCGCGCCGTCGCGGTGCCCAGCACCAGCGCATCCAGCCCCGGACCGGCCAGCCGCAGCAGCACCAGCCCGGCCAGGGTCAGCGGCACGGCGAGGCGGACCTCGCTCCAGCCGCGGTCGGTCAGCGCGCCCATCAGCCAGGTGACGATCTCGGACTGGACGAAGGCGTTGGGCGCCAGGCTGATGACCAGGCTCATCAGCGCGCCGGCGAGGCTGGCGATCATCATTCCGGCCAGGGTGAACAGCGCCAGCCCGCCGCCGGTGCTGCCGCGCCCGGCCAGCAGGCCGAGCAGCGCCATCGCCCCGCCCGCGCCAAGCAGCGCGCAGAGCGGCAGGCTCCAGCCGGCCGCCGCGGGGGCGAAGCGCAGGGCCAGCACCGCGCCGAGCGCGGCGGCCGGGGCGATCCCGAACAGGCCGGGATCGGCCAGCGGATTGCGCAGATAGCCCTGCATCGCCGCCCCCGCCCCGCCCAGCCCGGCGCCAAGCGCCACGGCCAGCACCGCGCGGGGCAGGCGCAGGCCCAGCACGATCAGCGTGGCCTGGGGCAGCGCCGGCTGGAGCGGATCGATCCACACCCGCCCGGCCAGCAGCGAGAGCGGCACGGCGAGGACAAGCGCGGTCAGGAGGACAAGGTTGAGGCGGGTCATGGGGTGCGTTTCGGACCGGCGCCGCGCGTGGCCTGCGACCGGCTCAGGCCGGGCGGGGTTGGGGATGGTTCAGCAAGAATATCATGCTCGGTCACAAACGTCCGCTCAGCCTGAGCCTGTCGAAGGCCACGCGCCACCCCCTCCTCACCCGGCCCCGCCTCTCCCGGCCCCGCCCCACCTGCAACCGCCCGCCGCACCTGTGCCAGCCGCGCCGCCGCGCGGATGATCGTCGGCCCGCCGCACCACAGCAGCGAGGGGTCGAGCCGCGCGCGGTGGGTGCCGCGCAGCCCGGCGAGGACAGGATGGGCCAGCAGCCGGTCCTCGCCCTGGCGGCCACCGGCGGCAAGGATCACCGCCGGCGGATCGGCCAGGACCCGCTCCAGCGGCAGGTAGTCGGCCTGGCCCAGCCCGCGCGCGGCGGGGGCATGGGCAAAGCCGGTGCGGCGCAGCAGGTCGACGATCAGCGCGCCCTCGCCCGGGACGATCCCGCCGCCCTGCCAGACCAGCGCGGGCACGGCCCGGCGGTCGGCCGGGCGCGCCGCGGCGAGCGCCGCGGTGATCCGCCCGACCAGCGCCTCGCCCCGCGCGGGATGCCCGGCGACCGCGGCCAGCCGGCGGACCTGGGCAAGGCTTTCCGGCACGTCATGCGCGATCGGCAGTTCGACCAGGGCAATGCCCAGCCGCGCCAGCGCGGCGCGGGTGGCGGGCGGAGTGAAGGTGCTCGACACCACCAGCGCCGGCCGCAGCGCGACGATCTCCTCGACCGTCCCGCTGACCGCCGGGTAGCGCCGGGCCAGCGCGAGATCCATCGAACTGGCCGCGGGATCGCTGCTATAGGCCGAGAGGCCGCGGATCTGCGCGGGATCGGCCACCTCGACGAGGATCGCGTCGCTGCACGGATTGAGGCTGACGATGCCCGCGCGGGGCGGCGTGGGGGGAGCCGAGGGCGACGCCGATGGCGCGCAGCCGCCCAGCCCCAGCGTCCCGATCGCGGCAAGCAGGAGGGAGCACGCGGTCGCGGGGGCCTGCCGGCTCCCCCCTCCCCGTCGTTCCGCGACCCGGACGATCCGCATCGGTGCTACATCCTGAACCGCGCGCCGACGAAGCCGGAGCGGCCGGGGGTGTTGTATCCGGCGACCGTCTGATAGCGCGCGTCGCCAAGGTTCTCCACCCGCGCGAACAGGTCGATCCCGCCCGACAAGGGCAGGCTGGCGCGCAGGTCGACCCGGTGCCAGCCATCGATCCGCACGGTATTGGCGGCATTGTCGAAGCTGTCGCCGACCAGCAGCACCGTGGTGCCCAGCGTCAGCCCGAAGGGGCTCTGCCAGTCGACCGTCAGGGTCGCGCTGTGCTGCGGGCGCAGCGGCAGGCGGCGGTCGGCATTGGGGGCCGACCGGTTGAAGGCATTGACCAGGGCATAGCCCGCCTCGACCTGCAGCCGCGCGCTGGGCCGCAGGGTCAGGGCCGCCTCGAGCCCGTCGGTCTCGGCGCGGCCGATGTTCTCCGAGCGGAAGGTGGCCGAGGAGAAGGCGATCAGGTTGGTGCTGCGGCGGTGGTACCAGGTGAGCGAGGCGGTCAGCCGCCGGTCGAGCAGGGCCTGCTCGATCGCGATGTCCACGTTCTGCGCGGTCTCGGGCTTGAGCGCGGGATTGCCGAAGGGCGGCTGGCCCTCGCTCAGGCTGGGGGCCCGGAAGCCCTCGGCATAGGTGGCGCGCAGCACGGTGCGGCCGCCGTTGGGCGTCCAGGCCAGGTTGCCGCCCAGCGTGGTCTGGCCGCCGTACTCGCTGTATTCGTCATGCCGCAGGCCGCCGGTCAGGGTCAGCCCGGTGACCGGCCGCAGGCTGAGCTGGAGATAGCCGCCGGTCACGTGGTTGTTCGCGCGGGTCGGGGTGGCGCCTTCGAAGGCCGTGCTGGCCCGGATCGCCTCGTGCTCGAGCCCGGCGACGATCTGCACCCGGTCGGTCAGGTCGAAGGCGTTGCGCCACTCGACCCGGTCGGTCACGCCCCGGGCGATGAAATTGTTGAAGCTGAACACCACCGGATCGGTGCCGACCCGGTCGATGTCCGAGCGGGTATAGGCCAGGCGGCTGCGCAGGCGTCCACCGGCCAGGGACAGGTTCAGCCCGGCGTAGGCATACCATTGCTCGTTGTCGGCCACGGGCAGCGCGTTGGCGCCGCCGCTGAAGGCGGAATCGTAGCTCGAGCGGACCTTGCTGTAGTTGCCGCGCAGGTCGAGGCCGAGGTTGTCCGTGAGCGCCACGGTGACCCGGCCGTTGAGCGCGCCCTGGCGCCCGCGGTCGGCCTCGGTCCCGCCCGAGAAGACCGAAAACCCGTCGGTGCGATAGAGCGCCCCGCCGAAGCTGTAGCCGACCGGACCGGCGCTGCCCGACAGGTTGACCCGGCCGTTGACCGTCTCGTAGGCGCCATACTCCGCGGCGGCGCGCAGGGTCAGCGGGCCGGTCGGCTTGGCGGTCTCGACGTTGATCACGCCGCCGATGGCCTGGCTGCCCCAGATGATCGAATTGGGCCCGCGCAGCACTTCGACGCGCTCGGCATTGCCGGCGAGCAGGCCGCCGAAGTCGAAGGCGGCATTGGGGCTGGACGGATCGTTGACCCGCACCCCGTCGATCAGCACGAGCGTCTGCGACGAATTGCCGCCGCGCACGAAGACGCTGCTCTGCGTCCCGACCGGGCCGCGCTGGGCGACCGCGAGCGACGGCAGGGTGCGCAGCACGTCGGTCAGGGTGACCGCCTGGAGCGTCTCGATCCGGTCGCGCCCGATCACGCTGATCGCCTGCCCGGTGCGGTCGGCCGGGGTGGCGAAGCCGTTGGCGAGGACGACGATGTCCTGCGGCGGCGCGGCGGCCTCATCGGCCCGGGCCACACCCGACATCCCCGCGACGAGCGCCGCGGAGCAAAGCAACAGTCTGGAATTCACACGCAATACTCCCATCATGAACGCATGCCGTTCATGGCGAGAGACCCCGCACGGATTCGCGGGACCACGCTGCATTCCGGTACACCCCGCCCGGCGCGGAACGACCGTCAAAGGCAGGTCTCCTGGCTCCCGGATCAGCACGGTCCGCCTGCCTTCCCAGCCGTCCCGAGGGACTGACGCCAGTGGCATGAGCGGCGGAACGCTCCCCGGTCACAGTTGCGGGGGCAGCGCGGGCCTTGCACCCGCTTCCCTCTTAGGTCCGGCCCCGCCTGGACGGTGCGCGGACAACCCGTGACGTGGGGCAGCGGATAGGCCGCTTCGCGCGGCGGCGCAAGAGGGGCACGAACGATCTCCGCAACCCGGCCTTTGGGGAAGGCTTAACCCCTTTACCCGCACAGCATGGGCCGTCCCGCCGCGGGACGGCGCGGATTCGGCGGATGCCGGCTCCACGCCCCTTAGGCTACGCGCGCAGCGCGTGGTCCGGCGCCGTGCCGGGACCGAGGAAAGGACCCGATTGACCGACCCGCCCGTGCCCCTGCCCCGGCAGGACTTGCCGATGCCGGCCCTGGCCGAGCTGCCGCCGCGCGATTTTGCCGCGCGGCTGCGGCGCGGCGCACCCGCGATCGGCACGCGGCGGGCGCGGCGGCTGCGCGCCGGGCGGACGCTGGCGATCCTCGCGGCCTGCGCCGTGCCC
>NZ_JACLAX010000041.1 GCF_014230355.1 Novosphingobium piscinae
CAGGGGCCGCGGCCGGAGCGGGGGCCGGCGCGGCAGCCGCCGGGGCGGCGGCCGGAGCCGCCGCGGCCGCGCCGTCCTCGATCATCGCCAGCAGCGCGCCGACCGAGACGTTGTCGCCCACCTGGAACAGCTGCTGGCCCATCACCCCGGCAGCCGGGGCGTTGACGTCGATCGCGACCTTGTCGGTCTCGAGGCTGGCGATCGGCTCGTCCAGCTTCACCGGCTCGCCCGGCTGCTTGAGCCACTGGCCGATCGTCGCCTCGTTCACCGATTCGCCCAGGACGGGCACCTTCACTTCAATCGCCATCTTGTCCGTTCCCATTGCACCAAGCCCGCTCGGGCTGAGCCTGTCGAAGCCCGCGTGACTCACCCTTCGACAGGCTCAGGGTGAGCGGGCGATGGTATCCTATGATTTTGCCTTGCGCCGGATCTCGCCGCGCACCGAGAGCCCCAGGGCATTGCTGACCAGCGCGGTCTGCTCGGCGGTGTGGCGCTTGGCGATGCCCGTCGCCGGCGAGGCGCTGGCGGTGCGGCCGGCATAGCGCGGCCGCTGCACCTTGCACTTGGCGGCGGCGAGCGCCTCCTCGATCAGCGGCTCGACGAAGAACCAGCCGCCGTTGTTGCGGGGCTCTTCCTGGCACCACACCACGTCCTCGAGCTTGGTCATCCGCGCGATGCGGGTGGCCAGCGCGTCGCCCGGGAAGGGGTAGAACTGCTCGATCCGCACGATCTGGGTATCGGTGATCCCGGCCGCGTCGCGCGCCTCGAACAGGTCGTAGGCGACCTTGCCCGAGCACAGCACCAGGCGCCGGGTCTCGGCGTCCGGGGCCGGCTTGAGGTCCGACAGGATCCGCATGAAGTGGCTCTCGCCCTGGAAATCGGCGGCGCGCGACTTGGCCAGCGGGTGCCGCAGCAGGCTCTTGGGCGTCATGATGATCAGCGGCTTGCGGAACGGGCGGTGCATCTGCCGGCGCAGCACGTGGAAGTAGTTCGCCGGGGTGGTGATGTTGCACACCTGCATGTTGTCCTGCGCGCAAAGCTGCAGGAACCGCTCGAGCCGGGCCGAGGAGTGCTCGGGGCCCTGACCCTCGTAACCGTGCGGCAGCAGCATGACGAGCCCGTTGGCGCGCAGCCACTTGGCCTCCGAGGCCGCGACGTACTGGTCGATCATGATCTGGGCGCCATTGGCGAAATCGCCGAACTGCGCTTCCCACAGCACCAGGGTCTTCGGGTCGGCGCTGGCATAGCCGTATTCGAAGCCGAGCACGCCGTATTCGGACAGCGGGCTGTCGTGGACCTCGAAGCGCCCGTGCGGCACCGTGGCGAGCGGCACGTACTTGCGCTCGTCGGTCTGGTCGACCCACACCGCGTGGCGCTGGCTGAAGGTGCCGCGGCCCGAATCCTGGCCCGACAGGCGCACCGCATAGCCTTCCGACAGCAGCGACCCATAGGCCAGCGCCTCGCCGGTCGCCCAGTCGAACCCTTCGCCGGTGCTGAACATCTCGCGCTTGGCGTCGAGCACGCGGCCCAGCGTCTTGTGGATCGTCAGGCCCTCGGGCACCGTGGTGAGGGTGCGGCCGAGGCTGTCGAACAGCTTGGCCTCGATCCCGGTCGAGACGTTGCGGCGCGCGGTTTCCGGATCGGCCGGCTTGTTGAACCCGCTCCAGCGCCCGCCGAACCAGTCGGCCTCGTTGGCCTTGTAGTCCTTGGCGGCGGAGAAGTGCTCCTCGAGCAGGCCGACGAAGGCGCCTTCGGTCTCGGCGAGGAAGGCCTCGTCGACCACGCCCTCGGCCTTGAGGCGGCCGGCGTAGATCTGGCTGACCGGCGGATGCTGGCGGATCTTGGCGTACATCAGCGGCTGGGTGAAACCGGGCTCGTCGCCCTCGTTATGACCGAAGCGGCGGTAGCACCACATGTCGACCACCACGTCGCGGCCGAAGGTCTGGCGATAGTCGACCGCCAGCTTGCAGGCGAAGGTCACCGCTTCCGGATCATCGCCGTTGACGTGGATGATCGGCGCCTGGACGCCCTTGGCGACGTCCGAGGGGTAGGGCGAACCGCGCGAGAACTGCGGGCTGGTGGTGAAGCCGATCTGGTTGTTGATCACGAAATGGATGCAACCGCCGGTGTTGTAGCCCTTCACGCCGGAAAAGCCGAAGCATTCCCAGACGATGCCCTGGCCAGCGAAGGCCGCGTCGCCGTGGATCAGCACCGGCAGCACCTGCTTGTGCTTGCCCGGGCCGATATCGTCGTGGAAGCGCTGGTAGGCACGCACCTTGCCCAGCACCACCGGGTCCACGGTCTCGAGATGGCTGGGGTTCGGCATCAGGCTCATGTGCACCTTGATCCCGTCGAACTCGCGGTCGGTCGAGGTGCCGAGGTGATACTTGACGTCACCCGAGCCGCCCACGTCGTCGGGGTTGGCGGTGCCGCCCGAGAACTCGTGGAAGATCACCTTGTAGGGCTTGCCCATCACGTTCGCGAGAACGTTGAGGCGGCCGCGGTGGGCCATGCCGTAGACGATCTCGCGCACGCCGCGCTGGCCGCCGTACTTGATCACCGCCTCCAGCGCCGGGATCATGGATTCGCCGCCGTCGAGGCCGAAGCGCTTGGTGCCGACATACTTCTTGCCGAGGAACTTCTCGTACTGCTCGCCGCGCACCACGGCGGCGAGGATCGCCTTCTTGCCCTCGGGGGTGAAGTCGATGGTCTTGTCGGCGCCCTCCATCCGCTCCTGCAGGAAGCGGCGCTCCTCCAGGTCGGTGATGTGCATGTACTCGAGGCCGACCTTGCCGCAGTAGTTGCGGCGCAGCGTGGCGACGATCTCGCGCAGCGTTGCCCACTGCACGCCGAGATAGCCGCCGAGGAAGATCCGGCGGTCGAAATCGGCGGCGGTGAAGCCGTGATACTCGGGGGTCAGGTCGGCCGGCAGGTCGCGCTTCGACAGGCCGAGCGGATCGAGATCGGCGGCAAGGTGCCCGCGCACGCGGTAGGTGCGGATCAGCAGGATCGCGCGGAAGCTGTCGGCGATCATGCCCTGGACCGCGGTCTCGTCGAGCCCGGCGGTGGCGCCGGCCTTGGCCGCGCTCTGCTTGATCGCCTCGCGCAGCGCCAGCGGGTCGAGCGCCTGGGTCAGCTCGTCTTCCGCGCTGCCGCCCACCTGCGGCCAGTTGCCGCGCGCCCAGCTGGGCCCGGCCTGCGGTTCATCCTGGCCCATATCCGGGAGAAAATCGTGCATTTCCTGGCCCATAGCACTCATCCTTGGCCCCGATCGGGGCATTGTCGCCTCGGCATCCGGCCATCCCGGGGAGGAGCGGCCGGCCTGTCAGAATGGTCCCGGCGGGCGGGGCCTGGTCATGGTGCCCTCGGCCCTAGCAGCGGTATGGTTAGCCTGACCTTCCCGCGGGAACCGTATTAACTCGTAGCAAACCGCCCGACATCCTCGCCATTCGGGCGGCCCGGGCGGGACGGCCGGGCCGCCCCGCCTGTGGCCGGTCAGACGCGGGTCTTGAGCACCTCGGCGAGGGTTTCGCCGAGCAGCGAGGGCGAGGGGCTGACGCGGATGCCGGCCTCTTCCATC
>NZ_JACLAX010000042.1 GCF_014230355.1 Novosphingobium piscinae
CTCGGGCGCCGCGACGCCGCTCGATCCGGGCGCGCACTGGGACGCCGCGGCCGCGGCCGGGCCGGCGGCCCGCGCGCTGCGCGCGGGCGGCAGCGCGATCGACCGGGTGCGTGCGCTGACCTGCCTGACCCAGGCGATCTACTATGAGGCGGCGAGCGAGCCCGATGCCGGGCAGCGCGCCGTGGCGCAGGTCGTGCTCAACCGCGTGGCGCATCCGGCCTATCCCAAGACGGTGTGCGGGGTGGTCTACCAGGGGGCCGAGCGGACCACCGGGTGCCAGTTCACCTTCACCTGCGACGGCGCGCTCGCCCGCCTGCCCAACCGCCTGTTCTGGCTGCGCGCCGAGACCGTCGCCCGCGCCGCGCTGGCCGGCGCGGTCTATGCCCCGGTCGGCCTTGCCACGCATTACCACACGATCGCGGTGCACCCCGCCTGGGCCGACAGCCTGGCCTTCGTCGGCACGATCGGCGCGCACCGCTTCTACCGCTTCGGTGGCCCGGCCGGCGCTCCGGCGACCTTCAACGTCGCGGCCTATCGCGGCGGCGAGCCGGTGGCCGCCCCGCCGCCGCGCGCACCCGGCGCGGCCGCGCCCGATGCCGCGCTTGACCCGCTGGCGATCGAACGCGCCTTCGCCCAGGGCTACAGCGCGGCACAGGCCGGGCTGCCCGGCCCCGGCCCGCTCACCCCGTCCCCCATGATCCCGGGCGCAGCCGCGCCGGGGGCCGCGCGCGCCGCCCCCGGCCATGCCGCGCCGCGCTATGCCCCGGCGCTGCAGGCCCGCGGCGGCGATACGCTCTACACTGCGCAGACCCTGCCCGAGAGCCAGGGAATCCGTCCGGAATATGCCCAGTCGGGCCAGTGGATCGCGCGTCCCGGCACCTGACCGGACCATCCGGACGCAGGGCCTGCCGCGCCAGTCCGCCCGGAGGGCAAATCCAAACAAAGCCGAAACCATCCTGCGACACCAACCCTTAGCGCGGACGTGCGACAAGCTGGACAACCGCAACAGCCAGGGAACCCCGCCCCGATGTCGATCCACTTCGCCGCCTCCCGCCGCCGTCCCGGTTCGGCCCTGGCGCGGCACCTGACGGTTCCCCGGAGCATGCAGGCGGTGAACGACAACCATGGCGAGGGCGACCGCGCGATCATCGACAATCCGCTGCTGCGCGCGACCCTCGAGCACTTCGCGGCGCATGGTCTTGGCGCCGCGGCCGAGGCGCGCAACCAGGCCGAGGACGCCTTCCTGAGCGAGGACGCGGAGAGCTACCGGCACTGGCTGGCGGTCTGCCGCATGCTCGACCGGCGCATGGCCGGCCGGTTGGCGCGGCGCCCGCCCGGCGCCTGAGGCGGCCACCGGCCCGACCACCCTGACCGGACGCAGGAGCCGGCCTGGCCGCCTTCCCCAGGCTTGCCCCTGCCATCTTTTGCTATTGCGAACCGTTAGCACTAATTGGCCGTTTCGCGCCATTTTCCCGGTTGCAATCGCCCGTGCGCGGGCCTAGGGCAGGCCCCGCAACAAGGGCCCTCTGCGAGACTTGCGCGGGACACCAGCAGGCGGCCCCACGCGAGAAGCACGGTCCCGCGTCAGGGAAGGTTATCAATGGCTCGCAAGAAGATCGCCCTCATCGGTGCCGGCATGATCGGTGGCACGCTGGCTCACCTCGCCGCGAAGAAGGAGCTGGGCGACATCGTCCTGTTCGACATCGCCGAGGGCATGCCGCAGGGCAAGGCGCTTGACCTGGCGCAGTGCGGGCCGATCGAAGGCTTCGACGCCAAGATCAAGGGCACCAACGACTACGCCGACATCGCCGGCGCCGACGTGATCATCGTCACCGCGGGCGTGCCGCGCAAGCCCGGCATGAGCCGCGACGACCTGCTCGGCATCAACCTCAAGGTGATGAAGTCGGTCGGCGAAGGGATCAAGGCCCACGCCCCTGACGCTTTCGTGATCTGCATCACCAACCCGCTCGACGCCATGGTCTGGGCGCTGCGCGAGTTCTCGGGCCTGCCGCACAACAAGGTGGTGGGCATGGCCGGCGTGCTCGATTCGGCGCGCTTCGCCACCTTCCTCGCCTGGGAATTCGGGGTTTCGGTCAAGGACGTGAACGCCTTCGTGCTGGGCGGCCATGGCGACACGATGGTGCCGGTCACCAGCTACACCACCGTCTCGGGCATCCCGGTCGACGACCTCGTCAAGATGGGCAAGTCGAGCAAGGAAGCGATCGACGCGATCGTCGCCCGCACCCGCGCCGGCGGCGGCGAGATCGTCGGCCTGCTCAAGACCGGCTCGGCCTACTATGCCCCCGCCACCAGCGCGATCGCCATGGCCGAAGCCTATCTGGGCGACCAGAAGCGCATCCTGCCCTGCGCGGTCTATGTTGACGGCAAGTACGGGCTCGACGGGCTCTATGTCGGCGTGCCGGTGGTGATCGGCGCGAACGGTGCCGAGGAAGTGATCGAGATCGCGCTCGACGACGAGGCCAAGGGCAACTTCCAGGTCTCGGTCGACGCGGTCAAGGAACTGCTGGTCGCCTGCAAGGCGATCGACGGCAGCCTCGCCTGATCCGTCCCGGCCCGCGCCTCCAGCCTCCCCAGGAGACCATTTGATGTCGATTCTCGTCAACAAGCACACGAAGGTGATCACGCAGGGGATGACCGGCAAGACCGGTGCGTTCCACACGCAGGCGGCGCTGGACTACGGCACGCAGATGGTGGCCGGGGTGACCCCGGGCAAGGGCGGCACGACGCACATCGGGCTGCCGCAGTTCAACACGGTGGCCGAGGCGAAGGCCGCGACCGGCGCGACCGCCTCGTGCATCTACGTGCCGCCGCCGGGCGCGGCCGACGCGATCCTGGAAGCGATCGACGCCCAGGTCGAGCTGATCATCTGCATCACCGAGGGCATTCCGGTGCTCGACATGGTCCGCGTCAAGCGCGCGCTGTCGGGCAGCAAGAGCCGCCTGATCGGGCCGAACTGCCCGGGCGTGCTGACCCCGGAAGAGTGCAAGATCGGCATCATGCCGGCCAACATCTTCAAGAAGGGTTCGGTCGGCGTGGTCTCGCGTTCGGGCACGCTGACCTATGAGGCGGTGTTCCAGACCAGCAATATCGGCCTCGGCCAGACCA
>NZ_JACLAX010000043.1 GCF_014230355.1 Novosphingobium piscinae
GTATCCATCCGGCGGGGGCCGCCTTGCCTGGGTAGGCAGCGAGCGCTCTTAAGCGTGCTCTTAAGAGTGTGCTTAGGAGCGGTCGTTGGGCCAGGTGACGGTATTTTCGGGGCCAGAGCGGCGTCGGCGATGGAGCGATGAGGAACGTCTGCAGATTGTGGCCGAGGCGTTCGCGCCGGGCGCGCGGGTTGCCGATGTCTGCCGCCGGCACGATGTCTCGTCCGGGCTGATCTACACCTGGCGGCGCAAGTTGCTCGATGCAGGCGTGGCCCAGGAGGCCAGCGCGCCCGAGGCACTGCCAGCGCCAGTATTCGCCGAAGCGCTGATCGACGGGGACGCGGCGGCGGCCAACACGATCGAGCACCCCGCGATGATCATCGACCTGCCGCGCGGCAAGCGGCTGAGCATTTTCGCGGCGGCATCGCCGGCGCTGGTCGCTGCCGCGCTGAAGGTCCTGCGATGATCCCTTCGGGCGGGCGGGTGTGGATCGCGCTGGGTCACACGGATATGAGGAAGGGCATGCAGGGCCTGGCACTGCTGGTGCAGCAGGGCCTGAAGCGTAATCCGCACGGCGGCGATCTGTTCGTATTCCGCGGCCGCGCAGGATCGCTGATCAAGATCATCTGGCACGACGGGATCGGTATGTCGCTCTACGCCAAGAGGCTCGAGAAGGGGCGGTTCGTGTGGCCCTCGGCTGCGGAAGGAACAGTGTCGCTGACCCCCTCGCAACTGGCCTGCCTGCTGGAGGGGATCGACTGGAGGAACCCCCAGTATACGTGGCGGCCGCAGAGCGCAGGATAATCGGCAGATGCGGGGATTTTGCCCTTGCGGGAGTGAGCCTCGCATGATTCACTCTGGTTCATGGAAGCCGTCATCTCGCCCCTTCCGGACGACGTTGAAGCGCTCAAGGCGCTGGTGGCGACGATGGCCCGCAGAGCCGAGGAAGCCGAGCAGAACGCCGCTACTGCGACGGCCCAGCTTGCCAACGCCATGGCCCATCAGAGCGCCATCGAGGCGCTGATCGCCCACTTCAAGCTGCAGATCGCCAAGCTCAAGCGGGAGCAGTATGGCCCCAGCGCCGAACGCAGCCGACGCCTGCTGGGTCAGATGGAGCTGCAGCTCGAAGAGCTCGAGGCTGATGCTGCCGAAGACGACCTGATCGCCGAGGAAGCGGCGGCCAAGACCACCACGGTCACCGCCTTCGAGCGCAAGCGGCCCGCAAGGAAGCCGTTCCCCGATCACCTGCCGCGCGAGCGTGTCGTGGTGCCTGCCCCTTGTTCCTGCCCGGCCTGCGGCGGGGATCGGCTCTCCAAGCTCGGCGAGGACGTCACCGAGACGCTCGAGGTCATCCCGCGTTCGTGGAAGGTGATCCAGACGGTGCGCGAGAAGTTTGCGTGCCGGGACTGCGAGAAGATCGCTCAGGCCCCGGCACCGTTCCACGTGGTGCCCCGCGGATGGGCCGGCCCCAGCTTCCTCGCGATGCTCCTGTTCGAGAAGTATGGGCAGCATCAGCCCCTCAACCGTCAGGCCGAGCGGTTCGCCCGTGAAGGCGTGCCGCTCAGCCTCTCGACCCTTGCCGACCAGGTCGGCGCCGCTGCTCACGCGCTGATGCCGATCTACAAGCTGATCGAGGCGCATGTTCTGGCCGCAACCCGGATCCATGGTGACGATACCACCGTGCCGGTCATGGCCAGGGGCAAGACCGATGTGGCTCGATTATGGGTCTATGTTCGCGATGATCGGCCCTTCGCGGGGTCTGATCCGCCAGCTGCCCTGTTCCACTACTCGCGCGACCGGCGCGGCGAGCACCCGCAAGCCCATCTCGCAGGCTGGTCGGGGATACTGCAGGCCGACGCCTATAGCGGCTACAACGACCTCTATCGCGAAGGCCGCGACCCCGGCCCCGTGCTCGAGGCTGGCTGCTTCGCACATGCGCGGCGCAAGTTCTTCGAGCTCGCTGATGTCGTAAGCTCGGCCCGCAAGAAGAGCCGCGGACAGAGCGCCGCCATGATCTATCCGATCGCGCTCGAAGCCGTGCAGCGCCTCGATGCCCTGTTCGACATCGAGCGCGGCATCAACGGCAAGAGCCCCGCCGAGCGGCTCGCGGTCCGCCAGGAACTCAGCGCGCCGCTCATGGCCGAGCTCCACACATGGCTCAACGAGCAGGTCGGCAAGCTCTCGCGCGGCCACGATCTGACCAAGGCCTGCTTCTACATGCTCAAGCGCTGGGACGCGTTCACGCGCTTCCTCGGCGACGGCCGCGTCTGCTTGACGAACAACGCCGCCGAGCGCGCGCTCCGCTGCATCCCGCTCGGTCGCAAGGCGTGGCTGTTCTGCGGATCAGATCGCGGTGGGCAACGCGCCGCCGTCATCTACACGCTCATCCAGACCGCGAAGCTCAACGACGTAGATCCACAGGCTTGGCTCGCCGATGTCCTCGCTCGCATCGCCGATCATCCCGCCACCAAGCTCGATCAGCTCCTGCCTTGGAACTGGGGACCGCGCGCTGCAAAGCTCGCCGCATAAACCCGGCCTACGATCCGGTCGGGATCACGCCGCGGCCCTCACCGGATGGATAC
>NZ_JACLAX010000044.1 GCF_014230355.1 Novosphingobium piscinae
CTTGACCTTGTGCTGAGGTGGGGCGAAGGGCGTTGGGGATGATTTAACTGATCGACTAAACGGGTCTGTGCTGGTTGCGGGTGCGTTTGGGGCAAGAGGAAAGGCGAGCCACGATGAAGATCCTGGTGCCCGTGAAGCGGGTGATCGATTACAACGTGAAGCCGCGGGTGAAGGCGGACGGGAGCGGGGTTGACCTGGCGAACGTCAAGATGAGCATGAACCCGTTTGACGAGATCGCGGTCGAGGAGGCGATCCGCCTGAAGGAGAAGGGCGCGGCCTCGGAGATCGTCGCGGTCTCGGTGGGTCCGGCCAAGGCGCAGGAGACGCTGCGCACGGCGCTGGCGATGGGCGCGGACCGGGCGGTGCTGGTGCAGGTCGAGGACGGGACCGAGGTGGAGCCGCTGGCCGTGGCCAAGATCCTCAAGGCCGTGGCCGCCGAGGAGGCGCCGGGTCTGGTGATCTGCGGCAAGCAGGCGATCGACGATGATTCGAACCAGGTCGGGCAGATGCTGGCGGCCCTGCTCGGGCGGCCGCAGGGCACCTTCGCCTCGGCGGTGAGCGTCGAGGGCGATGCCGTGGTGGTCACCCGCGAGGTCGACGGCGGGCTCGAGACGGTGCGCCTGGCGCTGCCGGCGATCGTCACCACCGACCTCAGGCTCAACGAGCCGCGCTATGCCTCGCTGCCCAACATCATGAAGGCCAAGTCCAAGCCGCTCGCGGTGAAGAGCCCGGCCGACTACGGGGTCGACGTGGCGCCGCGGCTCAAGACGCTCAAGGTCAGCGAGCCGCCGGTGCGCTCGGCCGGGATCAAGGTCCCCGATGTCGATACGCTGGTCGCCAAGCTCAAGGAAATGGGAGTCGCCTGATGAAGACGCTCGTCTGGGTCGAACACGACAATGCCTCGGTCAAGGACGCCACCCTCGCCGCGGTGACCGCCGCCGGCCAGCTGGGCGAGGTGACCGCGCTGGTCGCCGGCGCGGGCTGCGACGGGGCGGCTGCCGCCGCCGCGCAGATCGCCGGGGTGGCCGGGGTGCTCAAGGCCGATGACGCGGCCTATGCCAACGCGCTGGCCGAGAACGTCGCGCCGCTGATCGTCGCCCTGATGGCGGATTACGACGCCTTCGTCGCCCCCGCCACCAGCCACGGCAAGAACATCGCTCCGCGCGTCGCCGCGCTGCTCGACGTGATGCAGGTCTCCGAGGTCCTCTCGATCGAGGGGCCCAGGACCTTCACCCGCCCGACCTATGCCGGCAACGCCATCGCCACGGTCGAGAGCACCGACGCCAAGCTGGTCCTGACCGTGCGCGGCACCGCCTTCGCCAAGGCCGCGGCCAGCGGCGGCAGCGCGCCCGTCACGGCCGCCGCCGCCACCGGCGATGCGGGCCTCTCCAGCTTCGTCGGCGCCGAGATCGCCAAGAGCGAGCGGCCCGAGCTGGGCAGCGCCAAGGTGATCGTCTCGGGCGGCCGCGCGCTCAAGGATGCCCAGACCTTCCAGGACCTGATCTTCCCGCTCGCCGACAAGCTCGGCGCCGGCGTCGGCGCCAGCCGCGCCGCGGTCGATGCCGGCTACGTCCCCAACGACTACCAGGTCGGCCAGACCGGCAAGATCGTCGCCCCCGAGGTCTACGTCGCGGTCGGCATCTCCGGCGCCATCCAGCACCTCGCCGGCATGAAGGACTCCAAGACCATCGTCGCCATCAACAAGGACGAGGACGCACCCATCTTCCAGGTCGCCGACATCGGACTCGTCGGCGACCTCTTCGCCATCGTCCCCGAGCTCACCGAAAAGCTCTGACACACACCCCAGGCCAAACCGAAAAGCCCCGCAAAACGCGGGGCTTTTCTCT
>NZ_JACLAX010000045.1 GCF_014230355.1 Novosphingobium piscinae
TCAGGCGGCCTTTTTGACTTCGGCGACGATTTTGGCGGCGGCATCTCCCAGATCGTTGGCGGAGACGATGGGGAGTCCGGAGGTGTTGAGCAGGTCCTTGCCCTGCTGGACGTTGGTGCCTTCGAGGCGGACGACGAGGGGGACGGAGAGGTTGACCTCCTTGGCCGCGGCGATGATGCCCTCGGCGATGACGTCGCACTTCATGATCCCGCCGAAGATGTTGACGAGGATGCCCTTCACCGCCGGATCGGAGAGGATGATCTTGAACGCGGCGGTGACCTTCTCGGTGGTGGCGCCGCCGCCCACGTCGAGGAAGTTGGCCGGGAACATGCCGTTGAGCTTGATGATGTCCATCGTCGCCATGGCGAGGCCGGCGCCGTTGACCATGCAGCCGATGTCGCCATCGAGCTTGATATAGG
Source organism: Novosphingobium piscinae (assembly GCF_014230355.1). GTDB lineage: Bacteria > Pseudomonadota > Alphaproteobacteria > Sphingomonadales > Sphingomonadaceae > Novosphingobium > Novosphingobium piscinae. The sequence continues at coordinate 420 of NZ_JACLAX010000045.1, forward strand.
CCAGGTCGTACTTGCTCGCCTCGATCTCGGCCGGATCCTCCTCGGTCTCGTCGCGCAGCGCCATGACGTCGGGGTGGCGGTAGAGCGCGTTCGAATCGAAGCTCATCTTGGTGTCGAGGACGAGCAGGTTGCCATCCTTCGTTTCGACCAGCGGGTTGATCTCGAGCATCGCGCAGTCGAGCGCCATGAAGGCCGCGTAGAGCTGCCCGGCAAGCGTCTGCGCCTGCTTGTTGAGCTCACCCTCGAGCTTGAGGCCATAGGCCACCGCGCGGCCGTGATGCGGCATGAAGCCCTCGGCCGGATCGATCACGATCGTGGTGATCTTCTCCGGGGTCGAGTGGGCGACCTCCTCGATGTCCATCCCGCCCTCGGTCGAGACGATCATCGCCACGCGGCCGGTGGCCCGGTCGACCACCATCGACAGGTAGTATTCCTTGGCGATGTCGACCCCGTCGGTGACGTAGAGCCGGTTGACCTGCTTGCCCGCCTCGCCGGTCTGGATCGTCACCAGGGTGTTGCCCAGCATCTCCCTGGCGAAGGCCTCGACCTCCTCGATCGACTTGGCCAGGCGCACGCCGCCCTTGGCCTCGGCCGGCAGCTCCTTGAACTTGCCCTTGCCGCGCCCGCCAGCGTGGATCTGCGCCTTGACCACATAGAGCGGCCCCGGCAGCTGCCGCGCCGCCGCCACGGCCTCCTCCACGGTCAGCGCCGCAATCCCCGCCGGAATGCCGACGCCAAACTTCGCCAGCAGCTCCTTCGCCTGGTATTCGTGGATGTTCATCGCCGTGCCTCTTTCCGCAAATGAGGCCCCGCGGCAGGCAGCCGCAACGGGCAGGAAACCGGATTAAGCG
>NZ_JACLAX010000004.1 GCF_014230355.1 Novosphingobium piscinae
CCGGCCCGGGCGCCAGCCCCAGCGCGGCAAAGGGCAGGCCCGCCGCGCGCAGCTCGACCGGGGCACCCGCGGCGCCCGCGTCGGGCGCGAGCGCGAAGCCGCTGGCCCCGGCGGCGAGCGCGGCGGGATCGGGACGGGCACCGGGGGCAAAATACAGGACCAGGCCGGGCGCCCCCGTGGCGGGAGGGCGGCGCCGGCCGGCGCTGCCGGAACGGGTGGCTTCCTGCATGGCCCAAGCATCGGCAAAAAGCGCCCGCAGGTCGAGTCCGTGACAGGGATTTATCTCCGGAATGGAGGTGTTCTTGCGGTCAGAACACCCCCAGCGCAAGCCCGTGAGCCATGGCCTCGCCCAGCTCGCGCGCGGCCTGCAGCTGCGATGATGTCACCGCTTTGGGAGCGAGGATCTCGGCCGCGGTCTGGGCGCCCACCAAGGCGATCTGGGGCGGCGCGATCCGGCGCAGACGCCAGCCGGTGACGATCCGGTCAAGCTGGCGCTGCGCCCCGCTGCCGTCCGAACCGGCGGCGATGATCGTCGCGTAGCCGCGCCCCTCGACCCGGCCGAGCAGCGGATAGTAGCAGCGGTCGAACAGCTCCTTCATCGCCCCGCTCAGGCTGCCGAGGTTCTCGGGCGCGACGAACAGGAAGCCCTGCGCCGCCAGCAGGTCGTCGGCCTGGCAGGCCCCGGCCTCGATCAGGCGTGCCGCCGGCCCGGCGCCGTCGGCGGCGGCGCGGGCCAGCGCGGCGGCCGCCCCGGTGCGGCTGTGCCAGACGATGAGCAGGCTTGGGTGGGACAAGGGACACGAACCTCCGCGGCGGGCGTCCCCGGGGCTTATCACGATCTTTCGCCGATGCTCCACTTTCCGCGCGCAGGGCAATCGGCTAGCCCGCCGCCATGGCATCGCGCGCAACGGCTCTTTCGGGAATCACGCGCTCGCTCGGCGGGCGGCAATGGCGCTGGCGCGGCGGCAACATGGACCTCGCCGACCGGCCCGATCCGCTCGACGCCGGCTGGCTGGGCGATGATCTGGTTGACCAGCTGCTGCTCGCCCGCGGCGTCGCGCGCGAGGATCTCGAGCGCCACCGCAACCCCTCGCTGCGCGCCTTCCTGCCCGATCCCTCGCAGTTCCGCGACATGGACGCGGCGGCCGAACGGCTGGCCGAGGCCGTGCTCGGCCAGGAGGCGGTGACGATCTATGGCGACTACGACGTCGACGGCGCGACCAGTGCGGCCCTGCTGGTGCGGCTGCTGCGCGCCCTGGGGCTGTCCGCCGGCTATTACATCCCCGACCGTCTGCTCGAAGGCTATGGCCCCTCGGGCGAGGCGCTGGTGCGGCTCGGGGCCCAGGGCTCGCGCCTGATCGTCACGGTCGATTGCGGGGCCATGGCGCACGAGGCGCTGGGCATGGCCGCGGCGGCCGGGATCGACGTGATCGTGGTCGATCACCACAAGTGCTCGGCCGAGCTTCCGCGGGCCGCCGCGCTGGTCAACCCCAACCGTCTCGACGAGAGCGAGACCGGCGCCGCGCACGGGCACCTGGCCGCGGTCGGGGTGGCCTTCCTGCTTGCCGTGGCCACCGTGCGCTGCCTGCGCGGACGCGGTTTCTTCGCCGGCCGGCCCGAGCCCGACCTGTTCGCGCTGCTCGACCTGGTCGCGCTGGGCACCGTGGCCGATGTCGCCGCGCTGCACGGGCTCAACCGCGCGCTGGTGGCGCAGGGGCTCAAGGTGATGGCGCGGCGCGACAACACCGGCATGGCGGCGCTGATCGACGCCAGCCGGCTCAACCGCGCGCCGACCTGCAGCGATCTGGGTTTCGCGCTGGGGCCGCGGATCAATGCCGGCGGCCGGGTCGGCGAATCGACGCTGGGCGTGCGGCTGCTGACCACCGAGGACCCCGACGAGGCGCGCGCCATCGCCGCCCAGCTCTCGGCCCTCAACGAGGAGCGCCGCGCGATCGAGCAGGCGGTGCAGGAGGCGGCCGAGGCCCAGCTGGCAGCCCAGCACAACCGCGCCGTGCTGGTGCTGGCCGGCGCCGGCTGGCACCCCGGGGTGATCGGCATCGTCGCCGGGCGGGTCAAGGAGAAGACCGGCAAGCCGACGCTGGTGATCGCGCTCGACGCCGACGCGGCGGGACATGGCAAGGGCTCGGGCCGGTCGATCCCCGGGGTCGATCTGGGCGCGGCGATCATCGCCGCGCGCGAGGCCAGACTGCTGGTCGCCGGCGGCGGCCATGCCATGGCGGCCGGGCTGACGATCGAGCCGGCCCGGCTGGACGCGCTGGCCGAGTGGCTTGACGCCCGGCTCGGTGCGGCCGTGACCACGGCCATGGCCAACCAGGCGCTGACGCTGGATCTCGGGCTCACCCCGCGCGGCCTGACCCCGGCGCTGATCGAGCGGCTGGAGAGCGCGGGGCCGTTCGGGATGGGCTGGCCGGCGCCGCGCGTCGCGGTCGGGCCGCTGCGCGTGGTCCGCGCGGACGTGGTCGGCAACGATCATGTCCGGCTGATCGTGCGCGGCGATGACGGGGCCTCGTTCAAGGCCGTGGCCTTCCGCGCGGGATCGACCGAGCTGGGCCAGACCCTCCTGCACGGCACCCGCGACCGGCGGCTGTGGCTGGCCGGCCGGGCCAAGATCGACGACTGGGCAAGCCGTCCCCAGGCCGAGCTGCACATCGACGATGCGGCCTTCGCCGACTGAGCCGCGCGGCCGCTCCGCCGACCTGCGCCAAGGGGCAGGCCGCGCCCCGGCAAATCCGGGGTTGACCCCCGCCGGTGATCCACCTAAAGGCGCCTCCTCTCCGGCGCGAGCCGGGGCGGCCCCTTCGTCTAGCGGTCAGGACGCGGCCCTTTCACGGCTGAAACACGGGTTCGATTCCCGTAGGGGTCACCATCCTCTTCCGGTCCGCTCCTGCGGGTTGGCCGGACAGACCACGCCACGTGGCTATGTGGCCCCTTCGTCTAGCGGTCAGGACGCGGCCCTCTCACGGCTGAAACACGGGTTCGATTCCCGTAGGGGTCACCATCGCAGCCTTGGCCAGCCAGCATGCGGCAGGCTCCGGTTGCCCGCTCTCCGCACTGTCACAAAACTCCGCTGGCCGCCGCGCCGCAGCCCGGCTAGGTCGCGCCCGTGATGACGGGAGAGCAACCCCAGCCCTGGGCCGGCACGACCTTTGCCGTGATCGGCGGCATCGCCATCCTGGCCAGCGGCGGCGGGCTGCTGCTGGCGGTGGGCATCGTCGTGCTGTGGTGCGGCTCGCTCTGGCTGTTCCGGCCCGAGCCCCCGGCCCTGCCGGCGGTGGTCGATACGGCGACGCTGGTCGAGGACACCCGCGAGGCGCTGCTCGAGGCCGTGGGGGTGCCGCTGGTGCTGATCGAGCGCCAGCGCATCGCCGCCGCCAATGCCCCGGCGCGGGCCGCGCTGGGCGCGCACATCCTCGGCCAGGATGCCCGCATCGCGCTGCGCCATCCCGATGCGATGCAGCTGCTCGACCGCGACAGCGATGGGACCGTGACGATCGCCGGCTTCGCCGGCAGCCGCACCCTGTGGCAGCTGACCCGGCGGCGGATCAACGACACCGCCTGGCTGATCGAGCTGCTCGACCGCACCAGCGAGGCCGACGTCAGCCGCGCCCATACCGACTTCGTCGCCAATGCCAGCCACGAGCTGCGCACCCCGCTGGCGGCGATCATCGGCTATGTCGAGACGCTCCAGGATTCGGCCGACGCGATCGATCCGCCGACCCGTGAGCGCTTCCACCAGACCGTGCTGCGCGAGGCGCGGCGGATGCAGTCGCTGGTGGCCGACCTGATGTCGCTCTCGCAGGTCGAGGCCGAGAAGCACGACCTCCCGGACACGGCGATCGATCTGGTCCGGCTGGCGGAGCGGGTGGCCGGCGAGGCGCAGGCCATCGCCGGGCGCGACCGCGTGGTCACCGCGGTCCCGACCGGCCCGCTCGCCGTCCAGGGCGATCGCACCCAGCTCGAGCAGCTGGTGCGCAACCTGATCGATAATGCCCTCAAATATGGCGATCCGGCCAGCCCGGTGCGCGTCGCGCTGACGCTGCGGGGCGAACGGACGGTCGAGCTGGCGGTGACCGACCAGGGCGCCGGCATCGCGCCCGAGCACCTGCCCCACCTGACCCGCCGCTTCTACCGCACCGACCCCGGCCGCAGCCGCGGGGCGGGCGGGACCGGGCTGGGACTGGCGATCGTCAAGCACATCGTCGAACGGCACCGCGGGCGGCTCGACATCGCCAGCACGCTGGGGGTCGGCACCACGGTCACGGTCACCCTGCCGCGCCACGAGGCGGGCGCTTCCGCGTTGTCATGAAGGTGTCATGATTCTTACACAGAGCGCAGGCAATCCCGCACCAACGGAGCTTGCCGACGATGTTTAAACAGGGCCTCACCACCGGAACCGTCCTCACGGCCTGCGCGCTGCTCGCAGCCTGCGGCGGCAGCCAGGGCGGGACGCGCGACCAGATCCGCGCGGTCGGCTCCTCCACGGTCTATCCCTTCGCCAAGGCGGTGGCCGATTCGCTCGCCAAGTCGGACCCGGCGATCAAGTCGCCGATCATCGAATCGACCGGGACCGGGGCGGGCATGAAGCTGTTCTGCAAGGGCGTGGGGGCCGAGCATCCCGACGTCGAGAACGCCTCGCGGCGGATGAAGAAGTCGGAATACGAGGAATGCGCCAAGAACGGCGTCGACAAGATCGTCGAGATCCAGGTCGGCCTTGACGGGATCGCCTTCGCCGAGGCGGCCGCCGGCCCCAGCGGCTTCGCGCTGACCCCGGCCGACGTCTACAAGGCGCTGGCCGCCAACCCCTTCGGCCAGCCCAACACCGCCAAGCTGTGGTCCGACGTGAACCCGGCCCTGCCCAAGGAGCCGATCCTGGTCTACGGCCCGCCGTCGACCTCGGGCACCCGCGATGCGCTCAAGGAGCTGATCCTCGCCAAGGGCTGCGAGAGCGACCCGGCGATGAAGGCGCTGAAGACCAGCGACAAGGACAAGTTCGACAAGATCTGCACCGAGGTGCGCAGCGACGGCGCCTATGTCGATGCCGGCGAGAACGACAACCTGATCGTCCAGAAGCTCGAGGCCAACCCCGCCGCCGTCGGCGTGTTCGGGTTCAGCTACCTCGAGGAGAATGGCGACAAGCTGCGCGGCCTGCCGATGACCGGGGTCATGCCGACCTACCAGACCATTGCCGACTTCAGCTATCCGGGCGCGCGGCCGCTGTACATCTACGTCAAGGCCGCCCACCTCGACGCCATCCGCGGGCTCAAGGAGTTCGTCGCGGAATGGGCCAAGGCGTGGAGCAAGGGCGGCCTGCTCGCCAAGCAGGGCATGGTCGTGGCGCCCGACGAGGTCCAGGCCAAGAACGCCAAGATCGCCGCCGAGTTCACCCTGCTCGACCCGACCACCCTCAAGTAACCCCACCGAAAGCGCCGCGCCCGTGTCACCCGTCATCCCGCTGCTGCTGGTCCTCGCGCTTGGCGTGGTCGGCTGGCTCGTGGCGCGGGCGCGGGCGCGGACCTTCCGGCGCAGCGATCCGGCGCGGCGGCCGCATTCGCTGCCCGGCTACCACGCCTGGTTCGTCGCGCTCTGCGCGGGACTGCCGGCCGGGCTGTTCGCGCTGGTGTGGAGCGGGGCCAGCCAGGGACTGGTCATGGCCAGCGTCCTCGCCGATCCGGCGGCCCGTGACCTGCCCGCCTTCGGGATCACCCGCGACGCGATCCTGGCCGAGGCCCGCGCGCTGGCGACCGGCCAGGCCGAGGCCGCCTTCCATCCGCTGGCGCGCGCGCTGGTTCCGGCCTTCGAGCACGCGCTGCGGCTCTATGGCGGGGTTGGCGTGACCGCCACGCTGGTGCTGGGCTTCGCCGGGGGCGCCTGGGCCTTCCTGCGCCTGCGCCCCGAGTTCACCGCCCGGACCCAGGTCGAGCGGATCGTCATGGGGCTGCTGCTCGGCGCCTCGCTGGTGGCGATCCTGACCACCTTCGGCATCGTCGCCTCGCTGCTGTTCGAGACCTTCCGCTTCTTCGAATTCGTCTCGCCGCTGCGCTTCCTGTTCGGCACCCACTGGGCCCCCGATCCGATGGCCGCCGTGGGCCCCGCGACCGGCGAGGCCTATGGCGCACTGCCGCTGTTCTGGGGAACGCTCTACATCGGCGCGGTGATCGCAATGCTGGTGGCAATCCCGCTGGGGCTGATGAGCGCGATCTATCTCACCCAGTACGCCTCCCCAGCCCTGCGCCGATGGGTCAAGCCGATGCTCGAGATCCTCGCCGGGGTGCCCACCGTGGTCTACGGCTATTTCGCCGCGCTCACCGTCGCGCCGGCGATCCGCGATGCCGCCAAGGCGATCGGCATCGCCAGCGCCTCGTCGGAAAGCGCGCTCGCCGCCGGACTGGTGATGGGGATCATGATCATCCCGTTCGTCTCCTCGATGGCCGACGATTCGATCGCCGCGGTGCCGCAGGCGATGCGCGACGGCAGCCTCGCGATGGGCGCCACCCGCTACGAGACGATCCGCCGCGTGCTGGTCCCCGCCGCCCTGCCCGGGATCGTTGCCGGGGTGATGCTGGCCGTCAGCCGCGCCATCGGCGAGACGATGATCGTCGTCATGGCGGCGGGGGCCACCGCCCGGCTGACCGCCAACCCGTTCGAATCGATGACCACGGTGACCTTCCAGATCGTCGCCATGCTCACCGGCGAGGGCAGCTTCGATCACCCCGCCACGCTGTCGGCCTTCGCGCTGGGCATGGTCCTGTTCCTCGTCACGCTGGCGCTGAACTTCATCGCCCTGCGCGTGGTCAAGCGGTTCCGCGAAGCCTATGACTGAGCCCTCCGCCCCCCTCGCCCGCGCGGCGCGCGATCCTGAAGTGGTCGCCCGGCGCCTGGCCGCCCGCTATGCCGCCGAACGCCGCTTCCGTGCGCTCGGGCTGGGCGCGATCCTGTTCTCGGCCACTGTGCTGGTGTTCCTGCTGGTGACCATGGCGGCGAACGGCATCGGCGGCTTCAAGCGCACCGAACTGCACGTGCCGATCGATTTCGCCAGCGGGGTGCTGACGGTCGATCCCGCCCAGCTCAAGGGCAGCGATGCCGTGCGGGTGCTCGAGGGTGCCGGGCTGGCCGAGGTGGTGACCTTCGCCGCGACCCAGGCGGTTGGCGCGGAGGCCGCGGCCGAGCTCGATACCGATGCCTGGCGCGAGGTGGCCGCCCGGCTGATCGCGGAGCCCGGCCTGCTCAGCCGCCGGACCGAGCTGTCGCTCCCGGTCAGCGACGATCTGGCCGCCGCGCTGCGCGGCGATGGCAACCTGCGCCTGCGCCCGCTCGCCGCCAGGCTGGCAGCCGAAGGCAGGCTGGTGCGCGCCTGGGACTTCGGCTTCCTGCGCCGCGCCGATTCCACCCATGCCCAGTCGGTGGGGATCTGGGGCGCGCTCAAGGGCTCGATCCTGACCATGGCGGTAACCCTTGCCCTCGCCTTCCCGATCGGCGTGCTCGCCGCGGTCTACCTCGAGGAATATGCCCCGCGGAACCGCTGGACCGACGTGATCGAGGTGTCGATCAACAATCTCGCGGCGGTGCCCTCGATCATTTTCGGGCTGCTTGGCCTGGCCGTGTTCCTCGGGCTGTTTCCCAACTGGCGCTCGGCCCCGCTGATCGGCGGGATGACCCTGGCGCTGATGGCCATGCCGGTGATCGTCATCTCGGGCCGCAACGCGATCAAGGCAGTGCCGCCGTCGATCCGCGATGCCGCGCTGGGAATCGGCGCCAGCCGCGTCCAGGTGGTGTTCCACCACGTCCTGCCGCTGGCCCTGCCCGGCATCATGACCGGCACGATCATCGGCATGGCGCGCGCGCTGGGCGAGACCGCGCCGCTGCTGATGATCGGCATGCGCGCCTTCGTGGCGACCCCGCCCGACGGGCTGACCGCGCCGTCCAGCGTGCTGCCGGTGCAGATCTTCCTCTGGTCCGACGAAATCGACCGCGGCTTCGTCGAGCGGACCAGCGCCGCGATCATCGTCCTGCTCCTGTTCCTCCTCGCGATGAATGGCCTGGCCATCTATCTGCGCAACCGCTTCGAGAAACGCTGGTGACCACCTTCCACGAACTTGACCCGGTCGACGCCAAGATCTCGGCCCGCGACGTCTCCGTGTTCTACGGCGACAAGCAGGCGCTCGACCGCGTCTCGATCGACATCGCGACCGAATATGTCACGGCCTTCATCGGTCCCTCGGGCTGCGGCAAGTCCACCTTCCTGCGCACGCTCAACCGGATGAACGACACCATCGCCAGCGCGCGGGTGGAAGGCGAGATCCGGCTCGACGGCGAGGACATCTACCGCTCGGGCATGGACGTGGTGCAGTTGCGCGCCCGCGTGGGCATGGTCTTCCAGAAGCCCAATCCCTTCCCCAAGTCGATCTACGAGAACGTCGCCTATGGCCCGCGCATCCACGGGCTGGCCGGCAACAAGGCCGATCTCGACGCGATCGTCGAACGGTCGCTGCGCCGCGCCGGCCTGTGGGACGAGGTCAAGGACCGCCTGGCCGACAGCGGCACGGCGCTCTCGGGCGGGCAGCAGCAGCGCCTGTGCATCGCCCGGGCCATCGCGGTCGATCCCGAGGTGATCCTGATGGACGAGCCCTGCTCGGCGCTCGATCCGATCGCCACGGCGCGGATCGAGGAGCTGATCGGCGAGCTCAAGGGCCGCTACGCGATCGTCATCGTCACCCATTCGATGCAGCAGGCGGCGCGCGTGTCGCAGCGCACGGCCTTCTTCCACCTCGGGACCATGGTGGAATACGGCAAGACCTCGGACATCTTCACCAATCCGCGCGAAGAGCGCACCAAGGACTACATCACCGGCCGCTACGGCTGACGCGGGAGCAAATCAGGCGATGGCCCAGGAACACACCGTCAAGGCATTCGACGAGGACATCACCCGTCTGCGCGGCCTGATCGCCGAGATGGGCGGATTGGTCGAAGTCGCCATCGACGAGGCGCTCGACGCGCTGGTGCGCGGCAACGAGGCGACGGCCGACACCGTGATCGCGCGGGACAAGCGGATCGACGCGCTCGAGATGGAGGTCGACAAGCTGGCGGTGCGCGTGATCGCGCTGCGCGCGCCGATGGCCGACGACCTGCGCGAGGTGATCGCCGCGCTGAAGATCGCCGGCGTGCTCGAGCGGATCGGCGACTATGCCAAGAACATCGCGCGCAGCGCCAAGCGGGTCGAGAACCGCAAGAAGTTCGAGCCGCTGACCCTCATCCCGGCCATGGCCGAGATCGCCGGGGGCATGGTCCACGACGTGATGACCGCCTTCGCCGCGCGCGATCCGCAGCTGGCGATCGACGTGGTGGCCCGCGACGACAAGGTCGATGCCTTCTACGACAGCATCTTCCGCAACCTGCTGACCCACATGCTCGAGAACCCGGCGTCGATCTCCTCGGCCGCCGAACTGATGCTGGTGACCCGCAACATCGAGCGGATCGGGGATCATGCGACCAACGTGGCCGAGATGGTCCACTATGCCGCCACCGGGCTCTACCTCACCGACCGCGACGACCGGAACGGCACGAACTGATCCGCCAGACAGGAACCCCCCATGTCCCAACCCCGCCTGCTGCTCGTCGAGGATGACCAGGCCCTGGCCGAACTGGTCGAGTTCCGCTTCCGCGCCGAGGGTTACGCCGTGACCCGCACCGACGATGGCGACGAGGCCCTGCTGCTCGCCGCCGAGGAGGTGCCCGACGTGGTCATCCTCGACTGGATGATCGAGGGCACCAGCGGCATCGAGGTCTGCCGCCGGTTGCGCCGCGACAAGAAGACCGCGCACGTGCCGATCGTCATGCTGACCGCGCGCGAGGCCGAGGATGACCGCGTGCGCGGGCTCGAGACCGGAGCCGACGACTATGTCACCAAGCCGTTCTCGCCGCGCGAGCTGGTCGCCCGGGTCAACGCGATCATGCGGCGCATCCGCCCGGCACTGGCCGGCGAGATGCTCGCGGTCGGCGACCTGACGCTCGACGCCACGGCCCACCGCGTCACCCGCCGCGGGACCACCATCGCGCTGGGGCCGACCGAATTCCGCCTGCTGCGCCACTTCATGGAGCACCCCGGCCGGGTCTTCTCGCGCAACCAGCTGCTCGATGCGGTCTGGGGCACCGGCAGCGACATCGAGCTGCGCACTGTCGACGTGCATATCCGCCGCCTGCGCAAGGGCATCGAAATGCCGGGCCTGCCTGATCCGGTGCGCACGGTGCGCTCGGCAGGCTACTCGCTCGAGGCGGTCTAGGCCCGTCGCGGCGGGATGGCCGGGATGGGCGGGGAGCGGACGCTTCGGCTCCCTCCCGCTGGGGGAAGATCCGGAGGATAGCAACCGGGCATGTCCGGCCTTGCCGCTCCCCCGTCATCCCGGGCTTGCCTGCCCTGACGCGGGTCAGGGACCCGGGACCCGGCTTGCGGGTTTGCGCCGCTGCCACAGAGGGCAGCCCGGCCCCGGATCAGGTCCGGGGCGATGATCATTGAGGGATCGAAACCCGCCACTTCCAGCCGAGTAACGCAACAGCCCTCACCCCTTCAGGGGAGAGGGCTGCGAGACGGGCCAGCACCCGCTCCTTGCTCCCATCCCCTCTCAACCCCGGCAAGAGTCTGTCCTGTCGAGGTCGAACCCCAGCAACGCCCGTTAGGGTCGAGCGCAGTCGAGACACGCCGTCCGGGGCCTTTCGACGTCGCTCGAGGCGAACGGAAGCGAGGTGGGCGAACCTGTTCAGGCCGGACGCTTGGTCCGGCAGGACCAGCCTGCGCGTCGCTCGGCCCAAGGGGATAGCGCAAAGGTGCGCAACGGGGCGCAAGGCAGCTGACGGACGGCCCACCTGCAACGCCTGCTCACGCCCCGATCCCCTTCAGCCGCTGTGCCACGGCCCGCAGATCGGCGGCGAAGCGCTGCTCTTCCGCGGCGCGGCTCTCCTCGGGCAGGCGCAGCAGGTAGGACGGATGGGTGGTGATCCAGAGCTCGCTGCCGTCGTCGAGCGCCAGTGGCTGGCCCCGCTCGCGCTGGACCGAGACCGTCCGGCCCAGCACGCCGCGCGCGGCGCTGGCGCCCAGGGCCAGCACCAGCCGGGGCGCCACCAGCGCGCGTTCGCTGTCGAGCCACCAGCGGCAGGTGTCGATCTCGCTCGCGGTGGGCGACTGGTGCAGGCGGCGCTTGCCGCGCGGGGTGAACTTGAAGTGCTTCACCGCATTGGTCACATAGCAGTCCCCGGCGGCGATCCCGGCGGCGCCGAGATGGCCGCGCAGCAGCTGCCCGGCTGGGCCAACGAAGGGGCGCCCTTGCGCCTCCTCGCTGTCGCCCGGCTGTTCGCCGACGATCATCAGCACCGCGTCCGGCGGCCCCTCGCCGGGCACCGCGCGGGTGCCGTTGCCGCCGATCGCGCAGTGGCGGCAGGCGGCGATGGCCGATCCCACCGCGGCCAGGCTGGCGGGAGCTTCGCCGAAGTCGATCGCCCCGGCCTGGACCATCGCCGCCTCGCGCGCCTGGGCCCCGGCGACCAGCGCCGGGATCAGCGCCGCCTCGGGCAGGTTCTTCCAGTACCGCCGCGGCATCTCCTTGAGCATGGCGCCGATCTTGAGCCGCGCGGGGTTGAAGATCGAGGCATAATAGGTCCGCCAGAGGTCTTCCGCGGCATCGCCCGCCGGCGCCTCGGCGCGGCTTGCCGGCGGCCCTTCGCGCAGGGTGTGCCCGTCCCAGTCGAGCGAGCCGGCAGGGGTCAGGATCGACCAGCGCATCGCGGTGAAGCGGTCAACGAAGAACCGCGCATTGGCGCGCAGGATGTGGTGCTGCGGCTCGAACCAGGCGACGTAGCGCGCGGTCCCATCGGGTTCGATCAGTTCGCGGAAGCGGACGAAGGCGCGCATCTTGTGGATGTCGCGCCGCACCGCGCGGGCCAGATCGTGCAACCGCCGCACGTCGGGATCGGCGGCATCGTCGATCAGCCGGGGCTGGCGCTGCAACCGCCAGAGCAGGCGGTACAGCAGATCGAAGCGCTGTGGATCGCGGTGCAGCGCGGCGCGCCCGGCCAGCTCGAGGAAGGCGCGCGAAACCCGGATCTGGGCGCTGCCGCCGGTCGTCCCGGTCGGCATGGTGACGGGTGGCTGAGCGACGGGTGGCTGGGCGACGGGTGGCTGGGCGAACAGGTCGGCCACCCCGGCCCCCGGCTCGCGCCACAGCACCTCGGCCGGAGGAACGCCCGCAGCCAGCAGCCCCCGCGCCGCGGCGCGCCATTCGGCGACGTCATCCGCGGCGGCGAGCGTGACCACCCGCAGACCGGAGCGGGCCGCCGGCGGCGCGTTCACGCCGCGAACAGCTCAAGCTGGTCGGGCTGCGCCGGGGCGACGAGCGCCCTGAGATCGGCGCGGTCGGTCAGCAGGGTCGGCCGCCAGTCAGCCGTGACGATGAACGGGCGCACCTTGGCGAGCGACACGGTGAGCCGGCCGACATCCTCGAGCCGCAGCCGCCGCTGGCGCCGCGCGGCCAGCAGCGCCCCCACCGCGCGCACGCCCAGCCCGGGCACGCGCAGCAGCGCCTCGCGCGGGGCACGGTTGACGTCGACCGGGAAGCGCTCGCGAAAGCGCAGGGCCCAGGCCAGCTTGGGATCGATGTCGAGCGGCAGCATGCCATCGCTGCCTGCCGCGGCGGCGACCTCGCCCGGGGCGAAGCCGTAGAAGCGCATCAGCCAGTCGGACTGGTAGAGCCGGTGCTCGCGCAGCAGCGGCGGGCGCTTCAGCGGCAGGACGGCGCTGGCATCGGGGATCGGGCTGAAGGCCGAATAGTAGACCCGGCGCAGGCCGAACCGCCCGTACAGCAGGCTCGAGCGGGTAACGATGTCGGTATCGCTGGCGCCATCGGCCCCGACGATCATCTGGGTGGACTGCCCGCCCGGGGCGAAGCGCGGGGCATGGCGGAAGTGCCGGCGCGCGTCCTTCGCCTCGACGATCGCCTGTGACACCCCGCCCATCGCGCCCTCGATCGTGGCGATGTTCTTGTCGGGCGCCAGCCGGGTCAGCCCGGCGGCGGTGGGCAGCTCGACGTTGATCGAAACCCGGTCGGCCCACAGCCCGGCCTGACGGACCAGTTCGGGGTCGGCCTCGGGGATCGTCTTGAGATGGATGTAGCCGCGGAAGTCATGCTCCTCGCGCAGGATCCGCGCGACCTCGATCAGCTGCTCCATCGTGTGGTTCGAGCTTTTGACGATGCCCGAGGAGAGGAACAGGCCCTCGATGTAGTTGCGGCGGTAGAAGGCGAGCGTGAGGTCGACCACCTCCTGCGGGGTGAAGCGCGCCCGGCGCACGTTCGAGCTCTTGCGGTTGATGCAGTAGTGGCAGTCGAACACGCAGTGGTTGGTCAGCAGGATCTTGAGCAGCGAGATGCAGCGCCCGTCCGGGGCATAGGCATGGCAGATCCCCATGCCCTCGGTCGAGCCGATCCCCTTGCCGCCGCGGCTGGTGCGCTTGGCGGTGCCGGACGAGGCGCACGAGGCGTCGTACTTGGCGGCGTCGGCAAGGATGGCCAGGCGCTCTTGCAGGGGCAGTTGCGACATCTGTTCCGCATACGTTCTTTTGAACGATCTGACCACCCCGTCTCAACGGACAGGCGGCAGGCTGATACCGGCCACGCCGAGCCGACCGGGATGACACGGCCGGACCATGCCCCCCCGCGCCCGCGCGGGACCATCGAAAAAGGGCCACCCCGCCGGGTGGCCCTTCATCGGCGTCGCGCGGCCGACCGCAGCTTCAGGGCAGCGGCGGCACGGGTTGCGGCGGGGCATCGGCGTCGTCTTCGTGCACTTCGACGATGCCGCGGCCGACGTGGCTCCGGCTGCGGCTGTAGGCGAAGTAGACTACAAGGCCGATCACCGCCCAGATCGCGAACAGCTGCAGGCTCTTCGTGTCGAGGTTCCAGAACAGGTAGAGGCAGCCGAGAGAGGCCAGCGGCGAGGTGATCCAGATCGCCGGGGTGCGGAACGGGCGGTGGCGGGCGGGATCCTTGACGCGGATCCGCAGCACCGCGAACGACACCGCGGCGAAGGCGAACAGCGTGCCCGAGTTCGAGATGTTGGCGAGCAGGCCGACCGGGAAGAAGGCGGCGAACAGCGCCACGCCGATCCCGGTCAGGATCGTGATGACGTGAGGCGTGTTGTACTGCGGGTGGATCTTCGAGAACACCGCGGGAAGCAGGCCGTCGCGGCTCATCACGAAGAAGATGCGGGTCTGGCCGAACATCATCATCAGGATCACCGAGGGCAGCGCCATGCCGGCGGCGAAGCCGATCAGGTTGCCGACCTGCGGCCAGCCGATCTCGCGCAGGGTCCAGGCCAGCGCCTCCTTCGAGCAGACCACGGCCTGGTCGCCGATCGCGGCGCAGCTGGCGGCCAGCTCGCGGCTGCCGGGCTCGAGCCCGTTGCCCATCGCGTCGAGCACCGGCTGGGCGCCGACCGAGCCGATCACCCCCGCCGCGACCAGCAGATAGAAGACGGTGCAGATCGCGAGACTGCCGATCAGGCCGATCGGCATGTTGCGCTGCGGGTTCTTGGTCTCCTCGGCGGCGGTCGAGACCGCGTCGAAGCCGACATAGGCGAAGAAGATCGAGGCCGCCGCAGCGCCCACGCCGCCGAAGCCGAGCGGGGTGAACGGCGTGAAGTTCTCCATCTTCATCACGGGCAGGGCCAGCACGCAGAACAGGGTCAGGGCCGAAACCTTAATCACCACCAGCGCGGCGTTGACCGTGGCGCTTTCCTTGGTGCCGATCACCAGCAGCCAGGTGACCAGGCTGGCGATCAGCATCGCCGGCAGGTTGATCAGCCCGCCATCGAACGGCCCGCGCACCAGCGTGTTGGGGATGTCGATGGCGAACAGGTTCTCGATCAGGCCGACCACATAGCCCGACCAGCCGACGCTGACCGCGCCGGCGGCCACCGCATATTCGAGGATCAGCGCCCAGCCGACCATCCAGGCGATCAGCTCGCCCATCACGGCATAGGAATAGGTGTAGGCCGATCCCGAGACCGGGACCATCGAGGCCATTTCGGCATAGCACAGCGCGGCGACCGCGCAGACCACGCCGGCGATGACGAAGCTGAGCATCATGCCCGGGCCGGCCTTCTGGGCGGCCTCGGCGGTGAGTACGAAGATACCGGTGCCGATGACCGCGCCGATCCCCAGCATGGTCAGCTGGAAAGCCCCCAGCGAGCGGTGCAGCGATTTCTTTTCGGCTGTGGCAAGAATGGCGTCGAGTGGCTTGACGCGACCAAACATGCGGATTCCCCTGTCAGCGGCCCGCTCCGGGCCGCGATGTTGAACCGACAAGGCTAACGCGAGGACATCGCCGCGCAAGGGGTTTTTCCCCAATAGACCGCACGCCGCCACCGGCGTAAGCCGTTGCGCTTCACCTTCGCGCCGGCCGCGGCTAAGACCGCCCGATGTCCACCACCTTCCAGCTCGATACGAGCACGAGCCGGGCGAACCCCACCCCCGCCCCGATGAAACGGCTGACCGTGCCCGCGATCCGCCAGCGCAAGCAGGATGGCGCCACGGCCGAGCCGATCGTCATGCTCACCGCCTACACCGCCCGCCAGGCGCAGCTGCTCGATCCGCACTGCGATATCCTGCTGGTCGGCGATTCGCTGGGCCAGGTGATCTACGGCCTGCCGTCGAGCGTGCCGGTGACGCTGGACCTGATGGCGGCGCACGGGGCGGCGGTGGTGCGCGGCTCCTATCACGCCGTGGTCGTGGTCGACATGCCCTTCGGCGCCTACGAGGCCTCGCCCGAACAGGCCTTCGCCAGCGCCGCGCGGCTGCTCAAGGAAACGGGCTGCGCCGCGGTCAAGCTCGAGGGCGGCGCGGCCATGGCCGAAACCGTGGCCTTTCTGACCCGGCGCGGGATTCCGGTGATGGGCCACGTCGGCCTGACCCCGCAGGCGGTCAACGTGCTGGGCGGCTACAACGCCCGCGGCCGCAGCGAGGCCGAAGCGGCCAAGATCGTCAGCGACGCGGTGGCCCTGGCCGAAGCAGGAGCCTTCGCCATCGTGGTCGAGGGCGTGGTCGAACCGATCGCCATCGCGGTGACCGAGGCCGCGGCCTGCCCGGTGATCGGGATCGGCGGCTCGGCCCGCTGCGATGGCCAGGTGCTGGTCACCGAGGACATGCTCGGCCTGTTCGAGCGCGTGCCCCGCTTCGTCAAGCGCTATGCGGCCCTGTCCGAGGTGATCTCGGGCGCGGCCGCCGACTATGCCGCCGAGGTCCGCGCCCGGATCTTCCCTGGCCGCGAACAGACCTACCAGCCGAAATGAGCCCGGCCGACATGAGCAGCGCCGCCTCGCCGGCCGACGCCGGCTCCGCTTCCGTCCGCTCGACCGCGTCGTTCTTCCGCGGCTCGGTCCTGTTCACCCTCGCCTGCCTGCTCCTCGGCGGCGCCTATGGCTGGTCGCAGACCGGCTCGGTCGGCGCCACGCTCGAGCTGCTGTGGATCGTGGTAGTGCTGTCGGTGCTCGAGATCTCGCTGTCGTTCGACAATGCCGTGGTCAATGCCACGGTGCTCGAGACCATGGCGCCGGTCTGGCGCCGCCGCTTCCTGACCTGGGGCATGGTGATCGCGGTGTTCGGCATGCGCATCCTGTTCCCCCTGGCGATCGTTGGCATCGCCGCCCGGCTCGGCCCGCTCGACGCGGTCCGCCTCTCGCTGGACGAGCCGGCGCGCTACGAGGCGATCGTCAGCAGCGCGCACATCGGCATCGCCGGCTTTGGTGGCGCCTTTCTCGCCATGGTGGGGCTGAGCTTCTTCTTCGACCAGGACAAGGACGTGCACTGGATCCGGGCGATCGAGCAGAAGCTCAGCCTGGTCTCGAACATCAAGGCGGCCGAGATCGCGGTGCTGCTGCTGGCGCTCTATGCCATCTCGCTGCTGCTCGACGGCGCCGAGGCGCTGCCGTTCCTGGTGGCCGGGATGCTCGGCATCGTCGCCTTCATCGCGGTGGAGGCGATCGGCACCGTGCTCGAGATGCACGAGGCGGCGCAGCAGGCGGCCGGCGCGGTCGTGCGGTCCGGGCTGAGCGGGTTCCTCTATCTCAACGTGCTGGACGCCTCGTTCAGCTTCGACGGGGTGATCGGGGCCTTCGCGCTGTCCAACAACATGGTGGTGATCGCGCTGGGCTTGTCGATCGGGGCGATGTTCGTCCGCTCGCTGACGATCATGCTGGTCGAGCGCGGCACGCTCAGCGAGTATCGCTATCTCGAGCACGGGGCCTTCTGGGCGATCGTCGCACTGGCGGCGATCATGCTCCTCTCGGCGCGCTTCGCCATTCCCGAGACGATTACGGGGCTGATCGGCGCCCTGCTGATCGGCGCGTCGCTGTGGTGGTCGGTGCGATACCGCCGCCGCCACCCCGTCGCGGACTGAGGCGATTGTACCACAGTTGTTAGCAATCGTGCGCGGACGCGCGATCGACCGCAAGATTCAGCGCCTGCAATCCATTGCGGAGCAGGAATGCGCCGGCTGCGGGGCTTGCGAACGCCGATTTTGCGGATAAACAGGCTCCGGGAGTCTAGGAGAGGAGAGGAAGGGCGCACCCGCAAGGGGCGCCCTTTCTTGATTCTGCCACGCCGGCAGACGGCCGCTCCGTCAGCGTGCCGAGCGGCTCGCAGCCCCCAGCCGGCGACGCGCCTCGGTGGCGATGGAACTGGCACCGCCCGCCACCTCGGCGCGCTCCAGCCACGCCAGCGCCTGGACCCGTTCGACCGGCGGTCCGCTCAGCGACTGCCCGTAGGCCAGCGCCGCGGTGGCCGACAGCGGCTGGAGCTGCAGCGCCGTCGCCGCCGCAGCCCGGGCCGGTCCCCACTGCCCGCCGCGTGACGCCGCCAGCGACAGATCGGCCTGCAACGCTGCATCGCGCGCGCCGGATTGCGCCGCCAGCTGTCCGAGGGGCGCAATGGCTCCCGGCCAGTCGCCCGTCGCCATGGCCATGCCGGCCTGGAGCCGCAGCGGCAACGGCTGGCGCGGCCAGCCGTTGCGCGCCGCCGCGATCAGTTGCCGGGCCGGTTCGCCCTGCCCGGACCGCACCGCAACGGCGACCAGCCGCAACAGCAGGGGATCGGTGCGCCGCACCGCTGCCGCGGCCTGATAATGGTCCTGCGCCCGCGCCAGATCGCCGCGCAGAAAGGCAACGTCACCGGCAAGGGTCCGTGTGACCAGCGCACCGGGCCGCGCCGCCACCGCTGCCTCGGCCTCGCGCGTGGCCGCCGCCAGGTCACCCGTCGCCGCAAGCAGGCGGACCCGCGCGATCGAGGCCGCGGCCAGCCCGGTTCCGGGCGCATGCTCGAGCAGCTGCAGCGGCGCCGCCGCCGGCCGGGTCGCCGCCTCGAGCAGCGGCGCGGCAAGGTCGCGCTGGCCCCGGGTTTCATGGGCGCGCGCCACCAATGTGCGCAGATAGGGCGAGGCCCCGGGCGTGCCGGCCTCGGCGCCGAAGCGGGCGATCAGCCCGGCCGGGTTCCCCGCCGCACCGAGCGCGCGGGCAAGGAGCAGGCGGGCCGGAGCGTTCTCTGGCTGCGCCCGCACCAGGCGATCGAGCAGGCCCACCGCGACATGGGCATTGCCGGTTTCAAGCTCGAGCACGCCGGAGAGCAGCAGCGCTGCCGGCATGTCGAGCAGTCCGGGTCCGCCGAGTGCAAGGAGATGCCGCGCCAAGGGAACATCGCCGGCCCGCGCCGCCAGCACGGCCTGCAGATAGAGCGCCCGCGGATGGCGGTTTTGCAGCGCCAGCATGCGCCGCGTTACCACCAACATGTCACGCGCGCGGCCCAGCTCGCCGAGCGTGGCGGCATATTCACCCAGCAGCGGCAGATCATCGGGACGCTGCGCCAGCCCGGCCTCGAACCACGGCAGCGCCGCGGCCAACCCGAAGCTGTCGCGCACCATCAGGCCGCGCAGTTCCAGCGCGCGCGGGTTGTCGGGCGCGATCGCCAAGGCCTGGTCGACCGCGGCGATCGCTTCGACCTGTTCACCGCCGGAATAGCGCAGCCGGGCGATGTCGACCCACAGCCGGTCGTCACGCGGGGCAAGCCGCAAGGCCTGATCGAAGGCGCGGCCCGCAGCGGGAAGATTGCGTTCGGCCATCTCGAGGCGGCCGAGCATGCGCCAGCCGTGCGCGGCTTCGGCCGGGGTGAAGGCCCCCGGGCCGAGCCATTCCCGCGCCGCGGAGAGCTGGCCCTGGACCAGATGGGCCTCGCCCATCCGCGCCGCCAGCGCCGCGCGTGGCAGACCGGCCCGTTCCGCCCGGCGCAGCGCGACCTCGGCGGCGATGCCATCACCGCGGCCGAGCGCCACCAGCGCCTCACGCAGCGCCGCGTCGCCCGGTCCACCGCCCGCCCCCGCCGGACCCGCCAGCAGGGCGGCGGCGAGCACCAGCCCGACCCGCCGCCAGCCGGAGCGGTCAGGCCTGCAGATCATACTGCTTGAGCAGGTCGTACAGCGTCGGCCGGCTGATCCCGAGCAGCTTGGCGGTGTTCGAGATATTGCCCTCGCTGCGCGCCAGGGCATGGCGGATCGTCCGCCGGTCGGCCTGCTCACGCGCGACCTTGAGGTTGAGCACCTGCCCCTCCTCGCCCTCGGGCGCCGACAGGTCGAGATCGGCCGCGCCGACCAGCTTGCCGTCGGCCATGATCACAGCGCGCTTGACGCGATTCTCCAGCTCGCGGACGTTGCCGGGCCACGTCCAGGCATCGATCGCGGCGAGCGCGTCGGGGGCGAAGCCCTTGACCTGCGGGTTCATCTCGGGCGCGAACCGTTGGAGAAACGCCTTGGCCAGCAGCGTGGCGTCGCCCGGCCGCTCGGCCAGACTGGGGATGCGCACCACGATCTCGGCCAGCCGGTAGTAAAGATCCTCGCGGAAACGCCCGTCAACGATCATCTGCTCGAGGTTCTGGTGCGTCGCGCAGACCACCCGGGTATCGACCGCGATCGAGCGCCGCGAGCCGATCCGCTCGATCACCCGCTCCTGCAGGAAGCGCAGGAGCTTGACCTGGAGCTGCAGCGGAATGTCGCCCACCTCGTCGAGAAACAGGGTGCCGCCGTTGGCCTGTTCGATCTTCCCCTCGGTGGTCTTGACCGCCCCGGTGAAGGCCCCCTTTTCGTGGCCGAACAGCTCGCTTTCCAGCAGGTTCTCGGGGATTGCGGCACAGTTGATCGCCACGAACATGCCGGCCGCGCGCGCGCTCGCCTCGTGCAGCCCCCGCGCCAGCAGCTCCTTGCCGGTGCCGCTGGCGCCGAGCAGCATGACCGAGACACTGGTGTTGGCAACGCGCTCGATCGTGCGGGCGACCTTCACCATTTCGGGCGCGGCGGTGATCATCCGGCCGAGCACCCGGTTCTCCTCGCCGACCTTGCCGGCCAGTTGGCGGTTCTCCGCCTCGATCAGGTGGAGCTGGTAGGCACGGCGGACGATCAGCCCGATCGCGTCGATGTCGACCGGCTTCTGGTAGAAATCGTAGGCGCCGCGCGCGATCGCCTGGAGCGCGCTCTCGCGCGCGCCATGGCCGGTGGCGACGATCACCTTGGTGTCGGGCTTGAGCGCCATGATCTCGTCGAGCACCGCGAGCCCTTCGGTGGTGCCGTCGGGATCGGGCGGCAGACCCAGGTCGAGCGTGACCACGGCTGGCGCCACCGCGCGCAGCAGGGTCAGCGCGCTGGCGCGGTCGCCGGCGACGTGGACCTCGAAATCGGGATAGGCCCACTTGAGCTGGGCCTGCAGCCCCGCATCGTCTTCCACCACGAGGAGGGCGGGCTTGCTGTCGGCCATGTCAGGCAACCTTCTGCTGGATCTGTGCCGCGGGTTCGCTCCCGCCGGCGTCGCCGGGCTGCAGCGGCAGCCGGATGATGAAGCGCGAGCCGATCCCCTCACGGCTCTCGACGTCGAGCCGACCACCCATCGCCCGGACCAGTTCGCGCGCCTCGCAGGCCCCGATCCCGAAGCCGCCGTTCTTGGACGAGACGAATGGCTTGAACAGCTTGGTGCGGACGAAGTCGGGGCTCATCCCGGTGCCGGCATCGACCACCTCGATCCGCACGCCCCAGGCATCGCGATCGACCCCGATGAACACGGGCGCCTGGTCGGCACTGGCGTCGACACCGTTCTGGACCAGGTGGACCAGCGCCTGTTCGAGCGCCTCGGCATGGCCGATCATGCTGATCGCCGGACCGGGATGGACCAGCACCCGGTGGCGTCCGGCGAACTGCTCGGCCACGCCGCGGGCCAGGGCCGAGGGATCGAAGGCCACGGCGGCATCGCCGCTGCCCTTGCCGTAGCGGCTCAGCCGGACGATCAGCGCGTTGAGCTTCTCGGCCGAATTGCGCAGGGTCACCAGCATGTCGGCGCGGAACTGCGGGTTCTCGGCGTGCAGCTCGGCATTGCGGGCGAGCAGGCTGAACTGGCTCGCCAGGTTCTTGATATCGTGCATGACGAAGGCGATGCGCCGGTTGAACTCGTCGAAGCGCGCCGCCTCGGCCAGCGCGTCCTGGCCGGCGTGCTCGGCCAGGTAGCTGGCGAGCTGCTGGCCGACCACGCGCAGCAGATCGAAATCCTCCCAGTCGAGCATCCGCGCCGCCTTGGGCCGGGCCAGCACCACCACGCCGACCAGCCGGTCGAAGTGCAGCAGCGGCACCAGCGCCCAGGCGGAGGGCTCGCACAGCAGCCAGGCCGGCACGATCCGCACCTCGCCCTGGCAGTCGATGCCCTGGCGGACCTGGTCGAGATCAACGATATGGCCATGCCGTTCGAAGAACGCGCAGGCTTCGGCGCCCAGCGCCGGGGCCGGGACATCGGCGGTGCGCCACTGCCACTGCGCGGAAAGCGCCAGCTCGCCGTGGTCGTTGGGCCCGAGCAGCAGGCCGGCCGGGCTGTCGGTGATGTCGCACAGCGACTGGATCGCGCGCTGCTCGAGCGTGCCGCTGCCCGCCCCCGCCCGGCCGATCGTGCGGTTGAAGCGCAGCCATTCGGCACGGTAGTCGTAGCGATGGCGGAACAGGTGCTTGACCAGCGTGACCTTGAGCCAGCCGCGCAGCCGCCGCGAGGGCAGGACCAGCGCCGCGGCGGCCATCCCGGCGATCAGGAAGCCGAACCGGAACACCCGCGCATAGTCTCCGCCGACATAGGACAGCCACTTGCCCAGCGCGGTCATGCCCAGCAGGTAGATCCCGATGCCGAGCAGCGACACGAGCTCGAAGGCCACCGCGCGCGACGGGCTGAAGCGCAGTTCGGCGCGGCGCTTGGCCAGGCCTGGGATCAGCGCGGCGACCGTGGCAAGCAGCGCCAGTCCGCGCAGCGCGGCCAGCTCGTCCGGCCAGCCGCCGCCGAGATAGGCGACGGTGTAGAGGTTGAGGTCGAACAGCCAGAGCCCGGCCACGGCAATCGACGGCCAGTGCAGGACCGCGCGCGTCGAAGCCGAGGCGCCGCCATAGAGGTTGTGCAGCAGCACCAGTCCGCCAATGGTGAACATCAAGCGGAACATGATCGCCATGTGGAACAGCACGGCTGCGCCGCCGGCGCCCAGGGCATAGCCCGGAGCCAGCAGGCCGAGCAGGATCTGGAACAGCTCGATCGCCGCCAGCGAATACATCACCGGGCGGATCGGGCGGACCAGGGTGTGGCGGCCGTCGGCGCTGAACAGGCGGTAGACCACCAGCAGCCAGGCCAGGTTGCGCGCCGCCTCCCACAGATGCGCGCCGTGCCCGTCGACGCTGGTCGCGGCCACGGCCATGGCCCAGACCGCGCTGAGCCCCAGCGCCACGACCAGCGCCGTGCCGGCCGCCCCCGCGACCGAGCGTCGGACCGACAGCCAGGCGGCCAGCGTGGCGGCCGCGCAGGCCGCCATCAGGTGGGTCAGGCCCGCGGCGAAGATCCAGCCCGCGGTCATCTCAGCGCGCCCCTTCGCGCCACAGCACCACACGCAGGGTCTGGAGCAGGATCAGCAGGTCGAGGAAGGGGGTATAGTTCTTGGCGTAATAGAGATCGTATTCCAGCTTGTGCCGCGAATCCTCGATCGAGGCGCCATAGGGATAGTTGATCTGGGCCCAGCCGGTGATGCCGGGCTTCACCATGTGCCGCTCGGCGTAATAGGGCAGCTGCTCCTCGAGATCGGCGACGAATTCGGGCCGCTCCGGGCGCGGGCCGACGAAGCTCATCTCGCCCTTCAGCACGCTCCAGGTCTGCGGCAGCTCGTCGATCCGCACCTTGCGGATGAAATTGCCGATCCGCGTCACCCGCGGATCGTTCCGGCTGGCCCATTGCGCCCCGGCCGCCTCGGCGTCGAGCCGCATCGAGCGCAGCTTGATGACGTCGAACGGCTGGCCGTAGAGCCCCACCCGGGTTTGCCGGAAAAAGGCCGGACCGCGGCTGTCGAGCTTCACCAGGACCGCGAACAGCGCGATCACCGGGAAGGTCAGGGCCAGCAGCAGCGAACTGGCGGCGATGTCGAACAGGCGCTTGGCCACGGTCGACATCGCGCGGCCCGAGGAGAACCCGTCGGAGAAGATCAGCCAGCTCGGATTGACCGTGTCGAGATCGATCCGCCCGGTCTCGCGCTCGAGGAAGCTGGAGAAGTCGTTGACGTGGACCCCGGCGGTCTTGATCCGCAGCAGGTCCTTGAGCGGCAGGGCATTGCGCCGCTCCTCCAGCGCCAGCACCACCTCGCTCACGCCGAGGTTCTCGACGAAGCGGGTCAGGTTGTGGATCGCGCTGCGGTTGATCGCCTCCTGGATCACCGGGACCTGATCGCTCATGCCGATGTAGCCGACGATGACGAAGCCGGCCTCGGGCCGCTCCCCCAGCTGGCGCAGCCGGTCGGCCCGCTGCCCCGCACCCAGCACCAGCACGCGGCGGCGAAAGGCGTTGGCGCCGAGAATGCCGCCCACGACGATGCGGTTGGCCATCATCAGGACCACCGCATTGAGCATGCTGTAGGCCAGGGTCGAGCGCCAGAAGTGCGCGCCGTTGAGCAGCCAGTCGATGAACGACAGGCCGATCGTGCCCAGCGAGATGGCGACCAGGATGCGCGCCCCGGCATAGCGCAGCGAACGCGTGGCATCGGCCCCGTAGACCCCCACCGCGATCATCGCGGTGAGCATCACCGCGGAAAAGCCGGTGAGCTGCCAGGTGCGGTTGAAGGCGGCGCCGATCTCGATGCCGATCTGTCCGGCGCGGATCCGCCAGCCCAGCTCGCCCGCGATCACCAGCAGCAGCGCGTCGATCAGGCCGAGCAGGATGACCGCGTGCGGGATGTAGTGCTTGAAAAGACGGACCATACCCCTGCCGGTCGCAGCGCCCGAGGCAAACGGGCCGTTCTCCGCCGGTCTAAGGCGAAGGGGTAAATTGTCGGTAAAGCTGACAGTGGCACGAACGCAGCGGCGCCGCTGGAATCCCCGGATTTCCGAAGCTCACGCCGGCCGACTGTCGCCGGGCTTTACACGGCTGGAGCGGGGAGGTGCGAGATCCGGGGGTGGCCGCGCCACCCCCGGAACCGGGATCAGAAGTCGAAGCTGACGCGCAGACCGTAGGTGCGCGGTGCACCGAACTGCCAGTTGTAGATGTCGTCCGGACCGGCCGAGACAAATCCGGCAAAGGTCAGCGGCCGCGCGTTCTCGATGCTGCGGACAAAGGCCTGCAGCCGCCACTTGGCCTCGGCCGGCTGGTACTCGAGGCTGACATCGGTGCTCGTGAAGGCATCCTGCCGCGAATCCCGGTAGTTGAAGATGTCGAGGAAGTAGGCACTCTTGAACCGGGTGAAGACACTGGCCGTGATCGTCCCGGCATCCCCCAGATCGAACCCGTGCTCGTAGCCGGCCGCGATCACCCAGCGCGGCGACTGGGGCGGCCGGTTGCCGGCGAGGTTAGGCTGGACGATCGGTGCCCGCGTGGGATCGGCGTCGATGTCCCCCAGCCCGTTCTGCGGGAACGGTGAAGCCGGGCAGCCGATGCACTGGACCGCGTAGGACGCCAGGAAATCGAGGTATTGGGCGTCGAGGTAGTTGACCGACAGGGTGAACCGGCCGCTGTCGAGGACCTTGAGCGAGGTTTCGGCCTCGAGCCCCCAGATCCGCGCCTTGCCGGCATTGAACACCTGCCCTCCGATCGCGGAATCGAGCAGCACGGCCGCCTGCAGGTCGCGGTAGTCGTAATAGAAGCCGGCAAGATTGAAGGTGTGCCGGCCGCCCTCGCCGAAGGTCTTCTTCACCCCGCCTTCATAGGCGGTGTTCGTTTCGGGCCGGTACTCGCCCACGGCGTCGAAACCACCGGCCTTGAACCCGGTCGCGATCTTGCCATAGATCAGCGTATCGGCATCGGGCTGGTAGTTCAGCCCGACCAGCCAGGTGAAGCGATTGGCCGATGCGTCAGGCCGCAGCGTGGTCGGCACACGGCTGGTCTGCGAGATCTGGATCGGTGGGCTCGGCCGGATCTGGCCGTAGTTGTTGAAGATCGCCGAGCGATCGTCGGTGGTATAGCGCCCGCCCACCACGGCGGTCAGTTGCTCGGTCAGGGGCACATCGACCTGGCCGAAGGCGGCCCAGCTGCGCGTCTTCACGAAGGGCCGCGAGAAATAGTTGATGTAGCCGTTGAACGGCGCCGAATAGAGCCCGCGGTCGATTTCCAGGTTCTCGCGGAAATGGAACCCGCCCAGCTGCCAGATGATGCCGCCGGTGGTGCCGTTGAGCCGCAGTTCGTGGCTTTGCGTGTCGACGTCGTTCTGGAAGCCCTTGAACGTGTAGCGCGGCGACAGGTTGGTATCGCCCACCTGTGACGTCGTGCGATAGCCGCCGGTGTAGGTCAGCATGGCCGCGCCCAGATCGTAGGCTACCCGTCCGCGCAGCGCGATGCTTTCCTGGCGGTTGAAGCCAAGCCCGTTGTTGCCGCCGAGCGGCGCGTCGTAGCGGCTCCGGTTCACGCCGGGCAGGAAGTTGGTGTTGGCCGGAATGCACTGGGTTCCCGGCGACAGCGGCGAGATTTCGACCCAACCGCCGCCCGGGCTGGCGCAGCCCGCCGCGGTCGGGCCGATTCCGTCCGCATTGAAGTTCACGAACGCCTGATTCATCGGGATCGTATCGATCCGCACCAGTTCGCCCGAGAGATCCACCGTCAGCGCACTGCTGGGCTTCAGCCGCAGGCTGATCCGCCCGGCCCGGGTGTTGTCATCGCCGCTGCGGGCATTGATGTTGGGGTGGAACAGGAAACCGTTGCGGCGCGAGACGCTGCCCGCGAACCGCAGGCCGCCGATATCGCCCAGCGGAACATCAAGACCGCCCTGCACCAGCAGCGCATTGAAGTTGCCGTAGGACACCGCACCGTTGAGGGCGAGATCCTGTCCTGGCTTGCGGGTGATGAAGTTGATCGCGCCGCCGGTAGCGTTGCGGCCATAGAGCGTGCCCTGCGGACCGCGCAGGACTTCCACCCGTTCCAGATCGAACAGCGAGGCGTTGAGCACGGTGGGCCGGTTGAGATACTCGCCATCGATATTGACCGCGATCGACTGGTCCTGGGTCTCGGCGTTGTCGTTGGTGCCCACGCCGCGCACCGTGACGCGGGTGAGCACCGTGTCGTTGGTGATCTGGACGGTCGGGGCCAGACGCTCGACCCCGCTGAAATCAGTGACGCCGGCCTTTTCCACCTGTTCGGCGGAAATCACGTTGATCGCGATGGGCACATCCTGGACGTTCTCGGCCCGGTTCTGCGCCGTCACCACGATTTCCGCCTGATCGTTGCTATCCGGCGCCGCAGCCTGTTGCGCCGCAGCCGGCATTGCCGCCATTGCGGCGCCGGTCAAAAGCAGCCGCCTGAAGCCTTTCGATGTCATGATTGTGCCCTCCCATGTCAGCCCGTTCGACCCTGTCGTTATACGAACGGTGATTCTGAAATAGAGGTTCTATTTTTCAGCAACGCATCTGGCCCGTTACAGATTGTTGCTGAAACCACGATCTAGCCCGCCGAACCGCGAGCGGGGGTGCTGCGCCCGGCCTCGATCGCCCGGTCGCTTGGCCTCTCGTTTTCAGGGGGATCAGGGCCTCGGTCCGCGAACAGGCCAGGGCTGAGGCGGCAGACATCGCGGGCCACGCCTGATTGGCGCGACAATGGCGCATGCCACAACCCATTGCTGCCGGTTCTGCCAGATCCGGGCGGCACGCGGGGCGCCTGCCCCGCACCCGCGCCGCGGCACAGCACCGACCAGACCCCGGCCGAACAGACCCCGGCCGAACAGCATCGCCAGCCTGTTCGCCGGCCTGGTGCCCCTGGCCCGACTCGAACGGGCATGGATTGCTCCAACCGATTTTGAGTCGGTCGCGTCTACCATTCCGCCACAGGGGCTCCCGGGCGTGCGGGAAGGTGCTTAGCCGCGCCGTCCCCCCGCTTCAACCGTCACGAACGCGCGTGACGGCAAATCACCTCAGCGCGCCGGCGACCAGCTTGTGCAGCTTGGAGTGCAGGCTGTCATTGCCGGCCAGCACCTCGTCGGCACAGATCGCCTCGGACTGGCCCTTGTAGTTGGTCACGAAGCCGCCGGCCTCACGCACCAGCAGGCAGCCCGCCGCGCTGTCCCAGCTCTGCAGCCCCGATTCCCAGAACCCGTCGAAGCGCCCGGCCGCGACCCAGGCCAGATCGAGCGCCGCCGAGCCGAACCGGCGGATGCCCGCCACCTCGGGCCCGATCGCGCCGAAGATCCGCGCCCACTGACCGAAATCGCCATGCCCGGCAAAGGGGATGCCGGTAGCGATCAGCGCCTCGTCGAGCTGCCGGCGGGCCGAGACGCGCAGGCGCTTGTCCTGCAGCCAGGCGCCGCGGGTCTTCTCGGCCCAGAAGCTCTCGTCGGTGACCGGCTGGTAGACCAGCGCCGCGGTCACATCGCCCCATCCTCGGCCATCGAGCCGCGGCTCCTGCACCGCGATCGAGATCGCGAAGTGCGGAATGCCGTGCAGGAAGTTGCTGGTCCCGTCGAGCGGATCGATGATGAAGCGCGGCTTGCCCTCCTCACCGGGAAACTCGCCCGATTCCTCGAGCACGAAGCCCCAGTCCGGACGCGCCAGCTTGAGCTCGTCATAAAGCGTGCGCTCGGCGGCACGATCGGCCTTCGAGACGAAGTCCGCCGGACCCTTGCGGCTGACCTGCAGGTGCTCGATCTCGCCGAAGTCGCGGCGCAGGCGCTGCCCCGCCTTGCGCGCGGCCTTTTCCATGACCCGGATCAGGCCGGACACAACAGCCATGAGCGATCAGCCCGCCTTGCCGACGTAGGTGCGCTCGTAGACGTCCACCACGATCCGCGTACCGCTCTCGATGTGCGGCGGCACCATCACGCGCACGCCGTTGTCGAGGATCGCGGGCTTGTAGCTCGACGAGGCGGTCTGCCCCTTCACCACGGCATCGGCCTCGACGATGGTCGCCTCGACCTGCTCGGGCAGCTGCACCGAGATCGGGCGTTCGTCATACATTTCGAGCAGGACGGTCATGCCGTCCTGGAGGAAGGCGTCGGCGCCGCCGAGGAGGTCCTTGGGCAGGGTGATCTGGTCGTAGGTCTCCACGTCCATGAACACCAGGTCATCGCCCTCGACGTAGAGGAACTGGAAGTCCTTGGTGTCAAGGCGGACGCGCTCGACCGTGTCGGCGCTGCGGAAGCGCACGTTGGTCTTGCGGCCATCGATCAGGTTCTTCATCTCGACCTGCATGAAGGCCCCGCCCTTGCCCGGCTGGGTGTGCTGGGTCTTGGCGACCTTCCAGATGCCCTTTTCATATTCCAGGATATTGCCGGGGCGGATGTCGACGCCGCTGATCTTCGCCATGGGGATGCCTTCACAGATTGGGAAAGAGCGAGAAGTCTCGGAACGCGCGCCCTTAGCGCGGGGCGGACCGGACGGCAAGCGGGGCCGGTTGGCTTGCGCCCGCCTGCCGGTGCTGGTCCGGCGGGCGGCAAGCTGCTAACCGGGAGCCATGTCCAGACGCGCCCTGTTCTGCTCGCTTGTCCTGCTCGCCCTGCCGGTCCCGCTGGTGGCCGCACCGGGCGGGCCGATCGGAGTCCTGCCGCTCGGCCGCTATGCCTGCGAGCTGCCCGGTGATGTCGAGGGCCCGGTCGGCGTGCGCGAGCCCGCTGCCGATTTCACCGTCACCTACGGTTCGACCTACCGCACGCCCGCCGGCAAAGGCACCTACCTGCTGACCGGCGACCGGGTGAGCTTTACCTCGGGCCCGATCCGGGGCGCGCACTACCAGCGGACGGGGACCACCTTTCTGCGCCAGACCCTGCCCGACGGCACTCCGGGCCGCCTGCGCTGCGTCCGGCAGGGCGGCCTGTCGCGTTAAGCCGGCAGGCCCAGCGCTGCGGTGAAGGCCGCCACGGCAGCGGCCTCGTCACCGCTCCAGACCGCACCTGACACGGCGACGAAATCGGCCCCGGCCTCGGCCAGGGCGGCGCAGGTGTCGGGGGTGATCCCGCCGATCGCCACGCAGGGCAGCTCGAAAAAGGTCTGCCACCAGGTGAGGATCTCGGGCGTGGCATGATGCTTCACCGCCTTGGTGGCCGTCGGGTAGAAGGCCCCGAAGGCGACATAGTCGGCCCCGGCCTCGCCCGCGTCCATCGCGAAATGGCGGCTGTCATGGCAGGTTACCCCGATCTGAGCGGTCCGGCCCAGCCGCTCGCGCGCCTCGCGCGGGTCGCCATCGTCCTGGCCAAGGTGGACCCCGTCGGCGCCGAGCCGCTTGGCCAGGCTGATCGAATCGTTGACGATGAAGGCCACCTCACGGTCGGCGCAGATCCGTTGCAGCGGCTCTGCCAGCTTGGCCGCGGTGTGTTCATCCACATCCTTGACGCGGAACTGGAAGGCCGCCACCGGCCCGGCATCGAGTGCCCTGGCGAGCCGGTCGGGGAAGCCGCCGCCGACCTCGCCCGGAGATATCAGGTAGAGCTGGGTGGGCAGGCGCTGGATCTCGTAAACCATGCGCCGCTCCTAGACGGGCTTGCGCAACAGGACAATGGCGCCAGACTGCCCACCCCGAGCCAGAAAGATCGCGCCGTGCCCCAGTCCACCCGCCGTGCCCCATGGCATGCCGCACTTGCCCTCTTCGCGTTCGCCGGCCTGTCCGCCGGCTGCATCACGATCCGCACGCTGGACGATGGCGTGGCCCGCGCCCGGTTGGGCGAGAGCCTGCGCACTGGCCCGGTCACGCTCATCCCTGACCAGCTGGTCGAGGACAGCCGCTGCCCGGACGGGGTGAGCTGCGTCCAGGCCGGTACGGTGCGCGTCGCGGTCCGCATCGGCGACCGCCCGGCCGAGGTCGCGCTTGACCGCCCGCTGGCCGTGGCCGGCGGCACGCTGGCGCTGGTCGAGGCCTATCCGCTGCCCCGCGACAAGGTGCGCCGTTATCCGGACGAGTACCGCTTCGGCTTCCGCTGGTCGCCGCAGCCGCCGCCCGCCGGATCCGG
This sequence comes from Novosphingobium piscinae, assembly GCF_014230355.1. Classification (GTDB taxonomy): domain Bacteria; phylum Pseudomonadota; class Alphaproteobacteria; order Sphingomonadales; family Sphingomonadaceae; genus Novosphingobium; species Novosphingobium piscinae. Next base: position 30,506 of record NZ_JACLAX010000004.1, read on the forward strand.
ACAGGCGGCGCGAGACTAGGCCGTCTCGCCCGCCATCCGCAGGATCTGGGCCCAATGGCCGGGGGTCACCTCGGCCACGGACAGGCGGCTGAGCCGCAACAGCTCCATGTCGGCCAGCGCGGGTTCGGCCTTGATCTCGGCCAGCGTCACCGGCCGGGCGATCCGGCGTACCGGCTTGACCTTGACCGCGGCCCACTTGCCTTCGGGATCGGTCGGATCGGTCAGCCCGCCCTGGCTGATCGTGACGATCCCGACGATCTCCTTGCCGATGTTCGAATGGTAGAAAAACGCCAGATCACCCACCTGCATCGAGCGCAGGTTGTTGGCCGCGCGGTGGTTGCGCACGCCGTCCCAGGTGCCTTCGCCCTCGGCCAGCAGATCGTCCCACGAATAGGCATCGGGCTCGGACTTCATCAGCCACAGGCGGTCGGACAGGGCGGGATTGATTTCGGTCATGTCAGGCGCTCGCAAACCGGTTATGGGGTGCGCCTTACGCGCAAACTTCGGATCTTCACAACATGCCCCTGACGACTCTCCCCGTGCTTTCGCTGGCCGACGCGCCCGCCGCCTTCTCGGCCGCGATCGGTGCCTCGTTCCGCACCTTCGGCTTTGCTATGGTGTGCGACCACGGGATCGACCCTGCCCTGATCGCGCGGGCCTGGGACCTGACCGAAGCCTTCTTCGCCCTGCCCGAAGACGAAAAGCGCAGCTACTTCACGCCCGAGCTGGCCGGCGCGCGCGGCTATACCCCGTTCGGGCGGGAGATCGCCAAGGGCGCCAGGGTGAGCGACCTGAAGGAGTTCTGGCACGTCGGCCGCGACCTGCCCGAAGGCCACCGGCTGCTCGACGCCTCGATGCCCCACAACATCTGGCCGGCGCGCCCGGCCGGCTTCCGCGAGACCTTCGAGGCGCTCTATGCCGCCTTCGATGCCGCGGGCGCCACGATCCTGTCGCGCATCGCGGTCGATCTCGGCCTGGCCCCCGACTGGTTCGATCCGGCCATCGCCGAGGGCAACTCGGTGCTGCGCCTGCTGCACTATCCGCCGATCCCCCATGCACCGGAAGGCGCGATCCGCGCCGGCGCGCACGAGGACATCAACCTGATCACCCTGCTGCTCGGCGCCGAGGAGGCCGGGCTGGAACTGCTGACCAAGGAGGGTGAATGGATCGAGGTGGCGCCTCCGCCGGGCGCGCTGGTGGTCAACATCGGCGACATGCTGCAGCGGCTGACCAACCACGTCCTGCCCTCGACCACCCACCGCGTGCGCAACCCGGCCGGCGAACGCGCCGGGTTCAGCCGCTATTCGATGCCGTTCTTCCTCCATCTGTGCAGCGATTTCCCCTTCGTGACCCTGCCGCAGTGCATCTCGGCCGAGAACCCGGACCGCTATCCGGTGTCGATCACCGCCGACGAGTACCTGCAGGAGCGCCTGCGCGAGATCGGCCTGAAGCGCTGAACCGGCGCAGCGGGCAGGCGTTTCGGCGCCGTTTACAGATCGGCAACTCCCCTGCGGCATAATCGCGGCGCGCAAGCTGCAAGGAACGCGCGTGGCCGCCGAACGACCCAGAACTCCCGCCGACGAGCCGGGCCCGAGCGGCCCGCACGGACCCGCGCCGGCGGTGGACCGGGCCGACCGCGACCTGATGGCCCTGGCCATCGCCAGCGCCGCGGTGATCATGTTCGTCGGCAACGGGGCCAGCATCATGCCGGTGGTGGTGCGCGCGCTGCAGGGCGCCGGCCTGCCACCCGACCGCCTGCTGACCAATGCCCTGCTGCTCAACATCGCGCTGATCATCTTCGGGCTGCGCCGCTACCGCGACCTCGTCGAGGAGGTGCGCGAGCGCCGGCTGGCCGAAACCCGCGCCCGCGAGCTGGCCGACCACGACCCCCTCACCGGCTGCCTCAACCGCCGCGCCATCGCCCGTGCCACCGACGACCTGATCGCCGGCAGCAGCGCCCGCGGCGAGGAGGTCGGCTTCCTGATGATCGACGTCGACAACTTCAAGCGGATCAACGATGCCAACGGCCACAGCGTCGGTGACGGGGTGCTGCAGGTCTGCGCCCGCCGCATTGCCGAGCTGCTCCCGCCGCGCGGCCTGCTGGCCCGGCTCGGCGGCGACGAATTCGCCTGCGTGGTGCCTTTCGCCGCCGGCCGGCCCGAACCGGTCGAGGACTTCGCCCGCCGCATCGCCCAGCACGTCGCCCGCCCGGTCCCGGTAACCCGCGGAGAGCTGGAGGTGACCGTGTCGGTCGGCATCGCCCGATCCGACGCGCTCGGCGACCAGGACGTGCTCGATGCCCAGGCCCTGCTGCACAAGGCCGGCATCGCGATGTACCAGGCCAAGAAGGCGGGCAAGAACAACCACCGCTGGTTCGATCCGGCGATGGAGCGCGACCTGCGCGACCGCCATGCGCTCGAGCGGGCGCTGCGCAGCGGCATCGCCGCGGGCGATTTCGTGCCCTACTACCAGCAACAGATCGATATCGCGACCGGCCGGATCACCGGGTTCGAGATGCTCGCGCGGTGGCAGTCCGAGCGCTACGGCCATATCGGGCCGGAAGACTTCATCCCCCTGGCCGAAGAGATCGGGGTGATCGGTGACCTGTCCGAACGGCTGATCCGTCAGGCCCTGCACGATGCCCGCGAGTGGGATCCGGCCCTGACCCTGGCCGTCAACATTTCGCCGCTTCAGCTGCGCGATCCGTGGTTCGCGCAGCGGCTGCTCAAATTGCTGATCGAGTCCAACTTCCCGCCGCACCGGCTCGAACTGGAGGTCACCGAGACCTGCCTGCACGAGAACCTCGCGCAGGTCCGCTCGCTGCTGGTCAGCCTGCGCAACCAGGGCATCACCATCTCGCTCGACGATTTCGGCTCGGGCTACAGCTCGCTCTCGCAGCTGCAGAGCCTCCCGTTCGACCGGCTCAAGATCGACCGGGCCTTCGTCAGCCCGATGACCGGCTGCGCGGAAAGCGCGACGATCGTGCGCGCCATCTCCTCGCTCGGCGAAGGGCTGGGCCTGCCGGTCACCGCCGAAGGGGTGGAAAGCGCCGAGATCGCGGCCGAACTGCGCGAGCTGGGCAACCTGCAGGCGCAGGGCTATCTCTATGGCCGGCCGGAATCCGCGGAACAGACCCGCGCCCGGCTGGCGGCCCTGGGACTCATCGCCAGCCCGGCCCTGCCCGCCCCTGCGGCTCCCGACGCAGCAGCCCCCGCCGGGACCGCGCCCGGACCGGCCGATCCGCTGTCCGACGTGGCCTGAGGCCCGGCCGCGCCCGCCGCACAAAAGGGGTGCCACCGGCGGCGCCGATGCTCTAGACGCTGCCCCATGCAGGTTCCCTTCATCAAGATGCACGGGCTGGGCAACGATTTCGTCGTGCTGGACGGCCGCTCCGCGGCGCTGCCGACCATCGACGCCGGGCTGGCCGCCGCGCTCGCCAATCGCCACACCGGGATCGGTTGCGACCAGCTCGTCGTGCTGGAACCCAGCACGGTGGCCGACCTGCGCGTGCGGTTCTTCAACGCCGATGGCACCGAATCCCCAGCCTGCGGCAATGCCACCCGCGCGGTCGGCCTGCTGCTCGGCACCGCCGCCACACTTGAAACGCTGGCCGGCGTGCTGCACGCCGCGCCGGCCGGGGACGGCATCGCCGTCGACATGGGCGAGCCGCGGTTCGCCTGGGAGCAGATCCCGCTGGCCTATGCGCTCGACACCCTGACCCTCCCGGTCGGCTGGGAGGACCTCACCCAGCCCGTCGCGGTCAATGTCGGCAACCCCCACGTGATCTTCTTCGTGCCTGATTGCCAGGCCGTCCCGCTCGACCGGCTCGGCCCGCTGATCGAGCACGATCCGCTGTTCCCCGAGCGGGTCAACGTCAACGTGGCGACGGTCGAGGGGCGCAGCGCGATCCGCCTGCGGGTGTGGGAGCGCGGCACCGGGTTGACCCTGGCCTGCGGCACCGGCGCCTGCGCCACCGCGGTGGGTGCCATGCGCCGGGGGTTGGTCGACCGCACCGTGCGGGTCACCCTCCCCGGCGGCACGCTGACCATCGCCTGGGGCGAGGACAACCGCATCACCATGACCGGCCCCGCGACCGAATCCTTCCGCGGCACCTTCGAACTCGGCCGCTTCGCGGCCTGAGGCGGCGTCATGGCGGTGCAGGTTGCCTCGCTCGGCTGCCGGATGAACCTTGCCGAGGGCGAGCGGCTGCGCGCCCTGCTCGGGGGCGCCGACGACCTCGTCGTGGTCAACTCCTGCGCGGTCACCGCCGAGGCGGTGCGCCAGACCCGCCAGACCATCCGCCGGCTGCGCCGCGCCAACCCCGATGCCCGGCTGATCGTCACCGGCTGCGCGGCCGAGACCGACCGGGCCGCGCTGGCCGGAATGAGCGAGGTTGACGGTCTGGTCGGCAATGCCGGCAAGCTCGATCCGCGCGCGTGGAACGTGCCCGCGGTGCCGCCGCAGGTTCGTCCCGGCGCCTACACCCGCGCCTATGTCCCGGTGCAGAACGGCTGCGACCATGCCTGCACCTTCTGCATCATCCCGCAGGGCCGCGGGCCGAGCCGCTCGGTCCCGCTGGCCGAGGCGGTCGCCACGGTGGCGCGCCACCATGCCGCCGGCGCGGCCGAAGTGGTACTGACCGGGGGCGACCTCACCTCCTGGGGACATGATCTGCCGGGAGCACCGGCGCTGGGCACCCTGGTCGCCGAGATCCTGCGCGCGGTGCCGGGCCTGCCGCGGCTGCGGCTGTCCTCGGTCGACGGGATCGAGCTGGACCCGCTGCTGTGCGAGCTGATCGGCACCGAGCCGCGCCTGATGCCGCACCTGCACCTTTCGCTGCAGCACGGGCACGACCTGATCCTCAAGCGGATGAAGCGCCGTCACACCATGGCGCAGACCCATGCCCTGGTCGCCGCGCTGCGCGCGGGGCGCCCCGATCTGGCGCTGGGGGCCGACCTGATCGCCGGCTTCCCCACCGAGGACGAGACGATGCACCGCGCCAGCCTGGCCGCGATTGCCGAGCTGCAGTTGGTCCACGCCCACATCTTTCCCTTTTCGCCCCGACCCGGCACCCCGGCGGCGCGCATGCCGCAGCTTCCGCGCGAGGTGGTGCGCGCCCGCGCGGCCGAGCTGCGGGCCGCGGTGGCCGAGGTGCGCCTGGCCTGGCTGCATTCGCTGCGCGGCCGGGCGCTCTCGGTGCTTGCCGAAAGCGACGGGACCGGCCATGCGGAAAACTTCGCCCAGGTGCGGCTTGCGCCGGGCACACCGCGTGGACAGATCGTGACCGTGATACCCGACCGGATCGTTGAAGGCCTGCTGGCATGACCGCCGATACCCCCCCGCCTACCGCGGCGCCCTCGTGGACCGACCGCCTGTTCGGCGGCCTGCGCAAGACCTCCGAGCGGCTGGGCGAGAACCTCTCGGGGATCGTCAGCAAGACCCGGCTCGACGACAACCAGCTCGACGACATCGAGGATGCGCTGATCCTGTCCGACCTTGGCCCCCGCGCCGCCGCGCGGATCCGCGCGCGCCTCGCCGAGGAGCGGTTCGAGCGCGGGGCCGACGAGCAGGCGATCAAGGAGGCCGTCGCCAAGGAGATCGCGGCGATCCTTCGGCCGGTGGCCCGCCCGCTCGAGCTTACCGCCTTCCCGCGCCCGCAGGTGATCCTGGTGATCGGGGTCAACGGTTCGGGCAAGACCACCACCATCGCCAAGCTGGGTCACCTGTTCCAGGAGCAGGACTATGCGGTGATGTTCGCCGCGGGCGATACCTTCCGCGCCGCCGCGATCGGACAGCTCGGGATCTGGGCCGAGCGGCTCGGCGTGCCGATCGTCAAGGGACCCGAGGGCGGCGATCCGGCCTCGATCGTGTTCGACGCGGTCAAGCTGGCAACCGAGCGGGGCACCGATGCCCTGGTGGTCGATACCGCCGGGCGCCTCCACAACCGCCGCGAACTGATGGACGAGCTGGCCAAGATCCGCCGCGTGCTCGGCCGGCTCAATCCTGCGGCGCCGCATGACGTGGTGCTGGTGCTCGATGCCACCAACGGCCAGAACGCGCTCCAGCAGATCGAGATCTTCCGCGAGGTCGCAGGTGTGACGGGGCTGGTCATGACCAAGCTCGACGGCACGGCCCGCGGCGGCGTGCTGGTGGCCGCGGCCGAGCAGTTCGGCCTGCCGATCCACGCCATCGGCGTGGGCGAGAAGATGGACGACCTGCGTCCGTTCGACCCCGACCTGGTTGCCCGGGTCATCGCCGGAGTGGCCTGATGAACGCGCCTGCCAGCAAGCCGAAGTCCGGGCCGAAGTCCGGCTGGCTCAACCTGCTGGTGGACTACGGTCCACTGCTGGTGTTCTTCCTCGTCTATCGCCACTACGCCCCCGGCAAGGGCGCGCATGGCGTGCAGGAGGTCACTGCCGTGATCTTCGGCACCATGGCCTTCATGGTCGCCTCGGTCGCGGCGCTGGTCTTCTCCAAGCTGCGGCTCGGCCACATCTCGCCGATGCTGTGGCTGACCACGGCAATGATCATCGGGTTCGGGGCGATCACCATCTACACCCAGGATCCGGTGTGGATCCGCCACAAGCCGACCGCGGTCTACCTGCTCTTCGCGACGATCCTGCTGGGCGGGCTGTGGCGCGGCAAGGCGCTGCTCAAGGTCCTGCTCGAGGCCGCCTTCGAAGGGCTTGACGATCGTGGCTGGTGGCTGCTCTCGCGCAACTGGGCGGTGTTCTTCCTGGTCCTCGCCGCGCTCAACGAAGGGCTCAACTGGAAGCACGACGGACAGTTCTATGTCCCGATGGAAACGTGGATCGCGGCCAAGCTGTGGCTGTTCATGCCGCTGTCCTTCCTGTTCACCTTCGTGCACCTGCCGATGCTGATGCGCCATGGCCTCGGCGCCGAGGCGCAGGGTGAGGCCGTGGGCGAGACCCCGCACGACTGAACCGGCCCGAAGGCCCGGAAAACCGGGTGACATTCTTGCGAGGATGTCGCATTACCGCCCGCAGCGACGGACGAGACGTTCCGCGCATGAGACAAACTGCGATTTCCTAGGGGGAATGAATGGCCAAGTTCTTTGGAAACCTCCACCTGGTGCTGGTGGTCGGCCTGATCGCCGCCATCGCCGTCATGGTGGGCTATGGTGAATCGGCCCCGGTCACCGCCAACGGCATCTTCCGGTGGGCCCATACCTTCTTCGGCATCCTGTGGATCGGCCTGCTCTACTACCTGAACTTCGTCCAGGTTCCGACCATGCCCAAGGTCCCCGCCGAACTGAAGAAGGGCGTGACCGGCTACATCGCGCCCAAGGTGTTCTTCTTCTTCCGCTATGCCGCACTGCTCACGGTGGTCACCGGCCTGGTCGTCGCCTATCTCACCGGCTACGCGCACGAAGCGCTGAGCTTCTCGGGTGAAGGCAACGTCAAGCTGATCGGCCTCGGCATGTGGCTGGCGCTGATCATGGCCTTCAACGTGTGGTTCATCATCTGGCCGGCCCAGCAGAAGATCCTCGGGCTGAAGGAAGCCAGCGACGAGGAGAAGGCCGCGGCCGCGCCGCGCGCCCTGGCGGCAAGCCGCACCAACCTGCTGCTCTCCCTGCCGATGCTCTACTGCATGGTCACCGCCAACCTCGGCGCCTGACGCGCGGACTGCCGACACCACCGAAAAGGGCGCCGACCGGCCGGTCGGCGCCCTTTTTCGTGTCCGCGCGAAGTGGGCTGCCCAACCCCGCAAGTCTCGACCCGGTAGACTCCCCGAGCGGGCAGCCCCCGGAATGGATCGGGAAGGTCAGCCGATAGCCGGCGCTGCAGTCTTCCTCCCCGACGGCCACTCCGGTAGCCCATACATGATGGCCTAACACGTCCGGACCCGCTTGTCGTTGCGCGGCGTCAAAATGCCGGCAGCCTTATCCCAGCAGGGGCAGCAGGGGCTGCAGCACCAGATGGGCACTGGCGTGGCCGCCCAGCGCGGCCAGCCAGCCATGGCGGCAATAGAGCCAACCCCACACCGTCCCGGCGCCCACGTGCAACACCAGTTCCCGGGCGGCGGTCAGCGCGGTCCAGTCCAGCCCGGCCAGATAACCGCGCGCGTGCAGCGGCCACAGCAGCGCCGCCACCAGCAGGGCTGCCAGAGCGTCCACCCGGGCGCTGCGCCGCCCGCGCAGCGCCACCAGCCCGCCCAGCACCGCGGTCAGGCCGATCAGGCGCAGCAGCACCTCGTCCTGCAGCGCGCCGCGCAGGAACAGGGCCAGCCGGGCGAACAACGGGACGGTGCCGGCCAACAGGCGCTGACTGTCGGGGACGACGGCCCGGAACACCGTGGCGTCGGCAAGGGCCATGGCCAGACCCACCGCCAGTCCGGCCCCCACCGCGATGCCGGCCGAACGCCAGCCTTCGCGCAGCCGCAGCGTCAGGCCCAGTACCGTCAGCGGCCGAACCCGGTCGGCCCCGGCCATGGATCAGATCTCGACCTGGCTGCCGAGTTCGACCACGCGGTTGCTCGGCAGACGGAAGAACTCCATCGCGCTGGCGGCATTGCGCAGCATCCAGGCGAACAGCTTCTCGCGCCACAGCGCCATGCCCGGCTTGGACGAGGGTATCAGCGTCTGGCGGGACAGGAAGAAGCTGGTCTTCATCATCTCGAACGGCTCGCCGCACATCGAGATCTTGGCCAGCGCACTGGGCACATCGGTTTCCTCGAGGAAACCGAACCGCAGCGCCACCTTGAAGAAGCCCTCGCCGAACTGCTTGACGATGAAGCGATCGGCATCGTCGACATAGGGCACGTCCTGGATCGCCACGGTGAGCACCACCACGCGTTCATGCAGGACCTTGTTGTGCTTGATGTTGTGCAGCAGCGCCGAGGGCACGCCGTGGGCGGTCGACGACATGAACACCGCCGTGCCGGGGACGCGCGCCGCGCTCGAATGGGCGCTCTTGGCGAAGACCTCGAAGGGGATCGAGCCCTCGGCCATGTTCTGCCGCATCAGCGCGCGGCCCTTCGACCAGGTGGTCAGCAGGGTGAAGATCGACAGGCCCATCACCAGCGGCACCCAGCCCCCGTCGGGGATCTTGGTGAAGTTGGCCGACAGGTAGGCCGCGTCGAGCGCGAAGAACAGCGCCAGCAGCGGAAGGGCCTGCCAGCGCCGCCAGTTCCACAGCTGGAGCACCACCACGGCGAGCAGCACGTTGTCGATCGCCATCGCCCCGGTCACCGCGATGCCATAGGCGGCGGTGAGATTGGACGAGCGCTCGAACACCAGCACCAGCAGGATCACCGCGATCATCAGCGCCCAGTTGATCACCGGGATATAGATCTGCCCGGCGTTGAGGCTGGTGTACTTGATCGTCATGCGCGGGATGAAGCCCAGCTGGATCGCCTGCTGGGTGACCGAGAAGGCCCCGGTGATGACCGCCTGCGAAGCGATCACCGCGGCCGAGCTGGCCAGCGCGAGCAGCGGCCACTGGAACCATTCGGGCGCAAGGAAATAGAACGGGCTGACCAGCGCTTCGGGGTGGCGCACCAGCAGCGAGGCCTGGCCCAGGTAGTTGAGCACCAGCGCCGGCAGCACCAGCGCCAGCCACGAGATGCGGATCGGGGCGCGGCCGAAATGGCCCATGTCGGCATAGAGCGCCTCGGCCCCGGTCACCGCCAGCACCGCCGAGCCCATCGCCAGGAAGCCGCGGAACGGATCGGCGAGGAACAGCTCGACCGCGTAGTGCGGGCTCAGCGCCACCATCACCTGCGGATGCTCGGCGATGCTCAGCCCGCCCAGCACCGCGATCACCGCGAAGTAGAGCAGCATGACCGGGCCGAAGAAGGCTGCAACCTTGGCCGTGCCGCGGCTCTGGATGAAGAACAGGCCGACAAGGATGCCCACCACCATCGGCACGACCAGCGGTGCCAGACCGGGGCGATAGACCGCCAGACCCTCGATCGCACCCATCACCGAAACCGCCGGGGTGATCATCGAATCGCCGTAGAACAGCGAGGTCGCGAAGACCCCCAGCAGCACGATCCCGGCCGACCAGCGCTTGCCGCTGATCGACTGGTTGATCAGCGCGAGCAGGGCCAGGCTGCCGCCCTCGCCCTTGTTGTCGGCCCGCATGATCACGGTGACGTACTTCATCGTGACGATGATCATCATCGACCAGAACATCAGGCTGACGATGCCGAAGACGTGCAGCGGGTCGAGCGGGAGCGGATGATGCCCGGCGAAGGTGTCGCGCATCGCATAGAGCGGGCTGGTGCCGATATCCCCGAACACCACGCCGATCGCGCCGACCGCCAGCTTGCCGAGCGAGCCGTGGTGATGGCCGTGGCCGCCGCCGCCCGCCGGATCGGCCGGATGCGGCGACGCGCCCGGGCCTGGCGTGGCGTGAACTGCAGCTTCACTCATTGTGGTTGCCCCGGTCTGCCCCCCTGAGTCGCCGTGCCGGCGCCAGGGTGCCGCCGCTTAGCAGCGCCCCGATGCCCCGGCAACGGCTTCACCGCGGACTGTCCCGCAGTGGTCCGGGCGGCCTATTGTGCTTCCTGGGCACGCGCGAGAAACTGATCGAGCTCGGCCAGCCGCTGCGCCAGGTCGGCGCGCCACGGGGCATCGGGCGGGGTCTGGGCCAGCAGCGCGGCCCAGGCCTTGCGCCCGTCCTCGAGCCGCCCCGAGCGGATCATCGCCAGCCCCTTGAAGAAGCCCGGCCCGGGACTGCCCGGCGCCGCCCGTTCGGCCTGGTCATAGGCATAGATCGCTGCCGGCGAGATCGTCCCCTCCGCATGGCCGACCAGCGAGTTGGCCATGGCCAGCCAGGCATCGGCATTGTCAGGGTTGCGCTGCACCGCGCCGCGCAGGAACTCGGCCGAATCGGCGAACTGGCCATGCCGGGCCAGCGCATCGGCGACGACGATGTCCTTGTCGCTCATGGGGGCGGCCTGAGCCAGCTTCTGCCGCTCGGCCACGTCGAGCGCGGCCTCGCCCTGTCCGGTGCTCTCGGCCGGAGCCTTGGGAGCCCCGCGGAGCGCCGGAGCGCCCTGCCAGGCATAGCCGGCCAGGCCCAGCAGCAGCGCCGCGCCCAGCACCTCCCAGCTGCCGCGCGGCGCCTTCAGCACCACGGCGAGCAGGACGAAGATCAGCAAGGCCAGGGCGATGACGAAAATCCAGCTCATGCCCCGTCTCCCCGGCGGAACCGCTTGCGCAGCAGCACGGCCGCGGCCAGCAGGATCGCCAGCGGCGCGGCGAACAGCGGCCAGGTCAGCGTGGTGACCCGCGGCGTATAGGTGATATAGTCGCCATAACGCGCCACCAGCCAGTCCCGGATCGCCTCGGGCTGTTCGCCGGCGGCGATGCGCTCGCGGATCTGGCTGCGCATGTCGCCCGCGATCGAGGCATCAGAATCGGCGATCGACTGGCTCTGGCAGGTCAGGCAGCGGATCGTTTCCATCAGCCCCTGCGCCTTGGCCTCCAGCTTCGGATCGTCGAGCTGCCGGTAGGCATAGGGCGCGGGCGGCATCGAATCGTCGGCCCGCAGCGCCGCCGGATGGAGCGCGCCGAGCGCCAGCAGCAGGGCGGCGCACAGGCCGAGCAGCGCCCTCACTGTGCCGCCTCCTTCAGCTTGCCGAGGATCAGCGCGACATCGTCCGGCGTGATATCGCCGATATGCTGGTAACGGATCACGCCGCGCCCATCGATCACATAGGTTTCGGGCACGCCCGAGGAGCCTATCGCGATCTGCAGCTTGCCCAGATCGTCCGCCGCGATGCGCGCATAGGGGTTACCGTAACGGGCAAGGAACACGCCCAGATCCTCGCGCCGGTCGCGGATCGCCACGCCGTCGATCGACACGCCCGCGGCGGCGAGCTTCTGCAGCTGCGGCGCCTCGGCCGCGCAGGGGATGCACCACGAGGCGAAGACATTGAGCAGCCGCGGCTTTCCGTCCTTGAGGTCGGCGGTCTTGAGCCCGGGCCGCTCGGCGATCGCGGCGGGCAGGTCGAACGCCGGCAGCGCCTGGCCGACCAGACGGCTGCGCACCGTATCGTCCTTGGTCCGCGCCAGACCCCAGACGAACAGGGCCACGAAAGCCCCGAACACCACCAGGGGAACCCACAGCGCCCAGGGGCGCGACCTCGTCTCCGGCGCGCTCATCGTCCCTGCCTCACCCGTCGGAACGCGATCTTGTCGCTGGCGACCAGACGCCGCAGATCGCTCGCCACCCGGCCAACCAGTGCGAGCAACCCGCCCAGCGCGATCAACGCTCCGCCCAGCCAGATCAGCGTGACCAGCGGCTTCCACCACAGCCGCAGCTGCCAGCGCCCGCCATTGGCGTCGCCATCGGCCTTGTCGCCCAGCACGGTGTAGAGCTGGCCGTTCCAGCGGGTCAGCAGCGCGCTCTCGGCGGTGTTCTGGACCGGCGCCCAGAACATGCGAGCCTGCGGGTGGGTCAGGATCGGCTTGCCACCGGCATAGCTGGCCTCCAGCGTGGCCTCGAGCGCGGTCCAGTTCGGGCCGGCGACCGGCTCGATCCTGGCGAGACGGATCTGCCAAGGCCCGACCGGCGTGGTTTCGCCCACGCGCAGCGCCACCAGACGCTCGGTGGTGAAGGCGCCCTCGGCCGCCATGCCGAGCAGGGCCACGGCGATCCCGAAATGGGCGATCACCATGCCCCAGAGCGGCAGCTTGACCTGAGCCAGCTTGCGTCCGCGCAGCGGTAGCAGGCTCGCCACCGCGACGGCCGGAGCCAGCGCCAGACCGATGATCGGCAAGACCTTGCCCGGCGCCAGCACGATGGCCAGACCAAGCGCGGCCAGCCCGACCACGCCGGCCACCACCATCGGCATGCGCAGGCGCGACAGGCTATCGCGCCGCCAGCGCAGGAGCGGTCCGACCGCCAGCACGATCAGCATGGGCACGACGAACACTGCGCTCATCGGATTGAAGTAAGGCGGGCCGACCGAGACCCGCTCGCCGAACGCCTCGGTCACCAGCGGATAGAGCGTTCCCATCAGGACAATGCCGAGGATTCCGCTGAGCATCACGTTGTTGAACACCAGGGCCGATTCCCGGCTGGTCACGGCAAAGCGCTCACCCTCGGTGACGGTCGCGGCGCGGAACGCGAACAGCGCCAGCGCACCGCCAATGTAGATCGCGAGCAGCGCGAGGATGAAGGTCCCGCGCTTGGGGTCGACCGCGAAGGCATGGACGCTGGTGAGGATGCCCGAGCGCACCAGGAAGGTGCCGACCATCGACATCGAGAAAGCGACCACGCCGAGCATCACCGTCCAGGCCCGCAGCGCATTGCGCGCGGCCAGCACGCTGCACGAATGGAGCAGCGCGGTGGCGGCCAGCCACGGCATCAGCGAGGCGTTCTCGACCGGGTCCCAGAACCACCAGCCACCCCAGCCCAGTTCGTAATAGGCCCAATAGGAGCCCGCCGTGATGCCCAAGGTCAGGAAGATCCACGCCCCCAGAACCCAGGGCCGCATGGCCCGCGCGAAGGCCGGCCCGACTTGGCGCGTGAGCAGCGCGCCGACCGCGAAGCTGAACGCAATCGAAAGACCGACATAGCCGAGGTAGAGCGTGGGCGGATGGAACGCGAGGCCGGGGTCCTGCAGCAGCGGGTTCAGCCCCTGCCCCTCGGGCGGGACCGGATTGAGCCGCTCGAACGGGTTCGAGGCGAACAGCAGGAACACGTAGAAGCCCAGGCTGACAAAGGCCTGCCCCAGCAGGGTGGCGATCATCGTCGGCTCGGGCAGGCGGCGCTCGACCACGGCGACGAAGCTGCCGGCCAGGCCCATCACGGTGACCCACAGCAGCATCGAGCCCTCGTGGTTCCCCCAGGCCCCGGCGATCTTGTACATCATCGGCTTGGCCGAGTGCGAATTGAGCGCGACCAGTTTCACCGACAGGTCGGTCTCGGCGAAGACCAGCAGCAGTGCGGCGAAGGCGAGCAGGGCCAGCGCGCCCTGCACCACCGCGACCGGACGGACGAGCGCGGCCAGCGGGGAATCCCCCTTGCGCAGCGCCGCGACCCCGCTGCCGAACTGGAGCAGCGCAAGCGCCGCGGCGAGCCACAGCGCGGCCAGACCGAATTCGGCGATCACTGGGTGTTCCTCACCGCGGCGCGGGCCTGGTCGGCCGTCATGTCCTTCATCTCGCGCGGCACATATTTCTCGTCATGCTTGGCCAGCAGGTTGTCGGCCACGAAGCGTCCCTCGCTGTCGAGCCGGCCCTCGGCGACCACGCCCGAGCCCTCCTTGAACAGATCGGGGACGATGCCCTTGAAGCTCACCGGCACGCGCGCCTTGCCATCGCCGACGACGAAGCGGACCGTGACGCCGTCGGGGGCCTTGGCCACCGAGCCGGCCTCGACCATCCCGCCCAGCCGGATCGCCCGGCCGGCTTCGGGCGGATTGGCGGCCAGATCGGCGGGGAGGTAGAAGTAGCTCGCCTGGCTGCGCAGCGCCCAGGCTGCGAGCGCCCCGGCGGCGAGGATCGCCACCAGCGCGATCAGCGCCAGGATCAGCCGCTGGTGCTTGGCCTTGATTGCACTCACTCGGAACGTCCTTGTTCGGCGGAGCGATCGGCCCCGCGGTCACGCCCGGCATCGCGCCGGCGTTCGGCCCGGCGCATCGCCAGCCAACTCTGCCCCACCAGGGCCACGCAGCCGCTCAGGCCGATGGCATAGGCGGCAAGCACGAAGTGCCACTGGTTGAGCGCCTCGCTCTGGATCGCGCCCCCGGTCATGCCGCCAGCGCCTTGCGCCGCAGCCGCGCCTCGGCCTGCTGGTCGGCCAGCAGCGCGCGCATCCGCAGCAGCACGATGCCCCCGAACAGCAGCGAGAAACCCACGGTCGAGACCAGCAGCGGGATCAGGAAATCGGGGGCCATCGCCGACTTGCCCATCGAGATGCTGGGCGGCTGGTGGATGCTGTTCCACCACAGCACCGAATAGTGGATGATCGGGATGTTGATCGCGCCGACCAGCCCGAAAATGGCGGGCACCCGCGAGCCGCCCGCACCGTCGCGCTGCGCCGCATCGGCCAGGGCGATATAGGCGAGATAGAGGAACAGCAGGACCAGCATCGAGGTCAGGCGGCCGTCCCAGATCCACCAGGTGCCCCAGGCCGGGCGCCCCCAGATCGAGCCGGTGGCAAGACAGATCGCGGCGAAGACCGCCCCGGGCACCGCAATCGCGCGCGCGGCGATGCCGGCCAGCGGATGGCGCCAGACCAGCTCGGTCAGGCTGGAGATCGCCAGCGCGGTCCAGCCGCCCATGCCAAGCCAGGCGGTGGGCACGTGGAGATAGAGGATCCGCACCGTATCACCCTGCAGGCTGTCGGCCGGACCGAGCAACACGCCCCAGCCCATCGCGCCCAGTGCCAGCAGACCGCCGGAGAGCATCAGCAAGGGGGTCAGCCAGCGCGCAAGACGCAGGAAGCGGGCGGGATTGGCAAAACCGTGCATGATCCGAAGCGGAAATCCAGAAGCCGGCAAACGGGCCGGTGCCCTGTCATTTGGCAGTTGGCAACCATTCCGGCAAGCGGTCTCTTCGGACGCACCACCACGCTTGCCCCGGGGGCGGGGCAAGGCCGGATCACGATCGGGAGGAAGCTGCGATGGGGCGACCGATGGGGTTCGAACCCACGACCTCCGGTACCACAAACCGGCGCTCTAACCAACTGAGCTACGGTCGCCATGTCATCGCGCCAGGGCCCCGCAAAGGGCCGTGGCAGGGCCGCGCCTTTGTCACAGGCAGGGCCGAATGGGAAGCGAAAAGTTGGGGCTGCGGCGCAGCAGGATGACGCCCCGGCCACGACCACCGGCCAACGGCCGCATCCGCCCCCAGCCGGCAGCCGGTGCACGTCCCTGCAGCCGCAGCGCCGGGACCACAGAGCCATCCCGGGTCGATCCCGGCACGCTGCGCCAAGGCGCAATGCCCCTTCCCGCACCGCGGCGCGGTCACGCCGCGTGAACGGCACGCACGAAAAAGGGCGGCACCGAGGCCGCCCCGTTCCGTCGAACCGTGGTTCGCTTACTTCTTGAGCGTGAGCCCGCCGAAGCGCTTGTTGAACTGCGCCACGCGGCCGCCCTGGTCGAGCTGGCGGGTGCCGCCGGTCCAGGCCGGGTGCGAGGTGGGATCGATATCCAGCACGAGCACGTCGCCTTCCTTGCCCCAGGTCGAGCGGGTCTCGAACACGGTGCCGTCAGTCATCTGCACCTTGATGGTGTGGTAGTCGGGATGGATATCGGCCTTCATGATCTCGTCTTTCGCTATGGCCGGTTCCGACCGGCCTGGAAACGGGAAGCGGCGCCCTTAGCGATGCCGGCCCGCAAAGGCAAGGGCCTTGGCCCTAGCCCTGCGGCGGATCGGCAATCATCGCGGTGAACTTGACCTCGCACGAGACCTTGTCGCCCAGCATGGCGCGACCCTCGAACTTGCACACCTTGGCCCGCTTCTGGACGAAGGAGACGTGCAGGTCGAGCATGACGCCGGGTTCCACCGGGGTGCGGAACTTGGCCTCTTCGATCGCCATGAAATAGACCAGCTTGCCCGAGCCGGACAGGCCGAGGCTTTCCACCGCGAGGATCCCCGCGGCCTGGGCCAGGGCCTCGATCTGGAGCACGCCCGGCATGATCGGGCGGCCCGGAAAGTGACCCTGGAAGTAGTCCTCGTTGAAGCTCACCGCCTTGATCGCATGGATCCGCTCGTCGATCACGAGTTCGGCCACGCGATCGACCAGCAGCATCGGATAGCGGTGCGGCAGCGCGGCCAGGACGCCCCGGATATCGAGGCTCCCGCCGCCGACGGTCTCGTCGCTCATCGTCGGGGCGCCGCCGGGCTCAGCGACCGCCGGGGGTCGGGGTCGCGGCCGGAGCCGGCGCCGGGGTCTGGCCCGGAGCGGCCTGGGCCGGGGCCACCGCCTGCAGGGTGGTCAGCGAGGCGTTGAGCGCGGCCAGCAGGTCGTTCGTGACATCGAACTGCGGGTCATAGGCCAGCGTGGTGCCCACCTCGACCAGCACGGTCGCGCCGCGCTTGGTCATGGTCGGGACATAGAGCGTCTGGAGCTTGGTCAGCAGCTGCTCGCGGACATAGCCCTGGTTGCGCTGCAGGGTGGCCTGCTGGGTCTGCAGCTCCTGGCCGGCCGCCTGCTGGTTGCGCTGGAAGGTCTCGACCCGGGTACGCAGCGCCGCGTCGGGCTCCTTGCCGTTGAGCGCCTTGAGCGCACCCTCGAGATACTGCGCCTCGGGGCGCAGCGAGGTCTGCAGCTGGTTGGCGCGCGCCTCATAGGCGGCCACCTGCCCCTGCAGCGCGGCCGAGGCCACCTTGCAGGCGTTGCATTCGCGGGTGATGCGGTCGAGATCGACCACCGCCACCTTGGCGGGGGCGAGCGCGGCCTGGGCCTGGGCCTGGGCCGGCGAGAGCGCGACGAGGGTGGCAGCCAGCGCCGCCGGGATCAGATTCTTGCTCATCAGAACTGGGTTCCTACGTTGAAAGTGAAGGTCTTGGGATCGTCCCCGAGCTCTTTCAGCAGGGCGCGGGCGAAGTTGAGACGGAACGGACCGAACGGCGAGTTCCAGTTGAAGCCGATGCCCACGGCCACGCGCGGACGCACGCTGTTGCCGTAGAAGAATTCGCGCGACGACAGCTCCTGCGTGGCGCAGCCCGTGCCCAGCACCGGCTGCTGGCCGGTGCGCGCCGTGGCGAAGCTGGTGAACTGGCTGCCGTCCGAGGCCGTGCAGGTCTGGACGTAGACGTCGTTCAGCTCGGGGGTGCGGATGCCCCAGACCGCGCCGATGTCGGCGAAGATCGAGGGACGGATGCCCATCTCGCGCGCACCCGAGCCCAGCGGAATCTCAAGCTCGGCGCGGCCCTGGTAGTAGTAGCGCCCACCGATCGCGTCGTCCTGCCAGCGGTCGCGCGTTTCCACGAAGGTGTTGGGCAGCACCGCGCCGGTGGCCGGATCGGTCGCCACCGGCTTGCGCACGATGCGCGGCCCCACGCCGCGGATGTCGAAGCCGCGGAACTCGGGCTCGCCCATGTAGAAGCGGTCGGTCAGATAGACGTCCTCGATCCGCACGCCCGAGGGATCGACACGCTTCTGCAGCGCCTTGATCGCCCCGCCCTCGGCCGAGAGCGAGAAGACGAAGCCCTTGCCCAGCGGGAAGAACTTGGCCGCGTTGGCGCGGAAGCGGGCATACTTCACGTTGCCGCCCAGCCCGGCGAAATCGGCGCTGACCGAGGCCGTGTTGCCGCGCGTCGGGCGCACCCGGTTATCGAGCGTGTCATAGACCAGCGAAGCGCCGAGGATCGAGCTGGTGCGCTTGCCGATCGCATCGCACAGATAGCGGCCGGCCAGCGCGTTGCTGCACTCGAGCTGCCCGCTGACCGGGTTCAGCGCGTAGTAGGTCGCCTGGTCGAGCGTCACGTCGTCGAGGTTGAGCGTGTAGCGGCCGATCAGGCTCATGTATTCGGTGAGAGGCAGGCCGAGGCGCAGCTGGAAGCCGGTCGTGCTCTGCTGGTAGATGTTGTTGCGGTTCTGCCCGGTGAAGTTGAAACTGTTGAAGTCGCGCCGGTAGATGTTCGCGCCGAACGAGACGTTGCGATCGAACACATAGGGCTCGGTAAAGCTCAGCTCGACGCTCTTGGAATAGCGCGAATAGGACACGCTGGTCCCGACCGTCTGGCCGCGCCCGCGGAAATTGCGCTGCTGGACCGAAGCCTGGAGAATGAAGCTTTCGATCGACGAGAAGCCGGCCGACAGCTGTAGTTCGCCGGTGGGCCGCTCCTCGACGTTCGCCTCGAGCACGATGCGGTCCGGGGCGGAACCGGGCTTCTGCTCGACCTCGAACTTCTCCTGGAAGTAACCGAGCGACTTGATGCGGTTGGTCGAGCGCTTGACCTGCAGCGAGTTGAACGCATCGCCCTCGGCCAGACGGAACTCGCGGCGGACCACCTTGTCCTGGGTCAGCGTGTTGCCGTTGACGTCGATCCGTTCAACGTAGACGCGCGGGGCCTCGGCGATCTGGAAGGTGATCCCCATGGTGAGGTTCTCCTTGCTACGATCGTAGCTCGGCCTCACGTCGGCAAAGGCATAGCCGAAGGCGCCTGCAGTCTGGTTCAGCTTGTCGATCGTATCCTCGACCAGCTTGGCGTTGTACCAGTCATCCTTCTTCATCGGCAGCTGCTTGGCCAGGACGTCACCGTCGAAGTCGCGCAACTGGCTCTCCACCTTGACGTCGCCGAACTTGTAGCGCTTCCCTTCCTCGACCACGTAGGTGATGATGAAGTCGTGCTTGTCGGGCGTCAGCTCGGCCACGGCCGAGACCACGCGGAAATCGGCGTAGCCCTTGGTCAGGTAGAACTGGCGCAGCTTCTGCTGGTCATAGGCCAGGCGATCCGGATCGTAGCTAGTGCGCGACGACAGGAAGCGGAACGCGCGCGACTGCTTGGTCACCATCTCGCTGCGCAGCTCGCCGTCCGAGAACACCTCGTTGCCAAGGATGTTGATCTGGCGGACCTTCGATTTCGGCCCCTCGCTGATCTCGAACACGATGTCGACGCGGTTCTGGTCGAGCTGGACCATCTTGGGCTCGACCGTGGCGGCGAAGCGGCCCTGGCGCTTGTAGAGCTCGATGATGCGGGCCACGTCGGCGCGGACCTTCGAACGCGTGAAGATCTGACGCGGCGCCAGCTTGATCTCGGGCGAGATCTTGTCTTCCTTCAGGCGCTTGTTGCCCTCGAAGATGATCCGGTTGATCACCGGGTTCTCCTTGACCTGCACGGTCACCACGCCGTTCGCCTGGCGGATCTGCACGTCGGCGAACAGCTCGGTGGCGTAGAGGTCCTTGAGCGCCTGGTCAGCGGCGGTCTCGGTATAGGCCTGGCCGGTGCGAAGGCGGATGTACGAGATGATCGTATCGGGCTCGAGCCGCTGGCTGCCGATCACCTCGATCCGCTGGATCACGGTCGGCGCGGCGACGGGAGCGGC
Source organism: Novosphingobium piscinae (assembly GCF_014230355.1). Lineage (GTDB taxonomy): Bacteria > Pseudomonadota > Alphaproteobacteria > Sphingomonadales > Sphingomonadaceae > Novosphingobium > Novosphingobium piscinae. The sequence goes on from NZ_JACLAX010000004.1 coordinate 50,482, forward strand.
GGGAACCGGCGCGGCCGCAGCGGTCGCGGCCGGCGCCGGCGCGGCCTGGGCCAGCGCCGCGGCCGGGGCGAGGAAGCTGCTGCCCAGCAACCCCAGCATCAGCGCGGATGAACGGCGCCCTGCCGTGTTGTGAGCCATGGTCCGTCCCTTCATCGACGCAAGTATCCCAAATCTGTGCGCGTCCACCGCCCTGTTCGCCCGGATCGGCGTCAGGTTCAGCCCAGTCGCTGCCCTCTGCCCGATGCCGCATCGCCAATCAAGCAAACAGTCCGGCTCCGCCTGGTGTGAGGGGCACGGTTATGCCCCGTATTGATGCGCTGGGCTCACCCGCGACCCGCGGGCAGCAGCGAGACCAGATCGTTGAACGTGACGAACAGCATCAGCGCCAGCACGAAGGCCAGTCCGGTGCGGAACGCCCAGTTCTGACTGCGGGCGTCCAGCGGCTTCCGGCGGATGGCCTCGGCCGCGTAGAAAGCCAGGTGCCCGCCGTCGAGCGCCGGAATTGGCAAGAGGTTGATGAATGCCAAGTTAATCGAGATGAACGCGGCGAAGGATACGAACGAGAGCCAGCCGAGGCTGAGCTGTTCGCCCGAATACTTGGCGGTCTTGATCGGCCCGCCGAGTTCCTTGACCGAGCGTTCCCCGGTGACAATCTGCTGCACGCCGACCACCAGCATGCGCATGATGCTCCAGGTCTGGCGGCCCGCCAGTGCGACCGCCTCGCCCGGGCCGACCGGTTCGATCCGCGCCTGGGCCGGCGAGATGCCGAGCCGGCCGATCCGGCTCTCGTTGCCGAACTTGTCGCGCTCGACATGGGTCAGCAGGCGCACCGGGATGACCAGCGGCTGCCCGCCCCGCTCCAGCGCCACCGAGATCGTCCGCCCCGGATAGGGCACGACCAGCGCGACGATGTCGGGGAACTGCTCGACCCTGGTGCCGTCGATCGCGACAATGCGGTCCCCCACCCTCAGCCCCGCCTCGCGCGCCGGGGCCTGCTCCGCGAAGTGGCCGACGACCGGAGGCGACACGATCTTGCCGAACGCCAGGTTGAAGGCGGAGAAGATCAGGAGAGCGAACAGCAGATTGGTCAGCGGCCCAGCGGCCACGATCAGCGTGCGCTGCCACAGCGCCTTGGCGTTGAAGGTCGCGGCCTGCTCGGCCGGGCTGAGATGGGCGAACTTGGCGTCATCGGGGCGCGAGGTGGGGTCCATGTCGCCGGCGAACTGGACATAGCCCCCCAGCGGGATCGCCGAGAGCTTCCAGCGCGTGCCACGCCGGTCGGTCCAGCCAAACAGCTCGCGGCCGAAGCCGACCGAGAACGCATCGGCCTTCACCCCGCACCATCGGCCGACCCAGTAGTGGCCCAGTTCGTGGATCACCACCAGCGGCCCGAGCAGCAGCACGAAGCCCAGGATCATGATCAGGATGGACGGCGCTTGGGACATGGGAATCAGGCAGGCTCCAGCATTTCGCGGGTCCGCGCCCGCGCCTCGGCATCGACCGCGATGACATCCGCCAGGCAGGCCGGGGCCGGCGGCGCGAAGCGGCCGAGCGTGGCTTCCACCTGTGCGGCGATCGAGGTGAACGCAAGCTGGCCGGCGAGAAACGCGGCGACCGCAACTTCGTTGGCGGCATTGAGCACGGCCGGGATCGCCCCGCCGGCATGGGCCGCCTGACGCGCCAGCCGGGTCGCCGGGAAGCGCTGCTCGTCGGGCGCCCGGAAGGTCAGCTCGCCGATCGCGGCAAGGTCAAGCGGAGCACAGGGCGTGTCCATCCGGCGTGGCCAGGCCAGCGCCGAGGCGATCGGCACCCGCATGTCCGAAGGGCCGAGCTGGGCCAGCGTCGATCCGTCGCGATACTCGACCATCGAGTGCACCACCGACTGCGGGTGGACAATGATCCGCAGCCGCTCGATCCCCACCGGGAACAGGTGGAAGGCCTCGATGTACTCGAGCCCCTTGTTCATCATCGTCGCGGAATCGACGCTGATCTTGGCGCCCATCGACCAGTTCGGGTGCTTGACCGCCTCGGCCGGGGTGGCATGGGCCAGGCGTTCGAGCGGCCAGTCCCGGAACGGCCCGCCGCTGGCGGTCAGGGTGATCCAGCGCACGTCGGCCATGTCGCTGCCGGCCAGGCACTGGAAGATCGCGTTGTGCTCGGAATCGACCGGCAGCAGCGTGGCGCCCGACCGGGCGACCGCAGCGGTCATCACTTCGCCGGCTGAAACCAGCGCCTCCTTGTTGGCCAGCGCGACAGTCCGGCCCTGCTCGATCGCGGCCATGGTCGGCGCCAGGCCGGCACAGCCGACGATCGCGGCGACGGTCAGGTCGGCCCCGCGCGCCGCGGCCTCGACCAGCGCGCCCTCGCCCGCCGCGGCCTCGATTCCGGTGCCCGCCAGCGCCGCGCGCAGCTCGGGCAGCGCAGCCGCTTCGGCCACGACCGCGATCTCGGCGCCGAACTCGATCGCCAGCGCGGCCAGCGCCGCGGCATTGCCGTTGGCGGTCAGCGCCACCACCCGCCAGGCCGCGCGATCGCGCCGCACCAGATCGAGCGTCGACGCCCCGATCGAACCGGTCGCCCCCAGGACCGAGATTGTCCGTCCACCTGCCATCATGCCAGCCCCCCGATCGCCCCGCTCAGCCCGACCACGAACAGCACCGCGAGCAGCCCGTCGAGCCGATCGAACAGGCCGCCGTGGCCGGGGATCAGGTGCGACGAATCCTTCACCCCCGCACGCCGCTTCATCCAGCTCTCGAAGAAGTCGCCCGCCTGGGCGACCACCGCGATCGGCACCCCCGACAGCGCGAAGCGCCAGTCGTCCTGGTGGGTCAGGTACATCACCAGCATCGCGCCCAGGATGCCCCCGGCCAGGCCCGACCAGGTCTTGGACGGACTGATCGACGGCGCAATCTTGGGGCCGCCGAAGCGCCGGCCGAAGAAATAGGCCCAGACGTCCACGGCGATCACCACGCCCAGCGCGACCAGCACCGGATATACGCCATAGACAAGGCGCAGCACCAGCAGGCTTGCCGTCGCCAAGCCGACATAGCCCAGCCCGCCGAGGTGCCACAGAAGCCGGCCCGGCACGCCGGGGACGAAGGCCAGGACCAGCCGCGACCATTCGAGCAGCACGCCCGCGGCCACCAGCCCGACGAACACGGCCCAGACCACCCCGCCCAGCCACAGCGCCGTGCCGGCCACGGCCAGCATGACCATCGCAGAGGCGGTGCGCACGGGCAGGTCCGATCGTTTCGCCGGGCTCGGCTCAGCCATGGACCGCCTCTCCTCCGCATTTCTGCGGAGCCAGCCTAGCACGCAGTTCAGCGTCCGCCAAAACGGCGCTCCCGGGCGGCGAACTGGGCCAGCGCGGCATCGAGGTGGGCCGGCGCGAAATCGGGCCACAGCACGTCGAGGAACAGCATTTCGGCATAGGCCGCCTGCCACAGCAGGAAGTTGGAGAGCCGCACCTCGCCCGAGGTGCGGATCAGCAGGTCGAGCGGGGGCAGCCCGGCCGTGTCGAGGTGCGCTTCGATCGTCTCCGGGGTGATCGGACCGACGGCGGCGGCGCGGGCCGCGGCCCGGGCGATCTCGTCCTGCGAACCATAGTTGAGGGCGATCACCAGGTTGAGCCCGGTGTTGCCCGCCGTCCGCGCGAGCGCACCGTCGAGCAGATCGCGCAGTTCGGGACCGAAGGCGCCGTGATCGCCGATGATCCGCAGCCGCACCCCGTTGCCGGCAATCTCCTCGAGGTCCGACAGGATGAAGCGCTTGAGCAGACCCATCAGGGCCGAGACCTCATCTTCCGGGCGGCGCCAGTTCTCGGTCGAGAAGGCATAGAGCGTCAGCGCCTCGAGCCCGACTTCGCCAGCCCGGCGGACCACGCCGCGCACCGCCTCCACCCCGCGCTGGTGGCCGATCGCGCGCGGCAGGAAGCGCTGCTTGGCCCAGCGCCCGTTGCCATCCATGATGATGGCGACGTGGCGCACGGCGGTGGCGGTGGCGGCGCCATCCGGGGTACCGGCCGGGACCGAGGCCGTGCTCACTTGCCGAGGATTTCCTTTTCCTTCTGGGTGGCGGCCTCGTCCGCGGCCTTGATCACCTCGTCGGTCAGCTTCTGCAGGTCGGTCTCGGCGCGCTTGCGCTCATCCTCCGAGATCTCCTTCTTGGTCTCGTCCTGCTTCAGCGCGTCCATGCCATCGCGGCGGACGTTGCGGATCGCGACGCGGGCCTTCTCGGCATACTGGCTGGCCAGCTTCGCCAGTTCCTTGCGGCGCTCCTCGGTCAGGTCGGGGATCGGCAGGCGCAGGGTGTTGCCGTCGTTGATCGGATTGAGCCCGAGCCCGGCCGAACGGATCGCCTTCTCGACCGGGCCGACATTGGACTTGTCCCACACCTGCACCGAAAGCAGCCGCGGCTCGGGCACCGAGACCGTGGCGACCTGGCTGAGCGGCATGTGGCTGCCATAGACCTCGACCTGCACCGAATCGAGCAGCGCGGTGTTGGCGCGGCCGGTGCGCAGGCCCGAAAGGTCGTGCCGCAGCGCTTCAACGGCGCCGCGCATGCGGCGCTCGAGATCGGCCTTGTCGTACTTGGCCATGTCAGGCTCCCTTCTGGACGATGGTCTGGATCCCCTCACCCGCGAGCACGCGGGCCAGGTTGCCCTTCTCGCGGATCGAGAAGACCACGATCGGAATGTCGTTGTCGCGGCACAGCGCCACGGCCGAGGCGTCCATCACCTTGAGGTTCTCGGCGAGGACGGTGTCGTAATCGATCACGTCCCAGCGCTTGGCCGCCGGATTGTGCTTGGGATCGGAATCGTAGATCCCGTCAACGCTGGTCCCCTTCAGCAGTGCGTCGCACTGCATCTCGGCGGCGCGCAGCGCGGCCCCGGAATCGGTGGTGAAATAGGGCGCGCCGACGCCGGCGGCGAAGATCACCACGCGGCCCTTTTCGAGATGGCGTTCGGCGCGGCGACGGATCACCGGCTCGCACACCTGGTCCATCTGCACCGCCGACTGGACGCGGGTGTGCACCCCCAGCTGCTCCAGCGCGTTCTGCATCGCCAGGGCATTCATCACCGTGGCGAGCATGCCCATATAGTCGGCCTGGGCGCGGTCCATCCCGCGCGCCGCCCCGGCCATGCCGCGGAAGATGTTACCGCCGCCGATCACCAGGCAGATCTCCAGCCCGGTATCGCGCGCCGCCTTCACCTCCTTGGCCAGTTCGGCAACGAACTCGGGATCGATGCCGAAGGGCTGGTTGCCCATCAGCACCTCGCCCGACAGCTTGAGGAGGACGCGTTTGTAGCGGGGTTTGCTCATCGGGGCGGCATGCTCGCGGACTGGCTGGGAAATGTTGCAGCGCCTTAGACCGTGGCCGCCCCGCTGCCAAGGCTGGATGCGGTCACGGTGTGGAACAGCTGCCCACGTCGGCCCGGCCGGCGGCGCGGCCCGGGTCCGGTCGGCCCGCGTCAGGCCCGGCCGAACGAAAAGGGCGCCGCCGTTGCCGGCAGCGCCCCTCGAACCCTGCCCCGGCCGCGGCCGGGCTGCGATGCTTACTTGAGGCCGGCGGCCGCAGCCACTTCGGCCGCGAAGTCGGACTCTTCCTTCTCGATGCCTTCGCCGAGCTGGAAGCGGACATAGTCGACCAGCGCGATCTTGGTCCCGGCGGCCTTGCCGGCCTGGGCCACGACGTCGGCGATCGGGGTCTTGTTGTCCATCACGAACAGCTGGCTGAGCAGCGCGTTCTCCTTGGCGTACTTCGCCACGGCGCCATCGACCATCTTGGCCTGGACCTCGGCGGGCTTGCCGCTCTCGGCCGCCTTCTCGGCCGCGATCTTGCGCTCGCGGGCGAGCAGCTCGGGATCGAGATCGTCGGCCGACAGCGCCAGCGGGAAGGCCGCGGCGATGTGCATGGCGATCTGCTTGCCGAGCGGCTCGAGCACGTCGGCACCAGCCTCGGATTCGAGCGCGACGAGCACGCCGATCTTGCCAAGGTTGGTGGCGGCGGCATTGTGCACGTAGGGCACGACCACGCCGCTGCTCACCGCCACGTGCTTGAGGCGGCGCAGCTGCTGGTTCTCACCGATGGTGGCGACGTTGTTGGTCAGCTTGTCGGCGACGGTGCCGCCGTCCGGATAGGCCGCGCCCTTGAGCGCCTCGACGTCGGCGGCGGCAGTGGCCAATGCGACTTCGGTGGTCTTGCGAACGAAGTCCTGGAACTGGTCGTTCTTGGCGACGAAGTCGGTTTCCGAGTTGACCTCGACGGCCACGCCCTTGGTGCCCGCGACGGCGACGCCGACCAGGCCCTCGGCCGCGGTGCGGCTCGACTTCTTGGCGGCGGCGGCCAGGCCCTTGGCGCGCAGCGCGTCGACCGCGGCTTCGAAATCGCCCCCGGATTCGTCGAGGGCCTTCTTGCAATCCATCATGCCGGCGCCGGTGCGCTCGCGCAGGTTCTTCACGTCAGCGGCGGTGTAAGCCATGGCGTTTGTCCTTGTTGGGTATGGAAACGGCGCCGGGCCCTTGGACCCGGCGCGCGACAATCGTGTGACGACCTCACCCGAGGTCGACCGGCGTTCAGGCCTCGATCGCGTCCTCGACCGGGTTGTCGAGCGCACCGATATCGGCGCCCGAATCGATCACCGCCTCGCGCCGGCCCTTGGTGGCGGCGGCGGCGACGGTCTCGCAGTAGAGGCGGATCGCGCGGCTGGCGTCGTCGTTCGCCGGGATCGGGAACGCGATGCCGTCGGGCGAGACGTTCGAATCCAGGATCGCGACGACCGGGATACCCAGCACGTTGGCTTCCTTGATCGCCAGCTCTTCCTTGTTGGCGTCGATCACGAACATCACGTCGGGGATGCCGCCCATGTCGCGGATGCCGCCGAGCGACAGCTCGAGCTTGTCGCGCTCACGGGTGAGCTGCAGCACTTCCTTCTTGGTCAGGCCGGTGGTGTCTCCGCCCAGCTGCTCTTCCAGCGTCTTGAGGCGCTTGATCGAGCCCGAGATGGTCTTCCAGTTGGTGAGCATGCCGCCCAGCCAGCGGTGGTTGACGAAGTGCTGACCCGAGGCGCGCGCGGCTTCGGCGATCGGCTGCTGGGCCTGGCGCTTGGTGCCGACGAACAGGACCTTGCCGCCCGCCTGGACCGTGGCCGAGATGAAATCGAGCGCGCGGGCGAACAGCGGCACGGTCTGCGACAGATCCAGGATGTGAACCCCGTTGCGGGCGCCGAAGATGTACGGCTTCATCCGCGGGTTCCAGCGGTGGGTCTGGTGGCCGAAGTGGGCGCCGGCCTCGATCAGTTGCTGCATGGTGACGACAGGAGCCGCCATAGGATAGTTCCTTTCCGGTTGAACCTCCGGGAAGCTGGAACCGTGCGGTTGGCCCGAAAGCCTCATCGTCCGCTGCGGCACCGGGTGTGGTGCTTCCCGTGTGGATTTGCCGCGACAGCTGAACCCGGCAACTGGCCGGATCGCCCGCGACGCCGCGCCCCTAGCGCCTCATCCGGCGAATTTCCAGCCCAAAATGAGCGGCTTGCTGTAGACGAGAACAAAGGGGGAAAATAATCGCTTGACGGGGAGAACAGGAGTGGAACATAGAGGCGATGAGACCAAACCGGGAACAGGGTCACGGCCCACCGGTTATCCACAGGACAGTCCACAAGGCCTCAACCGCCGGTGGGCGGTCCCAACACAAGGATCAAGGCATGATCGCGCTGTTTGCCACCCTCGTTCTTCCCGTGCTGTTCCTGGGCAGCGGCGTGCTGGCCGTGACGGTGCTGGTGGGGACCTGGCGCGCCCATGCCGGAACCTTTGCCCGCCTGCGCGCCGAGCTTGCGGCCTGCGAACCGACCCGCAGCCTGGTCATCAGTGTGGTCGCGCATCAGGTTCGCCCGGTCGCCGTGGCGCCGGGGCCGGTGCGGATCAGCCGCCGGGTGCGGACCCCGGGCGCGGCGCGGCCGGCTTTCAGCCTCGCTCGCCCCGCTGCCGCCTGATCCGGGCGTAGCTTACCCAGCCATAGGGAACGAGCAGCAGGTAAACCAGGCAGATACCGGCAAGAGTGAGCCAAGGCTCGCTGATCAGCGCCGCGAAGACCAGCGCCGCCAGTCCGATCAGCTCGAGCCGGACCGAGCGGCGCGGCCGCATCGAGGCCCAGCTCAGGGTGGGCAGGCTGGAAATCAGCAGGAACGCCGTCAGCAGCAGCCAGATGCCGACCAGCTCGGGACGGCGGAACAGGTCGTTGCCGCTGGCGATCCACAGATAGAGCGGCAGGAAGGCCAGCCCCGCCCCGACCGGCGCCGGGACCCCGGTCAGGTAGCCGGCGGCCTTGCGCGGCTCGTCGGCCATGTCGATCCGGGCGTTGAAGCGCGCCAGGCGCAGCGCCATGCAGATGGCAAAGGCCAGCGCGGCGAACCAGCCGAGCCGCGGCACGTCCTGCAGCGACCACAGGAACAGGATCAGCGCCGGCGCCACGCCGAAGGAGATCACGTCCGACAGACTGTCGAGCTCGGCGCCGAAGCGCGACTGCGCCTTGAGCAGGCGGGCGATGCGCCCGTCGACCCCGTCGAGCATTCCCGCCAGGATCACCGCCAGCACGGCCTTCTGCCAGTCGTCCAGCGGCAGCCCGGGCGTGGTCGGCACCGGGGTGCCGCTGGCCGCGGTGATCGCGAAGCGGATCCCGGTCAGCCCCGAGGCCAGTGCCGCCGCGGTGATCGCGTTGGGCACCAGGGCGCGCAGGGTCAGCCCCCCGGGCAGCCGCACCGCCTCGCGACGCGGCCGCCGCTCGCGGGCATCGCTCACTGGCTGACGCCCTCGATCAGGCCCTGCTGGCCCAGCTCGGCCAGCACCGTCTCGCCGGCGACGACCCGCTGGCCAAGCAGCACGCGCGGCTCGGTGCCCTCGGGCAGATAGACATCGACCCGACTGCCAAAACGGATCAGCCCGACGCGCTGGCCCGCGGCCAGAATGTCACCCGGCTTGACGAACGGCACGATGCGGCGCGCAACCAGCCCGGCGATCTGGGTAAAGCCGATCCGCATCCCGTCGCTGCGCTCGATCAGGATGTGCTGGCGCTCGTTGTCCTCGCTCGCCTTGTCGAGATCGGCGTTCATGAACTTTCCGGGGATATAGACCACCCGGCGCACGGTGCCGCCGATCGGGGCGCGGTTGATGTGCACGTCGAACACCGACATGAAGATCGAGATCCGCGTTACCTGCGCGGAGGGCAGGCCGACCGTGCCGGTGCCGTCGTCCAGCACCAGCTCGCGCGGGGGATCGACCTTGCGGATCAGCGTGATCAGCCCGTCGGCCGGCGCCACCAGATAGCCATCCCCCTGCGGGGTGACGCGCAGCGGATCGCGGAAGAAGGCCAGCACGCCCAGCGTCAGGAAGCCCACCGGCCAGGCCAGCGTCTCCCACGCGAGGAACGCGAGCAGCGCCGCGAGGGCCGCGACGATCAGGCCGAACTTGCGCCCTTCGGGATGGATCGATGGCCATTGCCAGGCCGCGTTGCCGCGACCGCGATTGTCTGTGATTTCGCCGGACATGCCGACCATCTAGGGCCTCGCAGCGGTCCCGGCAAGGCAGCTACGGCCAGCGTCGGGCACAGCCGCCGGATCGCGGATCCAGGCCGCCTCGGCGGCGGCCAACCCAGGCGAGAGGAACGCGGCAGAAAGGGTGGTGGTGGACAGGGCTAGATTCGAACTAGCGTACGCTTGCGCGGGCAGATTTACAGTCTGCTGCCTTTAACCACTCGGCCACCTGTCCACACCAGCTTGCCGGTGGCGGGCGAACCCGCAATGTGGGTCTCTTGCGAGACCGTCCGGCCGAGAGGCGGCCCCAATGGCGAAGCCGGGCTTGCCTGTCAATGGGGGTGCGGGCATGAGCGCGACGCAAATTCGACCACCGGTCGACAATCACGGGACAATGACCATGGCAGAGCGCGGCGGCAATCGAGGTGGGGACGACAGGCCGAAACGCGCGCTGCGTGGGCGGGCGGGCCGCATGCAGGGCGGGCGCGGCTCGGGCCGGGCCTCGTCCGGCGCGGTGCGGCTGTGGGGCCGCCACGCCGTGGAGGCGGCGCTCAAGAACCCGGAACGGCGCCATCGCAAGCTGTGGGCGACGCGCGAGGGGATCGCCTCGCTCGATGGCGAACTGCCCGCCGATTTCACGGTGGAATATGCCCAGGGCGCCGACCTGGCCAGGCTGGTGGCCCGCGACGCGCCGCATCAGGGCCTGGTGCTGGAATGCGAGCCCCTGCCCGATATCTTCCTCGACGAGGTGCTGGATGGCGATCCGGCGCGCCCGCTGCTGATCCTCGACCAGGTCACCGATCCGCACAATGTCGGGGCGATCCTGCGCTCGGCCGCGGCCTTCAACGCCTGCGCGATCGTCACCCAGGATCGCCACGCCCCGCCCGAATCGGGCACCCTGGCCAAGAGCGCCTCGGGCGCACTCGAGGTTGTGCCGTGGGTCCGCGTGGTCAACCTCGCCCGCGCGCTCGACGAGGTGGCCGAGGCCGGGTACTGGCGGATCGGCCTGGACGGCGCCGGCAAGGACACGCTGGGCGCGGTCCTTCCGGCCGGCCCGGTGGCGCTGGTGCTGGGCGCGGAAGGCGAAGGCATGCGGCACAACGTGGCCCAGCATTGCGACGCCCTCGCCCGCCTGCCGACCAGTTCGGCGATCGAGAGCCTCAACGTGTCCAACGCCGCCGCCATCGCGCTTTACGCGATTGCAACCCGGGGCGAATAACCTCGTGGCTTTCCAGCGAGGAGACCCCGCTTGTTCCGGACCCGCACCCCCAAGGCCGCTGCGGCGCTGCTGATCGTCCTGGCGGCGGCGCTCGGCGCCTGCCTGCTCACTCCCGGGCGGTTCACCTCCAGCCTCGACCTGCGCCGCGACGGCACCTTCCGCTTCGCCTACCAGGGCGAGATCCATATGCTGGCCCTGACCAAGCTGGCGCAGATGGGCAGCAAGCCCAAGGTGTTCGAGCCCGACACCTGCTACAACGACGAGGCCAAGGAACGCCCCTGCACCGCCGAGGAACTGGCCGATCAGAAGAAAGCCTTCGAGGAACGGCTCAAGCAGAGCGGCCCCAAGGACAAGGCCGAAGCCGAGCAGATGAAGGCGCTGCTGGGCGGAATCGATCCGTCGAACCCGCAGGCCGCCGAGGAGATGGCGGCCCGGCTGCGGCGCCAGGCGGGGTGGAAGAGCGTGGTCTACAAGGGTGATGGCCTGTTCGTGGTCGACTATGCGATAGCCGGGCGGCTCGATCACGATTTCGTCTTCCCCACGGTCGAGCGCCTGCCGCTGGCCAATGCCTTCGTCCAGGTCTCGCGCCGGAATGACGGCACGGTGCGGATCGATGCGCCGGGATTCTCCGCCCAGTCCGGCGCCGGCAATCCGATGGGCATGGCGCTTGCCGGGATGGCCGGCGCGATGAGCAAGGCCGGCAAGGGCGGCAAGGATGGCGCGGACCTGCCCGGCAATCCGTTCGGCCCGTTCGAGGGCACCTTCACCCTCACCACCGACGGGGCGATCATCGCCAACAACACCGACGAGGGGCCGCAACCCGGCACCACGGGACCGATGCTGACCTGGGCCGTGAACCCGCGCAATCCGGCGCCGACCGCACTGGTACGGCTGGGCAACTGAGGCCGGGCCAAAGGTCCGGAACCGGGGCACGGCCCCGGCGCAGTCCTACCGCGCGGCCCGCAGACAGCAAAAAGCGCCGCTCCTTCGCGGGGCGGCGCTTCTGCATGGAAATGGGCCGCAGCGGGCCCGTCAGGACGGCAGCCTTAGTTGACCGCGTCCTTCAGCCCCTTGCCGGCCTTGAACTTCGGCTGGCTCGAGGCGTTGATCTTCATCGGCTCACCGGTGCGCGGGTTGCGGCCGGTGGAGGCCTTGCGCTTGGCCACCGAGAAGGTGCCGAAGCCGACCAGACGCACTTCCTCGCCCTTCTTCAGGGCGCCGCTGATGGCATCGAACACGCCTTCCACTGCCTTGGTGGCATCGGCGCGGGTCAGGCCGCTGGATTCGGCCACCGCGCCGATCAGTTCGTTCTTGTTCATTCGGGAACCCCCTACCTCGTGTGAAACCGCTGTGATCTTGGGAATCGCGTCGGTTGGCGCGGAATTGAACGCCTTTTGACGAAGCTGTCAAAGCCAAACCCCCGCGATTCTCCGGCGATTCGCCCGATTTTCGCCCGATTTGGCGGCGTCACACGCTTGCAGCTGTGGAAACCGCGCCGATTGCTGCGTCGCAACACGCAAAGGCCCCGAATTCCGGGCGTTTCACGCCTCGAATCGGGGCCTGGCGAGCTCGCCCGGGACGGCGCCCCGCCAAGCGGAGCGCTATCCGACAGGCGGAGCTTCAGTGCGCGGTCGGCTGGGGCGTGCCCACCGTGCCGGCCGGAGCCGGCTGGCTGGCCAGGTCGTCGGCCTCGGTCCAGTCGATCGGCTCGACCGGCGCGGTCAGCGCCCTCACCAGCACCTCGTCGACATGGCTCACCGGCACCAGCTCGAGCCCCTGGAGGATGTTCTCCGGGATCTCGGCCAGGTCCTTGCGGTTCTCCTCGGGGATCAGGACGGTCTTGATGCCCCCCCGCAGGGCGGCGAGCAGCTTTTCCTTGAGCCCGCCGATCGCCAGGACCCGGCCGCGCAGCGTGACCTCGCCGGTCATCGCCACGTCGGCCCGCACCGGGATGCCGGTCAGGGTGGAAACCATCGCGGTGACCATGCCGATCCCGGCCGAGGGGCCATCCTTGGGCACGGCGCCCTCGGGCAGGTGGATGTGCAGGTCCTTGCGCTGGAACAGCGAGGGCTTGATGCCATAGGCCGGCGCCCGCGCCTTGACGAAGCTGAACGCCATCTGGACGCTCTCGCTCATCACCTCGCCGAGCTTGCCGGTGGTCCTGACCGCGCCCTTGCCCGGCACGGTCACGCTTTCGATGGTCAGCAGCTCGCCGCCCACCTCGGTCCAGGCCAGCCCGGTCACCGCGCCCACCTGGTGCTCGGTGTCCGACACGCCATGCTTGAACTTCCGCACCCCGGCGAAATCGGCGAGGTTGTCGGGCGTGATGGTGATGGCCTGGTCCTTGCCTTCCAGGATCCGCCGCAGCGACTTGCGCGCCAGACGGGCGATCTCGCGCTCCAGCGTGCGCACGCCGGCCTCGCGGGTGTAGAACCGGATCAGATCGCGCAGGCCGGCCTGGGTCAGAGTGAACTCACCCTTCTTCAGCCCGTGCGCCTCGATCTGCTTGGCGATCAGGTGCCGCTCGGCGATCTCGACCTTCTCGTCCTCGGTGTAGCCCTCCAGCCGGATGATCTCCATCCGGTCGAGCAGCGGCTGCGGCAGGTTGAGACTGTTGGCCGTGCAGACGAACATCACGTCCGACAGGTCATAGTCGACCTCCAGGTAATGGTCCTGGAACTTGGCGTTCTGCTCGGGATCGAGCACCTCGAGCAGGGCCGAAGCCGGATCGCCGCGGAAGTCCTGGCCCAGCTTGTCGATCTCATCCAGCAGGAACAGCGGGTTGCTGGTGCCTGCCTTCCTGAGATTGGACACGACCTTGCCCGGGAGCGAGCCGATATAGGTGCGGCGGTGGCCGCGGATCTCGGCCTCGTCGCGCACGCCGCCCAGCGACTGGCGGATGAATTCGCGCCCGGTCGCCTTGGCGATCGACTTGCCGAGGCTGGTCTTGCCCACGCCCGGCGGGCCGACGAGGCACAGGATCGGCCCCTTGAGCTTGTTGGTCCGGGCCTGGACGGCCAGGTACTCGACGATCCGGTCCTTGACCTTCTCGAGCGCGTAGTGATCCGCGTCGAGGATCGCCTGGGCCTTGCCGATGTCCTTCTTGAGCTTCGAACGCTTGCCCCAGGGCAGGCCCAGCAGCACGTCGAGATAGTTGCGCACGACGGTTGCTTCGGCGCTCATCGGCTGCATCGACTTGAGCTTCTTGAGCTCGGCATTGGCCTTGGTGCGGGCTTCGTCCGAGAGCTTGAGCTTCTCGATCTTCTCCTGCAGCTCGGCGATCTCGTTGCTCTCATCGCCGTCGCCGCCGCCCAGCTCGGACTGGATCGCCTTGAGCTGCTCGTTGAGGTAGTATTCGCGCTGGGTCTTCTCCATCTGGCGCTTCACGCGCCCGCGGATGCGCCGCTCCACCTGGAGCACGCCCAGTTCGCCCTCCATGAACGAGAAGACCATTTCGAGCCGCTTGAGCGGATCGCCCTCGCTCAGCAGTGCCTGCTTGTCCGAAACCTTGGCGCCAAGCTGCGCGGCGATGGCATCGGCCAGGCGCGAGGCATCGTCGATCTCGCCCAGCTGGTCGCCGGCCTCGGCCGCGAGCTTCTTGTTGAGCTTGGCATATTCGCGGAACTGCTCGACCGCCGAACGCATCATCGCGGCGACCTCGCTGCCCGAGGTGGTGACCGGCTCGGCCAGTTCGACCAGCGCAGTGGTCAACCCGCTACCCTCGGCCAGTTCAACCAGACGTGCGCGCTGCTGACCTTCGACCAGCACACGCACCGTGCCATCGGGCAACTTGAGCAGCTGGAGCACGCTGGCGACCACGCCGACGTCATAGAGATCGTCGGCCTGCGGATCCTCGCAGCCCGGATCAAGCTGCGCCAGCAGGAAGATGTCCTTGTTGCCCGACATCGCCGCCTCGAGCGCGGCGACCGATTTCTCGCGCCCGACGAAGAGCGGGACGACCATGCCGGGGAACACGACGATGTCGCGCAGCGGCAGCAGGGGAAGTGAGATCTGTTCCATATCCGTCCAATCTGGGCGCTCACCCCCGGCGGTGCAAGTCGGGTGCGGGCACAGGTCCCGGCGCTCCTTGCGCCGCCATGGCGGCGGCGGGGTTCTCCGAGATATGGGGACGGGGCCGGCACGGTGCAATGCCGCCGATGGCCTCCGCCCGCGCGTGGTTGTGGATTGCCGCGGCCGGAGGGTGGCCGGGCGGGCTCAGAGCCCGGGGAAGTTGAACCCCGGCGGCAGGCCGAGGCCCTGCTGCATCTTGGCCATTTCCTCCCCCGACACCTGATCGGCCTTGGCCCGGGCATCGTTGAAGGCGGCGGCGACCAGATCCTCGAGGATGCCCTTTTCGGCGGGCTGGAGCAGACTGTCATCCAGGCTGACGCCGACCACGCGGCCCTTGGCCGAGCAGCGGATCCGGACCAGCCCCCCGCCGGCCACGCCCTCGACCTCGATCTGGTCGAGGCGGGTCTGGGCCTCGTTCATCTGCTTCTGGATGGTCTCGGCGGCCTTCTGCGCGGCCTGGATCATCTCTTCCATCGACTTCATGCTCTACGGCTCCAGTTGCGTTCGACCCGCGGCGACGAGCCGCCGGGGTGGGAATCCTCCTCGACGATGCGGGCCTGGGGGAAGGCCGCGAAGGCGGCCTCGACCAGTGGCGCCCGGCGCAGCTGCGCATCGGCGTCGCGCGCGGCGGCCTCGCGCTGCTCCTCCAGGCTGGGGCGACCCTCCCCCTCACCCGGCTCCACCTGCCACGCGATGCCGGTGGCGGCTTCCAACGCCTTGCGGATCTCGGCCGCCCCCAGCGGGGCCAGACCGGGCGCGAAGCAGTAGCGCAGCAGCCCGGAGCGCAGCTCGATCACGCGCAGACCAAGCCGCAAGGCGGCCCCGACCATCGGCGATTGCTGCTCGACCTGGTGAACCAGCGCGTCCCAATCGAGCGTGGTGGCCGCCATTGCGGTTCCGGTCGGGCCGCTCTGTCCGCCACCCGCCGGGGCCTCGCCCGGGAAGGCGACGCCAGGTTGTGCGGCGAGTTGCTCGAGACGGCGGGCCAACTGGCCGGGATCGGGCAGATCGGCGGCATGCAGCACGCGCAGCAGCGCCATTTGTGCCGCAGCCAGCGGATCGGGTGCGGTGCGCACCTCGTCGTGCCCCTTGAGCAGCAGCTGCCACAGCCGGTGCAGCTGCCCGGGCGACAGCTGATCGGCCCAGGTCTCGATCGCGGCGCGCTCCTCGGCCGAGATCGCCTCGGCCCCGGTGCGACCGACCTGGGTCACGGTGATACGGTGGACCAGCTCGAGCTGCGAGCGCAGCAGCGCCAGCGGCTCGACCCCGAGCGCGAACTGCGCCGCGACCAGCTCAAGCAGGCCCGGCCCGTCGCCGGCGAGCATCGCGGCAAGCAGGCGGCGCTGTACGGTCTTGTCGGCCAGGCCGAGCATGTCCTGGACCTGCGCCGGGGTGACCCGCCCTTCCCCGCCAAGGTCGGCATGGGCGATCGCCTGGTCGAGGATCGACAGCCCGTCACGGACCGATCCCTCGGCCGCCTCGGCGATCATCGACAGGGCCTCGGCCTCGGCCGGGACACCCTCCTCGGCGCAGACGCGGGCGAAGTGATCGGCCAGCAGGCCGGCGGGAATGCGCCGCAGGTCGAAGCGCTGGCAGCGCGACAGCACCGTGACCGGCAGCTTGTCGACCTCGGTGGTGGCGAACAGGAACTTCACATGGGCCGGCGGCTCTTCCAGCGTCTTGAGCAGCGCGTTGAACGCGTTGCGGCTGAGCATGTGGACTTCGTCGATGATATAGATCTTGTAGCGCGCCGAGACCGCCGCATAGCGCACCGCCTCGATGATCTCGCGCACGTCGTCGACGCCAGTGTGGCTGGCGGCGTCCATCTCGATCACGTCGATATGGCGCCCCTCGGCGATCGCCACGCAGGGCTCGCACTGGCCGCAGGGATCGATCGTCGGCCCGCCCTTGCCGTCCGGGCCGACGCAGTTGAGCGCCTTGGCGATCAGCCGTGCGGTGCTGGTCTTGCCCACCCCGCGCACGCCGGTCATCAGGAAGGCATGGGCCAGCCGGTCGCGGCGGATCGCATTGGCAAGCGTCTGGACCATCGCGTCCTGCCCGATCAGCGCCGAGAAGGTCTGCGGGCGGTACTTGCGGGCCAGCACGCGGTAGGGCTGGGTTGGGGCAACGGGAGGTGCAGAGGCCGGTTCGGCCGCAGCGACCGCAGCGGCGGGCGCCGGGGCCGGAGCGGAAGCCGGCGCCTGGCCCGAAGGCGGGAGCGGATCGCCGAACAGCGCCGACTGGCCCGCCGCCTCGAGCTCGGCCGCGGATGGCGCGGCGTCGGTCTCGTCGGCCGGGTCGGGTCCGAACATGTCAGCAGAGTCGTCCATCGCGCGCCTAGGTAAGCGCTGGCGCCGCGCTTGTCGAATGGGGAGACGGCTTGACCGGTAGGTTTCGCCATGAAACCTTGATCGCATGAGCCCACCGATCCGCCCCGGCCGCTTCACCGCCGCCCATGAGGGGCCGCTCGTCGTCTTCGTCATCGGCATGCGCATCAACCGGTTCCGCGCGGTCGGCAAATGGCTGCCGGTGGCGCGGGCCATGCCGGCCATGCTGCGCGAGCTGTTGGCCGACCCGGGCAGCGGCTTTCTGGGCGGGCAGACCATGCTGGCCAGCCCGCGCACCATCGTGATGATCCAGTACTGGCGCGATTTCGACAGCCTCGAAGGCTATGCCCGCGCCCGCGACCGGCGGCACTGGCCGGCCTGGACGGCGTTCAACCAGGCGGTCGGCGGCGATGGCACCGTCGGGATCTTCCACGAAACCTACGTGGTGGAGCGCGGCGCCAGCGAGACGATCTATGGCAACATGCCGCCGTTCGGGCTGGGGCGCATCGCCGGACTGGTTCCAGCCACCGGCTCGCGCGAGGCGGCGCGGCAGCGCTTGCGCGGCGATCATGACCTGACGGGGGATTAAAGGAGCCGGCCGACCCGCCGCAACCCGTTGTGGCTGCTTCCTTCCGGACCTGACCAGGTTGGCGGACGCAAGCGTCCGACCGACTCCCGGCGGCGCATATGGCGGCCGGGCAGAGCTTTGTCCAGCCCCGCCGCCCGCCGCGTCAGCGGAAGTTGTCGGCGTAGGCCTGCAGCTTGAGCCGCTTCGGCGGGGTCGCCTGGACCCGCGCGGCGATGCCATAGCGCTCGGCGTAGGCGATGGCCTCGGCCTGGCTGGCGAAGCGCAGGACCACCTGCTGCCGGGTATCGCCCGAGCCGGCCCAGCCCATCAGCGGATCGGGCTTCTTGGCCTCGGCCGGCACGAACTCGAGCAGCCACGAATCAGTCAGGGCCTTGCCCGACTGCATGGCATTCTTGGGGCGCTGATAGATGCGAGCGGTCATGGCCCGCGCTTTCGGGCGAATCGAGGGCGGAATCAAGAGGACAAATGCGCGCAGGCGAGCACGGAAAGGTCTGGTTCGCGCCGCGCCACGGAGAGGCTTGCGGGCAAGGCCAGGCCGCAGGCGCAAACCGGCATTGCGCTGCGCCGGACCACCCTGCGCGAACCAGGCCCGTTTATGACCTCCCCTTGTCGCGGGCGAAGGCGTTCTTGGTCTTGAGGCTGGGGTCTTCCTCCCACGGCGCCTCGGGCCAGCGGTGCTTGGGATAGCGGCCCTTCATGTCCTTCACCACGTCCTTCCACGAGCCGCGCCAGAACCCCGGCAGATCACGCGTGGTCTGCAGCGGCTTGCCGCCGGGATCGGTCAGCTTGAGCAGCAGCGGCCGGGCCGGCTGGCCGAAGCCGGGATGGCGGTCGAGCCCGAACAGCGCCTGGACCCGCACCTCGACCGCGGGACCGCCGGGATCAGCATAGTCGATCGCGTGCGCGGTCCCCGCCGGACTGCGGAACTGGGCCGGGGCGACCTGGTCGAGCGCCTGGCGCTCGGCATAGTCAAGCCGCGCCAGGAGCGCCTCGTGCAGGCGGCCGGGATCGAGATCGTCAAGCCGGCGGCCAAGCAAGGGCACCAGCCAGTCCTCCACCGCACCGCGCAGCGCCGCATCGGACAGGACCTCCAGCCCGGCGAAACCGGCGCGGGTGAGCAGGGCCGCGCTGGCCGCCGACAGCGGCAGCAGCCCCAGCCCCTCCTCCGCCACCCGCGCCGCGAGGAACCGGGCGACCGCGCCCGGTTCGGGCCGGGGATCGGGCACGCGCATCAAGGTGATCGCCCCCAGCCGCTGTTCGAGCAGAGCCTCGACCCGGCGCTCCTCCGCGATCCAGCGCAGCGTGGTGCGCCGCTCGATCCGGTTGCCCAGCCAGCGCTGGACCTCGGTCTCGGTCAGCGCGATCGCGGCGGTGATGCGCGCGCCTTTCGCCTCGCCCTGGGCCTCGCCCACCGCCAGCCACTCGGCGCGGATGAGCGGCGAGGCCGGATCGAGCCGCAGGCCCCGTCCCCCGGCGGTGAGCCACTGCTCGCCGGCAGGGTCACGGCGGCGGGCGAGCAGGTCGGGAAAGCCCGCGGCCAGCAGCACGCCGAGGGGAGGCGCGCCGTTGGGCTGGCGTTGTGCCGGGACCTCGACAGGCTCAGGCTGAGCCTGTCGAACCCCACGCGCCGCCCTGGCCCAACGCTCGGCCAGCTTGCGCGAGGCCTGGGCGCGGGCAGAGCGATCCCGCGCCAGGCTGTCGAACCGCGCATGGAGATCATCGCTCCGCCCACCCAGCCCACGCTCTTGCAGCAACAGGGCCAGCACGGCGGCATCATCCTCCGAACCCGAAGCCACGGCATCGAGCACCATGTGCGCCAGCCGCGGCTCCAGCGGCAGGGTGGCCATCGCCTGTCCGTGCGGGCTGATCCGCCCCGCCGCATCGAGCGCGCCGAGCTGGGTGAGCAGGTCCCGCGCCGCGCCCATGGCCGGCGCCGGCGGCGGGTCCAGCCAGGGCAGCGCGGCTGGATCGGCCGCGCCCCACTGCGCCAGGGTCAGCGCCAGCGGGGCGAGATCGGAGACCAGCATCTCCGGCGGATCGAAGGGCGGGCGCCCGGCATGGGCCGCCTCTTCCCACAACCGATAGGCCACACCCGGACCCTGCCGCGCCGCACGCCCGGCCCGCTGCGCGGCGGCGGCCTGGCTGGCGGTGTGGGTGACCAGCCGGGTCACCCCGGCAGCCTTGTCGAACTCGGCCCGGCGCGACAGGCCCGCATCGACCACCACCGACACGCCCTCCAGCGTCAGCGAGGTCTCGGCGATCGCGGTGGCCAGCACGATCCGCCGCCGCCCTTGCGGATCGCGGCGGATCGCGGCGCGCTGGGCGGCCGGCTCGCACTGGCCGTGCAGCGGCAGGACCAGCGCTGCCGGCAGGCGCTCGGCCAGCCGCTCGCGGGTCCGCTCGATCTCGCCCACCCCGGGAAGGAAGGCGAGGATGTCCCCGCTCTCCTCGCGCCAGGCGGTCAGGATCGCCGCGGCCATCGCCTCGTCCAGCCGCAGCTCGGTCCGGGCGCCCAGCCAGCGCAGCGCCAGCGGCCAGGCCTTGCCCGCGCTCTCGATCACCGGCGTCCCCGCGCCGAGCAGCGCGGCGAAGCGCGCGCCGTCGAGCGTGGCCGACATCACCAGCACGCGCAGGTCCTCGCGCAGGACCGCCGCGCTCTCCAGCACCAGCGCCAGCCCGAGATCGCTGTCGAGATGCCGCTCGTGCGCCTCGTCGAACAGGACGGCCGAAACCCCGGCCAGCTCGGGATCGCGCTGGATCGTGCTGACAAAGATCGCTTCCGTCATCACCAGCACCCGCGTGCGGGCCGAGCGTTTGCTGTCGAGCCGGGTCAGGTAGCCGATGGTCTCCCCGGCCGGTTCACCCAGCAGCTCGGCCATCCGCTCGGCCGCGGCGCGCGCCGCGACCCGGCGGGGGGAGAGCACGATGACGCTGCCGGTGCACCACGGCTGGCCCAGCAGGGCCGGTGCGACCGCCGTGGTCTTGCCGGCTCCCGGCGGCGCGATCAGCACGGCCTTCG
This sequence comes from Novosphingobium piscinae, assembly GCF_014230355.1. GTDB lineage: Bacteria > Pseudomonadota > Alphaproteobacteria > Sphingomonadales > Sphingomonadaceae > Novosphingobium > Novosphingobium piscinae. Next base: position 71,233 of record NZ_JACLAX010000004.1, read on the forward strand.
GCCCGGCCCGCAGCGCCGCGAGCAGATCAGGCAGGACGGCATGGATCGGCAGGTCGCTCACGCCGGGCGCCTTACTGCGGATTGGCCAGCGAGGCGAGAGGCGCCGCGGCCGGGACCGGGCCCGGCAGACTGTGGGCGGCGCCCGCAGAGCCGGCAGCCGCCAAGGGGCATGCGACAACGCCGCCAACCTTTCGGCCGACGGCGTTGCTCACAAGGACGGGATGAGGGCCTTAGGCGTAGCGGACCGACGTGACCACGTTCGCCCGCTTGCGCATCGCCATGCCGACCGCGGCAAAGCCCAGCAGCATCATGGCCCAGGTCGAGGGCTCGGGAACCGCACCGGTGTTCCCGCCGCTTCCGGCCGTGGTCGAACCGAACGTGAGATCGTCGAAGACCTGCTGGTTGACCGTTCCGCCGAACACGACCAACTTGGCAACACCGCTGAAACCGAGCGAGAAGTCCTGGAAGGTGCAGTACTGCGCGCCGAAGCCGTCGGGGTTCGAAGACCCGCTTGTGGCCTTGCCCAGCACCAGGCTGGCGAGAAGCGAACCGCTCCCGTTCAAGCCGTCAAGGATGCTGACCGTTGTCCCGCTGGTGAACGGCCGTGGACGTAAGGTCCCCGGGGCACCCGTTCACGCAAACGCCCGCCGCCCAAGATCGATGGCGGGTTTCTCGACCAGCCGCCACGCGGCGACCACCACGATGGGAAACAGCCACAAGGGCGGCAACGCGGAAAAATAGAACCGCGGCATGCCGAGGAACAGCTCCTGCCACAGGTAGATCGTGTAGGAGCACCGGCCAATCGCCTGGACCGGCGCGGTCGCCAGCAGCCAGCGGGCTGGACGCAGGTTGCCCGACCCGAACACCACCAGCGCCAGCAAGGGCGGCGCCAGCGCGGTCTGCAGCAGCGGCGGGGCCTGCCAGATCAGCAGCGCGAAACCCGCAAGGATGGCCAGCCACAGCGGCCCCCGCACCCGGCGCACCACCACGGCCTGGAGCGCCGGCACCGCCGCCAGCAGCGCGCCACTGGCGATGAACAGAAACGAGACCGCATTGCTGGCGCTCTTGCCGGTGCCCATGATGCCGATCGCCAGCAGCCCCGCCATCAGCGCGGGCAGCAGCACCGGCAGCACCGCGCCGAGCCGCCGCCCGCCGCAGAGCACCAGCAGCAGCGGGAAAGCCAGATAGAACTGCTCCTCCACCGCCAGCGTCCAGCTGTGCCCGACGAACCAGCCGCATTCGTAGAGCGGGGTGTTGCACAGGAACAGGCCCGCCGCGGCCAGCTCCAGCTTGGGGACATAGAGGTAGACCCCATGCGACAGCACGGCGATGGTCAAGAGGTAGAGCCCGAACTGGGGCAGGATCCGCGTCGCCCGGCGCAGGTAGAATCGCCCGAGGCGAAGCCGGCCGGTCGCCGCCAGCTCGCGCAGCAGCAGCCGGGTGATGACGTAGCCGCTGATCAGGAAGAACATCCTGACCCCGACCTGGCCCAGCGCGGCGCACAGCTCCTTGAGCCCCGGCGCCTGTGCCCATGGCGAAGCGCCGAAGCGGAACAGCGCGGCATGGGCCACCACCACCCCCAGCACGGCCACCGCGCGCAGCCCGTCGAGCACGGCATCGCGCCCGCCGCCGGAGCGCACATCGAACGGTGCGGGACCGGCGTGGTCTCCGCGCTCCCCGGTCTGGCGAGTGATCCCTGCCATGGGCTTGCCCCTTCCTCCGGCAGCGGTATCGGGCCAGCCCCGATCGGGCAACCGCCCGGCATCTCGCCAGCCAAGGCGCGGCGCAGCCGCAGGGCGAGTTGGTAGAGGCTACTTGGCGGGTCCGGATGTCCTACAGCGTGCCGATCTGACAGGCTGGACGGATGACCCGACACCCCTGCCCTCCGGCCTGGACCTGCGCCGATTTCCGGCCGCGCAAGCGCTCTGCCGGACCCCCGGGCCTGTCATCCCTGGACCGTGTCAACCGTGTCAACCTGTCCAGCAAAAGCGGCGCGAAGCTGAACGGCGGAGGCGAATCAGTAGCGCCGGGCCACCGCGAATTCGGCCGCCTCGGCCATGGCTGCGCGGGCCGGCCCGGCGGGGAACACCGCGATCGCGTCGATCGCGCGCTGGGCATAGTGCCGTGCCCGCTCGCGCGTGGCGGCCACGGTATCGTACTTGGCGATCAGCGCCACGGCATGGGCCAGATCCTCGTCCTCGCAGCGGAAGCCGGCGATGGCCTCCTGCCAGAACTGCCGTTCCTCGGTGGTGCCGCGGGCATAGGCAAGGATCACCGGCAGGGTCATCTTGCCGTCACGGAAATCGTCGCCCTTGCCCTTGCCCATCTCAGCGGCATCGGAATCATAGTCGATCGCATCATCGACCAGCTGGAAGGCGATGCCGAGGTTGCGGCCATAGGCGTCCAGCGCGGCCTCGTCGGCCTCGCTGCGCTCGGCCACCACGGCGGCGATGCGGGTTGCTGCGGCGAACAGCGCGGCGGTCTTGGCGCCGATGATCGAGAGATAGTGTTCCTCGCTGGTCTCGACCTTGCGCTGCGCGGTGAGCTGGTCGACCTCGCCCTCGGCAATCACCGAGCTGGCCTTGGAGAGGATCTTGAGCACCTTGAGGCTGCCGTCCTCGACCATCAGCTCGAAGGCGCGGGTGAACAGGAAGTCGCCGACCAGCACCGTCGCCGGATTGCCATAGACCACGTTGGCGGTCTGCTTGCCGCGGCGCAGCTCGGAGCCATCGACCACGTCATCGTGCAGCAAAGTGGCGGTATGAATAAATTCCACCGCGGCGGCCAGCTTGTGGTGCCGCGCGCCCTGATAGTCGCACAGCGCAGCCCCGGCGATGGTCAGCATCGGCCGCATCCGCTTGCCCCCACCGGCGATCAGGTGACCGGCCAGGGTGGGGATCAGCGGGATCTCGCTCTGCATCCGGTCAAGGATGATCGCGTTCACGCTGTTCATGCCGGCGGCGGTCAGCGACAGCAGCGGGGCCAGCGAGGGCTGGGGCGCCGCAGCGCGCAGGGGGATCACATCGGCGCTCATCGCGCTGTCCTTGGTCAAGGGGCGGCGGTTCGTCAAGCGAACCTGCTCCTTCGTCCCGGCGCGGCCGCGGATTCGCCCGCTTTGCGTCGGGCCGCGTCCCGTGCTAGCGGCCGTGCCGATGGGACACGACAGCAACACTCTTGCGCCGGACGGCTCGGCGGACCCCGTTCTCGCCGGTTTCCGCGCCAGTATCGACAATATCGATGCGGCGCTGATCCATATCCTGGCGGAACGGTTCCGCATCACCAAGGCCGTGGGAGCCTACAAGGCGGCGAACAGCCTGCCAGCCTCCGACCCGGGCCGCGAGGAGCGCCAGATCGCCCGGTTGCGCAAGCTGGCCGAGGACGCCCAGCTCGATCCCGACTTCGGCGAGAAATTCCTGCGCTTCATCATCGACGAGGTGATCCGCCACCATCACCAGGCCCAGGGCCAGGGGTAGGCCGTCATCGCGGGCCGGTCCCGCAGGACAGGTGGCTAGACCGCCGCGCGCGGCAGGCGCAGGCGGACGAGCAGCCCGCCGAGGTCCTCGCTCTCGCCCAGTTCGACCGCCCCGCCATAGATTTCGGCAACATCGCGGACGATGGCCAGGCCCAGCCCGGTGCCCGGCTTGCCGGTGTCCAGCCGGGCGCCACGATCGAAGATCCGGACGCGCTCAGCCGGCGGAATCCCGGTGCCGTCGTCCTCCACCCAGATCTCGCAGGCACGCGGATCGTCGGGTACCGCGTCGATCGTGACGAAGACCGAGCCGCCACCATACTTGGCCGCGTTCTCGATCAGGTTGCCGAGGATCTCGTCGAGGTCCTGCCGCTCGATCGCCACCGCCGCGTCGCGCGCGCCGTCGAGATCGAAGCGGGTGCGATCGTGCAGGCGGGTGACCGCGCGCAGCACCGCCTCGACGCTTTCGGCCACATTGGCGCGCGACTGGCCGACCGCGCGCCGCCCGACCGCGCGGGCCCGCGCCAGGTGATGATCGACCTGCCGGCGCATCACGGCCGCCTCGCGGATCACCGTATCGCCCAGATCGGGCGCCCGCGCCGTGGCGGCGTTCATCACCACGGTCAGCGGCGTCTTGAGGGCATGGGCAAGATTGCCGGCGTGGGTGCGGGCCTCCTCGGCCTGGCGCTCGGCATGGGCAAGCAGGCCGTTCAGCTCCTCGACCAGCGGCTGGACCTCGAGCGGGAGCGGATCGGTCACCCGGTTGGCTCCGGTGGTGCGCAGCCGCTTGATCGCCAGCCGTACCCGGCGCAGCGGACCGAGGCCATACCAGGTCTGCACCCCGGCCATCAGAAACAGGCCGGCGCCCAGAACGATGAAGCTCCACACCAGGATCAACCGGATGCGCCGGATTTGCGCGTTGAGCTCGGTGCGGCTGGCGGCCACCACGAACCACCATTTGGTGTCGCTGCCGGGCAGGATGATCGAGCGCTCCAGCACCCGCAAAGGTTCGCCGGCGAACTGGTTGCTGTCGTAGACGTGCGGCTCGTTGTCGAAGTGGTCGGCGCGGACCTTGAGGCTGCGATCCCACAGCGAGCGCGAGGGGAAGTCCTCGTGCCCCGGCCCGGTGATCTGCCAGTAAAGTCCGGAATTGGGCTCGAGAAAGCGCTGGTCGCCGAGCGGGCGGTTGAAATAGACCTCGCCGGCCGAATCCACCTCGGCCGAACCGATCATCGCGGTCAGCATGTAGCCCAACTGGTCGTCGAAATTGCGCGTCACCAGGCTGGTCAGCGTGCGGTCGAGCGCCAGCCCGCCGCCCAGCAGGAGGATCGCGATCCAGCCCGCCGCGATCACCATCATGCGGCGTGACAGCGAGCCCGTGTGCATGCGCGGCGCACCGGCCGCTGCGGTCTCCGTCCCGTCCGCCGGCTGCGCTGCTTCAGCCACGCGGCGCTTCGGCGGGATCGTCGAGGCTGTAGCCCAGCCCGCGGATCGTGGTGATCACGTCGGCGCCCAGTTTCTTGCGGATGCGGGTCACGAACACCTCGATCGTATTCGAATCGCGGTCGAAGTCCTGGTCGTAGATGTGCTCGATCAGCTCGGTGCGGCTCACCACCTTGCCCTTGTGGTGGAGCAGATAGGACAGGAGCTTGTACTCCTGCGCGGTGAGCTTGACCGGCTCGCCCTTGAGCGTGACCCGCCCCGAGCGGGTGTCGAGCCGCACGTCGCCGGCGGTCAGCTCGCTGGACGAATTGCCCGAGGCGCGGCGGATCAGCGCGCGCAGGCGGGCGATCAGCTCCTCGGTCTGGAACGGCTTGGCGAGGTAGTCGTCCGCCCCGGCATCGAGCCCGGCGACCTTGTCCGACCAGCTGTCGCGCGCGGTCAGGACCAGCACCGGGAAGTTGCGCCCTTCCTTGCGCCACATGCCCAGCACGGTCAGCCCGTCGATCTCGGGCAGGCCGAGGTCGAGCACGACCGCGTCGTACTCCTCGGTCGAGCCCATGAAATGCCCGTCCTCGCCGTCGGTCGACAGGTCGACCGCATAGCCGGTCTGCTCCAGCGTCGTCTTGAGCTGACGGCCCAGGGTGGGTTCGTCTTCGACGATGAGGATGCGCATGCTCGGATTCCCTGGACTATGGCTGGTGTGCCGGCGTGATGCGAAGAAAGCCTGAAGGCGTCAACCCGCGCGCCCCACAGCACCGATGGTCAGCGTCGCCCCAGCACCTCGCCGGTGCGGGCATCGACGTCGACGAAGACCACCCGGCCATCGCGGATGAACTTGAGGCGATAGGCCATGGCGGTGGGATCATACTCGGGACCCAGATACTGCATCCCCGCCATCATCGGCAGGACCCGCCCCTCGATCTCGCGCAGCGGCCGGACATTGCCCGCGCGCATGTCGCGGCGCACCTGGCCCTGCTCGCCCCCGGGGGCGGCCCGGGCGGGACTTGGCAGCGAGACCAGCCCGGACAGGGCCATGCCGGCAAGGAGAACCACTGTGGACAGGATCGGAACGGACCAGCGCTTCATCACGGCACGATGCCTAAGAGACTGGCGTTGAACAAGGTGTGAATGGCGTAGGGCCGCGCGCCGGCCGCTGCGCGGGCACAGCCCTTGCCTTCGCCTGCCCTGCCGCCTAACGCCCCGCCATGGCCGCCGCACCGATCCTCTCCTGGGAAGGCCTCAGCCTGCAGCAAGGCTCAGGCTGGCTCTTCCGCGATCTCGACCTGCATATCGCCCCGCGCGACCGGCTGGCGCTGATCGGACGGAACGGCGCGGGCAAGACCACGCTGCTCAAGCTGATCGGCGGCGAGGTCGAGGGCGACAGGGGCACCCGTTCGGTCCAACCCGGCACACGCATCGTCATGCTCGAGCAAGACCCGTTCTTCACCGGCTTCGAGACGCTGCTCGACTTCGCCCTGTCGGGCCGGGACGCGCCGCCCCGACACGAGGTCGAAGCGATCGCCGGCCAACTCGGCATCGACCTGTCGCGCCCGGCCGAAAGCGCCTCGGGCGGCGAACGGCGGCGCGCTGCCCTCGCCCGCGCGCTCGCCAGCGAGCCTGACCTGCTGCTGCTCGACGAACCGACCAACCACCTCGATCTCGCGGCAATCGAATGGCTGGAGGGCTGGCTCCAGCGCTACACCGGCGCTTTCGTCGTGATCAGCCACGACCGCACTTTCCTTGAGCGCCTGACCCGCGCCACCCTGTGGCTCGATCGCGGGGCATTGCGCCGCCGCGAGATCGGCTTCGGCGGTTACGAGGCGTGGATGGAAGCGGTCTATGCCGAGGAGGCCCGCGCCGCCGAGAAGCTCGACGCCAAGCTCAAGATCGAGGCACACTGGCTGGAGCGCGGGGTCACCGCGCGGCGCAAGCGCAACATGGGCCGGCTGGAGAAGCTCTACGAGATGCGCGCCCAGCGCGCGGCGATGCTCAGCCCGCAAGGCGCGGCCAAGCTCGCATTGGCCAGCGACGATGCCAAGAGCAAGGCGGTGATCGTCGCCGACAAGGTTACCAAGCGCTTCGGCGACCGGACCATCGTCGGCAATTTCAGCCTGCGCATCACCCGGCGCGACCGGATCGGGCTGGTCGGCGCCAACGGCGCCGGCAAGACCACCCTGCTCAAGCTCCTGACCGGCAGCCTTGCCCCCGACAGCGGTACGGTCACCCTCGCCAAGACGCTGACCCCGGTCATCATCGACCAGCAGCGCAGCCTGATGGCCCCGGACAAGCGGGTGCGCGACGTGCTGGCCGAGGGCGGCGACTGGATCGACGTGCAGGGCGTGCGCAAGCATATCCACGGCTATCTCAAGGACTTCCTGTTCGATCCCGGCATGGTCGAGGCCCGCGTCGGGACGCTCTCGGGGGGCGAACGTTCACGGCTGCTGCTGGCCCGCGAGTTTGCCCGGTTCTCCAACCTGCTGGTGCTCGACGAGCCGACCAACGATCTCGACCTCGAGACGCTCGACCTGCTGCAGGAGGTGATCTCGGACTATGACGGCACGGTCCTGATCGTCAGCCATGACCGCGACTTCCTCGATCGCACCGTGACTGTCACGCTCGGCATGGACGGCTCGGGCAAGGTCGATGTGGTCGCCGGCGGCTATGCCGACTGGGAGAAGCAACGCAAGGCCCGGCTGGCGGGGAAACCCGTGGCGCGGGGCGAGACCGCCGGCAAGACCGCCGCCGCCCCGCCCGCTCCGCCGCCGCCGAAGCGGACGAAGTTGAGCTACAAGGACCAACGCGACTACGAACTGCTGCCCCAGCGGATCGAGGAACTGTCGGCCGCGATCGCGCGCGACGAGGCTCTGCTCGCCGATCCCGCGCTCTATGCCCGCGATCCGGCCCGGTTTGCGGCGCTGACCGCCGCTATCGACCGCGCCCGGACCGAGAAGGACGCCGCCGAAGAGCGCTGGCTGGATCTGGCCGAGCAGGTTGAGGGCTGACGGCGGACGCCGCCAGCCCCCGCTCACCCGTCGGTCACCCCGCCGCCAGACGCGCTGCGATCCGCTCATCGACCCTGCGCTCGAGCAGGGCGAGCGGCATGGCCCCTTCGAGCAGGACCTCGTGGAACCAGCCAAGGCTGAACTTCGCGCCCAGCCGGCGCTGAGCCCGGTCGCGCAGCTCGAGCCACTTGTTGTGACCGATCTTGTAGCTGCAGGCCTGGCCGACCGAGGCACAGTAACGCTCGATCTCGCGCTGGCTGCGCCCCTGGGTGAAGCCGGTGGTCTCAACCATGTAGCGCGTCGCCTGTTCGCGGCTCCAGCGTTTGTGATTGAGCCCGGTATCGACCACCAGCCGGGTCGCGCGGAACAGGAACGACTGAAGGTAGCCGGCCCGCTCGATCCCGTCGTACCCCCCCAGCTCGTCGGCCAGTTGTTCGGCGTAGAGCGCCCAGCCCTCGCCGTAGGACGATATGTAATAGGACTGCAGCAGCTTCGGCAGGTCGCCGCCCAGGCGGGCCGAGCCGATCTGCAGGTGATGGCCCGGCACGCCCTCGTGATAGGTCAGCGAACGCTGCTGATACTTCGGCCAGTCGGCCGTGTCCTTCAGGTTGATCCAGTAGATCGCCGGGCGCGTACCATCGAGCGCGGACGGGTTGTAGTATCCGTTGGGTGCACCATCCTGGATGTCCGGCGGAACCCGTCGCACGTCGAGCGCCTCGCTCGGCAGGCGGTTGAAGGCCTTGGGCAGCAGCGTGGTCATCCGCCCGACATCGGCATTGAGCGAGGCGATCAAGGCGGCGCGGCCGGCGTCGGTATTGGGGAACAGCTGGTCGGCGGCGGTATTGAGCGCGACGAGCCGGGCCCCGACGCTGCCCTGGGTATAGCCGGCGCTGCGCAGCACCGCATCGAGCCGCGCGGTCAGTTCGGCAACCTGCTCCAACCCGATGCGATGAACCTCATCGGGGGTCAGGCTGGTCGTCGTGGCATGGCGCAGCGCCATCGCATAAATCGCATCGCCGTCACGCAGCCGCCAGGCGCCGTCCCCGGCCGGGGTGGAGCGCTTGAGCGTCTCGACCAGGGCGATCTGGCGATCGAGCGCCGGATAGACCGCGGTGGCAACGATCTGCGTGGCGCGCCGCGCCCAGTCGCCGGGCAGGCCCTTGGCGGTGGCACGCTGCACCAGCGAGAGCACCAGCCCGTTCTGTTCTGGCGGCACCTCGCGCAGCTTGCGCATCTGGCCCAGCGCAAGGTCGAGCGACCAGACCGGTGCGATCACCCCGCGCCCGGCCCGGTTGCGCTGCACCTCGCTTTCCGCATCGAGCGCGCCGGCGAAGCCGGTGAGCCGCGCGATATAGGCCTCGGCATCGGCGACGGTTTCGATCGTGTGCTGGTTGGCGAGAAAATCCGGGATCCCGAAATAGGCCCCGTCCTGTTGCGAGATCGGATAGGGGCTCTGCGCGCTGCTCAGCCCGAAGGCATCCGGTTCAAGCTGCACTTCGGCGCGGTAGAGCGCGACCTCGCGGTAGCGCCGGGCCTCCGGGCCGAGGCTGGCCGGAGCGATCGCGCGCAGCTCGTCACGGGCCGCCCGGTTGAACCGCAGCATGGTCTGGCGCCCGCCTTCGCCATAGTCGTTCAACTGGCTCTTGAGCGCGGCATAGGGGCCCTTGTCGAGCCCGAGGGCAGTGGCCTGCTCCGGCTGGAGCATCAGTTCGCCGAAGTACTGGCGGTCGAGCGCGGACACCAGGCGGGCATCGGCCGGGGCGGCGGCGAGGACACCGGTTGCCCGGCTCGCCAGGGCCACGGCGGCGGTGCCACCCAGAAAATGCCGACGGTCCATGAACTCTCCTCAAGACGTTTCAATTGTGACCTGTTGGCACAGCCACCCCACGCCGGGCAAGCCGACACCGGATCCCAAGCGTCTGGCGCCCCACGGCATTTTGTTCAGGGTAGGCGATAGAACCCGGCCACCCGCTCCAGCGCGAAGCGGAGCACCAGCTTGCCGCTACGGCTTGGCCAGCCCAGCCCGCGCTCGGCATCGGCCAGGCTTTCCCCGGCGCAGACCACCCGCCACAGCACGTCGGCAAGCCCGGTACCGGCGGCTGCCACGGCGCGTTCGAAACGGTCGCGCGCCACCAGCTGACGCTCGCTGGCGTGAAGCCCTGCGCCGGCCGCCGCGGTGCCGGCCACGCGCACCGGATCCCAGCGCATGGTGACCGCCGGCGCCAGCTGCGCGGCCTCATAGTCGCGGCGCAGGCACTCCCCTGCCGCCAGCTCCCGATCGGACAGGTGCCCGCGCGCATGCAGCCAGGTCAGCGGCGATTCGGCGAGGTTGACTGTCAGGCTGCGGCCCCGCGGCTCCGGCGGCCGCGGGCCAGGTCCGACCGGGGTCCATTCACGTTCGACCAAATCGCGCTTCATCGCCGGGGTGCTCCTGCCAAAGGTGTGGGAGGGGCTTGAGGTGCCAAGACCGGCGGGTTGTAGGAAAGCGGAAACACCCATACGGTTATCCGAGGCCAGGGGTGCACACGCATGATCAACCGCATACGCGACATCCGCAAGGACAAGGGCCTGACCCTGGCCGAAGTTGCCGAACGCTGCTCGCCGCCGACCACCGCCCAGACCATCGGCCGGCTCGAGACGGGCATGCGCCAGCTCTCGCTCGCCTGGATGAACCGCATCGCCGCCGCACTGCAGGTCGATCCGCAGCTGCTGGTGCGCAGCGAGCACGGGCAGGCGCCGACGACCGTGGCCCGGCTGACCGAGACCGGCGCGGAAGCGCTCGGGCAACCGCGCGAGGCCCTGCTGCCCACCCAGCTGACCGGCGAGGAGCCGCTGATCGCCATCGTCATCGAGACGAGCACCGGCGAGTACCGCGCCGGCGACCAATTGTGGTTGCGGCAGATCGCCAACGATGCCGGCTGGGGCCGCCTGCTCAACCGCGACGTGCTGGTGCCGCGCCCCGCCGGCCGGTTCGCCTTCGGGAGGCTGGTCGACCGTGACGGCCGGCGTCTCGCGGTCCTGCCCCCCGGGATCGGCCAGCGCCAGATCGTGATCGAGAATCCCGCCTGGCTGGCCGTGGCGGCAATGCTCGTCCGCCCGCTTTGAGCACGACCATGGCCCGCCTGCGAGTGCTGTCGCTGGCCACGCTTTACCCGCATGGCGCGGCACCCAACTTCGGGGTTTTCGTGGCGCGGCAGATGGAGGCGGTGATGCGCAGCGGCGCGGTCGACCTGACCGTGATCAACCCGCTGGGCCTCCCGCCCTTCCCGCTCGACCGACATCCCCGCTACCGCACCGTTGCCGCCCTGCCCGAGGCCGAAACCTGGCACGGCGTCCCCGTGCTGCGGCCACGCTTCCGCCTGCTCCCGGCGATCGGCGGCCGGTTCAACGCCGGGGCGGTGCTGCGCGCGGTCTTGCCGATCGCGCGCCGGCTTCACGCCGCCGCGCCATTCGACCTGATCGACGCCCAGTTCTTCTATCCCGACGGTCCGGCCGCAGTGCGGCTGGCGGCCGACCTTGGCCTGCCCAGTTCGATCAAGGCCCGCGGCGCCGATATCCACCATTGGGGCCGGGCACGCGGCACGGCGGGGCAGGTACGGGCCGCGGGGCAGGCCGCGAGCGGGCTGCTCGCTGTCTCAGCCGGGCTGGCCGAAGACATGGCCGGGCTGGGTCTGCCGCGGGAGCGGATCGCACTGCATCGCACCGGGCTCGACCGTACGCTGTTCAGGCCACTCGACCCGGCCGCAAGCCGCGCGGCACTGGACCTGCCCGCAGCGGGGCCGGTTCTGGCGACGGTGGGGGCACTGATCCCGCGCAAGGGTCAGGTCCATGTGATCGAAGCGCTTGCCCGCTTGCCGGACGCTACGCTGGTGCTGGCCGGCGCCGGACCGGACGAGGCGGCGTTGCGCCGGCGAGCCGCGGAAGTGGACGTGGCGCAGCGGGTGCGCTGGCTCGGTGCCGTGCCGCACGACCGGCTGCCACTGGTGCTGTCGGCCGCCGATGTCTTCGTACTGCCCAGCGCCAGCGAAGGTCTGGCCAATGCCTGGGTCGAAGCTCTGGCCTGCGGCACCCCGGTGGTCACCACCCCGATCCCCGGGGCCGTGGAACTCCTTACCGATCCAACCTGGGGCCGCTTCGCCGGCCGGGACGCAGCCGAGATCGCGGCCGCGGTCACAGCGCTGCTCGCTGCTCCGCCACCGCGCGAGGCGGTGGCGCGGGCGGTAGCCGGGTTCAGCTGGGAGGCCAATGCCGCCGCGCTGGTCGCCCACTGGGCCACACTGGCGGGACGCTAAGCCGGGATGCCGACCCCGCGGCTCAGCCCTGCTCGCGGGCGAGACGCTCCTGCTTCTCGAGCGCGGTTTCGGTCGGAACGAAGCTCTTCGGCGTGACCTTCAGCCAGATCAGGATGGGTGCGGCCATGTAGATCGAGCTATAGGTACCGACAAAGATGCCCAGCGTGATCGCCGCGGTGAAGCCGAAGATCACGTTGGGACCAAGCAGCAGCAGCGCCACCAGCGTGATCAGCATCGACAGCGAGGTCACGATCGTGCGCGCGAGCGTCTCGTTGACCGACAGGTCGAGCAGCTCGGGCAGCGGCATCTTGCGGTACTTCTTGAGGTTCTCACGGATGCGGTCGTAGACCACGATGGTGTCGTTGAGCGAATAGCCGATCAGCGTCAGGAGCGCGGCGACGATGTTGAGGTCGAACTCCATCTGGGTGATCGCGAAGAGCCCCAGCGTCAGCGTCACGTCATGGACCAGCGCGAACAGCGCGCCCACGCCGAACTGCCATTCAAAGCGGATCCAGATATAGGCGGCCACCGCAAGCGCGGCGAGACCCAGCGCCTGGAACGCGGTCCAGCCGAGCTCCTTCGACACCTTGCCGGAGACCGAATCGACCCCGTCGATCCGCACGTCGGCGTGCTTGGCCTTGATGCTGGCGGTGATGGTCTTGGCCATGGCATCGGCCAGCCCGGCGTCCTTGTCCGAGCCTTCCGGCAGCTTCATCCGGATCGAAACCTCGTTCGGCTTGCCGAACTGCTGGATGATCGGCTCGCCGAAGCCAAGCGCGGTCACCTCCTCGCGCAGCACGGCGACCGGCGCCGCGGCCGACTGGGTGAAGGTGACGCGGATCATCTGCCCGCCGACGAAATCGACGCCCATGTTGAGCCCGCGGGTCATCACCAGGGTGATGCTCGCCGCCATCAGCAGCAGGCTGACCACGTAAAACGGCACCCGCCAGCGCAGGAAGCGGATATTGGTGTTGTCGGGGACGAGCTTCAGCAGTTTCATCGTCGGCTCTCCCTTACAGCGCGATTTCGGTCGGGCGGGCGCGGCGGAGCCAGTTCGCCACCCACATCCGGGTCATCGTGACAGCGGTGAACACCGAGGTGACGATCCCGATAACCAGCACCACCGCGAAACCCTTCACCGGACCGGAGCCGAAGAAGAACATCAGCGCCGCGGCAATGACGTTGGTGATATTGGCGTCGAAGATCGCGCGGCTGGCTTCCTTGTAGCCCATCTCGACCGCCTGGACGACCCGGCGGCCGCGATGGCGCTCCTCGCGGATGCGCTCGTTGATCAGCACGTTGGCGTCGACCGCGGCGCCGATCGTCAGCACGAAGCCGGCAATCCCGGGGAGGGTCAGCGTGGTGTTGGCCACGGCCATGATCCCGAGGATCATCAGCACGTTCACCACCAGCGCCGCGCAGGCATAGACCCCGAAGCGGCCATAGGTGACGAGGATGAACACCGCCAGCGCGGTGGTCCCCACCAGCATGGCGAGCATGCCCTTCTTGATCGAGTCGGCGCCGAGGTCGGGACCGACCGAGCGCTCCTCGACCACCTTGAGATCGACCGGGAGGGCGCCCGAACGCAGCGAGATCGCCAGCTGGTTGGCGCTCTCTACGGTGAAGCTGCCCGAAATCTGCGCGCTGCCGCCAAGGATCGGCTCGTTGATGTTGGGCGCCGAGATGACCTTGCCGTCGAGGATGATCGCAAAGGGCTTGCCGACGTTCTCGCTGGTCAGCTTGGCGAACTTGGCACCGCCGGCCTGGTCGAAGGTGATCGACACGACGGGCTGGTTGTTCTGCTGCTCGAAGGTCTGCTGCGCATTGGTCAGCTGATCGCCCTTGATCCCGCCCAGCCGGCGCACGGCCAGGGTGGGTGGGCCGCCACAGGCCCGCGCATCGGCGCAGGGCACGATCTGGCTGCCCGGCGGGACAATGCCCTGGGCCAGGTCGGTCGGGCTCGCCGTGGCGTCGACCAGCTTGAATTCCAGCTTGGCGGTCTGTCCGAGCAACGCCTTGAGCGCCGCCGGATCCTTGAGCCCGGGCACCTGCACCACGATCCGCTGTGCGCCCTGGCGGATGATCGTCGGCTCGCGGGTGCCCAGTGCGTCGATGCGCTTGCGCACCACCTCGGTGGCGGTATCCATGGCCTGGGTCACCGCCAGGTCGATCCCGGCCTGGGTCGGGGTCAGCACGAGGCGGCTGCCATCGAGCACCTGGATGTCCCAGTCACGCTGACCGGTGAGCTGCGCGCCGTTGGTCAGCGGCAGCATCGCTTCGCGGGCCTTGTCGAGCTGCGCCGGGTCCTCGACCATGAAGCTGACCGAGCCGTCCTTGGTCGAGATGTCGCCGACCCGCACGTCCGGGGCGTTCTGCTTGAGCCGCTGGCGGACGTCCTCGTCCATCGCCTCGAGCCGCTGGCGCTTGACCTGATCGGGGTTGGCCTCGAGCAGGATGTGGCTGCCACCCGCGAGGTCGAGCCCGAGGTTGACCTCGGGCCGCGGCAGCCCGGAGGGCCAGCGCAGATTGGCGAAGGCGAAGATGGAAGGCAGCGCGGCCAGGATCGCCAGGGCGGCGAGCGACCAGTAGAAGGCCTGCTTCCAGCGGGGAAAATCGAGCATCTGTTTCAGCCGTCCTGCTGCAGGGTGTCAGCGATCACCGGACCCGGGCGGGCTCAGTCGTTCGCGGCGACGCCGCCGGGTTGCATCACGTCGGCGATCGTCGCGCGCACCGCACGGACCTTCACGTTGGGCCCAAGTTCCAGGTCGACATAGAGATCCTCGACCTTGGTCACCTTGCCGATCAGCCCGCCCGCGGTGACGACCTGATCGCCCTTCTTGATCGCGGCCAGCTTGGCGCGCTGCTTCTTCTGCTGCTGCATCTGCGGGCGCAGGAGCAGGAAGTAGAAGACCAGGCCCATCCCAAGGAACGGAACAAAGCTGGTCCACGCTGGCGGCGCACCGGCGGTGGCGGCGGCAAGAAGACTGAGGGTCGCGCTGCTCATGGGACTGGATCGGCTTTCTATGGCGGGGCACCGGTACCGGACGCTCGCACCCGCTGGTGCAAGGCCGGCCCGGCCGGAATGGGGCGCGGTTAGCAGCAATGTCGGGGCGTGGCAACGCGGCGACCGCCGGGCAGCGCCCAGGCCAATTGCACCGAGACCGCTCATGCGCGCTTGCATCGGCGGGAAGCCCTGCCTATAGGGCGCCGCTCCGGTCGGGACGTAGCGCAGCCTGGTAGCGCATCACACTGGGGGTGTGGGGGTCGGAGGTTCGAATCCTCTCGTCCCGACCAAAATTTTCTTCACATCGCCGGCACCCCGCTTCCGCTACGGCACGCCGCCGTCGCCCGGGGGCGGCGCGTTCCGGCATCGCCGGCACGGCCTGGCGGGCGCTTGTTCGGTCCCGGGGGATTTGTTAGCCCCGCGCCCACACAGCGCCGCCCCGCTCGCGGCGGCCACCCGCGGACGAGGACCCCGACCATGAGCCTGCCGGCCCTGTTGCAAAACCGCCTGTCGTTGCCGGTGATCGGCTCGCCAATGTTCATCATCTCGCAGCCCGAGCTGGTGCTGGCGCAGTGCCGCGCCGGGGTGGTCGGCTCGTTCCCCTCGCTCAATGCCCGCAGCGCCGCCATCCTCGATGACTGGCTGCTGCGCCTGACGCAGGAGCTGGACGAGAGCGCCGCACCCTTTGCCGTCAACCTGATCGTGCACCGCAGCAACGCGCGGCTCGAGGAGGACCTGGCGCTGTGCGTCAAGCACCGCGTGCCGATCGTCATCACCTCGCTTGGCGCGCGCGAGGACGTCAATGCGGCGATCCGTGGCTATGGCGGGATCGTGCTGCACGACGTGATCGACGACCGCTTCGCCCGCAAGGCGATCGAAAAGGGCGCCACCGGGCTGATCGCGGTGGCGGCAGGGGCCGGCGGGCATGCCGGCACGCTTTCGCCCTTCGCTCTGGTGCAGGAGATCCGCGCCTGGTTCGACGGCCCGCTGGCCCTGTCCGGCTCGATCGCCAACGGCCGCGCCGTGCTCGCCGCGCAGGCGATGGGGGCCGACCTGGCCTATGTGGGATCGGCATTCATCGCCACCCACGAGGCGGTGGCCGATACCGCCTACAAGCAGATGCTGGTCGACTGCTCGGCCGCCGACATCCTCTATTCCAACCTGTTCACCGGGGTCCACGGCAACTACCTGCGCCCATCGATCGAACGGGCCGGGCTCGATCCGGACAACCTGCCCCAATCCGATCCCAGCAAGATGAACTTCGCCGAGCTGTCCGAAGGCAAGAAGGCCTGGCGCGACATCTGGGGCTGCGGCCAGGGGATCGGCGCGGTCGATGCCGTGGTCGGCGCGGCCGAGCTGGTCGCCCGGCTGCAGCGCGAATATGCCGCGGCGCGCGGCGCGCTCTGCGCCGCCTGACCGGGGCCGCCCCGTGCACTTCGTGATGGGCGATCTGCCAGCGCGCGATCGCTACAAGCTGCTGGTCTCCACTGTGGTCCCGCGGCCGATCGCCTGGGTCACGACGATGAGCCCCGCGGGCACGGTCAATGCCGCGCCCTACAGCTTCTTCAATGCGATGGGCGACGATCCGCCGCTTCTGGTGCTGGGCCTGATGAAGGATGGCGCGACCGGCGACGACAAGGATACGGCGACGAACATCCTCGCCACCGGTGAATTCGTGGTCAATCTGGTGGGCGAACCCGATGCCGCCGCGATGGTCCGCTCGGCCGCGCCCGTGCCCCGCGTGCTCAGCGAGATCGACTATGCCGGGATCGCCACCGCGCCAGCGCTGCGCGTCGCACCGCCGCGCATCGCCTCCGCGCCGGTCAGTTTCGAATGTGTCCGGCGCGAGACGGTGACGATCGGCACCGGGCAGGTGATCGTCATCGGCGAGGTCCTGGTGACCCACGTGGCCGATGCCTTCGTGACCGATCCGAAGCGGCTTCACCTCGACACCACCGCCATGCACCTGATCGCACGCATGCACGGCGCGGACCGCTACCTGCGCACCACTGACCAGTTCGCCCTGCCGCGCGAGCCCTACGACCCGGCGCGCCTCGAGGGATCGGAAACGCCGCCCGCCGCCTAGCCGGAGGCGGACCGCGCCGCGGCGGCGCGCAGCGCCGCATGGTGGTCGGGCGAGCGCAGCAGCCGGGTCTGGGTCTCGGCCTCGGCCAACAACAGCGCGGCGTCGCTGGTCTCCCAAGACACATTGCACAGCTGCTTCGCCGCGCGCACCGCCGCAGGGGGACCGGCAGCGATGGCGCGGGCCAGTTCGAGCGCCCGCGCCTGCGGGTCCGCGGCAACGTGGCTGGCCAGCCCCACGCGCAGTGCCTCCTCGGCGCCGACGCGGCGCCCGGTGTAGACCAGTTCGCGCAGATGATCATCGCGGACCAGCCCGCGCGCCAGGGCGAAACCGGCCATATCGGGCACCAGCCCCCAGCGGATCTCCATCAGCGCCACTTCGGCATCGGGGGCCAGGATGCGGAGATCGGCGCCGAGCATGATCTGGCAGCCCGCGCCGAAGGCATAGCCATGCACGGCCGCGATCACCGGGACCGGCAGGGTGCGCCAGCCCCAGGCAACATGCTGCAGCAGGTTGGCCGCGCCATGGGTCCGTGTCACCAGGTCCGCGACGAGCGGCGAGCCCGCAAGGCTCTGCAGGTCGGCCCCGACGCAGAACGCCCGGCCCTCGCCCGACAGCACCACGCAGCGCAGGTCCGGCATGCCGCTCAGGGCATCGATCGCCTCGGCCAGGGCCACGAACTGCGCCGCGTCGAGCGCGTTGAGCTTGTCGGGCCGGTTCATCCGGACCTCGGCGATGCCCTCGTTCACTGTCAGCGTGACCCTGTCATCGGTCATGTCTTCTGCCCTGCTCCTGCCTGTTTCGGTAAGGACCTCCGGCCCGAAAGGGCCAGGACGATGCCACCAAGACTAGGCGATCCACGCGCCAAGGCAACGCGCCTGCCCGATTTTCCTACTCGCCGTCGCCGGGTTAGATGGTGGGGTCTTCCCACCCAAGGAGGACCTGCCATGGCCATCTTCGATGCACTGCTCGCCCCGATCAGCACCCTGATCGACAAGATCGTACCCGATCCAAAGGCTCGCGATGCCGCCAAGCTCGAACTGCTGCGGCTGCAGGGCAGCCAGGAGCTGGAGCTGCTCAGGACCCAGCTGTCGGCGATCGTCGCCGAGGCCGGCGCGGCCGATCCCTGGACCAGCCGGGCCCGGCCGAGCTTTCTTTACGTGATGTACGCACTGATCCTGCTGGCCGTGCCGATGGGGGTGGTCGCGGCGTTCCGTCCGGACATGGCCGAGGCGATCGGGCGCGGCATGACCGCCTATCTCAACGGACTGCCCGAACCGCTATATGCTCTGTTCGGCACCGGCTACCTCGGCTACACGGCGGCGCGGCAGTGGGGCAAGGCCCGCGGGACTGACCGCTGAGCCCAGCCGACCGAGAGCAAGACACCTGCCCCGCCTTGCGGAACGCGACGACAGAGCCCGGCTCTTTGCACTGGCGCACCAGCACACTAAGGTGGGCGCCAGTGCCACAGGGGTAGCCATGTCCAACCAGATCTTCGTCCTCAACGGACCCAATCTCAACCTGCTCGGCACGCGCGAGCCGGCGATCTACGGATCGACCACCCTCGCCGATATCGCCGCGCAACTCGAGGTGCGCGCGGCCGAGCTTGGTCTGGCGGTCGATGTCCGCCAGTCGAACCATGAAGGCACGCTGGTCGACTGGATCCACGAGGCCCAGGCCATCGGGGCCAGGGCGGTCCTGCTCAACGCCGGGGCCTACACCCACACCAGCGTCGCCCTGCTCGATGCGATCAAGGCGGTGACCGTCCCGGTGATCGAGGTCCACCTGTCCAACCCCCACACTCGCGAGGAATTTCGCCACGTCAGCTTCGTCGGGCGCGCCGCACGGGGCACCATCGCCGGGTTCGGGGCGCGCAGCTATGTCCTCGCGCTCGAGGCAGCGGCGGCCCTCTAGGAACGGTCGGCGCGGCCTGTCACGGGCTGTGCCGGAGGATAACCTGTCGCTTTGGCCTTGCCAGCGACCTTGCCGGCGGCCTACGGGGCGCCGAACAGCAGAAAACGGAAGGTTCGAATGGGTGATACCCCGGGCGCAGGCCGTAACGGCAAGATGAACATCGACAGCGCGCTGGTGCGCGAGCTGGCAGAGCTGCTGGCCGATACCGGACTGTCCGAGATCGAGGTCGAGGACGGCGATCGCAAGATCCGCGTCGCGCGGCAGCTCATCGCCGCCGCTCCGCTGGCCATGCCGGCACCCGTGGCACCCGCCACAGCCCCTGCCGCCGCCGCGGCCCCGGTGGCCGAGAGCGCTCCGGCTGCTCCGGTCGACGCAGTGAAGTCGCCGATGGTCGGTACGGCCTATCTGGCGCCCGAGCCGGGCGCCGCGAACTTCGTCGAGGTCGGCGCTGCGGTGAAGGCCGGGCAGACGCTGCTGATTGTCGAAGCGATGAAGGTGATGAACCCGATCGTCGCGCCAAAGGCCGGCACGATCACCGCGATCCTGATCGACAACGGGCAGCCGGTCGAATTCGACCAGCCGCTGGTCGTGATCGGCTGACGCAATGGCCATTCGCCGGCTGCTGATCGCCAACCGCGGCGAAATCGCCCTGCGCATCCACCGCGCGGCGCACGAGATGGGCATCGAGACGGTGGCGGTGCACTCCACCGCTGATGCCGACGCGATGCACGTCCGCCTGGCCGACCACGCGGTGTGCATCGGCCCGCCGGCGGCGCGCGATTCCTACCTGAACGTCGCCGCGATCATCTCGGCCGCCGAGATCACCCATGCCGACGCGATCCATCCGGGCTACGGCTTCCTCTCGGAGAACGCCCAGTTCGCCGAGATCGTCGAAACCCACGGGATCACCTGGATCGGGCCCAAGCCCGAGCATATCCGCACCATGGGCGACAAGATCGAGGCCAAGCGCACCGCCGGTGCGCTTGGCCTGCCACTGGTCCCGGGCTCGGATGGAGCGGTCTCCGACATCGCCGAAGCCCGGGCGATCGCCGAGGCGGCCGGCTATCCGGTGATCATCAAGGCCGCCTCGGGTGGCGGCGGGCGCGGGATGAAGGTCTGCACAGGCCCTGACGAGCTTGAAAGCCTGATCCAGCAGGCCGGCACCGAGGCCAAGGCCGCCTTCGGCGATGCCACGGTCTACATCGAGAAGTACCTCGGCAACCCGCGCCATATCGAGTTCCAGATCTTCGGTGACGGAAACGGCAATGCGATCCACCTCGGCGAGCGCGACTGCTCGCTGCAGCGCCGCCACCAGAAGGTGCTCGAGGAGGCGCCCTCGCCGGTCATCTCGTCGGACGAGCGCCAGCACATGGGCGGCGTCGTGGCCAAGGCCATGGCCGACATGGGCTATCGTGGCGCCGGGACGATCGAGTTCCTGTGGGAAGACGGCAAGTTCTACTTCATCGAGATGAACACCCGCCTGCAGGTGGAGCATCCGGTGACCGAGGCGATCACCGGGCTCGATCTCGTGCGCGAGCAGATCCGCATCGCGGATGGTCTGCCCCTGTCGGTCCGCCAGGAGGACATCGAGTTCAAGGGGCACGCGATCGAGTGCCGGATCAACGCCGAGGATCCGTGGACCTTCGCGCCTTCGCCGGGCGAGGTGAAAAGCTATCACGCCGCCGGCGGCATGCACGTGCGCGTCGATTCGGGGCTCTACGCCGGCTACCGGATCCCGCCCTACTATGATTCGATGATCGCCAAGCTGATCGTCTACGGCCGCACCCGCGAAGGCTGCATCATGCGCCTGCGCCGCGCGCTGGAGGAGATGGTGATCGAGGGGCCGAAGACCTCGATCCCGCTGCACCAGGCCCTGCTGCAGGAGCCCGACGTGCTCAGCGGCGACTATTCGATCAAGTGGCTGGAAGACTGGCTCGCCCGGCGCGAGAACTGATCACGCGGTCCGGCCGGGCCGGCTGTCCGGCCCGCACTGGGTGACTCAGCCGTCCATCGGGACGCCGGGAACCTGCTTCGCGGTGCGGATCGTCAGCGAGGTCTTGACGCTCGCCACGTTGGGAGCCGGGGTCAGCTTGCTGGTCAGGAACTCCTGGAAGCTCTGCAGGTCCTTGCTGACGATCTTGAGGATGAAGTCGATCTCGCCGTTGAGCATGTGACACTCGCGCACCTCGGGCAGGCCCTTCATGTGGTCCTCGAACTGGCGCAGCGCCTCCTCGGCCTGGCTCTTGAGCGAGACCAGCGCGAAGACGGTGATGGTGTAACCCAGCTTGGCGGCGTCAAGCTCGGCATGGTAGCCGCGGATCACCCCGGAATCCTCAAGTGCACGGACGCGCCGCAGGCACGGCGGCGCGGTCAGCCCGACGCGCTGCGCCAGGTCGACGTTCGTCATCCTGCCATCGTCCTGCAATTCGGCCAGCAAGCGCCGATCGATCTGGTCCAGGTTCGGCATTCCCACTCCACGTGTCCGCAATCTAATGGTGCCCGAGGCGCCATCTCGGCAACCTCTTGGCAGCTTGGGCGCCACATGCAACAACTTTGTTGTGCCGGGGCGCAACGATGGGCCTGTAGGCGGAAACTTTAGCGCGGCGGAGAGTTTTCCACGGAAACCGCTCCGCTTTGGAACACCGGGGTGCGGCGGGCCTTCCGGTTTGCCGGCGAGGTGCTAAGTCCGACCGGCGGGCGATCCGAGCGCTGCAGACCGCCGCCAGCCAGGAGCCACGATGTACGTCGACGATCGCCTCGCTACGGTGCTTGCCGTCAGCGCCACCGGCGAAAATCAGGCGCGCGTGCAGTTCCGCCAGCTGGTCGATCTGCTCGGCACCCTGCCCGCCGACGGTCGCGGACCGCTCGTCGATGCCGCCATGCTGCGCCTCGCGGAACTGGGGCGGCGCCTGTCGGCCGAGGATCGCGCTGTCGCGCTGGACCGGACCGGGGTACGGCTGCGCAACCCCCGGCTGGTGGCCGAACTCGCCTGCGACCATCCCCGGGTCGGCGCCGCCGCGGTCCGCAACGCGCGGCTCAGCGAGGAACAGTGGCTCGACATCCTGCCTGCGCTTCCCCCGGGCATGCGGGGTCTGCTGCGCCAGCGGCCGGATCTGGGCCCGGCCCTGGCGGAGCGGCTCGACCAGCTTGGCGCCGGCGGCCCCGGCCTGCCCGCGCCCGATGCCGCCGCAGCTCCGGCCGGAACCGGCGCAAAGGTCCTGCCACTGCGCGGACGGGGCGAGCCCGCGGCGCCCCCTGCCGGCGAACCGGCCGATGGGCCGCCGGGCGCGCGCGACGGGATCGGTGCCATCGTCCGGCGCATCGAGGCTTTCCGGCGCAGCCGCGAGGGCGCCCGGCCGGCGGCCAATGATGCCCCACTGCTGCCGCTGGTCGAGGAGCCCGAACAACCGCGGCTCCAGGCCTTCGCCTTCGCCTGCGACAGCGCCGGGCGGATCTGCTGGACCGATGCCCCGCTGGCCGGGATGGTGGTCGGCCTGCTGTTGCCGCTGGCCGAGCGGCCGGGCGGCGCGCTGGCCAGCGCGTTCCGGCGGCGCTTGCCGGTGCGCGGCGCGGTGATCGAACTGGGCGGGGCGCCGGCGCTGGCCGGACCGTGGCAGCTCGATGCCGCGCCCGAGTTCGACCGGGACGGCCACTTTACCGGCTATCTCGGCAAGGCCCGACGCCCGGTACCGGCCGCCCCGTCCGACGCGGTCAATCCCGAGGCGGTGCGGGTGCGCCAGATCCTTCACGAGCTGCGCACCCCGGTCAACGCGATCCAGGGTTTCGCCGAACTGATCCACCAGCAGCTGGTCGGGCCGGTGCCGCATGGCTACCGCGCGCTTGCCGCCAGCGTGGCGGCCGATGCGGCCCAGATGCTCGCCGGGTTCGACGAGCTCGAACGGCTCGCCCGGCTCGACAGCGCGGCCATGGTCCCTGAAACCGGCACCAGCGATCTCGCTGCCGTGCTCTCCGCGCTGATGCGCCAGCTAGAGCCCTTCACCGCCCCACGGCACAGCGGCTTCGTCTATACCGGCACGGACCAACCGGCTCTCGTCGAGCTGGCACCGGACGAGGCCGAGCGGCTTGGCTGGCGCCTGCTCGCCACCCTGGCCGGCGCGACCCGCCCGGGCGAGCTGCTGGACCTGGCCCTGCAGGTAGGCGGCGGCACGCTCACGCTCACCCTGGCCCTGCCCGAAGCGATCGCCGCCCTGCCCGATCCGTTCGAGGGCCCCGCTCCCGCCGCGCCGCAGGCGGTGTCCGGCGGACTGTTCGGCACCGGCTTCGCGCTGCGCCTTGCCGCGGCCGAGGCCCGCGGCGCCGGCGGCAGCCTGGTGTTCCGCGACGGTCATGCCGTGCTTTCCCTGCCCGCGGCGACCGCAGGGCGGTTGACCGGACCCGGCGAGCTACCTAACCCTGCGGCGTCAGGCGTCTCCAGCACCGGCTAGGGGGCCAGGGGGGACTTCCACTTGTCGATTGGCCGCGTCACCGATCCACCTGCCGCCGATGCGCTGGTGCAGTGGCCGGCCGACTTTGCCCCGCGCTTCCTCGTCACGGTCGATACCGAGGAAGAGTTCGACTGGACCGCGCCCTTTGCCGCCACCGGCCACACGCTCGACGCGGTCGGCGAACTCGGGACCTTCCAGCGGTTCTGCGAAGAGGCCGGGGTCGCGCCGGTCTACCTGATCGACTATCCGGTCGCCACCGATCCGCGCGCCGCCGAGGTGCTGCGCGATCCGGTCCGCGCCGGCCGCGCCGAGGTGGGCGTGCAACTCCACCCCTGGGTCAACCCGCCGCATGACGAGACGGTGACCGCGCACAACAGCTTTGCCGGCAACCTGCCCGAGCCGCTCGAACGGGCCAAGTTCGCCGCCCTGCGCGAGGCGATCGAGCGCAACTTCGGCCAGGCCCCGCGAATCTACCGCGCTGGTCGCTACGGGGTCGGCCCGGCCACCACGGCGATCCTGCGCGACCACGGCATCGCTGTCGACACCTCGGCCCGCTCCCGCTTCGACTACAGCGCCGGCGGCGGCCAGAACTTCCGCGACCTGCCGGTCCATCCCTGGTGGATCGGCTCGCCCGGCGGACTGATGGAACTGCCGCTGACCACGGTCTACTGGGGCCCGCTGCGCCGCTTCGGACCGGTGCTCTATCCCAAGTTGTGGCGCGCTCCGCGACTGCGCGGCGTGCTCTCGCGGCTCTGTGCGCTCGAGCGCATTCCGCTCACCCCCGAGGGCGTCAGCGCGGCCGAGGCGGTGCGCGGGATCGACTGCGCGCTGGCCGAGCGCGTGCCGGTGCTGGTGTTCTCGTTCCACAGCCCCTCGCTGCAACCCGGCCACACCCCCTATGTGCGGACCGAAGCCGACCTCGCGGCGTTCTACGAGTGGTGGCGCACGGTCTTCGCCGCGCTGGCCCGGCGCGGTGTCGCCCCCACCACCGTGGCCGAGATCATGGCCGCGGCGCGGCTTGCCTAACGCCCCCATCCCGGCTACCGCCCCCTCGTCAGTCGACGGCGTGGCCGGGGGCCTGTAGCTCAGCGGTTAGAGCAGGCCGCTCATAACGGCTTGGTCGCGGGTTCGAATCCTGCCGGGCCTACCACCGGTAGGCCGCCGACAGACACCCCAGGTCGGGGAGTGGCGCAGCCCGGTAGCGCGTCTGCTTTGGGAGCAGAGGGTCGCAGGTTCGAATCCTGTCTCCCCGACCAACTTCACTCAGGACATCTGGCGGGAGTGCCTCCAGGCCTGCCACCCGGCAAGCCATCCTGCCTGCTCATCTGCGCGTTGGCAGCCAGCCCCGGACGCGGACAGCCGCCAAGTGGCTTTCGCTCACCGGCAGGGTCGTGCCATCAGCCAGACAGAGCATCCAGCGCCGGCCCTGACGCCGGGCTTCCGCCACCGCCCCATCCGCGATCCATGCGCCGCGATGCACCTGGCAGCCGTCGAGCGCGGCCAGTTCGGCCAACGCGTCGCCGAAGCGGAACAGCACCAGCGGCCGGCTGCCATCGGCCAGGTGCAGCCGCAGGTAGTGGTCCTCGGCGGTCACGGCCAGCAGGCCGCGCAGATCGGGCAGGCCGGCCTTGGCCGCCAGCAGGCCAGGGCCGCTCGGCGCCACCACCCCGGTGCCGGCGCCGGGCCGGACCGGTGACAGCAGCGCGACGAGCACCGCGATTCCCGCCGCGATGACCAGCGCCGAAAGATAGAGACCGGCCCAGGGCATGGCCTTCGGCTGGCCGATCGCGCGATACATCAGGTCGATCTCGAGCGGCAGCGTGGCGTTGAGTAGCAGCGCGCCCGAGACCGCCACCAGCACGGCGCCGCGCCGGCTCCCGATCCGGGCTCCGGTCCAGCCATACCACAGCCACCACTTGACGCTGTTCCACCCGATCAGCACAAGCCAGAACACCAGACGGCTGGGCAGCGCCAGGTCGTGGGTGCGGAACGGCCCGGCGAGCACCGCAGCCAGAATCGCGAAAAGGGTGATGGCAAGCTGGGGCCGCAACGGCGGCGCGGCAGCAGGGTCGAGGCGCAGGGTCGATTCCACGAAGCGTCAATCCGGCAGCGACAGGGTTGGCGAAGACAACGGGAGCTTAGGCGAAAGCGGCCTTGAGGCAAGCCGGCAGGCTGGGTCACCGACCGGTCATCGCCAACCGAAAGGAGCCCCCATGCTTGCCAATCTGCCACCGTTGCTGCTGGCCCATCTTGCCGCCGCCCTGCTGGCCCTGCCCCTCGGATTCTATCAACTGGTCGCGCCGCAAGGGACGCCGGGCCACGCTCTCGCCGGCCGGATCTACGTTCCGGCCATGCTGGTGTGCAACCTGGCGGCCCTCGCCACCTTTGTCCCGGGCAGCAAGCGCACCCTGGCGCTGTCACCGTTCCATGTCCTCGCGCTGGTCAGCCTCTATTCGCTCGGCACCGGCATGCTGGCGCTGCGCCGCTGGCTGCGCGATCGCCAGCCGGCCGACCTCAAGGCCCACAAGGTCCAGATGGCCTACAGCTGGCTGGGGCTGCTGATGGCCGGGGTGAGCCAGGTCCTCGTCAATGACCGCTTCGGCATCGCCCCGGCCTTCGAACCGGTCCGCTTCTGGACCAGTTTCGCTATCATCAATCTTGCGCTCTACGCCGTGGGGAGCTGGTGGATCTTCGGACGATTGCTGGCGCGGCCAGACCCGACGCGCTGAACCCCATCGCTATCACGCCTCGCGGCCCGGATCTGTGCTGTCTGTCGCTAGAACAACCTGCGCCGCAAGGTGACCGAGAGGTTGTTTGCCGGCATCTCGTCGATCCGGTCGAGCGCCAAGCCGGCCTGCGCGGCGGCGGCGAGCACGTCGTCCAGCATGCGAAGTCCCCAGGCGGGATCGCGCTCGCGCAGGTCGCGGTCGAATGCGGCGTTGCTGGGCGCGAGTGGCTGTCCGGTCACGATGTACGGCCCGTAGAGGTACAGCGGCGCCCCCGGCGGCAACAGGCGCTCCGCCCCGGCGAACAGGCCCAGCGTCGCGGGCCACGGGCTGATGTGCACCATGTTGATGCAGACCATCGCGTCGACGTCCACCACCGGCCAGTCGGTCGCGGCCGCATCCAGCGCGAGCGGGGGCGCGACATTGGCCAGACGCTCGGCCGCCAGCCAGGCGGCGATCGAGGCGCGCGCCTCGGCTGTGGGGTCGGACGGCTGCCAGGCCAGGTGCGGCAGGTGGCGCGCGAAATGGACGATATGCTCGCCGCTCCCGCTCGCCACCTCGAGCACGGTGCCGCGCTCCGGCAGGATCGTCTTCAGGATCGCCAGGATCGGATCGCGGTTGCGCAGGGTGGCGGGAGCGTGGCGGCGGGCGTCGTCAATGGGCGGCATGACCCTGCATAGCAGAGCCAGACCCGACGCACAGGGCCCGCGCCCGCCTTGACGCCTCGGCCGTTCGGCAATAGGCGCTGGCCACCGACCTTTCCGGGGGCGGGCGCTTAGCTCAGTTGGTAGAGCATCTCGTTTACACCGAGAGGGTCGGCGGTTCGAGCCCGTCAGCGCCCACCATGATCCGGCCGCGGATCGGCCACGGCGCCCCCGCCGCGCTTGCGGCCCGCTGGCCCGCCCTGTAGAGGCACGGCCGAGTTTCGCTTCCAATCCCCAGAGGACCCGCAATGGCCGCCCAGTACGCCTATGTCATGAAGGGCATGACCAAGACCTTCCCCGGTGCGAACAAGCCGGTGCTGAACAACATCAGCCTGCAGTTCTACCAGGGCGCCAAGATCGGCATCGTCGGCCCCAACGGCGCCGGCAAGTCCACCCTGATGAAGATCATGGGCGGGATCGACACCGATTTCACTGGCGAGGCCTGGCCGGGCGAGAACATCACCGTGGGCTACCTCCCGCAGGAGCCCGAGCTCGACAAGAGCAAGACCGTGCTCGAGAACGTCAAGGACGGCGCGCGGGCAACGGCCGATCTGGTCGACCGCTTCAACGAGATCTCGAACATCATGGCCGACCCGCCGGAGGACGTCGATTTCGACGCGCTGATGGAGGAAATGGGCGACCTGCAGGGCAAGATCGACGCGGTTGACGGCTGGACGCTCGACAACCAGCTCGAGATCGCGATGGAGGCCCTGCGCTGCCCGCCGGGCGACTGGTCGGTCGAGAACCTCTCGGGCGGCGAGAAGCGCCGCATCGCGCTGACCCGCCTGCTGATCCAGAAGCCGGACATCCTGCTGCTCGACGAGCCGACCAACCACCTCGACGCGGAAAGCGTGCTGTGGCTGGAGAACCACCTCAAGGAGTATGCCGGCGCGGTGCTGATGATCACGCACGACCGCTACTTCCTCGACAACGTGGTGGGCTGGATCCTCGAGCTCGATCGCGGGAAGTACTTCCCCTATGAAGGCAACTATTCGACCTATCTCGAGAAGAAGGCCAAGCGGCTCGAGCAGGAGGACCGCGAGGAAAGCGGCAAGCAGAAGGCCCTCCAGCGCGAGCTCGAGTGGATCCGCCAGACCCCGGCCGCGCGCCAGACCAAGTCCAAGGCGCGCATCCGCAAGTTCGAGGAGCTGCAGAACGCTCAGGACAACCGTCCGGTGGGCAAGGCGCAGATCGTCATCCAGGTGCCCGAGCGGCTGGGCGGCAAGGTGATCGAGGTGAAGAACATCTCGAAGGCCTATGGCGACAAGCTGCTGTTCGAGGACCTCTCGTTCACCCTGCCGCCGGGCGGCATCGTGGGCGTGATCGGCCCGAACGGCGCCGGCAAGTCCACTCTGTTCAAGATCATCACCGGCAAGGAGCAGCCTGACAGCGGATCGATCGAGATCGGCTCGACCGTCCACCTCGGCTATGTCGATCAGAGCCGCGATGCGCTCAATCCCAAGAACAACGTCTGGGAAGAGATCTCCGACGGGCTCGACTACATGGTGGTCAACAAGCAGGACATGTCGACCCGCGCCTATGTCGGGGCGTTCAACTTCAAGGGTCCGGACCAGCAGAAGAACGTCGGCAAACTGTCGGGCGGTGAGCGCAACCGCGTGCACATGGCCAAGATGCTCAAGGCCGGTGGCAACGTGCTTCTGCTCGACGAGCCGACCAACGACCTCGACGTCGAGACGCTCGCTGCGCTCGAGGACGCGATCGAGAACTTTGCGGGCTGCGCCGTGGTGATCAGCCATGATCGCTTCTTCCTCGATCGCCTCGCCACCCATATCCTGGCCTTCGAGGGCAACAGCCACGTCGAATGGTTCGAAGGCAACTTCGCCGCCTACGAGGAGGACAAGCGCCGCCGCCTCGGCGATGCCGCCGACCGGCCGACCGCGCTGGCCTACAAGAAGCTGACCCGCTGACCGGGCGGAGCGGCACCGGGCCGCTCCGCAGTCAGAAAAATCGCCTCGAACCTGAACGGCAGGCTATCAAGCCAGTTCAGACTGGCGACAGCGGACCGCTGATAGCCACCGTCACGGGTGTCGCAGACGGTGCGACATACGAACGGGAGAACGGCCATGGCCGCAGGTTTCGGGAGATCGTCGCACGGGCTGGCCATCCTGCTGGCCGGAGTGGCGGCGCTGGGCGCGGGCCCGGCGGCCACGGCACAGGACCGGATGGAGCGCGGTCCGGAACTGCGGGCTGAGAGCGGTCGCGGCTGGGATCGAGGTGGCGCGCCCGACCGGAGCCAGGGGAACCCGGCAGCCCCGCGTGGCATGGACGCAGAGGGCGCGCGCCAGCAGCGTGGCTGGAACGGCCCGCGGATGGGCAGCGTCGCCACCCCGCCGCCCCGCAACCCAGGCTACGTCGATCCCGGCCGCGACCCCTCCTATGGCGCAGATGCTCGCCGGGTCGACGCAGCCCGCCAGCAGGGCTGGGACGGCCAGCGCTGGAACGGCCAGAACTGGGACGGTCGGAATTGGGACGGGCGGGATCGTGACCGGCAGCGCGATGACGATCGACGCGGCAACCGGCAGGGTTGGAACGGTCAGGGTTGGAACGGTCAGGGCTGGAACGGTCAGGGCTGGAACGGTCAGGGCTGGAACGGTCAGGACCGCGACGGTCGGCGGGGCGATGGTCCGCGCTGGAACGGGCGCGACGACCAGCCCCGTTCCGACCGCAACCGCAACTGGAACGGCACGCCCAACCGCGGCTGGGACAATGATCGCGGGTGGAGCAACCGGCCGGACTGGAGCACGCGCCGCGAAGGCTGGTCGAGCCGCGGCGAGCGCGGCTGGGATCGCCAGTGGCGGCAGGATCGCCGCTACGACTGGCGCAGCTGGCGCAATGGCCACCGCGAGATCTACCGGGTCGGCCGCTACACCCCGCCATTCCGCAACTATGCCTACCGCCGCCTCGGGATCGGCATCATCATCGACAACGGCTTTTTCGGATCGCGCTACTGGATCAACGATCCGTGGATGTACCGCCTGCCGCCGGCCTTCGGACCCTACCGCTGGATCCGCTACTACGACGATGCGCTGATGGTGAACATCTACGACGGCCAAGTGGTCGACGTGATCTACGACTTCTTCTGGTAATCGCGCCGCGGGGGCCGGTCCGGCCGGGACTGGCCCCCGCCTTTTTGCGGGGCGGGCCTTGCCCCGTGCGCCGGGTCGGCTAGCGTGGTGGCCACCATGTCGTATGCCGAGAGCCGCAGCGAGGACGGACCCCAAAAGCCGGCGCCATTGGCCGACCGGGCGGCGCTGGTGCGCTGCGGCGAACGGGTGCGGGCACGGCTGGCGGCCGATCCGGCGGCCTATCGTCTGCCCACCGACCGCGCCGAGATCTTCGCCTTCGGCGAGTTCCTCGATCCGGCCGAATGCGACCGGATGATCGCCCTGGTCGATGCCACGGCCCGCCCTTCGATGGTCTACGACCTGCCCCGCCAGTCGGAGACCCGCACCAGCTACTCGGGCGATGTCGACCCGGCCGATCCCTTCGTCCGGATGATCGAGCGGCGAATCGACGACCTGCTCGGGCTGGAGTCCAGCTGGGGCGAGGCGATCCAGGGCCAACGCTACCACCCCGGGCAGGAGTTCAAGGCACACTGCGACTGGTTCTCCACTTTGGCGGAATACTGGCCGCAGGAGGCACGCCGCGGCGGGCAGCGGGGCTGGACCGCCATGGCCTACCTCAACGCCGTGGAGGAAGGCGGGGTAACCGAGTTCACCCGGCTCGGCCTGTCCATCACGCCGCAGCGGGGGGCACTGCTGGTCTGGAACAACGCCACCCCTGACGGCGCACCCAACTGGGACACGATGCATGCCGCGCATCCGGTGGTGCGGGGGGTCAAATACGTCATCACCAAATGGTATCGGACACGTCGATGGGGCTGAAGGCAAGCAAGCGGCAGTGGTGCGGCGCGGCCGCGGGGCTGGCGCTGGCCGCGACAGGATTGGCCCTGACCGGAACGGGCACGGCTGGGCGGGCCGCGCCAGCGCAAACCACCCGGCCCCCGGTCGACGCGGCAGCCGCCCGCGCCGCGGCCGAGCGTCGGCTGATGGACCTGTTCGCCGACGACGCGCGCCGGGAGGGCGCACTCGAGCCGTTCGAGCAGCTGCTGCGCGGCGAGGCGGTCGATCCCCGCCTGCTCGCCCTGATCTTCACCGATACGCTCGAGCGGCGCCAGCTCGCCTCGGTCCAGCAGAGCCTCGCCGCGCTGGCCCGGATCGACCGCGCCGCGCTCTCGCCCGAACGGCAGACCTCCTACGATGCCTTTGCGTGGAGCCGGCGCAACCAGCTCGAGTGGCTCCAGCCGGATGTGCGGGCCCGCGTGGCGGTGCGGCCGATGAACCACTTCGACGGGCTGCACACCGGCTTTCCCGCGCTGATGGCTGCCGGGGCGGTGCTGAGATACCAGACCCCCGCCGACTACCGCGCCAACCTGGCCCTGCAGGGCGCGATCGCCAAGGTGTTCGACCAGGCGATCCTGCGTTTCCGCGAGGGCATGGCGAGCGGGGTGGTCGAATCCCGCCTGACCGTGCGCAACATGCTGAGCCAGATCGACGCCCTGCTGGCCCAGCCGGTCGAGCAATCGCCCTTCACTTCGGCGGTGGCGCAGTTCCCTGCCACGGTGCCGGAGGGCGAGCGGGCGGCGCTGCGCGCAGCCTACATCGCCATGGCCCAGTCCACGGTCTATCCGGCCTACCGCCGGCTGCGCGCCTTCCTCGCCGATGAGTACCTGCCCGTGGCGCGCGAGGCGGTGGGGCTTGGGCAGATGAAGGGCGGCGCCGACCTTTATCGCCGGCTGATCCGTGCCCAGACAACGCTTCCGCTCGAGCCCGAGGCGGTCCACCAGCTGGGTCTTGCCGAGGTGGCGCGGATCCAGCAGGAGATGGCCGGAGTACAGCGCGAGCTGGGCTTCAGCGGTCCGCTGCGCAGCTTCTTCGACACGATCCGCACCGATCCGCGGTTCCATCCACGCAGCCGCGAGGAACTGGCCGAGGGCTTCGCCCGGGTCGCCCGGCAGGTCGATGCCCTGGTCCCGCAATACTTCGCCCGGGTCCCCCGTACCCGGCTCGAGATCCAGCCCTATCCGGCCTACCGCGAGAAGTACGAGGCGGGCGGCAGCTACAACCAGGGCAGTGCCGACGGCAGCCGCCCCGGCACCTTCTTCTACAACGCCTATGACCTGCCGAGCCGGTTCCTGACCGGAATCGCCACGCTCTACCTCCACGAAGGCGCGCCGGGGCACCACTTCCAGATCAGCCTGGCGCAGGAGGATACGACCCTGCCCGACTTCCAGCGCTTCGGCGGCAACAACGCCTATGTCGAGGGCTGGGCGCTCTATGCCGAGACGCTGGGCTATCCGATGGGCCTCTACAAGGACCCGATGCAACACTGGGGCACGTTGGACGACGAGATGCTGCGCGCGATGCGGCTGGTGGTCGACACCGGGCTGCATGCCAAGGGCTGGAGCCGCGAGCAGGCGATCGACTACATGCTGGCCAATTCGGGCATGGGACGCACCGACGCCACTGCCGAGGTCGAACGCTACATCGCGATCCCCGGTCAGGCGCTGGGCTACAAGATCGGCGCGCTGACCATCCTGCGGCTGCGCGACAAGGCCCGCACCGCGCTGGGCGAACGCTTCGACATCCGTGCCTTCCATGAGCAGGTGCTGGGCTCGGGCGCGCTGCCGCTGTCGGTGCTTGAGGCCAAGATTGACCGCTGGATCGCCGCGCAACGGTGACCCCCAGCGGACCAGGCGCGCCGGCTCTTCCAAAATGACGATCCTTGCAATGGCACGGAGCCGGGCCGGACGGTTTGGAGCAGCATGCCTGAGCGCAGCGCGGTAGGACAGGTCGGCTGTCCGGTGCAGCTCGGCCGCGTCGCCATGTTGGGGAGCGCGGCTGCGAGCGACTCGCGCCGGGAGCGGACGTGGATTGTTGGGGTGGACGGGGCTGTCGCTCGGAGACTGGCCAAAGCCATAGCCATCGCCCTGCCAGCGCAGGCTGGCATCGTCCACGGCGGGGCGAGAGATCCCAGCCTTCGCTGGGATGACGGGTATCCGGCGCAACCCGCCGAGCCCACTTAGGCCCTCCCCTCCATCCCGTCATGCCAGCGCAGGCTGGCATCTTCCGCGGCAAGGCCAGAGATCCCAGCCTTCGCTGGGATGACGGGTGTGGGGCGCAACCGGCCGTCCTGATCTGCCCGGACGCCCTATCCGGCCGGTTTCCGCGGTGGCTCGGGAACCTTGCGCAGCGGCACCCCGCCAGGCGGTGGCGGCAGTCCCAGCGCCGAGGCCGCGGCCTGCTGCAACCGCACGGTCACCGCGGGGTTCATTCCCAGTTCGTCCGCCGCCCGCTCGGCCGGGCCGAGGCTGCGCGGGTCGATCCCGGTGATCGCGCCGAACAGGACCAGCGCCTCGAGGTAGTAGCCCTCGGTGCTGGCGTGGTAGCTGTCCCAGGTCCACAGGTTGACCTGGCCATAGGCTACCCCGTCATAGGGGTTGGGATCGGCCAGATCCTGCTCGATCGCGCGCAGCCAGGCCTGTCCGACCGGCACCGGCGGAGCCATCGCGGGGCGCCCGGCGACGGCCAGGCGGTTGGCCGCATCCACCGTCTCGGGCAGGGCGGCGAGCGGCTTGCCCGACCACGGGCTGCCCGGCTGCCACGCCAGATCGGCGCGCGGCCAGGTGGACACGAGATAGACCCGCACCCGCGGATTGGCGCGGGCGACCAGATCGGCCAGCCCCCGCGCCGCGGCGACATGACGCGCCGGATCGCCCGGCCGGAGCGGATCGAGCACCGAATGACCCTGCAGCACGACCACGTCCCACGGCCGCTCGATCAGGGGCGCGCGCTGCTCGAGATGGAAGGCAAGATCCTGCCCGCCGGCGGTCTCGAGGCTGACCTCCCAGCCGCCGCCGGCCTGGTCGGCAAAGGTGCGGAACAGCGCCGGGACGCCGCCCACCCCCTCGCGGTTGAGATCGACCACCCGCTCGGGATGGAAGCGCCGGATCGGCGTGCCGAAACCGTAGGTGAAGCTGTTGCCGACGAACAGGATCGAGCGGGCGACCGCCTCCCCGCCCGCAGCCAGCGCGGCAATCAGCGCCAGCCCGGCCAGAACACGCCTCACCCCAGCGCCTCGGCGATCAGCTTGCGGGTATTGGTCACCCCATAGAGCGCGATGAAGCTGCCCATGCGCGGCCCCTGGCTGGAGCCGAGCAGCGTCTCGTAGAGCGCCTTGAACCAGTCGCGCAGCTGCTCGAACCCGAAGTGCGGGTCCTTGCCGATCTCATAGACCAGGTTCTGCAGCTCCTCCGCCGTCGCCCCCTCGTCCATCGCCGCCAGCTCCTCGTCCAGCGCGGCCAGCGCGGCCGCCTCGCCGGCATCGGGCTTGCGCCGCTGCAGCGTGGGCGCGATGAAGTCGCGATTATAGGCCAGCGCCTTGCCAACCAGCGCGTCCAGCGCGGGGTGTGCCGCCGGATCGGCGTCCGCGACATAGTTGCCGAGGTAGGACCAGACCTGCTGACGCGTTGCCCCGGCACCCAGCACGCCCACCAGGTTGAGCAGCAGGCCATAGGTCACCGGCAGCGCATCGCCCTCGCCTTCTGGCGCCCCATTGGCCCGCAGCAGGTGCCACACCGGGTTGCCGAGCTGCTGTTCGACCGGCTGGGCCGGGATCTTCTCGCGGAACTGCCAGTATTCGTCGACTGCGCGGGGGATGATCCCGACGTGGAGCTGCTTGGCGCTCTTGGGCTCGCGGAACAGGTAGAAGCCCAGGCTTTCCTCGCTGCCATAGGTGAGCCACTGCTCGATGGTCAGCCCGTTGCCCTTCGACTTCGAGATCTTCTCACCCTTCTCGTCGAGGAACAGCTCGTAGATCAGGCCCTCGGGCCGCTGCCCGCCGAGCACCCGGGCGATCTTGCCCGACTGGGTGACGCTGTCGGTCAGGTCCTTGCCGCACATTTCGTAATCGACGCCCAGCGCGACCCAGCGCATCGCCCAGTCGACCTTCCACTGCAGCTTGGCCCGGCCGCCGAGAATCGACTGCTCGACCTCCTCGCCGCAATCGTGGAAGCGCACGATCCCGGCCTCGGCATCGACCACGGTCACCGGCACCTGCAGCACCTGGCCGGTCTTCGCCGAGATCGGCAGGACCGGCGAATAGGTCTGGCGGCGCTCCTCGCGCAGGGTGGGCAGCATGATGTCCATGATCGCCTGGTACTGGCGCAACACGCCGCGCAGCGCCTGGTCGAAGGCGCCCGAGTTGTAGCGGTCCGAGGCCGAGACGAATTCATAGTCGAAGCCGAACCGGTCAAGGAACTCGCGCAGCATGGCGTTGTTGTGGTGCGCGAAGCTCTCATAGCGGCCGAACGGATCGGGAATGCGGCTGAGCGGATGGCCGAGGTGCGCGGCGAGCAGGCCCGGGTTGGGCACGTTGTCGGGCACCTTGCGCAGCCCGTCCATATCGTCCGAGAACGCGACCAGGCGCGTCGGGGCGCCACCGGTGAGGACTTCGTACGCGCGGCGCACCAGCGTGGTGCGCAGCACCTCCTGGAAGGTGCCGATATGCGGCAGGCCCGAAGGACCATAGCCGGTTTCGAACAGCACCGGCGCCCCCACTTTCCCTTGTGGATAGCGCTTGAGCAGCTTGCGCGCCTCCTCGAACGGCCAGGCCTTGGACACCTGGGCGGCGGCGAGCAGATCAGCGGGCAGTTCGGGCGAGGGCGATACGGCGTCGGTCATGCAGCGGCCTTTTGCGGATGGCGCGCCGGGGCGCAAGCAGGGACTGCGGTTCGTTCAGGAAAGTGAGCGTGAACCTTGCCAGGTTGACACGGTTGACAGGGTCCAAGGAGGACCATGTCAACCGCGCAGGCACCACTCGCACCGGGCCGGGCGGGCGGATGGACTGGCAGGGCGGCGGTGCAGCGCATCTGCCCGGTATAGCCCCCGTGGCGGGAGTAGGACACGGCGCGGGGAACGGGCCTGACCCGGGATCCAGCTGGTGCCAGACCCAGGGCCAAGGCGCAGGAATGTCGGGACGATGATGGGGCATGGCCCGTTGCCGTCAATCGGGAGCGGACGGGACGTCGAGACGTGACCCGGCCTAATACGCACTTTCCCGCTACGGTATCGTCCTTAGCCTGACGTTAACCCTTTTTCCTTAGGTCGGCAGCCTGCACCGCAGCCGGCCTCCGGCTCCGGGCACAGGCAACGACAACGGGATCGAAACCATGTCCACCTTTCTCCGGCTCGGCATCGCTCCGCTCGGGCTCCTGCTGCTGGCCAGCCCGGCCCTTGCCGCCACCGGCAACACTGCCACGGCCACCGGCACGGCCAATGCCACCGTGATCGCCCCTTTGCAGATCATTCATGCCCCGGGCGCGGCGATCAACTTCGGCGCCTTCACCGCGGGCACCGGCGGCACCGTCTCGGTCAGCCAGGCCGGCACCGCCTCGGTCACCGGCGATGTCGGGCTGGTCACCGGCGGCACCGTGACGGCCGATGCCTTCACGGTCCTGGGCAGCGGTTCGCGCACCTTCACCATCGCCACTTCGACGGGCAACACTGTCCGCACCAGCGGGCCGACCCCGGCGACGATGGCTCTTGCGCTCTCGGTGCCGGCCACCGGCACGCTCAGCGCGGCAGGCTCTTTCGCGCTGCGGGTCGGCGGGACGCTGACCGTCGCGGCGGGCCAGGCCGCCGGCGCCTATACCGGCAGCTATACGGTCACCGTCACCTACCAATGACCCTGCTGCGGGGGCCTGGTTCAGGCCTCCCCCAGGATCACGCCGGCCTGCGGCTTGTGGCGCCGGATCTCCTCCTCGCTCAGCCCGCACAGCTCGTGCGGGAAGACCAGCCAGTCATCGGTCTGGTGCAGATAGAAGTCCGGCTTCAGCGCCGTGCGATTACGCGCCGGCTTCCAGTAGACGGTGGCGATGCGCACCTCGGCCGGCATGTTCGCACGGCAGCGCGCCGCCAGCTCGCGCAGCACGGCCGCAACCGAGCGTCCGGAATCGAACACGTCGTCGACGATCAGCAGCCGGTCATCGGCGCCCAGCCTGTCGACCAGATAGCCCAGCGCATAGACCCGCACCGCCGCATCCTGGCGGTCGATCCCGGTATAGGAGGCCGTGCGGATCGCGATGTGATCGCAGGCCACCCCGCGATACTCCAGCAGCTCCTGGACCGCGATGCCCACCGGCGCCCCGCCCCGCCAGATCCCGACGATGTGTGTCGGCACGAAGCCGGCGGCGAGCACCTGCTGGCCGAGCCGGAAGGAATCGGCCAGCAGCTGGTCAGCGGTGAGCCAGACCTTGGGGATGTCAGTCATGTGGCACAGGCTATGCCGCGCGCGGCGCGCGGACAAGCCGCGTGGCGGGTGATGGGGCGGGTTGTCCCCTGCCCCGGCTCCGGTGCCTGCCGCTGATATCGGCTGTCCTCTCCGGTGTTCTGGTGCAAGACGGCGGAAGGTCGGACGCCACCGCCGGACGAAAACCCCGCTGGCCATGTTTACTTTTCGTTCCGCGCTCGCCATGTCCCGACCATGGCCGCGCTTGACCTCCCTGCCCTCCATGCCAGCCATGGCGGATGCTGGCTGCGCGACGCGGAGCGCACCCCCGCGATGGAGACCAGGGGGGTCGGCAAGGGCGAGGCGATCACCGCCGCCGCCGACACCCCGCTGCTGCTGCTCAACGCGCCGCTGGTGGCAAGCCGGCTGGGCTATCCCGACCTCTCCGGGCTCGACCTGCTCGAGCTGTTCGCCTTCGTCCATCCGGCGCGCTTCGTGGTGCCCACCCCCAAGGGGCTGGCCGCAGTGCTGGCGCTCGATCCGCCGCTGGGCGACGAGGACGTGCCCGCGCTGCTGCAGCAGGCCGCGGGCGCGCTGCTGTCCACCTGCGCGGGCGAGGACTGGGCCGAGCGCGAGGGCGCCTGGACCCAGCTCCAGGCGCTGCAGAAGATGCGCTGGCCCTGGGCCGGGCTGCTGCTGCAACACGTGCGCAAGCCGGCGCGGGCCGAGCGCTGGCTGTTCGCCCGCCTGCCCGAATGGGACGAGACCCCCGAACGGCCGCAGCCGCGCCAGGTGGCGCTCGAACCCGAGGCCGTGGCGGCCCGGCTCGCGGCGCTGACCGGGGCCCAGGCCGAACCGCGCCCGGCGCAGCGGGCCTATGCGATCGAGGCGGCCCACACCTTCGCGCCGCGCCCGCGCGAAGGCCTGCCGCACCTGCTGCTGGCCCAGGCCGGGACCGGCACGGGCAAGACGCTTGGCTATCTCGCCCCGGCCTCGCTGTGGGCCGAGCAGAGCGGCGGCACGGTCTGGGTCTCGACCTATACCAAGGCGCTGCAACGCCAGTTGCGCCACGAGAGCCGCCGCGCCTGGCCGGCCCGGCGCGGCGACGGCTCGCTCCCGGTGGTGGTGCGCAAGGGCCGCGAGAACTACCTGTGCCTGCTCAACCTCGAAGACGCGCTGCAGGGCGGCTTCGGCGGGCGCGCGGCGATCCTCGCGCAGCTGGTGGCGCGCTGGGCGGCCTATTCGCAGGACGGCGACATGATCGGCGGCGACCTGCCCGGCTGGCTTGGCACCCTGTTCCGCCAGCGCGCGATCACCTCGCTGACCGACCGGCGCGGCGAATGTGTCTATGCCGGCTGCCCGCACTACCGGAAATGCTTCATCGAACGCGCGGCGCGGGCCAGCGCCCAGGCCGATCTGGTCATCGCCAACCATGCGCTGGTGATGGTCAACGCCGCGCGAGGGCGCGACCACGCCCAGCGCCCGACCCGGATCGTGTTCGACGAAGGCCACCACGTGTTCGAGGCGGCCGATTCGACCTTCGCCGCCGCGCTCACCGGCAGCGAGGCGATCGAGCTGCGGCGCTGGGTGATCGGGCCCGAGCGCGGCGCCAAGGGGCGGCGGCGCGGGCTGTCGGCGCGGCTGGCCGACATCGCCAGCTATGACGAGGAGGGCGCCGCCGCGATCACCGCCGCGCGCGAGGCGGCCGAGGCCCTACCCGGCGACGGCTGGCTGCAGCGGCTCGCCGAGGGCGCGCCGTCCGGCCCGCTCGAGGAGCTGCTCGGCGGGGTCCACGCGGTGGTCTATGCCCGCGACGAGAGCGGCGGGCAGGAGGCCGGCTATGGGCTTGAAACCGAGGCGGCGCAGCTCCCCGGCCCGTTCATCGAGCTGGCCGCCGCCGCCCAGACCGCGCTGGCCGCGCTGCGCCGGCCGCTGCTGCGGCTGGGGCTGAGGCTGGAGGCCGTGCTGGCCGATCCGCCCGACTGGCTCGATGGGCCGGGCCGCGCGCGGATCGAGGGCGCCCGCCAGTCGCTGGCCTGGCGGGTCGACCTGATCGGGGCCTGGGAGGCGATGCTCGAGCGGCTCGGCGGGCCGACCGATCCGGAATTCGTCGACTGGCTCGCGGTCGACCGGGCCGAGGCGCGCGAATACGACATCGGGCTGCACCGGCGCTATCTTGATCCGATGAAGCCCTTCGCCCGCACCGTGCTGGAGCCGGCGCACGGGGTGATGCTGACCAGTGCGACGCTGCGCGACGGAGGCCAGGACGGCGGCGACTGGGCCGGGGCGATCGCCCGCTCGGGTGCGGGTTACCTCGAATCCGCACCGCGCCTGTCGGCTGCCGACAGCCCGTTCGACTATGCTGCCCAGGCCGAGGTGTTGATCGTCACCGACGTGCCACGCGGCGACCTGTCCGCCCTCGCCGCCGCCTATGGCCGGCTGATCGAGGCGTCGGGCGGCGGGGCGCTGGGGTTGTTCACCGCGATCAAGCGACTGCGCGCAGTCTACGGCCGCATCGCCGACCGGCTGGCCCGCGGCGGGCTGCCGCTGTTTGCCCAGCACGTCGACCCGATCGATACCGGCACCCTCGTCGACATCTTCCGCGACGATCCCCGCGCCAGCCTGCTCGGCACCGATGCGCTGCGCGACGGGGTCGACGTGCCGGGCCATTCGCTGAGGCTGGTGGTGATGGAGCAGGTACCCTGGC
This sequence comes from Novosphingobium piscinae, assembly GCF_014230355.1. Lineage (GTDB taxonomy): Bacteria > Pseudomonadota > Alphaproteobacteria > Sphingomonadales > Sphingomonadaceae > Novosphingobium > Novosphingobium piscinae. Next base: position 111,330 of record NZ_JACLAX010000004.1, read on the forward strand.
CCAAGCCCTCGATCCTCCACCGCGCACGCCGCGCAGCCGGTGGCGGGGCCGCCCATGACGACCGGATCATCCGGGCCCGCCTGGCCCAGGCCTTCGGCCGGCTGATCCGCAGCAAGGACGATCACGGCCACTTCGTCGTGCTCTCGGCGGCCTTCCCCAGCCGGCTGCTGGGGGCCTTCCCGGTCGGCACCCCGGTCCACCGGGTGACGCTGGCCGAGGCTTTACAACGGGTGGCCGGGCGTGTTCCTGCGGGACAGGCCGAATCCCCGGCCCTCCCCGACGGGGCCTGACCCGACCAGACCACGGACCTGCGAGCGCGCAATGAAACTTCTCGGCCTGTTCCGCCATGCCAAGTCCGACTGGCACGATGCCCGCGCGCGCGATTTCGACCGGCCGCTCAACGCCCGCGGGCGCAAGGGCGCCGCGGTGATGGGCCGCCATATCGCCGGACACGGGGTACGCTGGCAGCGCGTCCTCTCGTCACCCGCGGTTCGCGCGGCCGAGACGATCGAACTGGCAGCGCAGGCCGCCGGGCAGAGCGTGCCGGTCGAATGGGACCGCCGGCTCTACCTCGCCAGCTCGCACAACCTCGCCGACGTGCTGCGCGAGCTGCCGGACGCCAATGCCAGCGCGCTGCTGGTCGGGCACAACCCCGGGCTGGAGGATCTGATCTTCGACCTGGTCCCCGACGACGGAACTTGCCCGCTGCGCGCCCTGGTGGAGGAGAAGTTCCCCACCGCGACCTATGCCGTGCTCGAGCTGGCGATCGACCGCTGGGCCGATCTGGACGATGGCTGCGGCAAGCTGGTCCACCTGATCCGCCCGCGTGATCTCGATCCGGCGCTGGGCCCGTCGCACGACGACGACGGCTTCTGACCGGCGTGGCCGCGCGGAGGCTGCGGCGCCGGCGGCAGCAGCTCTGCCGCTGCAACAGCGCCCTTATCCAGCGCTGAAGACGGCCTACGCCTCCAGCGCAGCGGCCAGCCGGGCACGCAACCTGGCAAGCTCGGCGCGCAGGTCGCCCGGTGTGCCAGCGGGGTCCGGCAGCGCGGCGGGCAGCGCGGCAGTCGGGGCCGACGCGCCCAACGCCGAAGGGGCCTGGCCCCGCTCTCCCTCCAGCACGCCGCGCGCGCCGCGCAGGGTATAGCCCTCGCGGTGAACCAGCTGGTCGATCCGCTGGACCAGCGCGACATCCTCGGGGCGGTAGTAACGCCGGCCGCCGCTGCGCTTGAGCGGGCTGAGCAGGGGGAACTGGTCTTCCCAGTAGCGCAGGACGTGCTGGCGGATGCCAAGCGCCTGCGCGACCTCACCGATCGTGCGCAGCGCCGCCGGCGCTTTGCCGTCCCCCCAGACCGGAGGGGTGAGCGGCGGAGGCGAGGCAGCCGCGGTCACCGGCGGGTCCCTTCGCCCCGGCCTCAGGCCGCGGCGATCTGGTCCTTGAGCATCTGGCTGGCGCGGAACGTGACGACGCGGCGCGGCGTGATCGGTACCTCGATCCCGGTCTTGGGATTGCGCCCGACCCGCTCGGCCTTGTCGCGCAGGAGGAAGGTACCGAAGCCGGAGATCTTCACGTTCTCGCCCTCGGCGAGGGCGTCGCACATTTGACGCAGGATCGATTCGACCAGGTCAAGCGATTCGGACCGGGAGAAGCCAAGCCGGCGATTGATCGCCTCGGCCAGGTCGGCCCGGGTAAGCGTACTGACGGAACGCATGTCTGTTCCCACTCCCGCGTGCATGCAGAGACCCTGATTCCCGTGCAAAGTCTTACAAGCTGCGCCGACAAAGGCAATCGGTCGGGCTGGTCCGTGCCGTGGCGGGACGTTGCCGCCGAGCTGGGGCCGCCCCCGCGGCTAGATCCGGATCAGGCTGGCGCCCCAGGTGAACCCGCCGCCCATCGCCTCGAGCATGACCAGCTGACCGGGCTGGATACGCCCGTCGCGTACCGCCGTGTCGAGCGCGAGCGGGACCGATGCGGCCGAGGTGTTGGCGTGGCGATCGACCGTCACCACCACCTTTTCGGGGGGCAGGCCCAGTTTCTTCGCCGTGCCGTCCAGAATGCGCTGGTTGGCCTGGTGCGGCACGACCCAGTCGAGCTGCTCGGCGCTGACCCCGGTGTCGGCCAGGACCTCGCGCAGCACCTCGGACAGGTTGGTGACCGCGTGCTTGAACACCTCCTTGCCCTTCATCCGCAGCTTGCCGACCGTTCCGGTGGTGGAAACGCCACCGTCAACGTAGAGCAACTGGTTGTGGGCACCATCAGCATGGAGCCGCGTCGCCAGGACGCCCGGCGCATCCGCCGCATCACTCTCACGCGCTTCCAGCACGATCGCGCCGGCGCCATCGCCGAACAGGACGCAGGTGGTCCGGTCCTCCCAGTCGAGGATGCGCGAGAAGGTTTCAGCGCCGATCACCAGCGCGCGCCGCGCCATGCCCGAGCGGAGCATCGAATCCGCCACGCCGAGCGCATAGAGGAAACCCGAGCAGACCGCGGCGACATCAAAGGCCATGCCCCCGTTGGCACCGAGTGCATCCTGCACGATCGTGGCCGTGGCCGGGAAGGTCTGGTCGGGCGTGGCCGTGGCCAGCACGATCAGGTCGATCGACGGCCCTTCCACCCCGGCCGCGGCCAGCGCGGCGCGGGCCGCGGCGATGGCGAGGGTCGAGGTGGTTTCGCCCTCGGCGGCGATGTAGCGCTGCCGGATCCCGGTGCGCTCGACGATCCACTCGTCGGTGGTATCAACCCGCTCGGCCAGCTCGGCATTGGTCACCCGCCGCGCCGGCAAGGCCGAGCCCGTGCCGATCAGAACCGCGCGCTGCACCATCATTCGGCCGCCCGGCTCTTGGCGGCGGTCCGGCCAGTGGGACGCAGGTTGTCGGCACCGACCCGGGTCAGGTCGGTGGCGATACGCTGGGTCAGGTTTTCCTCCAGCAGGCGCGCCGCCACGGCCACCGCATTGGCCACGCCCAGCGCATTGGCGCTGCCGTGGCTCTTCACCACCACGCCGTTGAGGCCCAGGAAAACCGCGCCGTTGTGATTGTTGGGGTCGAGATGGTGCTTGAGCAGCTCGGTCGCCGGCCGCGAAATCAGGAAACCGATCTTCGAGCGCAGCGAACTGGCGAACGAGCGCCGCAGCAGATCGGCGACGAACCGCGCGGTCCCCTCCACCGCCTTGAGCGCGATGTTGCCCGAGAACCCGTCGGTCACGACGACGTCGACCTCGCCGCGGTTGATCTTGTCGGCCTCGATGAAGTTCTCGAACGACATCGCCAGCTCGGCCGAGGCGGCCTTGAGCTCGTTGGCGGCGACGCGCAATGCGTCGGTGCCCTTGATTTCCTCGGTGCCGATGTTGAGCAGGCGCACGCGCGGCGCCTCCAGCCCGGTGACGATGCGCGAATAGGCCGCGCCCATGATCGCGAACTGCACCAGGTTGCGGGCATCGCACTCTGTGTTCGCGCCGAGATCGAGCATCACCAGATCGTTGGCGCCCAGCGTGGGCAGCAGGGCGGCCAGCGCCGGCCGGTCAATGCCCGGCAGGGTCCGCAGCGCCAGCTTGCTGATCGCCATCAGCGCCCCGGTGTTTCCGGCGCTGACCGCGGCGCCGGCGGCGCCCTGCTTCACGGCATCGACCGCCATGCCCATCGAGGTGGTCTTTGCCCGGCGCAGCGCCTGGCTGGGCTTGTCCTCGCCGCTGATCACGTCCGGCGCGTGCAGCACCTCGGAAGCGGCGCGCAGGTTTGGGTGGTTTTCCAGAGCCGCAACGATCCGCGCCTCGTCGCCCACCAGCAGGAACTGGAAGCGTTCGTGACGGCGACGCGCCAGCGCGGCGCCCTCGATCATCACGCGCACGCCCACGTCCCCGCCCATCGCATCGATCGCGATACGCGGCAGGCTCATCCCCCCAAACCTCTCGTTATCGGCGATCAGGCGCCGACGGCAATGATCTCGCGACCGTTGTAGTGACCGCAGGCCGGGCACAGATTGTGCGGCCGCTTCAGTTCACCACAGTTCGAGCATTCGTGGAAGGCTTCCGGCTTCAGCGCGTCGTGGCTGCGGCGCATGCCCCGGCGGGACGGGCTCGTTTTTCTCTTGGGGACAGCCATCTCGGCACCTGTTCCTGCAAATCTAAAGTCTGGCAATGACCACCAGGCCCACGGGCCGGCGGAGCGAAGGCGCGCCTATAGCGATTTTGGCGTGCGTTGCAAGCATCGCCGGGCTAGCGGGGGGCAAATGACCGGAGGGAACCGACGATGATCCTGCAGACCACCCTGTGCCTGGCCGCGGCTGCCGCCGTGATCAACTTCTGGCTCGGCCTGCGGATCGGCCAGTTGCGCCACGCACTCAAGGTGTCAGTGGGCGACGGCGGCCATGAGGCGATCCTGCGGCGGATGCGAGCTCAGGCCAACTTCATCGAGAACACCCCCTTGCTGCTGATCCTGTTCGGGCTGGTCGAGGCCACGGGCAAGGGCGGGATCTGGCTGGCGCCGCTCGGCGCGGCCTTCATGCTGGGGCGCGTGGTCCACGCGATCGGCATGGACGGCAAGCTCACCTGGGGGCGCGCGGTCGGCACGCTGACCGCCTATCTCGCCGCGCTGGGCCTGGCCGTGGTGGCGGTGCTGATCGCGCTGCAGGTGCTCTGAGCGCCGCCGTGCCGGGTCACCCCGCGTCCGGCACGCGCCAGCCGACGGACCTCGCCCACCGCTCGGCGGCGGCGATGATGCCATCGCAGACCGGATCCTTGATCGCGCCATAGGCCAGCGGATCGCCGCCGGTAGCCTCGATCAGCGCCAGCTTGACCGCCTGGTAGGCCGCCGCCGCGGCCGGGTCAGCTCGCAGATAGTCGCGGAACAGCAAGGCATAGCGCTGGTTCGACCGGCCGCGTTCGCGCACGTGGAGATGCGCGGCAGGGGCGGCCAGGGTGAAGTAGAGCTTGGCGCAGTCGGCCGCGTCGCACCCCGCACCCGCGGGGACGTGATCGACCCGCCCCGGCCGCGCAACGAAGCCCAGCCCGGCCAGCCGGTCCGCGGCGAGGTCGCCGAGCCGGTCGACCGTCAGCTGCAGGTCGATGACATCCTTGGCGGCCATCCCCGGGATCGCGGTCGATCCGATGTGGTGCAGCGCGGCGCCCGCCGGGATGACCGGGGCGAGCCGGTCGGCGATGGCGCGATAGCGTTCGGTCCAGTCGGCCCGGTAGGGCACGAGGCGCAGCACCTTGCCCATCGCGCCGCGCCGTCCGCGCTCAGCCGAAGCGCTGGTCGGCGACGAAGGGGTTGGTCTGCCGCTCGCGCCCGAAGGTGCTGGTCCCGCCATGACCGGGAATGAACAGCGTCTCGTCGCCCAGCGGCCAGAGCTTTTCGGTGATCGAGGCGATCAGGTCGGCATGGTTGCCCCGGGGAAAGTCCGTGCGGCCGATCGAACCGGCGAACAGGACGTCGCCGACCACGGCGAGGTTCGAGGGCGCGTGATGGAACACCACGTGGCCGGGAGTGTGGCCGGGGCAGTGGATCACGTCGAGCGTGACCTCGCCGAACTGCACGGTATCGCCGTCGTGCAGCCAGCGATCGGGGACGAAGGGATGCCCTTCGACGCCGTAGTGCGCCCCGGCGGTGTCGAGCTGGTCGATCCAGAACGCGTCGTCGGGATGGGGCCCCTCGATCGGTACGCCCAGCTCGGCGGCGAACACGCCGGCCATGCCGCAATGGTCCATGTGGCCGTGGGTCACCAGCAGCTTGACCACCGTGATCCCGGCCTTCTCGATCGCCTGCCTGAGCCGGGGCAGATCGCCGCCCGGATCGACCAGCACCCCTTCCATCGTGCGGGTGCACCACAGCAGCGAGCAGTTCTGCTCGAAGGCGGTGACGGGAACGATCGCGGCGCGCAGGGGCAGGGTGTCGGTCATGGGCTGCTGATGGGGGTTGAACGGGCGGGAATCAATGGGGGTGCGGGTGCAACGAACCGTGCAGCGACGCGAACACCCCGTCATCCCGGCGAAGGCTGGGACCTCCAACCGGATTGCGCAGCAGAAGGTCGTACCCGGTCGCCAGAGGTCCCAGCCTTCGCTGGGATGACGCCCTTCTCCGACAGCGCGGCAACGCCGCCTAAAGCCGCCCGCTCTTCCACACCACGCGGCCGATCACCTCGACCTCTCCCGGCTTGAGCACGATCGGGCGATAGGCCGGGTTCTGGCTTTCGAGCACGATCTGCCCGGGCACCCCGGTCTGCACCCGCTTGACCAGCAGCGCCTCCTCGATGCGGACCACGTGGACGCCGTCGCGCAGCGGACCGGGGGTGGTGTCGACAAGGATCTCGTCACCATCGCGCAGCAGTGGCTCCATCGAATCGCCGGCGACGCGGATCGCGCTGAGCCGCGCGGCATCGAAGCCCTGTTCGCGCAACCAGCGCGCCGAGAAGCGGAAGGTACCGATCGCGGCGTCCTCGCCGCCGAAGGCACCCGGCCCGGCCGAGGCGGCAATGTCGAGCCGAGGCACGTCGATCCAGCCACCCGGCCCGCGCACGCTACCGCGCGTCACGCCATGGGAAAAATACGCAGGACCGCCCAGTTCGGCCTCGCTGGCACCAAGGAACTCGGCCAGCCGGCGGCGATCCTCCTCCTCGAGCTTGCGCGGACTGCCCTTGCGCACGAACTGCTGAAGATAGGTGGGATTCCGGCCGATCAGGCCCGACAGCGCGGCTAGACTGACACCGCGCTGGGCAGCCAGGGCGAGCAGGCGGGCACGGGGATCGCGATCATCCATCGCCGCGTCCTACATGATGTATTTTTCCTAGACAAGTAGGATTTCGCGCGGGATGCAGGGAACCGGTCGCTCCCCTCGTGAGTCGCAGATCCGGAAACCCCACCCATGCTGATCGCCCGCATCGAACACTTTCTCCGCGAAACCGGGATGCCCTGGACCCGGTTCGGTCGCCTCGCCACCCATGACCCGCGCTTCGTCCAGGACCTGCGCAACGGCCGGACGCCCCGCCCCGGCACGGAAAGACGGGTGGAACATTTCATGAACATGTATCGACGGTCGCACCATGCCGGCTGACCTGGCCCGCCGCCCGCCGGGCTGTCGCATTCCGGGCAGTCGGGTCCGCCCCGGCCCCTGGCTTCATCTTCTGCGCGCGCTCAACGAACTGGCCGGGGGCACAGCCGAGCTGCAGCTGCACAGCGAGCACGCCTGGGCCAGCGCGACCTTCGCCGGATCGCGCCACCGCTTCACCCTGGCTTTCACCGGGCTGGCCGCGATCGCACGGGGCGAGGATCTGATCGCCGCGCTGCCCGATCACGAGTTCGCCATCCCGGGCCAGATCGTGGCCGATACCGCGATCATCGCAGCGGAGCAGCGTGCCCTCCCCACCCCCATGCTGGTGGTGACCTGCGAGCTGCTGTTGCTGGCCGAGGCGTGAGGCCGCGCGCTGCCCGGATGGCGGCTTGAACGGCGCTAGAGCCGCCAGTCCCAGCCGAGCGGATCGCCGTCCATCACCTCGACGCCCTGCGCCGCCAGTTCGTCGCGCAGGGCGTCCGAGGCGGCGAAGTCCTTGGCGGCGCGCGCCGCGGCGCGGCGCTGCAGGGCTGCGGCGATTGCCGCCTCGTCGATCGTCGTGGTGGCAGGGCGCAGGCGCAGCATGGCCCGGTCGAGTGCGAGCAGGTCAAGCCCGAGCACGGCGTCCATCGCCGCGAGCACGGCAAGCTTCTCGGCGGGATCGACCTTCTTGAGCGCGGCCACCTCCTCGAGCACGGTCAGCGCGACCGGCGTGTTGAGATCGTCGCTCACGGCGGCGGTGAAGCGCTCGACGAACGGTGCGAAGCGCGGGCTCCACCCTGCCGCCGGCGCGGTCTGACCGCGCAGCGTCGCCACGGCCATGACCAGCCGCTTGAGCCGGACCAGCGCGGCGCCGAGCCCCTCCCACGAAAACTCCAGTTCGCTGCGGTAGTGCGCCTGCAGGCACATCATGCGGTAGGCGAGCGGGTGGTAGCCCTTGTCGATCAGCAGCTGCAGGCGCAGGAACTCGCCCGAGCTCTTGCTCATCTTGCCGCTGCGCTCGACCAGGAAATTGTTGTGCATCCACAACCGGGCGCCCGAATTGGCGGGATCAGACAGGCCGCCGGTGCAGCAGTGCGCCTGGTTCTGGGCAATCTCGTTGGGGTGGTGGATCTCGCGATGGTCGATCCCGCCGGTGTGGATGTCGAACGGAAAGCCCAGCACCGCGCCCGACATGACCGAGCATTCCAGATGCCAGCCCGGCGCACCCCGGCCCCAGGGCGAATCCCATTCCATCTGCCGCGTCTCGCCCGGCGGGGTCTTGCGCCAGATCGCGAAGTCGGCGGCGTGGCGCTTGCCCTCGACCGCCTCGATCCGCCCTTCCCCCGCGTCATCGGTGGCGGCGCGGGCCAGCCGGCCATAGTCGGCCACGGTCGAGACATCGAAATAGAGCCCGCTCGGCAGCTCGTAGCAGTGCTTGTCGGCAATGCCCCGGGCGAAGTCGATCATCTGCGGAACAAAGTCGGTCGCCACGGTCCATTGCGCCGGCTGGCGGATGTTGAGCGCGCGCACGTCGGCCCAGTAGGCCTGCTTGTAGTGCTCGGCGATGTCCCAGATCGACTGCTGCCGCTGCGCCGCCATCCGCTCCATCTTGTCCTCGCCGGCGTCGGCATCGTCGGTCAGGTGGCCGACATCGGTGATGTTGATCACATGGGTCAGCCGATAGCCCCGGAAGCTCAGCGTCCGACCCAGCACGTCGGCGAAGACATAGGCCCGCATGTTGCCGATGTGCGGGTAGTTGTAGACCGTCGGCCCGCACGAATAGACCCGCGCCTCGCCCGGATGGACCGGAACGAAGGGCTCGGCCTGACGGGTCAGGCTGTTGAACAGGACAAGCGGGGGCTGGCTGGCTTGATCGGTCATGGCCGCGGGCCATGCGTCGGAATGGCAGGACGGTCAACCGGGAGGCGGCTTCGACAACAGCTCCCGGCCAGTCACCCACCCAACCCGTTCGTGTCGAGCGCAGTCGAGACACGGGGCGCGCGGCCTCTCGACTTCGCTCGAGGCGAACGGGAACAGTGACCAGTCGTCAGGTCGGAGAGGTCTGGCCCCGGGCGCAGGCCCCGGGCTGGCCTCAGAACCCCTGGAAGGTCACGTGATCGTCCAGCGCCGCGCGGGGCCGGGTGAAACCGTTGATCGGCGCGCTGGTATCGGCCTCGCCGATCGACAGGCCGGCGAACAGCAGCGTGTCCTCACCCATGCCGAGATGGGCCTTGATGGTCCGCCCATAGATCCCGAACCACTCTTGCGGACAGGAATCGAGCCCCTCGTCCTTCAGCAACAGCATGATGGTCTGCAGCCACATGCCCACGTCGGACCACTGCGGTTCGCCCATGAACTTGGGGAAGTGGCACAGCAGCAGCACCGGAGCGCCGAACGACAGCAGATTGTTGCGGGCGAACGCATCGCGCGCGGCCTTGTCGGCACGGCCGATGCCCTGCGCGCCGTACATCGCCGCGCCCAGCTCGAACAGGCGCGCCTGATGCTTCTCGGATACGGCCGGGCGATCGTAGCGGTACTCCAGGGGCTCATCCGGCTGGGCAGCCAGCAGGACCTCCTGCAGCGCCTTGAGCGGCGCCCCGGTCAGGACCACAGCTTCCCACGGCTGGTAATTGCAGCCCGAGGGCGCAAAGCGCGCGTTGTCCAGCACCCGGCGCAGCGTGGCGAGCGGGACAGGCGTGTCCTTGAAGGCGCGGATCGAACGGCGGGTCAGGACGGCTTCGGTAACGTTCATCGGGGGACTTCCTTCGGGACGGCGGCCGTCATTCTTCCTCGAACAGGTCGGCGAGCTGTTCGATGATCGTGCCGCCGAGTTGCTCCACGTCCATGATCGTCACGGCGCGGCGATAGTAGCGGGTGACATCGTGGCCGATGCCAATGGCGACGAGCTGGACCGGCGACTGCTTCTCGATCCAGTCGATCACCTTGCGCAGGTGCTGTTCGAGATAGCCCGCCGAGTTCACGCTGAGCGTCGAATCGTCGACCGGCGCGCCGTCGGAAATGACCATCAGGATGCGGCGGTCTTCCTGCCGGGCGAGCATCCGGTTGTGCGCCCAGAGCAGCGCCTCGCCGTCGATGTTCTCCTTCAGCAGCCCCTCGCGCATCATCAGGCCCAGGTTCTTGCGCGCGCGGCGCCAGGGCTCGTCGGCCTTCTTGTAGACCACGTGGCGCAGATCGTTGAGACGCCCCGGGTGGGCCGGCTTGCCTCCCGCCAGCCAGGCCTCGCGGCTTTGCCCGCCCTTCCAGGCCCGGGTGGTGAAGCCGAGGATCTCGGTCTTGACCCCGCACCGCTCAAGCGTGCGCGCCAGTACGTCGGCGCTGATCGCCGCGATCGAGATCGGCCGCCCGCGCATCGATCCCGAGTTGTCGATCAGCAGGGTGACGACCGTATCCTTGAACTCGGTATCCCGTTCGATCTTGTAGGACAGCGACTGTCCGGGCGAGACCACCACGCGGGCCAGCCGCGCGGCGTCGAGCAGGCCCTCCTCCTGATCGAAGTCCCACGAGCGGTTCTGCTGCGCCATCAGCCGGCGCTGCAGGCGGTTGGCCAGCCGGGTGACCACGCCCTGCAGCCCCTTGAGCTGGGCATCGAGATAGGCCCGCAGCCGGGTCAGTTCCTCGTCGTCGCACAGCTCGGTGGCGGCGATCACCTCGTCGAACTGGCTGGTATAGACCTTGTAGTCGAAGTCGGACGGCAGGTCGGTCCAGGGCCGGTTGGGACGAACCGGGAGCATGCCCTCCTCGCCTTCGTCGTCGCCGTCGGCATCGTCGGGCAGGTCGTCGGCTTCGCTCTCGCCCTCGTCGTCGCCCGGCTCGCCGCTGTCCGAAGGCTCGGCCGCGGTTTCCATCGGCTGGTCCTGGCTGTCGGGATCGGTACCGTCCTCGTCCTCGGGCGCCTCCTCCTCGGTCTCGTTCTCCTCGGGCTCGTTGGGCTCGGGCTGATCGGGCGCCATCCGCGTCAGTTCGAGGTGCTGGAGCATGTCAAGCGCCAGGGCCTGGAACGCCTTCTGGTTGCCGAGCGATCCGGCCAGGGCCGCGAAATCATCGCGGGCGCGGGCATCGATCCACGGCCGGACCAGCGCCACGCCAGCCTGGGCCGCCTCGGGCACGGGCTGGCCGGTCAGGTGCTCGCGCAGCAGGAGCGCCAGCGCCGAGGCCATCGGCACCTCGTCCGAGCGGGTCGCCCGCGCGATCGGGTCGCTGCCGATCCGCGCGGTGAGCGCGGCGTCGAGGTTGCCGCGCATGCCCTCGAATCCGGTGGAGCCGAGCGCCTCGTAGCGCACCGCCTCGACCGCGTCGTAGCAGGCCCGCGCGGTCGGCTCGGCCGGGGCGTTGCGCGCGTGGAGCGCCTCATTGTGGTGGCGCAGGCGCAGGGCGAAGCCATCGGCATAGCCGCGAGCCAGCGCGGCCTGCTCGGCCGCCAGCGTACGCCCGGGCATCGGCACGCGGAGCGTCTGGCCGGTCAGGACCGGGGCATCGGCGGTCCAGACCAGATCCAGCTCCTCAGCGCCCGAGATCGCCCGGCTGGCTCCGGTGAGCGCGGTCTTGAAGCGGTCGAGGGGCGATTCCTGGGACATTCTGATCCGGTAGGGTTGGCGCGCGGGCTTCGACAGGCTCAGCCCGAGCGGAATGGTGGCCATGGCCACTTCCACAAGCCCGCTCAGCCTGAGCTTGTCGAAGGCCACGCGCAGCGTTCGCCCCCGTGTGTGGCGGCAGTCCGCTCCGGGCGCAAGCGCCCGATCGGGTGGCGCGCCGCTAGAGCGTCTGCCCGGTCTTGGCCCAGTCGGCCAGGAAGCCCTCGATGCCCTTGTCGGTCAGGACGTGCTTGAACAGCCCCTTGATGACGGCGGGCGGCGCGGTCATCACGTCGGCTCCGATCTTGGCGCTTTCCAGCACGTGGATCCCATGCCGCACGGAGGCGACAAGGATTTCGGTCGCGAACGAGTAGTTGTCGTAGATCAGGCGGATGTCGCTGATCAGACCCATGCCGTCGAAGCCGTTGTCATCGTGGCGGCCGACGAAGGGCGAGATGAAGGTCGCGCCGGCCTTGGCGGCAAGCAGCGCCTGGTTGGCCGAGAAGCACAGCGTGACGTTGACCATGGTGCCATCGCCCGACAGCTTCTTGCAGGTCTTCAGCCCGTCGATCGTCAGCGGCACCTTGATGCAGACGTTGTCGGCGATCTTCCGCAGCTTTTCGGCCTCGCGCATCATGCCTTCGTGGTCGAGCGCAATCACCTCGGCGCTGACCGGCCCGTGGACCAGCCCGCAGATCTCCTTGGTGACCTCCATGAAGTCACGCCCGGACTTGGCGATCAGCGAGGGGTTGGTGGTCACGCCATCGAGCAGCCCGGTGGCGGCCAGGTCGGCGATTTCGGCGGTATCGGCAGTGTCGACAAAAAACTTCACGGGAGCGCTCCGGGGCTTGGCGGTTTCGCTCGCCTATAGGCGGCACGGCCGGTTCGGGCCAGCCCTTGCGCGGGCGGAGCGGTGGATTGATCGCGCGCGTGCCGAATCCCGTACCGGGGCTGGCACCCGACCGATCCTCCCCATATAGCCCCGGCATGGACCGGGTCCGCCTGATCATCTTCAACGCCGCGCTGGGGCCGCTGGATTACCGGGTGCCGCCGGGCATGGCGGTGGAACCAGGGTCGGTGGTGATCGCCCCGCTCGGGCCGCGGCAGGTGCTGGGCATCGTGTGGGATGCCGACCGGCTCGACGGCGGCACCGAGGTGCCCGCCAGCAAGCTGCGCCCGCTGCTCAAGGCCCTGCCCGTGCCGCCCCTGTCCACGCCGCTGCGGCGCCTGATCGAATGGACCGCCGACTATTACTGTGCGCCGCTGGCTGCCGTGGCGCGCATGGCGATCGGATCGACGGCCGCGCTCAAGGGCGGCGGGACCGCCACCGAGTATCGGCTGACCGGGGTCGAGCCCGCCCGCCTCACCCCGCAACGGGCCGCCGCGCTCGATGCCCTGCATGACGAGCAGGCGACGATCCGCGAACTGGCCGAACGCGCCGGGGTTTCGGAAGGGGTCTTGCGCGGCATGGTCGGGGCGGGCCTGCTCGAACCGGTGCTGGTCGATCTCGATCGGCCCTACCCCCGCGCCCGGATCGATTTCGCCGCACCCGATCTCTCGCCCGACCAGCAGGCCGCCGCCGACCGCTTCAGCACCGCCGTGCGCGATGGCGGGTTCCAGCCGTTCCTGCTCGACGGGGTGACCGGATCGGGCAAGACCGAATGCTATTTCGAGGCGGTCGCCACGGCCATCGCGCTCGGCCGGCAGGTGCTGGTGCTCCTGCCCGAGATCGCGCTGACCGAAAACTTTCTGCGCCGCTTCGAGGCGCGCTTCGGGGTGCCGCCGGTGCTGTGGCATTCCTCGCTGAAGTCCAGCGAACGGCGACGGGCGTGGCGGGCGATCGTTTCCGGTGACGCGCAGGTCATCGTCGGCGCCCGTTCGGCCCTGTTCATGCCCTATGCCCGGCTGGGGCTGATCGTGGTGGACGAGGCGCACGAGGTCTCGTTCAAGCAGGACGACGGGGTGCGCTACAACGCCCGCGACGTGGCGGTGGTGCGCGCCAAGTTCGAAGGCATCCCGGTGGTGCTGGCCAGCGCCACGCCCGCGCTCGAATCGATGCAGCTCGCCGAGGCCGGGGTCTACATCAAGGTTGAGCTGGCCGCGCGCTATGGCGGGGCCGAGCTGCCCGCCATCCGCGTGGTCGACCTCAGGAAAGACCAGCCCGAGCGCCAGCACTGGATCGCCCCGCCGCTGGTCCGGGAACTGCGCGACCGGCTCGACCGGGGGGAACAGTCGCTGCTGTTCCTCAACCGCCGCGGCTATGCCCCGCTGACGCTGTGCCGCACCTGCGGCTATCGCTTCCAGTGCCCCAACTGCACCGCCTGGCTGGTCGAGCACCGGCTGTCGCGCCGGCTGGCCTGTCATCACTGCGGGCACGAGGTGCCGACACCCGAGGCCTGCCCCGAATGCGCCACGCCCGACTGCATGGTCGCCTGCGGCCCCGGGGTTGAGCGCATCGCCGACGAGGTGGCCGAACGGTTTCCCTCTGCCCGCGTCGCCGTGGTCACCTCGGACACGCTGAATTCCCCTGGCAAGGTGCGCGAGTTCGTCGAGGCGGTCGAAGGTGGGCTGGTCGAGGTCATCGTCGGCACCCAGCTGGTGACCAAGGGCTACCACTTCCCCGAGCTGACCCTGGTGGGGGTGATCGATGCCGACCTGGGGCTGGAGGGCGGCGATCTGCGCGCCGGCGAGCGGACCTACCAGCAGATCGCCCAGGTGGCCGGGCGCGCCGGGCGCGGCGAGAAGCCGGGCGAAGTGCTGATCCAGACCCGCCACCCCGAAGCCCCGGTGATCGCCGCCCTGGCCGCAGGGGACCGGGATTCGTTCTATGCCGCCGAGGCCGAAGCCCGGCGCGAGGCCGGCGCGCCGCCGTTCGGACGCTGGGCGGCGATCATCGTGTCGAGCGAGGACGAGGCCGAGGCGCGCGAGGCGGCGCGGGCGATCGGCGGGACGCGCCCGGACCTGCCCGACGTGCTGGTGCTGGGCCCAGCCCCGGCGCCGATGGCCCTGCTGCGCGGGCGCTACCGCTACCGCCTGCTGCTCAACGCGCGCCGCTCGGCCGAGGTCCAGCGGGTGATCCGCGACTGGCTGGGCCAGTTGCGCTTCCCGCCCGGCGTCCGCGTAGCGGTGGACATCGATCCCTACAGCTTCGTCTGACGCGCCCGCCCCTCCCCAAAGCCCAGCTTGCTTCGGGCTGCCCTCGCGCCATCCCCGCTGTGTGACCGCAGCCCCCGTCCTCGTGCCGATTCTGGGCGACCAGCTCAGCCCTGGCCTGTCCAGCCTGGCCGACCGCTCTCCGGCCGACACGGTCGTGCTGATGATGGAGGTGGCCGAGGAGACCGGCTACGTCCGCCACCATCAGGCCAAGCTGGTGCTGGTGCTTTCGGCGATGCGTCATTTTGCCGCCGAACTGCGCGCCGCCGGCTGGACGGTGGACTATGTCGCGCTCGACGATCCCGGCAACAGCGGCAGTTTCACCGGCGAGGTGGCGCGCGCGGTGGCCCGGCATGGCGCGCGCGGGGTGCAGGTGACCGAGCCTGGCGAATGGCGGGTGCGCGAAGCGATCGAGAGCTGGCGCGACAGCCTTGGCGTGCGCGTGCGGATCCTGCCCGATACCCGCTTTCTCTGCCCCCTGCCCGACTTCTTCGCCTGGGCGGCGGGCCGCCGCGAGCTGCGGATGGAGTACTTCTATCGCGACATGCGCCGCCGCACCGGGCTGCTGATGGAGGGAGACAAGCCGGTCGGCGGGCGCTGGAACTTCGACGTCGAAAACCGCGGCGCCGCCCCGGCCGATCTTGTCCCGCCAGCCCCGCCCGCCTTCGCCCCCGACGCGATCACCCGCGAGGTCCAGGCCCTGGTCGCCGCCCGCTTCGCCGGGCACTTCGGCACGGCCGAGCGCTTCGCCTGGCCGGTCACCGCCGCCGCCGCCGAGCGCGCGCTGGACCATTTCCTGACCGAGCGGCTGCCGCTGTTCGGGCGGTACCAGGATGCCATGCTGGCCGGGCAGGACACGATGTACCACGCGCTGCTCGCGCCGGCGCTCAACCTTGGCCTGCTCGATCCGCTGGCGGTCTGCCGCCGCGCCGAGGCCGAGTGGCGCGCCGGGCGGGTGCCGATCGAGGCGGCCGAAGGGTTCATCCGTCAGATCATCGGCTGGCGCGAGTATATCCGCGGGATGTACTGGCTGGAGATGCCCGGCCTGGCCGCCGCCAACCATCTGGAGGCGACGCGCCCCCTGCCCGAGTTCTGGTGGACCGGCGAGACGCCGATGCGCTGCCTCGCCGAATGCGTCCGCACCACGCGGGACAACGCCTATGCCCACCATATCCAGCGGCTGATGGTGCTAGGCAACTTCGCGCTGCTGGCCGGGCTGCGCCCGCAAGAGGTCGCGGACTGGTTCCTCGCGGTCTATGCCGATGCCTACGAATGGGTCGAACTGCCCAATGTGGCAGGCATGGCGCTGCACGCCGATGGCGGACGACTCGCCTCGAAGCCTTATGCGGCCAGCGGCGCCTATATCGACCGGATGAGCGATTACTGCGGATCGTGCCACTACAAGGTCAAGCAGAAGACCGGACCGGAGGCCTGCCCGTTCAACGCGCTCTACTGGCATTTCCTAGCACGCAACGAGGCGAAGCTGGCGGGCAATGCCCGGCTGTTCCAGCCCTATGCGACCTGGCGGCGAATGGGCCCGGACAAGCAGGCCGATTACCTCGCCAGCGCCGAGGCGTTCCTCGCCACGCTTAAGCCGGCGCGGCCCGGCTGGGCCCGCGCGGCGGGCTGATCAGCTCCAGTTCGCCGGGGTCGGTCCGCACTGCGCCGGCGGGGCGGGCGGCTCGCCCTCGCCGAAGGCCACCGGCATCGGGAACCAGCGGTCGCGCGGGGCGGCGGCGCTGTCCGGAGTGCCCCAGTCCATCTCGCGCACCCACGACACGAGCGCGGCATCGGCCTGCGGCTGGCCGGTCGAAACCACCACGAAGGCATCGGCCACGCGGTTGCCGGTCAGCTTGACGCAGACCACGCCCGACTGCCCGACCAGGGCCCGCGGGACTGAGGGAAGGCCCTGGGCGGACACCGTGCACGACGGCACCAGCGCCAGCAGGATCGAGACGACAGGGATCATAACGCGAGTCAGCATGGTTGCTGTTTACCTGCCGCGCGCCGGCTCGACATAGGGATATCACCGGGGGGCGCCCGGCAGATTCGCCGCCGTCCACATCTGGGACGCCCGGGCCCGGAGGGGTTAATCGGTCGCTCTGATCAATTTGCCATTCGCTCGCGGCGGAGCAGTTCCTGCTTGATCGCCGGGCCCCAGGCATAGCCGCCCAGACTGCCATCGGCGCGGACCACGCGGTGGCAGGGGATCAACACGGCCACGGCATTGGCGCCGTTGGCCGACCCCGCCGCGCGCACCGCCGCGGGATGGCCGGCGGCGGCGGCGATCTCGGCATAGCTGCGGGTCTCGCCCGCGGGGATCTGCCGCAGCGCAGCCCAGACGCGCTCCTGGAAGGCCGTGCCCTGGACATCGAGCGGGATATGCGCGCTGGGTCGGCCGGGCTGCTCGACCGCGGCGACGACCTCTGCCAGCAGCGCGGTGAAGGCGGGATCGGCCGGGGCAAGCTCGGCATGGGGGAACCGCGTCCGCAGATCGTCTGCGGGCTCGGTGAAGGCAAGGCGGCAGATCCCCTTGTCGGTCGCCGCGACCAGCATCGGCCCGAGCGTGGTGGTCACCACGGCCCAGCGGATCGTCACCCCCCGGCCTCCGTCGCGCCAGGCCGAGGGGGACATGCCCATCCGCCCCTCGCTGGCGGCATAGAATCGTGACGGGGCGGAATAGCCGCTGTCGTAGATCGCATCGGTAACCCGATCCGCCCCCGCCAGCGCCGCCAGCGCGCGCTCGCGCCGCAGGCTGCGGACATAGGCGGCGGGAGACAGCCCGACGAGACGCGAGAACACCCGCTGGAAATGGGCCGGACTGTAGCCCGCGGCCGCCGCCAGCTGCGCCAGCGGCGGCGCGGTCTCGGCGGCGCGCAGCGTGGCGAGCGCAGCGGCTACGGCAGCCTCGTCACGGGCGACGTCATCGGGCAGGCAGCGCAGGCAGGGACGCAGGCCGGCGGCGCGGGCGGCCCGACCATCGGCGAAGAATCCGACATTGGCGCGGGCCGGGTGCCGGGCGGCGCAGGACGGACGACAATAGATTCCGGTGGAGAACACCCCGGTCACGAACCGCCCGTCATAGCGGCGGTCGCGTGCCAGCACGGCGCGCCAGGCCTCCTCGCTGCCCGGGACATCGCTTTTTGGCCCCGCGGTGACGGGAACGGTGGCGGAGGTCACAGCCGGGGCTCCTCTCGATCGACCCGCGCCGCGAAGCAGCCGGGGGCGGCGTTGTGCGCGTGGATATAGGCGATGGCCGGGTCGGCGAACAGGGCCCGGATCGCAGGGTCGGCCTCGCCCGGGGCGGCCAACCGCGCCTCGCGCAGCGTGCCGTCATCGGCGAAGCCGCGCAGCGCCAAGTGGCGTCCGGCAAACACCGGCGGCGGGACCGCGACGTGGCGCGCCGGGGCTCCACCGGCCCGGATCGCCGCGACGCGGACATAGATCGCATAGGCGAAGCGATACGGTCCGGCGACCGGGTGGGTGACATGGTTGAGCAGCAGCAGCTCCTCGCCCTGGCGGGCGTCCTCCAACGTGATGCGGCAGGGAAAGCCGCGGTTGGCGGTGGCGGTGACCCGGGAGATGCCGCGCTGCGCCAGCGCCGCGTCATCCAGGTCCGGCAGATCCGCGAAGAGGTCGGCCGCGAGGCCGGTGACGATGTAGGTCATGGCATGTCTCCTTGGTGGCGGCTGGCTAGCCCAGCGCGCCCGGCGCCGCGTCCCGCGCCTTGCGGTCAAACTTGGCTGTGGCTAATCGGGACGGGTGATGCGCCCCTTGATCCTGCTCGCCCTGTTGCTGCTGGCGCTCGCCCCCCACCGCGTGACCGCCGATCCGGCCGATATCGCCGCCGCGTCGCGCTCGGTCGTGCGGGTGGTGCTGATCTCGCGCAGCGGCGGCGGCGTGCAGCTGATCGGCCACGGCTCGGGCTTCGCGGTCGCGCCGGACCTGGTGGTGACCAACGCCCACGTGATCGCGCCGATGGCCGAAAGCCCGGACATGCGGGTGGGCGTGGTCCCGTCGCAGGGGCAGACGGGCTACTTCGCCAAGGTCGTCGCCTATTCGCCGCGCAACGATCTGGCTCTGTTGCGCCTGTCCGAGAAGGGCAGCCTGACCCCGGCCACCCTGTTCACCGGGGCCGTGACCGATGGCGAGGACGTCTATGCGGTGGGCTATCCCGGCAATGTCGACCAGGCCCAGGGGCTCGATCCTTCCGACCTGATGAGCCCGACCGTGCCGGTGAAGACCCGCGGCGCGGTCTCGGCCGGGCGCAGCAGCAAGGGCTTCGAGACGATCCTGCACACGGCGCCGCTCGGCACGGGCAATTCGGGCGGCCCGCTGCTCGACAGCTGCGGCCGGGTGATCGGCGCCAACTCGTTCGGCACGGCGTCCGACAGCACGGCAGATTCGGAGTTCTACTTCGCCGTCTCGATGCGTGAAATCGCCCGCTTCCTGATCGGCGCCAAGGTGACCCCGCGGACTACCGGCGAGCCGTGCCGATCGATCGCCGAGCTCGACGCGCTCGAACGCGAGCGCCAGGCCGGCGCGCTGGCCCAGTCGGCCGAACTGCAGCGCGCCGCCGTGGCCCGGCGCGACGCTGCGCTGCAGCAGGCCACCCGGCAAGCCGAGCTCGAGATCATCACCGGGCGCGAGAACCACATCGCGCTCGCCGGGCTGGCGCTGGTGCTGGCCACCCTGACGGGCGGCGCCAGCCTGTGGCTGGGCCAGCAGCGCCGCCGCCGCGAGCGCAAGCTGGCGCTGGCCGTGGCCGGTCTGGCGGTTATCGCCGCACCGATCGCATGGTTCACCCGGCCCTCGATCAGCGAAATCGATTCGCGCGCCCAGGCTATCGTCGCGGCTGGCGAGACGCCGGAAAGCGGCAGTCCCAGCGAACCCGCCGCCACAGCGCTCCCGCCGCTGATCTGCGTGTTCAACCCGCAGCGCAGCCGGGTGACCGTGTCCGACACCGCCGACGTGCCGCTGGCCTTCGCCCCCGACGGCTGCGTCAACGGGAAGACCCAGTACGGTCCGGGTCCCGACGGCTGGGCACGGGTGCTGGCGCCCAACGGCGAGGACGCGGTGACCGTGGCGACCTTCGACCCGGCCACGCGCACCTACCGGCAGGATCGCTACCTGCTCGATCTCGACACTCTGACCAAGGTCCGCGCCGAACGGGCACGCTATCCCGCCCCGGCCTGCGGCGCGGGCGAGGCCGAGGCCAACCGGCTGGCCGATTCCCAGGCCGCGATGCGCGCATTGCTTCCTGGCGCTCCGAACGAGCGTCTGGTCTACGATTGCCGCCCTGCGCAATAGAGCGCGCGGCGAGGTCTGCCGGCGGCCGGACAGAGAGCGCAAGACCGCGGCTTTCCGCCACTGTCGGACCCGTCGTTAATCGATCGATGAAACGCGGGAATTCCGCGACGCGTTAGACTTAGGTCCGGTGCCTTGCATCCCCGGGCTTTCATTGCTAGGCGCGCCCCCGACGATAAGGGGCGTCGGCATGGGCAGCGCCGGTTGCGGCAGGCTTGCCCTGGCCAGCAACCCGGTCAATCCGGCACCCGTTGAAAAGGAAACGACGCGCGTGGAGAATTCCGCCGGCATCACCGCCAGCCTGCAGGGGCGCTACGCCTCGGCGCTCTTCGACCTTGCCCGCGAGCAGGACAGTGTCGCCGCGGTCGAGGCCGATCTGGACAAGCTGGGCGAGGCGATCGGCGCCTCGGACGATCTGGCCGGGCTGATCCGCAACCCGAAGGTCACCCGCGAAGCCGCCGCCCGGGCGATCGATGGCGTGGCCGCCCTGCTCGCGCTCTCGCCGCTGACCCGCAACTTCCTCGGCGTGCTCGCCGCCAACCGCCGCCTCTCGGCCCTGCCCGAGATCGTTCGCGCCTTTGCCGCCATCGCCGCCGCCTTCCGCGGCGAAGTGACCGCCGAGGTCACCAGCGCCCATCCGCTCTCGGCCGACCAGCTGAAGGCACTGGGCGCCAAGCTCCAGGCCCGCGAGGGCCGCACCGTCAAGCTCAAGGCGAGTGTCGATCCCGAACTGCTGGGCGGGCTCGTCGTCCGCATCGGCAGCACCCAGATCGACAGCTCGATCCGCACCCGTCTCAATACCCTCGCCCAGGCGATGAAAGGCTGAAAGGCTTAAAGATCATGGAAATCCGCGCCGCTGAAATCTCGAAGGTCATCAAGGACCAGATCGCCAGCTTCGGCACCGAGGCCCAGGTCTCGGAAGTCGGCACCGTGCTCTCGGTGGGTGACGGCATCGCCCGCATCCACGGGCTGGACAAGGTCCAGGCCGGCGAAATGGTCGAGTTCGCCAATGGCGTGAAGGGCATGGCCCTCAACCTCGAGGCTGACAACGTCGGTGTCGTGATCTTCGGCTCGGACGCCGAGATCAAGGAAGGCGATACGGTCAAGCGCACCGCCACCATCGTCGACGTGCCGGTCGGCAAGGGGCTGCTCGGCCGCGTGGTCGACGCACTGGGCAACCCGATCGACGGCAAGGGCCCGATCGAGGCCACCTCGCGCCAGCGCGTCGAGGTCAAGGCGCCGGGCATCATCCCGCGCAAGTCGGTGCACGAGCCGGTCCAGACCGGCCTCAAGGCGATCGACGCGCTTGTCCCGGTCGGCCGCGGCCAGCGCGAGCTGATCATCGGCGACCGTCAGACCGGCAAGACCGCAATCGCGATCGATACCTTCATCAACCAGAAGGAAGCCAACAAGGGCAGCGACGAGAGCAAGAAGCTCTACTGCATCTATGTGGCCGTCGGCCAGAAGCGCTCGACCGTCGCCCAGATCGTCCGCCAGCTCGAGGAAAACGGGGCGATGGAGTACTCCATCGTGATCGCCGCCACCGCCTCGGAACCCGCCCCGCTCCAGTACCTGGCGCCCTACACCGGCGCGACCATGGGCGAGTTCTTCCGCGACAACGGCATGCACGCCGTGATCGTCTACGACGACCTCTCCAAGCAGGCCGTCGCCTATCGCCAGATGTCGCTGCTGCTGCGCCGCCCGCCGGGCCGCGAAGCCTATCCGGGTGACGTGTTCTATCTGCACAGCCGCCTGCTCGAGCGCGCCGCGAAGATGAACGACGAGAACGGCGCCGGTTCGCTGACCGCTCTGCCGGTGATCGAAACCCAGGCCGGCGACGTCTCGGCCTACATCCCGACCAACGTGATCTCGATCACCGACGGCCAGATCTTCCTTGAGACCGGCCTGTTCTACCAGGGCATCCGTCCGGCCATCAACGTCGGCCTCTCGGTGTCGCGCGTCGGTGGTGCGGCCCAGACCAAGGCGATGAAGAAGGTCGCCGGCTCGATCAAGCTTGAGCTCGCGCAGTACCGCGAAATGGCGGCCTTCGCGCAGTTCGGTTCGGACCTCGATGCCTCGACCCAGAAGCTGCTCAACCGCGGCGCGCGCCTGACCGAGCTGCTCAAGCAGAAGCAGTTCAGCCCGCTCTCGTTCGAGGAGCAGACCGTGTCGATCTTCGCCGGCACCAACGGCTACCTCGACAACATCGCGGTCAGCCAGGTGACCGAGTACGAGGCCGAGATGCTCAGCTTCATGCGCGAAAAGCACGCTGACGCGCTGGAGGAGATCCGCACCACCAAGGACTTCGGCGACAGCGCCAAGGCCAAGGTCAAGGCGGCGCTCGACGCTTTCGCCAAGCAGTTCGCGTAAGTGCCGTCGTCCCGGCGAAAGCCGGGACCGCTGGCTGCCAGGTACAGCCAGAACGACAGCGGTCCCGGGGCAAGCCCGGGATGACGAATTAGAGGAACCGGTAGAGTGGCTTCACTCAAGGAACTCAAGCTGCGGATCAACTCGGTCAAGTCGACCCAGAAGATCACCAAGGCAAAGCAGATGGTCGCCGCGGCGAAGCTGCGCAAGGCGCAGGCCGCCGCCGAAGCGGCGCGGCCCTATGCCGCGCGGCTGGCGGGGGTGATGGGCAGCCTGGCCGGCAAGGTCACGGTGTCGGGCTCGAGCCCGAAGCTGCTGGCCGGCACCGGCAAGGACCAGGTCCACCTGCTGGTGGTTGCCAATTCCGACCGCGGGCTGTGCGGCGCGTTCAACTCGAACATCGTCAAGGCCGCCAAGGTGAAGGCGACCGAGCTGCAGGCCGAGGGCAAGACCGTGCTGTTCTATCTGGTCGGCCGCAAGGGCCGCGCCCAGATCCGGCGCGACTGGCCCAATGCGATCATCGGCCAGTTCGACACCACGGGCGTGCGCGAGCCCGGCTTCACCGAGGCCGAGGCGATCGCGAACGAGCTGCTCGGACTGTTCGAGGCCGGCAAGTTCGACGTCGCCCACCTGTTCTATTCGAAGTTCCGCAGCGCGCTGGTCCAGGTGCCCACCGCGCAGCAGATCATCCCGGTCCCCGCCCCGGCCGCCGCCGCGACCGACGATGGTGCCGTGGTCGAGTACGAGCCCGACGAGGAGACGATCCTGGTCGAGCTGCTGCCGCGCTACCTGCGCACCCAGCTGTTCGGCGCGCTGCTCGAGAACATGGCCTCCGAACAGGGCGCCTCGATGACCGCGATGGACAACGCCACGCGCAACGCGGGCGAGCTGATCAACAAGCTCACCATCCAGTACAACCGCAGCCGCCAGGCCGCGATCACGACTGAACTGATTGAAATCATTGCCGGCGCGGAAGCGCTCTAAGGCAACGAGAGAGAAGGCAAGGAAACAACCATGGCCACCGTGCTCACTTCCACCGGCAAGATCAGCCAGGTCATCGGCGCCGTCGTCGACGTGACCTTCGACGGCGAGCTGCCGGCGATCCTCACCGCGCTCGAGACCGACAACAACGGCAACCGCCTGGTGCTCGAGGTTGCCCAGCACCTCGGCGAGAACACCGTGCGCACCATCGCGATGGACGCCACCGACGGCCTGACCCGCGGCCAGGCCGTGACCAACACCGGCGCGCAGATCTCGGTGCCGGTCGGCCCCAAGACCCTCGGACGCATCATGAACGTGATCGGCGAGCCGATCGACGAGCGCGGCCCGGTGGGTTCGGACCTGCACGCGCCGATCCACGCCAAGGCTCCCGAGTTCGTCGACCAGTCGACCGAGGCCGCCATTCTCGTCACCGGCATCAAGGTGATCGACCTGCTCGCCCCCTATGCGCGCGGCGGCAAGATCGGCCTGTTCGGCGGCGCCGGCGTGGGCAAGACCGTGCTCATCCAGGAGCTGATCAACAACATCGCCAAGGGTCACGGCGGCGTGTCGGTCTTCGCCGGCGTGGGTGAGCGCACCCGTGAGGGCAACGACCTCTACCACGAGTTCCTCGACGCGGGCGTCATCGCCAAGGATGCCGAGGGCAATGCCACGTCGGAGGGCTCGAAGGTCGCCCTGGTGTTCGGCCAGATGAACGAGCCGCCGGGCGCCCGCGCCCGCGTCGCGCTGTCGGGCCTGACCATGGCCGAATACTTCCGCGACCAGGAAGGCCAGGACGTGCTGTTCTTCGTCGACAACATCTTCCGCTTCACCCAGGCGGGTTCGGAAGTGTCGGCGCTGCTCGGCCGCATCCCCTCGGCCGTGGGCTACCAGCCGACCCTGTCGACCGACATGGGCGCGCTGCAGGAGCGCATCACCTCGACCAACAAGGGCTCGATCACGTCGGTCCAGGCGATCTACGTCCCCGCGGACGACCTCACCGACCCGGCCCCGGCGACCTCGTTCGCGCACCTCGACGCGACCACCACGCTGAACCGCGCGATCTCGGAGCTGGGCATCTACCCGGCGGTCGACCCGCTCGACTCGACCTCGCGCGTGCTCGAGCCGCGCGTTGTCGGCGCCGAGCACTACGAGACCGCGCGCCGCGTCCAGGAGACGCTGCAGAAGTACAAGTCGCTGCAGGACATCATCGCCATTCTCGGCATGGATGAGCTCAGCGAAGAGGACAAGACGATCGTTGCCCGCGCGCGCAAGATCCAGAAGTTCCTCTCGCAGCCGTTCCACGTCGCCGAGGTGTTCACCGGCATCCCGGGCAAGTTCGTCCAGCTGGAAGACACCGTCCGTTCGTTCAAGGCGGTGGTCGACGGCGAGTACGATCACCTGCCGGAAGCCGCGTTCTACATGGTCGGCGGCATCGACGAAGTGGTCGAGAAGGCCAAGAAGCTGGCCGAAGACGCCTGATAACAGTGCCCCGCCCGCAAGGGCCGGGGCACCGCAACCTCCCCTCCCGCTGTTCCCCGCCTTCGCGGGGACATGGGTAGGGGCCGGGAGAGGGCCTGTTGGGCGACCTTCCTCCGGTCAGGAACAAGCCCTCCCCCCGCCCCTCCCGTCAACGGGAGGGGAGCCTAGTGACCCTCCGGCAAGCGGAGGGGGAGTTTTGGACATGCCGCTGCACTTCGAACTCGTCACCCCGGCCAAGCTCGTGCGGAGCGAGAGCGTCCATATGGTCGTCGTCCCCGGCAGCGAGGGCGAGTTCGGCGTGCTGGAGGGCCACGCGCCGTTCATGTCGACGGTCAAGGACGGGGTCATCCGCGTCTACAAGAGCGAGAACGCCGCGCCTGAGGACATCGCGGTGTCGGGCGGCTTCGCCGAGGTCGGCGCCAATGGCCTGACCGTGCTGGCCGAGCACGTCGAGGGCTGAGCCCCGGCGGCCGGCCCGGCCCACCCCGTGACGCCCTCGGGCTTGGTGCTTGGTTCCGCCGTGCTGGGCGGCTAGCCTGAACCCATGGGGGACCATCACCCGATCGCTCCACCGCCCGCCGCCCCGCCACCCCGGGCCGACCTGTTCTTGCGCATCGCCCGTGCGCTGGCGCCGCGGCCGGTCCAGCTGGGCTGGTTCGTGCTGCTCGCGCTGGCCACCCGTGTCGCCGCCTGGGGCGATCCCAATCTGTTCGCTGATGAGCTGTTCTACCTCCAGCTCGGCCTGCGCCAGCACGCCGGGCTGCTGCCCTACGTCGACCTGTGGGACCGCAAGGGACCCGGGCTGTTCGCGCTCTATGGTCTGATCGCCGCGCTGCCCGTGCCGCTTATCGGCTACCAGGTGGTCGCCACGGGCTTCGTGGTCGCCACCGCCTGGGCAATCCAGCAGTTGGGCGAGCGGCTCGGCAGCCGCACCGGAGCAACCTGGGGAGCGACCTTCTACATCGTGATGCTGCCACTGTTCGGCGGCATCGGCGGACAGGCCCCGGTGTTCTACAACCTGTTCATCGCCCTCGCCGCGATGCGGGTGCTGCGCGGCCAGCTGGTCACGGCCATGTTGCTCGCCGGGCTGGCCGCCAGCTTCAAGCAGACCGCGCTGGCCGAGGGCCTGTTCCTCGGGCTGTGGGGGCTGTGGCAGCTGCGCCGGGAGGACGCGCGGCGGCTGATCCGGCTAACCCTGGCGATGGCCGCGGCGGGCGCCGCACCGCTGGTCCTGCCCGGGCTGGGCTTCGCCGCGATCGGCCATTTCGCCGAGTTCTGGTATGCCATGGTCACGTCAAACCTGGTGCGCACGACCAACCCGGGCGGCGATGCCGCGGCGCGGGCCACGGCGCTGGCCTGGATCGGGCTGCCGCTGCTGCTCCCCGCCGCCGCCGGACTGATCTGGCCGCGGGAGCGCGGCGTGGCGCCCGGTTTCGTCGCCGGCTGGGTGATCGCCGCGCTGGTCGGGCTGGTGCTGGTCCCCAATTTCCTGCTGCACTACATGCTGCCGCTGCTGCTCCCGCTCAGCCTGGCCGCAGCCGCGGCGCTCGACCGGCCCCGCGCGGGCACCAGCTATGCCCTGGCCGCGCTGCTGCTGGTGCTGCTGATCAGCCCTTCGTTCTGGTTTGCCCCGCGCCAGCAATCGCGCGCGCAGATGGCGGCGCTGGCCGCCATGGTGCAGCGCCGCGAGCCCCACCCCCGGCTGCTCGTGTTCCTCGGCCCGTCCTATCTGTACGAGATGGTCGGCCGCTACCCGCCGACCCCGCTGTTCTTCCCCTACCTGCTCGGCGCCGCCTCCGAGGACGGCACCAGCTGGCGCGACGCTGCGGGCGAAATGCGCCGCGTGCTGGCCTGGCAGCCCCAGGTTGTGGTCGTGCCCGCGGGGCTGACCCCGGCGATGGGCAATCCGCGCACGGTTCCCCTGGTGCTTGCCTATCTGCGCGGCTGCCAGCGCTGGGGGGTGGAGACCGTCTCGGATTTCACCGCCTCGGGGCAGGTGATCGTCTACGGCGATTGCAAGGCCGGCCGCTCCGGGGGCAGTCCGTCCGGCGGCGGGCCGGCGACGGGCCGGTAGTTCCAGCGCTCGGCCCGGCTCCCGTCAAGCTGCGAGGCCTCGACCATCAGCAACTGGCCCTCACGCCAGAAACGGATTCGCTGCGGATAAGGCGCCGACGGGTTGGCGAACTCGATCGCCTGGTCGCTCATCACCGCCATCGCATAGTCGACCGCGCTGCCGCCCTGCGGCTGGACCATCAGGCTCAGGCCGCCGCCCGGTCGGCGCACGATCCGCTGGTAGTCCCAGCTCTCCACCTCGGGGCCGAAGCCGCGCCGGGCGAGGCCGAGCATCTGCCCGCCGTGCGGCGCAGTCCACAGCCGGTCGCCCCAGGCGGCGCCGGATTGCGAGTGCCAGGTGCCGGCCATCCATTCGGGCAGGCGCGTCTCACGCGGCTGTGCTGCCAGGGGCACCGGCGCATGGACCAGCGCCAGCGGGATGAGCAGAGCGGCGAATAGCGACGGCGGGAGGCGGAGCATCCCTGCCGGGTTAGGGCCAATCAGCCCCGCCGGCCAAGGTCTTTCTTGCGCGGCGCGGTGACGACGTGGAAGTCGGCCGGCTTGCCCGCGATCCACTTCAGGAAAGTCGCCAGGTCGGGGTGGGCGCGCAGCCTTGCCGGATCGGCGCCGAGACGCTGCAGCTCTGCCGGGCTGAAGGTGGCATGGAGCGTGCGGTGACACAGCGGATGCACTGGCACGGTGGCCCGTCCGCCACGGCTTTTCGGCACCGGATGGTGGCGCTCCACCCGCCGGCCGAGCGGGCGCTGACACAGCCAGCAGGGGCTGGCGGACGGGGGCGGATCGGCCATCATCGCCACCAGCGCGCTCCACTGCCTTTAGGAAGTTTTCAAAGTTTCAACCATATACCGAAGCACGAACGCAAGCGCCAAGGCCGGGTCAGCATCGCGACACGACTCGGTCATGACGGGGAAAGTCTTGAAATGAATGCATTTGGGCGGAAGAACGGACTAGGCGGGATGGCACCGGGCGCCCGCCCCTCGTTCGGCGTCGCCCGACCGATGAAAACCGGCCCCGGCGGCGTCGATGGTGGCCGGGCCGACTTTGCCGCCTCGCCTGTGCCCGGCGAAGCCCCTGCACCGGCTGCGCTCGACCCCAACAAGGGCGATGCAATGGCGCGGCTCAACGACCGCTCCACCCAGATCGTCGACAACCAGTACCAGGCCGAAGGCTTCGAGGCCTCGGTCCACAAGATCAAGGAGCAGGTGCTCCCCCGCCTGCTCGAGCGGGTCGATCCGGAAGCCGCCGCGACGCTGTCCAAGGACGAGCTGTCGGAAGAATTCCGCCCGATCATCCTCGAGGTGCTGGCCGAGCTCAAGATCACCCTCAACCGTCGCGAACAGTTCGCGCTGGAGAAGGTGCTGATCGACGAGCTGCTCGGCTTCGGCCCGCTGGAGGAGCTGCTCAACGACCCCGACGTGTCGGACATCATGGTCAACGGGCCGGACCAGACCTACATCGAAAAGAAGGGCAAGCTGCAGCTCGCTCCGATCCGCTTCCGCGACGAGCAGCACCTGTTCCAGATCGCCCAGCGCATCGTCAACCAGGTCGGCCGCCGCGTCGACCAGACCACGCCGCTGGCCGACGCCCGCCTCAAGGACGGCAGCCGCGTGAACGTGATCGTCCCGCCGCTCAGCTTGCGCGGCACGGCCATCTCGATCCGTAAGTTTTCCGAGAAGCCGATCACGCTCGACATGCTGCGCGATTTCGGCTCGATGTCGGACAAGATGTGCACCGCGCTGAAGATCGCGGGCGCCTGCCGCATGAACATCGTGATTTCGGGCGGTACCGGTTCGGGCAAGACCACGATGCTCAACGCCCTGTCGAAGATGATCGACCCGGGCGAGCGCGTGCTGACCATCGAGGACGCGGCCGAACTGCGCCTGCAGCAGCCGCACTGGCTGCCGCTGGAAACCCGCCCGCCGAACCTGGAGGGCCAGGGTGCGATCACCATCGGCGATCTCGTCAAGAACGCGCTGCGCATGCGCCCGGACCGGATCATCCTGGGCGAAATCCGCGGCGCCGAGTGCTTCGACCTGCTCGCGGCGATGAACACCGGCCACGACGGATCGATGTGCACGCTCCACGCGAACAGCCCGCGCGAATGCCTTGGCCGTATGGAAAACATGATCCTGATGGGCGACATCAAGATCCCGAAGGAAGCGATCAGCCGCCAGATCGCCGAATCGGTGGACCTGATCGTCCAGGTCAAGCGCCTGCGCGACGGTTCGCGCCGCACCACCAACATCACCGAGGTGATCGGGATGGAGGGCGACGTGATCGTCACCCAGGAGCTGTTCAAGTTCGAGTATCTCGACGAGAGCGACGACGGCAAGATCATCGGCGAGTTCCGCTCGACCGGGCTGCGTCCCTACACGCTCGAGAAGGCGCGCCAGTTCGGGTTCGACCAGGCTTATCTCGAGGCCTGCCTCTAGGTCATCCCCGAAGGGCGGCCGCCCCCAGGAGCACTGCGGCCAGCAGCGCCCAGACGAACAGGCCCTGCCAGGGCATCAGCCCGACCCGGTCCAGATCGCTCCGACGCCATCGGCGACGATCGCCCCACCAGGCGGCCATCGCCACCGCAAGTGCGAAGATGGCACCCACAAGGGCAGGATGGTCGCTGCCGAATTCCACGCACGCCTCTTGTCTCAACCGGCCGCCCGGCTAAAGCCGGATTGTGCAAGTGCAACAAAAACCTTTCCTCGCGCTCGGCTTGCGCTTGCTGGCGATGGTCGCGATGTCGGTCATGCTGCTGTTCTCGAAGCTGACCGGGGACTACGGTCTGGCCCTGCCCGAGGCGCTGTTCTGGCGACAGCTGCTGCCCGCCATCGGCATCCTGGCCTGGCTGGCCGCGCGCGGCCAGCTCAGCCGGTTGCGCACCGAACGCTTCTGGATCCATGCCCGCCGCGCCTTCATCGGCACGGTGGGGATGTTCGGCACCCTGGGCGTGGTGCGCATCCTGCCGTTGGCTGAAGCGACGATCCTGGGCTTCACCACGCCGATGTTCGCGGTGGTGCTGGCCGCCCTGTTCCTGCGCGAGACGGTGGGGCCGTGGCGCTGGAGCGCGGTGGCGGTCGGGTTGGTCGGCGTGATGGTCATCGTCGGGCCCGACCGCGCCCACCTGCCGCTCAATGGGGTGGTGGTCGGCCTGTTCGCCGCCTTCTCGGTCGCGCTGGTTTCGATCCAGCTGCGCGACCTCGGCCGCACCGAGGAGCCGCTGCGGGTCGTGTTCTACTTCTCGCTGCTCGGCGCGCTGCTGCTGCTGCCCGCGGCGCTGGTCACCGGCCGTGCCCACAGCCAGGTGCAGTGGCTGCTGCTGGCCGGGCTGGGCGCCACCGGGATCGTCACCCAGCTGCTGCTGACCGCGGCGCTGCGCTATGGCAGCGTCGCAAGCGTGATCGTGATGGACTACAGCCAGCTGATCTGGTCGACGCTGTGGGGCTACCTGATCTGGCGCCAGCTCCCGCCGGCCACGAGCTGGCTGGGCGCGCCGCTGATCATTGCCGCCGGGCTGATCATCGCCTGGCGCGAGCACGTGCTGCACCGCCGCAGCGTGCTGGACCCGGCGACCGCGCCCAACGCCGATTGAGGCACCAGCCGGACTGTCCCCGGCGACGCGGCCCGTCACACCGGGCGCGGCGCCGGGGACTGCGGCCTGAATCAGGCCTCCGGCCAGACCAGCACCGGCTTGCGCGCGGCCTGGGTCTCGTCGAGCCGGCGGCGCGGGACCAGATGCGGCGCCGACTTCAGCCCCGGATCACCGGCCCGCGCCCGCTCCGCCAGGCTGCGCATCGAGCCGATGAAACGGTCGAGCCCGGCCTTGCTCTCGGTCTCGGTCGGCTCGATCAGCATCGCCCCGTGGACCACCAGCGGGAAATAGACCGTCATCGGGTGGAAGCCCTCGTCGATCAGCCCCTTGGCCAGGTCGAGCGTCGAGAAGCCCTCGGCAAAGCCGCTGTCGCTGAACAGCGCCTCGTGCATGCACGGCCCCGCTCCGGCGAAGGGGGCATCGAGCAGGTCTTCCAGGCTGCGCAGCACGTAGTTGGCGTTGAGCACCGCGTCCTCCGCCACCTGGCGCAGCCCGTCGGCGCCGTGGCTGAGGATATAGGCCAGCGCGCGGGTGAACATGCCCATCTGCCCGTGGAACGCCGCCATCCGCCCGAAGCTCTGCGGATGATGGACCGGCGCGTCCTCTTCCTCGACCAGCCGGATGATCCCGTCGGGACCGCGCAGGGCAAAGGGCAGCGGGGCGAAGGGGGCCAGCGCGGCCGACAGCACCACCGGCCCCGAGCCCGGCCCGCCGCCGCCATGCGGGGTGGAGAAGGTCTTGTGCAGATTGATGTGCATCGCATCGATGCCGAGGTCGCCCGGGCGGACCTTGCCGACGATCGCGTTGAAATTCGCGCCATCGCAGTAGACCAGCCCGCCGGCGGAATGGACCGCGTCCGAGATCGCCTTCATGTCGCGCTCGAACAGGCCGCAGGTGTTGGGGTTGGTGATCATCACCGCCGCCACGTCCGGGCCGAGCCGCGCGGTCAGCGCCGCCAGGTCGACCCGCCCCTCGGCGGTGGCGGGGATGTTTTCGACCCGGTAGCCGGCGAAGGCCGCCGTGGCGGGGTTGGTCCCGTGGGCGCTCTCGGGCACGAGCACGACCTGCCGGGCATCGCCGCGGGCCTCCAGTGCGGCGCGGATGCACAGCAGCCCGCACAGCTCGCCGTGGGCCCCGGCCTTGGGGGTCATGGCCACGGCGCTCATCCCGGTCAGGGTCACCAGCCAGTGCGCCAGTTCGGCGATCACCCCGATCGCCCCGCGCACGGTGTGCTGCGGCTGGAGCGGGTGGATGTCGGCAAAGCCGGGCAGCCGCGCGACCTTCTCGTTGAGCCGCGGGTTGTGCTTCATCGTGCACGAGCCAAGCGGAAACGGCCCGAGATCGATCGCGTAGTTCTGGCGCGACAGCCGGGTATAGTGGCGCACGGTCTCGGGCTCGGTCAGGCCGGGCAGGGCCGGCGGCGCGGCGCGGAGGAAGCGGGCAAGCCCGGGGACCACCGGCGTATCGACCTCGTCCAGATCGACCCCGCAGGTGCCGGCGCGGCCCAGCTCGAAGATCAGCGGTTCTTCGAGCGACAGCCCGCGGTCACCACTGGTGGTCACGATCGGGGCACCCTCGCCGCCCCCTTCGCCCATCGCGGGGCGCCAGCCGGAAACATTGGGAGCGTTCATGTCGGGCTTCCTTCGTGGGCATTGGCAAGGACCTCGCCGAGGATCGCGGCAAGGGCGTGGATGTCCTGATCGGTGGTGGTCTCGGTGGCGGTGACCAGCAGGGCGTTGCTCAGTTCGGGCTGGCGCGGATAGAGCCGGCCGAGCGAGACCCCGCCCAGCACGCCATAGTCGGCCAGTTCGCGCACCACCTCGCGCGCATCGCGCGGGAGGATCACCGTGAACTCGTTGACATAGGCGTGGTTGAGCACTTCGACCCCGGCCACTCCGGCCAGCGCGGCCGCGGTCTGCTGGGCACGGGCGTGATTGATCCGGGCCAGCCGGGCCAGCCCGTCCCCGCCAAGCAGGGTCATGTGGATCGAGAAGGCCAGCGCGCAGAGCCCCGAGTTGGTGCAGATGTTGCTCGTCGCCTTCTCGCGCCGGATGTGCTGCTCGCGGGTCGACAGGGTGAGCACGAAGCCGCGCCGGCCATCGGCATCGACCGTCTGGCCGCACAGCCGCCCCGGCATCTGCCGCACGAACTTCTCGCGGCAGCCGAACAGCCCGAGGTAGGGTCCGCCGAACTGGAGCCCGACGCTGAGCGACTGCCCCTCGCCCACCACAATATCGGCGCCGAGCTTGCCCGGCGCCTCGATCAGGCCGAGTGCGACCGGCTCGGTCACCACCGCGATCAGCAGCGCGCCCTGCGCCTGGGCCGCCGCGGCGATCTTCGCCAGATCGGGCACCCGGCCGAGCACGTCGGGGTACTGCACCACCACGCAGGCCGTGGCCGCATCGATCGCGGCGATCAGCCCGGCCTCGTCCGGCTCGGCGCTGAGCGTCGGCACGCGGCTGTCGATCTGGTCGCCGGTGAAGCGGGCCATGGTCTCGATGGTCGCGACGTAGTGCGGGTGGAGCCCGCCACACAGCACGGCCTTGCTGCGCCGGGTGACCCGTCCGGCCATGGCCACGGCCTCCCAGCACGCGGTCGAGCCATCGTACATCGAGGCATTGGCGACATCGGTGCCGAACAGCCGCGCGACCTGGGTCTGGAACTCGAACAGGACCTGCAGCGTGCCCTGGGCGATCTCCGGCTGGTAGGGCGTGTAGGCGGTGAGGAACTCGCCGCGTTGGATCAGGTGATCGACCGAGGCCGGGATATGATGGCGATAGGCCCCTGCCCCGAGGAAGAACGGCGCGGCGCCGGCGGCCAGGTTCTGCGCGGCCAGCGCGGCCATATGCCGCTCGACCGCCATCTCGCTGGCGTGGTGCGGCAGGCCGGGCACCGGCCCGGGCAGACGCGCCTCGGGCGGGACGTCGGCGAACAGGGCATCAACCGAATCGGCACCGATCACGCCGAGCATCTCGGCGCGGTCGGCAGGGGTTAGGGGAAGGTATCTCACAGGGTGCTCCACACCTTGGCATTTGCCCAATTCACCCGGTCCGCTCAGCCTGAGCTTGTCGAAGGCCACGCTCGGGACTGGCCTCGCGCGCGTGCTTCGACAGGCTCAGCACGAGCGGACGTGAGTGCGCGAAATCGTGTCGGCGATTACAGCCCGGCGACGAAGGCGTCGTAGGCGGCCTTGTCCATCAGCCCGGCCAGCTCGGCCGGGTCGGACAGGGTCAGGCGGAACAGCCAGCCGTCGGTCTCGGGGGCGCTGTTGACCAGCTCGGGGGCATCGGCCAGCGCCGCGTTGCTCTCGGTCACCGTGCCGCTGACCGGGGCATAGACGTCCGAGGCGGCCTTGACGCTGTCCACCACGCAGGGGGCATCGCCCTTGCCGATGGTCGTGCCGGCGGCCGGCAGGTCGACATAGGTGATGTCGCCGAGCTGGCTCTGGGCATAGTCGGTGATGCCGACCGTGCCGGTCTCTCCGGCAACGGCGATCCATTCGTGATCCTTGGTGTAGTAGGTCGTCACGGTGAGCTCCTCAGCGATGGTAGCGATGGGGGACAAAGGGCAGCGGCACGACCCGGGCAGGGAGCCGCCTGCCGCGCATGTCGATGGTCAGTTCGGTGCCGGGCGCGGCCTGCGCCGCCGCGACGTAGGCCATGGCGACCGGATGGTTAAGACTGGGCGAGAAGCCGCCCGAGGTGACCGTGCCGATCACGGCCTCGCCGGCATGGACCGCGGCGCCCTCGCGCGCGGCCATGCGCCCCTCGAGCGCCAGCCCGACGCGGCACCGTGCCGGCCCCTCGGCCAGGGCCGCGAGCACGGTCTCGGCGCCCAGAAAGCCGCCCTCGGCCTTGCGCCGCTTGTTGATCGCAAAGGTCAGCCCGGCCTCGACCGGGTTGATCTCGGGGCTGAGGTCGTGCCCGTAGAGCGGCAGGCCGGCCTCGAGCCGCAGGCTGTCGCGCGCGCCGAGTCCGATCGGCTTGACCTCGCTTTCGCCGCACAGCGCTGCAGCGACGGCCGCCGCGGCCTCGGCCGGGATCGAGATCTCGAAACCGTCCTCACCGGTATAGCCGGACCGGCTGATCCATGCCTCGACCCCGGCCAGGGTGAAGCTGCCGCCCTTCATGAAGGTGAGTGCCTCGATCGGCACCGGACCGTTCGCGAGCCGGGCCAGCGCAACTGCCGCGGCCGGGCCCTGCAGTGCGAGCAGGGCACTATCGGCGAGGTGGTTGATCGTGATCTCGTCGGGCAGGTGCTCGCGCAGGTGGGCTATGTCATCCCACTTGGTGGCCCCGTTGACGACCAGGTAGAACCCTTCGTTCCAGCGCGTGACCATCAGGTCATCGAGCACGCCGCCATACTCGTCGAGCAGGAGCGAGTAGCGCGGGGCATAGGGCTTGAGCGTGCCGAGGTCGATCGGCAGCACGGCCTCGAGCGCCGCCTCGCCCCCCGGGCCGCTGATGAACAGCTGGCCCATGTGCGAGACGTCGAACAGTCCGGCGCTGCTGCGGGTCCACAGGTGCTCGGCGATGATTCCCTCGTACTGGACCGGCATCCAGTAGCCGGCGAAGGGCACCATCCGCGCGCCGCGCGCCCGGTGCCAATCATCGAGGGGCAGGGTTTCCGGCTCGGCCGGAGCGTCATCAAGCTCGTCGTTCGCAGGCGCGTCGATCGCGTTCACAGGGCATGGCTCCGCACAGATGTGGCACACGTTTCCGTGCCCCCTCTGTCACGGAAGCCTGAGAGCTTTCCCCTGTTCCGGCCATGACTGGCGGAACCGGGTTACCCCTTCGGCGGCAGCCCCCGAAGGTGCTGCACTTTCCAGAGCGACGCTATCGACCCATCGCGGTCCTGAAGCCTGAGAGATTCCGGGGCGGTTGCTCCTTCGGCGCCGGGCGAACCGTGACGCCCCGGATGAAAGGGCGGCGATTCGCGTCGGACTCTCCCGCGCGGTCAGCGTCCTGCCCGGCGTGAACGTGTGCAGGTGCGAAGTCAACCGCGCGCGGCCGATTTAGTCCACAGACTCTCGGGCAGGCAGCGAGCGTTCGAAGGCATGGCGGCGCAGCGCCCGGATCATCGCGTCGTGATCGTGGACGAACCGTCCGCGCGCCTTCTGGTGCGCCAGGGCCAGGATCACCTCGGCCAGGGTATCCGCCGCGATCGGCCGGTAGCGCCGCGCGCCGCCGTGGAGCACCAGCCCGGCCAGCGGCGCGAGGAGCTGGCCGACCGCCTCGGCCGGACGCCGATCGTCGCGCGCGCCAAGCAGCAGGCCGGGCTGCAGGATGTCGAGCCGGGCCAGCCCGGTCCGCGCCAGCGCCGCCTCGGTCTCGCCCTTCACGCGCAGGTAGAAGTTGCGCGATTGCGGGCTGGCACCGATCGCGCTGACCGCGATGAACTGCCGCGCCCCGGCCTCGCCCGCCCAGCGCGCACAGGCCAGCACCAGATCATGGTCGACCGCGCGAAAGGCCGCCTCGTCACCGCCGACCCGGCGGATCGTCGTGCCCAGCGCGCTCACCACCACGTCGGGTCGCGCCGCGGCGAGCGCGTCGCCCCAGTTCTCCGGATCGGCGAGCAGCACCTCCATGGTCGCGCCGCGCGGCAGCGCCAGCTCGCGCCGCGCCACCGCCACAAGGCGCACGTCGCCGCGGCCGACGCAGGCCGCGATCAGCGCCGAGCCGACCAGCCCGCTCGCTCCGACCAGCCCGATCCGCACCGGCCTAGCCACGGCGCCCCCTAGACATTGCGCAGCCCTTCCGGGGCATGGCCGGTGATGCGCGCATAGGCGGTGGCGGCGAAGCGGTCGGTCATCCCGGCGATGTAGTCGACGATATGCCGGGTGCGGTCGGGCTCGGCCTCGTCAAGGCGCCCGGCCCAGCCCGCGCCCATCAGGGCCGGGTCGGCCCGGTAGGCGGCGAGCAGCGTAGTCATCACCTCGCGGGCGCGCTCCGCCGTGGCGAGCTGCTCGGGGTGGTAGTAGAGCCGCTGGTACATGAAGCGCTTGAGCACCCGCTCGTGCTCGGCCAGCGCTGGGGAGAAGGCCGCCGTGGCCTGGCCCGCCGTCCGCACCGCCTCGGCGCTGCCCAGTCCGGCGGCACGGCCGCGGGTGGTCTCGATCAGATCGTTGACCATCCAGCCGATCTGGCCGCGCACCAGCTCGCGCAGCTGGCGTTCGCGCGGGGCATGGGGGAACCGGCGCTCGACCGCCCGCCACTGGTCGGCCAGGAAATCGAGCGCGAGCAGATCGTCGTGCACGAGGAACCCCGCGCGCAGGCCATCGTCGATGTCGTGATTGTCGTAGGCAATGTCGTCGGCCAGCGAGGCGACCTGCGCCTCGAGGCTGGGCCACTGGCCGAGGTCCAGCGGCCAGGCGGCATCGAGCTCGGCGAGCGCCCAGTTGGGCGCGCTGACCGGGCCATTGTGCTTGGCCAGCCCTTCCAGCAGCTCCCAGGTGAGGTTGAGCCCGTCGAACTCGCAGTAGGGGCTCTCGAGCCGCATCAGCGTGCGCAGACAATGGGCGTTGTGGTCCCACCCGCCGTGGTCGGTCAGCGCCGCGTCGAGCGCCTCCTCGCCGGCATGGCCGAAGGGCGGGTGGCCGATGTCATGCGCCAGGCACAGCGCCTCGGTCAGGTCCTCGTCGAGCCCGAGCGCGCGGGCGATCACCCGGCCGATCTGGGCCACCTCGAGGCTGTGAGTCAGGCGCACGCGGTAATGATCGCCATCGGGCGCGATGAACACCTGGGTCTTGTGGCGCAGGCGGCGGAAGGCGATCGAATGGATGATCCGGTCGCGGTCGCGCTGGTAGGGCCCGCGCGGCCCGCGGGTTACCGTATCATCGGCTGCGAACTCGCGACCCCGGCTCCGGGCCGGGTCGGACGCATAGGGCGCGCGCAAGCCTGTCATCCCGGGGTCCGTCAATCGCCGCAGATCCAGTCCACCGCCGCCTCGGCGTGGATCCGGGTGCAGTCGTAGATCGGCATCACGTTGGCATCGACGTCGACCACCATCTCAAGCTCGGTGCAACCCAGCACGACCGCCTGGGCCCCGTCGCGCTGCAGCTCGACCATCATCGACTTCAGCTCACGCTCGGCCTGACGGGTGGCCTTGCCGAGCATCAGCTCGTCATAGATGATCCGGTCGAGCGCCTCGACGAACTTCATCTCGGGCGGCAGCAGCTCGATGTCGCGGGCGATCAGCTTCTTGCGGTAGAAGCTTTCCACCATCACGTTGCGCGTGCCCATCAGCGCCGCCCGCTTGATCCCGTCGCGCGCCATCCGCTCGCCGACGCATTCGGCGATGTGCAAGACCGGCACGCCGACCGCTGCGGCCACCTGATCGTAGACCTTGTGCATCGCATTGGCACCGATCAGGATCGCGGTGGCCCCCGCGGTCTCGAGCCGCGCGGCGCTGTCGGCCAGGATCGTCCCGGCCCGGGTCCACTCCTCGGCCCCCTGCAGGCGCTGCAGGTTGGTGTAGTCGAGGCTCTCGATCAGCAGCGGAGCGCTGGCCTGGCGGCCGGCGCGGGCCTGGACGAGGCGGTTGATGTGCTCGTAGTAGGTACGGGTCGACAGCCAGGACATGCCGCCGATCAGGCCGATCTTGCGCAAGACGGAGAACTCCCCAAACGATCCGGCCAGGGCGGCCGGCATGGTCGTCAGTCGAGCGGGGTCTTAGGGATGCCTCCGGCCGAGGTCCAGCGGCGTTCGGTGCGGCGGCGTGGAGATCAGCCGAAGCCGGTGGCGCAGAGCGCGGCCGAGCTGGCGGTCACCTCGATCACCGCCGGGTCGCCCACCCTGCGCACCGCCGCGACATAGTCGGCCAGGCTGCGCTTCGGGCCTTGCAGCGCCTGGAGCTTGCGCAACTGGGCAATCGTCAGCCGATCGACCATGCGGCGCGCCATGCAGGCCGAGGTTGGTTCCGATAGCCCGGCCCCGACCAGCGCCGAACGCACGCGGCTCTCCGCGATCCGCTCGACGCAGCCGGCCAGGACCAGCGGGACGGCCAGCAGCGCCAGGCCGCCCAGCACCGCCCCGCGGCGCATCAGTGGGCCAACGCCTTGACGATGTCCTCGACCATCTTCTTGGCGTCGGCGAGGAGCATCATCGTCTGGTCCATGTAGAACACGTCGTTGTCGACGCCGGCATAGCCGACCCCGCCCATCGAGCGCTTGACGAAGAAGATCGTCTTGGCCTTGTCGACGTCGAACACCGGCATGCCGTAGATCGGGCTCGACTTGTCGGTCTTGGCCGCGGGGTTCACCACGTCGTTGGCGCCGATGATGAAGGCCACGTCGGCCTGGGCGAACTCGCTGTTGATGTCCTCCAGCTCGAACACCTCGTCATAGGGCACGTTGGCCTCGGCGAGCAGCACGTTCATGTGCCCGGGCATGCGCCCCGCCACCGGGTGGATCGCGTACTTGACGCTGACGCCCTCCTTCTTGAGCGTGTCGGCCATCTCGCGCAGCGCATGCTGCGCCTGGCTGACCGCCATGCCGTAGCCCGGGATGATGATCACGCTTTCGGCCTGCTTCATCATGTAGGCCGCGTCTTCGGCCGAGCCGCGCTTCCACGGGCGCTGCTCCTTGGCCGGACCCCCGCCCCCGGCCGCCGCATCGGCGCCGAAGCCGCCGGCGATGACCGACAGGAACCCGCGGTTCATCGCCTTGCACATGATGTAGGAGAGGATCGCGCCGGACGAACCGACCAGCGCACCGGTGATGATCATCGCGCTGTTGTGCAGGGTGAAACCCATCGCCGCCGCGGCCCAGCCCGAGTACGAGTTGAGCATCGAGACCACGACCGGCATGTCCGCGCCGCCGATCGGGATGATCAGCAGGAAGCCGATGAAGAAGCTGAGCGCAGTGATCGTGGCGATCACCCAGCCCGACTGGTCCTGGGTGAAATAGGCCACGAGCCCCAGGATCGCGACCAGCGTGCCGAGATTGAGCACGTGGCGGCCGGGCAGCAGGATCGGCGATCCGCTCATCTTGCCCGCCAGCTTGAGGAAGGCGATGACCGAGCCCGAGAAGGTGATCGCGCCGATCGCGATGCCAAGACCCATCTCGATCCGGCTCTGCACCTCGATCACCCCGTCCGCGCCGGCGATGCCGAAGGCCTGCGGGTTGAGATAGGCGGCCAGGCCGACCAGCACGGCGGCGAGGCCGACCAGCGAGTGGAACGCCGCGACCAGCTGCGGCATGTCGGTCATCGCGATCTTGCGCGCGATGAACCAGCCGATGCCGCCGCCGATGGCCAGCGCGGCAACGATCTCCGGCAGGCTGGCGATCTCGTGCGTGACCAGCGTGGTCGCGACCGCGATGGTCATGCCGATCATGCCATAGCGGTTGCCCGCCTGGCTGGTCGCCGGGCTGGACAGCCCACGCAGCGCGAGGATGAACAGCACGCCCGAGACGAGGTAGGCCAGCGCCACCCAGGCGGGGATGGCGGCATGCCCGGCTTCGGCCGCGGCGGCGGCAAGGAGCGCGAAGCTCATCACTTCTTCTCCTTCTTCTTGTACATCGCGAGCATGCGCGCGGTGACAGCGAAGCCGCCGAAGATGTTGACCGAGGCCAGCACCACCGCCCCCAGCCCCAGCCACTTGGCCGTGGTCCCGCTGGCGCCCAGCACCGGCGCGGCCGCCGCGATCAGCGCGCCGACCACGATCACCGAGGAGATCGCGTTGGTCACGGCCATCAGCGGGGTGTGGAGGGCGGGCGTGACCGACCAGACGACGTAATAGCCCACGAAGCAGGCGAGCACGAAAATGCTCAGGATCGAGATAAAGTCCATGTCAGCTAACGACTCCTAACGAGTCTCCCCCTCTGGGGGAGGTGGCAGCGCGAAGCGCTGACGGAGGGGGCATGTCGTGGCACAGCGCCACAAGCGACTCAGCGACCCGGGCGGGGTCACGCAGAACATCGGGAGCGGGCACCCGCACCAGGGTCAGGCCTTTGCCTTCGAGCCATTGATCCCGCTCGCGATCCCTGGCCGGATTTCCTCCCATATCGTGAACCTTGCCATCGATCTCGATCACGAGGCGATGGCTGGCGCAGTAGAAATCGACCACGAAATCGCCGACCGGATGCTGGCTGCGGAACTTGAGGCCACACGGGCGCTGGCGCAGTTGCTGCCACAACAGACCTTCCGGAAGCGACATCTGGCGGCGCAGCTTGCGTGCGGCGCCCAGAGCCCGGGGCGTGTGGTTCTCCATCGTTTCCCCCTCCGTCAGCCCTCCGGGCTGCCACCTCCCCCAGAGGGGGAGTCTCGAATTGCCCACGGGCGCCCCGCCCGCTGCCCTCACCCGAGCAGCCTCGGGTTCACCACCTTGCCGCCCTGGGTCAGGCGGATCGCCCCGCCGATCTCCTCATCGAGCACGGGCTTGCCCTGTTCCTTGTCCCAGAAGGCGGCGAGGAAGTTGTAGAGGTTGCGCGCGAACAGGGCCGAGGCATCGGCCGGCAGCTTGGCCGGCGTGTTGCTGTAGCCAAGGATCTTGACCCCGTGGCGTTCGACCACCTGGTCGGGCACCGACCCTTCGACGTTGCCGCCCTGCGCCACGGCCAGGTCGAAGATCACCGAACCCGGCTTCATGCTGGCGATCTGCGCATCGCTGATCAGGCGGGGCGCGGCGCGTCCCGGGATCAGCGCGGTGGTGATGACGATGTCCTGCTTGGCGATGTGGCTGGAGACCAGCTCGGCCTGGGCCTTCTGGTACTCCTCGCTCATCTCGGTGGCATAGCCGCCAGCGCCCTCACCCTCGATCCCGGCGACGGTCTCGACGAAGATCGGCTTGGCGCCGAGCGAGATGATCTGCTCACGCGTGGCCGAACGCACGTCGGTGGCCGAAACCTGGGCGCCGAGGCGGCGGGCCGTGGCGATCGCCTGGAGCCCCGCTACGCCCACCCCCATGATGAAGGCCTTGGCGGCGCTGATCGTGCCGGCCGCGGTCATCATCATCGGGAAGGCCCGGCCGTAGAGGTTGGACGCCTCGATCACGGCCTTGTAGCCGGCCAGGTTCGACTGCGAGGAGAGGATGTCCATCGACTGCGCGCGGGTGATGCGCGGCATGAACTCCATCGCCAGCGCTTCCAGCCCGGCCGCGGCATAGGCATCGACCCGGGCGCGTCCACCCCCCGGCCCCTGCCCGAACGGATCGAGCCCGGCGACCACCCAGGCGCCCGGCGCCGCTGCCGCCAGCGCGGCCGGATCGGGCCCCTGCACACCCAGAATGATGTTCGCCCCGGCCACGGCAGACGCGGCCAGTTCGGCCCCGGCGGCGGCGTAGTCGGCGTCGGCGATCGAGGCCGCGGCCCCGGCACCCGGTTCCACGGCCACGGAGGCCCCCAGCGCGATGAACTTCTTCACCGTCTCCGGTGTCGCAGCCACGCGCGTCTCACCGGGAGCCCGCTCCCGAACGACGGCTAGTTTCATCCCCCCGTCAGTGCGTCAGCGGGCGAGCAGGTAGACGACAAACGCCGTCAGCGCGATCAGCGCCGGCGTGGTCCACTTCACCACCCCGATGAACGCCTCGTAGGTTTCGCGGGCGGCCTTGATGTCGTTTCCAGATGCCATCTCAATCATTCCCGTGCTTCGACCCGCTGCGGGGCCCGTTGCGTGACAAACCGCGCATGGCTCTATCGCGGCGCGCCCCCCCACTCAAGGGGGCCAGCGTGCCCCCTGATCTTTAAGCTGGTTTTTACCTGATTGCCCTAAGCACTGTTGAGTGAGAGCCAATCAGACCCCTTCGATCGCCGAGTTCGAGCAGCGTCTGCTGATGCTGATCGACGACGAGCCGGCCCAGAGCCGCCTGATCACCGCCCTGGCCGGGCGCGAGGGCTGGCGCACGCTGGTTGTCCGCGACGCCGAGACCGCCATCGCCACGCTCGGCACGCGCCAGGGCATGCAGCTCTCCGCGATCATTCTTGACCAATGGGTGCCCGGCGACGAGGCCTGCACGCTGATCGCCGAACTGAAGGCGCGCCGACCTGCGCTGCCGATCCTGATGCTGACGACCAGTTCGTCGCCACTGCTGGCGGTCGAGGCGATGCGCGCCGGCGCGGCCGACTACCTGATCAAGCCGGTGGCGCCCGAACGGCTGATGCAGGCGCTGCGCGCTGCAACCGCCAAGGGCACCCCGCGCGACGAGCTCGCTCCCCTGACCGAGAAGATGCCGGGCAAGCCCGATTTCGACGCGATGATCGGCGCCGCGCCCACCTTCCGCGCCGCGCTGGCGGTCGCCGCCAAGGCCGCGCGCGGGCACAGTCACGTGCTGATCGAGGGCGAAAGCGGCACCGGCAAGGAGATGCTGGTGCGCGCGATGCACGCCGCCAGCCCGCGCGCCAAGGCACCGATCCGCATGGTCAACATCGGCTC
Source organism: Novosphingobium piscinae (assembly GCF_014230355.1). Classification (GTDB taxonomy): domain Bacteria; phylum Pseudomonadota; class Alphaproteobacteria; order Sphingomonadales; family Sphingomonadaceae; genus Novosphingobium; species Novosphingobium piscinae. The sequence continues at coordinate 154,262 of NZ_JACLAX010000004.1, forward strand.
TTTGCCGGCCAATGCGGTGGAATCCGTGCTGTTCGGCCACGAGAAGGGTGCCTTTCCCGGCGCCTTCGACCGGCAGGTCGGCGCCATCCAGCAGTGCGACGGCGGCACTCTGGTGCTCGACGAGATCGACCGCCTGCCCCCTGCCGTGCAGGAGCGTCTGGCCGAATCCCTTGCCCGCGGCGACGTCCGCCCGATCGGCGCGCGGCATTCGTTCCGGATCGACGTGCGGATCATCGCCGCCAGCAACCTGCCGCTGGCCGATCTTGTCGCCGGCGGGCATTTCCTCGGCGCGCTCCACGAGGCGATCGCCCAGGTCAGCGTGGCGCTGCCTCCGCTGCGCGAACGCGCCCAGGACATTCCGGCCCTCGCTCGCCACTTCCTCGCCCGGATCGGCGAGCAACCCGGACTGCGCCGGCTGTCGATCACCGACAGCGCGCTGTCGCTGCTCTCGGCCTATGACTGGCCGGGCAACGTGCGCCAGCTCCAGACCGTCCTGTTCCGCGCGGCGGTGTTCTGCGATGGCGACGGGCTGACGGCGGAGGACTTCCCGCAGCTCTGCACGATGCTCGGGATGGACCAGCCGGTCACCCCTGGCAACCAGGCCGTCCACGGCTCGCCCGGCGTGTTGCTCTACACCCCGGACGGCAATCTGCGTCCGCTCGAGGAGATCGAGGCCGACGTGATCCGACTGGCGATTGGCCATTACCGCGGACGGATGACCGAAGTGGCACGGCGGCTCGGCATCGGCCGCTCGACGCTCTACCGCAAGCTGTCCGACCTCGGCATCGACAGCGCCGCCTGAATCCGGCCGGTCGCCCGCCAGACGCGGGAACCGGCTTGAGCAGTCTACGTTAATCCGTTGAAATGGGGCGGATTGCCATGAGCCTTCACGACATCGTCGAACCTGCTGGCACCCCGCTCACCGGGTGGGGACTGGTCCCGCTTGACACGGTCGTCAGCCGGGCTGACTTGCGCGACCGCGCCCCGCCCGCCGATCCCGCTGCGGCCGATCGCACCCCGGTGGCGGTCACCACCTCAAAGTGGGAGCTGCGCGAAGTCGGTTAGCGCCGCGTCCCGCAGACCGCGCCAGACCCGCGCCGCCTGCACCGTGGGCGCAACATCGTGGACGCGGTGCAACTGCACCCCGGCCTCCATCGCCTTCACCGCCAGCGCCAGCGAACCGCCAAGCCGCTGGTCGGCCGGAGCCTCATGCGAAAGCGCGCCGATCATCCGCTTGCGGCTCGCCCCGACCAGCAGTGGCTGGCCCAGCGCGTGGAACAGCGGCAGGGCATTGAGCAGCGCGAGGTTGTCGGCCAGCGACTTGCCGAAACCGATGCCCGGATCGAGCACGATCCGTTCGCGCGCGATACCGGCGGCCACCGCGGCGTCGCGGCGTGCGGCAAGCCAGTCGAACACGTCGAGCACCACGTTGGCATAGCCGGCACCCGCATGGAGATCCTCGCCCTCGCCGGGCGCATGCATCAGCACCACCGGCAGCCCGGTGCCGGCCGCCAGGGCCAGCGCGCGCGGATCGTGGCGCAGCGCCGACACGTCGTTGAACAGGTGGGCCCCGGCGGCATGCGCCGCCTCCATGACCGCGGCGCGGCGGGTATCGACGCTGATTGCCGCCCCCATCGCGGCCAGCGCTGCGACCACCGGCACCACGCGGGCGATCTCGTCGCCCTCCCACACCGCCGCCGCGCCGGGGCGGGTCGATTCGCCGCCGACATCGACCAGTGCCGCCCCCGCCTCGAGCATCGCCGCGGCATGGGCCGCGGCCACCTCCGGCTTGTCCAGGAATTCGCCGCCATCCGAAAAGCTGTCAGGCGTGACGTTGAGGATGCCCATCACCTGCGGCTGGTCGAGCCGCACGGTGCGCGCGCCCAGCTGCAGCGGGGCCGGGCTGCGGCGCAGATTGTCCCACTGGGTGCGGACCGCCTCGGGCAGGTCGGGCAGGCGCGCCTCGAGCGCGCGCAGATCCAGCACCTCGCGCGCCACCACGTGCCCCTCCTCCGCGCGGTGCAGCAGCGCGAACTGGCTGGCATAGACCAGCCCGCCGGCCAGCCGCAGGGCCGCCCCGTCAAGGCTCTGCGGACTGGCGGCAAGGGTGATCGGCTGGAGATAGAAGCGGGTCATGCCGCGCGCCTTAGCCGGTGCCGCGCCGCGAGGTAAGGCGCTTCAGCCACGCCCCGGCCGCAAGGTCCGGCGGCGCCCCAGGGCGAGCCGGGCCCGCCCGGTGCGGACGAGACCGCTGCGGGCCAGCCGAGCGAGCGGCCCGGCCGCGCGGCCCATTCCGGCGCGCATGCGCAGCAGCCGGGGATCCTGCAGCGATTGCAGGATCGCCACGAGCGTGTCGCCGATCGGCACGTCAGGGCTCGGTCGAAAGCAGGTAGAGCTGACGGATATCGTCGAGCGGCTTGAGCTGGCCTTCGTGCTCGATGTGCCAGAAGCTCCAGCCGTTGCACGAGGGGGCGCCCTGCAGCTTCGCGCCGAGGCCATGGATCGAGCCGGTGTCCTGGCCGCAATCGAGCGAGCCGTCAGCCCGGACCAGCGCCACGAAGCGGCGCTTGCGATCGCACACCACGCTGCCCGGCCGGACCCAGCCGGTTTCGACCAGCGTGCCGAAGGCCACCCGCGGCGCGGTCCGCGGGCTCTGCATCGTGGTGATCGCGCTCTCGTCGAGCGGCAGGGCCAGCTCGATCCGCTCGAGCGCGGCCTCGCGGTAGGCGCTCTCGCGCTCGCAGCCGATCCACTGCCGGCCCAGCCGCTTGGCGACTGCGCCGGTGGTGCCGGTGCCGAAGAACGGATCGAGCACCACGTCGCCCTTGTTGGTCGTCGCCAGCATCACCCGATAGAGCAGGGCTTCGGGCTTCTGGGTGGGATGGACCTTGGCCCCGCCCTTCTTCAGCCGCTCCTGCCCCGAGCAGATCGGCAGGACCCAGTCCGACCGCATCTGCAATTCGTCGTTGAGCGTCTTCATCGCGCGGTAGTTGAAGGTGTAGCGCGCCTTCTCGCCCATGCTCGCCCAGATCAGGGTCTCGTGGGCATTGGTGAAGCGGGTGCCCTTGAAGTTGGGCATCGGGTTGGCCTTGCGCCAGACGATGTCGTTGAGGATCCAGAAGTCCAGGTCCTGGAGGATCGCCCCGACGCGGAAGATGTTGTGGTAGCTGCCGATCACCCAGAGCGACCCGGTCGGCTTGAGCACGCGGCGCGCCTCGCTCAGCCAGGCGCGGGTGAAGGTATCGTAGGCGGCGAAGCTGGCGAACTTGTCCCAGTCGTCGGTGACCGCATCGACATGGCTGCCGTCGGGCCGGCTGAGATCGCCGCCGAGCTGCAGGTTGTAGGGCGGATCGGCGAAGACCATGTCAACGCTGGCGCTGGGCAGGCTGCGCATCGCGCTGATGCAATCGCCCGCCAGGATCTGCCCCAGCGGCAGCGCGGCCTGCACATCGGCGGCGCCGCGGCCGGCACTGCGGGCGCGGGTCCTGGTCCTCGTCACCGGTTCCTTGAGCATCAGCCCTACCATGATCTTGCGCCCGCCCCTGTGGAAAACTTCGCCCCTTGTGAGTCATCAGGGACTCGCCGTCAAGCTGCGACTCGCCGGATTCCGGCGAGTCGCAGCCATCCATCCGGGAGAACACAACGAGTCCGACGCTAGATCTTGAGTCTCCCGACCCCGGCGGGACTCAAGATCTTGTGCCCACCCCGTCCGGCAAGCGCGGCGACAAAAGGTCAGGACACCAGCGGGTCAGAACAGCGCGAGCTGGGCCACCGGGGCAAAGCTGCGGCGGTGCAGCGGGGTGGGACCATGGGTCCGCAGCGCGGCGAGATGCTCGGGCGTGCCATAGCCGGCATTGCGCTCCCAGCCGTAGTGCGGGTGGACCACGGCATGGGCGCGCATCAGCGCGTCGCGGTGCTCCTTGGCAATGATCGAGGCCGCCGAGATGCACGGCTCGATCGCATCCCCGCCGACGATCGCCCGCGCCGGCCAGCGCCAGTCGGGCTGCCGCCCTTGCGGGGTGAGGTTGCCGTCGATCAGCACCTCGTGCGGATCGCACCCCAGCCGGTCGCACAGGCCGCCGACCGCGAGGGTCATCGCCCGCATGGTCGCGGCGAAGATGTTGATGCGGTCGATCTCGTCAGCCTCGACCACGCCGATCGCCCAGGTGCAGCGGCGCCGGATCTGCGCGTCGAGCCGGGCGCGGGCCGCGCGCGACAGGCGCTTGGAATCGTCGAGCCCGGCCGGCCGCGGCCGGCACAGCACGACCGCCGCCGCCACCACCGGTCCGGCCAGCGGGCCGCGCCCGGCCTCGTCCACGCCGACCACGATCCGGCCGGCCGGGCGATCGACCCCGGCTTCCGCGCCCTCCGGCCCCTCGTTCGCTCCGTCCATGTCCCCGGCTATCGCCCGGCCCGGCGCCGGACAGCAAGAGATTCGTTGCATGGCGGGGCGGCAGGTCCTATCGGCGCGCCTCTCATGTCCGAGGCTGCCCATCTGATCCCGCTCGACGCGGTCGACCCCGCCCTGGTCGAGGACCTGCTCGACCGCGCGTTCGAGCCGGGCCGCCATCAGCGCACCGCCTACAAGGTACGCGAAGGGATGGACTGGCTGCCGCAGCTCTCGTTCGCCGCGCTCGATACCGAGGAGCATCTGGTCGGGACGATCCAGTGCTGGCCGGTCGCCCTGACCGATCCCGCCGGTCGTGCCCACCCGCTGATCATGGTGGGGCCGGTGGCGGTGCTGCCCGAGCATCAGGGCGCCGGCTATGGCAAGGCGCTGATGACCGCGAGCCTTGGCGCGCTCAGCCCGCAGGCGCCGCTGCCGCAGGTGATGATCGGCGATCCCGAGTACTACGGCCGCTTCTGGGGCTTCAGCAATGCCCAGACCGGCGGCTGGAGCCTGCCCGGCCCCTTCGCCCAACACCGCCTGCTGGCGCGCTGCGACAATCCCGCGATCCTGCCCGAACGGGGCATGCTGGGGCCTTGGCGGCGCTAGACCGATCTGGCATCGGGCAGCACCATGCCCTATGAGCCCCCTCCCGAACTGACCGCCCTGTCGCTGGGCGAGATCGCCGATCTGGTGACGGCGCGGCGGCTCCCCCCGGTGACCGACTGGACCCCGAGCGAGACGCTCGACAGCGGGATCGAGATCCGTGCCGACGGCAGCTGGTATCATGAGGGCGGGCGGATCGAGCGCCCGGCCATGGTGCGCGCCTTCTCCAGCCTGCTGATGCGCGATGCCGCGGGTGACTACTGGCTGTGCACCCCCCACCAGCGCCACGCGGTACAGGTGGTCGACGCGGCCTTCGTCGCGGTCGACGTGGTGGCGCGCGAGGGTGCGCTGGTGTTCCGGCTGAACACCGACGACCTGATCGTCGCCGGGCCGGACCACCCGCTGCGCGCCGCCGGAACGGCCGAGCAGCCGGCGATCTACCTGGGCGTGCGGCATGGCTGCGAGGCCCGGATCAACCGCAGCACCTGGCTCCAGCTGGTCGAGCTGGCCGACGGGGACGACTGGGCCGTGACCAGTCAGGGCCTGCGCTTTCCGCTGGTGCCGGCATGACCGGGCTCGCCGCGCGGCTGGCCGGGCTGCACCGGATCGGGGCGGCGCGCGACGATCTGGCGCTGACCAGCGACCCCCGGATCGCCCCCGGACAGACCGCGTTCCGCGAGGCCGCGGTGCTCGTCGCGGTGACCGAGCGGCCCCGCCCCGGCGTGCTGCTGATCCACCGCCCCTCCAACATGCGCGCCCATCCCGGGCAGGTGGCCTTTCCCGGCGGCAAGTGCGATCCGGGCGAGACCGCGGTCGAGGCGGCGCTGCGCGAGGCCCACGAGGAGCTGGGCATCCCGCCCGCGGCGGTCACCGTGGTGGGCACCGGCGATCTCTACCTGACCGGCTCGGGCTTCGCGATCACCCCGGTGATCGGGGTGATCCCACCCGACCTGCCGCTGGTCCCCAACCCCGCCGAGGTGGCCCAGTGGTTCGAGGCGCCGCTGGACTTCGTGCTCGATCCGGCCAATCACCGCGAGATCCCGACCGAGTGGGAGGGGCGGCCGCATGCCTATTGGGAGATCACGTGGAACGAGCACCGCATCTGGGGCGTGACCGGCGGCCTGGTGGTCAATCTGGCGCGGCGGCTGCGCTGGCATGACTGAGCTCCCCGCCGCTGCCTGGACCGAACGGCCCGACCTTCATGCGCTGGTCGCCGCGCTGGGCGCGGGCAACGCGCGCTATGTCGGCGGCGCGGTGCGCGATACGCTGCTTGGACTGGCGGTGAAGGACATCGACATGGCCACCCCGTTGCCGCCCGATGCGGTGATGGCGCGGCTGGCCGCGGCTGGCATCCGCGTGGTGCCGACCGGCATCGCGCACGGCACGGTCACCGCCGTGCTCGCGGCAGGCCCGGTCGAAATCACCACCCTGCGTCGCGACGTCAGCACCGACGGGCGCCACGCCACCGTGGCCTTCGCGGCGGAGTGGGAGGAGGATGCGGCGCGGCGCGATTTCACGATCAACGCGCTCTATGCCGATCCCGTCACGCGCACCGTGCACGACTGGTTCGGCGGGCTGGCCGATCTGGCCGGCCGGCGGGTCCGGTTCATCGGCGAGGCGGCGCAGCGGATCCGCGAGGACCACCTGCGCATCCTGCGCTATTTCCGCTTCCAGGCACGCTTCGGCTCGCTCCCCGCCGATGCCGAGGCCGAGGCGGCCTGTGCCGAACTGGCGCCAATGCTGAAGGGCCTGTCGCGCGAACGCGTGGCGATGGAACTGCTCAACCTGCTGGCCCTGCCCGATCCCGCCCCCACCCTCAGCCGCATGGCCGCGCTGGGCGTGCTGACGGTGATCCTGCCCGAGGGCAACCCCGCCGGACTGCCCGCGCTGGTCGCGGCCGAGCAGCGCGAGGCCGCAGCGCCCGATCCGCTGCGCCGGCTGGCGGCGCTGCTCCCGGCCCAGCCGGCACTGGCCGATCAGGTCGGGGCGCGGCTGCGGCTGTCCACCGCGCAGCGCAAGCGGCTGGTCACCGCCGCCGCGCGCGCGGCCGAGCCGGCGGAACCGGCCCGCGCGCTGGCCTACCGGCTGGGTCTGGTCGAAGCGAGCGATCGGCTGCTGCTGGCCGGCGCCAGCCTCGCCCCGCTGCATGGCTGGACCATGCCGCGGCTGCCGCTGAAGGGCGGCGACATTGTCGCGCGCGGCATCGGCGCCGGGCCCGAGGTGGCGCGCGTGCTGCGGGCGGTCGAGACGCGCTGGGTGGCCGAGGACTTTCCTGCGGGCGCCCGCGTGCAGGAGCTGCTCGACGCGGTGCTGGCCGGACGATGAGTCAGGCTGCCGACAGGTGCGCCCGGGCATAGCATGGGCGGCATGGACCTTGCCCCGCTTGGCCAATACCTGCTGAGCCAGCCGCTGCTGGCGCTGGCCCTGCTCGCCATGGCGCTGGTGCTGGTCGGCGGGCTGCTGCGGCGGGTTTTCCCGCTGCTTGGCGGGCTGATCCGCGGGATCGGCAATGTCGGCCTGTTCGGCGCGCTGCTGCTCACCGTCATGCAGATCGTCCGGGTCAACCAGACCGTCGATTTCGGGGTGCCCCAGCTCGGGCTGCCAACCCAGCAGGTGAGCGGGCGTGAGACCCGCGTGCCGATCGCCCGCGACGGCCATTTCTGGGTCAAGGCCACGCTCAATGGCACCCCACAACGCTTCCTCGTCGACACCGGCGCGACGGTGACCGCGATCTCGCCCGAGGTGGCCGAGACGGCCCGCGTCACCCCCCAGCCGATGCGCCAGCCGATCCTGCTGCGCACCGCCAACGGGACGGTCCCGGCCCAGCTGGTGACGATTGGCGAGGTGCGCATCGGCAATGTCGTCGCCCGCGATCTCGATGCCGTGGTCGCCCCGGGCTTGCAGGGCACCAGCGTGCTGGGGATGAACTTCCTGTCGCGGCTGGCCTCTTGGCGGGTCGAGGGCCGCACCCTGATCCTGGTGCCGCACCATCCGCAGGAGGATGGGGGCTGAGCGACGGGAAGCGGGCCAGCGGTAGAGACCATGTCGGCAGCAATGGTTCATCCCCGGCCCGGCAAGGCTGAACAGGTTGACACGGTTGACACGGTCCAGATGACAAAGGCACCGCCACATGCCGGAGGTTGTGACCGGGTAGGATCGAGGCATGGCCATGACGGGACTGTGCCATCGCGGCGGCGGGTAGGAAAATGCGCGAGGCGGAAGCGGCGCCCGGCCGGGCGGCAACGCAGATCTGTCTTGCGGCAGCGGGCATGCCAAGGGGGCAAGACACCTGGGATGCCCGGTTGTGACCAGGGCCGGTCATTTAACGCCAGAATGGCGGAGGTCCGCTTTCGCCGGATACCCGTCATCCCGGCGAAGGCCGGGATCGCTCGCCTCCCCGTGGAAGATGCCAGCCTGCGCTGGCATGACGGGATGGAGGGGAAGGCTGACTTCGGCTCGGCGGGTTGCGCCGAATATCCGTCATCCCGGCGAAAGCTGGGATCTCTCACCCCGCCGCAGAAGATGCCAGCCTGCGCTGGCATGACGGGGTGGAGGGTCAGGCCGACATGGGCTCAGCGGGTTGCGCCGAACATCCGTCATCCCAGCGAAAGCTGGGATCTCCAGCCTCGCCGTGGAAGATGCCAGCCTGCGCTGGCATGACGGGGTGGAGGGTCAGGCCGACATGAGCTCGGCGGGTTGCGCCGAATATCCGTCATCCCGGCGAAAGCTGGGATCTCTCGCCCCGCCGCAGAAGATGCCAGCCTGCGCTGGCATGACGGGATGGAGGGTCAGGCCGACATGGGCTCGGCGGGTTGCGCCGAATATCCGTCATCCCAGCGCAGGCTGGGATCTCTGGCATTGCCGCAGAAGATGCCAGTCTAAGCTAGCATGACGCTGGGTTTGGCTCTGATCAGACAATGAGCGACAGCCCCGTCCACCCCAGCTACCCGCGTCCGCTATCCACCAAAGTCGGCCGGTTTCGATCGATTGAAGGATTGGCGATTTGGGGGTGGGAAAGGGACGTTAGCCCTCTCCCATTGCCTTCGGCGGCCTTCGGCTCAGGGGAGAGGGTTGGGAGAGGGGCAAGCGCGCATCGCCGACCCAAGACCAATTCGCACGCCCGCAAATTGGCACATTACTAAAGCCATCGTCGTCCCGGGCTTGCCTGCCCTGGCGGAGGTCGGGGACCCGGGACAGGGCTGTCCTTCCCCAACCGTGGCCACGCAAGCCCTGCCCCGGCTCAAGGCCGGGGCGACGATCAGGGGGTGATCGTGTACTCTGTGCGGAGAGGAGCTGAATGGCTAATTCTGGGCGTGAGCTGCCGTTCAGCGACGGAAGCCTGAACGACAATCAAGTCCCAGCCCCTGCCGCGCACCAGCATCCGGCCGCTTATTTGCCCCTAGAACCTGTTGTCGCGCGGGAACCCGTTGGGCGGCATGCGCCCGGCGGCGCCGCGGGCGACCTTCCACAGGCGCACGTCGCTTTCGGTGCGGGTGCGGCCGCTTTCGCCGCCCATCTTCCAGCTCAGCCCATCCTCGAGGCGGATCGTGATCGCATCGGACAGGCCGCCCTCGCGGAAGCGTTGCAGCGCCACGCCCTGGCCCTTGGCCATGACCGGCATCTCGGCAAGGCTGAAGATCACCAGCTTGCGGTTCTCGCCCACGGCGGCGACGTGGTCGTGCTCGGGCGGGATTTCGCGCACGATCATCAGCCGCACGCCGGGCTTGGTGCTCATCACCCCGCGGCCCTTGCGGGTCTCGGCCAGCAGCTCGTCCATTTCCGCCACGAAGCCGCGCCCGGCATTGCTGGCCAGCAGCAGCTGGGCCTTGGGCCGATAGACCAGCACGGCGATGATCTGCGCCGCCGCATCGATATCGACCATGGTCCGTACCGGTTCGCCGAACCCGCGCGCCGAGGGCAGCTTGTCGGCACCGAGCGTGTAGAACCGGCCATTGTCGCAGGCCAGCAGCAGCTTGTCGGTGGTCTGGGCGTGGAGCACGAAGGCCGGGCCATCGCCCTCCTTGAACTTGTAGTCCTTGTCGAGCGGCTCGTGCCCGCTGGCGCCGCGGATCCAGCCGCGCGCCGAGAGGATCACCGTGACCGGGGCCTTCTCGATCATCGCGTCCATGTTGAACTCGCGCGTCGGCGCGGCCTCGGCGATGGTGGTGCGGCGGCGGCCCAGCGGCGTGTCGGGGCCATACTCCTTGCGCAGCGCGGTGAGGTCGCGCTTCAGGCGGGTGCGCTGGCGGGCCGGGCTGTCGAGCAGCTTCTGCAGCTCGTCCTGCTCGGCCAGCAGCTCGTCGCGCTCCTGCCGCAACTCCATCTCCTCGAGCTTGCGCAGGGAGCGCAGGCGCATGTTGAGGATCGCCTCGGCCTGGCGGTCGGTCAGGTTGAACTCGGCCATCATCACCGGCTTGGGCTCATCCTCGGTGCGGATGATCTCGATGATCCGGTCAAGGTTGAGGTAGGCGACGATGTAGCCTTCGACCAGCTCGAGCCGCGCGGCGATCTTGTCGAGGCGGTGCTGGCTGCGGCGGACGAGGATGTCGATCTGGCTGATGATCCATTCCTGGAGCAGCAGCTTCAGCCCGAGCACGCCCGGAGTGCGCTGGGCATCGAGCACGTTCATGTTCAGCCCGAAGCGGCTTTCCAGGTCGGTCAGCTTGTAGAGCGATTCCTTGAGCAGCTCGGGATCGACGTTGCGGCTCTTGGGCACGAAGACGATGCGGATCTGCTCGTCGCTCTCGTCACGGATGTCCTCGAGGATCGGCAGCTTCTTGTCGGCGATCAACTGCGCGACCTGCTCGATCAGTTTGCTCTTGGGGAGCATGTAGGGGATCTCGGAGATGACCAGCTGCCACTGGCCGCCACCCAGCTTCTCGATCCCGGTCTCTTCCCAGTTGCCGGCCGCGTCGCGCCCGGTCGAGAAGCGCCCGCGCACCCGCAGCGCGCCCTTGCCGGTGGCATAGGCGGCGCTGATCGCCGCCGGGCTGTCGACCACCACGCCGCCCGTGGCGAAATCGGGGCCGTGGAACACCTCCATCAGCTGGGCATGCTCGGCATGGGGATTGTCGATCAGCAGCAGCGTCGCATCGACGATCTCGGCGACGTTGTGGCTGGGGATCGAGGTGGCCATGCCCACCGCGATGCCCGAGGAGCCGTTGGCCAGCAGGTTGGGGAACAGGCCGGGGAAGATCTCGGGCTCTTCCTCCTCGCCGTTGTAGGTCGGGACGAAATCGACCGTGCCCTCGTCGAGGCCCGCCATCAGGCGGATCGCCGTGCGGGTCATCCGCGCTTCGGTGTAGCGGTAGGCCGCGGCGTTATCGCCGTCGATGTTGCCGAAGTTGCCCTGCCCTTCGACCAGCGGGTAGCGCAGCGACCAGTCCTGCGCGAGGCGGACCATCGCGTCGTAGACCGAGGCGTCGCCATGCGGGTGATACTTGCCGATCACGTCGCCGACCACGCGGGCCGATTTCTTGAAGGCCCCGGTGGGATCGAGCTTGAGCTGGCGCATCGCCCAGAGCAGGCGGCGGTGGACCGGCTTCAGCCCGTCGCGCAGGTCCGGCAGCGAGCGCGCGGTGATGGTCGACAGGGCATAGACGAGGTAGCGCTCGGACAGCGCGCTGTCGAACGGAGCATCGACGATGGCGTCGAACGGATCGGGCTCTTCGGTGGTGGTGCTCGGCATCGCCTGATGCCGTAGCACTGCGGGGGCCGGCTCGAAAAGCCGGCCCGCCGCGTCATCCCCGGCTTATGCACGCCCGCAGCCACGCCGTAAACGCCCCTGCCCCCCGGCACGGGCGCTGACGCGCGCGGACAGTCATCGCGTCAGGCGTTGGCCGCCTGGAGCCGCGACGAGGTCTTCTGGAAGGTGGTGTTGAGCTGCGTGCCGAGCCCCGAAACGGTGGTCATCACGGCCACGGCGATCAGCGCGGCGATGAGTCCGTATTCGATGGCAGTGGCGCCGGCGTCGTCGCGCAGCAGCTTGTGCAGGAAAGGCATGGTCTGGTCCCCGATCATGTGCGGCGGCTACCCCAGCCCCCGAACGTGCCCGGTCATAGGTCGCAGAGGTTAACAACTAACGAAAGTTATCGGTCCGGACAGGCATGGCCGGGCGCGCGGGTCAGAAGCGCTGGATGTTGCGCGCCTCACCGGGAATGCGCACCTCGAGCCCGTCGAGCGCCTCGGTCAGCACGATCTGGCAGGCCAGCCGGCTGGTCCGCGCGACCCCGGCCGCCAGGTCGAGCATGTCCTCCTCGTCGTCCGAGGCCGGCGGCAGCCGGTCGAACCAGTCCGGGGCGACGATGACGTGGCAGGTCGAGCAGGCCATCTGGCCCTCGCAGGTGCCCTCGAGCGGCATGCCGATGGCCTGGCCGACCTCGAGCAGGCGCTGCCCGGCCGTGGCCGTCGCCACCTTGCGCTCGTCCTTGTCGTTCACGAAACAGACCGCCACCATCGTCTTACGCCCCCGAAGACCCGACCCTCATTGCCTCGCTGCCGCCGCGGCAATCCGCGTGCAGGCGGCGACCACCTCCGCCATCCTCGTGTAGCGACCGAACCCGAGCCGCAGGGAGCTGCGGGCCGCCGCCTGGTCCAGCCCGATCGCCTGCAGCACGTGGCTGGGTCGCCCCGAGCCACTGGCACAGGCCGAGCCGGCCGCAAAGCCAATATCGCGCAAATCGGACATAAGTCGGGCAAGGTCCAACCCGTCCTTGCGGACATTGAGGTTGCCGCGCCACCGCTGGACGGCATCGCCGTTGAGGGTGAAGCCGGGCAGCGCCGCACGGGCCGCCTCCCACAGCGCCGCAACATGGCGGGCATCCTCGTCCTGCCGCGCCACGGCCAGCGCCGCCGCGGCGCCGAACCCGGCGCACAGCGCCGGGCTGAGGGTGCCGGCGCGCAGCCCCTGCTCCTGCCCGCCGCCAAGCTGCTGGGGGGTGAGTGTCACCCCGTCGCGCAGCCACAGCGCGCCGATCCCCTTGGGGCCGTGGAGCTTGTGGGCGGAGACCGCGATCAGATCGGCCCCGGCGGGCGGCGCCAGCTTGCCCGCCCCCTGCACCGCATCGCACAGGAACAGCGCGCCGCCGGCCCGGGCGCGCTCGGCCAGGCGGGCGACCGGCTGGATCGTGCCGATCTCGTTGTTGACCTGCATCACCGCGACCAGCCCGGTGCCGGGGGCCAGGGGAACCTCGGGATCGAGCTGCCCGGCCGGGTCGACCGGCAGGACCTGAAGCTCCGGATCGACCGCGCGGGCCGGCTCCAGCACGGCAGCGTGCTCGATCGCGCTGACCGCGAGGCGCCGCGCGCCGCTGCCCCGGATCGCCAGGTTGAGCGCCTCGGTCGCGCCGCTGGTGAAGATCACGCGTCCGCCCGGCGGAAACAGGGTCGCCACCTGTGCGCGCGCTGCTTCGACCGCGGCGGCGGCGGCGCGGCCGGCGCGGTGCGGGCTGTGCGGGTTGGCGAAGCTGGTGGTCTCGGGCCCGCCCAGCCAGGCCAGCATGGCCTCGCGCGCCTCGGGCGCCAGCGGCGTGGTCGCCTGGTAGTCGAGATAGATCATGCCGGCACTGCCATCGCGCACCAGGCGGCGACGAAGCGGTCAACCTCGGCCAGCGTGGTCTCGCGGCCGAGGCTGACGCGGATCACCTCGCCTGCCGCGCGCGCATCGAGCCCGCTGGCGGCCAGCACGTGACTGGTCCGCAGGCTGCCCGAGGAGCAGGCGCTGCCGGCCGACACCGCGATGCCCTGGGCATCGAACCGGATCAGCTGCGCGGCGGCCGAGACCCCGGGCATGCGGTAGGCCCCGATGGTGGCGAGCCGCGGCGCGGCGCCGGCGATCACCGTGCCCCCGGCGGCGGTGATCCCCGCGTCCAGCCGGGCGCGCAGCGCACTGGCGGCGGCAAGCCAATCCGCCCCGGCCTCGAGCGCGGCGACCATGGCCAGCACGCCGGGGAGGTTCTCGGTCCCGCCACGATAGCCGCGCTCCTGTCCGCCCGCCGGGCGCAGCAAGGCCCAGTCGCGCACCAGCAGCGCGCCCACCCCGATCGGGCCGCCGAACTTGTGCGCCGACAGCGCGATGAGGTCGGCCGGCGGCAGGGCCAGTTTGCCCGCACTCTGGGCGCAATCGGCCAGCAGCACCCCGCCCGCGCCGCGCACCGCGGCGGCGATCTCGGCCAACGGCTGGATCACCCCGGTCTCGTTGTTGACGTGCTGCACCGCGACCAGCCCCGGCTGCCTGCAGCCCTGCGGATCGACCAGGCCGAGCGCGTCGACCGGCAGCAGCGCGGCCTCGCCGCGGTGGCGCAGCACGGCCTCGTGCTCGACCGCGGTGAGCGCCGCCAGCGGCAGGACCGACTGGCGGATCGCCAACGCCAGCGCCTCGCTCGCCCCGCTGGTGAAGATCACCTCGCCGGACCAGCCCAGCATCGCCTTGAGCCGGCCGCGCGCGTCCTCGAGCAGCGCCCGCGCGGCGCGCCCCGCGGCGTGCGGGCTGGACGGATTGGCCCAGCGCGCGAACCCTTCGTGCAGCGCCGCCTGCGCCGCGGGCAGCAGCGGCGTGGTCGCGGCATGGTCGAGATAGAGCGAATGTGCGGTCATCGGGGGCAAAACGTTGCTTTCAGGCGAGTGCTTTCTATATAGCGCTCTCCTTCCATTCCCAGCCCCATCCGCCCCGGCACCCGCAAAGACGCGAGGCCGCGGCCGAGGCGCAACCCGAGGCAGAGCCCGCACCACCATGCCAGCTGTCATCTTTCCCGGACCCGAAGGCCGCCTCGAAGGCCGCTTCCAGCCCGCCTCGCGGCCGCGCGCGCCCGTTGCCATGATCCTGCATCCGCATCCCCAGGCGGGCGGGACGATGAACGACCGCATCACGATGGCGCTGTACAAGACCTTCCAGGCCCGCGGCTTCGCCACGCTGCGCTTCAACTTCCGCGGCGTCGGCCGCAGCCAGGGCAGCTTCGACAACGGCATCGGCGAGCTGTCGGACGCCGCCGCCGCGCTCGACTGGGTCCAGTCGATCCATCCCGAGGCGACCACGACCTGGATCGCCGGCTATTCGTTCGGCGCGCTGATCGGCATGCAGCTGCTGATGCGCCGCCCGGAGATCCGCGGCTTCATCTCGATCGCGCCGCCGGCCAACATGTACGACTTCAGCTTCCTGGCGCCCTGCCCGGCTTCCGGCATCATCGTTCAGGGCGCCGCCGACACGGTGGTGACCCCTAACGCGGTGCAGAAGCTGGTCGACAAGCTGCGCACGCAGAAGCACATCACGATCCACCACGACGAGATCCCGCGGGCCAACCACTTCTTCGAGAACGAGCTCGACGACATGATGCTGTCGGTCGACAAGTATCTCGACTTCCGGCTCAGCCCGGACTGCCCGATCCGCTGAGCGGAGGAACGGACCCGCGTCGTCGTCCCGGCCTTGCGCCGGGACCGGTACCCGGATCGAAACAGCCCCGCGCCGACGAGGCCGGCGGTCCCGGGTCGGGCCCGGGACGACCACATCGTCAGTCCGGCCTCTGACCGACCGGGGCCGACCCGCCGGAGGTGGGCAGCACCCAGATCGCGACATTGGCCGCCATCACCACGGCCAGCACCAGCATCAGCGCCACCTGCTTGCCCGGCCCGCCGCGGCGCCACAGCACCAGCGCGCCGACCGGCAGCGCGAGGACCATCAGCATGGCGAGCGACAAGGCGATATCCTGCATGGCCGCGCTCTAGCGCGCCGCAGCGCCGGGTGGAAGATGCCGGGCGCGCGATGGCGCCGGCAGGTTTGACACGACGGCCCACCACGGCCAGCATCCCACCATGACCAGCACTGCCCTGTCGCGCCGCGCGCTGCTTGCCCGTTCGGGCTCGGCCGCGGCCCTCGCCGCCGCCCCCGGTTTCGTGACCGCAGGCCACGCCGCCCCGCCCCCCCCGCTGCCCACCGCCCCCGGCGACGCCCGCGTCGCCGCCCTGCTCGACCGGGTGGCCTGGAACCTGCTGACGCTGGAACCCGAGCGCGCCACCGCGCTGGGGCTCGACAAGGGCGCCCATGCCGCGCTGCGTGGCCGGTCGAGCGATCGTTCCGCGACGGGGCGCGCGCGGGCGGTGGCCCTGCTCAAGGCTGATCTGGCGGCGACGCAGCGCCTGCCGCGCCTGCCGCTCAGCGCAGCCAGCCAGACCCATCTGGCCGTGGTGCAGAGCGCCTACCGCACCGCCCTCGACGGGTTCGCCCTGCCCTATGGCGATGTTGCGATCGGCAGCTGGCGCAACAGCCCCTACGCCGTGATCCAGAACGTCGGCGCGTGGATCGACGTGCCGCGCCTGCTCGAGGCCGATCAGCCGGTCGGCTCGCGCGCCGACGCCGAGGCCTGGCTGGCCCGGCTGGCCGACATGGCCCCGCAGCTCGATGGCGAGACCCAGCGGATCGCCGCCGCGCGGGGGATCGGGCTGGTTCCGCCCGCCTTCCTGCTCGACAAGACCATCGCCCAGATGGGCCAGTCGCTTGCCGCCTTCGCCGGCGACGGCGGCAGCCTGCTGCACAGCTTCGCCGGGAAGACCGCCACCCTGCCCGGGCCGTGGCGCGCGCGGGCGCAGGGGCTGCTGCGCGAGCGGGTGGTTCCGGCGCTGGAGCGCCAGCTGGCCGAGCTGCGCCGCCAGCGCGCCGTCGCCACTGCCGCGGCCGGGATGCGCGGGCGCCCCCATGGCGAGGCCTGGTATGCCTGGGGCCTGCGCGCCGGCACCACCACCACCCGCACGCCCGAGGACATCCACCGCATCGGCCGCGCCCAGCTGGCCGAGCTGCAGGCGCGGATGGAGGAGATCCTGCGCGGGCTGGGCCTGACCAGCGGTTCGATCGCCGCGCGGATCGACGCGCTGCAGAAGGACGCGCGCAATGCCTTCCCGACCGGCGACGAGGGCCGCCGCCAGATCGTCGCCTACATGCAGGACCGGGTCGACTGGGCGCGCGCGCAGATGCCGCGGGCCTTCCGCCGTCTGGTCGGCGGCAAGCTCGAGATCCGCCGCCTGCCCGAGGCCGAGGAGATCGGCGCGCCGCCCGCCTATGGCGGGGCCGGAGCGATCGACGGTTCGATCCCCAGCCGGATCTGGGTCAACCTGCGCGACACCGCCATGCACAACCGCGTGACCATCCCCGACCTGGTGTTCCACGAAGGCATTCCCGGCCATGTCTGGCAGGGCGAATACACCCAGACCATGCCGCTGATCCGCTCGCTGCTGGCGTTCAATGCCTACAGCGAAGGCTGGGCGCTGTACGGCGAGCAGCTGGCCGACGAGCTGGGCGCCTATGATGCGGATCCGGCCGGGCGGCTGGGCTATCTGCAGGGGTTCGCCTGGCGCGCGGTGCGTCTGATCATCGACACCGGGATCCATGCCATGGGCTGGAGCCGCGAGCAGGCGCTGGCCGAGTTCACCGCCGCCACCGGCCTGCCGGAATCCACCGCCGTGTCCGAGGTGGAGCGCTACTGCGCCTGGCCGGGCCAGGCCTGCGGCTACAAGATGGGGCAGAACGAGATGGTCGCCCAGCGCGAGCGGGCGCGCGCCGCCCTCGGCGCCCGTTTCGATCTGCGAGACTTCAACCAGGCGGTGATCGACGGGGGCAATGTCCCGCTTGACGTGCTGGCGACCAATGTCGCCGGCTATGTCGCCGCGGCGCGGGGCTGAGACCCCGCGCGCCGCGGTGCGCTCAGCTCCCGAACAGGCCCTTGGCCATGCCGGCAAGATCGTTGAGCGGGTTGCCGTCGCCGTCCTTGTCGAGCATCCCCGACAGGCCCGCCAGCGCGGAGTTGCCCTGCAGCAGTTGGGCAAACTGGCCAAGCGAGCCCTCGCCGCCGATATGCCCGACGATCTGCTGGAGGATGGCCGGATCGATCCCGGTCTTGCTTGCGGCCAGCGACACCGTGTCCTCCGGAGCCTGATGCGCGGCGCCGAGCGCGGCAATGGCCTTTTCCGCCAATGCCGGATCAAGCCCCACCTTGGCCGCCAGATTGGCAACATCGACGTTCTGGGTCACCTGCCCGAGAATTCCATCCAGCATGCTCATCGCGATCGCCCTTCCGGCTTGAGGATAGCGCGGATGATCCGCCGCGCCGGGACCGCCAGCAAGTAAAAACCCCGGTAACAAACACGGCGCCATCCGCGGGGATGGCGCCGTGCTGCAACCTCGCAGGCCGGCCGGACCTGGTCCCGGTCCGCCGCCCCGCGCGGTCTGGATCAGGCTGCGACCGCGCCCACCGGGGCCGCCGCGCGGACGCCTTCGTCGACATGGTCGGCGAACTGGGCGAAGTTGTCGATGAACTTGCCGACCAGGTCCTGCGCGGTCTTGTCATAGTCGGCCGGGTTGGCCCAGGCCCCGCGCGGATCGAGCAGCGCGCTGTCCACGCCCGGCACCGCCACCGGCACCTCGAACCCGAAGTTGGGATCCTTGCGGAAATCGGCGGTGTTGAGCGAACCGTCGAGCGCGGCATTGAGCAGGGCACGGGTGGCCTTGATCGGCATGCGCTTGATGCCTTCCATCGTGGCCTTGCCGCCCGACCAGCCGGTGTTGACCAGCCAGCACTTGACCCCGCCCCTGGCGATCCGCTCCTTGAGCAGGTTGCCGTAGACCGAGGGATGGCGCGGCATGAACGGCGCGCCGAAGCAGGTGCTGAAGGTGGCCTCGGGCTCGGTCACGCCGATCTCGGTCCCGGCGACGCGCGCGGTGTAGCCCGAGAGGAAGTGGTACATCGCCTGGTCCGGGGTGAGCCGGGCGATCGGCGGCAGCACGCCGTAGGCGTCGGCGGTCAGGAAGATCAGGTTGGCCGGCACCGGACCGAGGTTCTCATCCGAGCAGTTCGGGATGAAGTCGATCGGATAGGACCCGCGGCTGTTCTCGGCCAGCGAATTGTCGTCCAGGTCGATCTCGCGGGTGACCGGATCGATCACCACGTTCTCGAGCACGGTGCCGAAGCGCTTGGTGGTGGCGAAGATTTCGGGCTCGGCCTCGGCCGAGAGGCGGATCATCTTGGCATAGCAGCCACCCTCGAAGTTGAACACGGCCGTGTCCGACCAGCCATGCTCGTCATCGCCGATCAGCGTGCGGCTAGCATCGGCCGAGAGGGTGGTCTTGCCCGTGCCCGACAGGCCGAAGAACACGGCGGTCTTGCCGTCCGGACCGATGTTGGCCGAGCAGTGCATCGGCATCACGCCCTTGGTCGGCAGCAGGTAGTTGAGAATGCCGAAAACCGACTTCTTCATCTCGCCGGCATAGGCCGTGCCGCCGATCAGGATCAGCTTCTCGGAGAAGTTGACCGCGATCACCGTCTCGCTGCGCGAACCGTGGCGCGCCGGATCGGCGCGGAAGCTGGGCAGGTCGATGATCGTGTATTCGGGCACGAAGCTGGCCACCTCGGCCGCGCTCGGGCGCACCAGCAGGGTGCGGATGAACAGGTTGTGCCAGGCGAACTCGTTGATCACCCGCACGTTGACGCGGTGCTCCGGCTGCGAGCCGCCGAACAGGTCGGCGACATAGAGCTGGTCCTTGTCAGCCAGCGCGGCGAGGAAATCGGCCTTGAGCGCAGCAAAATGCTCCGGGGTCATCGCGACGTTGGTCTTGCCCCACCACACGGTGTTCTCGGTCTCGGCATCGCGGACGATGAACTTGTCCTTGGCCGAGCGGCCGGTGTGCTTGCCCGTCGCCACCACGAAGGGTCCGTCCTTGGCCAGCACGCCCTCGCCGTTGCGGACCGCATGCTCGACCAGGGGGGCCGTGCCGAGATTGGCGAAGACGGTTGCGCTGGTGGAGATGCCCTGGCGGTCGAGCGGATGGAAGAGGGTAGCAGTCAAGGTCGTCTCCCTGGTAGCGGGACCGGCCCCGGCTGGCCGGGAGCGGCGCAGGAATAAGTCTCCGCATAGGTATGCGCGAGTCTGGCCGCGCATAGTGCAAGGGGGGGCAAGCGTCAAACCCGCGTGGTTAATTTCCCCGCACTTGTGTTCGCCCTGTCGCTACGGAACGCAGGCCCTGGCGCGCGGAGCCGGCGGGCGGCCACCACCGATCGATTTGCAACCCGCGCCGGCCTCGGCTAGTCGCCTTGGTTCCGGGAGGAAGCCAGAGCGAAAGCCCCACCGCGCATGCCCGCAAGCTCCGATCCAGTGCCCCCCGCCGCCGACGGCCGCCAGGTCATCGCCCTGGTCGACGATGACCGCAACATTCTCACCACGGTGTCGATCGCGCTCCAGGCCGAGGGCTTCGCCACGCGCGTCTACACCGATGGCCAGACCGCGCTGCGCGCGCTGCTCGACAATCCGCCGGACCTCGCAATCTTCGACATCAAGATGCCGCAGATGGACGGGTTCACGCTGCTCGAGCAGTTCCGCGCGCGCTCCAGCCTGCCGGTGATCTTCCTGACCTCGAAGGACGAGGAGCCCGACGAGGCCCGCGGGCTGGCGTTGGGCGCTGACGACTACATCGCCAAGCCGTTCAGCCAGCGCCTGCTGGTCGCCCGGATCCGCGCGATCCTGCGCCGGACCGAACTGGCGCGCAGCGCCGCGGAGGCCGACGGCGATCCGGCCGAGGCCGACCAGGTGGTGCGGCGCGGCCGGCTCGAGATGGACCCGCCGCGCCATCTCGTCACCTGGGATGGCAAGCCGGTGGCGCTTACCGTCACCGAGTTCCTGATCCTCGAGGCGCTCGCCACCCGGCCAGGCGTGGTCAAGAGCCGCAACCAGCTGATGGACGCGGCCTACAACGACGACGTGTTCATCGACGACCGGACGATCGACAGCCACATCAAGCGGCTGCGGCGCAAGTTCCGCGAGGTGGACCCCGAGTTCTCGGGCATCGAGACGCTCTACGGCGCGGGCTATTCCTTTGCCGACAGCTGAGCGCGATGATCAACCCCGTCCCGAGCGGCTGTTCTGGACCCGCCGCTTCTCGCTGACCGCGCGCATCCTGGCGGTGAACCTGATCGTGCTGGGGCTGATGGGCGCCAGCGTGATCTACCTCGACAGTTACCGCAAGCAGCTGATCGCCGAACGCTTCAAGCTGGCCCGCTCCGAGGCCCTCATCATCGCCGATGCCCTCGCGGAAACCCCGCGCAGCGAGCGCAAGCCGCTGTTGGCACGGATCGGTAGCGAACAGATGCTGCGGCTGCGGCTGTACGACGCCAAGGGCCGGCAACTGGCCGACAGCTTCCTGATCGCCGACGAGCCGGGCTTCACCTTCGTCGATCCGGCGGGCGAGCCCTGGCCGATGAAGGCGGCTCAGGTGATCGATGACGCGATGGACCGGGTGGTCGGCGCCCCGCCGATCCCGGACTATGTCGAGGCCGCCATCGCCACGGCCGACGCCTGGCCGGAGATTCGCGAGGCGCGCGAGAGCGGCGAGGTTGCGGTCCGTCTGCGTCGCGCCCCGGATCGCACGCCGGTGATCACGGCCGCCGTGCCCTATGGCGAGCGCGACGAGATCCTGCTGACCACGCGCAATGCCCGCGATATCGTCGAGAAGGTGCGCTATGCCCGCCAGACCCTGGCGATCGTGATCGGGATCGCCCTGGTCATCTCGATCCAGCTCTCGCTGTTCCTCGCCCGCACCATCGTGCAGCCGCTGCAACTGCTGGTGCGCGCCGCGGTGCGCGTGCGGCTGGGGCGTGAGCGCGAGGTGGTGGTACCCCGCCTGCCCGAGCGCGGTGACGAGATCGGCCTGCTCGCCCGCGCCATCTCCGACATGACCGCCGCGCTGCGCCAGCGGATCGACGCGGTCGAGAGCTTCGCCGCCGATGTCGCCCACGAGATCAAGAACCCGCTCGCCTCGCTGCGCAGCGCGATCGAGACGCTCGGCAAGGTCGACGATCCCGAACTGCGCCGCGAGCTGACCCGGATTGCCGCACACGACGTGCGGCGGATCGACCGGCTGGTCACCGAGATCGCCGACGCCAGCCGGATCGACGCCGAACTGACCCGGACCGCGTTCGAGCGGGTCGACCTGGTCGCACTGACCACCGCGATCGTGCGCAGCCGGGCGGAGCGGGGGATCGACGGGGCGGTGCGGATCGAGCTGGTCCATGCCCGCCCGCAGTGCCGGGTCCTGGGCGATCCGGCCCGGCTCGAGCGGGTGCTGCTCAACCTGATCGACAATGCGGTGTCGTTCTCGCCACCAGACGGCCGGATCGAGATCGCGACCGCAACCGGCGGCGGTCGGGCCCAGGTCAGCGTGACCGACGACGGCCCCGGCATTCCCGCCGAAGCGCGCGACAAGGTGTTCGAGCGGTTCCACTCGCTGCGGCCCGAGAGCGAGGATTTCGGCAGCCACAGCGGGCTGGGGCTGGCGATCGCGCGGACCATCGTGACCGCGCATGACGGCACGCTGACCGTGGCCGACCGCCCTGACGGACGCCCCGGCGCCCGGCTGGTGATCGACCTGCCGGAGGCCGGATGATGCTCCACCAGGCCACCTGTATCGCCCTGTCCGGACGCGGCGTGCTGATCGAGGGGCCGCCGGGCAGCGGCAAGTCGAGCCTCGCCCTCGCCCTGATCGACCGCGGCGCCGAGCTGGTGGGCGACGATGGCGTGCTGCTGCGCGCCCGGGAGGGCCGCCTGCACGCCGGCCCCGCCCCGGCCACGGCCGGGCTGCTCGAGATCCGCAATCTCGGGATCCTGCCCCGGCCACACCGGACCGACTGCGCGATCGCGCTGGTCATCGCGCTCGATTCCGCCGCGCCGCGCTTCATCGCGCAGGCCGCCACCCGCACCCTGCTGGGGATCACCGTCCCGCTGGTTCACCTGTACCCCGACAGCCCCGTGCTGGCCCTGCGCGCCGAAGCGGCCCTGGCGCACTACGGATGCTGAGGCCGCGGTCCGGCTGCGACGCCCCGCCGGCGTTCGTGCCGGTTTACAATCCTGCGCGGGACGATCAAACCGGATGGCGATGAGCGCCGCCAGTCCCCCCGATTCAGCCCAGCGCGTGCTGCTGGTCACCGGCCTGCTCGGCGCCGGCAAGACCACCGTACTCAAGGTGCTGGAGGACCTCGGCTGGGAGACGATCGACAATTTCCCGATCCGCCTGCTCGCCCAGCTGGTCGGCCCGGCCGGACGCAAGCCCACCGAGCAGCGCCCGCCGCTGGCCATCGGCTTCGATTCCCGAACCCGTGGGTTCGACCCCAACCGCATCATCGAACAGGTCAAAGGCCTCAGCGCCCGCGCCGATCTTGAGGTGACCACGCTGTTCCTCGATTGCTCGGGGCAGGAGCTGGAGCGCCGCTACAACGAGACCCGCCGGCGCCACCCGCTGGCGATCGACCTGCCGGCCAGTTCGGGCATCGCCGCCGAACGCGAGCTGCTCGAACCGTTGCGGCGCTGGGCCGACATGGTGATCGTCACCACCGACTTTTCGTCGAACCAGCTCCAGCAGCTGGTGCGCGAGCGCTTCGCCCCGCTGTCGGACCAGAAGCTGACCGTCACCGTCTCCAGTTTCGGCTTCTCGCGCGGGATGCCGCCGGTGGCCGATCTGGTGTTCGACATGCGCTTCCTTGACAATCCGCACTGGGACGCCGCGCTGCGTCCGCTCACCGGGCGCGACCCTGCGGTGGGTGACTATGTCAGCCGCGACCCGGCGTTTCCCGAAGCCTTCACCCGGATCCGCGACCTCGTCCTGTTCCTGCTCCCGCGCTACGAGGCGCAGGGCAAGGCCTATGTCCACATCGCCTTCGGCTGCACCGGCGGACGGCATCGTTCGGTGTTCGTCGCCGAGCAGATGGGGCAAGTCTTGCGCGAGGCGGGATTTTCCCCCACATTGCTGCACCGCAACCTCGCGTCACGCGCCGCCGACCTGGTCGAAGGCGGCCCCGCGTGAGCGCCGGGGAGCGCGGCCGGTTCGCCCGGTCTGACGCGAAACTTCGGAGCGCATTCTTTTCATGATCGGGCTGATCCTCGTCACACACGGCAATCTTGCCGAGGAGTTCGTCCACGCCATGCAGCACGTGGTCGGCCGGCAGGACGCGGTGGCGACGGTCTGCATCGGTCCGAACGACGACATGGAGCGGCGGCGCCGCGAGATTGCCGACGCGATCCGCGAGGTCGACAGCGGCGCCGGAGTCATCGTGCTGACCGACCTGTTCGGCGGCACGCCCTCCAACCTCGCCATCTCGCTGATGCAGGCGGGCAAGGTCGAGGTGATTGCGGGGATCAACCTGCCGATGCTGATCCGGCTCGCCGGGGCCCGCAAGACCATGGACGTGACCGCCGCGGTGATCGCCGCGCGCGATGCCGGACGCAACTATATCACGATCGCCTCGGAGTTCCTCGGTCAGGATGCCTGACCCGGGGACCGGCAACGGCGGCATGACGAGGATGACCCAGCGAGGGGATTGCACGAGTGGCCAGCGAAACTGTCGAGATAGTCAACCAGCGCGGGCTCCACGCCAGGGCCAGCGCCAAGTTCGTCAACGCCGTGGCCAAGCTGCCCGACGGCATCGCGGTGAAGGTGGCCAAGGACGGGACCGAGGCGGATGGCGGCTCGATCCTCGGGCTGATGATGCTGGGCGCGGCCAAGGGCGATGCGATCGAGATCACGGTGGAAGGGGCCGAGGCCGAACTGATCCTGCCGCGGCTGGTCGGTCTGGTGAAGGACGGCTTCGGCGAGGACTGAGCCCGACCGCCCGGCCCGCCCCGCGATCCTGCCCGACATCCCGCCCGAGAGCCTGCGCGTGACCCATCGCCGTACGATCACCGGCTTCTCCAATCCCACGGTCAAGCTGCTGCGCTCGCTGCGCGACAAGAAGCACCGCAAGCGGGAAGGCAAGTTCCTGGCCGAGGGCCTGCGGCTGCTGACCGATGCGCGCGAGAGCGGACGCCTGCCCGAAATGCTGGTCATGGCGCTGGGCCGCGACGAGCATCCACTGCTGGCCGCGCTCGAGGCCGCGGTGGTCGCCACCGGGGGCAGCGTGATCGAGACCGAGGCCGAGATCCTCGCCAAGATCACCGGCAAGGACAATCCGCAGGCGGTCGCCGGCGTCTTCGCCGAATTCGACACGAGCCTCGCCGCGCTCGACCGCAGCCGCGCGCCGATCTGGCTGGTCGCCCAGGCGCTGCGCGATCCGGGCAATCTCGGCACCATGCTGCGCACCGGCGACGCGGTCGGTGCGGGCGGGCTGATCCTGCTTGACGACTGCGCGGATCCCTTCTCGGTCGAGGCGGTGCGCGCCAGCATGGGCGCGATCTTCACCCAGCGGGTGGTCCAGGCCCGCTGGGACGAATTCCACGCCTGGCTGCGCGCCGGACCGGGGCAGCTGGTTGCCGCCAGCCTGCGCGAGGCCCGGCCCTACCGCGGCGCGCCCTATGCTGCGCCGTGCTTCGTCATGGTCGGCAACGAATCGCGCGGCCTGCCCGAGGATTATGAAATGGCCTGCGACCTGCGCGTGACCATGCCGATGAAGGGCCGTGCCGACAGCCTCAACGCCGCCGTCGCCGGGGCGGTCCTGGCCTACGAGGTGCTGGCCGCGCTCGATCCCGTGGCAACCTGAACAAAACCCGTAGAGGCCATTCAGGCCATACTAACCTCGGCCCGCTAGAAGGGGCACTGCAATGCGATTGCGTTGCCCCTCCCTTGGACTTCACACCCCCGCCCCTCACCGGGCGGGGGCTTTTTTGTGGTGATGGGGCCTTGTGCCACCGCGCCTGCCGGGCTCCTCCCCGGTGGAGAGACACAGCCGCCCTAACCGAAGCCCTGTCAGGCCTGGCCGGCAGGCGGGTCCGTACCGAGCAGGCCGGCGGGTTCGATGCCTAAGCCGTACCGCGGCAGGCTTTCCACCACCGGCACCTCCTCGATCTCGCGCTTGCCGATCTCGATGTGCTTGTCGCGCAGGCGCTTGCCGGCGGACAGGACGTTGCGTTCGAAGCTGCCGACGAACTTGTTGTAGTTGTCGACCGCCGAGGTCAGGCCCGATCCGACCCGCTTGAGGTGTTCGGCCGCCGTGGCCAGCCGGTCATAAAGCTCTCCGCCCATCCGCCCGATCTCGCGTGCTTCGCGCGCCAGCCCGTCCTGGCGCCAGACCTGTGCAATGGTCCTTGCGATCGCGACGAGATTGGTCGGTGTGGCCAGCAGCACGCGGTTGCGGAAGGCGAAGTCCCACAGCTCAGGGTCCTTTTCGAGCGCGGCGGCCACGAAGTGCTCGCCCGGCACAAACATCACCACGTAGTCGGGCGCCTCCTCGAACTGGCTCTGGTAGGACTTGGCGCCCAGCGTCTGAACGTGCCCGCGCATCGAGGCGACGTGCTGCGCCAGCGCCACGTCGCGGGCCAGCTCATCGCTCGCCTCGAAGGCTTCCTGATAGGCGTTGAGCGAGACCTTGGCGTCGATCACCAGCTTCTTCTGGCCCGGGATCGCGATGATCGCATCGGGCCGCAGCCGGCCCTCGTCGGTGTCGATCGACTGTTCGGTGACGAAGTCGGTATGCTCGGCCAGGCCGCACTGCTCCAGCACGTTGCGCAGCTGCTGTTCGCCCCAGCGGCCGCGCGCCTTGGGAGCGTTGCGCAGCGAGTTGCCCAGCCGCGCGGCCTCCGCCTTCACCTGTTCCTGCCCGGCGCGGACCGATTCGATCACGCCGCGCAGCTCGCCGAAGGCATCGACCCGCTGCTTTTCCAGCTCGGTGACCTGT
Source organism: Novosphingobium piscinae (assembly GCF_014230355.1). Classification (GTDB taxonomy): domain Bacteria; phylum Pseudomonadota; class Alphaproteobacteria; order Sphingomonadales; family Sphingomonadaceae; genus Novosphingobium; species Novosphingobium piscinae. Next base: position 180,887 of record NZ_JACLAX010000004.1, read on the forward strand.
TTCTCGTAGCTCTGCAGCCGTTCACCCACCGGGGCGAGCAGGGTGCGCAGGCGTTCGGCGTTCTTTTCCTCGGACTGGGCAAAACGCTCCTGCGCGCGGGCGAGAAAGGCCTCCTGCGCCTTTTCCAGCACCTTGTTGCCGGCGTTCTCGAACTCGCGGCGCAGCGCGTCCTGCGCCTGCAGCAGCAGGCGCTTCTGCTCCTCGAAATTCTGGGCATCGGCCTGGAGCGCGGCAAGCCGGGCGGACAGTTCGCCCTTCTCGGCGAGCACGCGCGCCTGGTCGGCCCGGGTCTGTTCGAGCGCGTTGGTCAGGTCATCGACCCGCGCCGCGCGCTCGCTGGCCGCCGCCAGCTCGGTGATCGCGCGGCGGAACTGATCGTCGAGCGCCCGCGCCTCGGCATCGCGCGCCGTGTAGCGCTGCCGCCAGTCTGCCACAGGGCGGCTTCCGAGGAACCAGCCGAGCGCGAGGCCGCCAGCGAGACCAACCACCACGGCAAAGACAGCCACCATCTGCGAGTCCAACGCGCTTCCCCTGTTCGGAACGAACCGGGAACTACCGGTTGACGCGCCGGCTGGCAAGCGTCGCCGCCCACGAGACTGTGGGCGGAGCAACCCGGAGGGGCCGCCATGGGGCTTCCTGTCACACCCTGTCGGCCCCGCGCGTTATGCCGCGCTCTTTGAGCCCGTCACCCTGAACGCGTCTCAGGGTCCAGTGCGTCCGACAGACCGCAGCGCGAGAGGCGCGATGGATCCTGAAACCAGTTCAGGATGACGGAGGTGGGATGTGGGATGACGGAGGTGGGCTATGGGATGACGCGGTGGGGCTCGAAATGACCGGAGCGGCATGATGCCCTCACCCGGCCGCGCCGGGGACCGGGCACCGCCATCACCGCGTCAAAGCGGCCTCACGCCGCCTTGCGCAGCTTTTCCAGCTTCTTGAGCGCCATCGAGCGCTTCAGGCGCGAGAGGTGGTCGATGAACAGGATGCCTTCCAGGTGGTCCATCTCGTGCTGGAGGCAGGTGGCCAGCAGGTCGTCCATCTCCTCCTCGTGGAACTGGCCGTCGAGGTCCTGCCAGCGCGCGCGGATCCGGGCCGGACGCTCGACCTCGGCATAGATCTCGGGGACCGAGAGGCAGCCCTCCTGGTAGATCCGGTGTTCGTCCGAAGGATCAAGGATCTCGGGGTTGATGAACACCCGCGGCTCGCGCTTGGTTGGCTGGTGCGTGTGGGCATGGCCGCCGTGCGCCGTGCAGACCTCGGGTTCGGCATCGGGATCATCGGGCTGCAGATCGATCACCAGCACGCGCAGCGGCACGCCGACCTGGATCGCGGCGAGGCCGATGCCCGGGGCATCGTACATCGTCTCGAACATGTCGGCGACCAGCGTGCGCAGCTCGTCGTTGAACTCGGTGACGGGGGCCGAGACCTGCTTCAGCCGGGCGTCGGGGACTTCGATGATCTCGCGGATAGCCATGCCGTGCAGATAGTCGCGGTGGGAATGCGGTGCAAGGCGGCGGGCTGCGGGAATTGCGATCAGGCTGATCGGGCGACGGACCGCTGTCCACCAGACGACCAAGGCGGTCCCGCCAAGCCGTCACCCCCGATCCAGCGCGGCGAGCGGCCCCGATGCCGGGGCCGGGGTGGATCCAGGGTCGAGCCCGGGATGACGAGACGCTTGCCCAGCGGTTTGCCCCCACTCACCCCACTGGCCGCCGCGCCCGCAGCGCCTGGGCCAAGGTGCCCTCGTCGAGATAGTCGAGCTCGCCCCCCACCGGCAGGCCGTGAGCCAACTGGGTGATCCGGACCGGGAAGGCCTCCAGCCGCTCGGCCAGGTAGTGCGCGGTTGTCTGCCCTTCCAGCGTGGCGTTCATGGCGAGAACGATCTCGTCGATGCCGCCCTGCCCGACCCGGTCGAGCAGCTTGCCGATGGTCAGGTCCTCGGGCCGGACCCCTTCCAGCGCCGACAGCCGGCCCCCGAGCACATGGTAGCGCCCGGTGAACAGGTGCGCGCGGTCGAGCGCCCAGAGGTCGGCGACGTCCTCGACCACGCACAGCGAGCGCGGATCGCGGCGCGGATCGGCGCAGATCGCGCAGGGGTCCACCGTATCGACATTGCCGCACAGGCGGCACTCGACCAGCGCCTCCTGGACCTCGGCCAGGGCCTCGAGCAGGGTGGGCAGCGCGCTGTCGCGCCGCTTGATCAGCCACAGCACCGCGCGCCGCGCGGAACGGGGGCCCAGGCCGGGCAGGCGGGCCAGCGCGCCGGCCAGTCGTTCGATCTCTTGCGATGCCATCGCATGGCAGATAGGGCACCGGCCCGGAAACGGAAAGCCGAGAAGCCGATGCGCATCATTGTCATGGGGACGCCGGACTTCGCGGTGCCGACGCTGGAAGCCCTGGCTGCGGCCGGGCACGAGGTGGTCTGCGCCTATACCCAGCCGCCCCGTCCGGGCGGCCGCCGGGGTCAGGAGCTGACCCCCTCGCCCGTCCAGCGCGCGGCCGAGGCCCGCGGCATTCCGGTGCGCCATCCGGTCAGTCTGCGCGATGCCGAGGCCCAGGCCGAGTTTGCCGCACTGGCGGCCGACGTGGCCGTGGTAGCCGCCTATGGGCTGATCCTGCCCCAGGCGGTGCTCGCCGCGCCGCGCCACGGCTGCCTCAATGTCCATGGCTCGCTGCTGCCCCGCTGGCGCGGTGCCGCCCCGGTTCAGCGCGCGATCCTGGCGGGCGATGCCGAGACCGGGGTGGGGATCATGCGGATGGAGCGGGGTCTGGATACCGGGCCGGTGCTGCTGGAGGGCCGCACTCCGGTGGCGGGCAAGACCGCGGGCGAACTGACCGCGGAACTGGCAGCGATGGGCGCGGCCCTGATGGTGCGCGTGCTGGCGGACCTCGCCGCCTTCCCCGAGGTGCCCCAGCCGAGCGAGGGCGTGACCTATGCCCACAAGATCGACAAGGCCGAGGCGCGGCTGGACTTCACCGCGCCGGCGGAACAGGCGGAGCGCCAGGTCCGGGCCTTCAATCCGGCGCCGGGGGCCTTCTTCGAATTCGCGGGTGACCGCTACAAGGTGCTGGCAGCGGAGGTGGTCGACGGCGCCGGCGAACCGGGCGCGGTGCTGGACGATAGGCTGACGATCGCCTGCGGGTCTGGAGCGCTGCGCCCGACCCTGGTGCAGCGTGCCGGTCGCCCTGCGATGCCGGTGGAGGAGCTGCTGCGCGGCAAGCCGATCCCGGCCGGAGCGCGGGTGGAATGACTGTGCTTGGGCCTTCTGCCGCGCGTGGCCTTCGACAGGCTCAGGCTGAGCGGATTGAAAAGCTGACAATCAGGCTCCAACCCTTGAACACCCGCTCAGGCTGAGCTTGTCGAAGCCCACGCGCAGGACCACCCCACTCCATGACCCGCTTCGCGCTCACCCTCGAATTCGACGGCACGCCCTTCATGGGGCTGCAGCGCCAGGCGCATGGTCCCAGCGTGCAACAGGCGGTGGAGGAGGCGGTCGAGTCCGTCACGGGCGAGCAGGTCACCCTCCATGCCGCCGGGCGCACCGACGCCGGGGTCCATGCCCTGGCGATGCGCGCCCATGTTGACGTGGCCAAGACGATCGCCCCGTTCCGTCTGATGGAGGCGCTCAACGCGCGGCTGCGGCTGGCGGGCTGGCCCATCGCGGTGCTGGCCTGCGATACAAAGCCGGACGACTGGCACGCCCGGTTTTCCTGCACCGGGCGCAGCTATCTCTACCGGATCGTCAACCGCCGCGCCCCGTTGACGCTCGACGCCGGCCGCGCCTGGCTGGTGAAAGGCCCCGCGCTGGACCACGAGGCCATGCACCGCGCCGCCCAGGCGCTGGTCGGCAAGCACGATTTCACCACCTTCCGCTCGAAGCAGTGCCAGGCCGACAGCCCGGTCAAGACGCTCGACCGCCTGACAGTGCGGCGGCAGGGCCATGAGCTGCTGATCGAGACCGGCGCCCGCAGCTTCCTGCACCACCAGGTCCGCTCGATGGTCGGCTGCCTCGCCCTGGTCGGGCTGGGCCACTGGCGCGAGGAGCAGGTGGCCGAAGCTCTCGCCGCGCGCGACCGCCAGGCGCTGGGCCACAACGCCCCGCCCGAGGGGCTGTACTTCGTGGCCGCGAGCTACGCGGGAGAGTGACGCGCCTTGGTCCTGATATCGGGCTTTGCTCGTAGCTTGGCCACGTCGAAACCGTCATGCTGAACTTGTTTCAGCATCCATCCAGGCTCGGGCTCAACGTCAGGGCCGGTCAGCTGGCTGAGGGCTTACGACTTGGTCGCTCCCGCTGCGCCGGGTCGACACTGGATGCTGAAACGAGTTCAGCATGACGATGTGGCCTGGGCGATCAGCGGGTGGAACCGGCATGCCTTTGTCTGGCCAGACCCGCCCCCGTCACCCCCGGCCGACCACGCTTTCCGGCAGGTCCTTGCCGAACACCCGCTGATAGTACTCGGCCACCAGCATGCGCTCGGTCTCGTCGCACTTGTTGAGGAAGGTCAGGCGGAAGGCAAAGCCCGGATCGTTGAAGATACGGGTGTTCTGCGCCCAGCTGATCACCGTGCGCGGGCTCATCACGGTGGAGATGTCGCCGGCCATGAAGCCCTTGCGGGTCAGGTCGGCGACGCGGACCATGTCGGCCACCAGCTTGGCGTCGATCTCGGGCACCTTCTTGCCGACGACCTCGCTCTCCACCGCATGCGGCAGGTAGTTGAGGCCCACCACCAGGTTCCAGCGGTCCATCTGGCCCTGGTTGATCGCCTGGGTGCCGTGATAGAGCCCCGAGGTGTCGCCCAGGCCGACGGTGTTGGCCGTGGCGAACAGGCGGAAATTGGGGTTCGGACGGATCACGCGGTTCTGGTCGAGCAGGGTCAGCTTGCCCTCGGTCTCGAGCACGCGCTGGATCACGAACATCACGTCGGGGCGACCGGCGTCATATTCGTCGAACACCAGCGCGACCGGGCGCTGCAGCGCCCACGGGAGCAGGCCCTCGCGGAATTCGGTCACCTGCAGCCCGTCGCGCAGGACGATCGCGTCGCGGCCGATCAGGTCGATGCGGCTGATGTGGGCATCGAGGTTGATGCGGATACAGGGCCAGTTGAGCCGGGCCGCGACCTGCTCGATGTGTGTCGACTTGCCGGTGCCGTGATAGCCCTGGACCATCACGCGGCGGTTGAAGGCGAAGCCGGCCAGGATCGCCAGCGTCGTGTCCGGATCGAACACGTAGCTGTCGTCGCGATCGGGCACGCGCTCGTCCGCCTGGCTGAAGGCCGGGACCGTCATGTCGATGTCGATCCCGAAGGTCGCCCGCACGTCGATGGTCGTGTCGGGGGCGGCCAGAATGGTGTTGTCTCGGCTGTCGGTCATAGGGGCGGTCATGCTGCTCATCTCGCTCATCATCGACGCGCCTATAGTCCCGGGGTGCAAGCTGCAATAAGCATTCCACGGACTCTCGGGAAGGTGCGAGGATTTGATGAAGCTGTATGGTGCATTGCTCTCGCCCTATGTCCGCAAGGTCGCCCTGGTCGCCGCGGAAAAAGGTCTTGACTGGACCATGGTGCTGGCCAATCCCGGTGGCGAGGATGCCGCCTTCCGGCAGGCGAGCCCCTTCGGCAAGATCCCGGCGATCGACGACGACGGCTTCCTGCTGGCCGATTCGAGCGCGATCGTGACCTATCTGGAGGCCAAGTGCCCCAGCCCCGCGCTGCTCCCGGCCGAACCGCAAGTGCGCGGCCGCGCGGTGTGGTTCGACGAATTTGCCGACACGATCTATTTCGCCGCCGGGATCAAGGTGCTGTTCCACCGCCTGGTCGGCCCCAAGCTGCTCAAGCGGCCCTATGACGAGGCCGTGGCCCTGCAGGGCGAGGCCGAGCTGCCGCCGATTCTCGCCTATCTCGAATCGGTGGCACCGCCCGAGGGCTGGCTGGTTGGCGAGCCTTTCTCGCTGGCCGACATCGCCGTGGCCTCGGTGCTGCGCACGCTCGCGGCCGTCGGCTGGGGGCCGGATCGAGCCCGCTATCCGGCGACGGCGACGTGGTATGCGCGGGTCGCGGCCCGGCCGGCCTGGCAGCACGTCGCCGCGATCGAGGACGCCCGGCGGCGCTAGTCCGCCCGCCGGCCATCGTGCGGCCGCAAAGAGCTGCCACGGCGGGCCATCCCGCGACGGAGCAGCAGCATGGCCGAATACACCTTCTACACCCATCCGATGTCGCGCGGGCAGATCGCCCGCTGGGCGCTGCACGAGGCCGGGGCCGATTACGAGCAGGTGCTGGTCGACTGGGCCGCCAAGCCGGCGGCGCTGCTTGCGGCCAATCCGATGGGCAAGGTGCCGACTCTGGTTCACCACGCGCTCGACGGCGAGCGCGTGATCACCGAATGCGCGGCGATCTGCGCCTATCTCGCCGAGGCCCAGCCGGGTGCCGAGTTGCTCCCGCATGACAGCGAGCGCGCCGACTACTTCCGCTGGCTGTTCTTTGCCGCCGGTCCGGTCGAACAGGCGGTGATCTCTCGTGCAATGGGCTTCGAGCCCCCTGCCGACAAGCAGGGCATGATCGGCTTCGGCAGCTTCGAGCGGACGATGGACACACTGGAAACGCTGTTCGCCGACGGCCGCGACTGGGTCTGCGGCGATCACTTCACCATGGCCGATGTCTACGTCGGCAGCCAGATCGACTGGGGGCTGACCTTCGGCACGCTGCCGCCACGCGTCGCCTTCGTCGCCAATGCCGAACGGCTTCAGGCGCGCGAGGCCTATCGGACGGCGAAGGCGATCGACAACGCGCTGATCGCGGAGCAGCGGAAATAGCGGAGGAAGGCCAGCTCACCCTGGTTCAGGCGAACAGGGTCGAGGTTTTGAGCAGGGTATAGGCCTCGACCACGGCCTGGAGCTTGCTTTCCATGCTGCGATCACCGCCGTTGCGATCCGGGTGATAGCGCCGGACCAGCTGCGAATAGCGGCTCCGCAGCGCCTTGCGGTCGGCGTCGGGGGCCAGCCCCAACGCGTCGAGCGCGCGGCGCTCGTCGGGGGTGGGGACCCGGCCGTCGGAACGGACCTGGCTGCGGAAGGCGCGGGCGCGGCCGCTGATCGCGTCGAGCGGGTCCTTGAAATCGGCCCAGCGCGGCGCCGCATCGACCCCGGCGGTGGGACGGAAGGCGCGGCTTTCCGAATCCCACCCCGCCGCAGGGTGCTGCGCGGCGAGGATCTCCTCGGTGCTCATCCCGGCGAACCAGTCGTAACCGGCGTTGAACTCGCGGATATGATCAAGGCAGAACCAGCGGTAGTCACCGGGACCGTCGAAGCCCGGCGGGCGCAGGCCGGGGGCACGGAACTCGCCCTCCTCCCGGCAGCCGGGACGATCGCAGCGCCGCCCGGCCCCGTCGATGCGGCCATGAAATTTGTCGCGTCTCACTGGCTGCCAGATGGCGCCGAATCGGCTAGATGGGAAGCCATGACCGGACCACTTGCCCAGGAAATCGCCGAACGGCTGACCGCCGCCTTCGCCCCCACCCACCTTGCCGTGATCAACGACAGCGCCCAGCACCGCGGGCACTCCGGCGATGACGGCACCGGCGAAAGCCACTTCACCGTCGAGATCGAGAGTACGGCCTTCGCCGGGCACACCCGCCTGCAGCGCCAGCGTCTGGTGAACAGTGCGCTGGGCGATATTCCCGGGCAGCGGGTCCACGCGCTCGCGATCAAGGCCCGCGCGCCCGGTGAGTGAGGCCGCCGGCGGCACCCTGCCGCGCTTGCGCCGCGCCGCCCGAATCCTGCTGCTGGACCCGGACGACCGGCTGCTGCTGTTCCGCTACTGCCTGTCCGGGCGTCCGCCGTTCTGGTGCGGACCGGGCGGCGAATGCGACCCGGGCGAGGATTTCGCCGCGGCGGCCGTGCGCGAGCTGTGGGAGGAAACCGGGCTGCGGCTGACCGATTGCGGTCCCGAGCGCGCGCAGCGGGGCGGCGAGTTCGCCACCCTGACCGGCGAATGGATCCGCTCGGACGAGCGCTTCTTCCTCGTCCGTGCCGACCGCTTCACCCCAAGCTATGCCGGGCACACCGCGGTCGAGCGGGCGGCGCAGATGTCGCACCGCTGGTTTACCCGCGCCGAACTGGCGGAGTGGCCCGAGCTGATCTTCCCGGTCGACCTACCCGCCCTGCTTGACAGCCTCACCCCGGCGCACTGACGCCAGCGACTCCCCGCTGCGTCAGCCCCCCCTGGGCCAGTGGCTCATTTCCTGTGCGATCATCACTCCTGCCCCCCCGTGCATTCCCATTTTCTTGCCCTTTGGCTCTGTGCCCCCTAGAGGCCGCACCATGTCCGCCGCACCCGAACCGCTGATCTTCGCCGTCCCCAAGGGGCGCATCCTCGACGAGGCGCTGCCGCTGATGGCAGCGGCCGGAGTGGTGCCGGATGCCGAATTCCACGACAAGGCCTCACGCGCCCTGTCCTTCGCCTGCGTGGACGCGGCCATGCGCATCATCCGTGTGCGGGCTTTCGACGTGGCGACCTTCGTCGCGCATGGCGCCGCCCAGGCCGGCATCGTCGGCTCCGACGTGGTCGAAGAGTTCGCCTATCCTGACCTCTATGCCCCGGTCGATCTCGATATCGGCCACTGCCGGCTGTCGGTGGCCGAACCCGCCTGTGCCGCCGGTGAGCCGCTGACCGCCAGCCACCTGCGCGTGGCCAGCAAGTATCCCAGCCTGACCCGGCGCCATTTCGAGGAGCTCGGCATCCAGGCCGAAGTGGTCAAGCTCAACGGCGCGATGGAACTGGCACCGGGGCTGGGCCTGGCCAGCCGGATCGTCGACCTGGTCTCGACCGGGCGCACGCTCAAGGACAACGGGCTGGTCGAGACCGCGGTGATCCTCCCGGTCACCGCCCGGCTGATCGTCAACCGCGCCGCGCTCAAGACCGACGCCCGCGTCGGCGCGCTGGTCGAACGCTTCCGGGCGCTGGTCGCCCGGCGGGATGCCGCCTGATGCTGCGCCTCAACAGCCGTGATCCCGGCTTCGCCCAGGCCTTCCGCCGGCTGGTCCGCGACCGCCGCGAGAGCGACGAGAACGTGGCCCGCGACGTGCAGATCATCCTCGACGACGTGCGCAACCGCGGCGATGCCGCCGTGGCCGAGCTGACCCAGAAGTTCGACGGGCACACGCTCGCCGCCGACGGGTCGGACTGGCGCCTTCCGGCCGAGCTCTGCCGCGAGGCCTTCGACGCGCTCCAGCCCGAGCTACGGGCGGCGCTCGAGCTCGCCGCGCAGCGCATCAGGACCTACCACGAAGGCCAGAAGCCGGCCGACCGTGACAGCACCGATGCCGAGGGGGTGCGTCTGGGCGCGGTGTGGCGGGCGGTCGATGCCGCCGGGCTTTATGTGCCGGGCGGCCGGGCGGCCTATCCCTCCTCGCTGCTGATGAATGCGATCCCGGCCAAGGTCGCCGGGGTCGAGCGGCTGGTCGTCGTCACCCCGACGCCCAAGGGCCAGGTCAACCCGCTGGTGCTCGCCGCGGCGCACCTGGCAGGGGTCGACGAGGTCTGGCGCATCGGCGGTGCCCAGGCGATCGGGGCCCTGGCCTTCGGGACCGAACGGATCCAGCCGGTTGACGTGATCACCGGCCCCGGCAACGCCTGGGTGGCCGAGGCCAAGCGCCAGCTGTTCGGGGTCGTCGGGATCGACATGGTCGCCGGGCCGAGCGAGATCCTCGTCATCGCCGACGGCTACAATGATCCCGAATGGATCGCCGCCGACCTGCTCAGCCAGGCCGAGCACGATCCCTCGGCGCAGTCGATCCTGATCACCGACGATCCGCTGTTCGCCGACACCGTGGCCGACCAGGTCGGAATCGAACTGGCCTTGCTGCCCACGGCTCGCACCGCGGCCGAAAGCTGGAACAGCTATGGCGTGATCATCGAGGTGGCGAGCCTCGACGAGGCGCCGGCGCTGGCCAATGCCCTCGCTGCCGAGCATGTCGAGCTGGCCGTGGACGATCCGGAACCGCTGTTCCGCGCGATCCGCCATGCCGGTTCGGTGTTTCTCGGCCGGCACACGCCCGAAGCGATCGGCGATTACCTTGCCGGGCCCAACCACGTGCTGCCAACCGGGCGCCGCGCGCGGTTCGCCTCAGGGCTGTCAGTGCTCGATTTCATGAAGCGCACCAGCTTCATCCAGCTCGACGCCGCCGCGATGCGGGCGATCGGCCCGGCCGCGATCGCGCTGGCCGAGGCCGAAGGTCTGCCCGCTCACGCCCGCTCGGTCGAACTGCGGCTGGGGATCTGAACCGGACCGCGCGGGCTCTTGCCGCCTGCCGTCCATCCTGTGGAGAGCCGATGCCATGACCCTGTCGCTCTATGACGCCACCGTCCCCACCTTCCTCCAGCAGCTCAACGCGCTGGCCGGCATCCTGCGCAAGGCCGAGACGTGGTGTGCGGAAGGGCACGGGAGCGAGGAGGCGCTCCAGGAGGCGACCTTCGCCGACATGAAGCCCTTCCCGTGGCAGGTGCGCTGGGCTGCGACCCATTCGCTGCAGGCGATCCAGGCCTGCCGCGCCGGGCTGTCCACCCCCGACGCGAGCCCGCCCCCGACCGCCTTCGCCGAACAGCACGCGCTGCTCGGCGCGACCATCGCCGGGCTTGAGGCGGTCACTCCGGCCGAGCTCGACGCGCTGGCCGACCAGACCGTGCTGTTCCGCATTCCGGCGCGCGGGATGGAGCTGCCCTTCACCGCGGCGGGCTACCTGCTGTCGTTCGCCGTGCCCAACTTCTTCTTCCACCTGACGACTGCCTACGACCTGCTGCGCGCCGCGGGCGTGCCGCTCGGCAAGCTCGACTATCTTGGCCGCCTGCGCCTCAAGGACCCTGCATGACCCTTTCTGCCCGCGCCCGTGCCGCTGCCCGGCTTGCCGCCGTCCAGGCGCTCTACCAGCACGAGATGGAGCGCACCCCGCTCGCCCAGTTGCTCGACGAGTTCCACCGTCACCGGCTGGGGGCCGAGATCGAGGACGCGCAGTATGCCGAGGCCGACGTGCCCTTCTTCGACGACGTGGTGAAGGGCACCCTCGCCCGCCGTGACGAGATCGATGGCCAGATCGCTGCGCGGCTGGCCGAGGGCTGGAAGCTCGACCGGCTCGACCGCACCATGCTACAGATCCTGCGCGCCGGCACCTACGAGCTGCTGGCCCGAGCCGACGTGCCCACGGCGACCGCGATCAGCGAGTATCTCGACGTCGCCCACGCCTTCTTCGATGCCAAGGAGGCCAAGTTCGTGAACGGCGTGCTGGACGCCGTGGCCCGGGCCGTCCGGTGAGCCACCACGCTCCCCCGCCCGGCCGCCAGCGGCGCACGGCGGGAGGAGCGCCCTGCCGCGCCGGCCGGACGTGACCGGCGAGCTGGCCTTCATCGCCGCGCTGCGCGCGCTGGCCACCGATCCGGCGGCGCGCGGGCTGGACGATGATGCCGCCGTGCTCGAGATCGGTGGCGAGAGCCTCGTGCTGACCCACGACATGATGGTTTGCGGGGTCCATTTCCTCCCCGGGCAGGATCCGGCCGACGTCGCGTGGAAGCTCGTCGCCACCAACATGTCCGACCTTGCCGCCAAGGGGGCCGTGCCGATCGGTGTGCTGCTCGGCTACCAGTTGTCGGCCGGGACGGAGCGCTTCCTCGCCGGGCTGGGCGAGGCGCTGGCGCACTATGGCGCCCCGCTGCTCGGCGGAGATACCGTGGGCGGCGCAGGGCCCCAGACCCTCGGCCTCACAGCGCTCGGCCGCGCCACCCATCGCCCGGTCCCGACGCGCAGCGGTGCCCGGCCCGGCGACACGGTGTGGGTGACAGGCGCGGTCGGCGGCGCGATGATCGGGCTCGAGGCCTTGCGGGCCGACCCGGCGGCCGATCCGGCCACGACCCTGCGCTACCGCCGCCCACAGGCGCGCCTCGCCGAAGGACGGGTCCTGGCGCCGCAGGTCAGCGCGATGATGGACTTGTCGGACGGCCTCCTGCTCGATGCACTCCGGCTGGCCCGTGCCAGCCGCGTCACTGTGACGCTGGAGAGCGGCGCTGTCCCGCTCGACTGCCCCGAGCCTCGCCGCGCGGAAGCGCTGCGCTGGGGCGACGACTACGAGCTGCTGTTCACCCTGCCGGCCGGCTGCCCCTGTCCGGTTCCGGCGACCCGGATCGGGACGGTGCAGGACGGTGCCCCCGGCCGGCTGCTGGTGGACGGCATCGATCAGGGCGAAGCCGCCGGACTGGGCTTCGTCCACCGCTAGGCAGCGCCGCGCAATAACGGTTGCACGCGGCCGGAAACCTCCATAGCCCTTGGATTCGGCGACCCCGGGAACAACAGCGGGGCGCCGATCGAGAGTAGGATACCACCACAAGGAGGGGCAGCGCGTGAATTTGGTCACGATCGCAATCGTCCTGGGGATGCTCGCCGTGGTCTACGGCTTCATCACCAGTCGACAGGTACTCGGAGCGCCAGCCGGCACCGAGCGGATGCAGGAAATCGCCGCCGCGATCCAGGAGGGGGCGCAAGCCTACCTGAAGCGGCAGTACTCAACCATCGGGATTGTCGGCGTGGTCGTCGCCGCGATCATCTTCGGCACGCTGGGCGGCATCTCTGCCGCTGGCTTCGTGATCGGCGCCGTCCTGTCGGGCGCGGCCGGGTTCATCGGCATGAACGTCTCGGTCCGCGCCAATGTCCGCACCGCCGCGGCGGCTCAGAGCGGGCTGCAGGCCGGCCTCACCCTGGCCTTCCGCGCGGGCGCGATCACCGGCATGCTGGTGGCCGGCCTCGCGCTGCTCGCGATCGCGGTGTTCTATGCCTACCTGATCGGCCCGGCCGGCTACACGGTCGGCGGCGAGGACCGCACCGTGGTCCAGGCGCTGACCGCGCTGGCCTTCGGCGCCTCGCTGATCTCGATCTTCGCGCGCCTCGGCGGCGGGATCTTCACCAAGGCCGCCGACGTCGGCGCCGACCTGGTCGGCAAGGTCGAGGCGGGCATTCCCGAGGACGATCCGCGCAACCCGGCGGTGATCGCCGACAACGTGGGCGACAATGTGGGCGACTGCGCCGGCATGGCCGCCGACCTGTTCGAGACCTATGTCGTTACGGTCGGCGCAACCATGGTGCTGACCGCGCTGACCCTGAAGAGCGCCGGCGCCCTGCTGATGCCGCTGATGGCGCTGCCGCTGCTGATCGGCGGCGTTTGCATCGTCACCTCGATCATCGGCACCTACTTCGTCCGCCTGGGGGGCTCGAACAACATCATGGGGGCCATGTACAAGGGCTTCCTGGTCACCGCGATCCTCTCGATCCCGGCGATCTGGTGGGCGATCGGCGCGGCGCTGGGCGATATGGAAACGCCGATCCCCGGCACCGACTACAACGGCCGCATCCTGTTCTACTGCGGGCTGCTGGGGCTGATCATCACCGGGCTGATCATCTGGATCACCGAGTACTACACCGGCACCAACTACCGTCCGGTCAAGTCGATCGCCCAGGCCTCGGTCACCGGGCACGGCACCAATGTGATCCAGGGTCTCGCCATCTCGATGGAGGCGACCGCCCTGCCCACCCTGGTGATCGTCGCGGGGATCATCATTGCCTTCAAGCTGGCCGGTCTGATGGGCATTGCCTATGCCGCCACGGCGATGCTCGCGCTGGCTGGCATGGTGGTCGCGCTCGACGCCTATGGCCCGGTCACCGACAACGCCGGGGGCATCGCCGAAATGGCCGGGCTCGACGATTCGGTCCGCGAGAAGACCGACGCGCTCGACGCCGTGGGCAACACCACCAAGGCGGTCACCAAGGGCTATGCGATCGGATCGGCCGGCCTCGCCGCGCTGGTGCTGTTCGCCGCCTACACCACCGACCTCAGGGAGTTCTTCAACGGGATCACGGTCGATTTCAGCCTCGAGAACCCCTATGTCATCGTCGGGCTGCTGCTTGGCGCCCTGCTCCCCTACCTGTTCGGGTCGATGGGCATGACGGCGGTGGGCCGCGCTGCGGGTGACGTGGTGGTCGACGTGCGCGACCAGTTCCGCGACAATCCGGGGATCATGGCCGGCACCTCGAAGCCGGACTATGCCCGCACGGTCGATCTGGTGACCAAGGCCGCGATCAAGGAGATGATCGTGCCCTCGCTGCTGCCGGTGCTGGCGCCGATCGCGGTGTACTTCATCATCACCGCGGTCGCCGGCCAGGCCAACGGCTTCGCCGCGCTCGGCGCGCTGTTGCTGGGCGTGATCGTGGGCGGCCTGTTCGTTGCCCTGTCGATGACCTCGGGCGGCGGCGCCTGGGACAACGCGAAGAAGTACATCGAGGACGGCCACCACGGCGGCAAGGGCTCCGACGCCCACAAGGCCGCGGTGACCGGCGACACGGTCGGCGATCCCTACAAGGACACCGCCGGACCGGCGGTCAACCCGATGATCAAGATCACCAACATCGTCGCCCTGCTGCTGCTCGCCGCGCTCGCCGCGCACTGAGACGCAACCGGAGCGACCACCGCGGGTCCACGGGGACCCGCCCCTTCAACCGCCGGGAGCGATCCCGGCGGTTTTTCTTTCGGGCCGGTGTCGCTGGCGGCGGCGCTCGGCAAGTTCCGCGATCGCCAAGCGGTGAAGGCTGTGGCCGCCGGTCCTGACCGGCGCGGCAAGCGCCTGCTCGTTCGTAGTGTCTAGAGATGCACACCCAGCAGCAGCATCGTCACGACCAGCGTGAGCGGGCTGAGCACCACGGCGATCAGCATGGCCGCGCTGCAGGCGTCGCCATCGCCGACCCGCTGGCCGAACACCGGGAACATCGAAAACATCGGCAATGTGGCGAGCAGGATCGCGGCGCTGCGGAACATCGGGTCGGCCACCGGCACCAGCGCCAGCAGGACAAGGACCAGCAGCGGATGCAGCAGCAGCTTGCCCGCAACCATCGTGGCGATCGTCGCGCGTCGCCCGGCCAGGACCAGGCCGGCCAACCCGGCGCCGATCGTGACCAGCGCGAGCGCGGCCGAGGCGCCCGCCAGCAGGTCGACCGTCCGGGCCAACGGCGGCGGCAGGTGCCACCCTGTCGCGGCGCAGACCGTGCCGAGGACGATCGCCCAGAGCAGCGGTGAGCGCATGAGGTTGCGCGCCACTCCACGCACCGTCTGGCTGACCGACTGATGGCCGCCCTCGCCCATTTCCAGAAGGGCAAGCAGCAGCGGCAGGAGCACGAAGCTTTCGAACAGCATGTTGAGGGCGATCGGTCCCGCCGCCCGCGCTCCGTAAAGCTGGGTGAGGATCGGCAGGCCGATGAAGGCCGTGTTGGCGCCGCTCATCCCGAGCGCCCGCACCGCCGCCACGGCGATGCCTGCGCTCCCCGTTCCGGCGCCGCCACCGCGCCGGAACCAGACATAGCCGAGCCCGAAAGTGGCGAGCGAGCCGAGGCTGTAGACTGCGAGATAGTCGAGCCGGGCGATGGTGCCGAGGCTCGCTCCGGACAGCGCACGGAACACCACCGCCGGGGTCAGCACGTTGAGCACGAAGCGCCCGTTGCTGGCGATGGTCGCGGGCGGCACCTGCCCCATCCTGGCAAGCGCGTAGCCGAGCAAGATGATCAGGAAGACCGGCGCAATGATACCGATCAGGACCAAGAAGCCAGCCACGGTCCCTGTCATGATTCGCCCGCCGCTCCTCTTGCGCCTGGCGCGCTGCTAGGCGAACCGGCCAGGCGAGGCAAACGCAGCGGCGGTCGGGCGCGTCAGCCGCGCGCGAGTGCCGCGAAATCGGCCCCGCTCATCGGCCGGGCGCGGATAAAGCCCTGGACGCTGGCACAGCCCTCGCGCGCGACAATGGCCAGCTGCTGCTCGTCCTCCACCCCTTCGGCGATCACCGCCAGATCGAGCGCGCGCGCCATCGCCACGATGGCCCGCAGCACGGCAAGATCGCGCGGGTCACTGGCGATCCCGTCGACCATCGAACGGTCGAGCTTGAGGTAGTTGAGCGGGAGCAGTTTGAGGTAGCGGAAGTTGCAGAAGCCGGCGCCGAAGTCGTCAAGCGCGATCCGTACCCCGGCGCGCGCCAGGGCGCCAAGCTGCGCCGCCACGGCCACGATGTCACCCAGCAGGGCCTGTTCGGTCACCTCGATGGTCAGGCGTTCGGCGGCGAAGCCGCTGGCCGCGATCGCGGCGATCAGGCTCTCGGCATAGTGGGGCAGTGCCAGATCGCTTGGGGTCACGTTGAGCGACAGGCGCAGCGGCGCCGGCCAGCGCGCGGCCTCGGCCAGCGCCAGCCGGGCGATCTGCTGCGAGAGCGGGACCACGTGATCGATCCGCTCGGCGATCGCAAACAGGGCCCCGCCGCCGATCCGCCCGAGCTTGGGATGGTTCCAGCGGGCCAGGGCCTCGGCACCGGTTAGCGCGCCGTCCCGTCCCCCGGGGCCGTCCAGCGCGAACTGGGGCTGGAACAGCAGGTCGATCTCGTTGCGGTCGAGCGCCTTGAGCAGCTCGGCCTCGAGCCGGGCGGCGCTGTGGCCCGGCTTGACCACCTCGCCGTCGGCCCACAGCAGCCGCCGGCCGGTGCGCCGCTCCAGCGTCGCCATGGTCTGGCCCAGCCGGTCGAGCAGCGACTCCGCGCCCTCGCCCGGCAGCGCCCGGAGCAGGGCAATGCGCGGACTGAGCCGCAGGGTGGTCGCTCCGCGGGTCATCGGTCGGGCGATCGCGTCGGCTAGGCCGCTGCCAAGCAGCTCCCACCGCTCGCGGCTGAGTGGCTCGCGCGCGAGCAGCAGGAACGAGCCCCCGCCGATGCGCGCAGCGAACCACGGCCCGTCGAACTCGGCGGCGGCGAAGTGCAGCAGGCGAGAGGCCGCCTCGGCGATCGCGGCGTCTCCGGTACTGTCGCCATAGGCCAGGTTGATCGTCGCCAACCGCGACAGGCTGAGCAGCAGCCCATGCACCGGCAGATCGCCGGCCCACTGGTCAAGCCGGCGCCGCGCCGCCTCGAGGCCGGGCAGGCCGGTCAGCGGATCGCGCTCGACCGCGGGTGCCAGGTGAACAGGTGCCATGATCGGTTGAGCCTAGCGGCGATCTGTTGCGAAACTCTCAACCGCGCGGGGTGGACCGGGCCGAGCAAGCTCGATTGCCAAACCCGCCCGCCTTCCATATCCCGGTGCCCGCGCCCGGCCGGGCGAGGGTGACGGCGCGGCAGGAGAGAGTGGACCCGTGAAGAAGGAGCGCACCAAGCTGGCCCTGCTGGTCTCGGACAGCCTCAAGGCCCAGGCCGGGGCGGCCGCGCTCAGCGAGGCGCACGAATGGGTTCCGCCGCAGGAGGCCGACGTGCTGGTCGTGCTCGGCGGTGACGGCTACCTGCTGCACGTCCTCCACGAGATGCTCCAGCGCGGCGTGTCGAAGCCGTGCTACGGCGTCAACCTCGGAACCGTGGGCTTCCTGATGAACCGCAGCACCCGCCGCGCCATCGCCGAGCGGGTGCTGCGCGCGCGCGAGGTGGAAGTGGTGCCGCTGGCGATGGATGCGGTCACCCGCGACGGCCAGCATCACCGCTACTACGCGATCAACGAGGTCTCGTTGCTGCGCGAAACGCGCCAGACCGCCAAGCTCGAGGTGGCGGTCAACGGCAAGGTGCAGATGACCGAACTGGCTGGCGACGGTATCCTGGTCGCCACTCCGGCCGGCTCGACCGCCTATAACCTCTCGGCCAATGGCCCGATCCTCCCGCTCGGCTCGCGGCTGTTGGCGCTGACCCCGATCAGTCCGTTCCGACCGCGGCGCTGGCGTGGGGCGATCTTGCCCGAAAGCGCCCGGGTGAGCTTCCGCGTGCTCGAGCCGGACAAGCGCCCGGTCGCCGCGGTGGCCGACCAGAAGGAGGTCCGCGACGTGTCCGAGGTGCACATCACCACCGCGCGCGACCACCGCCTGACGCTCCTGTTCGATCCCGGAAAGACCCTCGAGGAACGCATTTTCGCCGAACAGTTCCAGGTGTGAAACGGGCCACACCGGCACCGCAGGAATTTGCCACGGAGCGCTTGCAAAGCCCGAACGCGCTGCTATAGGCGCACCCCTGTCCCGGAAACGGGGCTGCTCCCCGATAGCTCAGCGGTAGAGCACTCGACTGTTAATCGAGCGGCCGTTGGTTCGAATCCAACTCGGGGAGCCACACTGTTCTGAAAAGTGGCGCATTTCCTAGCCTTTCGAGGTTGCGAATGTCTCACGTCAGAACTTGGGTGAGACATCAGTTTGCATTTGCGGCCTGATTTTCAGCTCCGCCCAGCCCCTTTTCCCACGCCGCCAACTCACGGATCGCCGCCGCCGCCAGGCGCTTCTGGTCCGCCGTGGCGATGTACCCGGCAAGGGTCTCGTCGCGCTCCTGGCCGCTCAGCGACTTCATGGTCTTGTTCGACATCTGAAGCTCGGCCATCCGGCGCAGCGTGGCTTTGCGTAGCCCGTGCCCATTGCAGTGCGGCAGGCCGGCCTCGACACAGGCGTCCTTGAACCAGTTGCCGAAGCTCTCCTTCGTATAGGCCGTACCCTTGCGGCTGACGATGAAGCAGAACGGGCTGGTGTCAGCCGGCGACATGGCGACGATCGCCTCAAGCAGCTGCGGCGCCAGAGGAACCCAGATCAACTTGCCGGTCTTCTCCTGGGTGACCGGGATGCATCCGCCCTCAATCTGATTGCGCCCCATCTTGTACACGTCGCAGCGGCGTTGGTCGGTCCACAGGTAGAGCTCCATCGCCAGGCGCTGCTTCGTACCCAGCGCCCAGTGCTGGCGGAACTGCTGGATCTCGTCCTCAGTCCAGGCATGGAAACCGGTGGTGCGCTGCTCGACCGGCACCCGGACCTTCTCGGAATCGGCAGCCGGGTTATGGTCGAGCATCTTGAGCTTGCGCGCGAACTCGAACAGCCGGACCAGCTCCTTGCGCAGCTTGCGCGCGGCATGGATGCCGCCCTTGGTCTTGTTCCCGGTGCCGGTCTTCACCAGCTTCTTCGCCACGATCTTGTCGATCGCCTCAAAGGTCACGAGTGAGACCGGTCTGTCCCCGCGCCCGGTGCGGAAATCCTCGATCACAGCCCTGACTTTCTGCTGGGTCACCTCCGACGGGCCGAGTCGCTCGGGAACGGCGAAGTACCGATCCACCAGGTCGTCGATCGTGCCTGGCTTCGCTTTGCTGGGCACCGGCTTCGGCGCTTCCACCTGATCGGGGTGCATGAAGGCGTGATACTCGGCCCGGAAGTCCTCTGTGCCCAGCTCCGATCTGAAGTACCCGCCCTTGAAGCCCTTGCGCCGAAACACATACCGCACCTTGCCGTGCTGGCTCTCGAACTTGCTGACGTACTTCGGGAGGAACCGGTTCGATCCGACGCGCTTGCGGGCCATCATTCGTCATCCCATGGGTTGCGCTCAGCGGGCGAATCGCCCTGCTGCTCGCCAATGATGACTTCGATGCGCGAATGCGCAAAATCCATGATGATCCGGGCCCGCTGGAAGTCGGCGGCCTTCACCGCTTTCGCTGCCCGCTCCATGTCCGCCTGGGTGATGCGTGCCGGCGCGGTCATGCTGCCCCCACCTCGAATCGATCCACCTGATTGCCCCACACGCTCCACTTCGGGTCCGGCCAGCGCTGGCGGCCGAACATCTCGAGGAAGCGGATGGCCCGCGGCGCCAGGCGCTCGCAGTAGGCGTACTGCTCATCGGGCTTGCGGCTGTGACCTCGGGTCGGCGCATCGATCACCTCGAGCTGCTCGGTCTCGATCACGCCCCGGACGTTGTTGGCGGTCACCGGGCTGCCGAGCGTCCCGATCAGGTAGGGCTCCGTCGCGCTGCGGAGGACATAGCCTGTGCCGAAGGCGCTCTTCCCGTACTTGGTCCGCTTGTGCCAGGCCCCGCCGGTGACATAGCGGAAGCCCCAGTCATCGAGCAGCTGCAGCGACTGCCGCAGGGTCGGCCAGCACGCCCACATGAACAGGATCGCGTCGCCGCGGGCGAGGCGCGCCGGCTGGAGCGCCGCAAGCTCGTCCCACGTCATGGTGGCGTAGTGCGCGTCTGGCCCCTTCCCCTGCCCTGCGGCCGAGCGGGTTTCGAACCGGGTGGCCGGGTCTGCCAGCAGGAAGTCGTAGCTGAGCGGGGCGTGGTCGCCGAAGGGCCAGTTCATGGCTGCACCGCCTTTCCGCCCTTCCAGCGCTCAAACTCGCGCGCGTGGCGGCTGCAGAGATCCTTGTCCGGCGCCGGCTTGGTCGAGCAGCGCTCACACAGCGGGGCATCGCAAGTCTGGCTCTTGCGGACCGTGTTCGGCGTCTTCCAATCGCACAACAGGGTGGCGCGCCGACCGCATTCGCACTTCTGCCGCTTGAACGATCCGCAGACGATCGCGTGTCCGCCGCCGGGGAGAGTGACGCGCTCGCAGGTCATGCGCTGTAGTCCGGCAGCAGCGGCGGCATGGTGCCGCTCGCATAGGCGGTGGCGATCATCGGCTTGATCTCCTCGCCGACCGTCCGGCCGTTGGGCATGACGATGGCGGCAAGGAACTCTGCCTCGAACGTGCTGATGTTGCTCTCGACCGCCTCGAGCTTCGCCTTGATCACCAGCGCCAGAGCGCGCCACCGCTGGCGGCAGGCCTGCTCCCATTCCTTGAGCGCGGCCTCGGGCGTGCGAGGGCCCCGGCTATGGTGGGTGAAGCTCTTGTCAGCCTTGTCGGGCATGGTGAGGTTGAACCGGATCTGGCGCCCGGCCATCGCGAAGGCGACGACGGCCTGGTTACCGCTCCAGCCCGACATGAAGCCGGTTGCGCCGTAGCGCTCGACGATGCGCTCGATCTCGGCCTTGCTGTTGGCGACGGACACCGAGGTGTCTGCTGCGTAGCGGGTCATGCTGCCTTGGCCTCCTGCACGCTCGGCAGCGGGATCGGCACGCACTGCCCGCTCGCCAGATTGATGAACCCGCCGGCGTGACCGATCGAGCCGCGGCCGAGCAGCTCAAACAGCAGCGCCAGGGCATGGCTGGCGACCACCCTGTTCACGAACAGCGATTGCCGCTCGAGCGCCTCGGCTACCGAGCAGCTGGGCGCGTCGTCCTCGACCACGCTCTCGTCGTCCAGCTCGGGGAAATACTCGAGCACGGTCGGCAGGCTTTCGCCCTTGGCCCCGCTCCATCTCGGCCGGCCGATGATGAACTGCCCATCCGTCGCGCGGTTGCCGAGGTCGAGCCAGTAGGCCGGCGTGGTCCGGGGATAGCCATTTTCACCTGTGAGCATGTCCGCCCCGATCGCCCGGCGCGCGCTGGCGGTGTCGACACATGTGATCACCAGCTCGAACCCTTCGGTGCCGATAGCGCCCGGGCAGCGCCCGTGAACCGCCTGCCAGTCCAGCCCGTGGGCAAGGTTCACCCGCTCGACCAATGTCCGCGCCTTCGCATTGCCGAGGTCGCACCGGTAGAACGGCTGGCGGCCGAGGTTCGCCTCGGTCACCACGTCGTCGTCGACCACGGTCACAGCGATCGATCGCGACGAGATCTCGCGCAGCGCGGTGTCGAGCGAGGCGAGCCCCATCAGCATCTGGGCCCCGTTGCCGCCGCAGCCGACCAGCAGGACGCTCAGCTGTCGATCGAGCATCCGGGCGGGGAGGAAGTGGCGATCAGGCTGCATCGGCCACCTCCGCGAACGGCAGGCCCGGCAGGGTCAGGAACATGCCGCCAGCGCAAAGGCGGGCGAGGAAGCTGGGACCGCCGCCCGGATCGCCAAGCAGCCCCACCACGATCGCGATTTTTGTGCTGTGCGCGTCGTCGGCATTGTCAGTCTCGCTGAAGAACGCCGGGGCCGCGCCGTGGCTGTGGATGTCGCAGACGAGGTGGCAACGCTCGCCCAACACCGGCGGCCTGTAGACAAGCCGCGATGGCGTCGCCGCGTCGATCTTCGGGAACTCGATATGGAAACGGTTGGTCACCTCGTTCCACACGATGAACGCCGCGGCCTCGTTCGGCATGGCCTCGGCGAAGTGGTCGAGCACGTCGTCGAGCAGCACTGCCGGGATCGGCCCGCACCGGAACGTGAGCGCATCGGGCCCCACCTCGCCATATGGCGTATGGCACTCGGGCCCCTCGGTCACCCGGTAGTCGAGCGCCAGCCAGGGGCGGCGCAGGATCAGCATCATGCCATCATCGCCGACGATAAGACCATGCCCGGCGCGCGCAGCGCGCAGCGCGTCGATCGCAGGCGAGCTTCCGGTCGGCGGCACGGGGTAGCAGGGCACCGCCTCAAGCACGGCGGCGGCGGTGGGGTGGGATGCGAGGATCATGCGGACACCTTCTGGATGAGCTGGCCGACCGTCAGGCCCTCGAAAGGCTTGAGGCGGGAGACGGGGAAGCGCTTGGCCCAGCGCGCGGCTAGGCCATCCCACAGGCGGACCAGACCGCCCTTGCCGGTGATCGATCGATCCTGGCCAGCGTTGGGATGGGTCGACCAGGAGTCGAAGACCGCGCGCTCGTATTCGGCAATCGCCGCTACGGTGAGCCCCTTGGGCTTGGCGATGTTGCCCCAGCACAGCGCGCCGGTGATGAACACGTTGAGCACCGGGGAGTGCAGGACTGGCGTGTCGGCGCAGGGGCGCTCGCTCTTCGGCAGGGCGACCACGTAGACCGTCTTGCGCGTGGCGATCAGCAGGTGGGCCGGATAGGGCACCGGCACCGTGGTGCGCTGGCCCAGCACCTTGAGGTCCGGCGTCGGCCGGGTGATGTCGAAGTAGGCGGGCCGAACCTGCTCGGGCACCCACCACGCGAGCACGTCAGGGTGCGCGACCAGGACATTCGCCGGCAGGATCTCCGGCGGGGCCGATCGGCCGAGAGCCTGGCTCCAGCGCCGCAAGTGCGCACGGGTCAACGGCGCGCCGGCGCCGATCACCGGCCCACCCGGCTGCTGCTCCACAGGGTGGATGCTGGCGAAGGCCGGGCCGTCCCCGTTCACCCGGCCGCGCGAAGACGACTGATAGAGCAGGATCGCCTTGCTCAGCGCCATGCCGCCCTCGGTCGGCTCGAACTCCACAGAGACGGTCATCGCTGGTCCTTCATCGGGTTGTGGTCGATCAGGTCCTGCGCAGCGGCGATGAACTCGGCGCCGAGGCGCAGCGATTCGAACCAGGCATCGAGCCGGGCGGGCTCCTCGATCGTGGTCAGGCCGACGATGTCGTAGAAGTTGGTCTGCATCGCGTGATCGGCGATCTCGTCCAGTTGCTGGCCGAACTGGTCGAAGGGGACCAGCGTCAGAGGCAGGGTGCAGGACCCATCCTCGTAGTGCGGCAGGTAGTAGGACAGCGCTTCCCGGTCATGGCGCCAGGCGCTCGTCGTGTCAGCCACAGCATTGAGCGCCTTGCAGGTCTCGCGCAGGCGGCGGAGGCGATCGCGCAGCGAAGGAGGCATGTCCTTGAGCGGCGCGGGCTTGCGGGTCATGTAATCCGGCCGGCGTGCCCGGAGGTGCGACGGCAGGGTCATCTCCTCAATGTCGTCGAGGCCATGGAATTCGCCCATGAAGCGGATG
Organism: Novosphingobium piscinae; assembly: GCF_014230355.1. GTDB lineage: Bacteria > Pseudomonadota > Alphaproteobacteria > Sphingomonadales > Sphingomonadaceae > Novosphingobium > Novosphingobium piscinae. Next base: position 204,393 of record NZ_JACLAX010000004.1, read on the forward strand.
GCATCGGCATCATCGGTGGCGCCGTCCCACATCCACATCGACATCTCGTCCATGAACTCCTCGAACCCAAACACCGGCAGGGCGTAGCCGAGCAGCTGCTCGAGCGCCCGATAGGCGGCCGCGCGCCAGCCCACCGGCGCGACCACGCCGTCCAGCGCGTTCGCCAGGACGTTGGCCTTGGTGATCCAGCCAAGCTCGATCTCGCCGACGTTGTCGCAGATCAGCGCGATCGCGGGCGGCCCGTGATCCTCGCCCGTGAGCGCGACCACGCGCAGGTCGGCCAGCTGCACCTTGCTCAGCTCGGCCCGGACCGCCTTGTCGAACTCGGTCTCGATGTACCGGCGCGCCTCGCCCCGGGTGATCCGCTCGGCCGAGCCATCCCGCTCCGCCAGCCATCGGCCAATCGCCTTGTGGTGGACGCCGAGCGGAGCGTCGAACCCGGATGGGACCATCGGCGCGATTGCGACCGCCCGGCCGGCGAGGTCAGCCGAGGAGCGCGAGGGCGAGGCCTGGAGGCGGCGCGAGCGGCTCGCGGTTGTCCTGCTCCGGCGTGCTGGCAACGGCCGCGTATAGGCGCTGCTGCGAGGCGGTGCAGACGGGAGCGGCGTCGTCGGGAGTGTCGGCATCATCGGCTTCGATCCATTCGAGGAGGGTCTTGCGGGGCGGCGCGGGGATCATCGGCCCTTGGTGCCGACCGCGCGCCGGTACTCCGTGACCAGGTTGCCGCCGCTGGCCCCGGCGTCGACCGCCTCGGCGTTGAGGATCGCGGGGTAGAGCGTCGCGTGATAGGCGCGCAGCGCGGCCGGATCGTTGGCGAGATGCGGCGGGACCGGCAGGTCGATGCCATCGTACCGGTAGACGCGGGTGAGCTGGGTGACTTCCATGGGGGTGGCTCCTGGATCAGTAGAGGGTCAGCGGCTCGTCGGCGGCCGGGGCAGCCGGGGCCGGAGCGGGCGCAGGGGCGGCGGTGGGCGTCGGCGCAACCTTGGCGGCGGGCTTGGCCTTCGCCGACGCCGCGGCCTTGGCGTCCTCGACCGCCTTGCGCTGCTCGGCCAGCTGCTCGGCGAGGTTCACCCGGGCCACGAAAATCTGGCTCAGCGCCCCTTCGGTGCCGAGCGCGAGCTGCTCGTCGATCTCCTCGGCCGTGCCGGTAATCGAGATCGGCCGGGCCTCGGCGGGCTCCAGCGCCACTTTGGCGCCCTCGGCCTTGCGCGGGATGATGGTGAGCGTGACCATATTACCGGCTCCGGCAACAAGGTCGAAGCCAAGGGAATAGCGGGCGAGCAGCGGCAGCAGGTTGGTGATCAGCATCGGGGTCAGTCCTTGGTGGTGTTGGCGGGAGTCTCGGGGAGGTTCATCGCGGCAACCGCAGCGTTCCAACCCTCTGCGAATTTTGCCTCATCTGTCTTCGCGATGTGTTGCTCGGCCAGAAGGGACCGCTTCGGGCCGTGCGGCGTCTGCCTCATGCGCTCCAGCAAGCGCTCGGCGTGTGCCTTGATCGCGTCGACGTCCTTCGTTGCTGGTGGCTGCCAAGTCATTCGTCGACGCCCTCGGCCGCGATCGGCGGGCCGTACTTGCCGTCAAGCGACATCGCGCTCGGGATGCGCCCGGCCCAGTCGAAGCCGGTGGCGGCGAGCATGCTGGCGGCGACGGAGTTGGCGGTCTGACCGAGGATCTTCGCGAACGCCTTTTCGCCCATGTGCGCGACCAGGCCGCACTCGATCGCGATGAACTTGAGCTCGTCTTTGCCTAGTTGGTCGAGGAAGGCCTGATCGACGCGCCAGTGGTCACGCAGGTCAACCTCGAGCTCCGAGACAAGCCCCATGACTTGGCCGAAGGTGAACGGCGCGCCGCTCTTCACGCAGGTGGCGGCGAGGTCGGCGATCCGCAGGTGGTCGGCATAGTCCGCGATCACCGCGGCGACGGCGTTGCGCCAGGCCCGCTCACGCGTCGTCTGCAGCTTGGCGCGCAGACTCTCGACGGTGACCTTGGCCTTGGCGGGCGCGGCCGGCTTGGAGGTGGTGCTCCCCTGCCCCGGCTTCGAGACAGGGGAGCTTTCCGGGCTACTCCGAAGCCGATCGTCCGAGGCCTGAGCCTCCGGAACGACCTCATCGGCTGCACCCTCGGAATTCGAAGTTTCGGGCGACGGCCTCGCCTCGGCCGCCAGCTTCGCCGCCGCCTCGACCTTGAGCGTGTAGCAGGCGCCGTTGGTGCAGTGCCCGTCCTCGACGTGCGTCTCGAAGAGCGCCTTCTGCCGGGCCGAGTTGAACCCGCAGCCCGCGCACTCGGTCTTGTCGAATGTCGCCGCGGCCAGGCTCTGCGTCATCCGCTGGAGCAGCTCGCGCGTCTTCGCGACATCGATGCCGGCGGAGAGGATAGTCTCCAGCGCGCGGTCCTGCTTGTCGCCGGGCACCGCGGCGAGCAGCTCGGCGTGGCCCACCTTGATCCGGCGCTCGTCCAGCGCAGCCTTCACCGTGGCCGAGAGCCCAGCCAGGGCAAGGCGCCGATCGAGCTTGGCCGTCGACCAGCCGAGGCGCTTGGCCGCCTCGGCGCGATCGTCGCCGCACGCCGCCAGCACGCGCACCGCGGCGTCGGCCTGCTCGGTCTCCGAGGCATCCTCGCGAATGTCGTTCTCGTCGATCGCCGCCTCCAGCGCCTCCTGGTCGGTCATGGTCCGGACGATCGCGGGGATCATGCCGGTGCGCCCATAGACTTCGGCCGCGGCGCGATACCGGCGCTCACCGGCGACGATCGCATAGCCCTCGCCTGCTGGCCGGACGAGGATCGGCTGCAGCACGCCTCGGAGACGGATCGAGGCGACCAGCTCCTCGTGCTTGGCGGGGCTGAAGAAGCGCCGCGGGTTGGCTGCCGGCGTGATGCTGGCCAGCGGGATCATGGGCGCCGCCTGGGCGACCTGCGGCTCGGCTTCGATGGTGTCGGTCATGCGGGGATCCTATCGGTTGAAGGGGTGGTGTCCGCCGCGGGGCGAGCATCGGGCCACAGGGCCGCGACGATTTCGTCCACGCGCGTGAAGTCGAGATCAGGGAACATCACCTGCGAATGGTTCAGCAGGTCGGCCACCGCGGACGCCTCGGCGGGGCCGCAGAGGTCGGCGAAGTGCCGCCCGTCGCGGAGCACCTGCTTGCCGCAGGCGGTGTAGATCGGCGCCTCACGCATGGGGATAGCCGTTGTGCTCGACACCATCGAGCAGGCGGCCGGCGGCCTTCTTGCCGACGCGGTAGAATCCATCGGCCCAGCGGCAGCTCTCGATCGCGTCGTCACCATACGGCCACCAGCCTAGTTGATCCTCGTGCAGCCATTCGCCGACCTGCTTGAACAGGAACGGCACGCCCGCGTCGGCGCACTGGTCGCGCAGGGACCGCGCCCAATCCGGGTGCATGGGCCGCGCGCCCGGACCGCTCTCGCCGCCGCAGATGACCCAATCCAGCTCGGCCAGCCACTCGGACCTGAGAACCACGGCGCCCAGCATCGGCTCGATCGACAGGAAGCGGATCGTCGCCGGCGCCTCGCGCAGCTTCGGGATGTCCCGATCTGCCTCCGCCTGGTTGACGACGGTGATCCCGAGCCAGACGTGCGGTGGCAAGTGGTCGATCCCAATCTCGGCCAGCATCTTCGCGACGTTGCCAATCCGCTTCGTGACCAGCAGCCAGTCGAGGTTCGGCGTCGCGGCGATCAGGTCGAACAGGTCGCGGCGCCATGCCGGATCGACCCCGTTGTCGAACACGTCGGCCAGCGAGGCGCAGAACACCCGCTGTTTCCGGCCGCCGTTGGCCTCGGCGAACGCACGCGCCTCGCGGTTCCACTTGTGCGGCTTCGCCCAGTTGGCGGGCTTGGTCCGGCGGCGCTCCTGCCCAGGACCCCACACGACGCCCAGTCTGGCGCGCGACAGGGTCTCCGCATAGCAATGATCGCAGCCCGGCCCGACCTTGGTGCAGCCGATCCATGGGTTCCAAGAGTGGTCGCACCATTCAATCTTCGTGTTCTCAGCCACGGTGTCTCTCCAGATAGTTGAGCGCGTTGGCAAAAAGCTCCGGGTCCTCGCGGAGCTTGCCGATCGCCGAATTGCAGTTCTGGCAAAGGAGACCGCGGACCCGCCCGGTCCGGTGGTCGTGGTCGATCACCAACCTCCCCTCGGCCGCGCAGATTTCGCAGCGAGTCACCCGCGCTCGCATGGCCGCCAGTTGACTGCGCGTGATGCCGTAACGCGAGGCCGGGCACGTCGGCTGCAGGGATCGCGTTGTTGGCGAAAAAGGCCGACGCGATTGTGGTGGTCTGTTCGATGGTCGAGCTTTGCATGTCAGATCTCCCTGCTTAGCCCTCGGCCTGGCCGCGCAGATGCTTGCGCTTGGCGGCGATGTCGCTGTCGATCGACCGCGCCACGCCCTGCTCGGTCACCAAATTCATGATGCGGTTGCCCGTCTGGCTGTTGGCGAAGCTGGTCTCTCCTGTTCGCACCAGCCGCACTTCGGGCCAGAGCGCCTGATACCAGGGCGAGAGGATCAGGTCTCGGCTCTTGCGGGTGTCGCGCTTGACCGGGCCGTCGTTGAAGCTGGTGGCGAGGTAGCGGAGCGAGGCGAGGCCCTGCGACCATTCCCATGCCGGCCAGCAGACGCTGGTCAAGAGCGACTTCGAGCTGCCCGGCGGCACGTTGATCAGCAGGCGGTTGATCCGCCCGAAGGTCACGGCCTCCAGGTGCGCGCAGATCGCGTCGATGTGCCAGCCATGGGCAAACTTGGTGCGCGGCTCCAGCACCGGCCAGGCTTCGCGCACGAACCCGGCCAGCGTCCGGCAGCGCTCACGTACTTCGGCAGCCTCGCGCTGGGTGCGCTCCAGGAACCGCCGCTGCCGCTCAGCCTCGATGTTGGCGAGGTAGGCGTTAGGCTGACCCGCCAGCGCCTCCAGTTCCGTTTGCAAGTGCCTGGGCAGCGCGCTCAAGGGCGTCGAGTTGCTCATCGGTGATCCGCCTTCTCTGCTTCCCCTTCGGCGTCGCCCCGACCCCCTTCATGAAGCAGGTCGGCCTCGGCCAGGGCAGCGCCAAGACTGATCACGAGGCGGCGCAGGAGGGCGGCATCGCCCCGATCCTCCAGTACGTCGAGCGGCTGATGTCGATGATCGTCGCCAAGTGGTTCGGCCGCCCCGATCTGGAGTTCGCGTTCGTCGACAACCGCGAGTTCGATCCCAAGACCGCCGCGGAAATCGACGACATCGCGTTGAAAAACCTGAGCCGCACGATCAACGAGGTGCGCGATCGCCGCGGCGATAAGCCCGTGCCGTGGGGCGACAAGCCGCTGGTCGAGACGAACGGCGGCCTCGCCCCGATCGACGTTGCGATCGAGCGCGGCAGCGCCGAGCCCGAGCCGGTCCCGGCGGCACTGTCCGGCGGTCAGCCCGGCGCGCGCGAATCGGAGACGCCGCCGGCCGAGCCCGAGCAGGGCGCCAGCGACGACGCGGAGGACGACCTAGCGAAGGCAGCTGATCCGGCGGTCACGGCGCAGCTGGCGGTCGCGCTGGGGAGCTACCTGGCAGGCAAGGCTGATGCGATCGCGGATCAACTGGCGAACGTCCTCAGGAAGGCCATGGGCGAGGAGCCCGAGAAGATCGAGCGGGCGTTGGATGATCTCGATTGGTCGTGGTCTGACCTGCCTGCCGTGATCGAGCCGTTTCTCGCCGGCATCGTGGCGGCGGCCGGTGAAGGCGCGCTGTCGCAGCTTGGCCTGTTCGACGCTGATATGCTCGAGCGCGTGCGGCCACCATCACGCCGGTCGCTGCCTATGCCTCGGCGCTGGGTGACGACCTGCTCAAGTGCGACACCGACCTGCCCATCGCCCCGCCGAGCGCGGACGCCGTGGCACTGATCGGCGCTGACCTTGGCAAGAGCCTGTCGGCCGTCGCTGCGATCCGCGCGGCCGCCGAGCCCCTGCTCGAGAAGGGCATGTACTCGCTGACCGATGCCGTCGCCTCGCTCCAGTCGTTCTCGTGGGTCGCCCGCGAGGTCACCTGCGAGGCGGACTACCGCGACAACGGGTCGGGCATCCCGCAGAAGGCCGTCGACATCGTGCTCGCGCTCAAGGCGTTCCTGATCGCGCTGGTCGAGGAGGAGGTGGCCGAAATGCTGACCCGCCTCGACGCCAACTCGAGCAACGTCGAGCTGGTGATCGAGGGCGACGACATGGAGCTGGCCAATCAGATCGTGGATCTGGTGAAGGCCAACACGGTCCTCATGGAGAAGGCCGGTGCCCGCAACAGCCGCGGCGACCTCTCCCGGATCCAGACGATCCACGACAAGGCGCACGAGCTGGGCGCGACCTGCGCCAGCGACGAGGCCGCGCTCGGCAAGGCGGCCGAGCTCGAACAGACCAACGAGCGCCTGAGCAAGGCAGTCATGGATGCCCTGCCCCGGATCGAGAAGATGGCGGACGAAATCGCCTCGCTCCGTGCGGCTCGCCTTCGCTCCTGTTCTCGCCCACCATCACGCCGCTGCGCAACAGCCTCAAGCGCACCATCCGCCAGAATCCTGGCGACTCGGCCAAGTGGAAGGTGATCAACAGCCTCAACTACGCGCCCAACTTCATGGGCTGGGTGCCGGAAGGCCGCCGCGCCGGCTCGATCACCTACCCCGTCGTCAACGCCAGCGCCGCCTATGCGACGATGGGCGTCGAGGACAACGTGACCGACGAGGCGAAGCTGGCTGCTGTCGGTTTCGAGGACGAGGAAGCGCTGATCCAGATGCGCTCGCTTTACAAGCTGATGCAGATCGAGGAAGCCTCGCTCCTGCACGGCAACGCGACGCTCAACCTCGCCACCCCGGCAACCCCGACCGTTTCGGCGGCCGGCACCGGCGCGACCCTGCCCGCCGCCACCTACTCGGTGATCTGCGTGGCGCTGACCGCCATGGGCTACCTGAATGCCACCCTCACCGCGCCGATGAGCCTGCTGCTGCCGCAGTCGGTTGTGTCGAACGACGGGCAGGGCTCGTTCACCCTCAACGGCGGTTCGTCGGCTCGCTCGACTGCCGGTTCGGCGGCTGTCACCCTTGGCCAGACCCTCTCGGCCTCGGTCACCCCGGTCAACGGCGCGGTCGCCTATGCGTGGTATGTCGGCACCGCCGGCAGCGAGCGCCTCGAGGCCGTCACCACCATCAACTCGGTGACCTTCCGAGCCCCCCTCAACGGCACTGGCCAGCTCGCCACTGCCATTACGGCCAACTGGTCGCTCAACGCCACCGCCTACGACGGCCTGATGACGCAGGCTTACACCAACAACACGCAGGCGTTCATCAACCGGCTGGCGACCGGCGTTGCCGGCACTGGCACCTCGCTGACCGCCACCGGCACCGGCGAAGTCACCGAAATCCGCGACATGCTCCGCACTCAGTGGGACAACTTCCGGATTTCGATCACCCGCCTGTATGTGTCGTCGCAGGAGCTGGCGACGATCACCCGTCTGGTCCTGACCAGCGGTTCGGGTCCGCTCGTGCGGCTCAACACCACCGGCGGCTCGACCAGCCCGGCCGATGTCAAGTACACCGCCGGCGCCGTGGTCGGCTGGTACTTCAACCCCTACACCGCTGACGGCGGCCGCTACATCCCGATCATCCTGCACCCGAACATGGTTCCGGGCACGATCTTCGGCTACGCGGAAACCCTGCCGGCCACCTACATGTCGAACGAGACGCCGACCGTGGCCGAGCTGCTCGTGCGGCAGGACTACTACGTCGAGAAGTGGCCGCGCACCTCGCGCCAGCAGTTCTACGGCACCTACTGCCAGACGGTCCCGGCGGTCTACGCGCCGTTCTGCCTGGCGGTCATCACCAACATCGCGCCGTAAGCATAAGCCCGGCCTGACCACGGACCCGCCGGCGTCTTTCCCCTTGGCCGGCGACAACCTCGCGCCCCCTGCGCCGTGATGCAGGGGGCGCCTTTTCATCTGGAGGCAATCATGGCGAAACCCCCGACCAAGACCGGGAATGCAGCAGCCGAACCGGCCGAGAAGCCCGAAGCCCTCTCGGCCGAAGTGGCCGCCACCGAGCCCGCCGCCGACGAAGCGGCACCGGCCGATCCTGCGCCCGAAGCCGGCGCTGCGGTGACCGAAGCCGAGCCCGCCGAGGATGACGCGGCCGAGGACACGTCGATCCTCGACCTCAACGCCGCCACCCTCATCCCGATGTACCACCCGGAAGGCGGAACCTGTGACGCCTACGCCTCGGAGGAGCGCGTGGTCGACGGCCAGACCGTCACCGCCGTTCTGGTCCCCGCTGACGAAGCTGCGACGCTGCTCGCGCATGGCTTCGTGGTGGCCGAGTAAGCGAGGAGCTAGACCATGAAGTTCAAGGCACCCCCGCAGATCAGCACCGTGTTTCTCAGTGACGGCCCCGTGCCGGTCGATGAGGACGGCACCGTGACGGTCCGCGACGACCTGTCCCCGGGCGACCATGCCGCGCTGTGCGGTGCCGGGTTCGCTCCGATCCCGAACGCCCCGGCAGCGCCCGAGGCCAAGGCCAAGCCCGCCAAGGAGGGCTGATCGAAATGGCCGACCTCACCACCGTCGAATCCGTCAAGCAGTTCATGGGCCGGGTCGATAACGTCGACGACAGCCTGCTGGAGTCGATGGTGGCGGCCTACTCGCAGTGGGTCTGCTCGGTGACCGGCCGCAACTTCGCCGTGCAGACCTACGACATCGTGCGCAGCGGCCGCGGCGGCCCGGTGCTCATGCTGCCGCAGTGGCCGATCCAGAGCGTCCAGCTCGTTGAGGTCGACGGGCAAGCCCTGCCTGCGGCCCCGGCATATGGCAGCTACGGCTACCGCTTCGACAACCAGCAGATCATCCTTTCCGGCGGGGCCGTGTTCACCATCGGCAACAGCAACGTCCGGATCCAGTTCACCGCGGGCTACCCGCAAATTCCGGCCGACATCGCACAGGCGGTCAACGAGCTTGTGACCCTGCGCTTCCGGATGCGCGACAAGATCGAGTGGGTCAGCAAGAGCCTGGCCAGCGAGACGGTCACGCTCAACCAGCGCGACATGCCGGCCACCGTCGCCACCGTGCTGCGCCAGTACCGTGCTGCCCCAGCCCGTCGACATCGTTGGCGGCATGACGTGGCAAGCCGCGGCCCGGACCGGGTACTTGGACGGCGCCACCGTGCTGGTCGAGACGGCCTACCTGCAGGCATGGCCGACCGTGGTGGGCGTGCTCCATGTTTTCCAGGGCTTCGTGTCGGACTGCTACCCTGAGCGCACCATGATCCGGGTGGTCGTGAAGTCGCTGCAGGAGCTTCTGGCCCAGCCGTTCCCCCGGAACGTCTACCAGTCGGTTTGCAGCCGCACGGTCTATGATGCTGGCTGCGGCGCGAACAAGGCGCTGTTCACGTCGACCGGGACTGTGGCCTCGAGCCCGGCGCCGACCACGACCAGCTTCAAGACCGGGCACGCGCAGGCGGCCGGGTACTTCGATCAGGGCGTCATCACGTTCACCAGCGGGGCCAATGCCGGCATCCGCCGCACGGTCAAGAGCTACAACCCCGCCACCGGGTTCACGTTCGCGCTGCCCCTGCCTGTGGCGCCGGCGATCGGCGACACGATCAGCGTGTTCGCCGGGTGCGACAAGACGCTGGCGACGTGCCGGTCCAAGTTCAACAACGCGGGCAACTTCCGCGGCTTCCCGTGGGTGCCAAACCCCGAAACGGCAGCGCCGGCCGTGCCCGGCTACACCAAGAGCGGCAAGTGAGGGACCGCACCTAGCAATGCTGATCGACCCTGAAACCACAGCCGCCGTTCTGGCGGTGGCAGGGGTGTGCCTGCTGTCCGCGGCGCCTTGGCTGCTCGCTGACCTCGAGCTCGAGGACGTAGCCGCGGCGATGATGCGCGTTGCCGAAGGCATGGCGAGGAGCGGCCTGTGACGGAAGCCGAGGCCCGCGCCGCCATCGTCGCCGAGGCGATGAGCTGGATCGACACCCCCTATCACCACCACGCCCGGATCAAGGGCGTCGGCGTCGACTGCGCTCAGCTCCCGGCCGCCGTCTACCACGCTGTCGGCCTGATCCCCGACCTCCAGCCGGAATACTCGCCGCAGTGGATGCTCCACCGGGATGAGGAGCAGTATCTGGCGTGGGTTCGGCCGCACGCCCGGGAAATCGAGCGCGACCAGCTTGAGCCCGGCGACCTCGTGATGTGGAAGTTCGGCCGGACCTACTCGCATAGCGCGATCGTGATCGAGCGGCCGACGATCATCCACGCGGTGAACCGCGCCGGGCGCGTCGAGCTGGGCGACATGGACCGCGACGCGGACCTGATCAGCCGCCCCTCCCTCTACTTCTCCCTGTTCGTGAAGGACTGACATGGCCGGTCCCTCCAGCCGTACCGTCGCCGATCGGCAGACCAGCATCCAGATCCAGACCAGCGCTTATGGCATCTGCGTGCCCGTGGTCTACGGGACCAACCGGATCGGCGGGAACCTCGTGTGGTTCGGCAACTTCACGCCAATCTCCGCCACGCAGAAGACCGGCGGCAAGGGCGGATCGTCGACCACGACGACGTACACCTACCGCGCGGCTGCCATTCTGGCGCTGGCCGAGGGCACGATCACCGGCATCGGCAGCGTCTGGAAGGATAAGGACAAGACCACGCTGGCGGCGCTCGGCCTGAGCGTGTTCAATGGCAGCGACACACAGGCGCCGTGGTCCTTCCTGACCGGCTACGCGACCCCGGCCAACTTCGACTACGACACCTCGTTCGGCTACCTCGGCTCGCCCACCTTCGTCGATCAGGCGATCAACTATTCCGGCACGGCCTACCTCGCCGCCTCGGCCTACGAGCTGGGCGATAGCGCGACGATCCCGAACCACTCGTTCGAGGTGCAGGGCAAGCTGATCTTCGCCGGCGGCAACGACGCGCTGCCGAGCGCGGTCATCAATGACGTGCTGACCGCCCAGCGCTACGGCGTCGGGTTCCCGGCCGCCAACGTCGACGCCTCGACCAGCTACGCGACCTACTGCCAAGCCGCTGGCCTGTTCGTCTCGCCTGCCTACACGCAGGCCCGGCCCGCGTCCGACGTGATTCAGGAGCTGTGTGACGCGACCAACGCCGCCCCGGTGTGGTCTGGCGGCCTGCTCAAGATCATCCCCTATGGGGACACGGCGATCACCGGGAACGGCGCCACCTACACTCCCAACCTGACGCCACTGTTCGACCTGACCGATGACGACTTCATCGACATCGACGGCGGGCCGATCATCATCACCCGCAAGACCCCGGCCGACGCCTACAACCGGATGTCGGTGCAGTTCCGCAACCGCGCGAACCAGTACAACCAGGAGGTCGTCAGCGCCGAGGATCAGGACGCGATCGAGCGGTACGGGCTCAAGGTCGCCTCCACGATCACCTGCGACTTCATCTGCGAAACCGCGGTCGCCAAGCAGGTCGTCCAGCTCGCGCTCCAGCGCCAGCTCTACAAGCGGAACGAGTACGAGTTCGAGCTGGGCGCGCGCTTCGCCATGCTCGAGCCCATGGACATCGTGACCCTGACCGATCCCGGGCTGGCGATGAACCGGGTGCCGGTCCGCCTGATCGAAATCGAGGAGACGGACAACGGGTATCGGTGCGTCGCCGAGGATCTGCCGATCGGCGTAGCGGCGGCTGCGACCTATACCCACGACAACGGCCTGCGCTGGCAGAACACCACCGCGATCCCGGCCGGCAACTGCGCTGCGCCGGTCATCTTCGAAATGCCGCCCGATCAGGTCACCACCGGCCTCGCCGTGGCGATCGCCTGCGGCGGCCAGCCGAACGACCGCATGTACGGCGGGTGCCGGGTGTGGCTGTCGCTGGATGGGGTCAACTACAAGGATCAGGGGGTGATCGTCGGCAAGTCCCGATACGGGACGACCACGGCGACCCTGCCCGCGGCGGCGGCCGGCATCGACGGCACCAGCACGCTGGCGGTATCGCTGCGCTCGGGCGGCCAGATGCTGTCCGGCTCGGCAGCCGACCTCGCCAAGAAGACCACCCTGATCAACGTCGGCGGCGAGTACCTCGCCTATCAGACCGCTACGCTGACGGGGACCAACGCCTACAGCCTGACCACCCTCAACCGCGGGCTCTACGGGACGGCGAGCGGCGCCAAGGGCAGCGGCACAACGTGGGTCCGCGTGGACGATGGCGTGCTGGTCATGAGCGACCTCGATCTGTCGATGATCGGCCAGACGGTCTACATCAAGGTGTGCTCGTTCAACGTCTACGGCGCGGCCGAGCAGAGTCTCGCCTCGGTGAGCGCCTACACCTACACGATCACCGGCAACATGAAGGCGCTGGAGAGCCCGGCCGACCTTGCCAACGCGATTGTCGGCCAGGGCGATCTGGCCACGACCAACCGCGCGGCCCTGCCCTTTGGCTCCAACCTGCTGATCAACACCGAGTTCGCGCTGACCGAGCCGACCCACTACAGCGGCAACATGCCGGTGGCTTGGCAGCCGGGGTGGTTCGGCAACTCGACCAACCTCGGCTCGGTGACCTTCAACGACCGCCGGGTGGCGCTGCGGGACGGCTCGTTCGCCATCGCGCGCGATGTGACCGGGGCGCCGAACGGAACCGCTTTCGACTGCGCTGGCAGCTACCCGCCGGGCAACGCATTTGCCCGCTACGGCATCCCGGTCCTGCCGGGCGAGCGGATCGTGGCGAGCGCGCTCCTCGGCTATCAGGGGTGCCAGAACGCCGGCGTCACGATCTTCTTCTACGACGAGAATTACGCCTATGTGGACGAGTACGGCGGCTCGTCGGTCACGGCGAACATCGGCGCGGCGGCTTACAACACCCTGACCCGCAGCAGCCTCACTCAGGCATCGCACGCGGTCACCGTGCCGGCCGATGGCACCGGCGGGGGGACCGGGCGCCGCCGGTGGGCGACGCTCGGCACGCGGTTCTTCATCACCGGATCCCCGGTCAACCCTCGCGCCGTGATCGCCGCGCCGTTCCTCGCCAAGGTGCCGGTCAATCAGACCGCCATCCCGGCTTACTCGCCCGGGCAGGCTGACCGGCAGGCGAGCTATGGCGCGATCACCGGCAACAGCTTGGTGTCGACCTCATTCGGCACCCTGTCGGACGCGGACATCCGCACGATCATGGGCACCGCGGCGGGGATCACCGGGCAGGCGGCGTGGGCGACCTACACCGGCTTCACCCCGGCGCAGGTGACCAACCCGGGCGCGAACCTGCTGTTCAACAGCAGCTTCAATATCGGCACGCTGGGCTACGTGGTGAATGGGTGGGCTGGCCCGGGCAAATCTGGCGGCGATGTCGGCGCATGGTTCATGGCCTGCACCACGAACGATCAATTCCTCTACAGCGCCGATGTCACCAAAACTCCGGTATTCGCCAACAACACCTATACGTTTCAGGTCTACGCTGCCGCCAACGGCAGTTCTACTGGCAATGATCGTCCGGTTTTTTACGTCGACTGGCACAATTCGGCTGGGGCCTTTATTTCGAGCAGCGCTGGCCAATTCATCACCATGAATGTCGGATATGCGGTGTATTCTGTCACTGTGACCTCGCCGCCGGGCGCTGCCTTTGCCCGGTGCGTGATGAATTCAAACAAGATCGCCCTTGGAGGCGGCACGATCTGGACCTCCAAGTGGAAGCTCGAGTTTGGCGGCGCGCGCACACCATGGACCGATGAGGCGACCAATGGCGCGCTCTATCAGTCGGGCCAGACGATCGACAGCCTCAAGCCGGCCGAGGCGAACGCGAACGTCACGGAGACGCGGACTGCCGCGGCGATCGCTGGTCAAGCGTGGGCAGCCACCAATGGCTCGCAGGCGGCGGTCGATAACAATTTCGTGTCCGGGTTCGCCAATCAGGCTATCGACAGCGAGTTCACGCTTGGCAACAAGTCTTGGACCGAGGCTTACGCCTCGGCCGGAACGTGGGGCTGGAATTACTTCACGGCTTTGACTTCCAAGCGGTTTATCGAGCGCTCAACATCGAGCGTTCCTGCCGGAACCGGAGTGAACATCGGGCAGGATACGGCTTGCGGCGTGCCAGTTATCGAAGGCGATCGCCTTGAGCTGAGCGGCATCGTCTCGACGGGCAACATGAGCTCAGCAAGCCTGTTCGTCGGCTATTTCAGTGCTGCTGGAACTTACATCGGCGGCAACAGCGTCGCCAGCGAGGTATTCGACACGCGGATCGGCGGATTTGTCACAGTGCCGTCCGGCCTTGGCATCGGCATCGCCAAGCTCATGGTCGTTTGCACCGTTGCGACATCTGGCGCGGCAGTTGTTCGCTTGGCCCAACCTTTCATTCGTCGCTGCTCGCAAGGGCAGACCGTTCTCTCGCCGTACCAGCCCGGGCCTCCTGTCCAGCGCGGCGCCGACGTGACCGGCCAGAATGTTGCCGTGGGCTTCCTCGGGCAGGGCGTCGGTGCCACGGCGAACTCGTTGTCGGAGCTGGACCCCTCGGCCGCGGCGCTGCTGTCGTCCCTGTCGGCGTCCTCGACCTACGTGGCCGCGATCGGATCGTCCTTCCAGATGGTGCTGACCGCCGGCCAGACCGTCTCGCTCAACGGCCGCGTGCAGGTGTTGGCTGGCGGGTCCAGTTCGGGCTCGGTCCAGTGCCTTCTGCAGGCGCGCCCGGCTGGCGGCTCGTGGAGCAACTTTGCCACCGGCGGGCTCGGCTCGGTGACGGCGACGGAGCCCGGTTTCAGCACGGCGGCGGGCACGTTCACCAACTCGACCGGGGTGACCGGCGTGTTCGAGTTCCGGGTCGACGTGAGCATCACGCCGGGCTCCGCCGGCGGCGGCGTCGATGTCTATCGGTCCTACATTCGCATCTAAACCGAAAGGGAACCCATGAACTTCCTGCCCACGATCAGCGAGGCTCTGACCACCGTTGACCAGTTCCTGATCCTGCACGCGGCCGCCCTGCCGCAGGGGCCGAAAGATGCCCTGCTGGCCTCGGGCAGCAAGGTCAGCCCGGTCGACAAGCTCGTGGAGGTGGCCGAGGTGCTGTACGCCGCCCGCGGCGACCTTGACGAGGACGGCCTGACGATCGCCGGCCAGATTGCCGAGTTCTGCACGCGCAACGGCTGGCACGGGCTGGCCGACGACGCCCGGGGCGAGCGCATGGTGGCTGCGATCCGCCGCGACCTCGGTGAGCCCCACCCGTCCGGCGGCCAGTGGCCGGCCCCGGAGACTGATCCCCTGCCCAAGGGCGCGTCGACGGCCGCTCAGGTTCCGCCCTACCTGCCCCAGGGGAGCTAAGGCCATGGCCCGCCGATTGATCCATCGTCTCGGTGCGTCGACGCTCGCGCTGCTGCGGGCGATCGACATCCTCGCCTGCACGCTATGGCTGGCGCCGCTGTACGTGTTCGGCCTCGCCGACCGGCCCAGCGGCCGCCAGATGATTTCGAGCTACGTCGGCAAGGCCATGGTGAACGGCCACCGCTGGGCCAGGATCGTCGGCGGGGTGATCGACTGGGTGTTCCTGCCGATCGACGGGAAGCCGGATCACTGCATCCGGGCCTACCGGCACTACAAGGGGCGCGACTGATGGCGGATGAGAAGCCCACCCACGCCCAGATCTACGAGGCCCTGGGCAAGCTCGATGTGCGGATGGCGCAAACCGACGAGCGCTTGGACGCTGGGAGCAACAGGTTCGTGGAAATCAAGAAGGCTCTCGACGAGATCGCAGAGGCGGTGAAGCCCATCCCGCAGATGCAAGCGGACATCGCCGCCACGAAGGAAATCGTCGAGGCGTGGGGCGCGATCAAGACGTTCGGCAAATTCATCAAGTGGTTCGGCGGGATCATCGTGGCCCTGACGGCCATCGGCGCGAGCATTTTCGCCGCGCTGAAATTCGCAGTTCACATCGGGAAGTGACATCACCATGAGCATCGACTTCAAGCCGGTCCAGCGCCGGTTGCTGGCGGCTGGCTATGCCATTGGCCCCGCCGACGGCATCGCCGGGCGCAACACCTGGGCTGCCATCTTCGCCTATGTCGCGCAGCGGTCCATGGCAGCCCTGCTCCCGTTCGGCGAGGCAGCCTCGCTCCACCTTCCCCAGTCCGGGATTGATCAGACCGCAGCGCGGATCTGCAATTTCGTCGGCCAGGCGGCGCACGAGTGCAACCGGTTCCGCAACATGCGCGAGATCTGGGGGCCGACCCCGGCGCAGGTGCGCTACGAGGGTCGTGCGGATCTCGGCAACACCCGCCCCGGCGATGGCCGCCGCTACCTGGGCCGCGGCATCTTTCAGCTTACCGGGCGCGCGAACTACCGGCAGATCGGGAATGCCATCGGGATCGACCTCGAGAGCAACCCGGAGCTCGCCGAGACCCCGGACGTGGCCGTGCAGACCGCGGCCTTCTTCTGGCGCACCCGCAACCTCAATCTCGTCGCCGACAAGGGCGAGGAGGACCGGATCACCCGACTTATCAACGGGGGGACCAACGGCATCGCCGATCGCCGCCAACTGGTCGCCAGAGCAAAGGGGCTTTTCCTGTGACCCAGCGCCACGCCTTGTTCGGCTTCATCGCGACCCTGACCACTCTGGTCCTGGTCCTCGCGATCACCTTCATCGCCGCCTACTTCGTGCCAGGCCTGATCGGGAAGGTCGAAGCTTTCGGCCTGGGCACGGTCACCGGCGGCCTCACCACGCTGGCGGCGTCGTTCCGGCCCAGGCAGCCGACCGGTGGAGAGCCCAATGCGTAAGCGCGACATCGACCCTGCCTTTGTGATCCTCATCGTCGCGCTAATCAACATCGCCTCTGTACTGGTCGTTCTCTCGCGGGCTCCGCAATGCTGAGCCCTACGCCTCGCCCGCCGTGGTGGACCTCACCATGGGCGATGTTCGCCTTCGCCCTGATCATGGCGATGATCGCGCTGACCATCGCCGCCAGCATGGGGGGATACCTGCAATGATCCCGCTCCCATGGCTCGGCGGCGCGGCCGCCCTCACCTTGATCGCCGGCTTCCTCGGTGGCTGGACCGCGCGGGACTGGAAGGCTGACAGCGATGAGCTGGCGGCCCGGTCCAAGGCAGAGGCGCGGGCCGATCGCCAGCGCGAGAAGGGCCAGCAGGAGGGCGCCAAGTTCGCCGCGTTCTCGGCCGACAACGCTGGCCAGACCCGCACGGACAGCAACACGATCAGGGAGACGTTTCGTGAAATCCAAGTACCTAGCGATTGCGCTGCTCCCGATGCTCTTGTCCGGCTGCTTCGGGATCGGGTCGAGGAAGCCAATAGCGGGATCGCCACCCCCGCCGCAGGCGAACCTGTCCGCCCCGTGCCCCAAGGCTCCACTCCCGCCCGTTCCGCTGATCGACCCTGAGCGGTCGGTCTGGGAGCGCGAACTGATCGCCGTCATCGCCGACTGCCGCCAACGCCACGAGGGCCTGGTCCGCAGTTGGCCGAAGCCCTGAGGATCCGCACATGACCGAACCCAAGAAGCCCATCAACCCGATCCGCCGCGCGTGGCGCATGTTCCGCTCGGCGATCACCGGCCGCTTCGTCTCCCGGGCCTATGCCAAGGAGCACCCTGCCGAGACTGTCTCGGAGCGCCCCAAGCGCAAACCCTGACCCAAGACCACCACACCAGCCCTCCCCACCCCGGTGACCGCCGGGGTTTTTTGTGCCCGGAGAATAGCCCATGTCTGCACTCACCGACTTTTTTGAGAACCGGATCCTCGACTTCATCCTGCGTGGTCAGGCGCTCGGCATCACCGGCGCCTCGGCGGCGGCGGGGTCCGGCCCGACCAGCACCTTCCTCGGTCTCTACCGCGCCACGGCCGGCGTCTCGCCGCGCTCGACCGCGGTGACTGTCGGCCAGACCACCGTGCCCGCGACCTCCAACGGCCGGATGTACCGCTGCACCACCGCCGGCACCACCGGCGCAAGCGAGCCGACTTGGGGCACGACCAACGGCGGCACCACGAGCGACGGCACTGCGGTCTGGACCGAAATGACCCCGGACTTCGACGCGATGAACGCGAACGTCACGGCCATCGAGGTGAGCGGCGGCGGCTATGGCCGCGTGTCGATCGCCAGCTCGCTGGCCAACTGGGCTGGCACGCAGGCGGCGGCCTCGACCACCGCCTCGACTGGCAGCAGCGGCCAGACCTCGAACAACGGCACGCTGACCTTCCCGACCCCGACCGCGAATTGGGGCACCGTGGCGGCGATGGTGCTGAGCGATGCCTCGTCGGGCGGCAACGGCCTGTTTTGGGGCGTCATGCAGACCCCGAAGGTCATCAACATCAACGACGTGGTCCCGGTGAACCCCGCCGGCTTCTCGCTGACGCTCGCCTGATCCACACCCCCCGGCCTTGTGCTGGGGGGTAGCTCTACTCCGGTTCACGAGGGCACAAGCATGTCTCTCTACGACGAAATCATCGCCAGCGGCCTCCCGCTCGACGATCACGGCGCCATCGCCGAAGCGCTGTCGATCGGCCGGACCACGATCGTGTCCCGCCCGATTGGTATCGGATCGGTTCTTGACGCGCTTGGGCCTGTCGCAGGCGCTCAGGTCCTCGACACCCTCAAGGCGCTCTCCGAGCAGGACCGCGTGGTCTACTGGGCCTGGTATCTGCTGGAAGCCGGGACGCTGGACATCGGCTTGCCGACCTCGCGCGCGCAGTTGGATGAACTCGCCGCCGGCGGAGTGATGACCGCTGCGCAGGCCACCGCGCTGAAAGCGCTGGCCGAAATCCCCGACCCTGTGACCTCGAGCATGGTCACCGCCGCACTTGAAGGACACGAATAATGGGTGCTGTCACCTCAATCGTCGGCACCCGCACGGCGCTGACCACCACCGCTCTCAACAGCCTTGCGGCTGGTGCCTACGTGAGCGCGGGCGTCATCAACCACACCGACAACGACCCGCTGGACGTGCTGCTGGAAGTGCAGGCTACCCCCGGCACCGTCTCGGGCAACCGGCAGTTGGTCATCTTCGCGCAGGGCTCGCTTGACGGGACCAGCTTCGAAACCGGCCCGACCTCTGGCACGACCACGACCGACGAGCCCAATCTGCGCTTCATCGGCGTGTTGCCTCTCACGTCGAACGCGACCCTGCAGATGGACCTGTTCTCGCTCGCGGCGGCATATGGCGGCGTGCTGCCCGCGCAGACCCGCATCGTGATCAAGAACGAAAGCGGCGCGGCGCTGGCGGCTTCCGGCCACGGTGTCTGGTTCTCCGAAGTGATCGGGAACGTGGTCTAACGCCATGCGCCTGCAGAGCGCGCCGCGGAACGTGGCGAACAGCCCGGCTCGGCCGCGGGTAATCGACTGGACCAACCCACTTACCCGAGGGCTCATTGCCTGCATCACGGTGCGCAATGGCCAGATGGTCGACCTGGTCAACCGCAACCGGACGTTCACGCCGACCGGCAAGACCATGGGCTACGGCACGAACGGACCCATGGTCCGCGCGGCGCTGACGGGCGCCGAAAACGTGTTGTCGAGCCCGGCGATCGAAACCGCCTCGGGAGACTGGACTTACCACATCCTGTCGCGGTTCACGACCAGCGCGGGCAACGGGTCCATGGTCGCAACGCGGCCGGCCGGGACCTATGTGTCGTTCGGCTGGGCGTCCGGCGGGACCACGTTCGCGGTCTGGCACTCCGGGCGAGGCAACCAGCTTACGCCCACCCCGGCCCTGACGTTGCCGACTTCCGGGTGGAACGTGCTGTCGGTCCGCAGCAGCGCGGCGGCCAACCAGATCGGCGTCATGCTGAACGGCGGGCCTCTTAGCACCACCACTGGTTTCCTCGACGCCCCTATGACCGCCATCCTGGGGGACTCGAACACCGTCAACCGCGGCTGGTTCGACACTCCGCTGATGCTGGTGTTCAACCGGCCGCAGACCGACATTGTGATGCGCCGCCTGGCGCGGGACCCGTGGCAGATTTTCCGGCGGGAGAGCCGGCCCCTGAGCGTAGCCACGCAGGTCAGCACCACAGCCATTGCCGCCGACCTTGTGGCCAGAGCCACCCTGTCCGCAGCCCTGACCCCAACCAAGCCGATCGGCAGCGCCCTGCAGGCTGCTACCGGACTGGCCCCGGCGCTGGGCTCGATCACGAAGCCGATCGGCAGCGCGCTGCTCGGCACAACCGTCGCCAGCTCGGCACTCAGCTCGATCACCAAGCCGATCGGGGCGGGCGCCGTGGCGTCGTCGGCTGCGGCGGCGGCTCTGTCGACGCTGACAAAGCCGCTGGCAGCCTCGCTGGCGGCGCGCGCGACCGTCGCCGGGGTGTTGACCCTCACGGTGCCCCTGTCGGCCGTCCTAACGGCTGTGGCGGCCGTTGCGGGCGCAATCGGCGATGCGACGGGGCTCGCGGTATCGGTCAGCTCGTCCTCATCGATCACGGCGTCGCTCTCTCCGACCAAGCCCATCGGCGCGGCGCTGGTGGGTACGTCAAGTGCGGCCGCCTCGATCGCCAGCGCGGAAGGTCTGTCCGTCGCGCTGACTGCGGTGAGCGCGGTATCGGCGGCACTGACCCCGGCCAAGCCGCTCGCAGCGGCCGCTGTGGCCGGGTCGGCGATCACCGGCGAGCTGGTGCTGACCAAGCCCATCGGCGCGGCGCTGGCCAGCACGTCCATGGCGGCGCTGGTGCTGCCGGCCGGATCGGGCCTTTCCGCCTCGCTGGTCGCCACATCGTCTGCCACGGCCGCCCTCGCGCTGACCAAGCCTCTGGACGGCGCGGCGGTGGCGCAAAGCAGCGTTGCCGGCGACCTTCGCCTGACAGTGCGGATCGGCGCGGCACTGACCGCCAGGTCGGCGGTCACGGCGATCCTCTCGAGCGGCCCGGCCTACCAGCCGACCGTCGTGCGGTATGTCCGGCTGCCCAAGATCCAGCGCTACTTCCTGCTCCCGGCGATCGCCCGCCGGTTCAACCTGCCGAAGGACATCTACATGCAGAAGCTGCCGAACAAGCACGCCTCCGCCAGCTACGACACCACGTTCGGGTATGCTGACCGCATCGACGCCGGGGACAGCATCGCCGACTGGTCTGTTACGCTGGTGATCGGCGATGTCGTGGTGACGAAGAAGTCGCAGATCGGCATGGACGTGACGTTCAATGTCGCCGGCGGCACGGCGGGGCGCCAGTGCGAGTTCGTGGTCGCGGTGAACACGGTGGGCGGCCGGACGTTCTCGGATTCGGTGTTCGTGAAGGTAGTGGGCTGACCCATGCCCGAGGTGATCACCGACATCCCCCCGGGGTCGAAGGCGTTCCGCAACTTCCCCGAGGGCGCGGACACCTTCGATTGGTCGGTGATCGTCTCGTTCGACGGCGACGTGCTCGTGCTGTCGTGCTTCAACCCGGGCCCGGCCAAGGTTGTGCCTGGTCCGCAGGAGTGGCGCGCGCTGGCGCGGCGGCTGTTTCCGGAAGCCCGGCGCGTCCGGTACGAGCGGCGCAATCGTGGCTCGCGCTGGGTAGAGGCGGATATTGAGCCGTGAGAACCTGCCAGTGCTGCGGCCAGGAACTGCCCTATGCCCGGGGCGATCTTGTCGTGGCATCGCAGGCCATCACGTACAAGGGCCGCGTCCTGACAGAGCCTAGACCGATGGGGCGGGCGATCTTGCAAGAGCTTGTCCGCTGGCCGATTGCGCGACACACAGCGCTGGAGATCGCCTGCGACTATGCGGCTGTCGAGACGATCCGGGTGCACGTCTGGCATCTGCGGCGCTGGCTGGTGAATAATGCCGTGCCGCTGAGGATCGAGTGTGTCAGGGGGCGGGGGTATCGGTTGGGGTGATGAACGGGGCAAGGGCGTTATGGACTTGGCGCAGCACCTGATGTCCCCAAAGGTCGGTGTTCTCCAACGCTTTTTCCGCTTCCCCGATAGCCCTCCGCAGCCTAGCAATCTCCCTATCCCGTTCCGCGATCATGGCAAGATGACGCGCATCTCGTTCGCCTGATGCGCCAATGATGCGGGCTTGTTCGGATAGCTCGGCTTGGAGGGCGTCTAGGGCGTCGGCGGCTTCGTCTGTAATCGGATGGTGGATTTTGTCGCCCCAATCGTTGTGTGACCGATAAGCCCGCAGCCGCTTCGATAGATCAGACATCGCGCCGCCTCCGGACAAAGAAGAACAGGGACCATGAGCGCGGGACAATACGCGACCAGCAAGCGCGCCTTGTCTTGAAGCGCCGGGTGATGCTGAAACGCCCGTTCAGCTTGGCGCCAAGAGACGGGTGATTCCGGACCAGCTGGTGCCTTAGCGGAGTATGCGGTCCCTGCCCATGACGGCGCGGCTTGACCAATATGCGGAATGATCGCTGGTGCCATCTATCGGTGAGTTTGCGCCTCATTCTGAGTCTCCCTTGGTGAACGGGGCGAGGGGTTCGGCCACGAGAGCGCAGACCAATTCCACACTACGATGCGGCGGCTCGGCTGACATTCGCAACCGTCTCACCGCCTCAACCATAGCCGCCTGCATCACTGCGAGTTGGCGTTTGGCGACGGCTAGCTCTGCGCTGGTGTCGCTCTCTGCGAGAGAAAGCCCGGCTGCTACGTCCTTCCAGCGCTCCAATTCTGCCTCTGCCTGCTCGGCTCGGGCTAGTGCCTCAATGGCCTGTCCATCGGTGGCGAGAAACTGCAACGCCTGTTCACGGGCTTCCTTGCGCAGCCGCTCGATCTCGGCTTGCTGGTCGGCCAGCAACTGCCTCCGAACATAGCGTAGCGCATGATATTCGGTGCCGTGGTTGCGGATTTCATCGGTCGGCAGTCCGAACGCGGCCCACAGATGTCGGCGCGTACCTTCGTTGCACTCGCGGAAAAGCCAGTGCTTGAACGTGCGCCAAGCCTTGTCCGCCTCCACGCGGTCTGTCTCAGCGTTCATTGTTCGGTTTCCTTCGGTGGGAGGGGTGCGCGGCCAGCCTTAAAGCCAGCCTCGAATGCCAGCGCCATCGGCTTCTTGAATGCGTCAATGCACTCAATATGCCGCATGAACTCACGCCAAGCATCGGCAAGGTCGGCGGCTTCTATGGCCCATTCGCGGGTTTCTTCGCTCATCTCCCCGCTCATTCCCCGCGCTCCTCGGCAAGTAGGGTGCGGGCTCGGTCGGCAAAGCGATTGTTGGCGAACGCGAACTTGCCCATCGTGAAAGCATGGGTCGCGCACCGGCAACCGCCGTTGGTGTGCATCCCAACCGGCTTGACAATGATGCAGTGACCATCGCCACACCCACCCATTTGGGCTAGGTAGTTATCGCGCTCGGCAAGCGCCTCCCGCAACTCCCGCTCCCTCTCGCTGGCCCACGCTTCGAGGACTGCGGCGGCGGCATCTGCGCCCTCGCCGTCAATAGACAGGCCGCCATACGCGAACGCAGCAGCCTGCCACGCTTCCATGGCTGTGGTGGGGTGGGTCATGGGGTGGGTTCCTTGTGCTTGGGGCATAGCCAGCCCCTGACTTCGTGCAGCTTCCAACCGCGCTCCTGTGCCATCTTCCGCAGCACCGGATCATCTTGGTGTCCAATCCATGTGTAGGAGGCGAGGCAGTTCTGTTCGGCGCACCTCATACCCCCTCCCCCTGATCGGCGTGGCGGGACAGGGCTTCGGCAATGTCGAGCCAGTCCTGCGGGTTCATCGTCATGGCTTGGGTGCTGTGCGTCTGGCCGTCTGCGAAATAGACCTCGGCATAGTCCTGCCCATTGTGAACGCGGATCGGCATGATCTTCGCCAGCGCCTCCGCCAGCCCTTCCACCCGCGCCCTCTCACTCTCAGCGCCACGGGCTTCCCCACGGGCTTCGGCGGCGAGGCGGTGTTTCGCGAAGGCTTGGTGAAGTAGCCCGTCGAAGTCGGCCCAACCATGCGGCTGACTGTCCAGTATGAGGTTCGCGTTGGCGCTGGTCCATTCCGCAGCAGCTTGGCAATCCTCGTCGGTGATGTCAGTCATGGCGCGGAGCCGCCTCCGGCGCGTAGAACTGCACCGGGAAGTCGCCGTCCTTCATGCGGCGTACGATCAGCTCGGCGGCGATCCGCGGCGTCCAGTCCATGTCGATACTGTCGCCGATGGCTTCCTCGAACCAGTCGGCGATGTCCTGCCAGGAAGGTGAGACATCGGCCGCGGGACTCGGCGGGACTGCGTCGGTCAAGCCGGGCGGTGAGACATTCGCTCCACCTAGAGAATCCTCACTTGTTGAAGACCAACTCGGGGAGCCAGTTTTGCGCAAGGGTGCCTGGCAGCGGCCTGACCCGATGCGGCGCCAAGCCCCTCCTTTCCGATCTGTGCGCTTCCCGGTGGTCCAGGAGCAGGCGGCCGCCGCGACCGGCGTGCTGCGGTTGTAATTGCTGCCCCAGCCGCTAAGGTGCTGCGCACACCCCCGCGCCGACCCGAGGCGGTCCGCGCTTCCTCTCCCGAGCCTTTCGCATTCTGGCTATCGCTCCCCGGTTGCGAGGGAGCTGCTGCCGCGAACCGCCAAATTGTGGAACACCCGCCCTTGGGTCAGTCCCTCCCCGACGCACGTCCGATCACCCGCCCGACTCCGGCCGCGCGCACGGCTTACCGTCTTGCCCCCCGGCAACCCGCCCCGCCGCGCTGCGCCGATGCGGCACTGCATTCGCGCAGCGACGAGGGTGAGCCGATCTACCTGATCGATTCCGCGCCGCTGCCCGAGGGTGGCCGCCTGTTGCTGCTGCGCTGCGGCGCGGATTTCTCGATCCAGCTCGACGACGAGGAGCTGATGGGCTCGATGGACCACGTGTCCGAGGAGGCGCTCGCGACGATCGTCGCCGGGCGGCTGCCCGACCCCGACGGCCCGATCCTGATCGGTGGCCTCGGCATGGGCTTCACCCTCGGGGCCGCCCTGGACGCCTGGGGCAGCGAAACCCGGGTAGAGGTGGCCGAGCTGCTGCCCGAGGTGATCGCCTGGGCCAAGGGCCCCCTCGCCCATGTCTTCGGCGAGACTCTCGCCGACCCGCGCGCCACCGTGACCCTGGCCGACGTCCACGACGTGATCGCCGGAGCCAGCGACCACTACGAGGCGATCCTGTTGGATGTCGACAATGGCCCCGACGGGTTCATTCGCGACGCGAACGACCGGCTGTACTGCAACTGGGGGATCCGTTCGGCGCTGAAGGCGCTGCGGCCTGGCGGGATGCTGGCGGTGTGGTCGGCCTATCCCGACGAGGGCTTTGTCGCGCGGCTCGGCGAAGCCGGCTTCGCGGTGGAGGAGGTGGTCGTCCCGGCCTATGCCGGCGCGAAGACCGACACCCACTGCATCTGGCTCGCCTCCAAACCTCTCGGCGCCGGCTGAATCCGCCGCGGGCGGCCTGCGAGGGCGCGCCCGGGGCCGGATCGCCCTCAGCCCGGCCGGGGCGGCTTGCGGCCCGGACCGCGCTTGCCGAACGGCGGGCGCGGCTTGCCGTCGCCGCCGCGCGCGTCATGCCCCGGCCCCATCGGCCGCGGCCCGTC
>NZ_JACLAX010000005.1 GCF_014230355.1 Novosphingobium piscinae
GGCCGCTCCGGCCGCCGCCCCGCGCGCAGCTGCGGCGCCCGCTGCCGCGCCGGCTGGCACGCCGCCGGCCGCGCCCACGCCGCGGATCGTCTCGGTCGGCCCGGGCGGCTTCCTCCGCCAGGGCCCGGGTGATCAGCAGGCGCCCATTCCCCCGGCCCCGCCGCGCCGTCTGGTCCCGGCCAAGCCCAGCCCCGAGATCGCCGACAAGACCAGTCTGCTCGACCTGAACGACCGGATCTGCCGCTGGCCGATGGGCCATCCGGGCGAGCCGGATTTCCACTTCTGCGGCGAGAAGGTGAACCCGGGGTTCCCCTATTGCGTCGAGCACTGCGGCCGCGCCTATCAGGCCCAGCTGCCCCGCGGCGCGCGGCGTACTCCCCCGCCGATGCCCTTCGGAGGGCCTCGGGTCCGCTGAAGCCGGACCTCGGAAACCGTGACGAAAGGCCCGCCGCTGGCGGGCTTTTCTGTGCGCGCCGGGATGGCCGGAGCTGTCGTTCATGGTCTGGCCAAAGCCAAACCCGTCGTCATCCCAGCGCAGGCTGGCATCTTCCGCGGCAAGGGGAGAGATCCCAGCCTGCGCTGGGATGACGGGTGTGGGGCGGAAGCCGCCGAGCCGAAGTCAGCCCTACCCTCCATCCCGTCATGCCAGCGCAGGCTGGCATCTTCAGCAGCGAGGTGAGAGATCCCAGCCCTCGCCGGGATGACGGGTATCGGGCGGAAGCCGCCGAGCCGCCTTCAGGCCGTCACCGGGATGACGAGCTGTTCCGCCCAAAACAAGCGGGGCGGGCATCTCGCGATGCCCGCCCCCAAGGTTCAGGGTGCAATGGAACCGGCGGTCAGAACTTGATCGCGGCCTCGATCCCGAAGGTCCGCGGCGCGTTGAAGTTGCCGTAATCGCCCATGGTGTTGGACAGCGTGCCGACCAGCGCGGTGCTGGACTGGACCTGCGGCAGGCTGTTCGACGGATCGCGGCGGAACACGTACTGCATGTCGAACATGTTGCGCACCCAGGCCGAGACGGTCAGCGTGCGGCTGGTATCGCCGCCCACCGGGATGTCGGCCAGGGCCAGACGGCCGTTGACGATGAACGAGGCATCGTTCTTGGTCGCGAACTGGTCGAAGGCCTGGGTCGCCTGCGAGTAGTTGGCGTCGAGGTGCAGGCGCACCTCGGTGCCATTGTCGCCCACCGGGATCGCATAGTCGAGCGAGCCGCTGGCGGCGTTGCTCGGGGTGAACACGATGTAGAAGTTCTGCGGCTGGCTGGTGCGGTTGACCACCACGCGCTGGGCGTTGAGGCCTTCATAGACCACGGTCACCGGCGGCACCTTGAAGTAGGTGTAGGCGTAAGACAGACCCAGCGTGAGGTTGTCCACCGGCTTCAGCGTCAGGTCAGCCTCGACGCCACGGATCTTGGTCGTGCCCGGGGCGTTGAAGGTGACGAGGTTGTTGAAGTTGCCGGTCGCGGTGGGCTGGATCGTGCTGAGATCGACCTGGCTGTCCTGGCGGTCCATCATGTAGGCCGCCACGTTGATCCGGGCGCGCCGGTTCAGGAAATCAGCCTTGAAGCCCAGTTCGTAGGACTGCACGTCTTCCGGATCGAAGGCGCGGTAGTCCGAGGTGCGCGAGCTGGCGCCGCCGGCGCGATAGCCCGTGGCGTACTTGGCATAGACGTGGACGTCGGGGTTCACGTCATAGGCCACGGTGACCATCGGGTTGAAGCGGTTCCAGACCTCGTCCAGCGGCGTGTAGCCGTTGGTGGCCACGATCGCGGCATTCGCCGGATCGGTGTAGTTGATCCCGCGCGAGAAGGTCAGCGCGCCGCGCTTCTTGTCACGGGTGTAGCGGCCACCGGCGGTGATATGCAGCACCTCGCTCGGGTTCCAGGTGAGCTGCGCGAAGGCGGCATAGCTCTTCGACACGACCTGCGATGCACGGTCGATCGAGCAGCCGTTGACGGCCTTGCCCACGAACAGCGGGGTGTTGGCGGTGCAGAACGGGATCGGCACATAGGTCGCCCCGGTCACCACACCGTTCACGACAGTCGCGATGGCGCCCATCGAGTTCGGGGTCGCGGCATCGTCGCTGACCCGCTCGTTGAAGTAGTACAGGCCCGCGACGTAGTCGATGTTGCCGATCGAGCCGACCGCCTGGAACTCCTGGCTGAACTGGCGCTGGCGCAGGTCGGCCAGCGAATAGCGGCTGAACGGGCACGGTGCGGCGGCGGTGCAACTGGCCGTCAGGTTGACGACCGGCGGACGGTGCGCACCGCCGACGTTGTCCCACTGGTCGGCGGTGACACCGCGCCAGGCGGTGATCGAACGGAATTCGATCTCGGGCGAGATCTTCCACTTGAACGTGTTGGTGAAGCCATGGGCCTTGTCGATGCTGACGCGCATCGGCACGCCGATATCGGCCACCCTCATGCGGGTGGTCCCGTTCACCACCACGCCGG
The DNA here is from genome assembly GCF_014230355.1 of Novosphingobium piscinae. Lineage (GTDB taxonomy): Bacteria > Pseudomonadota > Alphaproteobacteria > Sphingomonadales > Sphingomonadaceae > Novosphingobium > Novosphingobium piscinae. Next base: position 2,453 of record NZ_JACLAX010000005.1, read on the forward strand.
GCAGCAGTGGCCGGACCGTGCCGGTGAGACCGCCCGAGAAGTTGCTGCCGGGCAGGACGCAGGCCCCCGGGATGACATCGGCCGAGACCGGCTGGGCCGCGGTGCTGGGGGCGCAGTTGTTCGGGTTGTAGTTCAGCAGCTGGGTGTAGAACGGGGTGGTTTCGCTGTAGGCGTTGTCATAGGCGAAATCGTTGGTGATCCCGTCGGCCGGCTGCCAGCGGACCGCCGCGCGGAAGCCGCGGCGATTGAACATGTTGAACCCGGCCTGCCCCGCGAGCGGGTTCTCGGTGGTCGGATCCTGGCGCGAATAGACGGCGTCCAGCTTGATCGAGAAGCCGGCCACCGTGGGCAGGTCGATATGGGCGTCGGCATTGACCGCGCCATAGTTGCCCACGCCCGAGCTGATCCGGCCGCCGAACTCGCCGGTCGGCGCACGGGCGACGATCGACAGCGCGCCGCCCTCGGTGTTGCGGCCGAACAGGGTGCCCTGCGGGCCCTTCAGCACCTCGATGCGCTCCACGTCGAACAGCGCCGAGTTGATGCCGTGCTGGCGACCCAGATAGACGCCGTCGATGTAGATGCCCACGCCCTGTTCGCGCGCGGGCTGGTTGGCATCGAGCGGCACGATGCCGCGGATACCGATGGTCAGCGCGTTCTGGCGGGCCTCGAACGGCGCGACGCGAAGCGACGGCACCGCGCCGTCGGCCAGGTCGAACAGGCTCTGCACGTGGCGCTTCTTGATATCGTCGCTGCCCATCACCGAGATCGAGATCGGCGTCTTCTGCAGGTTGGTCTCACGCTTGGTCGCGGTCACCACGATGTCGGTCAGGCCAGTCGAATCGGGCGGGGTCGTCTCGGCGGCGACCTCGTCGGCGGCCACGGCGGCATCGGCCGCATAGGCCGGAGCGGCGGCGGCGCAGGCCAGGGCCAGGACGGAGACGGTGAACTTGATCGAATTCTGCATGATGCGTTCCCTTTCGGGCCTTTCTTCATCAGGCAGGGGCAAACCCTCATGGCTCGACTCGGATCGCCGAGCCCCCCTGCTGCGAGCCGGCAAGTAGGCAGCCGAGGTTTCAGTTCGCGGACGGAATGATGACACCAATATGACATTGAATTGACGACAAATGTGTCACTGAAGCGTCATGAATTCGTCATTTCGTTGCGGCACATGGCACAGTCGAACTCAACGCTGTGACTTCCATGCCGAACACCACCGTCGTTCTCATCGCGCCCGGCGATCCGCGTCTGCAGGAACAGCTTGCCGTCGCGCGGTCCGGACTCCAGGTCGTCTGCTGCGGCGAGGCCGCGGCACCACCGCGCCTGCCCGCTCCGCTGTTCGCCTTCGTCGACTGGCTGCTGCCGGCGATGTCCGGGCTCGAGTTCTGCCGCCGCCTGCGCGAGAGCGAAGGTACCGCCCACGCCCACGTCACCCTCGTGCTCGAAACCGCCGATGCCGACGCCCGCCGCCGGGCGCTGGCCGCCGGCGCGGACGACTACATGGTCGGCCCGCTCACCGCCGCGGCGCTGCTCGAACGGATCGACGCCGCCGATCTCGCCGGCACCCGCACCCCGGGCGGACAACGCTTGCGCCATGGCGAACTGTCGGTCGATCTGGCCGGCTTTCAGGCGCGCTTCCGTGGCAAGGTCGTGCCGTTGCGGCCCAACGAGTTTCGTCTGCTGGTGCACTTCATGGAGAACCCCGACCAGGTTTTCACCCGGCTCAGCCTGATCGACCGGCTGGGCAAGGACAGCGGGCTGATCGACGAGCGCACGGTCGACGTGTGGATCGGCCGCCTGCGCCGCGCGCTGCGGGCCCACGGCGTGCCCGATCCCCTGCGCACGGTGCGCTCGCTCGGCTACGTGATGGACAGCCTGCCGCTGGGCTGACACCCCGGGGACGGCCTTCCGGGTTTTTGGCCATGGACCGTGTCAACCGTGTCAACCGCGCGCAAATCCGGGTAGGAAGGGCGTGCCAGTCCCTTGCCCCGGTCGGCGGCTGCGGGCATAGGCGCGGCGAGTCAGGAGCCGCCGAATCTGTCGGCCAGCGAAAGGCATGCCCATGAAGGTCCGCGTCCACGTCAGCCTGAAGAACGGGGTGCTCGATCCCCAGGGCCGGGCGATCCACCACGCCATCGAGGGGCTGGGCTTCGCCGGGGTCAAGGATGTCCGCGCTGGCCGCCTGTTCGAACTCGAGGTGGACGACAGCGTGACCGATGCCGCGCTCGAGGACATGGCGGGCAAGCTGCTCGCCAACATGGTGATCGAGAACTACCGCATCGAGCGGGTTGCCGGCTGATGGCCTTCCGCTCGGCCGTCATCACCTTTCCCGGCTCGAACTGCGACCGCGACATGGCGGTGGCGCTCGAGGAGGTTTCGGGGACCGCGCCGCACCGGGTCTGGCACGGCGACGCCGAGCTGCCGGCGGGTCTGGACTTCATCGCCCTGCCCGGCGGCTTCTCCTATGGCGACTATCTGCGCTCGGGCGCGATGGCCGCGCGCTCGCCGATCATGCAGGCGGTGATCGCCGCGGCCGGGCGCGGGGTACCGGTGCTGGGCGTGTGCAACGGCTTCCAGGTGCTGACCGAGGCCGGCCTGCTGCCCGGTGCGCTGATGCGCAATGCCGGGATCCGTTTCGTCTGCCGCAGCGTGGCGCTGGATGTCGCCAACGCCCAGAGCCTGTTCACCTCCGGCTATGCCGCGGGCCAGCGCATCCACATTCCCGTGGCCCATCACGACGGCAACTACTTCGCCGACGCGGCCACGCTTGACCGGCTTGAGGGCGAAGGCCGGGTGGCGTTCCGTTATGCCGAACCGGTCAACGGTTCGGCCCGGGCAATCGCCGGGGTGCTGAACGAGGCAGGCAACGTGCTGGGCATGATGCCGCATCCCGAGCGGGCGATTGATCCCGTCCATGGCGGCACCGATGGCCGCGCCCTGTTCGAGGCGGCCGTCCGCGCCCTCGCCTCAGCCTGACTGCCCGCCACCATCGGCGGGGTAAACGGCGGCTGCCCAGCCCTGCGCGCTGCGCTCAGGCGGCGGCGCCGGACCGGGCCTGATTGGGTCCGGGGGCAAACAACCGTCGGGCGTCGAACGCGGGCATCGGACGGCCGAAGTAGTAACCCTGGATCTTGTTGCAGCCGAGCGCCTTGGTGATTTCGAGCTCAGCCTCGGTTTCCACCCCTTCGGCCGTGGTGGTGACGCCAAGACTCTCGGCCATGGCCACGACCGCGCGGATGATCGCCAGGCTCTCGGGGTTCTTCTGCGCCGCGCCCTGGACGAAGCTGCGGTCGACCTTGATCGTCGAGAAGCGGAGCTTGCGCAGGTAGCCCAGCGACGAATAGCCGGTGCCGAAATCGTCGAGCGCGATCGAGCAGCCCAGTCCCATCATCTGCTCGAGCGTGCTGCGCGCCGCGGTGGCATCGCGCAGGAAGATGCTCTCGGTCACCTCGATCTCGAGCCGCCGCGCGGGCAGCCCGGTCATCGCGAGGGCAGAGACCACGGTCGACGCGAAGTGCGGATCAAGCAGTTGCTCGCCGGAGACGTTGACCGCCACCTTGACGTGGTCGGGCCAGCGCATCGCCTCGGCGCAGGCCTCGCGCAGCACCCATTCCCCGATCGGGATGATCAGCCGGGTATCCTCGGCCAGCGGTATGAACTTGGCCGGGCTGACCGAACCATGCTCCTTGCTGTTCCAGCGCAGCAGCGCCTCGAAGCTGACGATGCTCTCGCTGTCCGCGCTGACCACCGGCTGATAGTGCAGCAGCATCTCGTTGCGCTCGAGCGCGCGGCGCAGCGCGAACTCCAGTTGGCGGCGCTCCTCGGCATGCGCATGCAGCGCCGGCTCGTAGCTGAAATGGGTGCCGCCGCCGGCATCCTTGGCGCGGTAGAGCGCGAGGTCGGCGTTGCGCATCAGCGTCTCGACGGTCGACCCGTCGCGCGGCCCCACCGCGGCGCCGACGCTGGCCCCGACGTAGAGCGTGTGATGGTCGACCTCGTAGGGCTGCGACAGCCGCTCGATCACGGCCTTGGCGACGCGGCTGACCTGGTTGAGATCGGTCGCATCGCGGATCACGATCGCGAACTCGTCGCCACCAAGCCGGCCGCACAGCTCGTTGTCGGTCATCAGTTCGCGCAGCCGGGCCGAGACCTTGGCGAGCAACTGGTCGCCCACGAGGTGGCCAAGCGTGTCGTTGACCGCCTTGAACCGGTCGAGGTCGATCATCAGGAACGCGCAGCGGGTCCGCCACTGGTCGGCATAGCGCATCGCCTCGGCCAGCGATTCGGTCAGCATCAGACGGTTGGGCAGCCCGGTCAGCGTGTCGTAGCGCGCCAGCTGGGCGATCTTGTCGGCGCTCTCGCGCTGCTCGGTCACGTCCGAACCGACCCCGCGGAAGCCGTCGTAGACGCCGTTGTCGGTGATCTTGGGCGTGCCCGACAGCTCCCACCAGCGCTGCTCGCCGGCCACCGTCACCCGCACCAGCAGGTTGGAGAAGCTCTCGCGTCGCTTGAGCCGCTCGGCCAGGTCATGCAGGCTCGAGGGGAACTGCCCGGTCTCCCAGGCCGGACCGGCGATCAGCTGGATGAACGGCTTGCCCTCGATGTCCTCGGGATCGAGGCTGAGCGCATAGGCGAAGCGCGGGCTGACCGCGCGGACCCGCCGGGCCGTGTCGACCTCCCACAGCCAGTCGGCGCCACCCTCCTCGAACTCGCGCAGCAACAGCGAGACCACCTCGGCCTTTTCCGCCATGCCGGCCTCGGCCACGCGCGAGGCGAGGAACATCCGCGCCGCCTCGATCGTGCCCACCGTGATGATGATCACGAAGACCGTGGCGATCCCGGCGCTCTGCCAGAAGCCGTGGAGCGCGAAGGAAATGGTCGCGGCGCTGCCGATGACCAGGCTGAACAGGATCGTGCCCATCGGCACGGCCGGGACGACCACCGCGGTGGCGGTCATCAGCATGGCCAGCACGGTCCACAGCTGGAGCCGGCTCTGGTCGTCCCCGAACGGGGTGAAAAAGACGATCGGCACCAGCCACACCGCGGCCGTGATCAGCGCGGCGATGGTCTGGGCGTTCACCTCGTCACGGCTCATCCGCCGCCGGTCGGCATCGCCGAGCGTGCGGTCGTAGCGGGCGCAGTAATAGAGCGCGCCGCCCAGCGCGAGGGCCCAGCCCAGCAGGGCCATCATCATCACGTGGGAGGCGAAGATCTGCACCGTGGCGACTGCCGCGATGCCGTGCACGATCAGCCGGGCGAAGGTGACCCGTGCCAGGCTGGCATACTGCATGCCACGCAGGCGCGCCCAATCGCCGTCGGGTGGGTCGACCAGCCCGATCACCGCCAGGACCGGCAGGTCGCGTGGCAGGGTCGACAATTCGGGGACATTGGGTTTCACGGCGGCATGGTTAGCCGACCAAACCTTGCGACCGGGTAAATCTCCGGGGTCAGACCGACCCGTTCGGGACAAATACGGCGGCTCCGGCAGCATTGACCCCGCGACCTTGCGGCGATCCCTCGGGACGGGCCGGCGCGCGGGCCGATCCGGCCGCGAAACACTGCGCTGCAACCGCCGGCACCGGAGCCGATTCGCCAAATGCAGACGTCCTCTCGCGGGATTCCGTCAGTCGGGCGTAGTCGAAATGTTAGGATCTTGGCGGAAAGCTGGGACTGCCCTTCCCCGCCCAGGAGCCCTTCCCCGGTGCAGCACCAGTTCGATCATCAGTTCACCGCGGCGCAGGGGACCCCGGGAGCGACGCTGTCGCAGATCCTCGGCGCCTTCTCCTATGCGCTCGACCTGACCGAAGGCCAGACCGAGGGGCACAGCCTGCGCTGCTGCTGGATCGCCATGCGCCTGGCCGCCCAGCTTGGCCTCACCGCCACCGAGCAGCGCGACATCTACTATGCGGTCATGCTCAAGGACCTGGGCTGCAGCAGCAACTCGGCGCGGGTGGCGGAGCTCTATCTGACCGACGACCGCCGCTTCAAGCGGGACTTCAAGCTGATCGGCACCGGGCTGAGCGACGTACTGGGCTTCGTCCTGCGCAGCACGGGCCATGGCGAAACCCTGATCAAGCGCTCGCGCGCGGTCGCCAACATCCTGCGCAACGGGCCCGAAATCGCCCGCGACCTGATCGAGACCCGCTGCACCCGCGGTGCCGACATCGCCCGGCGCCTGCGCTTTTCGGAAGGCGTCGCCGCGGCGATCCATAGCCTCGACGAGCACTGGGACGGCAGCGGCAAGCCGCAAGGGCTGTCCGGCGAGGCGATCCCGCTGGGCGCGCGGCTGGCGCTGCTCGCCCAGGTGGTCGATGTCTATTTCGTGTCGAGCGGCGCCCAGGCGGCGATCGACGAGATTGCCAAGCGCAGTGGCACCTGGCTCGACCCACGGCTGGCGCGCAGCTTCGCCGGTCTCGCCCGCGAGGCCAGCCTGTGGGAAGAGCTCTCCGCCAGCGATCTTCCGGCCCGTGTCGCCGCGATCGAACCCGATGCCGCGATCATGCCGGTCGATGAGGACTATCTTGACGACATCGCCGCTGCCTTCGGCGCCGTGATCGACGCGAAAAGCCCCTACACGGCAGGCCACAGCGACCGGGTCGGCCACTTCGCCGACGCGCTGTCCGGGTACATGGGCATGGCCGCGCCCGAGCGGCGGGTGCTGCGCCGGGCCGCGATCCTGCACGATGTCGGCAAGCTCGGGGTCAGCAGCCGGATCCTCGAGAAGCCGGGCAAGCTCGACGATGACGAGTGGCGGGTGATGAAAAGCCATGCCATGCACACCACCGAGATCCTCGGCCGCATTCCGGCGCTGCGCGACATGGCGCTGATCGCCGGATCGCACCACGAGCGGCTCGATGGCACCGGCTATCCGCTGCAGCTCGAGGCGACGGTGATTTCGCTCGAGACGCGGATCATCACCACCTGCGACTTCTTCGACGCGCTGACCGCCGACCGGCCCTATCGCGGGGCCATGCCCACCGAGCAGGCCTTCGCCATCATGGCGGGCGAGGCCGGCAAGGCGATCGATCCGGAATGCCTCGCCGCCCTGCGCGAGACGGTGGCATCCGGGCTCATGACCCCGGGAGCGGCCCCACTGCCACGACTGTCGCTGCCAGGCGGCTGATTTCCGCTGGATCATGGGTCACGTAGAGGATCGGCAGGCGCAGCTCGTCGCGGATCCGCTCGATCACCCGCAGGATTTCGTCCCGCCGGGCATGGTCGAGCGAGGACAACGGCTCGTCCAGCGCGAGGAAACGCGGCGCCGACAGCAGCGCCCGGCCGATCGCCACCCGTTGGGCCTCGCCGCCCGACAGCGTGGCGGGCAGGCGCTCGAGCAGGCCGCCCAGCCCGAGGAAGCCGATCGCCTCGTCGGGGCTGAGCCAGCGCTCGGAGGGCGCCAGGCGGCGCCAGGCATAGAGCAGGTTGTCGCGCACGCGCCGGTGCGGGAACAGGCGCAGGTCCTGGAACACGTAGCCGCAGCGCCGCTGCTCGGGCGGCAGGTCGATGCCCCGCGCGCTGTCGAACAGGACCGTCCCGTCGATGGCGATCTGCCCCGTGGTCGGCCGGACCAGACCAGCGATCGCGTCGAGCACGCTGGTCTTGCCCGCCCCCGAGGGGCCGAACAGCGCGGTGATGCCGGCCGGCGCGACCGTGCAGCGCGCCGCGATCATCCGGTCGCCGCGGCGGAGGGTGACGTCAACCTCAAGTGCCATCGCGCGGGCTCCCGCCCCAGCCCCGGCGGACCAGCCATTCGGAGGCGACCAGCGCCGCCAGCGACAGCGCGACCGAGACCAGCGCCAGCCGCGTCACCATGGCATCGCCGCCGGGCAGTTGCAGGGCGGCATAGATCGCCAGCGGCAGGGTCCGGGTCTCGCCGGGGATGTTCGAGACGAAAGTGATCGTCGCTCCGAATTCGCCCAGCGAGCGGGCGAAGCCGAGCACGGCCGCGGCCAGGACCCCGGGGACCGAGAGCGGCAGCGAGACCGTCCAGAAGCACCGCCACGGCCCGGCCCCCAGCGTGCGCGCCGCCTGCTCGAGCCGGCGGTCGATCGCCTCGATCGACAGGCGCATCGCGCGCACCATCAGCGGCAGGGCCATGATCGCGCTGGCCAGGGCCGCGCCGGTCCAGCGGAACATCAGGCTGAACCCGAGACTGCGCTCGAGCCAGCCGCCGACCGGCCCGGTGGCGCCGAAGGCGATCAGCAGCAGCCAGCCGGTGACCACCGGAGGCAGCACCAGCGGCAGATGGACCAGCGCGTCGAGCAGCAGCTTGCCGGGAAAGCGCCCCCGCGCCAGCAGCCAGGCGAGGCCATAGGCCAGTGGCAGGCTGGTGCCGATGGCGACGCCGCTGACCTTGAGCGAGAGCGCGATGATCTCCCACTCCGCGGGCTGGAGCATGGCCACGCTCATCGCAGGGTGAAGCCATGGCGGCGGAAGATCGCCCGGGCCTCGCTGCCCAACAGGAAGCGGCGGAAGCCCTCCCCCTCGGGGTTGGTCGAGCGCGCCAGCGCAGCGAGCGGGTAGATGATCGGCGCATGGCTGCGCGACGGAAAGACTCCAACCACCCGGACGGCCGGGGTCGCCCGCGCGTCGGTGGCGAAGACGATGCCGAGCGGGGCCTCCCCGCGCGCCACCAGCGCCAGTGCGGCGCGGACGTTCTCGGCCCGGACAACACGCCCCTCGACCTGGCTCCAGACGCCCAGCGCGGTCAGCGCCTCGCGGCCATACTTGCCGGCGGGAACGCTGTCCGGGTCGGCCATGGCCAGCCGGCCGGGGCCCAGCGTGCGCGCCAGCGGGAAACCCGGCGCGATGGCCAGACGGAGCGGGCGCGTGGCCGGGGCCACCAGCACCAGCGTGTTGCCCAGCAGCGCAACACGCGAGCCGCGCCGCAGCAGGCCGCGCCGGTCGAGATAGGTCATCCAGTCCTCGTCGGCCGAGAGGAACAGGTCGGCCGGGGCGCCGGCCTCGACCTGGCGCGCCAATGCCGACGAAGCGGCGAAGGACAGGACCGGGCGCGGATGGCCGCGCCGGGCCCAGGCCGCCGCCGCCGCGCTCAGGGCTTCCTGCAGGCTGGCCGCTGCCAGCACCACCGGCGCGCGCGGCGCGCCGGCCTGGGCCCGCACCGGCGTTCCGGCCACCAGCGCGGCGCCGAGCGCGACGACCAGCGCGAGGGCCTGGAGCGCCTGACGCCGACCGGTTGCCTCGCTTGCCACTCGCCTATGTCCTTCCCACCCGGATCCCACTGCCCGGGGTCAGTGGAGGTCAAGGCTATATCGGCGCGGCGCGCGCTCAGCAATGCGACCGGACCAGCGCTGGCCCCGGTCCGGCCGGATCAGGTGGGAGACACGGCCAGTGCCTCGGCGATCACCGCGTGATCGTCGGCCGAAGGATGCCAGTCGCTGGCCAACAGTCCTTCCGGGCCGAACACAGCGGCGACGATCCCCTCGGCGCCATGGGCCGCCCAGGCCGCGGCCAGTTCGGCCGCCCGCGGATCGTCGACCGCGCCCCAGCGGGCCGCGTTGTCGCCGCGGACATGGCGCAGCCAGGCCGCGACGGCGGTGAGGAGCGCGGGACAGCAGCGCCCACTGGCCTGATGGGCGGCAAGCGTGGCCAGCCAGCGCTGCGGGATCTTCTGGCTCCCGTCCATCGCGATCTGGTTGAGCTTGTGGTTCAGCGCCGGATTGGCGAAGCGGTCGAGCAGCGCGTCGGCATAGGCCGACAGGTCCTGCCCCGGGGCAGCGGCGATCGTGGGCAGAGCCTCCTCGCGCATCAGACCTTCCACCAGCGGCCGCAGCAGCGGATCGCCGACCGCCTCGTGGACGAAGCTGTGGCCGGCGAGCAGCCCGCAATAGGCCAGCGCCGAATGGGCGCCGTTGAGCATGCGCAGCTTGGCGGTCTCGTAGGGCGCCACCGCGCCGACGATCTCGGCCCCGACCAGGTCCCAGGCGGGACGCGGGCCAGCAAAGGCATCCTCGATCACCCATTGGCTGAAGGGTTCGGTCACCACCAGCCCGCGGTCCTCGACACCGAGCGCGGCGGCGGCCTCGGCGCGGTCCTCGGGGGTGGTGGCGGGCACGATGCGGTCAACCATGCTGCAGGGGAAGGTGCAGGTCTGGCCGGTCCATGCGCCCAGCCCGGGATCGCGCGCGGCAAGATAGTCACCCAGCAGGCGGCGCAGCTGGTGGCCGTTGTCGGCGAGATTGTCGCATGAGAGCAGGGTCAGGCCGCCCTGCCCCGCAGCGCGGCGCTGTCCCAGCGCCTCGGCCAGCAAAGGATAAAACCCCTGCTCGGCCAGAGCGAGATCGAGCGCGCCATCGGGCTGCCGGCAATAGCCTTTCTCGGTCACGGTGAAGGTGACCACATGGGTGCTCGGGGCGGCCAGCGCGGCGACGACGCGGGCGCGGTCGGCCGTGGCCAGCACCACTTCGGTGACCGCGCCGATCACCTGCCGGCGGGTCCCCGCACCCGAGCGCTCGGCCAGGGTGTAGAGCCCGTCCTGCGGGTTGAGCTGCGCGCCAACCTCGGGCGAGCGGAGCGAGACGCCGAGCGTGAGCCAGTCACCCCCGGCCGCAGCCATCGCCCGGTCGGTGTACCACGCCTGGTGCGCCCGGGTGAAGGCGCCCAGACCGAAATGGACGATCCCGACCTGCCGCCCGGTGCGGTCGTAACCCGGCTGGGCCAGGCCCTGCGGCAGATGCGCCGCCGACAGCCGGGTCACAGCTTGTAGGCCTTCTTGGCGAGGGTGTAGGTCAGCTCGACGGCCAGTTCGGCCGCCTCCCAGTCGGTCAGGCGGTGCTCGGCGACCAGCCCGGCGAGGAACCCGCAGTCGATCCGCCGCGCCAGATCATGCCGCGCCGGGATCGAAAGGAACGCGCGGGTGTCGTCGTTGAACCCGACGGTGTTGTAGAACCCGGCGGTCTCGGTGGTGGCGAGACGGAACCGACGCATGCCCTCCGGGCTGTCGTGGAACCACCAGGCCGGACCAAGGCGGAGACAGGGGTAGTGCCCGGTCAGCGGGGCCAGCTCGCGCGCATAGACGCTCTCGTCCAGCGTGAACACGATCAGGGTCAGCCCGGCCTCGTTGCCATAGCGGTCAAGCAGCGGCTTGAGCGCATGGACATAGTCGGTGCGCGTGGGGATGTCGGCCCCCTTGTCGCGACCATAGCGGGCGAACAGGCTGGCATTGTGGTTGCGGAAGGAACCCGGGTGAAGCTGCATGACCAGTCCGTCGTCAAGGCTCATCCCGGCCATCTCGGTCAGCATCTGGGCGCGGAACAGCTCGGCCTCGGCCGCGGTGAAATCCCCGGCGACCACCTTGGCGAACAGCGCGGCGGCCTCGGCCGGGGCGAGATCGGCGGTCAGCGCGGTGGGATGGCCGTGATCGGTGCTGGTCGCGCCGTGCCGGGCAAAGAAGGCGCGGCGCTGGCGATGCGCCGCCAGATAGCCCGGCCAGGTCAGGCAATCCTCGCCGGTCAGGGCGGAGAAGCGGTCCAGATTGGCGCGGAAGCCCTCGAACTCCGGGTCGATCACCGGATCGGGACGGTAGGCGGTGATCACCCGGCCCTGCCAGCCGCCCGGCCGGGCGTTCTCGGCCATGACCGCGGCGTGGTGCTCGAGTGTGTCGAGCGGGCTCTCGGTGGTGGCGATCACCTCGATGTTGAAGCGGTCGAACAGGGCACGCGGGCGGAACGCCTCGCTCGCCAGCGCCGCGGTGATGGTCTCGAAGTATTGGTCGGCCGTGTCCGGTCCCAGCATCTCGGTGAAGCCGAAGGCCTCGGCAAAGACCCAGTCGAGCCACATCCGCGACGGGGTGCCGCGGAACAGGTGCCAGTGATCGGCGAAGATCCGCCAGGCCGCGCGCGGATCATAAGTGGCCTTGGCCGGCCCGATGCCCAGCGCGTCGAGCGACACGCCCTGCGAGTAGAGCATGCGGAAGACGTAATGATCAGGGCGCAGCAAGAGCTCGGCGGCATCGCCGAACGGGGCGTTGCCGGCGAACCATGCGGGATCGGTGTGGCCGTGGGGCGAAACGATCGGCAGGTCGCGCACCGTGGCGTACAGCGCGCGGGTCAGGTCGCGCACGGCGGGGTCGGCAGGGAACAGACGATCGGGATTGAGCACGAGCGGGCGGGCCATGGAACGGAATATCCTGCTGGTTGGCTAAAGACGGAAACCGCCCTTAGCCGTCATTGATACCGGTGTCATGAGCGAATCTGGCGGAGCCGCCGATGCGCTCAGCTGGTCACCCGGGCGAAGCGCTCGCGCTTGACGCGGGCGGCGCGGCGGGCCTCCTCGATCGCCTTCTCCTCGGTCGCGAAGAGCAGGCTGTCGAGCACGGCGGCGAGGTGCGCGCGCATCGCCGAACGCGCGGCCACCGGATCATGGGCCCGCAGCGCGACAAGGATCGCGGTGTGCTCGTCGACCACGGGCTTGATGTTGGCCGAACGCGCCTTTTCGTGGAGCAGCGCGCTTTCCGGCGAAAGCGCGCGCAGATCCCACAGCCGCTCGATCGCCTCGGCGACGGCCGCATTGCGTGAGGCCCGGGCGATGGCGAGATGGAACGCGCGGTCGGCCTTCTCGGTGCCGTGCGGGTTGAGGTTCTCGCGCTCGATCTCCTCGACCAGCGCCTCCAGCTCGGCCAGCCCCTCAGGGCTGATCTGGGTCGCGGCGAGCGCCGCGGCCTCGGCCTCGAAGAGCAGGCGCGCCTCGGTCAGCTCGATCGCGGTGATGTTGAAGCCGGGGACGTCATTGCTGCCCGGCAGGCGCTTCACATAGGCACCCGAGCCGACCCGGACCTCGACCAGACCCTGCACTTCCAGCGCGATCACCGCCTCGCGCACGGTCGGGCGCGAGACGTTGTACTGCACCGACAGCTCGCGCTCGGCGGGCAACCGGTCGCCCACCGCGTAATTGCCGCTCGCCAACTCGGCGATCAGCTTGCGGGCAAGGTCCTGGTAGAGACGATCGGACGAGGCACGATCGCGGTCGGGGAGAAGGTCGGTCACGCAGGCGGCACTCCAAAATGGCCTTACCACTTTATCGAACTTGACAGGCCAGATGCGACCGGTCAAGAATCTTCGCACTCCATAGCAGACCAATTCGGATCACGAGACGATGAAAATCACTTCCGCCCGCGTTATCGTCACCTGTCCCGGGCGCAATTTCGTGACGCTCAAGATCGAGACCGATCAGGGCGTCTACGGGATCGGCGATGGCACGCTCAACGGGCGCGAGAAGTCGGTGGTCTCCTATCTCGAGGATCATGTGGCGCCCTGCCTGATCGGCATGGACCCGCGCCGGATCGAGGATATCTGGCAGTATCTCTACCGCGGGGCCTACTGGCGGCGCGGGCCGGTGACGATGCGCGCCATCGGCGCGGTCGACATGGCGCTGTGGGACATCAAGGGCAAGATGGCCGGCATGCCGGTCTACCAGTTGCTGGGCGGACGCAGCCGCGACGGGATCATGGTCTATGGCCACGCCAATGGTGCGGACATCGCCGAGACGGTCGAGGCGGTCGGCCACTACATCGACCTGGGCTACAAGGCGATCCGCGCCCAGACGGGGGTGCCGGGGATCAAGGACGCCTATGGGGTCGGCCGCGGCAAGCTCTACTACGAGCCGGCCGATGCGTCCCTGCCCTCGGTCACCGGGTGGGACACGCGCAAGGCGCTGAACTACGTCCCCAAGCTGTTCGAACAGCTGCGCAAGACCTACGGCTTCGACCATCACCTGCTGCATGACGGGCACCACCGCTACACCCCGCAGGAGGCCGCCAACCTGGGCAAGCAGCTTGAGCCCTACCAGCTGTTCTGGCTGGAGGACTGCACCCCGGCGGAAAACCAGGAAGCCTTCAGGCTGGTGCGCCACCACACCACCACCCCGCTGGCCGTGGGCGAGATCTTCAACACCATCTGGGACTGCAAGGACCTGATCCAGAACCAGCTGATCGACTACATCCGCGCCACCGTGGTCGGTGCCGGGGGCCTCACCCACCTCAGGCGCATCGCCGATCTCGCCAGCCTCTACCAGGTCCGCACCGGCTGCCACGGCGCCACCGACCTCTCGCCGGTGACGATGGGCTGCGCGCTGCACTTCGACACCTGGGTGCCCAACTTCGGCATCCAGGAATACATGCGCCACACCGAGGAGACCGACGCGGTCTTCCCGCATGACTACCACTTCGCGCAAGGCGAGCTGTTCGTCGGCGACACCCCCGGCCACGGCGTCGACATCGACGAGGCGCTCGCCGCCAAGTACCCCTACAAGCCCGCCTACCTCCCGGTCGCACGGCTCGAGGACGGCACCATGTGGAACTGGTGAGGCCCGCTCCACCGCGGCGCTGAAACGGCCCGCGGCGGCCTGCCCACCAGGAGAGGACAAGCCCGATGAATTGGCGTTCGGCGCGCGTACGCATCCTGCTGCTCGTGATGGTCGGGACGATCCTGAACTACGTCGCGCGCAATTCGCTCGGGGCGCTTGCTCCGCAGCTCAAGACCGACCTGCAGATCACCACCGAGCAATACTCCTATGTGGTCGGCGCCTTCCAGCTGGCCTACACGCTGATGCAGCCGATCGGCGGCCTGCTGATCGACCGGATTGGCCTGACGGCTGGCTTCGCGCTGTTCGCGGTGGCCTGGAGCCTGGCCAACATGGCGCACGGGTTCGCCCGCGGCTGGCTCTCGCTGGCGGCCTTCCGCGGCCTGCTCGGGATGGCCGAGGCGGTGGTCATCCCGGCCGGGATGAAGACCATCGGCGAATGGTTTCCCGACCGCGAGCGCTCGGTGGCGACCGGGTGGTTCAACGCCGGCACCGCCTTTGGCGCCGTGATCGCGCCGGTGATCGCCGCGCTGGTCGCCAAGACCTGGGGCTGGCAGGCCGCCTTCGTCGTCACCGGCGGAATGGGGCTGATCTTCGCCGCGGTCTGGTACCGTACCTATCGCTCGCCCGAGGTCGCCAGCTTTGTCTCGCCCGAAGAGCTGGCCGAGATCCAGGCCGGCCAGCGCCCGGTGCCGACCCAGGACACCTCGATGCGGGCGATCGTCAGCGCGCCCCGCTTCTGGGCGATCGCGGTGCCGCGTTTCCTGGCCGAGCCGGCCTGGCAGACCTTCAGCTTCTGGGTGCCGCTCTATTTCGCCAAGGAGCGCGGCTGGGACCTGACCGAGATCGCCCTGTTCGCCTGGGTGCCGTTCCTTGCGGCCGATGCCGGCGGGATCCTCGGCGGCTACCTCGCGCCCTGGCTGCAGCGCTGGCGCGGGCTGTCGCTGGAAGGCTCGCGCATCGCCGGTATCTGGATCGGCGCAGTGCTGATGATCGCCCCGGGCTGCGTCGGGCTGGTCGCCAGCCCCTATGCCGCGATCGCGCTGCTCGGGATCGGCGGCTTCGCCCACCAGGCGATCTCGGTGCTGATCAACACGCTCTCGGCCGATGTCTTCCCCAAGAACCACATCGCCAAGGCCAACGGGCTGGTGGGCATGTGCGGGTGGACCGGCGGGCTGCTGTTCTCGCTGCTGATCGGCCAGTTCGCCGACACGATCGGCTTCGCCCCGCTGTTCGCCTGCCTGGGCGTGTTCGACCTGCTGGGCGCGATCTGGCTGCTGGCGCTGCGCCGCCACCTGGCGGTCGCCAAGGCCTGACCCCCATGACCGCTCCCCGCCGCGCCACCCTCTCCCGCCCGCCCCGCTTCGCGCTGACCGGCCGCGACGGCCCCCGCGTCACCCTCACCGCCGATACCGGCGCGGTGGCCCACCTGTTCGTTCTCGAGGAGGACGTGATGCGGGTGCTGCTGCTGGCAGACGGCACGGTCACCTCCCCGCCCAGCTGGACCATCGCCCCGGGACAGGACGACCTGCCCGAGCCCGGGCGCGACCGGCTCGACACCCGCGGCTTCGCCGCACCGGCTTTCGCGCTGGACGAGGACGATGCGGCGGGCCTGCTGGTCCTGACCACCGCGCGGCTGCGCCTGACCGTGGCGCTCACCGGCCTGCGCTGCACCTGGCACCAGCATGACGGCACCGGCTGGCAGCTGATCGCCGAGGACCGCCCGACCCAGGCCTACAACTTCGGCTGGTGGGACGAGGCGACCTATCACTACCTCAAGCGCCAGCCCGGCGAGCGCCACTATGGCCTGGGCGAGCGCAGCGGCCCGCTCGACCGCAGCGGACGGCGGCTTCGGCTGACCAATCTGGACTGCATGGGCTACGACGCGGAAGCCGACGATCCGCTCTACAAGGCGATCCCCTGGGTCCTGACCGTCAATGCCGCCGGTCAGGCGCACGGCCTGTTCTATGACACCCTGGCCGATCCGGTGTTCGATTTCGGGCACGAGCATTCCAACTACCACCCGCACTACCGCTACATGCGCGCCGCGAGCGGCGATCTCGACTATTACATCGTCGCCGGACCCGATGCGGCCGAGGTGGTCCGCCGCTTCACCTGGCTGACCGGCCGCCCCGCGCTGATGCCGCGCTGGGCCGTGGGCTACTCCGGCTCGACCATGACCTATACCGACGCGCCCAATGCGCAGGAGCGGATGGGCGAGTTCCTCGAGGGGCTGGCGCGGCACGACATTCCCTGCACCTCGTTCCACCTCTCCTCGGGCTACACCTCGATCGGCGACAAGCGCTACGTGTTCCACTGGAACACCGACAAGTTCCCCGACGCCCGCGGGTTCGTGGCGAGCTACGCCGCGGCCGGGGTCGAGCTGGTGCCCAACATCAAGCCGGCGTTGCTGCTGTCGCACCCGCGCTACGCCGAGCTGGCGGCCAAGGGCTGGTTCGTCAGCGATGCCGAAGGGCAGCCGGTGGAATGCCTGTTCTGGGACGAACTGGGCAGCTACATCGATTTCACCAATCCCGCGGCCGCGGAGTGGTGGCGCGGGCAGGTCACCGCGCAGTTGCTCGACTACGGCATCCGCGCCACCTGGAACGACAACAACGAATACGAGATCTGGGACCGCCGCGCGGTCTTCGCCGGGTTCGGGCAGCCCCGCCTGGCGGCGGCCGAGCGTCCGGTCCAGACCCTGCTGATGATGCGCGCCTCGCGTCAGGCGCAGATCGCCTTCCGCCCGGACGAGCGGCCCTACCTGGTCACCCGCAGCGGCATGGCCGGAATGCAGCGCTATGCCCAGACCTGGTCGGGCGACAATTTCACCGCCTGGAAGACGCTGCGCTTCAACCAGAAGATGGGGCTGGGACTGGCGCTTTCGGGGGTGTCGAACACCGGGCACGATATCGGTGGCTTCGCCGGCCCCGCGCCCGAACCCGAACTGCTGCTGCGCTGGGTCCAGGCGGGCATCATGATGCCGCGCTTCTCGATCCACAGCTGGAACACCGACGGCACGGTCAACGAGCCCTGGATGTATCCCGCGGCGACCCCGGCGATCGTCGGAATGATGCAGCTGCGCCATGCCCTGGTTCCGCTGCTGCACGATCTGTTGTGGCGGCATCACGCGCGGTTCGAGCCGGTGACCCGGCCGCTGTGGCTCGACTTTCCCGGGGATCCCGCGGCGTGGCGCGATGGCGACGCCTATCTGCTTGGGCCCGACCTGCTGGTCGCCCCGGCGCTGGACGCCGGGGTCACCGAGGTGGCGGTCTATCTCCCGGCCGGCCCTCGCTGGATCGACCTGCGCGACGACCGCACCTGGCAGGGCGGCCAGACCGTCAGCCTCGCCGCGCCCTGCACCGGGCTCCCGCCGCTGCTGGCGCGCGAAGGGTCGGCCCACCTGCTCGACCTGTCGCCCCCCGGTTTCGCGCCGGCCACGGCGCGGTCGGCCGTGCTGATCCTGCCCCCGGCCGGAACCGGCGGGTTCGCCTGGAGCGGCTTCGACGAGCGCGGTGCGGACTGGCCCGACCCGGCGCAGCCGCCGCTGTGGTCGCTGACCGTGACCTGCAATCCCGCGACGATCGCGATCACCGCACGTTGGACGGGCACGACCCCGCCTCCGACCGACCGGCTCGACCTGATCCTTCCCGCCGCCGAGCACCGCGCGGTGACGGTCAACGGCCGGCCCGCCGCATTCACCCCCGCCGAGGTGCTGGGCGTGACCCGGCGCCTGGCCAGTTGCCCCGTCTGAGCAAAAGGAAGCCGGCCAAACCTGTCAGACAGGCTTGGCCGGCTCGAGGACTGCCAGAGGCAGGGTGAAACCGGTGGGCTAACGGCCAGAGAGCAGGCCGTTGGCCTTGAGCCACAGCGCATACTGATCGAACCAGGCATCGCTGGTCGTGCCGTTGGGGTGCGAGGCGAAGCCGTGCCCGCCCGCGCTGTAAAGGTGGAACTCCACCCCGCTGCCGGCCTTGCGCCAGGCGTCGATCAGGCCAAGGTCCTGGCTCTTGAAGAAGCGGTCGTCGGCGGCGAGTGCCGCGAACAGCGGCGGCGCCCCTGCCGGTACCGGAGCGCTCCCGGTCGGGCCATAGATCATGCCAACGAAGTCCGGCCGGGTATCGGGCTGGTTGGCCAGGGTCTGCGCCAGCACGGTGATGGCGCCGGCCGAAAATCCCAGCACGCCAAGCCGCTTGGGATCGACCCGCCATTCCGCCGCGCGCGCGCGGACCAGCCGGATTGCCGATTGCACATCGGCCACGGCATGGGGCACCACCTCGAGCGGTGCCGGACCACCCTTGACGAACAGCCCGGTGAGCGCGGCCTTGAACCCGGCAAAACCGCCGGTGAGCGGCGCGGTGCGGTACTTGACGATGAACACCCGCACGCCCAGCCGATCGAGCTTGCGCGCAACGTCATAGCCTTCATTGTCCATCGCCAGGAACTGGAAGCCACCACCGGGTACCAGCAGCACGGCCGGGGCTGTGCGATCGGCCGGGAGCGAGCTCGGCACCGGCACCAGCATGGGCTGGCTGACATTGTAGGCGATCCGCTGGTCGGGCGTCTGCTGTGCCCAGGCCTCGGCCTGCCCGCCGGGCAGCGTGGTGCCGAGCGGCAGCACCACGGCGCCCGGCTCGGCCGGCACGGCGATGGGCTGGATCAGGTCCACCCAGCTTCCGGGCGCCGGTGCCGGGCTGACGGGAGCCGTCGTGGCGGGCGCTTGCGCCTGCAGCGGAACCGACAGCGCCAGTGCCGCGAGGGCCAGCACCGACCCTGCGCGTTGAGACCAAGGGCGCCGAGACGAGGCCGGGTTCATCGCGCGCCCACGGCCGCCTTGCGGGCATAATAATCCGCCAGCACGGCGAAGGCCTGCTTGCGCACGCCGGTTTCGGAGATCAGCCCCTTGCGGTTCCAGCCTTGCTGGAAATCCGGGTTCTGGCGGCGGGGCGAGCGAAAGTCCTTGAGGATCCAGGGTGACATGCCGCGCAGTGTAGGCACCCGATCAGCCATTTCCAGCGTCTTGCGATAGAATTCCGCCTGGAACTCCTCCGAGAACTTCTGCTGCCGGTCGGGGCTGTGGAATCCGGCCTTGGCATCGGCGCCAAACTCCGAGAACACCAGCGGCTTGTCTGCCGGAACGCGCCAGACGCTGCCCGGCAGATCGGTCAGGCGATCCTGCGTGTACCAGCCGTTGTACGTGTTGATCGAAAGGACATCGAGATCGGCGGCCAGCGGATCGACCATGGTCATGGTCGGCACCGCCGCCGCGCGATCGCGCTCGACCAGCAGCGCCGCGCTGACCAGTCGCGTATCGTCCAGCCGGCGCGTGTCGCTGACCAGGGTGCGCAGGAAGGCATTGCGCGCCTCGCTCACCGGGGTCTCGTTGGCGACGCTCCAGATCACCACCGAGGCGCGGTTACGGTCGCGCAGGATGTTCTCGGCCAGCATGTTGCGCGCGGTCGCAAGGGTCGCCGGGTTGTCCCACGCCACCATCCAGTAGACCGGCACCTCGCTCCACACGAGCAGGCCCAGCTCATCCGCCGCGCGGGTCATCACCTCGGAATGGGGATAGTGCGACAGGCGCACATAGTTGCCGTTCAGGCCGGTCTTGATCTCGCCCAGCAGCGCGCGCGCGTTGGCCGGCGTGATGATCCGCGCCGGATTGGCCCCGATCTCTTCTTCGTGCATCGAGATGCCACGCAGGAACAACGGCTTGCCGTTCAGCAGCAGATCCGGACCACGGCGTTCGATGGTCCGGAAGCCGATGCGGTCGCGCCAGCGGTCATCCCCGGCGCTGAGCGTCACGTCATAGAGCCGGGGCTGTTCGGGCGACCAGCGCACCAGCGCACGCGGTGCGGTCATGGTCGCGCGCCAGGTTCCCATCGCGTCGGTCTTGCCGGCCAGCTCGAGCTTCAGCTCGCCGATGGCGAGACGGACCGGAGCATTGGCCGCGGCCGGACCCCTGAGCCGGGCCTCGACCGCCAGCTTGCCGTCGCGCGTCAGCCGCACCCAGGCATCGTCGACGTAGGTCTCCGGGGTCTGGACCAGGCGGACCTCGCGGGTGATCCCGCCATAGTTTTCCCAGTCGGTCACCGGCGGCGGCACAGTGGCCGCGGTCGCGGCGGAATCGACCCCGATGGTGATCTGGTTCTCGCCGTCGCGCAGCGCCGTGGTCGCCTCGAAGGCGAAGGGCGTGAAGCCGCCTTCATGACGCCCGAGCGGCTGGCCGTTGAGATAGACCACCGTGGCATAGTTGGCCGCGCCGAAGCGCAGGAAGGTACGCCCCTTGCGGCCCGGCGCGACGGTGAAGCTGCGCTGGTACCAGACCAGGCCCTGATAGTGCCGCAACTCGGGGGTAGCCGCCAGCCACGAGCCAGGCAGCTGTGCCGCAGGCGAATGGGCCAGGTCGAACTCGAACAGCGTGCGGTTGTCCTCGGCCATGGCCTTGCGGACATCGACGTCGAGCCAGCGTTGCTGGCCGCGGTCAGGGGTCTCGCCGTGGAAACCGGCAATGCCCGAGCGGTAGGGATCGATCGAATAGCGCCATTCGCCCGACAGGTCGGTGCCCTCGCGCAGATCGGCGGCGACCAGCAGCGGCTCGGTCGCGGCGGTGGCCAGTGGCAGCCGAGCGGCGGGAGACTGGGCCAGCGCGGCCCCCGACGCAGCCAAGCCAGCCGCCGCCAGACAAACGAAACGCCCCAGACTGCCGTAGCGCATGCACATCGCCTCCATCTTCCACGGCCTCCGCGGCTGACGGCGGAGTGCCTTACTGGTCGGACCCGCAACGCATCCGGCCGGAGCGGGGTTCCGTTCCCGCTCCAGCCGGCCCGTGCGGCTTAGTAGTTCAGGTTGAAGCGGATTCCGCCATAGCGGCGGAAGTCACGCGGCAGCAGCACCTGGGTGGCCTGGTTGTTGCCCCAGTTGCCCGCACTGTTGGCCAGCGAAGGGAAGTACTCCTGGTCGAACAGATTGTTGACGAAGGCGGTGACCTCCCACTTGCGATCCTCGTCGCGCACGCCGAGGCCCAGGTTCACGATCGAATAGGCTGGCTGGAACGTCTCGGGATCGCGCGCCACATAGAACACGCTGCTGGTATGCTGCCAGTTGGCCTGGACCACGCCGCGCAGCGTATCGGTGAGCGACGGGGTAAACTCCGCCCCGATCGAGAACTTGAACTCGGGGGCCTGGACCGCCCGCTCGCCGGTCAGGTTCTGGCGCGAAGGCTGACCTGCCACGGTGGTGCAGCCCTGTGCCGCGGTCTGCAGCGGGAAGCACGGCGCAACCGGGAAGTCGGTGTAGGTCGCGTCGAGGATCGCGAACGAACCATTGATGCTGAACGTGTCGTTCGGCCGGACCAGGGTGTCGATCTCGACGCCTTTGGTGGACAGCTTGCCGACGTTGGTGAGGCGGAAGTTGGCCGTGCCATCGGCCAGGGTCTCGATGGTCTGGGCCTGCAGGTTGCGATAGGCGGTGTCGAACAGGGTGACATTGAGCGTAACCTTGCGGTCGAACAGCTGGCTGCGGATGCCGACCTCGATATCGCGCGACTTCTCGGGCTTGATCGGCCCGGCGGCGGCGCGGTTGTTGTTGAAGCCGGTGGTCAGGTCGTAGGTCTGGCCCTTGTAGCCGGTCGAGACCGTGCCGAACACGTTCACCGTCGGGCTGAACTCGTACTTGAGGCTCGCCCGCCAGGTCGCCGCGGTGTCCGAGGCGTTGCCCGACCAGGTGCCGACCGGGGCGGCGCGGCTGGTGAAGGCATAACGGATCTTCTCGTTCTGCAGACGGGCCCCGCCGGTCAGCGTGGCATTGGGCATGAACTCCCAGTCGGCCTGGACGAACCCGGCGATCTGGTCCGACTTCGAATAGGCCGTCCAGTCGGCCAGCGAGAAGGCCGGACCGCGCAGGAACGGCCGGTCGAAGCGGACCGAGGCGTAGTAGGCACCCAGCGTGTAACGGAACGGCTGGTCACCCGGCGACAGCAGGCGGAACTCCTGGGTGAACAGCTTCGACTTGAACGCACCGACCTGGATGTTCGCGCCAACCGCCGCGGTCGAGGACGTGTCGTCCTGGTCGAGGAAGTCGTCGAGGCGGAACTTGTCGTAGGAGGTGATCGAGACCAGCGAATGGTTACCCAGCTCGAACTCGCCGCGCAGGTTGCCACCCCAGCCGCTGTAGCTGGTGCTGGCCGGGAAGTTGTTGCTGATGGTCTGGTTGTCCTCGTTGATCACCACGCCCGGCAGGGTGACCGCGGGAGTGAGGCCCGCAGTGCCGCGCAGCAGGGCATTGGCACCCATCCGCACGAACGGACGGCCCACCGTGGTATCGCCCTTGAGGTAGTTCGCGGTCAGCGTCAGGCTGGCCGTATCACTGGGCTCCCAGCGGAGCTTGGCGCGGGTGTTGAAGGTCTGGTTGCCGTTGACCTTCTGGTTGTTGAAGAGGTTACGGACGTTGCCGTCCCACTTCGAATAGCTGCCCGACAGCACGTAGCCGAGGGTTTCGCCCAGCGGGCCGGAGGCGCTGAAGTTGGCGCCGACCTCGCCGTCGGTCGTGCCCGTGCCGTTGACGCGGATGTTGAACGTGTCGGTCGGACCGCGGGTGATGATGTTGATGAGGCCGGCGGAGGCCGACTTGCCGTAGAGGGTCGACTGCGGACCGCGCAGCACCTCGATCCGCTCCACGTCGGGCAGGTCGGTGAAGGCCCGGGCCTGGAAGGCCAGCGGCACCTCGTCGACCAGCACGGCGACGCTGGGCTCGACGCCGATGCCGAAGGCGAAGGTACCGACGCCGCGCAGCGAAACGTTGGCATTGACCGGATGCTCGGCGGGACGGATCGTCAGCGAGGGCGACAGCTTGGTCAGATCCTGGAACTGGCGCACGCCGGCGGCCTGCAGCTGGCTGGGGCTGAGCACCGACACCGCGAGCGGCACCTGCTGGACGTTCTCGGCGCGCTTCTGCGCGGTCACGATGATCTCACCGGTGTCGGAGGCGTCCGCGCCACCCGCCGCGGGGCTGCTCTGAGCCATAGCCGGCTGAGCGGCGATCGTCAGGCCGATGGCCAGCGCGGCCCGACCCACGGTGTTGCGAAGCTTCATCATGTCCATCCCTCATCCACGCACATTGGGCTTCCGGTCAGGAAGTCGGGATCGGTCATACAAAATGGCCTGACCAAATGCAAGCCGGGACCCCTGCTTGGCGCAAAATTTGGTCTACCGCGCAAAACCATTTTTTATTTCAATGGTTTATGAGCAAAGAATAGCCGATGAAGCGGTACCAGGCCCGGTTCAGCCCAAGCTGGAGGGCCGCATCACTCGCTAATTGGTCAATCCAGTTGTGCGAAGGCCAGGACTGCTCAGGCCAGGGTCGCCCGCCTGATGGCCGCCTGCCATTCACCGACCAGCCGGGCCCGCTCGGCCGCCCCCATTGCGGGCGTGAAGCGGGTCAGGCCCTCGGTCCCGGCCGCGCTGTCGAGCACCCCTGCCCAGGCCCCCACGGCATGGGCCGCCAACATGGCCGCGCCGAGCGCGGTGGTTTCCAGGTTGGCGGGGCGTTCGACGCTGATGTCGAGAATGTCGGCGAGGAACTGGCAGAACCAGTCGTTCGCCGCCATGCCGCCATCGACGCGCAGCGCCGCCAGCGCGCCCGCCCCGTCGCGCTGCATGGCGGCGACCAGGTCGGCGGTCTGGAAGGCGACCGATTCGAGCGCGGCGCGGGCGATGTGAGCCGGTCCGCTGTCGAACGTCAGCCCGGTCAGCATGCCCCGGGCCTCGGTGCACCAGTGCGGGGCGCCCAGGCCGACGAAGGCCGGCACCATGTAGACCCCGCCGTTGTCGGGCAGCCGGGCCGCCATCTCCTGGGTCTGGCGCGCCGCGACGATGATCCCGAGCCCGTCACGCAGCCACTTGATCGCCGCACCCGCCACGAACAGCGACCCCTCCAGCGCATAATGCGCGGTGCCGTCGATCCGATAGGCCACGGTGGTCAGCAACCGCGCGCCCGAGGCGACCGGGCGCTCCCCGGTGTTGAGCAGCATGAAGCCGCCCGTGCCATAGGTGATCTTGGCCTGCCCGGGGGCGAAGCAGGACTGACCGACCAGCGCGGCCTGCTGATCGCCGGCGATCCCCGTGATCGGGATCTCGCCGCCCAGCAGGGTCGTGGTGCCGAAGTCCGCCGCGCTGTCGCAGACCTCGGGCAGGACCGCTGCCGGGATGCGGAACAGGGCGAGCAGGTCGGGACACCAGCGCTGGGCATGGATGTCGAACAGCAGCGTGCGGCTGGCGTTGGTGACGTCGGTCTTGTGGCTGCGCCCCTCGGTCAGGCGCCACAGCAGGAAGGTGTCGATCGTCCCGAACGCCAGTTCGCCCCGCTCGGCCCGCTCCCGCGCGCCGGGAATGGTGTCGAGCAGCCAAGCCAGCTTGGTCGCCGAGAAGTAGGGATCGAGCAGCAGGCCGGTCTTCGCCTGGACCATGGCCTCGTGCCCGGCAGCATGGAGTTCGGCGCAGACCGCGGCGGTGCGCCGGTCCTGCCAGACGATCGCCCGGTGCAGCGGCGCGCCGGTGGCGCGGTCCCACAGCACCACGGTCTCGCGCTGGTTGGTGATGCCGATCGTCGCGATCTCGCCGGGTGCGAGCCCCGCCTCGGCCAGCGCGCCACGCGCCGTCGCCAGGGTATCGCGCCAGATGTCCTCGGGATCGTGCTCGACCCAGCCGTCGGCCGGATAGTGCTGGGCGAACTCCTGCTGCGCCGTCGCGATCACCCGGCGGTCGGCCGCGAACACCAGCGCCCGGGTCGAGGTGGTGCCCTGATCGATCGCCAGAATGGACTTGCCCATGCTCCCCTCCCCCGAATTCAGCGGTTTGCCGCCAGCCACTCGGCCAGTCTCCGCGCCAGGGCGGGATCCGCGCCGAGCCCCAGCTTGGTGCGGCGCCACAGGATGTCGTCGCTGTCGCAGGCCCATTCGTGATCGCACAGGTAGGCCACCTCGGCTGCGGTCAGGCCCTGGCCAAAGTCCTCGCCCAGTCCGGCCCAGTCGGTCGCCGTCCCGATGATCCGCTCGATGCGGGTGCCATAGGCATGGGCCAGGCGCTCGGCCACCGCAGCCGGCAGGAACGGCCAGCGCTGGCGGCACTGCGCGAGAAAGTCGGCAAAACTGCCGGGCGGCAGATCGCCGCCCGGCAGCGGCGCCGTGTCCGTCCACCCCTGGCCCGACCCGGAAAGCCAGGGCTGGAGGTTCTCCAGCGCATGCTCGGCCAGGCGGCGGTAGGTGGTCAGCTTGCCGCCCAGCACACTCAACACTTGCGGGCCCGTCTTGCGGCCCAGTTGCAGCACGTAGTCGCGCGTGATCGCCTTGGCGTCGGCGGTGCCGTCGTCATAGAGCGGCCGCACCCCGGAATAGCTCCGCACCACGTCGTCCGGGCCGATCTCGCGGGCGAAGTAGCGGTTGACCGCGGCGCAGAGATAGTCGGTCTCTTCCGGCGAGATTTCCGGCCGGTCGCGCTGATCGGCGCCGACGAGCACGTCGGTCGTGCCGATCAGCGTATAGCGGTGCTCGTAGGGAATGGTGAAGACGATCCGCCCGTCCTGCTGTTGCAGGATGAAGGCATGGGCTCCGGGATAGAGCTGCGGGACAACGATGTGGCTGCCCTTGACCAGGGTGACCCCGCCCTCGCGCGACACGCCGTCGACCCCGTCGAGCAGGTGACCGGCCCAGGGCCCGGCGGCATTCACGATCGCGCGGGCCTGCACCTCGACCGGAGCGGCGATCCCGGGGCGGGCGCGGGCGGGGTTGGGCGCCAGCGCGACGCGCCAGGCATCGCCCTCCACGCGCGCACCGGTCATCGCGGTCCCGGTCAGGATCGTGGCGCCACGCTCGGCCGCATCGATCGCGTTGAGCACCACCAGCCGGGCATCGTCGACCCACGCATCGGAATAGGCGAAGCCGCGCTTCAGCCCGGGCTTCAGTCCGGCCCCCCAGCGGGGATCAGCCAGGTCGACGCCCTGCGAGGCAGGCAGCGACTGGCGCCCGCCGAGGTGATCGTAGAGCCACAGCCCGATGCGGATCATCCAGCCCGGCCGCCCGCCCTCGGGCTGGGGCAGGACGAAGCGCAGCGGCCAGGAGATGTGCGGGGCGATCCGGATCAGCCGTTCGCGCTCCTGCAGCGATTCCCGCACCAGCCGGAATTCGTAGTATTCGAGATAGCGCAGCCCACCGTGGATCAGCTTGGTGCTGGCAGAGGAGGTGTGCGCGGCCAGATCGTCGCGCTCGACCAGCAGGACGCTGAGCCCGCGGCCGACCGCATCGCGGGCGATCCCGACGCCGTTGATCCCTCCGCCGACCACGAGCAGGTCGAAGGTGGAACCATCCAGCAGGGTCACGTTCTGCACCATGTGCCAAAGATCCTCGCGGTAGACCCGCCCATCCCTCGCTCCCGGGGGCGAGGAGCCTGCTAAGCGACAGTCCCCTGCCCGTCAATTGGTTAGTCCAATTTATCCAGTCGCCTTGACCATAGCAGCGATCGCCCCCGCCACAGCCCGTCCTTTGGGGACCGTGCTGCTCACAGCACCAGCGGCCCGTGCTGGATCTGCGGCAGCACATAGCGGGCGAACAGGTCGGCCTCCTGCATGTGCGGGTAGCCCGACAGGATGAAAGCCTCGATCCCCTCGGCCTGGTAGGCGCGCAGCTTGGCCAGGACCTGATCGGGCGTGCCGACAATCGCGGCGCCGCAACCGGAGCGGGCGCGGCTGATCCCGGTCCACAGGTTCTCCTCGACGAACCCGTCGCCATCCGCCGCCCCGCGCAGCTCCTGCTGGCGCTGGACGCCGAAGTTCTTGGCATCGAGCGACTTCTCGCGGATCGCCCGGCCCGCCTCCTCGTCCAGCTTCGACAGCAGCCGGTCGGCATAGGCCCGCGCCTCGTCCTCGGTTTCGCGGACGATCACATGGACGCGGTAGCCGAACTTCAGGGTGCGGCCGAAGGTGGCGGCGCGAGCCTTCATGTCGGCGATCGTCTCGCGCACCTTGTCCAGCGTGTCGGGCCACATCAGGTAGACGTCGCTCGCCTCGGCGGCGCACTGGCGGGCTTCATGGCTGAGACCGCCGAAGTAGAACGCCGGGCACTTGCCGGAAATCGTCCCGATCCGCGGCGGATCGAGCTTGAGCTTGAAGAACTCACCCTGAAAATCGAGGTGCTCGCCGTTCAGCAGGGTGCGGACGATTGTCATGATCTCGGTCGCGCGGGCATAGCGTGGCCCCGAGGCGATCGTTTCCCCCGGCATGTCGGACGAGATGATGTTGACGTTGAGCCGCCCGCCGGTGCCGGCTGCGTTGGGCCCGAGGATGCGGTCGAGCGTGGCGATGCGCCGGGCCAGCTGGGGTGGCCAGTCCTCGCCCATGCGCGTTGCCCACAGCAGCTTGATGCGCCGCACCTGCGTCGCCACCGCCGCGGCAAAGGCGGTGGTATCGAGACCGAGCTGATAGCCCGACGGCAGCAGGATGTTGTCAAACCCGCCTTCCTCGGCCCGCAGCACGATGTTGCGGCAATGCTCCCAGCTTGATTGCAGATACTTGTCGGGGACGCCAAGAAACTCGTAGTCGTCGTCGCACAGCGCCGAGAACCAGGCGATTTCACATTGCGGTCCGGCCATCATCCCTCTCCTTCGTTCTTCGATCGCACCGCCGCCCTAAGGCAGCCGCTCGCCCCGGGCGGCGACCAGCACCGCGTACCAGTCCTGACGGGTCCAACGGACATGGGCCGCCTGCGTCGCCTCGGCGATCCGTTCAGGCTGCTGCGAGCCAACGATCGGTACGATCCCGGCGGGATGGGCCATCAGCCAGGCATAGGCGGCCACGGTGCGCGATACGCCCTGCGCGGCGCCGATGCGGTCAAGCTCGGCCGCCACCGCCTGCTCGCGCGGGGTGGCAGGCGCGGCCAGCCGGCCACCGCCCAGTGGCGACCAGGCCAGCGGCGTCAGGCCAAGCCGCATGGCCTGGTCCAGTTCGCCGTTCTCGAGGCAGGCGATCCGCAACGGGCTGATCTCGGGCTGGGTGGTGGCCAGCTTGTGGCCGAGGAAATGCTGCAGCGCTTCGGTCTGCTGCATGGTGAAGTTGGATACGCCGAGCGTACGGATCTTGCCGCTGGCCACCGCGTCATCCAGCGTCCGCGCCACCTCTTGCGGATGGGCGAGAATGTCGGGCCGATGGATCTGCCACAGATCGACCTGCTCGGTCCGCAGGCGGCGCAGCGAAGCCTCGATCGCCGCCGACAGATAGCCGGAACTCTGGTCGTAGGGCAGCGGCGGACAGATGCCGCCCTTGGTCGCCAGCACCATGCGCGCACGCAGGCCGGGCTCGGCAGCGAACACCTCGCCCAGCAGGGCTTCGGCATCCCCGAACCCGGCGGCCCCATCGAAGCCATAGATGTCGGCCGTGTCGAGCAGGGTGATCCCCGCATCAAGCGCGGCATGGACCAATGCCGCAGCCTCGCGCGCGGTGCGGCCGTTGTCGGCCAGGCGCCACATCCCCCACGCGATCGGCGAGACGACAAGATCGGAAGCACCCAGCCGGCGGGTGGCTGGCGGGAGGGGCAGTTCGCTCATGCAGGGTTCCTGACTGGGGGCGCGACGGAGCCGCGCTCGACAAGGGTATGGGGCAGGCGGCGATGGCAGATCTCGCCGCCTTCGATGAGGATCGCGGTGGCCGTCCGCGCCAGCTCGGCCATCGGCTGGTGGATCGTGGTCAGCGGGGGCCAAACCGTCCGGGCCAGGGTCGTATCGTCGAACCCGGCAACCGAAAGCTGCCCCGGCACGGGGATGCCGCGATCGTGGGCCACGGCCAGCACGCCGGCGGCCATGTCGTCGTTGGCGGCGAAGATCGCGGTTGGCGGGATCGGCTGGTCCAGCAGATCATGCCCGGCGCGGACGCCGGAATCGAAATCGAACGCGCCGTCGCAGACCAGCGCCGGCTCGAAGGCGATGCCCACGCGGTCAAGCGCGCGGCGGTAGCCGAACAGGCGATCGTCCGAGGCCATGTGGTTGGGATGGCCCTTGATGAAACCGATCCGGCGGTGGCCAAGATTGATCAGGTGGGTGGTCATGTCGTCCGCGGCCTGCGCGTCGTCCATGAAGACCGAGCTGGTCAGGGCATGATTGGTCCCCGGCGAGATCCGCACGAACGGAATGTCCATCGCGTCGAGCGCCTTGAGCACGGCCTCGCAATCGGTCACCGGCGAGGACAGGATGATGCCGTCGACGTGGCTCTCGCTGACCAGCCCGCGTACCTGCTCGCCAACCAGCGGATCGGCCACGTCGACCGGCTGGGCCAGCAGGCGCACCCCCTTCTCGCGGCACAGGTCCCAGCAGCCGGTCTGGATCTGGAACATGTAGTAGGGGCTGTGGTTGTCATAGATCAGCGCGATCTGGTTGGACTTGCCGCCCGACAGGATCCGCGCCGCCACGCTTGGCCGGAACTCGAGCGCGGCCATCGCCGCCTCGACCCGGCTGCGCGTTTCGGCGCTGACATAGGGGTGGCCGTTGAGCACGCGGCTGACGGTTTTGACCGCCACGCCCGCCCGCGCGGCGACATCGCGGATATTGGCGCGCTCGCTCATGCGGCCAGCGCCTCCGGCAGGGCGGCGAACAGCGCGGCGAAGGCACTGTCGGGCCGGTAGAACACGGGCGGCTGGTCAAACGGCGCGGCGACCACGTGAGTACCGGCGGCCAGGTCCGCCCCGCTCCAGACATGGCGCCAGACCCCCTCGCCCGGCAGCACGACCGGGCGCGCAGTCTGCCCGGCCTCGATCACCGGGGCGACCAGCAGGTCGGCACCGTAGAGATACTGGTCCTGCACCGCATGCAGCGCCGGGTCTGCGGGATAGTGGAGGAACAGCGGCCGCTGCAGCGGCAGGCCGGTTGCCCGCGCCTCGCCGGCGAGGTGGCGGACATAGGGCGCGAGGGCGGCGTGGACCCGGCTCCAGCGGGCGAAGCAGGCGAGCAGCTCGGGGGCGGAATCGTACTGCAGGTTGTCGTCGGGGCGGTTGCCCTCGTGGCTGCGCATCACCGGCGCGAAGGCAGCCAGTTCTGCCCAGCGCCGCAGCAGCTCGGCGCTGCGGACATTGCCGTGCAGCGAGGTGTAACCGCCGCAGTCCGAATGGCTGTAGGCATTGCCGACCAGACCGGCCGAAAGCGCCCCGGTGAGCACAGTGCCAATCCCGTCATGCCGGGTGAAGTCCACCGACTGGTCGCCCGCCCAGAGCAGCGGGCACTGCGCCTGCACGCCGGAATAGCCGGCGCGCATGAAGAACAGCGCCTCGCCGGTGAGCCCGCGGCTGGCCAGCGCCATGGCGTTGACCTCGGCCCACAGCACCGGCCAGCGGTTGTGCGCCTCCATCGGATCCGAGCCATCGGCCAGCCGCACGTCGGTGGGCAGATACTCACCGAAATCGGCCATCCACCCGGCCATGCCGCGATCGAGCATCTCGCGGGCCAGCACCCTTTCGGCAAACCAGGCCCGGGTCTCGGCCCGGGTGAAATCGACCACGCCGCAGTCGAATTCGCCGAAATCGACAAGGTAGACCTCGTCGCTGTCCTGCCGCAGCGCGAAATGGCCGCCGGCCAGGCCTTCGGCGAACAGGTCGCCATCGGCCGCCAGGTAGGGATTGGCATAGGCGAGGAAGCGGATTCCCCGCTCGCGCAGCGCCGCGATGCGAGCGGTCAGGTCCGGATAGCGCGCCGCGCTGCGCGCGCCAACGTGCCAGTCCCAGAACAGGCGGCGGCCAAAGCTGGTCTCGCGGATGCCGGCCCAGTCCTCGCACCATAGCCCGGACACCGCAGTCCCGGCGGCCAGGAACCGCTCGAGCCGCGCGAAGCTGTCCGTCCCGGCCTTCAGCCCGACGATCGCCCCGCCGATCGCCCAGTCGGGCAGTTCAGGCTGGCGGCCGAACCGGGTGGACAGCTGGCCCACCAGGCCGATGGGGCCGGTATCCGCGAACAGCTCGAACACCGCCTCGCTCCGCCACGCCTCGACCACGTGGTGCGCCGGATCGGTGAAATCGAGCACGCTGTAGCAGGCCTCGGCCAGATGCACCGCCAGCCAGCGTGCGGTGAGGAAGGTCGGCTGGGGATAGTTGGTCGTCCAGTAGTCCCCGCCGGCCATGCCCTCCTCGTCCATCCGCCGGGTCAAGGCGGTGGACTTGTCCCGGCCGACCCCGGGTTCGCTGGTCCAGATCGGGAACCGGCGGCCGTTGAGCGCGAGGTAGCTCATCTGCTCGCCGCCGCCCCAGACGGCCTCGTCCGGCTCGGCCGCGAAGCGCACCGTGAGCCGGTCGGCCCCGGGGCGCAGCGCGGCGACCGTCAGCCGGTTGCCGACGAGGCCGAGCCGCACGGCGGGACCGGCCCGGTCCGACAGGACCACCGCGTCTTCGTACAGCGCCCAGTCGGCAGGCGCGGCCAGGGGCTCGGGACTGTCCTCGATTCGATAGTTGCCGCGGAACATGGTGATCGCCGGATCGCCCCGGCCGATCGCCACCGCCGGACAGGCCGGGCGGTGGCGCAGCACGGTCCGGCCGGCGAATCGCAGGTCGAACCCGTCCTCCCGCGCCACAAATCCCGTTTCCACGCCCACTCCAGTCCACCTCACCGCCAGCTCCGGCGCCTCGTTCACGCTCGGTCGCATCGTGTATGACACCGCTTGACATATCGGCCTGCCCAAAGCATTTCAAGGACTACAAGTGGCACCGCTGGTTCTTTGCCCTGCGGATCAAGCCACGGTAGGTCGCCCGCACACACAGGGACCGGCCTGCCGGACTGGAGTGGGAGGAAACCTATGAAATTCATGCTTTTCAGCACTGTCGCCAGCCTGGCCATGGCGGCCACCCCGGCACTCGCGCAGCAGGCTCCGGCCGATGAACAGATCGGCGCCGAGATCGTCGTGACCGCCCAGCTCCGCACCGAGCGGCTGCAGGACGTGCCGGTTGCCGTGTCGGTCCTGTCGGGCGATGCGGTCGCCAATGCCTCGCGCTCGAGCCTGGAAGGCGCCACCGCGCTGGTCCCCTCGCTCAACTTCGTGAAGGCGGGCACCTCGCTCAACCAGACGCTGTTCCTGCGCGGGCTCGGCACCACCTCGTTCTCGATCGCGGTCGAGCCCTCGGTCTCCACCGTGCTCGACGGCGTGGTGCTCAGCCGGGCGGCCGAAGCCTTCAGCGACCTGGCCGACGTTGCCCGGCTCGAAGTGCTGCGCGGCCCGCAGGGCACGCTGTTCGGCCGCAACGCGAGCGCGGGCGTGATCAATATCGTCTCGGTCATGCCGGGCGACACGGTCGGCGGCAATGCCGAGGCGGCCTACTTCGGCGGCAACGGCAACGAGTTCCGCGCCCGCGGCTCGGTCGACCTGCCGATCAGCCCCACCGTGCGCACGCGCACGACGCTGTTCTACAACAAGTACGACGGCAACATCTTCAACGTTGCCCCGAACGTGAATCGGCGCGTCAATGGCTTCGAGCACTGGGGCATCCGCTCGATCCTGCAGGCCGATCTGGGCGAGAACGCCAAGTTCACGCTGATCGGCGACTACCACAAGAACGACGATGATTGCTGCGCCGACGTGATCGGTGGGCCGCCGCTGTTCGGCGCGACCTCGAGCACGCCGGGCGCGGTCAACACCACCAACCTGGCGCTGATCCAGACGGTCCTGCCCACGCTGCGCGGGGCCGACAGCCGCACGATCAACCAGAACCTGGTGACCCGCACGATCGAGACCGGCTATGGCTTCTCCGGCCAGCTCGATGCCGGGATCGGCGATCACACGCTGACCTCGATCACCGCCTATCGCAACTTCGCCAACAACGAGATCCGCGACGGCGACTTCTATCCGCAGGCCTACATCGGTGTCCCGCAGCTGCATGACACCGGACCGCAGACCGGCTGGAGCTTCAGTCAGGAGCTGCGCATCGCCTCGCCGGGCGGCCAGTTCATCGACTATGTCGCGGGCGCCTATTACGCCTACACCTTCACCGAGCGGGTCTTCCGCCGCGACAACGTGATCTGCAACGCGGCCGTCGGGGCCACGCTGCCCACCGGGGTGCTGACCCCGTGCAGCAGCAGCCTTGCCGCACCGTCGGTCAATGCCTT
This sequence comes from Novosphingobium piscinae, assembly GCF_014230355.1. Classification (GTDB taxonomy): domain Bacteria; phylum Pseudomonadota; class Alphaproteobacteria; order Sphingomonadales; family Sphingomonadaceae; genus Novosphingobium; species Novosphingobium piscinae. The sequence continues at coordinate 35,887 of NZ_JACLAX010000005.1, forward strand.
CGGCCAGGCGACCTACTCGAATGCCGCGAAGAACATGGCCTTCTTCGCCCAGGCGACCATGAACGTCTCGGCGCGCTTCCGCCTGATCGGCGGCCTGCGCTATACCCACGACCGGCTGGACGAGAAGTTCATCCGCATCACCAGCGCCGGCAATCTGGCCTCCAACCCGCCGTTCGATGCCGGTGTGTGGAACGCCTACCTGAACGGGATCGCCGCAGGCCTGGCGCCTGGCGCCGCGCAGACGGCGGCCGCCTCGGCCACGAACGGCGTCCCGCTGACCACGGGCACGACGGCCAACAACGTGTCGGGCCGGGCCGGCCTGCAGTTCGACGTCAGCGACCAGGTGATGAGCTATGCCACCTACACCCGCGGCTACAAGGGGCCGGCGTTCAACCTGTTCTTCAACCTCCAGCCGACCGGGCTGAAGGCGCTGGAGCCGGAAACCTCGGATGCCTTCGAGATCGGCCTGAAGAACACTCTGCTGGGCGGCGCGCTGACGCTGAACATCGCCGGGTTCTATGCCAAGTACCACAACTTCCAGGCCAACAACCCGGATACGCTGGTGATCAACGGGGTGACCAACACCATTGCCCGCTTCACCAACGCCGGCACGGTCTCGACCCGCGGCGTCGAATTCGACCTGGCCTACCGTCCCTCGCGCGATCTGACGATCAGCGGTGGCGCGGCCTTCACCGACGCCCAGATCGACCAGTTCAACCCGCCGCCGGTGCGCACCCCCAACGACATCGTCGCCAATGGCACCACCCTGCCCTTCGCGCCGAAGTTCAAGGGCAGCGTCAATGCCGACTACCGCATCCGCCTGGGCGGTCCGATCGACATCGCCCTGAACCTCCAGGGCACCTACCAGTCGAGCCAGAGCCTGTTCCTCACCCCCGATCCGGTGATCCGCAACGCCACCTCGATCGGCGCCTACGGCATCGTCAACGCCGGGATCTCGGTGGTGGACGCCGAGGACAAGTTCAAGCTCAGCCTGGTGGTGCGCAACCTGTTCGACCAGAGCTACATCGCGGCGATCAGCACCGGCGGACCGAGCGGCGCCTACCGCTACCAGATCCCGCGCGATGCCGACCGCTACTGGGGCATCATCGGCCGCGTGAACTTCTGACCCCCCTAGCCCGGGCGCAAGCTTCGGGTCGCCCCGGAACCCCGTCACCGCAAGGTGGCGGGGTTCCCTGTTTTCCCGCCGGCGCGGGCCAGAGCGCGCCTCCGGGGCAGCCGCCGCGCTCTGGCCCGCGCCGCAAAAACGCGGCACAGTGCCGCGCGGAGGCCGCTTGCCGATGACCGATCATGCCACCCCCAACCTGCCTTCGCGCGATTTCGCGGCGACCCTGGCGTTCTATGCCCGCCTGGGCTTCAGCGAATCCTACCGCGATCCGGGCTGGATGATCCTCGAGCGCGGCGGACTGGTCCTGGAGTTCTTCCCCTATCCCGGTCTGGATCCGGCGCAGAGCGCCTTCAGCTGCTGCCTGCGCCTGGACGATGTGGCCGCGTTCCATGCCCTGATCCTGGCCAGCGGCGTGCCGGAGGCGCGCACCGGCTGGCCGCGCACCCATGCCCCGCGGCGCGAGCCCTGGGGCGGCCTGGTCGGCGCGCTGATCGATCCCGACGGCAGCCTGCTGCGGCTGGTTCAGGAAGAGGCCTGACCGCGGCGCAACCGCCGCCGCACCGCCCGGGCGGTCAATCGGCCACGGCGGGGACCAGCCGCGGGACCAGCAGGTGGATCACCGCCAGCGCGGCCAGATAGGCGCTGCCGCAGATCGCGAACATCGGCACATAGCCATAGGCGTTCTCGAGCGACCAGGCCGCCAGTTCGATGATCCCCGCACCCGACAGGTTGCCGGCCAGCGCGCCCATGGCGATCACCGTCGCCACGCGGGTGCCGGGCACGATATCGGCGGTCATGCCGAAAATGTTGGTGGAAAAGCCCTGATGGGCGAACAGGCCGAGGCCGATCAGCACGGCGGCGAGCCACGGGTTGGCGGTCACCAGCGCCAACGGCATGGCCAGCACGACCAGGGCATAGAACAGCATCGAGCTCTTGCGGGCGGCATTGACGCTGAACCCGCGGGCGCGCAGCAGCGGGAACAGCGCCCCCGAGGTCAGGGCTCCCAGCGCCGCGAGGGTGAAGATGATCGCGATCGGCCAGCCCAGCCGGCCCTGCCCCATGGCGAACTGCCGGTTGAAGAAATCGGGCATCCAGAACAGGACGAACCACCAGACCGCATCGGTGCAGAACTTGGCCCCGATCACCGCCCAACTGCGCCGGTCGGACAGGAGCTCGCCCCAGGCTACCGGGGCGCGTTCAGGCACGTTGCCGATCACCTTCAGCTGGCGCGTCACCGCCAGCCAGCCGGCCAGCCAGAGGAAGCCGAGCGCGCCGGTCACCACGAAGGCGGCCTTCCAGCCGAACGCCAGCGCGAAGGGCGGGATCAGCAGCGGGGTGAGGATCGCGCCGATGTTGGGCGCGGTGTTGATCAGCCCGATCGCGAGGTTGCGCTCACCCGCCGGGAGATAGAGCGCAGCGGCCTTGAGCCCGGCCGGGGTGCTGACGGATTCGCCCGCCGCCAGCACGATCCGCGCCGCCACGAACTGCTGCACCGTCTGGGCCAGGGCATGGCCCATCCCGGCCATGCTCCACACCGTCACGGCGATGGCATAGGCAACGCGCACGCCGAGCCGGTCGACGAACCAGCCGACGAACAGCAGCACCCCGGCGGCGGCGAACTGGAACGACGAACCGAGGTGGGCATAGTCGCCATCGGTCCAGCCGAACTCGGCCTCGAGCGTGGGCTTGAGCAGCGCCAGCACCTGCCGGTCGACATAGTTGAGCGCATTGCCCAGGAACAGCAGCGCCACCAGCCCCAGCGCGGCCCCGCGCATCACTCCGTTGGCCTGGCTACTGGTCATCTCGGCTCTCCCTCGCTGCGCTCGCGGCAGCGCTTGCGCCTTGCAGACTAGCCACTTGGCAGCTTAAGGGAAGAGGGCATGACACCGTGGGACAGAAACCGCGGACAGCGGGAGCATTGGACGGCCGTGGCACGTCAGGAGATTGACTGGGATTCGCTGCCCTCGGCCGCCGACCTGTTCGGCGAGCTGCACCTGGCCGAGCAGGCCCCCGCGCCGCGCGCGCCCGATGCGCCGCGCGATTCGATCCTGCCCGGTCTGACCATCTGCGCGATTGCCGCCGGCGCCGCGGCCTGGCTGGCCGAGCACTATCACTTCCCGATCATCCTGCTGGGGCTGCTGATCGGCCTGTCGATGAGCTTCGTGGCGCGCGAGCCGCGCAGCCACCGCGGGCTCGATTTCGCCTCGCGCACCTGCCTGCGGCTGGGCGTGGTGCTGCTGGGCTTCCAGGTCACCTTCGGCCAGATCGGCTCGCTCGGCCCCGAACCCTTCGCCGGGCTGGTCGGCGTCATGGCGCTGACCTTCTTCGCCGGGGTGATCGCCGCCCGTCTCGCCGGCCAGTCCAGCTATACCGGAATCCTCGCCGGCGGCGCCACGGCGATCTGCGGGGCAAGCGCGGCCATGGCGCTCTACGGGATCATCGGGCGCGAGCGACTGCCCCAGACCCAGTTCGCGATCACCCTCGTCGGGGTGTCGCTGGCCAGCGCCGTCGCCATGTCGCTCTATCCGATCCTGGCCGGCTACCTGCAGCTGTCGCACCAGCAGGCCGGATTCCTGATCGGCGCCTCGATCCATGACGTCGCGCAGGCGATCGGCGGCGGCTATGCCTTTTCGGAGCCAGCGGGCAGTTATGCGACGATCGTCAAGCTCTCGCGCGTGGCCCTCCTCGCCCCGGTGGTGGTGATCACCGGCCTGGCGATCGGCGAACCCGATTCCGGCGCCCGGCGCACGCTCTGGCGGCGGCTGGCGCTACCCTGGTTCATCACCGCGTTCTTCGCCGTGGTGCTGGTCAACTCGCTGGTGCCGGTGCCGCCGGTGCTGGGCAGCAATGCCCTGGCCCTGTCCAAGGGGCTGCTGCTGATCGCGGTGATCGCCACGGCCATGCGCAGCCGGCTCGACCTGCTGATGCAGACCGGCCTGCGCCCGGCGATCCCGGTGCTGGCCGCCACAGTGGTGAGCTTCATCGCCTCGCTGGGGGTGGCGCTACTGCTGCTCTAAGGCGTCCCGCCAGAGGCATGCTTTGCGCAACCACAGGCTCGCTCAGCCACACTCTCTCGTCATCCCGGGCTTGACCCGGGACGGGCTTGACCCGGGACGGGCCTGACCCGGGACGGGCTTGACCTTGCCCGGGGATGGGCCAAGCGGAAGCAAGCCCTGCCCCGGATCAAGTCCGGGGCGACAACGAAGGCGGGGTCAGTGACCGGGAAGCCGGACAGAGTGCCCCACCAGCCCCCCCTGCGAGAACCGGCATTCCGGGCGCGCCCGGAATGCCGCCCGGCCTACGACCAGCCGTCCTGCGCCTTGAGGCTTTCGGCCAGCTCACCGATCACGCGGTAGCAGTCGAGCACCTTGCCGACCGAGCTGTTCGGCTCGCGGCCCTCGCGGATCGCGGCGACGAACTCGCGGTCCTGCAGCTCAATGCCGTTCATGCTGACATCGACCCGGGACACGTCGATCGGCTCTTCCTTGCCGTTCACCAGATCGTCGTAGCGGGCGATGTAGGTCCCGGTATCGCCGATGTAGCGGAAGAACGTGCCCAGCGGGCCATCGTTGTTGAACGACAGCGAGAGCGTGCAGATCGCCCCGGTCTCGGCCTTGAGCTGGATCGACATGTCCATGGCGATGCCCAGTTCCGGGTGCTTCGGCCCCTGGATCGCGTTGGCGGTCACGATGCGACCCGACTGGTAGGCGAACAGGTCGATCGTGTGGGCGGCGTGGTGCCACAGCAGGTGATCGGTCCAGCTCCGCGGCTCACCCTTGGCGTTCATATTCTTGCGGCGGAAGAAGTAGGTCTGCACGTCCATCTGCTGGACCGCGAACTCGCCCGCGACGATCTTGTTGTGCACGTACTGGTGCGAAGGGTTGAAGCGGCGGGTATGGCCGACCATGCAGACCAGCCCGGTCTCCTGCTGCTTGGCCACCACGGCCTCGGCATCGGCCCAGCTGTCGGACAGCGGGATCTCCACCTGCACGTGCTTGCCCGCGTCCATGCAGGCGATCGCCTGGACCGCGTGCATCTGGGTGGGGGTGCAGAGGATCACCGCATCGACGTCGTCGCGGGCCAGCGCGTCCTCCAACTCGGTCGAGCTGTGCCTGGCACCGTACTTGGCGGCCACCGCGGCGGCCTGCTCGGCCGTGCGGCTGATGATCGAGACGATCTCGACCCCCGGAATGTTCTTGAGGCCGTCGAGGTGCTTTTCGCCGAAGGCGCCGGCACCAGCCAGAGCGATGCGCATGGTCGGGTCCTTGTTCTGATGGAAGCCAAAAAAGGCCGGCCCCGCGGCATGCCACGGGACCGGCAGGGTGGAACGGTGTCAGTCCGCCGGTTCGAGCACGATGTGCCCGATGGCGGTGTTGGAACAGGGAATGTGGTAATGCCGGTTGAGCCGCCTGACCGTCTTGCCCAGCGCGCCGCGCATGATCAGCCACATCACCATCTCGATGCCCTCGCTGCCGGTCTCGCGCAGGTATTCGATGTGGGGGATGTGGCGCACGTCGTCGTTGTCCGCCTCGAGCATGTCGAGGAAGCGGTTGTCCCATTCGCGGTTGAGCAGGCCGGCGCGCGGACCCTGCAGCTGGTGGCTCATCCCGCCGGTACCCCAGATCTGCACCTTGAGGTCCTCGGGGAAGCTGGCCACCGCGCGCGCGATCGCCTCGCCCAGCGCCCAGCAGCGGTTGCCCGAGGGCACCGGATAGGTGACCACGTTGACCGCCAGCGGCACGACCTTGACCGGCCACTTCTCGGGCTGGCCGAACATCATCGACAGCGGCACGGTCAGCCCGTGGTCGACATCCATCTCGTTGATGATGGTCATGTCGAAATCGTCAAGGATCAGGCTCTGGGCAATGTGCCAGGCAAGGTCGGCATGGCCTTCCACGTCGGGCACCGGCCGCGGCCCCCAGCCCTCGTCGGCCGACTTGTAGCGCTCGCCGCAACCGATCGCGAAGGTCGGGATGATATTGGCATCGAAGGCCGAGGCATGGTCGTTGTAGACCAGGATCACCACGTCGGGCTTGGTCTCCGCCTCCCACTGGCGCGTCCACTCGTAGCCCTGGAAGATCGGGCCGAAGTAGTCGTCCTGCCACTTGCCCTGATCGACCGCGACACCCAGCAGGGGCACGTGGCTCGAGCCCACGCCGGCAACGATCTTGGCCATCTCAGTAGTTCCCTTTGATCGAGCGGTTGCCCTCGGGCGAACGGCCGCCCCGCATCATCATCTCGCGGTATTCCGGAAAGGTCATGTCGGTCATGGTCGAGACCGCCTCGGCAAAGCTGATCCCGTCGGTGGAGAACAGCTTGGAGAGGAAATAAACGTTTCCGCCCAGATCGAGCAGGCGATTGTAATCGCGGGCAAGGACGGCCTCTTTGGCCTCCTCGGAGATCGACCATTCATCGAGGTAGGCGCGCTCGTCGGCCTTGAAGCGATCGCGGTTGGCGGGCTTCATCAGGCTCATCGCGAACTGGTTGATCCAGTACCCCTTGCGCGCCCGCGCCGCGGTGAAGACCCGCGTGCCCGGGATATCGTCGAACTCGGCGAGATAGGCGTGGATGTCTTGGCGGGGATCGCTCACAGGCCCCTCTCCTTCAGCTTGGCGTCCAGACGCGGGAAGACGCGGCGGGCATTGCCCTCGAAGATCGCGTGCCGCTCGGCCTCGGTGATGTCGAGCGCGTCGATGTAGCGCTTGGTGTCGTCGAAGTAGAAGCCGGTGGTCGGGTCGATCCCGCGCACCGCGCCGACCATCTCGCTGCCGAACAGGATGTTCTTGTTGTCGATCACGTCGGCCAGCAGGTCGATCCCGGGCTGGTGGTAGACGCAGGTATCGAAGAACACGTTGTTCATCAGGTGGGTCTGCAGGTCGGGCTTCTTCAGCATGTCGGCCAGCCCGCGGTAGCGGCCCCAGTGATAGGGCACCGCCCCGCCGCCGTGCGGGATGATGAAGCGCAGGGTCGGGAAACGGCTGAACAGATCGCCTTCCAGCAGCTGCATGAAGGCGATCGTGTCGGCCGCGATGTAGTAGCCCCCGGTCGCATGCATCGCCGGGTTGCAGCTGCCCGAGACGTGGATCATCGCGGGCACGTCAAGCTCGCACATCGCCTCGTAGAACGGGAACCAGAACGGGTCGGTCAGCGGCGGGTGCCTGAAGTGCCCGCCGCCCGGATCGGGGTTGAGGTTGCAGCCGATGAAGCCGAGCTGCTCGACGCAGCGCTTCAGCTCGGCGATCGAGCTGGTCATGTCGGCCTCGGGCGACTGCGGCAGCATGCAGACCCCGGCGAAGGTTTCGGGATAGAGCCCGACCACCCGGGCGATCAGGTCGTTGCAGACCTGCGCCCACGTCACCGCGACGCTCTGGTCGCCGACGTGCGGGGCCATGGCGCTGGCCCGGGGCGAGAAGATCGTCATGTCGGCGCCGCGCTCCTTGAGCAGGCGCAGCTGGTTGGCCTCGATCGTCTCGCGGATCACGTCGTCGGAGATCTCGGGATAGGGCGGACAGGGCGTCCCCGCCTTGAACGCCGCCTTCTGGGCCTCGCGCCATTCGTCGTGGGCCTTGGGCAGCACGGTGTAGTGGCCATGGCAGTCGATGATCAGGCTCACGCCCTCGCTCCCTTCGTGGTTCTTGCGCTGCCCGGCAGCAGCAGGTCGGTCCGTCCGGCCATTTCGGCCTGGCGCCGCACGGTGCCCTCGGTCATGGCCGGCGCGATGCCGAGTTCGCGCAGCGTGCGCGCGGATTCGGCCATCTCGGCCGCGCGCCGCGCGCCGTGGGTGACCATCCGCTCGATGTTGTAGGCCGCGCGGTCCTGCCACGGCTGCGCCTTGTCGCTGGCGTCAAGCGAGGCGAGCACCTCGTCGGCGACCCCGGCGGCCGCGGCGGCCTGCATCATCTCGGCGGTCAGCGCCTCGATCCCCTTGACCATGACCGAGCGGATCATCTTGATCGCGCTGGCCCGGCCGATCTCCGCGCCGACCACCCGGATCCGGGTGAAGCCGGCCGCCGCCAGCGCTGCCGCGGCCGCGTCCGCCGCCTCGCCGGCGAGCAGCAGCGGCACCGCCAGCCGCGCCGGATCGACCGGCGCGAGCACGGCCACGTCGACATAGCGCCCCCCCGCCGCCGTGACCGCGGCCGCTGCGGCGCGCTTGGTCCCGGGGGCCACCGAATTCATGTCGCACCACAGCGCCCCGGGAGCCAGCGCCGGGGCATAGGCCGTGGCGGCAGGGAGGGCCTGATCGGCGGTGACCAGCGACAGCACGAGCGGGGCCGCAGCCAGGGCCTCTTCGGCCGAGCCGGCCGGCGTCAGCCCGGCGGCGGCAGCCGCGGCGCGGCGCTCGGCCGCCAGGTCCCAGGCCCGCGCCGCCGGGCCCCAGCCGGCGGAGCCGGCAAAGGTCGCACCGGCTTCGCCGAAGCCGATCAGGGCAAGGGTGGACTGCATCGGCCTGACTTGTCCGCTGCCCCGCCCGTCCGCAAATCGAAAACCGCGGCGCCCCATAAGCTCAGGCTATTTGACTATCGAAGTGGTCGATCCTGCGGCGGATCGGCGGCCCGGGATGGCGGGATTGATCCAGGTCAAGGAAACCGGCGCGGACTGCGGCACCCTTGCAGCACAAACGCATGGGAGCCGCCGATGCCCGATACCCTCACCGCCCCTCCGCCCACCGCGTCGATCCCCGGCACGGTGCTGTTCGACGGCTCGGCCGCGCAGAAGGGCTATCAGCTCAACGCAATGTGCTTCTCCTTCAACGAGCGCGCAAACCGCGAGGCCTTCGCCGCCGACGAGGACGCCTACTGCGCCCGCTTCTCGCTCACCCCGGCCCAGCGTAAGGCCGTCGCCGAGCGCGACGTGCTCGGCATGATCGCGGCCGGGGGCAACATCTACTACCTCGCCAAGCTGGCCGGCATCCTCGGGCTGGGCGTGCAGGATATCGGCGCCTTGCAGACCGGCCTCCCGGTCGAGGGGTTCAAGGCCATGCTGCTCGCCCAGGGGCGCGGGCAGTCTTATGAACAATCGGTCGCGGAGGCCCGTCATGGCTGAGCTCGTCGGCGCCTACTTCACCAGCCACGTCCCCGGGATCGGCGGCGCGATCCACCGCGGCGACCAGGAGACGCCCTACTGGAAGCCGTTCTTCGACGGCTTCCCGCCGGTCCGCGAATGGCTCGAGGCGATGCGCCCCGACGTCGCCGTGGTGTTCTCGAACGACCACGGGCTGAACTTCTTCCTCGACAAGATGCCGACCTTCGCGGTCGGTGCGGCGGCCGAATACCGCAATGCCGACGAAGGCTGGGGCCTGCCGCTCTACAAGTCCTTCGCCGGACACCCGGCGCTGAGCTGGCACGTGATCGAACAGCTGGTCGCGGACGAGTTCGACCCGGTGACCTGCCAGGCGATGCTGGTCGATCATGCCATCTCGATCCCCTTCGAGCTGGCCTATCCCGATGCGGCGGAGTGGCCGGTCAGGCTGGTCCCGATCGGGATCAACACGGTGCAGCACCCCCTGCCCTCGGCCCGGCGCTGCCTGGCGCTCGGCCGCTCGGTCCACCGCGCCCTGGCCAGCTGGCCCGGCAACGAGCGGATCGTGGTGATCGGGACCGGCGGCCTGTCGCACCAGCTCGATGGCGAACGCGCGGGGTTCATGAACCCCGACTACGACCGCTTCTGCCTCGATAACCTCGCCGCCGACCCCGATGCCCTGACCCGCCATTCGATCGAGGAGATCGTCCGGCTGGCCGGAACGCAGGGGGTGGAAGTGCTCAACTGGATCGCCGCCCGGGGGGCACTTGGCCCGGCGGCGGTCGAGATCCACCGCAACTACCACCTGCCGATCTCGAACACGGCGGCGGCGACGCTGGTGCTCGAACCGGTCTGAGGAGGGCGTGACCGGCGGGACGGGTCAGGCGCTAGCCCGCCACCGCGCGCAGATCGTCGAGGAACTCGGCCTGGACCGCGGTGGGCCGCCAGGAGGCGCGGGTGGTCATGCCGATCGTCCGGCCATGGCCGGGCGGCGCCTCGCCCAGCGTGACCAGCCAGCCCGCCTCGAGCTCGACCGCGACCTGATCGGGCGAGAGCAGGGTGAGCAGGTCGCTGTCGATCAGCAGTTGCCGGATGGTCATTACCGAGCCCGATTCGATCGGCACCGGCGGCGGCGCCAGTCCGGCCGCGCGGAACAGCTGCGCCCAGCTCTCGCGCAGCGGCGCGCCATCGCCGGCGATGACCCAGGAAAAGGCCGCCAGCCGCGCCAGATCCGGGGTCGTGCCCTCAAGCGGATGCCCCTTGCGCGCGATGATCGCGGGCCGATCGTGGAACAGCGGCTCCTGCGCCAGGTCGGGCTCGAGCAGGGGCTCGCGCAGCGCGCCGACCATCAGGTCGATCGCGCCGTTGCGCAGCGGCTCGACCAGCTCGCTGCGGGATCCTTCCACAATCGAGATCCGCACCAGCGGATGGCGCCGCAGGAACCGCGCCACGGCCGCGGGCAGCACCTTGGCGCGCGACAGCGGCATGGCGCCGACCACGATCCGGCGGGTCTCGTGCCCGTTCAGCGCGGCGATCTCGGCCAGCCCGGCCTCGAGCTCGACCCGGGCCAGGCGGAAGGCGCGGGCCAGTGCCGCGCCGGCCTCGGTCAGGACCACGCTCTTGCCGCGCCGGTCGACCAGCTTGCGGCGCAGCGACAGTGCGAGATCGCCGATCGCCCGGTGCAGCGAGGGCAGCGACAGCCCGGTGCGCAGGGCGGCCGCGTTATAGCTGCCATGGTCGGCCAGCGCGAGCAGCGCCCGCATCCGCGACATCGTCACATGCGGGCCGGGAATGTGCACCTGGGCCGCGCGCACGCGCGGAATCAGGAGATCGGCGGCGGGGGTCGGCACCATCCCGTCGTGCCGGCGTTCGAACAGCGGCAGGCCCAGCTCGGCCTCGATCCGGGCGAGCGCCTGGGTCAGCGCCGGCTGGGTCAGGTTGACCGCCTGGGCAGCGGCGCTCATCGTGCCGAGATCGGCGATGCGCGCCAGCGCCGCGAGGTGCCGCAGGTTGAGTTCCCAGAGGTCCATCGGTCCTACGCTTAGCAAAAACTAATCGCCGCGCCAGTGTTCCACCTTCCCCGTGCCCGGCGGGGCGACCATGGTACCGCCTGCCAGACCACCAGCGGAGAGACCCAGGCATGAGCGGGATCGTAGTCCAGTCCATCGAACGCGCACCGATCGAGGTGATCGACGCGCTCGCCGCCTGCGGCGTCGCCACCGTGCACGAGGCGCAGGGCCGCACCGGCCTGCTCGCCTCCTACATGCGGCCGATCTACACCGGCGCGCGCGTGGCCGGGTCGGCCGTGACGATCAGCGCCCCGCCGGGCGACAACTGGATGGTCCATGTCGCGATCGAACAGCTCCAGCCCGGCGACATCCTGCTGCTCGCCCCGACCAGCCCGTGCGAGGACGGCTACTTCGGCGATCTGCTCGCCACCAGCGCCCAGGCCCGCGGCTGCCGCGGGCTGGTGATCGACGCCGGGGTGCGCGACGTGCGCGACCTGACCGAGATGCAGTTCCCGGTCTGGTCCAAGGCGGTCTATGCCCAGGGCACGGTCAAGAACACGCTCGGCAGCGTCAACGTGCCGGTGGTCTGCGCCAATGCCCTGGTGAACCCCGGCGACGTGATCGTGGCCGACGATGACGGCGTCTGCGTGGTCCCGCGCGCCCAGGCCGAGGCCGTCCTGAAGGCGGCCCAGGCCCGCGAGGCCAACGAGGGCGAGAAGCGCGCCCGCCTCGCTGCCGGCGAACTGGGGCTCGACATGTACAAGATGCGCGAGCGGCTGGCCGAGATGGGGCTGAAGTATGTGTAGGGGAGCGGCCGCTGTCCGTTCCCCATCCCCGTTCGCGTCGAGCGTAGTCGAGACGCCGCGCGCAACGTGTCTCGACGACGCTCGACCCGAACGGAGCTAGGATGACCGGTTTTTCCGCCCCCTGCATGTGGATGCGCGGTGGCACGTCGAAGGGCGGCTACTTCCTGCGGGATGACCTGCCCGCCGATCCCGCCGTGCGCGATGCCTTCCTGCTGCGGGTAATGGGCAGCCCCGACCCCCGCCAGATCGATGGCATGGGCGGCGCCGATCCGCTGACCAGCAAGGTTGCCGTGGTCAGCAAGTCCGCCCGCCCTGGGATCGACGTCGATTATCTGTTCCTGCAGGTCTTCGTCGATCAGGCGATCGTCACCGACGCGCAGAACTGCGGCAACATCCTCGCGGGCGTCGGCCCCTTCGCGATCGAGCGCGGGCTGGTTGCGGCCACCGGGGACGAAACGCGCGTGGCGATCTTCATGGAGAACACCGGCCAGGTCGCGGTCGCCACGGTGCGGACGCCCGGCGGCGTGGTGAGCTATGCCGGCGAGGCCGCGATCGATGGCGTACCCGGCACCCACGCGCCGATCCCCACCGAGTTCCGCGATACCGCCGGCTCGTCGTGCGGGGCGCTGCTGCCCAGCGGCAACGCGGTCGACGTGGTCAACGGCGTGCCCGTCACCCTGATCGACAACGGCATGCCCTGCGTGGTGATGAAGGCGGCCGACGTGGGCATCACCGGCTATGAGGACCGCGACTGGCTGGATGCCAATACCGGGCTCAAGGCCACGATCGAGGCGATCCGGCTGGCCGTGGGCGAACGGATGAACCTGGGCGACGTGCGCGAGAAGTCCGTGCCCAAGATGATGCTGGTCGCCCCGCCCCGCGCCGGCGGTGCGGTCTGCGTGCGTTCGTTCATTCCGCACCGCGCCCATGCCACGATCGGCGTGCTCGGCGCGGTCTCGGTGGCCACCGCCTGCCTGATCCCGGGCTCGCCCGCGGCGGAGGTGGCGGTCGTGCCCGAGGGACCGCGCAAGACGCTGTCGGTCGAACACCCCACCGGCGAGATGAGCTGCGTGCTGGAGGTCGATGACGCTGGCGCGGTGGTCAGCGCCGCCCTGCTGCGCACCGCGCGCAAGCTGATGGACGGGGTGGTGTTCGGCTGATGCCTCTGCCTAACCTTCGACAAGCTCAGGCTGAGCGGGTCGGGGTCGATAAACTGAACGAGACCCGCTCGGGCTGAGCTTGTCAAAGCCCGCGCACAACGGGAGCCCCCATGACCGACCGCATCACCTCCTGGCACGCCAGCCCGAGCAAGCCCACCTTCACCCCGCCCCCGGGCGCGGTCGACGCGCACTGCCACGTGTTCGGGCCGATGGCGCAGTTCCCGTTCAGCGCCAAGGCCAAGTACCTGCCCGAGGATGCCGGGCCGGACATGCTGTTCGCGCTGCGCGATCACCTGGGCTTTGCCCGCAACGTGATCGTCCAGGCCAGCTGCCATGGCACCGACAATGCCGCGACGCTCGATGCCATCGCCAGGTCCAATGGTCTGGCCCGCGGGGTCGCCGTGGTCGATCCGGCGATCAGCGAAACCGAACTGGCCGCGCTCCATGCGGGGGGGATCCGCGGCATCCGCTTCAACTTCCTCAAGCGGCTGGTTGACGATGCGCCCAAGGACAAGTTCCTCGAGGTCGCCAGCCGCCTGCCCGCCGGCTGGCACGTGGTGATCTATTTCGAGGCCGATATCCTGGACGAGCTGCGCCCGTTCATGGACGCGATCCCGGTGCCGCTGGTGATCGACCACATGGGCCGCCCTGACGTGCGCCAGGGCCCCGACGGACCCGACATGACAGCCTTCCGCGCCCTGCTGAACAGCCGCCCGGATATCTGGTTCAAGGCCACCTGCCCCGACCGGCTCGACGCGATCAAGGAGGGCGGCGCGGGCGATCCGTGGGACGCCTTCGCCAGCGCCGTGGCGCCGCTGGTCGCCGACTATCCCGACCGCTGCCTGTGGGGCACCGACTGGCCGCACCCCAACATGGACACCGAGATCCCCGACGACGGGCACCTGGTCGACATGATCCCCCGCATCGCGCCCACGGCCGAGCTGCAGCGCAAGCTGCTGGTCGACAATCCGATGCGGCTGTACTGGGCGGATTGAGGGGGACTGGGGGGCGGCCGATGATTTGGCCGGGTAAGGGCTCATGTTCGGATTTCTGAGGACTCCGGCACATCCGGCTTGACGGGAATCAGCGGTGACCAAACATCCCCTGTTTGGTCATCCTGAACTCGTTTCAGGATCCATTCCACGCCAGGCGTGAAGCCCGCCGCGGCAAGGCGGCATGGGTCACGCTTGAGATCGAAAACCGTTCCCAAGGCCCGATGGATCCTGAAACAAGTTCAGGATGACCAAGAGGTCTCGGGGGCAGAATAGCCATCATCGCGCCGCACCATGGCAGCCCGCCGCAGCGCCCCGCTGCGCCAGCCAGACTTTCCTACCTGGCCAAGCCCTGCCACACTCCGCGCGGCTCTTTGCGTCGTGAGACTTTGGCAGCGCTCTTCTGCGACTTTGCAGTGCGCATACGGGTGAACTTGGAGAAGTTCGTGGAAATCACGTCGCCCTAAACCGGCAGTCCCACATAGTTCTCCGCGATCCCCTGCTGCGCCGCGCGGCTGGTGGCGATGTAGTCCAGCTCGGCCACCTGCATGCGGCGCTCGAACGGGCCGTCCTCGGGGAAGCGGTGCATCAGCTTGGTCAACGACCAGCTGAACCGCTCGGACTTCCACACCCGGGCCAGCGCCTTGTCGGAATAGCCCGCCACGGCATCGGCATCGTGGCGCTTGAACCAGCCCACCAGCGCCTCGGCGGCATAGTGCACGTCGCTGGCGGCGAGGTTCAGGCCCTTGGCCCCGGTCGGCGGGACGATGTGCGCGGCATCGCCGCACAGCAGCAGGCTGCCGTGGCGCATCGGTTCGAACACGAAGGAGCGCAGCGGGGCGATCGACTTCTCGATCGAGGGGCCGCGCGTCATGTTCGCCGCCGCCTCGGGGCCGAGGCGCACCGCCAGCTCGTCCCAGATCCGCGCGTCGGACCAGTCCTCGACCTTCTCGGTCAGCGGCACGTCGACGTAGTAGCGGCTGCGGGTGTGGCTGCGCATCGAGGCGAGCGCGAAGCCGCGCTCGTGGTTGGCATAGATCAGCTCGTCGTGGCACGGCGGCACGTCCGCCAGAATGCCGAGCCAGCCGAACGGATAGACCCGCTCGAAGCTGCGCCCCACGGTGGCAGGGATCGCCTGGCGCGATGGGCCGTGGTAGCCGTCGCAGCCGACGATGAAGCGGGCGCTGACCTCGTGGTTGGTGCCGTCCTTGGTGTAGGTGACGCGCGGCGTGTCGCCCTCGATATCGTGGAGCGCCACGTCGGCTGCCTCCCACACCACCTCGAGCCCGCGCTCCGGCGCGGCGTCCATCAGGTCGCGCTGGATCTCGGTCTGGCCGTAAACCACCACGGTCTGGCCGGTCAGATCCTGCACGTCGATGCGGATCAGCCGTTCGCCATCGGCCAGGTTGAAGCCCGCCTCGACCAGCCCCTCGCGCCGCAGCCGGGCATCGAGCCCGAGCCGCGCCATGATCCCGACGGTGACCTGTTCGAGCACCCCGGCGCGGATCCGCGACAGCACATAGTCGGGCGCCTGCCGTTCGATGACCAGGCAATCGATCCCCTCGGCGCGGAGGAGATGACCGAGCATCAATCCGGCGGGGCCGGCGCCGATAATGGCAACCTGCGTTTTCACTGTGGCGTCTCCCATGTCCTCTTGACGCCTGCTTGACACGGCGGGCCTTCGGGAGGAAGGCATGCACCCGTCATTCGTTGGTACTTTCCGGACATCCACCATGCCTGCAAAAGCGATCCCAGCCTATGCCCTCTATGGCGAATCCGGCCCGGCTGAGGCCGATGATTTCGTGCATATCGAGACGATCGAGGCGCGCAGTTCCCTTCACGACTGGGAAATCGCCCCGCATCGGCACCATCGCTCGGCGCAGGTACTAATCGTTGCCTCGGGGCATGTCGCGGTGGCGCTCGACGGGCGCAGTCTGGACCTTGCCGGGCCGTGCCATGTCACCATTCCGGTCGGGGCGGTGCACGGCTTCCGTTTCGCGCCGGCGACCCACGGCTGGGTGCTGACGCTGGGCCAGGCCTTCCGCGCCCGCACCGCCGGGCCGCGCGATCCGCTCGGCCGGCTGCTCGCCGAGGGCGGAGCCGGGGCCCTGCCGGACGAGGCCGCCGCGCGGATCGCGCTGCTGGCGGGCGAGCTGCTGGCGCTGGGGCAGGATCTGCCCGATCGCGGGCTGGTCCATGCCCTGGCCGAGGCCCTGCTGCGCTCGCTGCCGCCCGCCCCGGCCCCGCCCACCGCCGAGGACCGGCGGCTCAGCCGGTTCCGCGAGCTGGTCGAGACCCACCTTGCCGGTCATCGCCCGGTGGAATTCTATGCCGCGGCGCTGGGCATGACCCCGCGCACGCTCCACCGGCTGTGCCTGCGCCAGCTCGGCTGCACCCCGCTCGAGGCGATCCATCGCCGCCTCGCCGCCGAGGCGCAGCGGCTGCTGCGCTACACCAATGCCAGCGTGACGCAGGTCGCGGGGGAACTGGGCTTCGCCGACACGTCGTACTTCTCGCGCTTCTACCTGCGCATGACCGGCCGGCGCCCGACCGCCGAACGCAGCGCGCCCGGTTAGGGTCGGTTGCGGGGGAACCCGAGCAAAGGCTAGACCGCGTTGGCCCGGGCGATGCGGCCCAGCACCGCGGCGCTGGGCTTGGGGGTGCGGACGAAGGTCTGCCGGTCGACGCTGGCCAGGCCGAACTTGGGCTTGAAGCCCGAGATCCACTCGAAGTTGTCGATCAGCGACCAGTGGCAATAGCCCAGCACCGGCACGCCCTCGGCCATCGCCTGGCGCAGATCGCGCAGCGCCGCGGGGATGAACGTGGCACGCACGCTATCGTCCGGGGTGCCGACCCCGTGCTCGGACACCAGCACCGGAACCCCGGTGGCGGCATGGGCATAGCGCACGGCGCCGGCCAGCGAGGGGGCATACACCTCGGCCCCGCTCCAGTTCAGCGTCGCGCCCGGTGGCGGCGGCAGGCGCCCCTCGCTGCCCCACACCGCCCGCTCGTAGTTCTGCACCCCGATGAAGTCGTCCGACCGCGCCGCGGCGAGCCAGTCGCCATAGAGCTCGCCGCGCATGCGGTCGCGGACCGCGACGTCGCCGGCGGCCTGATCGTCGAACATCGCCAGCGACACGCCCACCGGGAGCCGCGGCGCCACGGCCTTGATCGCTGCCCTGGCAGCGCGGTGCCCGGCCAGCATGCCGCGCTGCAGTTCGGGCAGGTCGGACAGCGCCGCGACGTTGCCGCAGACGAAGCGGGGCACGCCCAGCCGCCGTGCGGCGGTCTCGGTGGTCAGCCGCTGGATGTCCCACACCGGCGGGGGCAACAGCGACTTGAGCAGGATCAGGATGTTGGGCTCGTTCAGGGTGATTGCGGCGTGGATGCGATCCCCGATCGCGCGGGTTACGCGCTCGGCAAAACGGCCGAACAGGTCGGCGCTCTCGGGACTGGTCCAGCCGCCCTGCGCGCTGAACCACAGCGGCGCGCTGAAGTGGCTATAGGTGACCACCGGGGTCAGGCCGCGGGCCAGACAGCCGTCCACCATCGCCCGGTAGTGATCGAGCATGGCCTGCGAGAACGCGCCCTTGACCGGCTCGATCCGGGCCCATTCGACCCCGAAGCGATAGGTGTTGAGCCCGATCGCCCGGGCCAGGTCGAGATCGCGCTCCCACAGCAGGAAGCTGTTGGCGGCATCGCCGGACGGCTCGGCGAAGATCGTCGGCTGCTGGTGTTCGAGATACCACAGGTCCGAGGTGGTGTTGTTGCCCTCGATCTGGTGCGGGGCCGTCGCCGCGCCCCACAGGAACCCCTTGGGAAAGGCCGCCCGGCCCGGCTTCGGGGCAGCGCCCAGGGCTGGCGTGGCGGCCAGAGCGGCGCTGGCGGCAAGTAGCTGACGGCGATCGATCATCGGGGGTTCTCCGGAGTGGGGGACCTGGCGGCCGGGGGGCTCAGGCGCAGCACTGCGCGACAAAGCCGGCCACCTCTTCGGCGAGGCGGCGGTCCGCCGTGCCAAGGTGCATGGCCATGGTGTAGTGGTTGTGGCCACTGGCGAAGTGGGTCCGCGGCAGGCTGCCATGGCGGTCCAGCCGGGCCTGCATCAGGCCAAGGAACTCGGCCTGGAAGCGCGGCGGGTCGAACTCGGCACAGGCCAGCAGCAGCGGCAGCGCGGTGGCCTCGACCGCGGCGCGCGGCATGCGCGCGGGATAGAGCTCGGCCGCGCCGTAATAGAGCAGGTCGCGCGGATCGGGCGGGGTGTAGCCATAGAGCCCGGAGAGCAGCACCAGCCCGCGCACGGCCAGATCGGGCCGCAGCTGCATCGCCGCGGCGGCATGCACCGCCCCGGCCGAGGTACCGAGCACCACGATCCGCCGCGCATCGCCGCCCCATTCGGCGGCGTGGGCGGCCAGCCAGTCGAGCGCGGCCAGCACGTCCTCGCCGCCCGCCGGCCAGACATGCTCGGGCGCCAGCCGGTAGTTCATCACCGCCCCCAGCCAGCCCTGCTCGGCGGCCCAGCGCCCGACCGCCGCATTGGGCCAGCCATCCGCCGCCTTGTCACCCTTGAGGAAGCCTCCGCCGTGGACGAACAGCACCACCGGGACAGGATCGCCGCGTCTGTCCCCGCCATAGAGATCGAGGCGGTGGCGCGGATCGGACCCGTAGGCGCAGTCCGCCGACCGCACCGGCACGCGGGCAGCCAGAGGCTCCTGCTCGGGAGCGTAGAGCGCACGGCACCGCTCGAGCACGTCCGGGCCAAGACCCCGGCCCAGTTGCCGAATGGCCTCAGCGTGGCTGTGCGACGTCATCGTTCAGCCCCCCGGGATGGGGGTCTGGCGTCGCTCGTACGGCGGCAGCCGACATCATAGCTCGCGAGGTCCCGCGCAAGATCAAGCGGCCCGGAATACGACTGGCGCACCCCCGCCCGCAGATTGGCAGCCGAGTCCACCAGGGCTCCGGGCACGGCGAAATGCGTAAGCACGAGATGCCGCACGCCCGCAGCCTGCGCCATCGAGCCAACGTCGGCCGGCTTGAGGTGATGGGCCGAAAGATGCTGCTCCATCTGGTCCATCATCTGCGGGGAAGCATCAGGGCGATGCTGTCGGATGTCGCTGACGATCCGCTCCAGGTCGATGACCTCGCTCACCAGCATATCGGTCTCGCGGGCCAGCGACGCGACGGCTGGACTCGGGCCGGTATCACCGGTGTACGTGATTGACCGCGCTCCGAGCGAAAAGCGCAGGCTCAGCGACTGCGGCGGATCGGCCTCGACCGGACCGGGATGGTCGAAGTGGCTGTTCGCCGCGACATCGACCTTGAGCCCGCCAAGGGTCAGCGCGCTCCCGCCGCGCAACTCAATCACCGCGACCGACGCAGCCGGTGGCCGGTCCGCCTGACCCAGTCCGAAGCCGACCCGCGCCTGAGGTTCGAGCGCCGCGACGATGCCATCGACCATTGCCCGGGTTCCGGGCGGGCCATAGATCGTCAGGACGCCGGGAAACTGGTTCATCCAGCGCAGACCGATCACGGCCGAGAGCCCGCCCGTGTGATCGTGATGATGGTGGCTGATGAAGACACCGCGGATCGAGCCCAGATTCAACCCAGCTCGCGCAAGCTGGTTAGCGGCCCCGTCACCACTGTCGACGAGATAGTATCCACCATCGGCCTCGAGGAGATTGGCAGGTTGGGCCCGCTCGGGCGTCGCGACAGGACCACCGGCGGTGCCGAGTGTGGTCCAGCGCAAGGCCGGACAAGCGGGGTTCCCCTCCGTCATCGCGGGAGGCGTGATACTGCGGGCAGCGACAATCGGCACAGAAGCCCCCGACAGCCCCAGCAACACCGGAATTCCGATCAGCGCTCGGCCCAGTCGCCGCGTCATGCCGGCCACCCGCCTCAGGCTTCGTCGACGATCGGGTTGGCCAGCGTGCCAACCACGCCGATCGACACCTCAACCCGGTCCCCCGCCTTCATGTAGAGCGGCGGCGTGCGCTTGTCGCCGACCCCGCCGGGGGTGCCGGTGGCGATCACGTCGCCCGGGGCGAGCTCGGTGAAGGTCGAGCAGTATTCGATCAGGTAGGGAATGTCCCAGATCAGGTCGCTGATCGGCTGATCCTGCACCAGTTGGCCGTTGAGCCGGGTCTGGACCCGCTGGCTGGCCAGGTCGGGCACCGCATCGGGGGTGACCAGGGTGGGACCGAAGCCCCCGGTGCCGGGAAAGTTCTTGCCCGGGGTGAACTGGATGTTGTGGCGCTGCCAATCGCGCACCGATCCGTCGTTGAACACGGCATAGCCGGCGACATGGGCCATGGCGTCGGCCCGGGCAATGCGACGCCCGCCCTTGCCGATCACCACGGCCAGTTCGCCCTCGTAATCGAAGCGCACGCTCTCGCGCGGGCGCACCAGCGGCGCGCCATCGGCCACCAGCGTATCCGCCCAGCGGGTGAACACGGCCGGATGGTCCTTCTGGTCGCGGCCGGTCTCGGCCACATGGGTGGCATAGTTGAGGCCGATGCACAGGATCTTGCCGGGATCGGGCACCACCGGCAGCAGCCGGACGGCGCTGCGGGCGAAGGTGCCGGTCACGGCCAGCGCGCCGAGATCGCCGCCGAGCGCGTCGCGCAGCCGAGCCGGCGCGCCGGGCACGCCCAGATCGTACACGGTCTCGCCGTCGAGCCGGCCGAAGCTGGCGGTGCCATCGGGGCGGACGAAGCTGATGTAATGGGTCATGGTTCTGGTCTCCCTGCCCTTCGCTGCCCGGAGCGGATCCGTCAGGCCGGCCAGCGCCACCGCGCCGGCCACGAAGGTGCGTCTGTCAAAGGTCAAGCGGGCTCGGCGGCAAGCGGGACCGGCTCCCACTCGCGCCGGAAGCGGAAGCGCTCCTCGGCCACGCGCAGCCCGGCGAAGTCCTTGTCCGAAACGCCCCACTGGTCGATCCGGTGCTCGGGCCAGGTCCAGTCATCGGGTTCGCCGGTGCGGTAGTCGGCCGGGACCTTCTCCACCGCGGTGGAGTACTCGATCACCGGGCCGAACGGCGCGATGTAGTAGGCATAGACGTTGTCGCCAGGACCGTGCCGCCCCGGCCCCCAGGCCGGCTGGAAGCCATGGTCGCGCATCCAGCCGATGCCGCGCATCACCGCGTCAAGATCGTCCATCTCGAAGGCGATGTGGTTGAGACTGGCGAAACCGGCGCGGGCGAAGGCGGTGGAATGGTGGCTGTCGTTGCAGCGCACGAAGACCATGCCGCGGGTCCGGTCCGAGACGCGGAAGCCCAGCACCTCCTCGACCGCGTGGCCGCTGGCCTCGGCATCGGCCGAATTGAAGACCACGTGGGTCAGCTTGACCGGCATGACCCGCTTGCTCGCCTTGCTGTAGCCGGCGATCGGCGCGGTGTTGGAGGTTTCCTCGAGGAAACGCAGCAATTCGCCCTCGGGCAGTTCGACCTCGATGCCGTGCCCGCCGCCGGGATCCTGCGAGACGACCGGACGGGCCGGCCAGCCCTGCGCCGCCACGCGGGTCTTCAGCCCGGCCAGCTCGTCACCCTCGCAGACGAAGGTGGTCGAGCGGACGAATTCGTCCCCCGGCTGGAAACTGACAAGATAGGGAAACACGCCCGAGCCGCGCAGATAGTGGGTCGAGCCGCGGACCTCGGCGGAGACCAGCCCCCAGATGTCGACCATGAAGGCCGCGGCGGCAGCCGGATCGGGCAGCGACAGTTCGATGCTGCGCAGCTTCATGCCGCCTGCTCCCCCAGCCCGGCGGCACGGATCCCGGCCAGCGCGCAGTCCTCGTCACAATCCCCGGTATCGCCGCTCACCCCCACGGCCCCGATCACCGCGCCTGCGGCGTCACGCACCAGCACGCCGCCCGGCGAATAGGCGATCCGGCCGCCGAGGGTCACGGCAACGGCCTGGAAGAACGCGGCGTTGTTGGCGGCGCGCTGGGCCAGGACGCGGGTGTCGGCGCCCATGCCGAGCGCGCCGGTGGCCTTGGCCGTGGCGATCTCGTGACGGAAGAAGGTGGCGCCGTCCTCGCGCGCCAGCGCCACCGGATGGGCGCCGGCATCGAGCACCACGATCGCGAGCGGCTGGGCCGCCCGGCTCCGCGCCGCGGCCAGCGCCCCGACGATAATCGCTTGGGCCTGGGCCAGTGTCAGGGTGGTCATGCTGCCATCTCCGCAGGTTGGGTCAGCGCCGCGGCGCGGGCGGCGAGCAGCTCGCCGGGCGCGCCCGTGCCGAACACGTAATGATCGGGCCGGACCAGCACCGCGGCCACATTGCGCTCGGCCAGCCAGGTCCGCACGGCCCCGCCATCAGGCAGGTCATCGGCCGTGAAAAGGCCAACCCCCGCCGCGACCGGTCCGTCCGGCAGGGTTGAGGCGAACAGACGCCAGCCCTGTCCGGTCAGATCGTCGAGCCGGCGGCCATCGGCCAGCAGCGGCTGGATGAAGCGCTCGCCCGCGCCCGGACCACCCGGCAGGACCACCCCGCGGGCGATCGCCGGGATCAGGTCCGCAGCGGTCTCGCCGGCGCGCTCGGCAGCGCGGGCGCGGATCTCGGCATCGCGCGCGGCCGCCTTGGCCGGGTCGAGCTCGCAGATGTAGCGGCCCGCCGCCACTGCCGCGCCGATCACCCCGCGCACGTGCGGATCGCGTTCGGGCTGGTAGGTTTCGAGCAGGCTGGCCGGAGCGCCCTCGCGCACCACCGCAGCAAGCTTCCAGGCCAGGTTCGCCGCATCGCGAAAGCCATGGCACATGCCCTGCCCGAAGAACGGCGGGGTCTGGTGCGCGGCATCACCCGCGAGGAACACCCGCCCGACCTGCCACTGCTCGGCGACGAGGCCATGGAACCGGTAGGTGGCGGCGCGGACGATGCGGTGGGGTACGTCCTTCATCCAGGCGCCGACCAGCTCGCCGACCTTGGCCGGCTGCATCATCTCG
This sequence comes from Novosphingobium piscinae, assembly GCF_014230355.1. Lineage (GTDB taxonomy): Bacteria > Pseudomonadota > Alphaproteobacteria > Sphingomonadales > Sphingomonadaceae > Novosphingobium > Novosphingobium piscinae. The sequence continues at coordinate 58,937 of NZ_JACLAX010000005.1, forward strand.
GCGTCATCCTCGTGCGGCAGCAGCATGAATTCCCAGCGGCGGTGATTGCCGCGTCCGGGGACCACCGTGGCGGGCCGCGCCGGATCGCACATCATCACCGACAGGCGCTGCAGATCGGCGCCCGCAGGGACGCCGGTGAGCGGTGGGAAGGACACCGGCCCCTCAACCTCGGCGTCGACCACCAGCCAGGGCTCCTCGAACTGCAGGTCGTCGAGCGCCACGCCGAGCGCCTTGCGCACCGGGCTGCGCGAACCGTCGGCAGCGATCAGCCAGCGCCCCGCCGCGGTGCGGGGCGCACCATCGACCAGATAGTGCACCGTGACGGTCTCGCCGTCCTGCTCGAGCGCGGCGAACTCGGCACCGAGTTCCAGGGCCACCGTGTCAAGTCCGGCCATCCCCGCGCGCAGATGCGTTTCGAGTTCAGGCTGGTAGAAGAACCAGTCGTTGGCCCAGCCGAACGGCTTGGGCTTGCCGACCGTCCCCATGTAGCGGATCACGCCATGATCGGCGCCGATGTGCAGATGGCCGTCCGCCGCGATCATGTCAGGCAAGACCCGGTCGATCACCCCTGCTCCCTGGAACAGCCGCATCATCTCGTGATCGAGGTGCACCGCGCGCGGCAGCGGGTAATGCTCCAGCTCCTTCTCGAGGACCAGCACGGACAGGCCTTCGCGGCCCAGCAGATTGGCTGCGAGCGCGCCGACCGGACCGCATCCGACAATCACGACATCGTAGACCATCTCAGGCCGCCACCGCCTCGGGCGCCTTGTACAGCGCGCCATCCTTCATGATCATCGCGAGCCGCTCCTTGTCCTGGAGGATCGCGACATCGGTGGTGGGATCGCCATCGACCAGCAGCAGGTCGGCCAGCCAACCCTCGCGCACCAGCCCGACCTCGAGCCCCATCAGCTCACCGCCCAGCCGGGTCGCCGCAACCAGCGCTTCGACCGGGGTATAGCCGAAATGCTCGACGAAGATCTGCAGGTCGCGCGCATTGCGGCCGATCGGGTTGAAGGGAAAGCCATAGTCGCCACCGATGCAGATGCGCACTCCGCGGGCCTTGAGCGCGGGGACAAGCTTCGCCTCGAGCGCCATGCGCTCGGCGGCGCTGGCCTTCATCGCGCTCATGTCGATATGCGGCGGCGGGCTGGCCTCGAGCGCGGCGATCGAAACCCCGGGCGACGGCGCGTAGAACGTGGCATCCTTGGCCGCCACCATCGCATCGGCTGCCGCAGCATCGGCATAGGAAGCGTGGTAGATGATCCGGGCGCCGGCATTCAGCGCCAGTTCGATCGCCTTGGGGTAATAGGCGTGGCAGGCGATCCACAGCCCCAGCTCGCGCGCGGCCCGGCCGGCCTCAGCCATCTCCTCGTCGGTGTAGAGCACGTGCTGCGCGGTGCCGGGCTTGAGCGCGTCCTCGCCCGAGACCACCAGCTTGACCGAACCGATCCCCTGCGCCTGGCAATAGTCCATGAAGGCCCGCATCGCCGCCGGTCCACGGCCGTTGAACACGTCGCCGGTGTCGACACCCTCGGCGCCCTCGGGGCTGCGCTCGAGCGTCGAAGGAACCAGCCGCGGCCCGGGCGTCTCGCCGGCGGCGATGGCGCGGGCCAACTCGGGCTCGATACCGTCGCCAAGGGCTCCGGCCGAATAGGCGCTGGTGAAGCCGTGGTCGAGCAGGACCCGGGCATTGCGCCAGGCGGCAACCTTGAGCTCGTCAGGCGGCAGGATGAACTGGTGGTAGATCTTCTCGACCGAGGAGCCCCAGGTGAGATGGGCATGGGCCTCGACCAGCCCCGGCATCAGCGTGCGGCCGGCGGCGTCGATCTCGGCGTCGGCTGTCACCTCGGCCAAAGCATCGCTGCCATAGGCGACCCGGGCGATACGGTGCCCCTCGACCAGCACGGCCCCCGCCCGCAGCGGGGCCCCGGTCCCGTCAAAGATCATGGCGTTGCGGATCACGCGGCGCATTTCGGCTCTCCTCTACCCGGCCCTGCCTTGGCCTGGCCCCTGCTCTGCGCAATTTTGATCGAAAAGAAAAATATGGTCTTTCTATGCGAGCATAGCGGAACACTATGGATCGATCGCCAGTTCGGCCAGGAGCCGGCGCGCGAGCGCCGACAGGGTGCGCCCCCCGTGGCGCCGCACGCCGATGCTGCGCGGCATGCCCGCATCGTCGAGCACGATCGCGCGCAGCACGCCCACCGACAGTTCGGCCGAGGCGACCTCGCGCGGGAGGATGGTGACCCGCGATCCCATGCGGACGATCGCCTTGGTGGTGAGCAGCGAATCGCAGCGCACCACGTTGCGCGGGCTGGGCAGACCGCTGGCGAGGAACAGGGCATCGACCTGGCGACGGAACGCGCCCTGCGCCTCGGGCAGGACCCAGTGCAGGTCGATCGCGTCGCGCAGCGCCATCCGCTCGGGCAGGTGATCCTGCGCCGGCCCGACGATCAGCGCAAAGGGATCGCGCGAAAAGGTCGTCTCGATCAGACCCTCGGCGGGTTCGTCGATCTCGGTGGTGACGAAGGCCAGTTCGATGTCGCCTGCCAGCAGCATGGCATTGAGCGCGGCGTCGGCCCGTTCGATGACATTGAGCGAGAGCGCCAGCCCGGCCTCGTCAAGCGCCGTGAGCACGCGCGGCAGCAGGCTGACCAGCGCGCCCGGCGTACCCCCCACCCGCAACGGCCCCATGATCCCGGTGCGGGCGCTGTCGACCTCGGCCTCGGCATCGCGCAACAGATGGAACAGCGCCTCGGCACGCAGGCGGAGCGCCTCGCCCTCGGTGGTCAGCACGATCCCGCTGCGCGAGCGTTCGAACAGGCGCACGCCCAGCCGGGCCTCGAGCGCGGCGATCGCACTCGACACCGAGGGCTGCGAGAGGTTGAGCGCCCGCGCCGCGCCACTGATCGTGCCGGCCTCGCAGACCCGATGAAACGTCAGCAGCGCGCGGGGATCGATCATCGGGTCGTTATTGCGGCCTTGGCGGGTTCAAGCAACCGCACCGGCCCGATCAGGCCGGCTGGCCGCAGCGGCGCGTCGGCACGGTAAGTCGGCATGGCCGTCCAGGTCAGCGGCTTGGCCCCCGGCTGCGCATCGCCGACCAGCCGGTTGACCCAGGTGTTGGCAACCTCGATCTCCAGCCGGTTGACCCCGCTGCGGACGGCAGCCGCGATATCGAGCCGGTAGGGCGCATGCCAGGCCGTGCCGACCTCGACACCGTTGACCCGCACCCGCGCCAGATCGCCCACCGCGCCCAGATCCAGCCACAGCGGCGTCCCGGCGCGCCGCCCGCGCGGCAGGGAGAAGTTGCGGGTATAGGTCGCCACCCCGGAGAAGTACTTCACCCCGGGATCGGCATGGGTGTCGAGCGCGGCGAGCCTCGGGAGCGCAATGGTCGCGGGGGCGCCGCGGCCAGGCTGGAAGGCCACCGTCCAGCCCTCGTCCAGCGCGGCGAGCGGCTGCTCGGTGACGGCCGGCAGGGCCACGGCATCGCGCCGGGCGGGGTCGCGGAACACGACGAAGACCGCCTCCTCGCCGCGCAGGCTGAGCGGGACGATCGTCTCGCCGCCGACGATCCGGTAGCTTAGCGGCTCGCGCGCGCCGGTTTCGGCGTGCCACAGTTCGGGCACCCGCCCGGTGACGCGGAAGCGGGCCTCGATCGTCTCGGCGGCCTCGCCCTGGTTGACCAGGAAATAGACATGGCCATCGCCCTCGCGCCGGTGGACGAAGGGGATGGCCGCCGCTGCACTGCCCCCGGTGAAGCTGAAGTCCGCTGCCAGGCCGATCTCCCGCAGCGCCGCTTCGGCATCACGGGTGGCGAGGACCTGGCCCTTCCCGACGGCGGTCCGGCCCGATCCGCCAGCAGGCCAGAGCCGGGCGACGAGCGCGGCGAAGGCGGCATCGTCCCCGGCGCGGCTCGGGTCGGCGACCGGCGGCAGACCAATCACCGTCGCGCCGCCCTCGACCAGCGCGGCCAGCCGTTGCAGCGCGGCCAGCGTCATGTAGCGACTGGTCCCGCCCAGATAGAGCGCGCGGTACCGGGCGCCCGAGGGGGCCACCAGATCGGCGCCGTCGTTGCCCAGCAGCCCGGTCAGCGCATCGAAGTTGACGAAGTCATAGGCATAGGCCCGCGGCGCATCGGCCACCGGGCGATCGCCGTAGAGCCCGGTCAGCGGGGCTTCCTCGCCATGGAAATAGGCCAGATCGGCATGGTTGCGGCCCCACTGCAGCAGCAGCGACGAGCGGGCGATATAGTCGACCCACGGCCTCGCCAGCTCGGCCCAGCTTTCCTGCCGGTTGAAGTGCTGGCCGAAGATGAACAGCGACAGGCCGGGCTGCTTGTCGTCCACCGGGACGTGAACCGAGGTGTGGATCACCGGGCGGTTCACCCCGGTAACGAACTCGAGATCGATGAAACGCTTGAGGTCCTTGGGCGCGAAGGCCCAAGGCGCCATCGCCGCGGTCATGGATTCGGCGGCCACCAGGTTCTGGCCATACAGATGGGCGACCGAAGCGGCGCCCTTCATGTCGGCAATCAGCGTCTGGCGCGGACCCTCGGCGCGGTCGAAGGTCCACAGCGCGGCCATCGGCACGTCGGCGTGGCGGCGCATCGCCATGTCGTCGCCCAGCATCGGCCGATGGTCCTCGAGCGCCTCGCCATAGACGATCAGCCCGTTCTCGTGCGCCACCTGGGCGACCGTGCCGTAATGCTCGCTGGCCAGCAGGTCGGCCAGGGTCCGGCGATAGTCGTAGAGGAAGCGGTCGGTCTCTGCCCGCGAGCCGATCAGCGTGCCGGTCAGCGCCGGCAGCCAGGGACGCGGATCATAGCCGCGCAGTTTGCGGAACTGCTCGATCAGGCGCGGCGTCCAGTTGGCCTCGCCCACCTCGATCGAGTCGGTCAGCAGCGCGCGCACGCCGCGCTGGCCGATCAGCTCGGGCCCGGCGGCATCACGGTACATGCCGAGATAGTGCTCCAGATACCCACGCACCGCCGCGCCGTCGTACTTGTCCACCTCCAGCCCGGTCGCCTCGGGCGTGGCCGGATGGTTGGTCGTGCCGAGGAGCGAATAGCCCAGCCGCAGCACGCGCCAGACCTGCCCGGCAGGCAGGGCCGGCGCAGTCCAGTCGAGGCTACCGTCGGGGCGCAGCCGGTCCGAAAGGTCGACCACACGGCCCGGGGCCACGCCGCCGGCGTCATCGGCCGGGGCCGGCAGGGCGTAGTAGTCGGGGCTCATCGCGAAGCCGGCCTTGGTCTCGTAGCGGTCGACCAGCGGCGCCGTGCCGAGACGGAAGGTGCCGACCACGGTGGGACGTGCAGCCAGCGCCCCGCTGACGATCGTCTCCATTGGCGGCATGGCCACGCCCGGGGCGGGCGCGCCGAGCCCCGGGCGCGGGGCGCCCGGCCGCAGCACGATCCGGAACCGGGTGGCGGTCACGGCCGGGAAGCTCACCGTCGTCGGTACCGCACTGAGCGGCATTTCGGCGACGGGGCGCCAGGCCTCGCCGGTCTCGCTGGCCTCCAGCACCGCGCTGTAGCGGGCCCCGGCAAAGGGGACGATCGCATCGGGCAGGAACAGCGTGGCCGCGCGCACGGCGATCGGCCGGGCATAGGACAGTTGCACGCCGAGCGGCTCGCCAGCGGCGGTGGCGGCAAGGGTGACGCCCTCGCCCGTCCGGCCATCGGCCAGCGCCGCGGCCTCGAGCGGCTGTCCGCGGAGGTCGCTGGCGGTCACCGCCGGAAGCGCGGCAGCCGGCGTGACCGGAAAGGCAAGGACCGCAACCTCGCCGTAATGGGCCGGGCCGTCGGGCGCGGCATGGCCCGAGAGCAGCTCCTCGATCGAGGGCGACTGGCGGACGTCCTGGAACGGGCCTGCCCGGCGCGGCGGGGCGGCGAGCGGCGCGGATAGGCGCTGGCCCGGCGCCAGCTCCGCCGCGCTCCACACCAGCTTCTTGAGCCCATCCTGCGGCTGCACCCAAGGACCGCCGGTCTCCGACCAACCCGGCGAAGCGGCGATGGCCAGCTCCAGCCCGAGCCGATCGGCTTCGGATGCCGCATAGCGGAAGGCATCCTTCCACTCGGGGGTCATGTAGACCAGCCGCCGGTCGACGATCTGCGGGGTCTGGAGATTGGCATCAAAGGTCTGCAACCCGCCGATCCCGACCCGCTTCATCCAGGCAAGATCCTTGGCGATCCCGTCCTTGGTGACATTGCCGTTCATCCAGTGCCACCAGACCCGTGGCCGCGCGGCGACGGGCGGATCCCGAAACTGGGCCTCGAGCAGCGCGCCCTGACCTTCGGTTGAGGATGCGGCTGCCGGTTTGTCGGGTTCTGCCAGGGCCGCCATTGGCACCGTCAGGCAGGCGCTGCCGAACAGCCACGCTGCCAGCCTAGACTTGTTCATTGCCCTGGTCCTCTTCTGCTCTGCCCGGCCACTGCCTTGACCAGCGGGGCCATAGCCGTGGTGGCGTCAGGCCGCCACCACGGTCTGCTCGATCACGCCGAACGGGGTCGCCCCTTGCTGCGTGACGGCCTCCATCCGCACCCGGTCGCCAAAGGACATGAACGGGGTGCGCGGGTTGCCCTCGGCGATAATCTCGATCGCGCGACGTTCGGAGATGCAGGCGCTGCCAACCGTCGCATAGTCCGGGTTGGACACCGTTCCAGAGCCGATGATCGTCCCAGCGACAAGATCGCGGGTGCGCGCCGCATGCGCGACCAGCTCCGGGAACGAGAAGGCCATCGCCGCGCCATTCGGTCTCCCGAACCGCGCGCCATTCCAGTCGATCGCCAGGTCGCAGCAGACCCGTCCGTCGCGCCATTCGCCGCCCAGCTCGTCGGGGGTGCAGGCAAAGGGTGCGACCGCGCAGGCCGGCTTGGCCTGGACCCAGCCGAACCCGGTCTTCATCTCGATCGGCGCAATCGCGCGCAGCGACCAGTCGTTGATCTGAACCAGCAAGCGGATGTGACGCGCCGCCTCGGCTGCGCTCGTGCCCATCGGCACGGCATCGACGATGACCCCGAACTCGCCCTCGAAATCGATGCCCAGCGCCGCATCGGGCACGGGCACGTCGTCATGCGGGCCCAGGAACCGGTCGGACAGGCCCTGATACATGAGCGGCCGCTCGCTATCGATCGGGTCGAGCCCGAAGGCCACCTGCATGAGTTCGCCGTGCGTGGCGAAAGCCGAACCGTCGAGCCATTGCCACGACCGCGGTAGGGGCGCCCGTAGCAGGGCCGGGTCGAGCGGCTCGCCCTGTCCGGCAGCGACCAGGTCGGCGCGGGCCAGCAGCATCGGCTCGACCGCCTCCCAGCGCTCAATCGCGGCCAGCAGATTGGGTGCGATGTCGGCCGCCGAGAGGCAGCGCGCGGCATCGGCGGAGACGACGATCAACTCGCCGTCGGGGGTACCATTGGCACGGGTCGCAAGACGCATGGTTCAATCCTCGAAAATGGCCACGGCCCGGGTCCAACCGGCCGATGCGCCCTTGATCTTGTGGGGGAAGCAGCTGACCATGAAGCCGTGCGGCGGCAGCACCTCGAGATTGTGCAGCTTTTCGAGGTGGCAGTAGCCGATGTCCCGTCCGGCCTTGTGTCCTTCCCAGATCAGCGAGGTGTCCCCGGTTTCCTTGACCTTCTGCGCGGTATGGGCAAACGGCGCGTCCCACGACCAGGCATCGGTCCCGGTGACCCGTACGCCGCGGCTGGTCAGGTACATCGTCGCTTCATAGCCCATCCCGCAGCCGCGGCTGACATAGTCCGGATCGCCCAGTGCCTTGCCGGCCGAGGTGTTGACCAGCACGATGTCCAGCGGCTTGAGTTCATGCCCGATCCTGGCCAACTCGGCTGCGACGTCGGCGGCGGTCACCACGTAGCCATCGGGCAGGGCCGTGAAATCGAGCTTCACGCCTGGCTGGAAGCACCATTCAAGGGGGATCTCATCGATCGTCAGCGCGGGCCTGGGCTCGCCGTCCTGCGCGTCCTGCGTGGGGTGAAAGTGCCAGGGCGCATCAAGGTGGGTGCCGCTGTGGGTGGTCAGGCGGACCCATTCCGCCGCGGCGAACCCCTCCCCGCCCGGCAAGGCCTCGGCGGTGAGCCCGGGAAAGAAGAAGTGCATCTCATCCACCGTCTCGCGGTGGGTCTGGTAGGTGATTTCGGGCCGCAGGAATGGCGGGTCGCTCACCACCTCGTTGCACAGCGTGATCGAGAGGTCGACAAAACGGCGGGTCATGATGGCACGGGCTCCGGGGTCAGGGTTTGAGCGAAGATGGCACGGGGCAGGCGCAGGGCCAAGGCCGCGCAAACGGTCAGGATCGCGGCCACCAACCCCGCGGCGAGCAGCGTGGGTGACAGGTGCAGCGCAGCGGCCCAGCCGAAGTAGGCACTGCCGACCAGCGCCACGCCCACCGCACTGCCCAACTGCTGACAGGTCTTGAGCAGGCCCGAGGCCGAGCCGGCATGTCCGCGGTCCATCTGCGCGAAGGCGATCGGACCGATGCAACCGCTAGTCATGCCCATCCCTATGCCGGCGGCGATCATGACCGGGGCAATGCTCGCCAGAGGCCAGCCAAGCCCGATTGCGGCCAGCACCAGCCAGCTCGACAGGGCCATCAGCAGTGCACCCAGGAATGGCAGCACACGGCCATAGCGCGGCAGCAGCTTGCGGCTCAGGAACCCGATACCGAACATGGCGCCGAAGCCGAAGGGCATGTGCAGCAAGCCGGCCATCAAGGGCGACTGGCCGCGCTCGGCCTGCAGGGCGAAGGCGAACACCAGCAGGAAGCCGGCGCTGGCTGCGGCGAAAGCGAACGACATGGCCAGCCCGAGGCGAAAGGTCCGCACCCCCAGGATGGCCGGATCGAACAGGGCCGGCTGGCCCGCTGCGCAGCGCCGGGCCACATGACGCCAGCCCAGCGCGCCCAGCGGCAGGGCGAGCAGGACGAGCCAGAGAGCACTTCCCCCTCCAGCTCCGCCCTCGCTCCCGATCAGCGGCCCGACCAGCATGGCCACTGCCGCACCGAACCAGGCCGTTCCTCCCAGATCATAACCGGCATGCAGCCCGGAACGGGTGGGTGGCAGCAGGCGCATGGCCGCGGCGATGGTGAGCGCTCCGACCGGAACATTGATCAGGAACAGCAGCCGCCAGCCCAGCCCGAACAGGTTCGCGTCGATCAGCACGCCGCCAAGGATCGGTCCGGCAATCGCCGCCAGCCCGCCAATCACCCCGAACAGGGCCATCTTGGACACGCGTTCGAGCGGGGTGAAAAGCACCTGCAACAGCGCCAGAGACTGCGGCGCCATCACCGCCCCGGTGGCGCCCTGGAGCAGCCGCGCCGCGACCAGCTGGCCACCGGTCTGGGCCAGTCCGCAGGCGGCCGAGGCCAGCGTGAAGCCCGCGACGCCCCAGACCAGCATGCGGCGATAGCCGTAGCTGTCGCCGAGGCGGCCGCCCGCCAGCAGCAGCAGGGCAAAGCTGATCGAGTAACCGGCGACGATCCATTGAGCGTGCACCGCATCAGCGCCGATGCCGGAGCTGATCGCTGGCAGGGCAATGTTGACGATGGTCAGGTCGACGATCTCGAGCACCAGCGCCACGACCAGCACGAGCACGGCCAGCGTCCGCTGCCGCTCAGTCATGGCCGCAGGTCCGGTCATGATCGCGGCATCCCGTCAGATCTGCCCGTCGCGCAACATCGAAACCGCCGCAGCGCAGGCGCGAGCCGTGAGCGCCATGTAGGTGAGGGACGGATTCTGGCAGGCCGACGAGCTCATCTGCGCGCCATCGGTGACGAACAGGTTCGCCACATCATGGGCCTGGCTCCACTTGTTCAGCACCGAGGTGGCCGGATCATGGCCCATGCGCGCCCCGCCCATTTCATGGATAGCGGTGCCGCCGGCGCCCGGCCGGTCGGACCCCATGATCACCTGGCCGCCGGCCGCGGTAAGCATCTCGGCAGCGTCGGTCTTGGCCTGGGCCAGCGCCGCCAGCTCCTCCTGGCCGAAGGCGAAGTCGATCTTCAGCAGCGGCAGCCCGTTGGCATCGGTGCGGCTGCGGTCGAGCGTCAGGCGGTTGCTCGCCCGCGGCACGCAATCAGCGAAACCGACCAGCACCATCTTCCACATCCCGGGATGACGCAGCTTTTCCTTGTAGGCGGCGCCGATCCCGGCCTCGCGCTTGCCGGCGGTCCAGGTGCTCTGCAACGCCCCGCCCTGGAACGAGAAACCACGGCTGTGCCCGGCCCCGTCCATCCGGTCGAGATTGCGATAGCGCGCCACGATGACCCCGGTCGGACGATTGCCGAAGCTGGTGTGGGCCTCGAACCCGGGCATCAGCGCCATCGCCGAAAGCGTGTTGGCATGGTCCATGATGTGGGTGCCCAGCACGCCGCTGGAGTTCGCCAGACCGCCTGGCATGGCCTCGCTCACCGAATTGAGCAGGACCTGCACCGAGTTGAACGCCCCGGCATTGAGGAACACCAGGCGCGAGCTGGCCCGGCGGCGCTGCTTGGTCCGTGTCTCGACCCAGCGTACGCCGGATATCTTGCGGGTCAGCGGATCGTAGTCCAGCGCCTCGACCACCGCGTCGGTGATGACGGTGAGCCGCCCGGTCTTCTGCGCCGCCGGCAGCGTGCTCGACTGGGTGGAGAAATAGGCCCCGTAGGAGCACCCCCGCGCGCAGATCGAGCGGTACTGGCAGGGGCCGCGCCCCTCCTCGTCCTTGGCCTCGGTCAGATTGGCGGTGCGGCCGATCGTCAGGCAGCGATCCGGCCAGCGGCTGCGGATCGCCTCGCGCACGTGCTGCTCGACGGCATTGAGCGCCATCGGCGGCTGGAACCGGCCATCGGGCAGCTGGGCCAGCCCCTCCGCCTGTCCGGATACGCCGATGAAGGCTTCGACCTTGTCGTACCACGGCGCCAGATCGGCGTAGCGGATCGGCCAGTCGGTGCCGTGGCCATCGCGCTTGTTCGCCCCGAAATCATAGTCCGACCAGCGATAGGACTGACGGCCCCAGGTCAGCGAGCGCCCGCCCAGTTGATAGGAGCGAAACCAGGAGAAGGCAGTATCCGGCCCCGTGGCGTAGGGGTTCTCGGCATCGTTGACGAAGTGGTTCTGGGTGAACTCGGTGAAATGGCGGTTCAACCGCTGTACGGCATACTGCGCACGAAACAGCGCGGCGTCGCCCTGACCGAGGAAGGGTAGCTCCCACGGCGCCTTGGTCTCGGTCTCGTAGTCCTGCTGATGCCGAATCTCGCGGCCGCGCTCGATCATCAGCACGGTCAGCCCGGCCTCGGTCAGTTCCTTGGCCGCCCAGCCCCCGGTGATCCCGGAACCGACCACGATCGCATCAAAATCCATTTCAGCAGGCTCCTGCTCGGCTCACCCGAAATCGACCGCGGTCCAGTCGCTTGAATAGGCGACAGTCTGCGGGGTGGCCGGGAGGTCCGGCTCCCAGCGGCCGGGGACCAGCTCGTAGCGCAGCTCCTGCGCGCCGCCGATCTCGGTGGTGTAGTACCCGGTCAGGATCAGCCCCTTGACCGTCCGCCAGGGATGGTCGCGCCGGCCCTCGGCATAGGCCTCGGCATCGAGCGCGGCGAGAATCCCGGCGCGCCCGGCCGCGCGGAGGAACCGCCCGCCGGCGCGACGGTTGAGCTCGGCCTCGAGCCAGGCCGCATGGTCCAGCGTGCCGTCGGGGCGCAGGTGCGGGAGCAAAGCGGGCGTCGGCTGGGCCAGCGGCTGACGCGCGCCGTCGAGTCCGTGGGCCAGGGCCAGCAGCACGAAGTCTCCCGCTCCCACATCGCCCGCCCCGGGGGTTCTGGTCCGCGGCAGGACAAGCTGGCTGACCTCGCGGAACAAGGCCCGCTGCGCGGGTGTGGGCGCCGTGGCAGGATCGAGGCTGGACAGGGTGACCGCCGCGGCTGGCAGACCGAACGCCAGGGCGACCAGACCGGCGGCCCCCATGAACTCGCGGCGGTTCCAGCCCCTGGCAGTCGCGGTCACCATGTACTCCCCACAAGACAAAACGCGATGGGACGGACCACCATGGCCCGCCCCATCCTGATCACTGGCTCAGAAGTCGGCCGACAGCCGCACTCCGTAGGTCCGCGGCGTGCCGAACTGCCAGTTGAACACGTCGTCCACCGGACCGGCCGAGATGAAGCTGCCGTAGGTCAGCGGACGGATGTTCTCGAGGTTCTTCACGAAGGCCTGGATCGAGAACTTCTTGCTCTCGGGGCGGTATTCGAGGTTCAGCTCGGTATTGCTGAAGGCCTTCTGCTTGCCGTCCCGATAGTTGTAGAAGTCGGTGAAGTAGGCCGACTTGAAGGTCGTGTTGACCCGGCCGGTCAAGCTACCCGCCGCGCCCAGATCGACCGTGTGGTCGAGCCCGGCCGTGATGATCCAGGTCGGCGAGAAGCCCGGACGGTTGCCGGCGAAGTTGGGCTGCTGCACGCCGGGCGTCGTCGGATCGAGATCGCCCACGCCATTGATGTCAGGCCCGGTGCCCGGAACTGCATAGACGTTGAACTGGGCCTTCAGCTCCTTGTACTCGGCATTCAGGTAATTGACCGAGGCGTGGAAGTTGGTGTTGTCGTCCAGCTTGAAGTCGGTCGCCGCCTCGATGCCCCAGATCTTCGCCTTGCCGGCGTTGAAGGTCTGGCCGCCGAGGGCGGTGTCCAGCAGCACCGAGACCTGCAGGTCCTTGTAGTCGTAGTAGAAGCCGGTGAGGTTGAAGAGGTGCTCACCGGAAGCGCCGAAGTTCTTCTTCAGGCCGGCTTCATAGGCCGTGTTGCTTTCCGGCCGGTAGTCGCCCACCGAGTCGAAGCCGCCGCCCTTGAAGCCCGTCGAAACCTTGGCGTAGATCAAGGTATCGGCGTTCGGCTTGTAGTTCAGGCCGGCCAGCCAGGTGACCTTGTCTTCCTCGCTGGCGAGATTGAGCGTGGTCGCAAAGCGCAGCGCCGAGAAGTTCTTGCGCTCGATCGTGCCGTTGAACAGCTGCGGATCCGGCGGACCGGCACCGAACGGGGTGGCGTTGCGGTAGATGCCGCGACGCTCGTTCTTGGTGTAGCGCAGCCCGCCGACCGCGGTGAGCTGATCGGTCAGGGCATATTCCAGCTGACCGAACGCGGACTTGCTGTTGCTGTTCACGTAGCGGCCAAAGTACGACAGCTGCACGACGTTCGGTCCGAAGGTCGTGACGAAGGCGCTCTCGTTGTTGACCGATTCCTGGAAGTAGAACCCGCCAACCTGGTAGGTCAGGTTGCCCAGCACGCCATTGAGCCGCAGCTCGTGGCTCTGCGTGTTGGTCTCGCGGTTCCAGCTGAACGAGCGGTAGGTATAGGGCAGCGTCAGGAACACGCCCGGATCGCCTGTGAAGTTGCGATAGCCGCCGGTGTAGGTGAGCGTGGCGTCGTCGTTAAGCTCGTAGGCCAGCTTGCCCCGGATGGCCCAGGTTTCCTGGCCGATCCGGCCCAGCCCGAAGTTCGGCGGCAGGTAGCTGGCGCGATCGATACCGGCCAGCAGGTTGGTGTTGTTGGGAATGCACAGCACCTGCGGGTAGGCTGGCGCAACGCGGGTGAACCCGTTGTTGCAGGCGCCGCCCGTCGGGCCGTTGCCGGCCGCGTTGAGATTGGCCGCGGCAAACGCCTGCGGCGTGAACTCGCGGCGGGCGAACTCGCCCGAGAAGTTGGCGGTCAGACGCTCACCCGGGGTCAGCTTCAGCGCGAGGCGGCCGCCATAGGCCTTGTTGTCGTCCGAACGGCCACCGGCGAAGGCCGGATAGTTGAACCCGCCGCCGTTGAACGCGGCGCGGGCCGGGTGGGTCACGAAGCCGTCGTGCGAATCATAGAAGCCCGAGACACGGACCGCGCCGAGATCGCCGAACGGCAGGTCGACACCACCGTCCAGCCGCACGGCATTGTAGTTGCCGTAGCTGCCCGACACGTTCGCGCCCAGGGTGTTACCCGGCTTGCGGGTGATGAAGTTGATCGCGCCGCCGGTCGAGTTGCGACCATAGAGCGTACCCTGCGGCCCGCGCAGCACCTCGACGCGCTCCATGTCGAACAGCGCGACGCTCATCGCGTCGGGACGGTTCATGTACTCGCCATCGATGTTCACGACGACCGAGGTATCCTGCGATTCGTCGTTCGTCGCGGTACCGACGCCGCGGACCGAGATCTTGACCGTACCCTGATCCTGGTTGAGCTGAACCACCGGGGCGATCTTGTCGATGTCGTTCAAGCCACCGAAGCCGGTCTTCTTCAGCGCTTCGGCGTTCACCACGTCGATCGCGATCGGCACGTCCTGGACGTTCTGCGTGCGGTTCTGCGCGGTGACGACAATCTCGCCGGTGTCCGCGTCATCACCACTGGCCGCCTGCGGTGCAGACTGGGCCAGAGCCGGGACTGCCATGGCCAGCGAACAGGCCCCCGTCAGCAGCATGAATCCCATCTTGCGATAAGCCATATATCAGTACCTCCCCTCATCGATCTTCCCGGCGACGCTTCCCCACGCCGCCGGTGAATTAGAATGCTAGTTTTATATAAGATCCCAGCCATGTCAAGCCGGTCTGCTTGACGCGCCCTGGACCTTGCTTTGCGAGGCCAACCCTGTCGCGGGGTCAGCCACCGGCTTCACCCCATCCTGCCCACCCGAGTGGTATCGCCCCAGCGACCCATCCGGAAAATACTGTTTCCCTATGCATCCATAGGGTTAGACTTTGGTCGACCAGGCGGCCCGCCCCTCACGCGGTGACGCCACCGAGCGTTTCAGCGAACCAGTCGGCGATGCAGTCGCGGCCATAGGACATGTTGTCGGCCCCGACATGCTCGACCCCGCCTTCGCGCGCCGTGAAGATCACCTTTTCGCGCTTGGGTGCGTTGACCAGCTGCTCGTAAAGATCGTCCGCATAGGCCACGCTGATCTGCCGGTCGTGCGCACCATGGGTGACGAGAAACGGCACCTTGATCCGGTCCATGTGGCCATTGAGGTTCATGTCGGTGCTCTTGGCGAGAAAGTCGTCCATGTCCGCGGCACCGAAGGCCCACATCACGTGCGCCCAGTAATGCGGCACCGGGTTTTCGCCCTCGCGCGCCATGCGCTTGTCCTGCACCTCGCGCCAGTTGTGGTTGGCGCCCCACACCGCGCCCGAGGCGAACCGCGGCTCATAGGCCACCGCGCGGGGCGCGAAATGGCCGCCCAGCGAAATCCCGGTCATGCCGATCCGTGCGGGATCGACATCGGGCTGCTGCTCGAGCCAGTCGACCGCCTTGCTCGCCCAGCTTTCGCTATGCGGATCGACCGGCAGGCCCTGCAGGCGCAGCGCCTCGCCCGAACCGGGCTGATCGACGCACAGCGTCGAGATCCCGCGGCGAGCAAGCGCTTCAGGCAAGCGGCTCCAGTAGAGCAGCTCCTTGCAGCTATCGAGCCCGTTGCAATAGACCACCACGGGATGCGGCCCCGGGCCGGGCGCGCGGGTGTAGAGCGCCGGCATGGTGCCGGCTGCGAGCGGCACCTCGACACGCTGGCGGTTGATCTGGCCCAAGACAGTCGACTTCTCGAAAGCAGCCAGCGCCTTGGCGTAGGTTTCCTTGCGCCCCGGAGCGCCGTGTCCCTGCATGCGTTCAGCCACCAGCAGGTAGAGCGCGGCGCGCTCGAGCTTGTTGCTCGCACTGAACGCCCGCCCCCGCGCCTCGTCCTCGGCGGCCAGCTCAATCAGCTTGTCGCCATAGCCCGCCCACTGCTTCATGAAGGCAGGCGTGCCGGCATCGCCGCCATTCGCCGCTGCCGCGATGATCGGCTGGCACATGTCGACGATCTCGCCGATCTGTCCGCCGCTCTCCATCGCGATCGAGACCGAAAGGTTCCAGATGTAGTTCGGAAACGGTTCGTAGAGGGCCATGTCAGGCGTCCACGGCCACGAACAGCCCCGGGTTCGGCGCGGGATGCGGCAGCGTCTGCGGACCGCCGGTCCCGATGCCCCACTGGTCCATGATCAGCGGCGCCGGGGTATAGACGGTCGGCTCGCGGGTCTCGAAATCGACCTCTTCCAGCTCGGACGTGTATTCCGTGACAAAACCGCCCGGCGTGACGAAGTAGCTGAACGTGTTGTTGCCCGCCGTGTGCCGTCCCGGACCCCAGCCGATGTTCACTCCCTTCTGCTTGAGCCGGTGAATACCGCGCATCATGTCGTCCACGCCCAGCATGTCGTAGGCCACGTGATTGAGGCACGGCGGCCCGGGCAGGATCGCGAAGCGGTGGTGCGCCGTGTTGCAGCGCAGGAAGCACATGAAATCGCCCAGCCAGTCGCTCACCTTGAAACCCAGCACGTCGCAGAACCAGGTGACCAGCGCCTGGTGGTTGGGCGAGTGCAGCACGATGTGGCTGATCTTGACCGGGACGCCCTCCCAGCGGGTGATCTCACGCTTGGCGCCGCGCGCGACGTCGGACGAGATCTCGAGCTGGAGCCCGTCGGGGGAGAAGAACCGGAAGCCGTAGCCGCCGCCCGGGGTCGTCAGGTCGCGCGGATCGTGCACGATCTTGGCCCCTGCGGCTGCAACCTTGTCGCGCAGCGCATCCACATCGGCGCGGCTGTCCGCGGCCAGGGCGATCACGTCGATCCGGTTCTCGTCGGCCTGGCGGAGGCGGATCACGTGGTGCTCGTCGTGGCCCTGGGCCTTGAACCACGCCATGCCATCGTCGCTCGGCACGGCCTCGAGCCCGAACACATCGGCATAGTAGGCCCGCTCGGCCTCAAGGTCGGTGACGCCGTAGCCGACATAGCGGATTTCGGTAACGCGGCTCATTCTTGCAGTCCTTCAGATCGGCTTGGACACGACGGCGAACATCTCGCCGGTGGCCTTGTGGTTGTCGACGGGGGGCGCCTTGCCGAGCTGCCCCATGCAGATCGCCAGGCTGGAATTCACGATGTAGGCGCAGCGCTCGAAGCGCCGGTCACGGTAGGCCCGCAGCGCGGCCTCGACGCTGTCATGGCGGGCGAGTTCATCGGCCAGGACGATGCCGTCCTCGATCGCCATGCCGGCGCCCTGCCCAAGGTGCGGGGTGGTGGCATGGACCGCATCGCCGAGCAGGCCGACCCGGCCCTTGCTCCACGGCCCGGTCACCAGCACCCCTTCGAGCGGGCGATAGACCACGCCGGCGTCGTCGACGATCTGCTCGGCCAGTTCGCGGATCGCCGGCGAGCAGTTGGCCAGCTTGGCGCGCATGACCGCGGCAATGCCCTCGAGCGGATAGCGCGGGTTGCCCGGCTCGGGCGTGGTCACGTACATGTACATCAACTCGGCGCTCATCGGCACGAGGCCAACCCCGGTCGGCCCGTTGTAGACCTGCAGCGCGTCAAGCGTGGCCGGCCGCGGGAAATTGTAGCGCCAGACCGACTGTCCGGTGAACTCCGGCTTTTCGGCATCGGGCAGGATCATCCCGCGAACCTGCGAATAGACCCCGTCAGCGCCGACAACCAGATCGTAGCGGCCGGCACTGCCATCGGAGAAACTGGCGTCGACCCCGGCTCCGTCGTCCGCCAGCGCGGTCACGGTCAGCCCGAGGCGCAGCGTAGCACCGGCGGCTTGCGCCTCGTCGCCCAGCACCTTCTGGAGCGCCCGCCGCGAGATTCCGACATTGGAGGGACGCCCTTCAACCAGCTTCGGCGAGGGCACCCGCGCCACCTTGGTCCCGTCAGGCGCGAAGATCTCAACCGCGTCGAACCCGAAGGAACCGTCGAGGAAGGTATCGAGCACGCCAAGCTGGTCCATCGCCCGGACCACATTGGACTGCTGGATGATCCCGACGCCGTAGACCGACCATTCGGGATCGCGCTCGATCAGGGTCACCGCGTGCCCGGCGCGGCCCAGCGCGATAGCGGCGGACAGGCCACCGATACCGGCGCCGATGATCAGGATTTGCTGTTGCTGCATCGATCGATCCACGGTCACCCGGCAGGGCGGACCACTCCCTTTGTAGCGGCCCTTGGCGGAGCCTGTTGGGCAAGGAAATAGGCCCTGACTTGCTATTCTCCCAATGATTTGTTTTTATCATGACCTATCAATCAGAGTGATAGGTTCACCGGTATGCGCTTCAAGGGATTGGACCTGAACCTGCTCGTCGCGCTCGACGTGCTGCTGGAAGAGGCCAATGTCTCGCGCGCGGCGCAGCGGCTGCATCTGAGCCAACCGGCGACCAGCGCGGCGCTGCGTCGGCTGCGGGCCTGGTTCGGCGATCCGCTGCTGACACCGCACGGCAAGCGGCTGATGCTCACCTCCTACGCCTTGCGGCTGCGGCCCCAGCTCACCCAGCTGCTCGCCGGGATCGATGCCTTCACCAGCCAGCCGGCGCTGTTCGATCCCGCCACGGCCCATCGGCGCTTCCGCATCGCGATGTCCGATTACCTGGCCAACGTGGTGCTCGGGCCGTTGACCAATGCCATCGCCGGAACGGCCCCGGGAATCGAGATCGAGATCGTCACCCCGGACGACAGCGTGGGTGAGCTGCTCGAACGGGGGGAGATCGACCTGATCATCGCCCCCCAGGAATTCATCAGCCCGCGCAATCCGACCCGGCTGCTGCTGGAGGAGCACCATGTGGTGGCCGGCTGGACCGGCAACCCGCTGATGCATGCCCCGCTCACGCCCGAGGCCTTCGCCGCAGCCGGGCACGTCTCGGTCCGGCTCGGCCGAATCACCCGCCTGACCTACGCCGAGGCCCAGCTGCGCGCGCTCGGCGTGACGCGGCGCGAGGAGCTGATCGTACCCGCCTTTGCGCTGGTGCCGGACCTGCTGGTCGGGACCATGCGCCTTGGGATCATGCACGAACGGTTGGCACGCCGCGCCGCCCGCCGCACCGACATCACGATCGCGCAGCTCCCCTTTCCGTTCGCACCCATGCGCGAAGTCGCGCAGTTCCATCGGGCGCGCAGCGACGATGCCGGGCTGCTCTGGCTGTTCGACGAACTCGATCGCATCGTCGCCGCCGACGATGCCGCGCAATCTCTGCTTGACTGTCCCGAGACACGATGAGAATTCTTGTTCTAATAAAGTAGCGGCCGCACAGGGCCGCCAGGCAAACGGGTCCGCCAGGACCGGCACGGGGCCGCCACCGAGGGAGAGAACCGTGCTGCTGGCGCCGTGCATCGAATGGCAATTCGCCGATCACCCTGATCTGGCCGACCGCATTCGTGCGGCGTCACGGGCCGGCTTCACCGCCGCCGAATTCCACCTGTGGCGAGACAAGGACCTGCCCCGCATCGCCGCCGCGCTGGCCGAGACGGGCATGACGCTGACCGGGATCTGCGTCGACCCCCGCCGCTCGATCGTCGATCCGGCGGAACGCGCCGGGATGGTCGCCGCGGTGCGCGAATCCATTGCCGCCACGGCCGCGCTGGGCCGGCCCCCGCTGATCTTGGCCTCGGGCTTCCGCGTTGAGGGAATGAGCGAGGCCGACCATTTCGCCAATGCGGTCGCCGCACTGAAGGAGGCCGCCGCACTGGCCGAGGAGGCCGGGGTCATGTTGCTGCTCGAGCCGCTCAACACCCGGCTGTTCGCCAGCATGTACCTGGTCAGCACGTCGCTCGGGCTCGATCTGGTGGAGGCGGTGGGCAGTCCCAACCTGCGCCTGCTTTACGATGTGTGGCACAGCGCCTGTATGGGCGAGGATATGGCCGCGGTGCTGGCCGGCCGGATCCACCTCGTCGCCCACGTCCAGGTGGCCGACATGGATGACCGGCACGAGCCCGGCACCGGCACGCTGGACTGGGCCGAGGTGATGCGCACTCTCGCCAGCCTCGGCTATGCCGGCGGGATCGGGCTGGAGTACCTTCCGACCCTGCCGATGGCGGAATCGCTGCAACTGACCCGCGCAACGCTGGCAGTCTGATCCCTTTCACGCTGCGATCCGGGAGAGGAATGTGGCACACCCCCAAGCGAGCGCCGAACGGCTGACCCTGACCGAGCGCCTGAGCTATGGCTTCGGCGACATGGGCACGAGCCTGGCCTACAACATGGCCAGCGGTTTCCTGCTCTACTACTACACCGATGTGGTCCGGCTGCCGGCCGCCGCGGTCGGCACGGTGTTCCTGGTCGCCCGGTTGCTGGACGCGATCATCGACATGATCGTGGGCGTGTCGGTCGATCGCACGCGCAGCCGCTGGGGGCGGACGCGGGTCTACTTCCTGATCACCGCCCTCCCCTACGCGCTGGTCACCGTGCTGGTGTTCAAGGTGCCCGCCTGGGGACAGACGGCGCAGCTGGTCTATGCCTTCGCCACGTTCAAGGCACTCGGGATCCTGATGTCGCTCCAAGCGATACCCTATACCGCGCTGATGCCGATGATGACGCTCGACACGACCGAACGACTCAAGCTTTCGGGGATGCGCTCGGTCGGGACCTCGGTCTCGGTGGTACTCGGAACAGCGGCAACCATGCCGCTGGTCGGCCTGTTCGGCGGTTCGGATCCGCAGCGCGGGTTCGTGGCGGTGGCAGTCGTGTTCGCCGGGATCGGCCTGATCACCACCTTCGCCCTGTTCCGCAACTGCCGCGAGCGTCATGACGACCAGTCCAACCCGCGCTTTGCCATCCTGCCCGCGATCGGAGAAATGCTGCAAAACCGCGCCTGGCTGGTCTGCTTCGGCTTCTGCCTGACCTACTTCGTGCGCTTCGGGGTCATGATGTCGGCCACAGCCTACTTCGCGATCGAGGTGTTGCGCAGCCCGGCGATGATCTCGGTCATGCTGCCGGCGGTGGCGGGAATGCTGCTCCTGTCCTCGTTCGTGGCGCCGCCGATCCTGGCCCGCACCGGAATCCGCAAAGGCTCGACCATCGTCCTGGCGGTGGCTGCGGTCCTGTTCGCGCTGCTGCCGCTGACCGAGGGCAACCTGGCGGCCTTCACCGCGCTCTACCTCGCCGCCTGCCTCGCCCCGTCGATCACGATCACCGCAGCCTTTACGATGATCGCGGAATGCGCCGACCATCACGAAGCGCGCTTCGGCGTACGCCGCGAAGGGCTACTGTCCTCGGGCATCAGCCTCTCGACCAAGGTCGGCATGGCGCTCGGCACGGCCGGCTTCGCCTACCTGCTGGGCGAGGTAGGCTACACGCCGGGCCATGTCACCGCATCGGCGCGCGAGGCGATCCGCCTGGCCTACTACGGCAGTGCCGTGCTGCTGCTGACGCTGCAGGTGGGGATCGTGCTGTTCTGGCCGGCCGACCGGCTTGGTGACAGCCGGGGCCGGACACCGCTCGCCGCCGCCTGATCCTCCCGCGCAGCAGGGGCGCAGCATGCTGCATCTCCCGGCGCCGGACGGTCACGGCAATGCTGCGCGGCAGATCCGTCGCGGGAGGTCACATCAGACCGAGGGTCCCGCCCGCCGCGGCATAGGCCTGCAGCACGGCCAGCCGCTCCGGCGTCGACACTGCCGGCCGCGGCCCAACGCTATCGCCCAGGCCCATCACCGTCGCGCTGCGCGAGGTGACCGCGGGCCACGGGGACTGCGGAAGCCGGGGATCGCCGGTGCGAGCAAAGGCCAGCACGCGGTCCTGCCACTGGCGCACGATCACCCTGTCGGCGGCGGTAAAGACGCGATCGCCGAGCCCGATCGTGCCGAACAGGTAGGGCAGTCCCGAGCTGTGGAAAGCCCCCCACGGCTGCCCCCCGCGCACCGGCGGATAGGCATGATCGTAGAGATAGGCGAAGACCCGCTGGCCGTGCGCCGCGGTGCGCGCCCGCGACCAAATCAACAAGCCGGCCATGTAGCGGTCCCGCGCCAGCTCGCCGTTGGCGCGGATCGCCTCGGCCTCGGTGGCATGCGGATAAAGCGCCAGGAGCCGGTCGGCGAAGGCGCCATAACGCGCTCGCACCGCTGCCTCGAAAGCGGCCGGGCTGCGCACCGCCGGGTCGATCATCTCGGCCGCGTTGAAGCCGCTGAGCAGCGGCACCGGCGAAGCCACCGCCGCGGTTGCATCGGTCGGGTCATGCGGGATCAGCCGGCCATCGCGGTGCGGGACGAAAACCAGCCGCGGACGCCCGCCCTCAGCCGGGACAATGGCGCTAGCCGCGATCAGGCGCTCCGCCGGGAGCGTGCGCAATGTGGCAAGATCGGCCCCACCCAGCTGTGCAGCAAAGTCCGATCCTGCCGCTTCGCCCTGTGCCAGATCGGGGAGTTCGATCGCCATGCTGGCGCCGCTCAGCGAGATCGCGCGCTGAAACAGCCCACGTGCGGCCGGGGCGACCATCAGGTTGTTCACCGAGGCCGCTCCAGCCGATTCGCCGGCTACGGTAATCTGCGCCGGGTCGCCGCCGAAACGCGCGGCATGGGCCTTGATCCAGCGCAGCGCAGCGATCTGGTCGAGCAGGCCGTAGTTTCCGGCAGCGGCGCGATCTTCGGCGGTGAGCGCGGGATGGGCGAGGAAGCCGAACACGCCGAGGCGGTAGTTGATCGTCACCACGACGGCGCCGCGCGCCGCAAGCCGGGCGCCATCGTACAGAGGCATGTTGCCCGATCCGCCCTGGTAGGCCCCGCCGTGGATGAACACGAGCACCGGCAGCGGTTTCTTGCCAACGCGAGCCGGCCGCCACAGGTTCAGCGTGAGACAGTCCTCGCTGACCGGGGGCGCAGCGATGAACTCGGCCGAATAGGGACCCCAAGCCCCCGCAATGGCCTGCTGGCAGGCGGGGCCGCGCTGTGCCGCAGCCCGCACCCCTTTCCAGGGCAAGGCGGGTTGCGGCGCGCGCCAGCGGCCTGCACCGACCGGCGGTGCGGCATAGGGTATGCCCAGAAACGCCTCGGTTCCCGAAGCGGCGATGCCCTCCAGTTGACCCGCTGCGGTCGAGACCCGCGGCACAGCAGCCAGTGGTGCCGAGATGCCGGCCAGGGCGGCACTCACGATCAGGACCAGGGATTGGGGCGAACGGCTTATCTTCATGTCAAGCACTCTCGGTTGGCCGGGGCGCGGCACAGGCCGGCGATGACCAGCAGGGTAATGAACAGGAACAGGTTCTGGGTCAGCGCCGAAGCCTCGCCATGGGCAACATGGATCCAGGCCGACACGCACTGGCTGGCAGCCAGCCACACGGCGGCCTTCGCGGCGAAGGGACGGACGGGCCGGCCGATCCCGCCCAGGCCAGCGAGGGCCAGGGCCGCCGCCGCGACAAGCTCGGTCCAGCCCATTGGTCGACCGATCCATTGGGGCACGTGCGCGGTCCAGGCCCCATGCCGGACCAGTTCGGCCATCGGGGCGAAGGCCTTGTAGTAGCCGACGAACGCAAAAAACGCGGCCATTGGCACGACCAGGACGGTCAACAGAACCTCGCGTGCTGCGGCTGGCCCGCGTCCAGCCCGGCCTGAATTCAGCCCTTCCATGCCGCGCCTCTCCTTGTCCCAATAGCACGCTCCGGCGCCTTAATAAAAACAATATATTGATTCTAAAAATACACAAGGCCGGCCGGAAGGCGCTTGACGCCAACGGCATTTTTCAGAATAGTGGTTCCAATTAGGGCCCAGGCCCCAGGGGAGAGAATCCGACAGACCGGCAACCCGCCATGCGCGAGTCATCCGGCTTCGGCTTGACGCCCCGCCCCCCGAAAACCTCAGGCGGAGTTTTGAGGATGAGCAGTGCGATCAAGCGGGGCGTGAGCCTCTATTCCTACCAGAACGAGACCTTCCAGGGCCGGATGAGCCTCGAAGACTGCATCCGCACCAGCGCCGAGCTGGGCGCGAAGGGCATCGAGATCATCGGCGAGCAGACTTTCTGGGGCTGGCCCGAGTACGGCGCGGCCGATGCCGATGTCGAGACCTGGCACCGGCTGATCAAGCAGTACGATTGCGTACCGGTCAGCCACGACTTCATGCTGGACTACAAGCGCTACAAGGGCCGCGAGATGCTCTTCGCGGAGCAGGTCGCCAGCGTGAAGAAGGACATCGACTTCGGCGCCCGGCTGGGCATGAAGTACATCCGCGCGCTGGTTTCCATCTCGCCGGACGTGCTGGTCGCCGCGGCGCCGCATGCCGAGGAAAAAGGGATCAAGATCCTGATCGAGGTCCACGCCCCGCTGCACTTCGATCATCCCTGGATCATCCGCCATGCCGAGGCCTTCGAAAAGTCGGGCTCGGACGCGCTCGGCTTCCTGCCCGACATGGGCATGTTCCTGTTCTCCTTCCCGCCGGTATGGAAGGAGAAATTCATGCGCCTCGGCGTGCCCAAGACCATCGCCGACTACGTTGAAAAGGCCTATGAGGACCGGGTCCTGTCCGAGTACGTCATCCTCAACGTCCAGCAGATGGGCGGGGTGGGACCGGCGATCGCGATGGCCGAGACGCTGCGCCACAACGCCGCCTTCGAGCCGAAGCGGATGCTCGATCACATGGGCCGCATTCACAACATCCACGGCAAGTTCTACCAGATGACCGAGGACTATGTGGAGCCGTCGATCCCCTACGACGAGATCATCAAGGTGCTGCAGCAGGGCGGCTATCAGGGCTACATCTGCTCGGAGTATGAGGGCAACCGCTGGATCGAGGATGCCGAGGAGCCGGATTCGGTCGAACAGGTGCGCCGCCAGCAGGTGATGCTCGCCCGCCTGCTCGGCGAGGCCGAAGTGCCCACGATCAAGACCGCCCCGATCTCCGTGGCAGCCGAATAAGGAGACCCCGATCATGATGGACAACAAGATGATCGTCGAGGGCAGCCTCCAGTCGGTCGATGGCGGCTTCTCGTTCCTTGGGCGCCTGCCCTACTATCGCGGCCTTGGTCTTTCGATGATCGAGGACATCCAGGTCACGGTCGATGGCGAAGTGCAGCCGCGGGAGTCGGTCCGCTTCGCGGTGCGCGGCCAGACCTACACGCTCGACGAAATGGAAACGGTCTACGACAATCGCTGGAACTTCGGCGAGAAGGCCACGATTATCGTGCTGAACGGGGGCCTTGCCGCTGGCGATCACACGATCACCTTCGCAGTGCGCTATCGCGTATCCTACCTGCCCTTCGTTCCGACAACGAAGGACACCAAGGAACTCGCGCTGGCCGCCTGAGGCAAGCCCTGCGCTAAACCCGACGGGCCCCGGCATCCCGCGATGCCGGGGCCCGTTGTGGTTCAGCCGGCCGGCGGCTCGCCCCCGGCTTCGGCGCGGCGCAGTTGCATCAGCCGGCGGCGGGCACGGATCGCGGCGGCGTCCGCGGCCAGGCCTCCCAGCAGTCCTCATCGCCCGGCAGCCCCGCACCCGCATCGGGGCTGAGCAAGATGGTCGAAGCCAGAATTGGCGTGTCGAGTGACATCCAGCGGCAAGCCCGGTCGGACCGGGCTTGCCCGCGGGCTCCTGCCCTTATTCGATCCCCATCAGGCGCTTGTTGAGCGTACGGTCGGCGCCGCCCGCGGCGAAATCATCGAAGGCGTGTTCGGTGACGGTGATGATGTGGCGCTGGATGAACGGCGCCCCCTCGGCAGCGCCCTGCTCCGGATGCTTGAGCGCGCATTCCCATTCAAGCACGGCCCAGCCGGCATAGTCGTTCGCAGCCATCTTGCTGAAGATCGCCGGAAAATCGACCTGACCATCCCCCAGACTGCGGAACCGGCCGGGCCGGTCGACCCAAGACTGGTAGCCGCCATAGACCCCTGAGCGGCCATTGGGGCGGAACTCGGCGTCCTTCACGTGGAAGCACTTGATCCGCTCGTGGTAGATGTCGATGAACTGCAGGTAGTCGAGCTGCTGCAAGACGAGGTGGCTGGGATCGTAAAGGATGTTCGCACGCGGATGGTTGCCGACGCGCGCGAGGAACATCTCGAAGGTGACGCCGTCATGGAGGTCCTCGCCAGGATGGATCTCGTAGGCGGCATCGACCCCGTTTTCGTCGAACACGTCGAGGATCGGTTTCCAGCGGCGCGCCAGCTCGTCGAAGGCGTCCTCGACCAGGCCTGCCGGTCGTGCCGGCCAGGGGTAGAAATAGGGCCAGGCGAAGGCGCCCGAAAAGGTCGCATGGGCGGTCAGGCCCAGGCGGCGGCTGGCGACCGCGGCATGTTTGACCTGCTGCACCGCCCATTCCTGGCGGGCGACCGGATTGCCGTGGACCTGCGGCGGGGCGAACCCGTCGAACTGCGCATCATAGGCCGGGTGGACCGCCACCAGCTGCCCCTGCAGATGGGTGGAGAGCTCGGTGATCGCGAGCCCCTTGTCGGCAAGCATGCCCTTCACCTCGTCGCAGTAGGTTTGGCTTTCGGCGGCAAGGCGCAGGTCGAACAGGCGCGCATCCCAACTGGGGATCTGGATCCCCTTGTAGCCCAGCGCGGCCATGTACTCGGCAATCGCCGGCAGGCTGTTGAACGGGGCGGTGTCGCCGGCGAACTGGGCAAGGAAGATCCCCGGCCCCTTGATGGTCTTCATCCGATCGTTCCCTTCAGACGGAAAGCTTGACCCAGCCGGCCTTTGCCCGGCTGGCCTCGACCGCGGTGGCGATGAAGGCCATCCCGCGCAGGCCCGTGCCGATTCCCGGCAGCAGCGGAGCCTGCTCGCCGCGCAGCACGGCGGCGAAATCGCGGTACAGGTTGGCGAAGGCCTCGAGATAGCCCTCGGGATGGCCGGTCGGGGTGCGGGTGCGGCTCAGCGCGTCGGGGCCCAATTGCGGGCCGCCGGCATGGACGATCTCGGTCCGCCCATCGAGCGTATGCAAGGTCAAGGTGTTGGGCTGCTCCTGGCGCCACAGCAGTCCGCCCCGGTCGCCATAGAGCCGGATGCGCAACCCGTTGAGCTCGCCGACCTCGATCTGACTGGCCAGCAGGACGCCTCGCGCGCCATTGGCAAAGCGCAGCAACACCGTGCAATCGTCGTCCAGCGCCCGCCCTGGCACCACCGCGCCAAGATCGGCGAGCAGTTCGGTGACCTCCAGCCCGGTGATGAACTCGGCGAGTTGGAAGGCATGGACCCCGATGTCGCCGATACACCCACCGAGCCCAGAGCGTGCCGGATCAACCCGCCATTCGGCCTGCTTACCCGAGGCCTCGCCGGCAAGCCAGCCCTGCGGATACTCGACCACGACCTTGCGCACCGTTCCGACCGCACCGGCCGCGACGCGCGCCCGCGCCTCACGCACCAGCGGATAGCCCGAGTAGGTGTGGGTCACAGCAAACGGCAGCCCGCTCTCGCGCACGACAGCGGCCAGCGCATGGGCCTCGTCGAGGGTAGCCGTCAACGGCTTGTCGCAGATCACCGGCAGCCCGGCCTGCAGCGCCGCCCGCGCCGAAGGCAGATGGTTGTGATTGGGGGTGACCACTGCGACGAAGTCGATCCCGTCCGCCCGCGCCCGCTCTGTCGTGAACATCTCGGCAAGCGAACCGTAGGCACGGGCCGGGTCGATGCGGTAGGCACCGGCCGCGGCCTTGCTGCGCCCGGGATCGCTCGAAAAGACACCGGCGACGAGCTCGATCTCGCGGTCGAGTTCGGCCGCGAAGCGGTGTACCGGGCCGATGAAGGCCCCCGGTCCGCCACCGATCATTCCCATCCTCAGGCGCGTCATCGCCATTCCTCACCCTTTATGATTTGAAACACGAATTCTAGTTTGCTACACTTTCCGGCGTCAAGCGCGAAGAGCCCACTGCGAGGCCCGACGGAGAGCAGGACTGCCATGCTGAAGGAATTCTACAAGTCCCTGACCCTGAAGCCGCAGGGCTTCACCATGATCGTCGCCGGGTTCCTGCCTGTTTTCGCTATCATTGCCATGTTTCCTGTGGTGGCCGCGATCATCGCCCATTTCAAGGACGTACCCGGAGCTGCGATCAAGGTCCCGGCCATGGTCACCGCGCCGGGCTATGCGATCGCCGTGCTTGCCCCCTTCGCCGGCCTGTTCGTCGACCGGTTCGGCCGACGCCGGTTGCTGCTGGCCTGCACATTTTTCTATGGCATCGTCGGCACGGCCCCGTTTCTGCTGGAGGACCTCGACGCGATCATCGCCTCGCGCATCCTGCTGGGGGTTTGTGAGGCTGGCATCCTCACGATCGTCAATACCCTGATCGCCGACTACTGGGACGATCACGGTCGGCGCAACTGGCTGATGCTGCAAGGCCTGGTCGGTCCGCTGTTCCAGCCCGGGGTGTTCTTCCTGGTCGCGGCGGTCGCCGCGGTGCGCTGGAACGGGGGGTTCCTGGTCTATCTCATCGCCCTGCCGATCTTCGTCGCGATGTACTTCACGCTGTTCGAGCCGCGGCAGGAGGCTGCCCCGGCCACGGCATCCGGCAACGGGATCGAGGCCGAGCCTTTCCCGCTCAGCAGCGCATTGCAGGTTGGCGGACTGACATTGTTCGCCTCGGTGCTCTACTATGTCTTCATCGTCAACGGCAGCATTGCCTGGCGCGAGATCGGGGTGACTGATCCGATGGCCATCACCAAGGCCACGGCCGTGCCCAGCTTCTTCATCATGGCTGGATCGGTCGTGTTCCGGGTGGTCTCGCGCTGTTCGAATGCCGTGCAGATCGCCACCCTGTTGGGTCTGCTCGGCTTTGGGCTGGCAGGGATCGGCCTGTCGCAAACCGTGCTCGGGATGCAGGCGAGCCTGGTGATTCAGCAAACCGGAGCAGGCATGGCCGTGCCGGCGCTGATCGCCTGGGCCCAGTCGAAGTTCTCCTTCGTCCACCGTGGACGCGGCATGGGAATCTGGACCAGCGCATTCTTCCTCGGCCAGGCGATCTCGCCGCTCATCGTCGGCACCATCGCCCAGTCCGCCGGCTCCATGAAGACGGCTTTCGTGACCACCGGACTGATCGCTCTCGGCGCCGCGGTGTGCGCTGTGGCCGTGTCGCGGCTGGCCCCGCGGCCTGCCAAACTTGCCTGATCAGGATCGCGCGGGTGGTCCGGACTGGAGAACCCGCGAACCGGGATTTGGAGAACCACGCAGAGCCCGCTAAACGAGCCGGATCGACCCGCGATCCCTCTGCTCCGCTCCCCAGGACCCACCGCATGACCGCTTCAAGTCGCGCCAAGACCAAGACCGTTCCATTCAACGTCGAGTCAGTCAGCCGCACGCCGCAACAGGGCCGCAGCAAGGCCTCGCTCGAACGGATGCTGGGGGCGGCCCGGACGCTCATGGTGGAGCGAGGGAGCGAAGACTTCACGCTGATCGAAGTCAGCAAACGGGGCAACGTCTCGATCGGGTCGATCTATCTGCGGTTCGAGAGCAAGGACAACCTGGTGCGGGCCGTGATCGCCAATGCCATGGAAGACCTGACCCGGGCCGAGGCGGCGATGCTCGAGAGCTTGATGGCCCGCTGCACCACGCTGCGCGAGTTCGTGCCGCAGTTCGTCGAACATTACGCCAAGGTCCTGACCGAGAACGCAGCCCTGCTGCGCCTCGCCATGGCCCGTGCCGAACATGATCCACTGGTGGCCGGGCCGGGCAAGACCGCGGCGTTGCGTGCTGTCGAGAAATCCGTTGACGCGATGCTGCGCTATCCAGACGAATTCGGCGGGACCGATTGCAAGACGCGGGCAACGGCTGCCTATTACATCATCTTCGCCACCCTCGCCCGCCAGCTCAGCCTGGGTTCTTCGCGCGAGGCCGTGACCGATTATGACTGGGAGGAGCTGAAGCACGAGCTTGGCCGGATGTGCCTGGCCTATCTCACAGCCCCCTGAAGATCCATGGCGAACCGTCGGCGGGTGGCCGCCGCGGCAACGGGAGCAAGGACATGACCAAGATCTGGACGCTGGCAGCGACGCTCGCCGCGGCCCTCTGCAGCGTATCGGCAGCGGCCCAGCCCGCGCAGCCGTCACCGCCGGCCTTCCGGGTGGTTCCGACCACGCCGTCGCTACGCCCGGCGATTGAGCTGGGCGGCGGGACAGGTGCAGAGCAGTGGGAAGCCTTTGTCGATCAGGTCAGCGTCCGCAATGTCACGGGGGCCGCGCTCTACCCGGTCCTGCCGGCGAAGGGCCGCGGCAACGGCCAGGCCATCATCGTGGTGCCGGGCGGCGGCTACCGGTTCGTCTCGATCGAAAGCGAAGGTTTCCGCGTGGCCGAGGCGCTTGCCGCCGAAGGCTATGCCGCCTTCGTGCTGAAGTACCGTACCACGCCGACCGCGCGCGACATTCCCGCCTATCTGGCCGATACGATGCAGTTGTTCGCCAACCTCGGCAAGGGCGAGTTGGCGGACAATCCGCTCGCGGTCGATGATCTGGCGCGGGCGATCGGACACGTCCGCGCCCATGCCGCGGAATGGCAGGTCGATCCCGCGCGCGTCGGAGTGATCGGGTTCTCCGCCGGCTCGCGCACCGCGATCCGGCTGCTCGAGACCCAGGCCGGGGTGGCAGGTCAGCTCGCCACGGTTGCCCTGCTCTATCCACCGATGACCCAGCCGGTTAAGCCCGGCCCGCGCCCGCCCCTGTTCCTGGCGATCGCCAGCGACGACCCGCTGTTCCGTCAGGGCAAACTGACGCTGGTCGACCAGTGGCTCAACGACAGCCCGCAGGTCGAGTTCCACCTTTATGCCGGTGGGTCGCATGGTTTCGGCATGCGCCCCACCGGCCATACCAGCGACCTCTGGATCGGCCAGTACATCGCCTGGCTGAAGCGGCACTGAGCCCACACAACGCCCCGGAGGAGCAGACCTCCGGGGCTCTATCGGGGCATGGCCGGCACCGCGCCGTCAGGCGGCGAGGATCCGCCGGCACATCGCCTGGTGCCGCTCGACTTGGAGGAAGGCATCGCGGGTGTCATAGGCATGGCCTTCCCACTCGCTCACGATCGTGCCGGTGAAGCCACCGTCGCGGAACAGCGGCAAGATCGTGGCGTAGTCGATCGCTTCCTCGACCAGGTCCTCGCTGACGCCGTAGAACTTGCCATGGATATGGATCGTCCGGTCGACCAGCGCGGCCCAGCTTTTCGGATCGTTGTTCGACAGGATGAAAAAGGCCAGCGAGGCGGCCTGGATATGTGCCGGGGCATGACCTGCGGCGAGCGCCCATTCGCGCAGGCGTCCGGCCTTTTCGTGGCTCATCCCGCCTTCCAGCCAGACCTCCTTGAGCTTGTCGAGCAGGCTCTCCGCCGCCCCGGCGCGCCGGGCCGCCTCCAGCATCGATTCCGGGATCCGGCTGGCCGTGCCGCCGAAGTCCGGGATCCAGCCGAGCACCGGGGTATCGAGCTTGTCGTACATCTCGCCATAGGCCTGAACCGCGGGATGACCAGCCCACATCGGGGCGTGCACCTCCACCCCCATGCGAATGTCGAGCTCTTCGGCGTAGGGCGCGATCTCGGGCAGGAGATGAACCGGCAGGGCGAATTGGTAGCGCACCAATGAAAAGCCCATCTTCTTGGCCGAGCGCAGCTGGCGCTTGTGGTACTCGACCAAGTCGGCATCGTCGATCGGCTGCTGGCCAGGCTTGAGGAACCGGTCCGAGTTGATCGCACAAGACACCGGATTGAGCCCGGCCGCCGCGACCAGATCGCGGAACCGTGCCGCGAAATCGTCGCTGACGTCCGGGAACTCCTTGAAGTTCTGGAAGCCGATGATCTCGATGTTGGGTCCCAGCCCACGGCGGGCGACCTCCTGGAGCAGGTCCGGCAGCTCGAACTGGCGCAGCAACCACTCGTTGGTGAAGGAATAGAGCGTAACGCCGACCTGCGGCCCGCTAGCGGTGGTCATGGACATGTCCTCTCGTTCGCTCAGTTGATGCTGAGGGTCGCGGCCTGCGTGTTGAAACGCTTCATTCCGGGGATGTAGGGCGGGCTGACATACAGCGTCAGCGCCACGTCATGCGTCGACCCCGGGACGAGGTCCTGCCCGGGGACGATAAGGAACGCGCTATCGCGCACGAACCAGAAGGCATTGGTCTGATCGCCATTGGCCGCCAGCGGCCATTCCGCGCCGTCATAGGCGATCTTCGCGGCGCTGAGATCGACGCTCGCCCCGTCTACCTCAAGCGATTCCACCTCAACGACAGAGAACGGCAATGAACGGTACCACGGCAGCCGCATGGCCAGCCGCAGCGCCCCGTCAGCCATGGTCAGCCCTTCCTCCCCGATGATTCGCTCGACGGGTAGCATCGCACTCTCCTGCATTTAATTAGAAGTATGGTTCTAATAACTGCTTGACAGGGGGTCAAGCCTCGTGCTGAAAAAAGCGAACAGATATTCGCATACAGGCGCCGGGAGAGCATGGCCGAGTTTGACTACATCATCGTGGGCGCAGGCTCGGCCGGCTGTGTGTTGGCGAACCGCCTGAGCGCTGACGGCCGGCACCGCGTGCTGCTGATCGAGGACGGCGGCGACAACCAGCACCCGTTCATCAAGATGGCCGGGGGCTTCGTGAAGATCATGGGCAATCCGGCCTATTTCCGCGCGTTCCCGTCGGTCCAGCGCCCCGGCATGCGCAAGGAGATGCATGCCTACGGACGTGGGCTTGGCGGCTCCTCGGCCATCAACGGGACCTGGTACCTGCCCGGCATGCCGGCGGACTTCGACGGCTGGGTCAACCGCGGCCTGGTCGGCTGGGGGTGGGACGAGATTTCCCGCTGCTACCACCAGATCGAAAGCTACCGGGCGCCTGGCGCCCACCCCGGCCGCGGCCGGGACGGGGAGGTGGAGATCACCCCGTCGACCTACGCGTCACCGGTGTTCGACGCGCTCGTTGCGGCATTTGCGACAGCAGGTATGCCCTGGGTTCCCGACATCACCGCTCCGGGTATCACCGGGGTAGGCCGCACCCAGTACACGGTCGACCGGATGGGTCAGCGCGAAACCAGCTACACCGCCTTCGTCAAGCCGGTCCGCAACCGATCCAATCTGACCATCGCCACCGAAACCGCGGTCAAGCGGGTGCTGATCGAACAGGGTCGGGCCACCGGCGTGCTGTGTGAACGGGGCGGGGTGGAGCTATCCTACCGTGCTGCGGGCGAGGTGATTGTCTCGGCCGGGGTCTATGGCTCGCCGCAGATGTTGCAACTGTCCGGGATCGGCCCTGGTCCGGCCTTGCAAGCGCTTGGCCTGCCCGTGCTGCAGCACAGCCCGGCGGTCGGCCAGAACCTGGCCGACCATCAGAAATTCGGCGTCTCGTTCGACCTCCACAACCACCCCGGGACCAACCGCGAATTCGTGGGCTGGCGCTTGTACCGCAACGCCTTGCGCTACTTTCTGACCCGCACCGGCCCGCTCGCCCGGGTCGGGCTGCCGCTGACCGGCCTCATTTCAAGCGAGGGCCGCCCGGACTGGCCAGACTTCCAGCTCGCCGCAGCACCCTTCGCGATGCGGACCGTCAACGAGATGGCGGAGCGTCCCGGCAGTCCGATCACCGACAAACCGGGGCTGACCTTCTCCGGTTATCATCTGCGCCCGCGCAGCCGCGGCTCGGTCATGCTTACGGCGCCGGACATCCGCACTCCGCCGCTGATTGACGCCGCCATCTGGAGCGATCCCTACGATCAGCGGAAGGCGCTGGAACTGTTTCACCTGTTCCGCCGCATCGCCTCGGCCGAAGCGCTTGCTCCCTTTATCGGGGCGGAGCGGATGCCTGGGGCGCAACTGGCGGATGACGAAGCAATCATGCCGGAGCTGGCCAAGATGATCGAGACCGGGCTGCATGGCACGGGTACCTGCAGCATGGGGACCGACCCTGCGACCAGCGTCGTCGACGCGCGCTGCCGGGTGTTCGGGGTCGAGCGCCTGCGCGTGGTCGACTGTTCGATCATGCCCACCCCCGTTTCCGGCAACACCAATGGCCCGGCCATGGCTGTGGCCCAGCGTGCAGCCGAGTTGATCCTCGCCGACCACGCCGCCTGACCGAGCGCTCCCGCGTCATCACACCTCCTGCAGACAGGACCTCAGCCATGCCGTTCGAGCTCTCGGTCAATCTTGAGTATGCCTTTCAGGAAGCCGGCGAGCGGGTCGAGCAGCGCATCGCGGCGGCCGCAGCCGCGGGGTTCCGCAAGGTCGAGCTGTTTCTGCTGAAGGACCGCGACCTCGCCGCGATCCGCGCCGCGCTTGATGCGCACGGCGTGACTCTGATCAGCACGGTGGCCGACTATGTCACCCAGTTGGTCGATCCGGCGACCCACGAGGGGTTTTGCGCCGTGTTCCGGCAGGCTGCCGAGGATGCCCTCGCCCTCGGCTGCCGCAACATCGTGGTGACCTCGGGCCGCGGCGTGCCCTGGCTGAAGCGTCCGGTGCAGTTGCGGATCTTCGCCGATGCGCTGGTCCGGCTGGTGCCGATTGCCGAGGAGCTCGGCGTGACGATCCTGCTTGAATCCGCCAACACCCGGCACGATCACCCGGGGGTGCTGTGCGCCACGACCGGCGACAGCATCGCCGTGGCCGAAATGGTCGGCTCGCCCCGTGTGCGCGTTCTGTACGACATCTACCATTCGGTCGTAGAAGGGGAAAATCCGGCTGCGGTCCTCCCCCAGGTCTTGCCCTTCCTCGATCACGTGCAGATCGCCGATGCCCCCGGACGCGGCGAACCCGGCAGCGGAGCAATCGACTGGCCAGCCATGCTGGCTCTGCTGGAGCAGCATGGCTATCGCGGCACCATCGGGATCGAGTGCCTGCCGACCGGGCCTTCGCCCCAGGCCTTCACGCTGATCCGATCGCTCGCAGCGGGCACCTGAGCCGGCCCGCGGGGCCCGGCTAGCGCGGCTCCTCGGCGGCAGCGACGGTGACGCACAGACCGAGCTGCCCATCCTGCCGGTCGGACAGGGTCAGGTCCAGAGCATAGGCCGCCACGATATCGCGCGCGATCGCCAGACCCAACCCCGAACCGGGCCGGTCCGGGTCGAAGCGCAGTCCGGCCTCGCCCGCGCGGCAACGCTCCTCGCCGGTCATGCCGGGCCCATCGTCGGCGATGGTGATCCGGCCCGCGGCGACACCGACGTCGACCCGCGTGCGCGCCCATTTGCCGGCATTGTCGAGCACGATCGAGAGCAGCTCGGTGAGATCGCTGGGGTCGATCGGCAGGCTCGCATCAGCCGGCACCGGGGCGCTCTCGACGAAGGCGATGCCGGGATGAAGCCGACGCATGGCCGAAAGGATCGGGGCGAGCGTCGGGGCGATCCGGCAGATGGCCCCGGGCAGGTTGCCGGTCACCGCCGCGCGGGCCCGGGCCAGGCGCAGCTCGATCTGCTGGGCCATGCGTTGGGCCTGGTCGAGCAGGACCTGAGCGGACTCCTGCGTGCCGGGTTCGCGTGCCAAGCGTTCCGCCTCGTCGATAATCACCGCCAGCGGCGTGCGCAGGCTGTGTGCGAGGTTGCCGGCCTCGACCCGAGCCCGCTCCACCACCCCCGCGGTGTGGGCGATGTAGGCGTTGAGATCGTCGGCCAGCGGCGCAATCTCGAGCGGCATCGCCCCGCGCAGCGCCTCGCGGTCGCCCTGCCGGAGCCGGCCGATGGCCGCGGCCAGCCGGTCAAGCGGCTCGAACGCGAACAGCACGACCGCCCCGCCGATCAGCAGCAGGGTCAGCGCCAGCCCGCCCAGCCAGCCGGTCAGATCGCGGGTGAAATCGGAGATCGTCGCGTCGAGCAGCCGCTCGTCGGTGGCGATCATGTAGTGGACGTCCTGGCCCTGCGGCCCCTTCGCCACGAAGCCGTAGGTGATCGCCGGGCCGCTCGGCCCCTTGTCGATGCGATGCAGCACCTGCGCCGAATGGGCCACCTGCTCGTCGAGCGCCCCGCGCCGCATCGAGAGCGAGCGCAGGGGGGGATGCCCGTCGACGTTCACCTGCCAGTAGAACCCGGACATCGGAACAAGGTAGCGCGGATCGGACAGCGGTCGGGTCAGTACCGGAGCCCCGTCCGCCTTGAGCCGGATCAGTCCGGCCAGCTCTTGGACGTGGACCTCGAGCTCCTCATGGAAGCCCAGTTCGACATGCTTGGCGAACAGCCGCGTCGCCGAGACCCAGATCCCGCCGATGCCCACCACCACCCAGGCCAGGATGGCCAGCAGCAAGCGCAGGCGCAGACTGTTCCAGCCCCACCGCCGGGCAACCCCGTACCGCCGGCTCATGCCGCGCCGAACCGGTAGCCCAGCCCGCGCAGGGTGCGGATCCGTCCCGCGCCGATCTTGCGGCGCAGGCGCGAAACCAGCACCTCCACGGCATTGAGATCGCGATGGGTATCAAGGTCGTACAGATGCTCAACAATTGCGCCCTGGGACAGCACTTGCCCGGGATGGCGCAGAAACAGGTGGAGCAGCCGGAACTCCTGCTTGCTCAGCGTGATCGGCTGGCCCTCGGACTCCACCTCGCCGCTGATCACGTCGAGCCGGACGCCCTCAACCTCGAGCCAGGTGCCCCGCACGCCGATCTGCCGCCGCAACAAGGCGTGGAGGCGTGCCAGCAGCTCCTCGAACCGGACCGGCTTGACCACGAAATCATCGGCGCCGAGATTGAGACCCTCGACCTTGTCCTGCCACGATCCGCGGGCAGTGAGGATCAGCACCGGACATGCGACCCGCCGCAAACGCCAGCCACGCAACAGGTCGAGTCCGCTGCCGTCAGGCAGGCCGAGGTCAAGGATGACAGCCGCCAGCATGTCCATGTCGGGCCAGGCCTCGCCCTCCTCGCGCGATCGCGCCAGGTCGACTGCGAACCCCGCTCCCCGCAGGCGCTCGGACAGGCGCTGCGCCAGTTGATCGTCATCCTCGACCAGCAGGATTCGCACGCTCCGCTCCCTTGCTCTTGTGAAGCTGACAATAGACCGCAAAACTGACAAGCTCCTGTCAGCTTTCTAGGGCATTGCCGGAATCATGACCACGCTCTCCGTCGATCCGCGCGCCCTGGCCGCTGGCTTCGCCCTGCTGCTTGCCGGAGCGGGGGCCTACTGGACGCTGGCCACCGATCCCGAGGCTGAGCCCGCCGCCGAAGCTCCGGCCGCCGCCCCGGGCGCGCTCGATGCCGCGCAGATCCAGCGTCTGGGCATCCGTCTCGAGCCCGCCCGCGCCGTGACCGGGATTCCGATCGCCACGGTTCCCGCCGTGGTGACCCTGCCGCCCGATGCCCGGGTGGCAGTGACCTCGCCCTTCGCGGGCACGGCGCTGAGGGTCTTCGTCACGCCCGGACAACAGGTTGCGCGCGGCGCTCCGCTGGCGATCGTACGGGCGCCGGAGACCATCCAGTTCGGAGCCGAACTCGCCCGGACCGAAGCCGACCTTGCCTTTGCCCGCAGCCAGGCCGCCCGGCTCGAGACTCTGGCCCGCGAGGGGGTGATCGCCGGGGTGCGGGCCGACGAGGCCCGCGCCACCCTGCGCCGATCCGAGGCGACCAGCCGCGAGAACCGCCGCCTGCTTGCCCTCGCCGGGGCCGCAGCAGATGGGACGGTGACGCTGCGGGCACCAATCGCCGGGCGGGTAGCCAGTGTCGGCATCGATGCCGGCGCCGCGCTGAGTCCAGCCGGGCCGGCACCCTTCCTGATTGAGAACGATGCGGCTCTAGCGCTTGACCTGCAACTGCCCGAACGGCTCGCCGGAACGGTCAGGCCCGGCATGCTGGTGGCCGTCCTGCCGGCCAACGGCGACAGGCCGATAGCCTCCGGGCAGATCCTTTCGGTCGCTCCCTCGCTCGATCCCCAGAGTCGCTCGGTGCTTGCCCGCGCCAGCCTGGCGGAGCCCGGGGGATTAATTCCCGGCAAGGGCGTGAGCGCGGTCATCACCGACCCGGCCGCACCCGCCCGCGCCGGGGTGAGCGTGCCCTCCGCGGCGGTGGCCCGCATTGCCGAGGCCGATCAGGTCTTCGTCCGCGCGGGCGGACGGTTTGCCCTGCGCAAGGTCCGGGTAGTCGCGCAAAGCGGGGGTCGCTCGATCCTGGCGGAGGGTCTGCGCGTCGGCGAACAGGTCGCGGTGAGCGGTGTGGCCGAACTCAAGTCCCTGCTGTCAGGACAATAGCACCGTGCTGCGCCGCCTGGTCGAACGTGCTCTCGCGCTACGCCTTGCCGTCCTTGGCCTGGCAGTGCTGTTGGCCGGTCTGGGCGCCTGGGCCTTCGTCCAGCTGCCGATCGATGCCTTCCCCGACATCAGCTCGACCCAGGTCAAGATCATTCTCAAGGCCCCTGGGATGACGCCCGAGGAGGTCGAGAGCCGGGTGATCACCCCGATCGAGATGGAGATGCTGGGGATTCCCCACCAGACCAACCTGCGTTCTGTGGGCAAGTACGCGATCGCCGACATCACAATCGACTTCAAGGACGGCACGGACATCTATTGGGCGCGCAGCCAGGTGGCCGAGCGGCTGAATGCGCTGCTCGGCGAGTTGCCCGCCACGGTCAGCGGCGGGATGGCGCCTATCTCGACTCCCCTGTCGGACATGTACATGTTCACCCTCGCCGGACCGCAGGATCTCGCGGAGAAACGCCGCGTGCTCGACTGGGTGATCCGCCCGGCGCTGCGCACGGTTCCGGGGGTGGCTGACGTCAATGCGCTGGGCGGCTTCGTCGAAACCTTCGAAGTTGCCCCCGACGCCGCCGCGCTGGCCGCGGCCGGATTGACCGTGGGCGAGCTGGGCAGCGCGATCGAGGCGGCGAACCGCAATGATGGCGCCGGGCGACTGGTCAATGGCGAGGAGGCCCTGATCGTGCGCTCGACCGGCGCCTTCGGCTCGCTCGCAGACCTCTCCGCCGTAGTCGTCCGCTCGGCGGCGGGCCGCATCGTGCGGGTGGGCGACGTTGCCGCCGTGCGTCCCGGCGCCCTCACCCGGTACGGCGCGGTGACCCACAACGGCAAGGCCGAGGCGGTGGAGGGCCTGGTAATCGGCCTGCGCGGCGCCGATGCCGGCCAGGTCGTCGCCGGGGTCAAACAGCGCCTCGCCGAGATCGCGCCCAGCCTGCCCCCAGGGATGACGATCGCGCCATTCTATGACCGGTCCGACCTGATCGGCCATGCGGTCGGTACGGTCGAGGAGGCCCTGCTCGAGGCGACAGTGCTGGTGGTCGTCCTGCTGCTGCTGTTTCTGGGCGATGTCCGTGCCGCAGTGATCGTCGCGCTCGCCTTGCCGATGGCGGCACTGCTCACCTTCATCGCCATGCGTGCGGTGGGACTCACCGCCAATCTCATGAGCCTGGGCGGACTGGCCATCGCTGTGGGCATCCTGGTCGACGGCGCCGTCGTGGTGGTCGAGAACGTGGTTGAACGCCTGTCCGACCCGCGACACCAGACCGCGGGCAAGCTCCACACAGTGTTCCTTGCCGCCGCCGAAGTGGCCATGCCGGTCGCCTCGGGGCTGGCGATCATCGCGCTGGTGTTCCTGCCCTTGCTGACGCTTGAGGGGCTCGAGGGCAAACTCTTCGCCCCGGTCGCCCTGACGATCGTGCTGGCCCTGCTCGGCGCGCTGGTGCTGTCGCTGACGCTGGTTCCGGTTCTGGCCTTCTATGTCCTGCAGGTCCGCGACGGGCATCACGAACCGTGGCTGATGCGCCAGCTGAGCCCGCGCTACGGCCGCATGCTCAATCTCGCCTTCGCGCACCAGCGGACCGTCTTCGTGGGCGCCGGGGCCGCGCTGGTCCTGGCCGGCGTAGCCTATGCGGTGACCGGCAAGACTTTCCTCCCGACAATGGACGAGGGCTCGGTGATCGTCCAGCTCACCAAGTTGCCCTCGGTCTCGCTCGATCACAGCACGGCGGGCGACATGCGGGTCCAGCAAGCGATCCTGGAGCAGGTGCCCGAAGTGACCGAAGTGATCGCGCGGGTCGGATCGGACGAGCTGGGGCTTGATCCGATGGGGCTCAACGAGACCGACAGTTTCCTGCAGCTCAAGCCGCGGAGCGAATGGCGGGTCAGCGACAAGGACTGGCTTGTCGACCAGCTGCGTCAGGTCATGGCGGGATTCCCCGGGATCGAGCCAAGCTTCACCCAGCCGATCGAGATGCGCATTTCCGAGATGCTGACTGGCGCGCGGGGCGATCTGGCGATCAAGCTGTTCGGTCCCGACAATGCCGAGCTGGCCCGGCTGGCGGCGCGGATCAAGACCCGGCTCGAGGCAGTGCGCGGCACCAGCGAGGCCATGACCGCGGCCGATGCCCGGGTCGACTATCTCCAGCTCGATATCGACCGGCAGGCCGCCGGGCGCGTCGGCATGCCGGTGAGTGAACTGCAGGACGCGCTGCGCGCCCAGGTCGAGGGGGTGCGCGCCGGCGTGATCGCCGATGGGGTGCGACGCGTGCCGATTGTCATCCGCGGCGAATCCCGCGGGCTCACCCCGCAAGCCTTCGCGGATCTGCCGCTACGGACACCAAGCGGACTGTTGGTACGGGCCAGCGACGTCGCGCAGGTCCGGCAGGTCGAGGGACCGGTCAAGCTCGAGCACGAAAACGGCTCGCGCTACGCGCTGATCCAGGCCTTCGTCTCGGGCCGGGATCTGGTGGGCTATGTTGCCGATGCGAAGGCTGACATCGCGGCCAACGTGCCCCTG
Source organism: Novosphingobium piscinae (assembly GCF_014230355.1). Lineage (GTDB taxonomy): Bacteria > Pseudomonadota > Alphaproteobacteria > Sphingomonadales > Sphingomonadaceae > Novosphingobium > Novosphingobium piscinae. The sequence continues at coordinate 99,297 of NZ_JACLAX010000005.1, forward strand.
CCGCCGGGTTACCGGATGGTCTGGGGCGGCCAGTTCGAGAACCAGCAACGGGCTTCGGCGCGACTGGCGGTAGTCCTGCCGATCGCCCTGCTGATGATCTTCGCGGTCCTCTATGCCACCCTCGGCTCGCTCCGGGCCGCGCTGCTCATCCTGCTGATGATCCCCTTCGCAATGGTGGGCGGCATGGTCTCGCTGGCGCTCTCGGGCGAGTATCTTTCGGTGCCGGCCTCGGTCGGGTTCATCGCCCTGCTCGGCATCGCCGTGCTCAATGGCCTGGTTATGGTCAGCTATTTCCGCCAGCTCCGGGATGGTGGGATGAGCCTGGCCGAGGCGGTCAGGCGCGGGGCAGAACGGCGGCTGCGGCCAGTGTTGATGACCGCTTCGATCACGGCCTTCGGGCTGGTTCCGCTGTTGTTTGCCTCGGGTCCGGGATCGGAGATCCAGAAGCCGTTGGCCATCGTCGTGATCGGCGGGCTGCTCTCCTCCACCCTGCTCACCCTCGTGCTCCTGCCGATCCTCTATGCCCGCTTCGGCGAGAGTCCGGCCGAGCGCAGCGCGGGAGGGCTGCCCGATGCGTGAGCGGCCATTCCGGCGGTGGGGAATCCTGGCCCTGGCCGCGCTGTGGAGTGCCCCGGTCGCAGCCGAGCCGGCGCTGCCCCCGCCCGATGCCGTGGCGGCGGCGCTCGATGCCGCGCCCGCGGTGATCGCTGCCGAGGCGCGCACCGACGCCGCTCGCGCCGAGGCACGCGCGCTGGCCCGCGGCACCCAGGAGTTCTCGCTTACGACCGGCTTCATGAGCCGCTCGATCGACCGCGAAGGGCGCTACAACGAATACGACGCCGTGCTCAGTCGCCCGATTCGCCTTCCCGGCAAGGGCCAGCTCGATCGCGCGGCGGGCGAGTTCGGGCTATCGGTGGCCCGCAACCGGGCCGAGGATGCCCGTCACCAGACCGCGCTGCTGCTGGCCGACAGCTGGTGGGACTGGGTGGCTGCCGCCGCTGAAGTGCGGGTAAACCGCCAGGCCGCCGAGAACTATCGCGGCATGCTCGCCGCGGTGCGCCGCCGGGTTGCGCTGCGCGATGCAGCGGCGCTCGAGGCGGACCAGACCGAGGCAGCCCTGGGTGGAGCGCTGCTGGCGCTCGAGCAGGCCGAAGGGCGGATGGCCGTGGCGCGTGCCCGGCTGGCGGCCCGGTTCCCGTCACTGCCGCTCCCCGATGCAGCCCCGGAACCTGACGCACCCGAACTGCCCGGCGAGGGCCTGGCACCGTTCGGCGCGAAGGTCGTGGCCCGCAGCCATGAGATCGCCGCAGCGGACGCCGAGGCGCAGCGGGTGGCCACCTTGGCCGAACGCGCCCGGGCCGACCGGCTGGCCGATCCTTCGCTGGGGGTGCGCCTGTTCTCCGAGCGCGGCGGCCTTGAGCGGGGGGCCGGTGTGGTGGTGACCCTTCCGCTGGGCGGCGGCCATCGCCGCGCACTGGCCGATCGCGCCTCGGCCGAGGCCAGTGCGGCGCAGGCCGATGCCGCGGCTGCGCGCCAGGTGGTCAACGAGATGGCCACCGCCGACATGACCCTGGCCGAGGCCGGCTATGCCGCGTGGCGGCGCGCGCGGGAAGGCCTCGATGCGCAGGTCGCGGCGCTGATGAAGCTGCGCCGCGGTCAGGCCGCCGGGGAGTTTGGCCTGGCCGAGGTACTGCTGGGCGAACGCCAGGTGCATGATGCCTTCCGCGCCGAGGCCCTTGCCCGGATCGAGGCGCAGCGCGCCCTGACCCGGCTGCGGATCGACAGCCACGAGCTGTGGATCACTGAATAGATGCCGCGTCTGGTGCTCCCGCTCGGGCTCAGCGCTGGCTGCACGAGCCGCCCGCGCCAGGCCCCGGGTCGCGGCCCAGCGGGGAGGAACCTGCTGCACAGCCGGCTGACGGGACGATAGTCGTCAACGGCAGAGGATCGGCTGCCACCGACGGCGCCACCGGGGCGGGCCCAACGATCGGCGAAGGCCAGGTCGTCAGCTTGAGGCTCTCGATCGTGAGCGTCCCGGCGGTCCAGTCGATCACGTAGTTGGGACTGGTCAGCCCATCGGCACCCAGACGATAGGTCCCCGGATGGACCGCGCCTTGCGCATTTCCAGTGTATCTCAGCATGCCCGTCAGGCTGGCCGGGGTGTCGCCGTTGACCAGCCCGTCGATCATCACGCCATTGCCGCCGCTCCAGCCGAAGCCATCATAGGTCTTGGCGGCATCGCGCACAGTGATGGTCAGCGGCGCGGGAGTGATGCGGTAGGCACCGGCATTGCCGTCGGCCTGGCGGGCCGTGATCGCATAGTTGCGGCTGGTCAGCCCGCTGCCGCTGATCCCGTAGACCCCGGCACCCGCACCGGCGGTAGCCGTGGTGGACCAGCCGACCATGCCGCTAAGCTGCGCCAGCCCCTCGCCGTTGACGAAGCCACTGCCCGTGACGGTTCCGTCCAGCGCTGCAAGCGGGCTGCCGTAGAGGCTTGAGCGCAGGGCCGCGGCATAGGTCAGGGTCAAGGGAGCGGGGTCGATGGTCAGGCTGCCGTCGACATAGCGGATCGTATAGTTGGCAAGGCCCGCCCCGGTCGCGTCGCGCAGGCTGTCGCGATAGGTGCCGGCGTCGATGCCGCGCGCCAGCCCCGCCACGCCGGTCACGCTGTCGTTGCCGATCAGCCCCGTCACACTGAATCCATTGTCCTGCGTTCGGCCCGAATAGGTCGCGCGGGTGGTGGCGCCGGTGATGGTCAGCGGCGCCGGGGTCACCGTGTAGGCCGCGGCATTGCTGGGGTCCTGAACCGCCGAGATGACATAGTTGCTGCTGGTGAGGCCCGATCCGGTCACCTCGTAAGCACCAACGCCCGATCCCTGGCTGACGGGGCTTGACCAGGTCAGCGCACCGCCAAGCTGCGCCAGCCCCTCGCCGTTGACGAAGCCGCTGCCCGTGACGGTTCCGTCCAGCGCTGCGAGCGGGTCGCCATAGACGCTGCTGGCCGGATTGGCGGTGTAGGTGAGCGTCAGGGCCTTGGGCGCGACGAAGACGCGCCCGGTGGAAGCGAACCGCACGGCATAGCCATTGAGCCCGGAGACTGTGCCCTGCGCGAGGGAGATCGCGTAAGGCCCCCCGTCCACAGACGCCGTCGCCTCCGCCCCCGCCGAGCCGAGCAGCGGCGCGCCGCTCCACGCAGAGGCCGCCGTATCGCCAAGGAATGCCCCCGCGACGCCCGGGTGATAGCCGGTGACCTCAGTCACAGTGTCAAGGATCGGGGTCGCATCAAAGCCATAGGTCTTGTGGAGATCGACGGTGTTGAAATCGAGCGTGGGCTGTGCCCCGAAAACATAGCGGTTGCCGGGCTGAGACACGGGGGTGTTCGCCGCGACCCACGACCTGTTCCAGATCGCCGTGTTGCCCGAATCGAGCCCGCCAAACCGGGCAGTGTCCGGGCTGGACGTGAACACCTGCCAGCGGCCGTTGGGCGTGGACAAGGCATTGGGTCCGGCATCATTGAGGAAGTTGCGCTCGGCACCAAGGCGGATGGCGGTGCCGCTGGCGGTCGATGTCAACATGGCGCCCGGCTCCAGGCTCAGATCGGCTTCGCCGTTGAACCCGGCCTGGAGCGTGAGGACGCCGGTAGAATCGATCGAACCGAGCGAGAGACTCCCCCAGTTCAGCAGTGTGACGTTGCCGACCGGGCTGGTCGTGACGAAGCGATCGATACCGGACAGAGCCACAAGCTCCCCGGTACCGGAATGCGAAAGCGTGCCGGCGTCAAGTCCGCCGCTGCTGAACAGGCTGGCGCCGCCGGCAACATGGGTCTGGGCGATACCCGAGCCAACGCACCAGCAGCCAAGCAATTCGAGCACACCGGCGAAGACGCTAATCGTGCCCGTGTGGGAATTTCTGGCGCCCAACTGCAGGGTGCCGCCGCCCGTCAAGGTCAATCCGCTTCCGGCTGCATATCCGTAGTCGTTGAAGGCCGCCTGGCTTGTCAGCCTAGCGCCGGGAACAATCGCAAAAGTCGTCGTCTGGTTGGAGCTGCCGCCGAGCAGGATCTGGCTGTTGCTGCCGCTCGCGAGGATGCTGGACGTGGCATTGACGGTGACGGTGCCGCTCAGCCCGAACGAGCCCCAGACCGGGGTAGCGCCGCCATTGGCATTCAGCGTGCCGCCATTGAGTGTCAGGTTCCACAGCCGGTTGTAGTAGCCATTGGACCGGATTTCACCTCCTGCATTGACGATAATCGCAGCGGATGAGGTGGTGGTGTCATCTCCCCAGGTATCATTGCGACCGAAGCCGAGGATGCCGCCGGAATTGACCTGGATGGTGCCCGCGCTGAGGCTGGTTCCGTTGCCGGAAAAGGTCAGTGTCCCGCTATCGATCGTGATCGGGCCGGAGTGGGTGTTGCGCCCGCTGAGCGTCAGGGTGCCGGTGCCGACCTTGGTCAGGGCCAGCGCGCTGGTTCCATTCTCCAGCACGCCGCTGAACGTGGTGCTGGTATCGTTGCTGCCTACGGTCAGGGTCACCGGACTGGCCCCGGAATTGGTCACTCGGCCGGCTCCCGCCAGCGAACCAATGGTGATCGGAAAGCCGGCCAGATCGAGCGACCTGCCCGAGCTGATCGTGACCGCCGAGCCGCTGCCAAAAGCCGTGGCTGAGCCAGCCACGAAGCTGCCGCTAGTGACCGCCGTGGCGCCGGTATAGCTGTTGTTCCCGGTCAGCGTGATCGTGCCCGTGGCGATGGATCCGACGCTGCCCGTACCCGAAATGGCATTGCCAAAGGTCAAGGCATTGGTGCGCTGGAACTGCAGCGAGGCGTTGTTGACAATCGCGGTGTTGCCGAGGCTGCCAGTCGTGCCGTTGGCGCCGATCCGCAGAATGCCGGCGCTGATCGTGGTCTGTCCGGTGTAGGTGTTCGCCCCCGACAGAGCGAGGGCACCGGTGCCCACCTTTGTCAATGCAAGCTGCCCGGCCCCATCCTCGATCACACCCGAATAAATCGTGGTCGCGTTTAGTCCGCCCACTGTGAGAGTGACGGAGCTGGCAGCACTTGAGGTGACTACCCCCGAACCCGACAGAGAGCCAAAGGTCACGGAGAAGCCGGCGAGGTCCACCGTCCGTCCAGCGCTGATCGACAGGGCCGAATTGCTGCCAAAAGCCGTGGCCGAACCGGCGCGCAGGTTGCCATTGATTGCACTTGTGGCGCCGGTATAGCTGTTGTTTCCGGTCAGCGTGAGCGTGCCGGCCCCGGCATTGGTCACCGTCCCAGTGCCCGAAATGGCATTGCCAATGGTGACCGCATCGCTCCGCTGGAACCGCAAGTTGGCGTTGTTGAGCACAGCGCCGCTTCCCAGCGTACCCGAGGTCTGGCCGTCGCCAATGCGCAAGAGGCCACCGCTGATTGTGGTCAGCCCGCTGTAAGTATTGGTACCCGTCAACAGAAGTAGACCCAGCCCGATCTTGGTCAGCGCCAGCGCTCCCGCCCCATCCTGAAGCTGCCCCGCGAAGGTCGTGGTGACGTTGGCACCGCCCACGGTTAGAGTCGCCGCGGTGGCTTGGGAATTGGTGACCGTGCCGGAACCGGCCAGAGAGCCGATGCTGACCGCAGAACCCGCGAGATCGAGCGAGGTGCCGCTGCTCATCGTCACCGCCGAATTGCTGCCGAAGGCCGTGGTCGATCCGGCGCGCAGGGTGCCGGCGGACAGGGTGGTCGCCCCGCTGAAGGTGTTGGCGCCGGCCAGCACCAGGGTCCCCGCTCCCTGCTTGGTCAGCCGGGTGGTGCCGGTGATGGCCCCCGACAGGGTGCCGCTGCCTGCGCCGACATTGGCGGTGAGCAGGCCGCCATTGGCGTTGATCGCACCGCTGCCGGAAATCGCGCCTCCGGCATTGAGCGTCAGATTGAGCTGGTTGGAGGAGGAACTGACGTCGGCATTGAGCAGGATGTCGCGCGTGGCGGTCAGGGTCAGCGTGGCATTCCCGCCTGCGGTCTTGGTGATCGGCGCGGCCAGCGTGATGTCACCTGCCGTGCCGCTGCAGGTGCCGAAGCTGGCATTGCAGGCGGTGGTCGTGGCCGTGACCGAAGTGCCGCCATTGAGCGAGGCCGAAATCGCGGCCGCGCCGGTGGCGTCGATCGTCAGATCCTGCGGGTCGATCAGCCAGGTCCCGCCATCCCCGCCGCGGGCCGCAGCCGAGGCCGCGAAGGCCGACCCGAAGCCGATCTGGCCCAGCGCCGAGGTCTCGATGAAGCCGCCATTGCCCGTTGGCCCGAGCGCGTCGGCACTGACCTGGCCGGACAGGTGCGTCGTGCCGTCTGACCAGAGCACCACGGTCCCGCCGTCGCCGCCTGCCGTCGCGTCGGCGCGGACTGTGCTTGAGGCATCCATGGTGAGCCGCTGGGCCGTGGTAAGCCCGGCACGAACCGCGCCGGCAATGTCCCCGCCGAGGCGGACCGTGCCGCCGCCGGTTGCGCCGCTGGCGGTCACACTCGCTCCGATTAGCGCGAGGGTGGCGCCGCCGACGTCGATCGTCCCACCACGGCCGGTGGCCGATGTTGCATCGAGCGTGCCAGCGAGGCGCAGGTCCCCATCGCCGCCCTCGATCACGATGGTGCCGCCCTCCGCCCGTGCACCGGTGGCGCGCAGGGTGCCGGTCAGGTTGACCGTGTTGCGCACCAGTTCCGCGGCATCGGCGGCGCGCAATTCGATGCGGTCGGCGGCGATGTGTCCGTCGGCCGTGAGCAGACTGTCCCCGCCCATGGCATGACTGGGCAAGGTGACCTGGAGGAACTGGTCCCCGCCGAGATCGAGCGTCGCCGCAGCGCCGGCGCCGAGACCGATCCGCCCGAGCGGCGCGCGGATCGTGCCGGTCTGGCTCACCCTGGCGCCCAGCAGCGCGGTGAAGCCGCCCTCGCCGACGGTGATCCGCCCGGCGCTGTGGACCTCACCGGCACGATCACCGGCGAAACGCAGCGACCCGGCAAGGAAATCCCGATCGGTGAGATCGAGCGTCGAGGCCACGAAGCCCCCGGTCGTGTCGACCGTGCCGGTGGATGTCAGGGCGATGCCGTTGGGGTTGATCAGGAACACCTGGCCATTGCCGCTGATCTGGCCGGCAATCACCGAAGGCGCACTGCTGCTGACCCGGTTGAGCGTGGCGGCACTGGCATCCGGCGCGTTGAAACGGACGCTGGCCCCGGCGCCGACCGAGAAGCTGTCCCAGGCGATGACCGCGCGGCTGGACCCCTGATCGATCGTCAGCGTGCGCCCGGCTGCGCTGATGGCCGCCTGGCCGGCGGTCACCGCCCCGCCGGTCGGAAGAAACTCATCCGCACGCACGGCGCCCGGCAAGACGGCAAGGCCGAGCGCGGTGCCGGCCAGCCAGAGCGCGGGGCGGCCGGTCCGTCGGCGGGGTGCGGCGGAAAGGCAAACGGGCAGAACAGCGACAGCGGCGGAGCGCAGGGCGAACAGCATCGGCTACAGCCTCACACTAAGGGTCAAGGTGGCTCGGACGGCATCGGTGCGGCCGGACAGGTCGGTGAACTGGCGGGCGACCTCGAAGCCCAGCTCGGTGCCGCGGCCGCTGGCGCCCAGCAGCTGGCCGCGGGCGCCAAGCCCGACCGAGCCCGCGCGGATGCTCCCGGCCTCGACCGCGGTTGGCCGAGCGATCGCGCCGGCGCCGCCAGCGGCGAAGGCATAGGGCTGGATCTCCGCCCGCGCCGACAGGCCGACCGGCGGCAGGATCAATTCGCCGCGCAGGGTGGCGCCCTGATCGACGGTGAAGCTTCCCCCAGCAAACCCGGACACTCCGTTGTCGGCGCTCAGGGCGAACTGCTCGGAGAGGAACAGCGCCCGGCCCAGCCCGGTCAGCGCCCGGCCCTGGATGTCCAGCACCAGCGCACCGGCTACGCGCTGGCTCAGCCGCACGTGGCCCTGAAGGCTGGTGAAGCGGTTGTCGGCGCCATCCCGCGAATGGGGAACCAGCGTGGTGGCGGCGGTACCGCCCAGGCCCCGCGACAGGGTCAGACCAAGCTGGCGCACCCCGCCGGTCGTCTGCCCGCGCCAGGTCAGACCAAGCCGCAAGGCAGCATAGTCGTCATGGCTCAGCCGCGTCGCGAAATCCGGGGCGGCATTGGTTTGCACGATCTTTTCGATCGCCATGCGCAGGTCGAGACTGGAGCTGCGGCGCCGTTCGAGCGCGGCCTGCAAGGCCAGCTGCGCCCGGGTAAACCGGCCCACGGTGCGAGGGGCCGTGGCGATCCGGTCGGGTTCGGTCCGCGCCGCGATCAGGTCAGCGCCCAGCGCCAGCCCCTTGGCATTGAGCGGTACGTTCAGCCCAAGCCCGAGCGAGCCGACGCGGGGACGACCCCAGCCATGCCGCGCCAGATCGGTCTGGCTGCCGACATAGGCATAGACCTGTTCCCCCCGCCCGGCCAGGCTGCTGCCGACCAGGCTGCCATTCCACTGCCAGGTGCCGAGGCTGACCGGAAGCCGGTTGTCGAGCGCGAGCCGGCCCTGCCACCGATCGAGGCTTCCGGCGACGGTCAGGCGCACCCCACCCGGCGCATCGCCCGGTGCCAGGGCGCTGCGCAGGGTGACCCCGGCCAGTTCGCCCGCAAGCAGCACGGCCCGCTCAAGCTGGGCCAGCTGCAGCTGCCGCTGGTTGATGAGGGGTTCCAGCCGCGCCCGTACCGCCGAGCGCACCGGCCCCGGGACCCCGGCCAGATCGACCGCTTCGATGAACCCGTCGACCACCACGATCCGCGCCGTGGCGCCGGGGCCCAGGCGTTGCGGCGGCACGATGACCCGGGCGAAGACGAAGCCGGCGCGGGCGTAATCCTGCTCGAGCGCGCGGGCCAGAGCGAACAGGCCCGACAGCGAACGGACCTCGGCCGGTACGCGGCGGGCCAGGCGGCCATGCGCCGCGCTCATGGAGGCGAAGCCGCCCTCCACCTGCACGCCCGACAGCGACAGCGGAAAGTCGGGCTCGGTCGGCAGTGCCCGGGGTTCGGCAGGCGCCTCGTCGGGCAGGGCCGGCCGGGAGGGCGTGTTCGCCATCGGAGCGGCCGTCGGCGGGGTCACCTGGCTGGGCAGGACTGGCTGGGCATTGAGCCGGCCGGAGCCTGGGCCATGCACCAAGAGCAGCGCCAAGAGCGACACCAGTACCACATGCCCGCACCGTCGCTGACGGGCAGGCGCGGCTTCGGAGCCGATGAAGGCATGGCGCAGCATCGAAATCATGCGCACCGTTTGTCACGGAGATTCAAACTTCATTCTAAAAAGCGGAGTTATTATTGTGCCCCCTAGGCATGCTTATGGGGTTTTTTATCTGTAACTCCGGTATCTTTCCTAAGTATAAGCAGTTATCCGTATTCGCGCGGTCAGCATAGTTGCGGTGGTAGCGCCAAGCTGCTGGCGGCAGACGGCAAGGCGGGCCTCGCGGCGCCAGCTTGTTGCGGTGCCATACGGACGGGGCGGGAACGGGCCCCAGCGCGATCGGCGCGGGCCCGCCTTATCGTGGCTTTGCCAACAATCACCCCGCCGTGACATTTGCGCCACTCCGCACTTCGTGCCATTTTTTGCAGCAACTTACATCAAGTTCAGCACAATTCACTTCAACCGCACACCGATGCAGAATCCCGACAATACGCAGTTTGCAGCATACGATGCTGCAACGCAGCGCCGATAGCAGGCTCCATTGCAGTTTATTGCTGCATTGTGTCCGGAGATGTCGTTAATGAAAGCCACCCTGCTCTGCTCGACCGCGCTGCTTCTTTCCATTTCCGCCACGGCGCGCGCAGAGGACGCGGCGGAACCGGCGACCGACATCATCGTGACCGGCACCCGGCAGATCGGCATGAAGGCAGAGGACAGCCCGGCGCCCGTGCAGGTGATCGGCGCGCAGGCGCTACAGTCAGTGGGTCAGCAGGACCTTACCCAGGTGCTGGCGCAGAGCCTGCCTTCGCTGAATTTCCAGGCTTTCGGGGGCGATACCGCAAACCTCACGCTGACCGCGGCGCTGCGGGGGCTGAGCCCGAACGATACGCTCGTGCTGGTCAATGGCAAGCGCCGCCACGGCACCGCCAACCTCGCCGTGCTGGGCGGCTCGCCCTATTCGGGCGCAGCGACCACCGACTTCTCGTTCATTCCCACTGCGTCGATCAGCCGGATCGAAGTGCTGCAAGACAGTGCCGCCGCGCAGTACGGCTCGGATGCGATCGCGGGCGTGGTCAATGTCATCACCAAGAACGCCGATCATGGCGGCCTGATCACCGTCACTGGCGGCAGCAACTACCAGAACGGAGGTGAGACCGCCGCGGCCGCCGCCAACTTCGGCTTCGGTCTGGGTGATCGCGGGTTCGTCAACGTGACCGGCGAATACCGCTTCAGCGACTATACCCAGCACGGCCAGTACGACCGCCGCTTCTTCACCCCAACCGGCCAACTGCTGCCCTCGCTCAATGCGGTGCAGGTGGCCGGGCTGCGCGCCAATCCGCGCTTCCCGAATGTCAACAATATCAACGGCAATGCCCGGTTCTCGCTGTACAATGTGGCGTTCAACGCCGGCTACGACCTGACCGACGACCTCCAGCTCTATGCCTTCGGGTCCTATGGCAATCGCAACGCCAAGGCCTTCCAGAACTATCGCGCACCGGATCGCGTCTCGGGCCGCACCAGCACCGGCACAGTGGTCTATCCGCTGCCGCTCGGGTTCAACCCGCAGGAGAACATCCGCGAGGAAGACTTCTCGCTGACCGCCGGGCTGAAGGGCACGGCCGGCGAGTGGAACTATGACCTGTCGCTGACTTATGGCCGTGATGCCGTGGCGCTGTTCACCATCGATTCCGCCAACCCGGTGCTGTTCTCGATGCTGCAATCGGCCAGTGCCACGCCGCTGACCGGGCTGCAGCGCAACTTCTATGATGGCCAGCTGACCAACAGCGAATGGGTCGGCAACATCGATGTCAGCCGTGATTTCGAAGTCGGCTTCGCCAAACCGCTGACCCTTGCGCTGGGGGGAGAGTTCCGCAAGGGCACCTACCAGATCGCCCAGGGCGAGTACGCCTCCTACATCTTCGGTGGCGCTCAGGCCTATCCCGGCTTCGCGCCGAGCGATGCAGGCAAGTTCGGCCGCAAGAGCTATGCCGGCTACATCGACATCGCCGCCGATCCGGTGGACTCACTCCATCTCGACGTGGCCGGCCGCTATGAACACTATTCGGATTTCGGCTCGGCCTGGTCGGGCAAGTTCACTGCCCGCTACGATTTCTCAGACGCTTTCGCGCTGCGCGGCACGGTCTCGAACGGCTTCCGCGCTCCGTCACTGGCCGAATCCTACTACTCGTCGGTCAATGTCGGCCCGGGCTCGACCTTCGGTCAGCTACCGCCCAACTCGTCGGCCGCGCAGCTCCTCGGTTTCGCCCAGCTGCGACCGGAAAAGTCGACCAACGTGTCGGTCGGCCTGGTGCTGAAGCCCCTGCCAGGGCTGCAGGTGACGATCGACGCCTACCAGATCAAGCTGAAGAACCGGATCGTGCCCTCGGGCGACATTTATGGCACGCTGGGCACCAGCACCGTCTCGCAGGCTGTGGTCAACGCGCTGATCTCGCGCGGGGTCTCGCTGGCCGACGCGACCAGCTATGCGGGCATCAACATCTTCACCAACGGTGTCGACACGCGCACCCGCGGCGTCGAGGCGACGGCCAACTACACCAGCGATTTCGGCGACATGGGCCGGGTCGACTGGTCCCTCGGGCTCAACTACAACAAGACCGACATAACCCGGGTCTCTTCGCTGCCAGCGGCCGTGTTCAACGCCGCCTTCGGCCAGACTGACCTGCTCAGCGTCAACGCCAAGGACGCGTTGTCCACCGCTACGCCGCGGGTCAAGTCGATCGCCAATGCACTGTGGAGTCTCGGCTCGTTCTCGCTCAACCTGCGCGGGACGGTCTATGGTTCGACCCGGCAGCGTCAGCTGGGTGACCAGGTCTACCAGACCGCGATCGGCACGACCTTCATCGCCGACCTCAATGTCGGATACAAACTGACCCCGCTGATCCGTTTCGACGTCGGTGCCAACAACCTGTTCGACAAGCAGGCCCCGACCTTGCCGCTGCGCGCCGATGGCACCAGGCCGATCACCGGCAACGTGTTCAACGCGCCGCTGTCCTACACCCCGTGGGGCATTAACGGCGGGTACTACTATGCGCGGGCCACGATCAACTTCTGACGGAGCCTCATCGGGCCGGACCGGTTCCCCAGTGCGAGCCGGTCCGGCCAAACCCCTTTCAGGACGACTGCTCCTCCCGCTATGCTCGGCGCCATGACCAATCCGCTCGATCGCGCCGCTGCTGCCCTGGCGGACCAGCCCGCGGTGGCCGAGCGTCTTGCCCGGATGCTGGTGACGCAGCAGCCGGGTGATCCCCGACCCAGGCTCATCCTGGCTTCGGCCTTGCGCAGGCTCGGACGGGCCGACCAGGCCCTGCCGCTGCTGTCCGACCTCGCCCGTGCCTTCCCACAGGCCGCGCGCACCCGCTACGAACTCGGGCTGTCACTGGCTGCCCTGAGCCGGGACCGCGAGGCTGACCGCGAGCTTGACCACGCCGTCCGGCTCGACCCCAATCTTGGCCCCGCCTGGGAGGCGATCGAACAGCGGGCTTTTGCTGCCGGAGATGGTCAGCGCGAGCGGCGTGCCCAGGCAGCGCTGGCCCGGATAGACGCTGGAGATCCCGAACTTGGCCGGGCTGCCGAGCTGGTCGTGCTCGAACGGTTCGGTGAGGCCGAGCCGCTCCTGCGGCGTTTCTGCCTGGCCCAACCCGATCACCCCGAGGGCCTGCGCCTGATGGCTGCATGCCAGGTGGCGGCACGTGGCTTCGCTGCGGCGGAAACGCTGCTCAACCATGCCTTGTCGCGCGCGCCGGGCTCGCGGCGGATCCGCTTCGACCTTGCCCATGCGCTGTTCGCCGGACGCCGGGCCGAGCCTGCCCTCGCGGCGCTTGCTCCCCTGCTTGAAGCCGATCCGGACAATGCGGCCTACCGCAATCTGCTGGCAGCCTGCCTCGGGCTGCTGGGTGACGATCGCGGCGCCGAGGCGATCAACGCCGAACTGGCAGCCGCCTTTCCACACAATCCGCGCATCGCGGTGAACCATGCCCACGCAGCGCGGACGGCAGGCGAGCGCGAGCGCGCGATTGCCGCCTATCGTCGGGCAATTGCGCTCCACCCGCGCGGGGGGGAGGCGTGGTGGGGCCTCGCCAACCTCAAGGTTGGAGCGCTGACCACCGAGGACGAGACCAGCCTGCGCACCCTGCTGGCCGCTGACCTGCCCGACGACGAGCGGATGCGGATCGAGTATGCCCTGGCCAGGCGGCTCGAGGACGCGGGCAAGGCGGACGAGGCGATGGACCACTATGCCCGTGGCGCCGCGCTAGCGCGGACTAGGTTCGCCTATGGCCAGCGCGACTATCCGGCTGAGCTGGCTGCCACCCGCACCACGTTCACCCCTGCCTTCCTGGCGGCGCGGGCTGGGTGGGGCTGCCTCGATCCCGCGCCGATTTTTGTGGTCGGGCTGCCACGCTCCGGCTCGACGCTGGTCGAGCAGATCCTCGCCAGCCACCCGGCGATCGAGGGGACCATGGAACTGCCCTACATGGGCATCCTCGCTGGCGAGATCGAGGCCGGCGGCCCCGCCGCGCTGGCCGCCGCCGGACCAACCGAGGTGCGCGCCTGGGGCGAGCGCTACCTGGCCAGCGCGAAGATCCACCGCCGGCTCGGCCGCACCCACTTCATTGACAAGATGCCCAACAATTTCAGGCACATCGGCCTCATCCGGCTAGTTCTGCCGCAGGCCCGGATCGTCGATGTCCGCCGGCATCCGATGGCGGCATGCTTCTCCGGGTTCAAGCAGCTGTTCGCCGAGGGCCAGGAGTTCTCCTATGATCTCGGCGATCTTGGCCGCTACTACCGGCACTATCTCGCTACGGTCCGCCATTTCGTCGGAGCTGCCCCCGGCGCCGTACACACGCTGCTTTACGAGGACCTGATCGAGGATACCGAACGGGAAGTCCGCCAGCTGCTCGCCTACCTGGGGCTGCCGTTCGACCCAGCCTGCCTGCGCTTCTTCGAGAACGATCGCGCGGTTCGCACCGTCAGCTCGGAGCAGGTCCGTCAGCCGATCTACCGGTCCGGCCTCGATCACTGGCGCGCGTTCGAACCCTGGCTCGGCCCCCTGGCCGAGGCCCTCGGCGAGGATCGTACCAACTGGCGCGAGACCGCGCCGCTACCCCCTCTCTGATGCGGAGTTCGCTGTGTCCCTTACCGCTGCCCCTCGCCTGATCCTGCTGGCCGCCGCCGTGGTGGCGTTCGCCGGGGGCACCCGTCCCGCTGCGGTCTCGGCGCAGGACAAACCGGGCAACAAGGCGGCGGTCGAACCGGCCAGCGCCGGGCGCGAACTCTACGAGCAGATCTGCCAGGCCTGCCACATGCCCGATGCCAAGGGCGGGATGGGTGCCGGGACCGGCGTCCCGGCCCTCGCCGGCAATGCCCATCTGGCCGACAAGACTTTCGTGATCGCGCGGGTCTGGCACGGCTATGGCGGCATGCCGCGGTTCGGGGCTCTGCTCAGCCCAGAGCAGGTGGCCGCAGTAACAACCTATGTCCGCAGCCACTTCAACGCCTATCCCGATCCGGTGACCGTCGAGGAGGTGGCCAAGGTCGCCGACGGCGCCCCACCGCAGGTTGCCTGCAACTGCACCCACTGACCTGCCTCTGCGCCCGGCGAACCCGCCGGACGCTCCCCGACGTCTCCGCTCCCGCCGCAAAGGATTGACCATGTTCGACGACCTGACCGCGCCATCCCGCCGCAGCCTGCTGGCGATGATTGGCCGCGCCGGCGGCAGCCTCGCCATGTACCAGGCCATGACCTCGCTGGGTCATGCCGCCGACAGCCAGTTCTCTGGACCGCCGAAGCTGTCCGGCGCACGGCCGGGCGCCAGCGTGCTGGTGCTGGGCGCCGGCATTGCCGGGCTGCTGTCAGCCTACGAGCTGATGAAGGCGGGCTACAAGGTGCAAATTCTCGAGTTCCAGGGCCGGACCGGCGGGCGCAATTGGACCCTGCGCGGCGGCGACACCGTCACCGAAATCGGCGGCGCGACCCAGACGGTCGGCTTTGCCCCGGGCAACTATCTTAATCCCGGTCCCTGGCGCCTGCCCTATCATCACCAGACCATGCTGCATTATTGCGACGAGCTGGGGGTCGAGCTCGAACCGTTCGTCCAGCTCAACAACAATGCCTTCATCCACTCCGCCAAAGCCTTCGGCGGCAAGCCGCAGCGCCACCGCGAGCTGGTGGTCGATTTCAACGGCCATGTCAGCGAGCTGATGGCCAAGGCGCTCAACCAGGGCGCGCTCGACCAGCAGATCAGCAAGGAGGACAAGGAGAAGCTGCTGGTCGCGATGCGCGAATGGGGCGTGCTCGACAAGTCCGACCGCTACACCAGCAGCATCCACGTCGCGGACCGGCGCGGCTATGACCGCGCACCCGGCGGCGGGGTGGGCGGGGCCCCGATCGCCTCGAGCGTCAACGGCCTGTCCGACGTGCTCGACAGCAAGGTGTGGAACCTGATCGGGTTCTATCTCGAGTATGTGATGCAGCAGACCATGTTCCAGCCCAAGGGCGGCATGGGCCGGATCGGCGACGCCTTCGTCAAGAAAGTCGGGCACCTGATCCGCCTCAACACCCGGGTCACCCGGATCACCCAGGACGACAAGGGCGTGGCCGCCGAGTGGACCGATGCGAAGACGGGCCAGACCGGCACAGCCCGGGCCGATTTCATGGTCTGTACGATCCCGGCCAGCATCCTGGCGCAGATCCCGATCCAGGTTTCGGCGGCCAAGCAGGCGGCGATCAAGGCCCTGCCCTACAACTCGTCGGTCAAGATCGGGCTCGAGATGAAAAGCCGGTTCTGGGAAAAGAAGTACCACATCTATGGCGGGCACAGCTTCACCGACCAGGCGATCAACCTGATCTCCTATCCCTCGATGGGCTTCTTCAGCAAGGGACCGGCGGTGCTGCTGGGCGGCTATCCCTTCGGCCTCGGTGCCTACATGCTCTCGGGCATGACGCCGGAGAAGCGCATCGAGGAAGCCCTGCGCCAGGGCAGCGTGCTCCACGAGGAGTATCGCGACGAGTTCCTGAAAGGCGTATCGGTGGCGTGGAGCCGCCAGCCCTGGATCATGGGCTGCTGCGCCGAATGGACCGAGCAGACCCGGGCGGCGCATTACCAGAACCTCGCTTCGATCGACGGTCGGATCGTGCTGGCGGGCGAGCACGTGTCCTATTATGGCTGCTGGCAGGAAGGCGCGGCCACCTCGGCGATCGACGCGGTCACCCGTCTTCACCAGCGCGCGCTGGCTGCCTGATCCGGGCGCACCCATCGGGTCGGCCCGGAACGGGTCGGCCCGCGGGCAGCGGAGAGAGAACCCGATGACCCGTTCTGGCGCGGCCCACCCGCTGACCCACCGCACCGCGACGCTCGACGATCTACCTGCGCTGCACGGCCTGATCGACCGGGCGATCGCGACGTTGCAACAAGGCTTCCTCAGCCCGCAGCAGATCAGCGCCAGCCGGCACGTCATGGGGCTGGACACCCAGTTGATCCGCGACGGCACCTATCTGGTGGTCGAACGCGAGGGCGCGATCGTCGGCTCGGGCGGGTGGAGTTACCGGGCGACGCTGTACGGCGGAGACCAGAGCGTGGTGGCGCGCGAGGTGGCCGAGCTTGACCCGGCCCAGGATGCGGCACGGATCCGGGCGATGTACACCGACCCCGCCTGCGCGCGGCAGGGCATCGGCCGCCAGGTCCTGACGCTCTGCGAGAACGCGGCCCGGGCGCGCGGCTTTCGCCGCGCCGAGATGATGGCGACCCTGGCCGGCGAGCCGCTGTACCGGGCCTGCGGCTATATCCCGATCGAACAGGTCACCGCCGGACCGATCGACGGGGTTAGCGTGCCGCTGGTGCGCATGGGCAAGGCGCTCTAGAGCGATGCCCCGGCGCAGCCCGTTCCGGCCGTCTCGGGCCCTCCCCGTCCGCGCACTACCCCTGCTGGCCCTCCCCCTGTTGGCCATACCTCGACTGGCCCTGTCGCCGGCTGCCGCGGACCCGGTTCCGCCCCCGCTCACGCTGGCCATCGGGGGCGACATGATTGGGCCCTTCGTTCCCGGCAGTGCTGCCGAGGAACCCGCAGTAGCCGAGGTCTGGGCCTTGTTCCGGTCAGCCGATGTCGGGTTGGCCAACCAGGAGGGCTCGATCTTCGATTCTGCGACCTTCACCGGACTGGCCGCGGCCGAAAACGGTGGCGGCTATCCGTTGGCGCCCGCGGTCATCGCGGCCGAGCTGCGCAGCCACGGGATCGCCATGGTCAGCAAGGCAAACAACCATGCCACCGACTACGGGACGGCCGGACTGCTCGCCAGCATCGAGGCGCTGGCCGCGGCCGGCATCACCCAGGCAGGCGGCGGCCGCGATCGCGCGGCGGCCTGCGCCCCGGCCTATGTTCAGCGCGGCGTCGGCACGGTGGCGCTGATCAGCGCAGCGACCACGTTTCCGCCGATGGCTGCAGCCATGGCCCCGGTCACCAGCCGCGGCGGACGTTTCGAGCGCCCCGGCATCTGCACGATCCGCACCCGCGAAGTCGTGCTGGTCCCGCCCCGGCGCATGGCTGCCCTACGCGCAGCCGCCGGTCCGGCGGTCCTGCCGGTCCCCGGTGAACCGGGCGCCTGGCGCATCGGCGACACCCTGTTCCGCCCCGCGGCGCAGGCCGGTCACCGCATGGAGGCCGCGCCGGAGGACGTGGCCGGCGTGATCGCTGCGATCGGCGCGGCGCGGGCGCAAGGCGCGGTGGTGGTCTTTGCGCTCCACGCCCACGAGACGGCGGGGACCATCGACCCGTTGCCGCCCGCCGCCTTCGAGCCGATGCTGCTGCATCGCGCCAACGAGGCACCCAGCCCGGACGATCCCGCTCCCGCCGCCTTCCTGCCCGGCCTGTTCCACCAAGCCATCGACGCCGGCGCTGACGTGGTGGTGCGGACCGGGCCACACGGGCTCAACGGCGCCGAGCTCTATCGCGGCAAGCCGATCCTGTGGGGCCTGGGTAGCCTGGTCTTCGCCTTTGGCGGACGGCGCAGCTATGTCGCGCCAGGCGGCCAGCGGATGAATTTGCCGGATGACTGGTTCACCGCATTGGTGGCCAAGGTGCAGGTCGCGCCCGATCGCGCGGTGCGGGTCGAGCTACATCCGGTCGCGCTGGCCAGCAGCGCCGAGCCCTTGCGCGATGGCCTGCCGCACCGCCTGTACGGACCCGGCGCGGCAGAGGTGCTCGAGCGGTTCCGACGGCGTTCGGCCGCCATCGGCACCGCGGTGCGGGTCCATGGCGATGTCGCCAGCCTTGATGGGACAGTCCCATGAGCATCGCCTTCTACGACGCCGCCGCAGTGGCGGCCCGGCTGGACTATCGCGGCTGCATCGCCGCGGTGCGGGCCGCCATGGCCGCGCTCAGCTCAGCCGGGACAGCGCAGCCGCTGCGCCAGATCATCCCGCTAGGCGAAGGCCGCGCATTCGCCACCATGCCGGGCGGGCTGGACGGTCCGCTCGGCTTCGGGGCGAAGCTCATCAGCGTTTTTGCCGAACCGGGGGAACCTGGACGCTCGCGGCATCAGGGGCTGGTCGTGGCCTTCGATCCGGTCTCGGGCGCGGTAGTCTGCGCCGCCGATGCCGAGACGGTCACCGCGATCCGCACCGCCTGCGCCACCGCGGCCGCCACCGACGCCCTGGCCCGACCGGACGCGCGCACCCTCGCGATCTTCGGCACCGGCCTCCAGGCTGAGCACCACCTGCGTGCGATGCCGCTGGTGCGGAGTTTTGAGCGCATCATCCTGTGGGGCCGCGACGCGGCCAAGGCCACCGCGCTAGCCGCGCGGCTGGAGTTGGAACTCGACCTGCCGATCGCCCCGACCAGCGACGGCGAGGCCGCCGCCAGCGCGGCCGACGTGATCTGCACCGTGACCGGCTCGCCCACGCCGGTGATCGAAGGAGCGTGGGTCCGCCCCGGCACCCATGTCAACCTGGTCGGCTCGAGCCATCTCGGCCCGGTCGAGGCCGACGTGGCGCTGGTTGCAGCCGCGCGCTACATCGCCGACTATCGCCCCGGCGCCCTTGCCCAGGGGGCCGAGCTGGCCGCGGCGCGGGCCGCCGGGCTGGTCGGCGACGATCATGTCGTGGCCGAGATCGGCGAGGTCTTTGCCGCACTGAAGCCTGGCCGGCGCAATGCCGCAGAGATCACGCTCTACAAGTCGCTCGGCCATGTCGTGCAGGATCTCGCCGCGGCGCGGTACCTGCATCAGAGGGGCCCAGGTGAG
The DNA here is from genome assembly GCF_014230355.1 of Novosphingobium piscinae. Taxonomy (GTDB): domain Bacteria; phylum Pseudomonadota; class Alphaproteobacteria; order Sphingomonadales; family Sphingomonadaceae; genus Novosphingobium; species Novosphingobium piscinae. The sequence goes on from NZ_JACLAX010000005.1 coordinate 118,713, forward strand.
GCAGGCGCCTGATCCTGCCGGCGATCAGCTGCCAGGCTTGGCGAAGATGCTCCGCGCGTGCCAGGCCGGCCGCGCCGGAGCGTCGGCAACCGTGCGGACCAGCGCGCTGACATAGCGCGTGAAGGTGCCGATCTCGGCCGGCATCACCGGCTGGGCTGGATCGTCCTTGGGCGAATGGTAGAGATTAGCACGCCAGGCACGCTCGACCGCGGCCTCCGGAGTATCCTTGGCGAAGCCGAACTTCATGAACAGGCTGGGCACACCGGCGCGGATGAAGCTGTACTGGTCGGAGCGGATGAACACGTTACGGTCGGGCAAGGGGTCGGGCACGACCGGCAAGCCGAACCGCGCAGCGACCGTCGTCGCGGCCTCACCCAGGGTGCTTTCCTCGTAGCCGATCGGCGTGACCGTGCGCAGCGGGAAGATCGGCAGCGGCATGTCGAAGTTGATATCGGCGATCAGGCCGGTGCGGGGCACAGTCGGGTGGGTCGCGAAATAGCGCGAACCCAGCAGCCCGGCCTCTTCTGCCGTCGGGATCAGAAACAGCACCGAACGCCGCGGCCGTTGACGCGCGCGCGACAGGTCGCGAGCGATCTCGAGCACGCTGGCGACGCCGATGCCGTTGTCGAGGGTGCCGTTGTAGATCGCATCGCCGTCGACTGGCTCGCCCACGCCCAGCCCGTCAAGATGCGCCGAGACCACCACGTGCTCGCGCGCCAGACGGGGATCGCGGCCCGGCAGCACGGCCACCAGGTTGGCGCTGGTGAGCGGCGTGCTGGTGGTCTTGACCGTTGCGGACAGGCGCTGCGCCAGGTCAAAGCGTGGCAGTGCCGCCGAGGCATCGGCCAGCACAGCCAGTTCGGCATAACTGTGCGCGGATCCGGCGAACAGGCGCTCGCTGGCTTCGGGGCTGACCTGCGCCGAAAAGAACGCCCCGCCTACGTCGCGCGCCGCCGGATCGCGCAGCATGACGGCGGGGCGCGCGGACAGGCCGATGGCGCGAGCCCAGGGGATTTCGATCTGCTTGGCCGTGGTCAGGGTGATGAGCCCGAGTGCGCCGCGCGCGGCGAGCTGGCGGTTCCGCTCAGCCCTGGCGTGGGCCTTGCGCGCTCCGGAGATGGCTCCGGGACCACCCGCTATCACCACGACGATCTTGCCGCGCACCTCGACCGCCGCGAAATCGTCGTGACCGGTACCCGGCATGGACAGTCCATAGCCGGCGAAAACCAGTGGCACGTCGGCCAGGCTGGCCGGATAGGCATGCCGGCCGGTCAGGAAGGCCTCGGTCGGGAGGGCGAATTGGCTGGTCCCGCCCGGCCCGGTCAAGGCCACACTGGATTCGGCCGCCAGCACCCGTTGCGACAGGAAGGCGACGGGCTGGAAATAGCCGCGATCCCCGGCCGGCTTGAGCCCGAGTGCCTCCAGTTCGCGCGCGACCAGCGCCGCGGCGCGGTCATAACCCGGCGTGCCGGTACCGCGGCCCTCGAAGGAATCGGCGGAGATCGTGCGGGTAAAGTCCCAGATCCGCGCGCCACGCGCGGCATCGGCCTGGGCGTGGGCAGCGCTGGCTGCGGGACGCTCTTGCGCCAGACAGGCGGGTGTCAGCGCCGCGGTGAGCAGCCAGCCGACAACCTTGCGTCCATGCGTCATGCCAGCCCCCCCCTTCGGCCACCACCCGGGACCTCGGCCATCAGGGCTAGATAAGCAGGCGGGGGCCGTCAATGCAGCCAAACTGCGTAGCTGCAGCCCGTCCGCGCGGCGGTGGGCGGACATGTCCCGACGGTGCCGCCGGCGGGCCAACGCGGCCGGTCTAGAACCGTTCGACCGGCAGCGGATCGTTGGCGAAATCAGGTACGACGGCGTGCCCGTCCCAGTGGGTCACCGCGATGCACAGCACCGACGCCAGAGCCATTCCAAAGACGATTGTGACTGCTTCGATCAGCGCACGATCCATGATCGGCCTCCTTCCCTGGAGGCACTTTGGACCTTGCGCCTGAAGCCCCGGTTAGGGTTGTCGCTTGATCCCGTCCAACCGCGTGGCCACGCGCAAATGCGTAGACTGGACCACGAACCGGGCCGCGTTCAGAACAGCCCGAGCCGGGCGATCTCGTCCAGCTTGAGGTCGATCGCGAAGATATCGCCAAGGGCCTCGCGCCATTCGCCAGCCGTCGCGAGGTGACGCTTGCTCGCCGCCCCCCCAGTATGCAGCGAGAGTTCGCACCCGCTCAGCGCGGCAAAGCCGTCGGGCAGGACAGCAGAGGCGAGACAGCCGCTGGTGAAGCGGGTGCCCGGTCGGGTGCTGGTCCACCAGTTCGACAGTTCCAGATCGACTGGTGCAACCTCGCTGAGGTTGAAGCTGTACTGCGGCGCCCAGACGCCAATGGCAGTCGCCCTGCCATCCGTAGCCGAGGCAGGGCCAAGCCGCTCGAGCAGCCAGGCTCCATGCGCCTGCGTAGCCTCACCGCAGCGCATCAGCCGGTGGACCGCGCCGTCAGGCGTTTCTGCAGTCGACCCGTCAACGAGGGGCAGCGGCGGGACATAGCTGCCCCCGAAACCCGCGTCGGCCAGCCAGGTCTCCGCACCGATGGTGACGAGCCGGAGGGTGTGGGTCAGCGGGGGGATTATCGCCGGTTCGGCCGGGCGCTGCAGCCCCAGCCAGACGCGGGCCAGGAGCGGCCGGTTGGGCAGGCCAAGTTCGTCCAGGATGGCCCCGAACAAGGCATTGTGTTCGAAGCAATAGCCACCGCGACGCCCGCCCAGCTTGGCCCAGACGGCCGGGAGTCCCAACGGGATGGGGCGCCCGAGCATCACGTCGAAATTCTCGAAACCGATCGCCAGCCGATGGGCCCGCTGTAGAATCTGCAGCCCGGCCGGAGTGGGGTCGGGCCTCTGGTCAAGGCCGATTCGGGCAAGGTACGCGTCAAGCATCGACGCCGGTGTTCGGATCAGCCGCGGTCCTGTCAATCATGCGGTGCGAGCTCAGAACGACAGGCGTCGCAGGTGTTCCTCGATCAGGCGTTCGCGATCAGCCCACGGAAACTCATGCCGGGCGATGAGCAGCGACACCAGTCCGTGGATGTGGGCCCAGGTCGACTGGGCAAGGATCATCGCCCTCTCGTCATCGTCCCCGACATGCTCGACGATGACACGATGCCATTGCGCAAAGCACAACAGGCCGGCTTCAAGCACCGGATCGTGCGATAGACCGTCCGCCGCGCCCAGGGATTTGCACCCCTGGGGATCCTCGAGCATGAAGGCCACCCGGTACATATCGGGTTGGGCGAGCGCGAAGTCGATGTAGGCGCGGGCCATGCGACGCAAGCGTTCGTCCGACCCGGCAGGAACCGCTACGACCCGGGCCATCGCCTCCGCCAAGGCCGCGAATGCCCGGACACAGAGTTCGGCGGCGATCTCGTCGGCGCTGCGGAAGTGGGCATAGAGCGAAGGCTGCGAGATGCCCACCGCCTGCGCAATCTGGCGGGTGGTGACCTGGGCCATGCCCTTCTGGGCAAACAGTTTCAGCGCCGCATCGAGGATCTGCGCACGCCGGTTCCCGCCGCGCCGGCGGCCGTCGGCCTCCGCCTGGTCTGCCATGGTCTCGATCATGCGGCGACTGTGGGAACTTGACAGCCCTCCGTCAACCTATCATTGATAGCCTATCGACGATAGGAAAGGTTGGCGCGATGAACGGCGTGGAGCATGAGCGGCGGGGCACGACGGCGCGGACGCGCACGGTGCTGGCCGCCGGACTGGCCATCGCGGCCATCGCCGCCGCCTTGGTCTGGGGTCGTGCATCACCGGGCGAACCCACGCCCCCGGCCAGCCTTCCGGTGCTCCCGGTGCAGGTTGCCGCGGTCCTGCCCGAGGAGGGGCAGGAACCGGCGGAGGGCAGCGCCCTGGCCAGCACTGCGGCGGCGGCCGGCGGCTGGTTTGCCGCGGTGCTGCATCATGATCGCGAGGCCCGGCTCGGGTTTCGGGTGCCGGGGCGCCTGTCCAGCCTGCCGGTGCGGATCGGTGACCGTCTCCCTGCCGGCGCGCTGCTGGCGCAGCTGGATCCGGCACTCTATGCTGCGGCAGCCGAACGCGCCGCGGCGGACTATGCCCGGGTCAGCCGCACCGCGGAGCGCACATCCGGCCTGGCCCGCGAGGGCGCCGCAGCAGCCGCGCAGGCCAGCGATGCCACCGATCTGTCCCGCGCGGCGGCCGCCGGCCTCGCCGCAAGCCGCACCGACCTGCGCGATACGCGGCTGACCATGCCCTTTGCCGGCACGGTGATCGAGCGTGCGGCCGAGCAGGGCGAGGTCGTCAGCCCGGGCCAGCCAGTTCTGACCGTGGCCGACACCGCCTCACCCCTGCTCGCCCGCGCCCAGGTGCCGGCCGCGGTGGCCGTGGGACTGCAGCAGGGCCAGTCCGGGCAGGTCCGGCTAGCCGATGGTCAGCTACGCAGCGCGCGCGTGCTGCGCGTGGCAGGCGCCGCGGATAGCCGGACCGGTCTCGTCACGGTCGAGCTGGCGCTCGCGTCTGGTGCAGGAGCGATCAGCGGAGCGCCGGCTTCGGTCCAGCTTGCCGCCGCGAGCGAAACCGCTGCGACTCCCGGACGATCCAGAGTCCTGCGGATCCCGGCCGAGGCGCTGCTCGAAGCGCAGGGCCACCGGGCGTCCGTCTATGTGATCGATCTCAAGGGCCGGGCCCGCCGCCGGCCGGTTGAGCTGCTCGGCCTCGTCGACCGCGATGCCCGGATCATGGGACTGCCCGTGGGAGTGCGGGTGATCACCCTGGGCGCCGGTTTCGTACGGGACGGACAGCGCGTCGAGGTGACGCGGTGAACGCGCTGATCGCCTTTTCCGTCAAGCGCTGGCAGTTCATGCTCCTCGCGGTCGGCCTGCTGATCGCGCTGGGCCTGATCACTTTCGCCAAACTTCCGCGCACAGAGGACCCACCGCTATCGACCCCCGGCTTCACGATCACCATCGTCCTGCCGGGGGCCACGCCGGAAACGATCGAGCAGCAGATCACCCGACCGGTTGAGGACGCGCTGGCGGGGCTCGACAACCTGCGCGACCTCCGCTCGACCAGCAGCGACGGGGTCTCCTCGATCAATGCCGAATACATCTGGGGCACCAATGGCGATCGCAAGTACGACGAGGTTGTCCGCGAGGTGAACGCGCTGCGCGCCACGCTGCCCGCAGGCGTGGCGCGCGTCGACATCCGTCGCTGGCGGCCGACCGCCTTGCCCATCGTACAGGTCGCCCTCGTCAGCGAAATTCTGCCCATGCGCTCGTTCGAGAAACTGGCGCGCGACTTGAAGAACCGGCTGGCGCGAATTCCGGGGATCCGCAAGGCCGAGGTTCTGGGTGCGCCGGGGAGCGAGGTGCGGGTGGCGCTCGATATGGCCCGCCTCTCGGCCCAGGGCATCGCCCCCGGTGCCGTGGTCGAGGCCCTGCGCGCCGGCGGAGCGGAAACCCCGATCGGCGCAGTCGATGCCGGCGCACGGCGTTTCAGCCTGCGCTACGGTGGGGCCTATCCCGACCTGGCCGCGGTGCGGGCGACACCGGTGATCGCGCCCGGCGGCAGCGCGCTCACCGTGGGCGATCTCGCCGAAGTCGACTGGGCCGAACGCGAGGCGCAACACATCATCCATTTCCGCGGCCAACGCGCGCTGCTGGTCACTGCCGAGCAGAGCGACCGCCAGGACGTGACCCGACTGACCAAAGCGATTGATGCGGAGTTGATGGCCTTCCAACGGCTTCTGCCCGGCAGTGTGAGGCTCGAGCGCGGCTTTGTCCAGGCCGAGAACGTGCGCAACCGCCTCGACCACCTGGTTCGCGACCTCGTGCTTGCCCTGGGGATCGTCGCGATCACCCTCCTGCCTCTCGGCTGGCGGGCGGGCGGGGTCGTCATGGTGGCGATCCCGGTCTCGCTGCTGATCGGCATCCTTGTCCTGGCCGCCTTCGACCTCACCCTCAACCAGCTCTCGGTTGCCGGCTTCGTCCTGTCATTGGGCCTGCTGGTCGACGATGCCATCGTGGTGATCGAGAACGTCGCGCGTTGGCTGCGCGATGGTGCAGACCGAACCACTGCAGCGATCGGCGCGACGTCGCAGATCGCTCTCGCTGTCCTGGGCTGCACCGCCTGCCTGATGTTCGCTTTCCTACCGTTGATTGCCCTGCCCGAAGCCTCGGGCGAGTTCATCCGGTCGCTCCCGGTCGCGGTATTGGGAACGGTGGCCGGGTCGTTGCTGGTCGCGTTGACGCTGATCCCGTTCCTGGCCGCCCGGGTGCTGCCGCGCAACGAGGACCCGCATGGCAACCGTCTGCTGCGCAGCACGACCGGGCTTATCGAGCGCCTCTACGCCCCAGTGCTGCACCGTGCCCTGGAACGGCCCTGGCGCGCGCTGGCGGCGATCTTCCTGCTGGCCGCGCTTGCGGTTCCGCTCCTGGCGACGATCGGCTCAAGCCTGTTTCCGCCGGCCGATCTGCCCCAGTTCCTGGTGCGGGTGGACATGCCGCGCGGGACCGCACTCGATACCACCCAGGCCATGGTCCGGCGCGTCGAACAGCGGCTGTTGCGCGAACCCGACGTGGCCTGGACTGTCGCCAATACCGGCCGAGGCAATCCCTCGCTCTATTACAACGTCGTGCCCGCGCCGGAGGATCCGGCACGGGGCGAGGTCGCTGCCGGGCTCAAGGCCTGGGAGCCGGCCCGCAGCCCGCAGCTGCTGGAGCGACTGCGCACCGACCTCCAGCGGATTCCCGGAGCGCAGATCAAGCTCCAAACCTTTACCCAAGGACCGGCCATCGAGGCGCCGATCGCGCTGCGCCTGGTCGGCCCCGATGTGGCCACCCTCAGCCGGCTGGCCCGGCAGGCCGAAGCCGTGCTGCAGACGATGCCCGAGTTGCGCGACATCGGCAATCCGCTGCGCATTGCCCGAACCGACCTGGCCCTCGATGTCGACGAAGCGCGGGCACGGGCGCTGGGCGTGCCCGCCGGCGCGCTCCGTTCGGCCACCCAGCTCGCGCTCGGCGGGGCAAGCCCGGCGATCCTGCGCGACGCCGATGACGACGACTACCCACTGACCGTGCGGTTGCCGATGGCCGGCCACAATCGGCTCGACGTGCTGGGCCGGATCATGGTCCCCACCGCCAGCGGCGCGGCGGTCCCGCTGACCAGCCTGGCGACCCCCGACCTGCGGTCCGGTCCGGCCGAGATCGACCGCTACCAGCGCCAGCGCTCGGTCACCCTCACCGCCTGGGTCAAGGAGGGGGTGCTGGTCTCGCGGGCCACCGAGGCGGCGGTCGCGCGGATCGGACAGAGCGTGCGGCTGCCACCCGGCTATGCTTTGAAGGTGGGGGGCGAAGCGGAAACCTCGGCCCGCAGTTTCGGCGGGCTGCTACCGGCCATCATCACTGCTTCGCTCGGCATCCTCGCCGTGTTGGTGCTGGAGTTCGGCCGCTTCCGTCAGGTGGTGGTAATCGCCGGGGTCGTGCCGCTCGGGCTGTTCGGCGCCGTGCTGGCGCTGTGGCTGACCGGCAACAGCCTGTCGTTCACCGCCTCGGTCGGCCTGATCGCCCTTGTCGGGATCGAGATCAAGAACTCGCTGCTCCTGGTCGACTTCACCGAACAGCTCCGCCGCGACGGCCTGCCGGTGCGCGAGGCGGTCGAGCAAGCCGGGTCCATGCGCTTCCTGCCGGTGCTGCTGACCTCGGTCACCGCGATCGGCGGGCTGCTGCCCCTCGCGCTCGAGGGCAATGGGCTCTATTCACCCATGGCCATCGCGATGATCGGCGGGCTGGTAACCTCCACCCTGCTGGCGCGGGTCGCCACCCCGGTCATGTACCTGTTGCTCGCCGGGACCGACCGGCCCCAGGCCGCGCCTCTGCCGCAAGGAGTCCAGCCATGATCATCACCCCGCGCCGGCACCCGCTGATGCTGGCAATGCTGGCCGCCTGGTCGCTCGCTCCTGCCGTCGGGGCGCAGCCTGCCCCGCCCGTGGCCGGCGCGCCGACACCGTCCCCAGCCACCTCGCTCCCTGTAGTCTGGCAGGAAGCGGGCAGCGCCCCGCGAACCGCTGCCGCGCCCTGGTGGCAGGATTTCGCCGATCCCGCGCTCGATGCGCTGGTGGTCCAGGCCCTGGCCGCAGGGCCCGATCTGGCCGCGGCGCAGGCGCGGATCGATCAGGCCCAGGCGGCGGCGCGCGCGGCCGGGGCCGGACGCCTGCCCGGTGGGACCGTCAATGGTACACTGGCGCGGACCGAGCAGTCGCTCCAGAGCGGGCTCGGTCAGGTCACCCGGTTCGTGCCGACGATCCGGCGGACGCAGGACTTCGCGGCGATCAACGCCACGCTCGGCTGGGATCTCGACCTGGGCGGAGGACTGCGCCAGTCCGCCCGGGCCGCCCGCGCCGACCTGACCGCCGCGCGCGCCGCACTGGCCGCGGCCCGGCTAGCGCTGGCGAGCGAGGTGGTCGGCCAATATCTGGCGCTGCGCGAGACCGAGGCGCTGACGCAGATCGTGGCGGCCCAGCGCGAGGATGCCGCGGCGCGGCTGCGCTATGCCGAGCTGCGCCTGGCCCGGGGCGATGTCGCAGCGCGCGAGCGCGACGATCGACAGCGCGATCTGGCGGCGGTCGATGCCCAGCTGCCGTTGCTGGCTGCCCAGGCCAAGGCCGCGCGCCACGCCCTGGCGGTCCTGACCGGACGCGCGGCCGGCAGCGTCCTGCCCGAACTCGCGGCTGCCCCCGCGCGAAGCGGCCAGGTCCCGCTGGCCACCGACCCCGCCGCCGGCATTCCGGCGGAGCTGCTGCGCGCCCGCCCCGACCTCGTCGTGGCCGAGGCGCGGATCGTGGGTGCCCAGGCACGGGTGAAGGCCGCCTTGGGGGAGTACTGGCCGCGCTTCACGCTGGGCGGCCTGCTCGGGTTCGAGAGCAACAGCCTGGCCAGCTTCGGCGGTCCAGCCTCGCGTACCACCCAGGGCTTTCTTGGTCTGCGCTGGCGCCTGTTCGACTTTGCCCGGATCAATGCCGAGGTCGCCGCCGCGCGCGGAGCCGAGCGCGAAACGCTGGCCGCCTACCGCGATGCCGTTCTGCGTGCGGGAGAACAGGTCGAGAGCGCCTTCGCCCTCGCCGCCGGGCGCCGCGCCGCCCTCGCCGCTCAGGACCAGCGCCGCGCGGCCGCTGATGCCGGCCTCGACCGAGCCCGCGCGGCGCACCGGATGGGCGAGATCAGCGACGACCAGCTCCGCGGGGAAAGCCTGTTCCACGCCGCCATCGTCGCCGATCAGCTCGCCGCCCGGCGTGCGCTTGCCGACGCCGTCGTCCAGTGCCGCAAGGCGCTGGGCGGCTGAGGCCTGGGAAGGCTAGCGAGACGTCCAAGCCTCAGCCCGGGACCGCGACCGGCACCAATGGTCTGTCCAAAACTCTGCACGATCGTCAGGTCGCCGGAACTGGAATTTCGGGACCTTCGGTAACAACCGGAAGAGGTATCGGACCCGGTCCCATCCAGTTCAGACGGTCCGTTAACCGGTTGTCCGAGCCGGCTGCAGCATACGCAGGCTTGGCCGATTTTGAGTTAGTTGCCAGATCGGCCAAACCAATTTACCCAGTGCCGGAATCGACCACAAGGATGCACCGGCCAATGCTGACCAACCGCTCCCTGATCATTCTGGCACTGACGAGCCTTACGGCAGGGACCGGTCCGGCGCTTGGCCAGGCACCAACCGCCGCCCCCGCCGCGAAGCCGGGCGAACGCACGGTGCAGGTGCTGGCAGAGGGCTGGCGCTTCAAGCTGGAGGGGGCCGCCTCCGGCCCCGAACAGCCCGGTTTCGATGATGCGGGCTGGGCCACGGTCGCCGTGCCGCACACCTGGAACCGGGTGGGCTATTACCGCGAGGCCAGCGCCGAACGGCTCAACCGGCCAGAGACAATCAACAAGACCATGGGGGTGGGCTGGTACCGCCTGTCCTTCGCCGCTCCGCGGACCGGGGAGAACCAGCGGCTCTGGCTCGAGTTCGATGCGGCCAGCCGTGTCGCCGAGGTCTGGCTGAACGGGGTGCGGCTGGGTGCGCATACCGGCGGCTTTTCCCGCTTCCGCTTCGATGCAACGGCTGCCGTCCGGCCGGGTCAGGCCAATCTGCTGGCCGTGCGGGTGGACAACAGCCGGCCCGCCGCCGGCGCGGCCACGGCCGACGCGCTGCCGCTGGCTGGCGATTTCTTCGTGCATGGCGGGCTCTACCGCCCGGTCCGGCTGATCACCACGAACGCGGTGCACGTCGACATGCTGGACCATGGCGGCAGCGGCATCGCCGCCACAACCGTGGCTCTCTCCCCGGGGCGCGCCGAGGTCCTCGTCGCCACGAAACTGCGCAATGCCGGCACCGCCGCCGCTGCGGTCACGCTGACGACCCGGCTGCTCGACCAGGCTGGACGCACGGCCGCCATGGCGGTCGGCAAGGCCATGCTCGCGGCCGGTGGCACGGCCTCGCGCGAACTGAAGCTTGCGGTGTCCGGCCCGCGCCTGTGGCAGGGAACCGCCGATCCCTATCTCTATTCGCTGGTGGTCGACGTCCGGGCCGACGGCAAGCTGGTCGACCGGGTGGTCCAGCCCTATGGCCTCCGCCAGATGCGCTTCGATGCCGCGCGCGGCTTGCTTCTCAACGGCAAGCCTTATCCGCTGTATGGCGTTGGCTACCACCAGGACCGCGAGGGCAAGGGCTGGGCCGTCAGCGCTGACGATATCGCGCAGGACCTGGCGATCATCCGCGAGATGGGCGCCAACTCGATCCGCCTGACCCATTACCAGCATGGCCAGCCGGTCCACGATCTGGCTGACCGCTATGGGCTGGTGCTGTGGGACGAGATCCCGCTGGTTTCGCAGTGGACCCTTGGTGGGGCGAAGACCGCCAGCCCCGGGCTGCTCGCCAATGCCCGCCAGCAGTTGCAAGAGCTGGTCGCCCAGAACCGCAACCACGCCTCGGTCGCCGCCTGGGGGATCGCCAACGAAGTCGATTTCGGCAATTCGCTCCCCCTCTTCCTGACCGGGGGAACCGGCGCTCCGCCCGATCCAACGGCCCTGCTGGAAGAGCTGGCGAAGCTGGCAAGACAGCTCGATCCCGCCCACCCCTCGGCTCTGGCCACCTGCTGCGAGGGCCGGCTGTTCGCCCCGGGCGTCGAAGTGCCGATCACTGCCACAACGGTCGATCTCGCCGGGGCCAACCGCTATTTCGGCTGGTACTATGGCAAGCCTGACGATCTCGGCCCGGCGCTTGACGCCCTGCACGCGCTGCGACCCCGGCAGCCGCTGGCGCTGACCGAATATGGCGCCGGCGGGGCGATCACCCTGCACACTGACAACCCCCTGGCTGGCCCTCCGGATTCCCGCGGGCGCAAGCAGCCCGAGGAAGTCGAAAGCCTGGTCCACGAAGTCAACTGGCAGGCGATCAAGGCCCGCCCCTATCTCGGCGCCTCCTGGCTGTGGGTCGCCTTCGACTTCGCCAGTACGGTTCGCCAGGAGGGCGATGCGGAGGATATCAACACCAAGGGCCTGGTCACCTACGACCGCCGCGTCCGCAAGGACGCTTGGTACTTCTACAAGGCCAACTGGTCGGCCGAGCCCACCGTTCACATCACTGGCCGGCGCTATGTCGATCGCGCCTATCCGGTCACCGACGTGCGGGTCTACACCAACGCGTTCGCGCCCACTTTATCGCTCAATGGCCAGCCGGTCGACCAGACGGCGCAATGCGCCAACCGCATCTGCGTCTGGCGCGATGTCCGGCTGGTCCCGGGCAGCAACGTGCTGACCGCCAGCGGCCAGTTCGCCGGGCGCACAGTGGTCGACACGGTGACCTGGCAGCTCGACGCAGCGCAAGCGCGCGCGATCCGGATCGATGCGGGGGCCTTGCTCGCCGCCAAGAGCAGCACCGGCCGGTTCGGCTCGGACACCTTCTTCGTCGGCGGCGAGGCGGCCAGCGTTGATCGCCCGGCGGACTATGGCAAGCCGGAACAGCCCACGCCGATCGCGGCGACGGCCGACCGCGAACTGATTGCTACCTACCGCAGCGGCCGCTTCGCCTATCAGGTGCCACTCGCCAATGGCCGCTACCGGGTGCGCCTGACCTTCGTCGAGCCGAGCCGCCAGCCGGTCGAGCGGCTGTTCGACGTGGTGGCGAACGGGACGCCGGTCCTCACCGGAGTGAACGTCGCGGCCCTCGCCGGAGCGCCGCTCACCGCGCTGCAGCGCGAGGTCACGGTCGAGGTGCAGTCTGGCCGGCTTGAGCTCGCCTTCCGCCCGACCCGCGGCGCGGCGGTGGTGTCCGCAATCGAGATCGAGCCGGCCTGACGATCAGCGCCGCGCCCCCGCCGCGGCAGGGTTCACTCGACGGTGACAGACTTGGCCAGGTTGCGCGGCTGGTCGACGTCGGTGCCTTTCACGCAGGCAACGTGATAGGCCAGCAGCTGCACCGGCACGGCATAGACCAGCGGCGCGATCAGCGGGTGGACCTTGGGCATCTCGATCGTCGCGAGACAGCCCTCGCCCGCTTCGGCCAGACCCTCGGCGTCGGAGATCAGCACCACCTTGCCGCCGCGGGCGCGGACCTCCTGCATATTGCTCACGGTCTTCTCGAACAGGGGGCCCGAGGGCGCCAGCACGATGACCGGTACGGCCTCGTCGATCAGCGCGATCGGGCCATGCTTCATCTCGCCCGACGCATAACCTTCGGCATGTATATAACTGATTTCCTTTAGTTTTAGTGCGCCTTCCAGGGCCAGCGGATAGTCCTGTCCGCGGCCCAGGTAGAGGACGTCGCGGGCCGGGGCGATCAGGTGCGCCATGGCCGCGATCTCGTCGTCATGGGCCAGCGCGGCATTGAGCGCGGCCGGGGTCTCGACTAGCTGGTCGACCAGATCGCGCTCCTCCTCGCGGCTCATCCGCCCGCGCTTGACCGCCAGGTGCGCGGCCAGCGCGGCGAGCACGGCCAGCTGGCAGGTGAAAGCCTTGGTCGAGGCCACCCCGATCTCCGGCCCGGCATGGGTGGGAAGCAGGAGATCGGCCTCGCGCGCCATCGAGCTGGTCGGCACGTTGACCACCACCGCGATGGTCTGGCCGTGTTCCTTGCAGTGGCGCAAGGCTGCCAGCGTGTCGGCGGTCTCGCCCGACTGCGAAATGAACAACGCCAGTCCGCCAGGCTCGAGCACCGGGTCGCGGTAGCGGAACTCGCTCGCCACATCGATGTCGACCGGCAGGCGGGCGAACTGCTCGAACCAGTACTTGGCAACGAGCCCGGCGTAGTAGCTGGTCCCGCAGGCGACGATTGTGACCCGTCGGATCTGCGACAGGTCGAAATCGAACTGCGGCAGCGCCACCGATTGATCGACCCGACGGATGTAGCTGCGCAGCGTCTGGGCCACCACGGTCGGCTGCTCGAAAATCTCCTTCTGCATGAAGTGGCGGAAATGGCCCTTCTCGATCGCCGCGGCCGAAGCGCCGGAGGCGACGATCTCGCGCGTGACCGGCCGGTTGTCCTTGTCGAACACCTGCGCGCCCTCGCGGGTGATGATCACCCAGTCGCCCTCGTCGAGATAGGAGATCCGCTGGGTCAACGGCGCCAGCGCGAGCGCGTCCGAACCGAGATAGGTCTCGCCCTCACCATAGCCGACCACCAGCGGCGAACCCAACCGGGCACCGATCAGCATGTCGGGATGGGCCTTGAAGGCGATGGCGAGAGCGAAGGCCCCGCGCAACTGCGGCAGCACGGCCTGGACCGCCTCGGCGGGACTGCGGCCTGCCTCGATCTCGGCCGAGACGAGATGGGCTACCACTTCGGTGTCGGTCTCGCTCTCGAACACGCGGCCGCTGGCCTGCAGCGCCTCGCGCAGCGGACGGAAATTCTCGATGATCCCGTTGTGCACCAGGGCGAGATGGTCGGTCGCATGCGGGTGGGCATTGGCGGCGGTAGGTGCCCCGTGGGTGGCCCAGCGGGTATGCGCGATACCGGTGGTGCCCGGGGCGGGATGGCGGGCCAGCTCGACGACCAGATTGGACAGCTTGCCCGGCGCCCGGCGCCGGATCAGTTCGCCGCCTGACAGGGTGCACACGCCGGCGCTGTCATAGCCGCGATACTCCATGCGCCGCAGGCCATCGACCAGCCGGTCCGCCACGTCGTCCTTGCCGACGATACCGATGATTCCGCACATGTTGCGAGGGGCCTTTCGAGACTGTCAGGTGTAGGGAACGCGGATGCCGGGGATGTGCGGCGGGAAATCGGCGACATTGCTGGTCACCAGGATCGCGCCGTGCTCCTGGGCCGAGGCGAAGACCAGCGCGGCCGCCAGGCCCAGTGCCGGTCGCTCGACCTTGAGCGTGGCGGCCCGGCGCGCGATCTCGGGGGTGATCTCGCGAATCGCGAAGTGCGAGAGGAAACGCTCGGTCTCGTCGCGTGCGACCGCGGGGGCCTCGGCCATGATTTCCAGCCAGGTGATCCGGCTGATCCACGGGCGCTTGGCCCTGCGCAGCTCGGCCATGGCCAGCTGGTGACCGGACAGCGTATCGACCACGATCCCGGTGTCGAAGCAGGTATCGGTCACGCGCGTCCATCCTCTGGACCGTCCGTATCGTCGGGGCGGGTCCACTGGGCGCGGATCGTGGCTTCGTAGTCCTTGCCGATCACGCCCTGGCCATAGCGGGTCCACAGCCCGAAGCCATGCTCGAGCCAGTCCTGCTCACCCGCCCGAAACGCGGCGATCGCCTCGCGGATCAGCGCCGCGCGCGATTTGCCGCGCTCGGCCGCCTCGGCATCAAGCCAGCGGATGTCATCATCAGGCAGGTCGGCAAGGATACGCATGATATATAGATATCATATCATGATATAACTGTCAAGGGACAGACGTGACCCTTCGCACCCGGAAGGGGCTAGCATGGCCATGGTGAACGGTCCGTAAATGCGCGCGGCCGGGGCGGCTTCAGCGCTTGCCCTCGCTCGCCTTGCGGTCAGCCTTCTTGCGCTTCATCGTGTCGTGGAAGCGGTCGGCCCAACCGGGCTTGACCAGCTGTTCGGCGCGGACCAGCCGCAGCTCGCCATCCCCGACATCGCGGCTGACCGCGCTACCCGCCGCGACGATCGAGTCCGCGCCGATCCGCACCGGGGCGATCAGCGCGCTGTTGGAACCAATGAAGGCACGCTCGCCGATCACCGTCTTGTGCTTGAAGTAGCCGTCGTAGTTGCAGGTGATCGTTCCGGCGCCAATGTTGGCTCCCGCCCCGACTTCGGCGTCGCCCAGATAGGTCAGATGGTTGGCCTTGGCACCCGGTCCGAGCGTGGCGTTCTTCACCTCGACGAAGTTGCCGATCTTCGCGCCGGCCTCCAGCACGGCACCGGGGCGGAGCCGCGCATAGGGGCCCACCTCGACCCCCTCGGCCAGCCGCGCACCCTCGATGTGGCTGAAGCCGCGGATCGTCACGCTGTCGGCCACTACGACGCCTGGACCGAACCAGACATTTGGCTCGATCGTCACGTCGCGCCCCAGTACCGTGTCCCAGGCGAACCAGACCGTCTCCGGGGCAATCAGCGTCGCACCATCGGCCATGGCCCGAACGCGGCGCCGCGCCTGCCAGCGGGCCTCGGCCTCGGCCAGTTCGGCCCGGCTGTTGATCCCGGCGACCTCGTCGGAATCGGGCGTCACCACCACCGCGCAGTGCCCGCCCTCGGCATTGGCGATGTTGACCACATCGACCAGGTAGTACTCCCCCTGGGCATTGGTGTTGCCGACCTTGCCGAGCAGGTCGAACAGCCGATCGGAACGGGCTGCCATCAGCCCGGAATTGCACAGCCGGCAGGCCCGTTCGGCCTCGCTGGCGTCCTTGTGCTCGACCATCCTGGCGATCCGACCGGTATCGTCGGCGATCACCCGCCCGTACTGCAGCGGATCGGCCGGGGTGAAGCCCAGCACCACCACCTCGGGAGCATCGGCGGCGTGCAGCCGGTCGAGCATCAGGCGCATGGTCGCTGCGCTGACGAAGGGCACGTCGCCGTAGAGGATCAACACGTCCCCGGCAAAGCCGGCCAGCGCCGCTTCGGACTGCTGGACCGCATGACCGGTGCCAAGCTGCGGTTCCTGCACGGCCAGGCTCGCCCGGGTGCCGAGCTGCCGCTCCAGCTGTTCGCGGCCGCTGCCGACCACGACGACCTGGCGCGATGGCATCAACTCGGCAGCGCTGGCGAGGAGATGTTCGAGCATCGGCCGGCCGGCAATGGGGTGGAGCACCTTGTGCAGGTCGCTCTTCATCCGGGTGCCCTTCCCGGCGGCAAGGATCACGATGGCAAGCGGCGCGGTCGACTGTGCAGTGGTCATGCCTGCGTCCTTGCCAGCAAATCGTTACGGTTTCCACGCCCGACGTTGCGGTTTCCGCCGCTTTGCGCCACGGCGCCGGGCATGACCAGCTTCCCTTTCCGCATCGTTGGCTTCGATCTCGACGGCACCCTGCTCGATACCCATGGCGATCTGGGCGCCGCGCTCAACCACGCGCTCGCCCTGGCCGGTCGGCGGCACGTGCCGGTCGAGCAGGTGACCAACCTGATCGGCGGCGGGGCGCGGCAGATGCTGCTGCGCGCGCTGGAACTCACCGGAACCGTCCCGCCCGAGGACGAGGTCAAGGCGCTGCATCGCGAACTGATCGCCTTCTACACCGACAACATTGCCGTCCACACCCGCCTTTATCCCGGAGGGGAGGCCATGCTGGACGGTCTGGCCGCGCAGGGGGTGCAGATCGCGGTGGTCACCAACAAGCTCGAGGCACTCGCCGTGCGCCTGCTCGATGCGCTCGGCCTCACCCCGCGGCTCGCCACGGTGATCGGAGGCGACACGCTTGGCCCCGGCCGGGCCAAGCCCGCTCCCGACCTCCTGCACGAAATGCTGCGCCGGCTGGGCGGCGGCCCGGCTGCCTTCGTCGGTGACACGACGTTCGACACCCGTGCCGCGGCGGCTGCCGGCCTGCCCTGCGTGGCAGTGCGGTTCGGGTTCAACGACGTGCCGGTCGAGACGATGGGAGCCCGCGCGATCATCGACCATTACGACCAATTGATCCCGGTCCTCAGGCAGCTTTGAGTCGGACAACGCAGCGCCAGGCATGATTATGACAGCTGCGTTACAGCAGCGATAGATCGTGCATTTCTTTCGGTGAATGACGGCCCTGCGCCGCTGCGCGGGCGCATCCCTTCACAAAACCGTAACGGCTCCGCGCGGATCGTAGTATGATCCGGTCCCGGCAACCGCGCCGCGACATCACCCGTCCGTCCTTCCGGGGCGGGCGATCGGGAGAAGGATGATGAAGCACGGTCACCTCCTGCTGGCTGCGCTTGGCCTGCTCGCCGCGGGCACAGCCCGGGCCGAGCGCCTCGACATCGATCACCGCCTTTACCAGCCGCTCAACTCGGCGCTGCAACAGCCGCATGATGGCAGCGTGTTCTACCAGGCCAGCCCGTCAGGGCGGATCTTCGACCGGATCCTCGTTCGTGGCACCTCGGCCGAACATGACTGGACCGAAGCGCTGGAGCTGACCACCGTGCCCCGCAAAGCCGAACGCAAGACGCCGCAGGAGTGGTTCGCCGCATTCCAGGCCGCCAGCGAGAGCACCTGCCCGGCGAAGGTGAGCGTGCTGGGCGAGGACGAAAGGTCGATCACCTTCGCGCTTGAAGCGCCCCCCTGCAGCACGGGCACGCCGCTGAGCGGGCTCTATCGGGTCATCTATGGCCGCAAGACGGTCTATGTCGTCAGCGCCAAGCTGAAGGGCACCATGGCGGCCGACCAGCGCCAGCAGTTGCTCACCCTGCTCAGTTCGGCACGGCTGGCCGGCTAAGGATCAGGCTGTGGCGGGCTGGAGGTTGTCCTGATGGTGTCTTGAACGGCGCCAAGGCCCGTTCATCGCGAGCGAGGTCGGGAGGCATCGCTGACCACGTCCCGACGTCGCTCGAGGCGAACCGAGGACAGCGCTCCAACCTTCTCGGGACCCGCTTTAGTCTTCGACGATCTTCAGCAGGCGCCGCTCGATCGGGCTGAGCACCCCGGCCAGTTCGTGCCCGCGCTTGAGCACCTGGCCGGTCTCGCCGAACAGGGTCCACATGCCCTGCTTGCCGCGCAGCGCGGGGCGCTTCTCCAAGCGCGCCTGGGGCCGCTCCGCAGCCCGGCGGAACGCCAGGAAACTGGCCGCGTCACGACCGAAATCCATCGCATAGTCGCGCCATTCTCCGGCCGCCACCATCCGGCCGTAGAGGTCAAGGATCCGGGCCAATTCCTGCCGGTCAAAACCGACCTGCGCGGCTGACTGCGCCGGAAAAGGCACGATCTGCGCGCCTGGCCCCGTGCCGCCTCGGCCGCCCGGCGGGTGATCGGCCCGGGCCAAGCCTCAGCCGCCCGTGCGCCGCTGCGAGCTGGACGGCGGCAGCGGCTGACTGGCCTCGCGCAGCGCGGCCAGCTCATTCCTCAAGGCCGCCACTTCCGCCTCCAGTGCAGCAAGCCGCGAGGTGCCCGCAGCCAGCTCGGCACTGTCACTGCACGGCTCCTGGCACGGCGTGCCATAGGGCATGAAGTCCTTCTGCCAGGTTTCTGCCGGGACCAGGGTCGAGCGCGCCTTGACCCCCACCATGGTCGCCCCCTCGGGAACGTCCTCGGTGACCACCGCATTGGCTCCGACCCGCGCCCGCGCCCCGACGATGATCGGTCCGAGGATCTGCGCACCGGACCCGACGATCACCCCGTCCTGCAGGGTCGGATGGCGCTTGCCGCCAACCCCGTTGGCCGGATTGGTGCCACCCAGGGTCACGCACTGGTAGATCGTGACATTGTCCCCGATTTCCGCAGTTTCGCCGATAACGGTAAAGCCGTGATCGATGAACAGGTGCCGACCGATCCGCGCGCCGGGATGGATGTCGATCCCGGTCACGAAACGACTGAAGTGGTTGACCAGCCGGGCCAGGAAGTACAGCTCGCCAGCAAACAGCCAATGGGCAATGCGATGGAAGCCGACCGCCCAGAGCCCCGGATAAAGGAGCACCTCCCACCGCGACCGGGGAGCCGGATCGCGCGCCTCGATCGAGTCGAGGTATTCGGTCAAACGCCTGAACATGTTGCCCTCATTGTCTTTCAATTGCCTTCGCGAGGCAAGCTGCCTTGCCGGCGCTCCGTCGCGGCTAGGCCGGATCGTGCCGCCCCGGCCCGTTGAGCTCCTCGAGCGCCTCGCGCCAGATCGACAGCGTCGGCGGCTGCTTGCGCGCGAGGCTGAGGCGATCGATCGTGGCCACGATCCGTTCGGCGCCGAGATGGCTACGCTCGACCCGCGGCACAAGATAGGCCGTCGCATCGGGCCCCAATGCCAGACTGCGCTGCTCGGCGTGGAGGGCGATCAGGTCGGCCAGCATGGCGTCATCCGGCGTGCCGATCGCCAGGTGGAGCGCCGCGCCCAGCCGCGAGGCAAGGTCGGGCAAGCGCACGGTCCAGCCGCCGGGCAGGGCATTGACCACCATCAGCAGGGGCCGACCCGCCTCCTGAGCCCGGTTCCAGCGATGGAACAGATCGGTCTCGTCGAGCTGTTCGACATCGTCGAGCACCTCGCCCCCGGTGCTCGTGGCGAACCAGCGCGCCAGCAGCGACTTGCCGGACCGCGGCGGACCGGCCAGCAGTGCGGTGCGATAGGGCCAGTGCGCCGACTGGCCGAGCGCATCGAGCACGGCGGCATTGGCCGAGCCGACGATGATCCGCCCCGGGGTGCGGGCAGCGGCCAAGGGCAAGGGGATCTGGCGGGCGCCGGACATCGCGGCGGGATCAGCGGCGGATGCTGAGGGCACCGTTGCCCAGGGTCACCGTATAGCCGCGG
The DNA here is from genome assembly GCF_014230355.1 of Novosphingobium piscinae. GTDB lineage: Bacteria > Pseudomonadota > Alphaproteobacteria > Sphingomonadales > Sphingomonadaceae > Novosphingobium > Novosphingobium piscinae. Next base: position 138,575 of record NZ_JACLAX010000005.1, read on the forward strand.
GCGCGCAGCGCCGCCGCCAAATCGTCCAGCCCGCCGGAATAGCTGACCCGCATCACCGAGGTGCCGCCCATTGCCAGACTGGTGGTGGCGGCGCTCTTGACCCCAGTGATCCCGCGCACGGCGGCCAGTGCGGCATCCACCGCGCGCACGTCTGGCGAGGCAAACTGGACGGTAAAGGCAGCCGGTGCATCGACCGACGGGGCGGCGACGATGGTTGGCGCCGCAGCTCCCGGGACCGCATCCGCCACGATCGCCTGCTCCTGCGCCGCGGTCACCCGGTTCGCAGCCGCAAGCAGCGCGGCCACCGCCGGATCGAGCGTCAGCCGCTCGGAATTGAGCGTCGGATTGACCCGCAAGGTGCCGGCCAGCAGCGCATCGGTGTAGATCCGGTCCATCCGCCGCACCGCCTCGTCGAGCATGGCGGGGACCTGGTCGGGACCCTTGGCGGTGAGGGTGAAACTCGACAGAGGCCGGTTGTCGGGACCGTAGCGGGCGGTGAAGGTGCCCTGGACCGGACCGCCCGGCCATTGCCGCTCGATCCGGGCAACCGGCACGATCACGTCGCTCGCCCCGAACTGGTCAAGGATGTTGCGCCACCAGGTCCGGCTGCGGCGGCTGACCTGCCCGGCCGTCAACAGCAGCGAATCGCCACCGCCACCGGTGGGACGGACGTAGTCGATCGCGCTGGCCCCGGCATGGAACCGTGCCCAGGCCGCCTGCCACGGGGTGCGCACCTCGTAAATCTGGGCCACCCCGCCCGAGTAGAGCAGCGGCAGCATCAGCAGGGGTTGCGACCGCGTCCCAACGGCGCTGGCCCCGGCGACGAACTGCCCGGAGCGGGTCCGGTCGAAGATCACCCCCAGCGTGGCGATGTAACGGCGGGGCCCGATCTGCTCGCGCTCGATCACCACCGAGGACACCAGTCCCTCGAGCTGGCCGTCGGCCAGTTGCGGCCCACCAGCCTTGGCCCAGGCCAGCCGGGTCGCTTCGCGCCAGCCGTTGCGACGCGCCTCCTCGGCGGTCTTGCCGGTGGTGTTGACCTGGATCCCGTCGACCTGGATGTCGCCCGTGCTGGCGACCGGGGCGATCCCCCGCTCGCCCTCGATCTGGGCGACCAGCCGAGCCGGACCGATCACCGCGACAGCCAGCGCCCCGGCCAGGACCAGACCGCCGCCCAGGGGCAGAAGACCGGGCCGCTGCGCCATGGTCGGGCGCCAGCGGCGCGTGCGGAGGGAAAGATCATGAAACAGCATGGGGGAAACCGCGCGCCTTTTGCCCAAAGGCAAGTGGAAATCCAAGCGCGAAACGGCTAGGCGGCGCGGGATATGGCAAATGATCCCGAACAGCAGTCCTACAGCTACGAGCAGGCAGGCGTCTCGATCGCCGCCGGCAACGCGCTGGTCAAGGCCATCGCCCCGCTCGCCCGCGCGACGGCCCGTCCCGGTGCGGACGCCGAGCTTGGCGGCTTTGGCGGGTTCTTCGACCTGCGGGCCGCGGGCTACAAGGATCCGCTGCTGGTTGCCGGCAACGACGGGGTAGGCACCAAGGTCAAGCTCGCGATCGATCACGACCGCCACGACCGCATCGGCATCGACCTGGTCGCGATGTGCGTGAACGATCTGATCGTCCAGGGCGCCGAGCCGCTGCTGTTCCTCGACTATTTCGCCACCGGCAAGCTGGACAACGGCGTGGCCGAGCGCGTCGTTGCCGGGATCGCCGAAGGCTGCAAGCTGGCTGGATGCGCGCTGATCGGCGGCGAGACCGCCGAGATGCCGGGGATGTACGCGCCGGGTGACTACGATCTGGCCGGATTTTGCGTCGGTGCGGTCGAGCGGGGCGAGCAGCTCACCGGCGACAAGGTCCGGGCGGGCGACGTGCTGATCGGCCTCGCCTCGTCCGGGGTCCATTCGAATGGCTATTCGCTGGTCCGCCGCTTGGCTGCCGACAAGGGCTGGAAGCTCGAGCGCCCGGCCCTGTTCAATCCCGAGGTACTGCTGATCGAGGCGCTGATCGAGCCGACCCGGATCTACGTGAAGAGCCTGCTCCCGCTGATCCGAGCGGGACGTATCCATGCCCTCGCCCACATCACGGGTGGTGGCCTGCTCGAGAACGTGCCGCGGGTCCTGCCCGCAGGGCTGCATGCCCGGATCGACGCCGGGGCCTGGGATCAGCCGCGACTGATGGCCTTCCTCCAGGCCCAGGGCAATATCGAGCCGGGCGAGATGGCCCGCACGTTCAACTGCGGGATCGGCATGGTCCTGGCCGTGGCAGCCGAGGAGGTCGCAGGGCTGATGGCCGATCTGGCCGCCGCGGGCGAGACGGCCATGGTCGTCGGCGCGATCGAGCCCGGCGCGCGCGGCTGCACGGTGCAGGGCGCGGACGAGGTCTGGTCGGGCCGGGGAGCCTGGGAAGCGGTCCACCTTGCCTGAGCCGACGGCGCCCCGGACGCGGGTCGCGGTCCTGATCTCGGGCAGCGGCACCAACATGGCCGCGCTGCTCTATGCCAGCCGCCTTGCCGGCTGCCCCTACGAGATCGTGTTGGTCGCCTCGAACAACCCGGCCGCGCCGGGACTGGACCTTGCCCGCGCCGAGGGCGTGCCGACCTTCGCCCTCGCGCACAAGGGCATGGCGCGCGAGGAGCACGACGCGGCCATGCACCACGCGCTCACTGCGGCGCGGGCAGACTATGTCGCGCTGGCGGGCTATATGCGCGTCCTGTCCGACGGGTTCGTCGCCCAGTGGGCCGGGCGGATGCTCAACATCCACCCTTCCCTGCTGCCCCGCTACCCCGGGCTCCACACCCACCAGCGCGCGATCGAGGCGGGGGACAGCCATGGGGGCTGCTCGGTGCACCTCGTCACCGCCACGCTCGACGAGGGACCGCTGCTCGGCCAGTTGGCCGTGGCGATCCGTCCCGGCGACACCGCCGATACGCTCGCGGCGCGGGTGCTGTTCGCCGAGCACCAGCTCTATCCCCGCTGCCTGGCCGACTATGTGGCACGGGTGCGTGATCCCCGCTGGCTCACCGCGCAGGTTCGCGAGCGGGCGATGGCGCTGCCCGAGGCCGAGGAGACGCTGTCGCACGGGATGGCCTGCTTCGGCGTGGTGAAGGGGAAGAAGTTCGCCTGGGTCAGCGCCGATCACCACGGCGACGGACGGGTGGCGTTGCTGGTCAAGATCAGCGGGACCGACGAGCAGGCCGACCTGATCGAGCGGGACCCTGAACGCTATTTCCGTCCCGCCTATTTCGGGGGCGACTGGATCGCGATCCGGCTCGATCTCGGCGATACCGATTGGGACGCAGTCGACGATTGGCTGCAGCGCAGCTGGCGTGCGATCGCGCCCAAGCGGCTGACCGCGCTCCTCGACGTTGCTGACATGTTCTGACCGCCGGGCCCAAGCCCCGGAGTCAGCGGATCTCGCGCTCTTCGACCAGCGGCCGGCTCTCGCGGGTGCCGCGATACCGATCCGCCGACTGCGACGCATCGGGCGAGATGATCACGTGGTCGTCATGCACCTCGAGCAGCGTGCCGACAAACGGGAACCCTTCGAGACTGCCCGTCACGCGGTAGCTCACGACGTCGCCGACCTTGAAGGTGGCCGGGTCGAAATTGAATTCGAACGGGCAGGCCTCGCCCGTATCGCCCATCCCCTGCATGGCCCCACTCCCTCGTTGGCGATGCCTGCCTAAGCCGCTCCTGCCGCAATGAAAAGGGCCGCCGGATCGTCCCGGCGGCCCCGATCAGGCAGATCGTCGGTGCGATCGGCTCAGCCGACGATCTCTTCCGGCTTGAAGAAGTAGGCGATCTCGATCGCGGCGTTCTCTTCGCTGTCCGAGCCGTGGACCGAATTGGCCTCGATGCTCTCGGCCAGTTCCTTGCGGATCGTGCCGGGCTCGGCATTGGCGGGGTTGGTCGCGCCCATGATGTCACGGTTGCGCTTCACCGCGTCCTCGCCCTCGAGGACCTGGACCACAACCGGACCCGAAATCATGAACGAGACGAGATCGTTGAAGAACGGCCGCTCCTTGTGGACGGCATAGAAGCCTTCAGCCTGTTCCTTGGTCATGTGGATACGCTTGGAGGCGACGACGCGCAGACCGGCCTCTTCCAGCATCTTGGTGACCGCGCCGGTCAGGTTGCGGCGCGTCGCGTCGGGCTTGATGATCGAGAAGGTGCGGGTGACCGCCATGACGAAATCCTTGGAATGACAGTGGGCAATGGAACCGGCCGAAAAGTTGGATCCGGCCAGGCTGGCGCGGCCCCTAGCCGGGATGTGCCCGGACTGCAAGGCGGTCCGGCACGCCTCTGCCCGATCACCGGACCGGGCGATAACCGTCAGACACGATTTGAAACGGACCCGAAATTCTCCATCCGCGTTGATGCCCCACATAGCAAGGTATCGAAGTCCGATGCACGCAACCGCCGCGGGGTTCGACGGAAGTTGTCCAGATCTAGGAGATGAACCGATGTTCGCGCTGCTTGCCGCCATGTCCCTGCCCCTCCTCGCTGATGCCGCCGTTCTCGCGCATACCGAGCGGCTGGAGCACAGCGGCATGGCCTATCAGGTGACCTACGAACCGCAGGTCCGCACCACCGCCAAGACCATCGGCGCCGCCGGTGGCACGCGCACGGGCGGGCAATGGTGCCGCACCACCACCGAGATCGCCGTCGACCGCGCGGTCCGGCTCGACGATGGCACCCCGGCCCTGACCCATCGGCTCGCCGGCCGGCAGGAACTGACCGCTCAGCACCCGGGCAGCTGCGAGCAGAACCGCAAGGCGCTGGCCACCGCCGAGGCGCGCCAGGCGCCGCTGGTGCGCGAGCAGGTGCGTGCGATTGCCGCAGCCGACCGTCCGGCGCTGCTGGCGCAGATCGAGGCGGTCCGCGCTTTCGCGGTGAACTGAACGGGATCGGCGGGCGCGAGGCCGGCGCTCAGCCGGCCTTGACCCAGCGTCCGCCTTCCTGCCGCCAGAAATGGCGTTCCAGCCCCTCGCGCTCGCCCAGCATGCGCCAGCATGCCCGGGCGGCATCGAGCGTGGCGGCATCGAACACCAGGAACGTCCGCTCAAACCCCTCGGGCTCGCGCCAGATCCCGTCGGCCAGCACGCAGAAGCGTGCGCCGTTGGCGGGATCAAGCCGATTTGACAGAAGGACAGGCTGGCGCGCGGCGTGCGGCTGGTCGGTCCGGCCGTTGGCGAGGAAACTGTCTGCCGGTGCGGCCCGCCACAAGGCTTCGCCAATCGCATCGAGCAGGTCGTCGGGCTCACCCACGACCAGCAACCGCTCGCCGGCCTTGAGCGTGTTGCGCGCCAGCAGCGCTACGATCTCGGGCACCGGATCCTGCCCGACCTGGTAGAAATCCACCCGCATCAGCCAGCATTCCCCTTGCTGCGGCGGCATCGCTCCGAACAGTAGCGCACGTTGTCCCAATCGCGCTCCCACTTCTTGCGCCAGGCGAAGGGAAGCCCGCAGGTCAGGCAGGTCTTGCTAGGCAGGTCCGCCTTGCGCCGCATGCGCGGCATGGCATCAGCCCTCCAGCACGTCGCGCACATAGCGGTCGAGCAGGCGCACGCCGAACCCGCTCGCGCCCTTGTCCCAGGTGCGGCCGGGCTTGTCGGTCCAGACCGTGCCTGCGATGTCGAGATGCGCCCACGGCGTACCCTTGGCGATGTAGCGCTGCAGGAACTGTGCGGCAGTGATCGAGCCGCCGTAGCGCGGGCCGACGTTCTTCATGTCGGCGATCGGACTATCGATCAGCTTGTCATAGGCCGGGCCCAACGGGAAACGCCACAGCGCGTCGCCACTGGCCTTGCCAGCCGCGTCGAGGTTGGCCGCGAGCGTGTCGTCATTGGCAAACAGTCCGGCGTACTCGTGGCCAAGCGAGATGATCATCGCCCCGGTCAGCGTGGCAAGATCGACGATCGCGGCCGGCTGGTACTCTTGCTGCACCCAGGTGAGCGCATCGCACAGCACCAGACGCCCCTCGGCGTCGGTATTGATCACCTCGACCGTCTGCCCCGACATCGTGGTCACCACGTCGCCCGGCCGCTGGGCGTTGCCGTCCGGCATGTTCTCGACCAGGCCGCAGATGCCGACCACATTGGCCTTGGCCTTGCGCAGGGCCAGGGCGAGCATGGTCCCGGCCACCGCGCCGGCGCCGCCCATGTCCCACTTCATGTCCTCCATCCCGGCCGCCGGCTTGATCGAGATGCCACCGGTGTCGAAGGTCACGCCCTTGCCGACGAAAGCGGTCGGCCGCACGTCGGGCGCGCCGCCGTTCCAGACCACTGCCAGCAGCCGCGGCGGCCGCACCGAGCCCTGGGCCACGCCAAGCAACGCGCCCATGCCCAGCGCCTTCATCTCGGCCTCGTCGAGCACGCGGACGTCGAGGCCGGTTCCCTCGTAGCGCGCCCGGCAACGCGCCACGAAGCTTTCGGGGTAAATCACGTTGGCCGGTTCGGTCACCAGCTCGCGGGTGAACTCGACACCCTCTGCCACCGCGCTCTCGACCACCCAGGCCGCCTCTGCGCCGTCCGGAGCGCCGACCACGACAATCTCGGCCAGCGAGCGCTTCTGCTCGTCCTTGAGCGTCGTGCGGTAGGTGTCGAGCCGCCAGCCGCGCAGGCGTGCGCCGGTCAGCAGGGCCGCCACTCCGGCGGGTTCAACGCCGGACCCGGCCAGATCGATGGTCAGCACGTCCTCGCCCGAGGTCAGATACTTCGCAGTCAGCGCCGCGCCCGCCTTCTCGAGCGACTCAGCCGGCTCGGCACCGGGCTCGCCGATCCCGGCGAAGGCCAGCCGCACCACCCGGCCCTCCCGCTCCACAAAACCCTCGAACAGCTGGCCCGCCTTGCCGGAAAAGCGCAGGGCACGCGCGGACTGGGCCAGCACGGGATCCAGATCGGCCGGCAGGGCGTTGTGCGCTGTCAGCCTGGCGACCAGGCGGGCAGTGGCGGGAACGGCAGCGGCGAAGGTGATCTTCATGCGAACTCCAGGGGTGATGCGACGGATTTTCCGGCAGGCGCGGCGGGTCGGGACTTTATCGCCCGCGCCCGATTGCAGTTAGGGCCGGGCGGTGCGATAGGCAACCCATGCGCCCGCAGGTCGAGAGTCCCAAGCCGCGATGAACGTGCGATCCGCGGCTGGAATCCGCCTCAGCCTGGCCCGTCGGCTGGCTGGACCGGGACTGCTCGGGCTGCTTGTCAGTCTTGCGGCTCCGGCGGCGGCGCAGTCCAGCCTGCCACCTGGCAATGACCTCGAGGGTCCCATCGGCTTCGAGGCCGACCAGGTCAGCTATGCCTATGATCCCGAGATCGTCACGGCCAGTGGCAATGTCGTGCTGCGCCGCGGCGACCAGTCGGTCCGGGCGGATAAGGTTACGTGGGACCGTCGTAGCGGCAAGATCCTGGCAACCGGCAACATCCGCCTGATCGATGCCGACGGCAACCAGCTCTACACCGAAACGGTCGAGCTGACCGACCAGCTCAAGGCTGGTGCGATGCAGAACCTGCTTATCGCGCTGCGCGATGGCGGCCGGCTCGCGGCGATCACCGGCGAGCGCGACGCCGCCGGACACATCATTCTGTCGAAGGCGACCTATTCGGGCTGCGCGGTCGAAGACGATCAGGGTTGTCCCAAAGAGCCGACGTGGCAGGTCAATGCCCGCCGGGTGGTCTACACTCCCGCGGAACGGACCATCCGCTTCTCCGGGGCGCGGCTGCGGATGTTCGGAGTAACCCTGATGCCGCTGCCCCAGCTGGCCATTGCCAGCGATGGGCGGCCGATCAACGGCCTGCTGATCCCCGACATCCAGCTGACAGTCAACAACGGGCTCCAGATCAGCGACACATGGTATCAACGGCTGGGTCCGAACCAGGATCTGGCGGTGACCGGCTACCTGTTCACCGAAACCCTGCCGATGATCTCCGCCCGCTACCGCGCGCTGACCGATGCCGGCGCCTTTCAGGTCACCGGCTATGCCACGCGCAGCCGCCGCATCTCGGTCAGCGGTGCGCCGGTCGGCGGGGCCCAGGCCAACGAGATGCGCGGATACATCGCGGCGAGCGGGCGCTTCCAGTTCAATCCGGAATGGAGCCTGACCGGATCGCTGCGGCTGGCCAGCGACCGCACCTTCCTGCGCCGCTACGACATCAATCGCGAGGATCGCCTGCGCTCGACCTTCGACCTGCAGCGGATCGCCGCAAACAGCTATTTCTCGTTCTCGGGCTGGGCCACCCAGACCATGCGCGTGGCTGTTCGGCAGGGGCTGATCCCGGTCGCCTTGCCGATGATCGACTGGCGCCGCCGGCTGACCGATCCTGTGCTGGGCGGCCGCGTCGAGTTCCAGGCCAATTCGCTCGCGGTCACGCGCACCAGCGGTCAGGACACCCAGCGCGCTTTCGCTCGTGCCCAGTGGGACCTGTCACGGCTCACTCCCTGGGGCCAGGAGGTCACCTTCAGCGCGATGACGCGGGGGGATATCTACCATTCGGCGCAGAACGATCTGGCGAATGCCTTCTACCCGGGTCGCCGCGGCTGGCAGGGCCGCGGCATCGCGCTTGGCGCGGTTGACGTCCGCTGGCCGCTGGTGGGGGCGGCGTTCGACGGCACCCAGGTCCTGACCCCGCGGGTCCAACTGGTCGCCTCGCCGCCGATCCGCAATCTGGCCGTCCCCAATGAGGATTCGCGCGCGATCGACCTGGAGGACTCCAATCTTTTCGCGCTCAACCGCTTCCCCGGCTATGATCGGGTCGAGGACTCGGTGCGCTTCACCTATGGCTTCGACTGGGAACTGCAGCGCCCGGGGCTGCGAGTGCGCACCACGCTGGGACAGTCCGTCCGCCTGACCAACCAGGCAACCGTCGTCCCCGATGGCACCGGCCTGTCTGATCGCATGTCGGACATCGTCGGACGCACCGAGCTGCGCTTCCGCGACCGCATCAAGCTGACCTGGCGCTATCGCCTCGACAAGGACGACCTGGCGGTACGGCGCAACGAATTCGATGCCACGGTCGGCAACGAGCGGACCTATGCCGAGGTCGGCTACCTGCGCCTCAATCGCGACATCGCCTCGCTCGAAGATCTTCAGGATCGTGAGGAGTTGCGCGCCGCCGGGCGGTTTGCCTTCGCCCGTTACTGGTCGATGTTCGGGTCCACTGTCATCAACCTGACCAACCGCCAGGAGGATCCGCTGAACACCGCGAACGGCTTCCAGCCCCTGCGTACCCGGCTTGGACTAGCCTATACCGATGATTGCCTTGAGCTGGCACTTACCTGGCGGCGCGATTATGTCGCCACCGGCGACGCCGGACGCGGCAACACGTTCCAGCTCTATTTCGCGCTGCGCAACCTGGGTTTCCGTTGAGCCGGTGGACCACGACCGGGCCCTATTGCACGAACTGTTTGCAGGGTTGCGCAAACGCGCTATCGCCCGGAACGGACGCAGGCGGCGTCCGGCGCGGGGGGTCGTGCAGCGCAGCGGAGACCATGCCGGTCGAGGCATGCTCAGGCGCGGTTCAGCCGTCACCGCCGATTGCGGCGCAAGGATAAGTGGGCTGATCGAGGGATCGGCGGCCCGCACAGACAGGATTTCGGATAAGGTGACCATCTTCACGCGCAAGACCCGGGCCCGGCAGGTGCTGCTGGCGATCAGCCTGGCCGCCTTTACCACCGCTTCCGTGCTCCCGGCCGCTGCCCTTGCCCAGGAGGGTCCAAACGAGACCCCTCAGGGGGCGATCGTGATCCCCAACGACGTGCAGATCTTCGGGAAGAACGATCCCAACCATCGCCGCGCTACGGCCGTGGTCAATGGTGACATCATCACCGGCACCGACGTCGAACAGCGACTCGCGCTGGTGATGGCCGCCAACCAGGGCAAGATCGCGCCCGAAGAGATGCAGCGCCTGAGGTTGCAGGTGCTGCGCAACCTGATCGACGAGACGCTGCAGATCCAGGAGGCCAAGGCCCAGGATCTCAAGGTCGACGACGACGAGGTGGACAGCACCTACGAACGCGTGGCGCAGCAGAACTTCCGCCAGGAACCCGCCGCGCTCGACGCTTACCTTGGCAAGATCGGCTCGTCACCGGGCTCGCTCAAGCGGCAGATCCGTGGCGAACTGGCCTGGCAATCCGTGCTGCGCCGCAATGTTCAGCCCTTCATCAACGTCTCGGAAAGCGAAGTGCGCGAGATGATGGAGCGGCTCAAGGCGGCCAAGGGCACCGAGGAGTATCGGCTGGGCGAGATCTTCCTGTCCGCCACCTCCGAGAACCGCGCGCAGGTGGCCGAGAATGCTGCCCAGATCGTCGAGCAGCTGAAGAAGGGTGGCAGCTTCGTGGCCTATGCCCGGCAGTATTCGCAGGCTTCGACCGCAGCGGTCGGCGGCGATCTCGGGTGGATCCGGCTTGCCCAGTTGCCCGCCGAGCTCGGCGCTGCCGCTCAGAGCCTCAGCAGTGGCCAACTGGTCGGTCCGATCGAGACCAGCGGCGGCTTTTCGATCCTCTACCTGATCGACAAGCGCCAGGTCCTGACGGCCGACCCGCGCGACGCGATCCTTAGCCTCAAGCAGATCTCGATCGATTTCCCGGCCGGGACGACCGAAGCCAACGCTACCAAGCGCGCCGCAGAATTCGCCGCCGCCATGAAGGCCGCGCGCGGCTGCGGGGCGGTCGATGCCGTAGCCCAGGGTTTGGGCGCCCAGGTCGTCGCCAACGACCAGGTGCGTGCGCGCGATCTGCCCGCTCCGCTGCAGGATGCGCTCCTCTCGCTCTCGCTGGGCGAAACCTCGCCCCCGTTCGGTTCGATTGCCGAGGGCGTGCGGGTGCTGATGCTGTGCGGACGCGACGACCCGCAGGTGGCCACCGGCCCCAGCTTCGAGCAGATGATGGCCCAGATGGAAGATGATCGCGTGAACAAGCGCGCCCAGGCCTATCTGCGCGACCTTCGCCGCGACGCCGTCATCGAATACAACTGAGCCCGGCATGGCCCGACCGGCGCCCGCCCCGCTCGCGATCTCGCTTGGCGACCCGGCGGGGATCGGGCCCGAACTGCTCGCCACCGCCTGGGCGGCGCGCACGGTCCATGCCCTGCCCCCGTTTTTCGCGGTCGGCGGCGCCACCCTGCTCGCGGCGGCGGCACAGCGGCGAGGACTTGACCTGCGGATCCAGCGGATCGCCGATCCAGCCGAGGCGAACGAGGTGTTCCCCACGGCGCTGCCTGTGCTCGGCGATCTGGACGGACCCTATCGACCCGGCGCTCCGGACCGGGACGGGGCTTCGCTCGCCCTCGCGTCGCTGACGGACGCGACGGCCCTGGCCACCACGGGCGGCGCCGGCGGCGTCGTCACCAGCCCCATTGCCAAAAGCAGGCTGGCCGAAGTCGGTTTCGCCCATCCCGGCCAAACCGAATTCGTCGCGGCGGCGTGCGGTGTGGCCCCGGCCGATGCGGTGATGATGCTTGCCAGCCCGGCGCTGCGCACCGTTCCGCTGACCGTGCACGTCGCGCTCGCCGAGGTGCCGCGGCTGGTGACGCGCGAACTGATCCTGCGCCGCGGGCGGATCGTGGCTGCCGCGCTGGTCCGCGACTTCGGGATCGCGCGGCCACGCCTGGCCGTTTCGGCGCTCAACCCGCATGGCGGCGAGGACGGCAAGTTCGGCGACGAGGACCGCACCGTCGTCGCTCCGGCGATCGCCGCGTTGTGCGCCGAAGGGATCGACGCCTCGGGCCCGCACGCCGCCGATGCGTTGTTCGCCCCGCATAACCGGGACAGCTTCGACGCAGCGCTGTGCATGTATCATGATCAGGCGCTGATCCCGATCAAGGCGCTCGACTTCGACGCCGGGGTCAACGTCACGCTGGGGCTGCCGATCGTGCGGACCTCACCTGACCACGGCACTGCCTTCGCCATCGCTGGCCAGGCCCGGGCTCACCCCGGAGCGACGATTGCGGCGATCCGGCTGGCGGGCGAGTGCGCGGCGCGGAGGGTCCCGTGAGCGAGCTGCCGCCGCTGCGCGAAGTGATTGCGCGGCATGGCCTCGCCGCCAGCAAGGCGCTGGGCCAGAACTTCCTGCTCGACGAACAGCTTCTGGCGCGGATTGCCGCCATCCCGGGCCCGCTGCGCGATCGCCCGGTGCTCGAAGTGGGCCCGGGCCCCGGTGGGCTGACGCGGGCATTGCTGCGGGCAGGCGCGCGGGTCACCGCGATCGAGATGGACCGGCGTTGCCTGCCGGCGCTGGCCGAACTGGGCGAGGCCTTTCCCGGTCAGCTCACCGTGATCGAGGGCGATGCGCTCAAGCTCGACCCCGCAAACCTGTTCAGCGAGCCCTATGCGATCGTCGCGAACCTGCCCTACAACGTGGGGACCGCGCTGTTCACCGGCTGGCTTTCGGGCGAGGCCTGGCCTCCGCGCTGGTCCTCGCTGACCCTGATGTTCCAGCAAGAGGTGGCGCAGCGGATCGTTGCCACACCGGACAGCGACGCCTTCGGGCGGCTGGCGATTCTGGCGCAATGGCGCAGCCACGCCCGATTGGCGATGAAGGTGCACCGCAGCGCCTTCACTCCGCCACCCAAGGTGATGAGCGCGATCGTCCATGTCACCCCGGAAGAGGCACCGGCGGGGGTGTCGATGCGCTGGCTTGAGCGAGTGACCGAGGCCGCGTTCGGCCAACGGCGCAAGATGCTGCGGCAAAGCCTCAAGGCCGTGCCCGGCGCGCTGAAGACCCTGGAACTGCTGGGCATCGACCCGCAACGGCGGGCCGAGACGCTTGAGGTTGACGATTTCGTGGCGATTGCCCGGGCGCTGACCCTGGGGGGGTAATCGGGCTGCGGCGCCGCGCCGTCAGGCTTTGTCCCAACCGCTGCGCCGCTGTTCTGCGCGCGGAAAGCGCATAATCACGCGGGCCCCATGGCCAGGAACCCCCTCCATCGCAATCGTCCCCCCATGGTTGGCGACGATCCGCCGCGAAAGCGACAAGCCCAGCCCCGACCCGCCCGGCTTGGTCGAGAAGAGGCGGTCAAACACCCGCCCCAGATCGGCTGGCGCGATACCGCAGCCATTGTCGGCCACCGCGATCTCGATTTCGCCCAGATCGACTTCGGCGAGGGTGATCTCGATCCGCCGATCGGTTGCGCGCGGCTTGAGCGCGTCAACCGCGTTCGAGGTCAGGTTCATCAACACCTGGATCAGCTCCTCCTCGCAGCCGTAGATGCTGTGATCCTCATCGACATCATCGGGCAAGCCGAGACGCAGCACGATGTCCTGATCGGCGAGGTCGCGCCGGACCATACCATCGACCCGGTGCAGCAACTCGACCAGATCAATGCTGGTGTACTCGCTCGACAGCCGCTGCATCAGCCGGCGCACCGACATGACGCGCTGGCCGACCCTGGTGATTTCACCCTGGGCTCCGTCGAGCGAGACCAGAGCCTCGGCCACGTCCGGTTCGCTTCGGCTCAACCAGCGCCGCGCTGCCTGGATGTAGTTGTTGGCGCAGGAAATCGGCTGGTTGACCTCATGCGCCATGGTCGACGTCATCGAATCAACCATGGTGACCCGCTGGGTCCGCACCAGATCGTCCCGGATCCTGGCGTTTTCCTCGTTGAGGCGCTGGTTGCGTTCCATTTCCGCGACAAGGTGATGGACTTCCACCAGTTCGAGCCGGTGATGCATGTAGTGTGACAGCGCGAAGTGGAGCGCGACCGAGAACCACAGGCTGAAGCCGAACACTCCCACCACCTGGCCGAGCAGGCGCAGCTCGTCATGGATCGGCTCGTGCGAGAGCAGGACGAGCACGGCCGAACGCGCCAACAACACGGTCAGCAGCAAGTTGAGCAGCAGTGCGAGCCGCGGCCTGAACACTACAGAGTTGGCGATAGCGAGAGGCGGCGCGTAGAATACAAGGTTGCGCGATGTCAGGGCGAACACGTCTCCACCGGCAACCCACGTGCGGCCCAGCACGAAGACATTGAGGAACACGGCCAGGGCCACCATGATCACCGGGACCAGCCGCAACCGCCCCCATTCCCGGACGAGAAACAGCGACGAGAACAGCGCGAACACCACTGGATACTGGTAGGATCGCCACGCGATTGTCCCTGCGATCAGGCAGTCAATCGACCAGCGGATGAAGATGAATATCGTCATCCAGTTGAGCAGGAACACGACCCAGCGATTCTCGCTGAAGGTGGCCCAGTCTGACCTGCTGAACAGGAGGATCGAATCCAGCGACCAGCGTCGCGGACGGGCTGTCCGCCGGAAGATGGCGCTGGCGAAGCGGCTATTCATCCCGGCTTCCGCGGCGCGGCATCAGCCGTGCTGTTCCTCGGACTGGCGCCGCACGATCGGGGCATAGTTGAGGATCAGCTCGCCCAGATGCTTGACGCTGAGCTTATGCAGGATCGAACGACGATGAACCTTCACTGTCGCCTCCGACATGCCGAGATCGTGCGCGATCTGCTTGCCGACCTGCCCCAGACACAGGCGCACGAAAACCTCGTGCTCTCGCGCTGTCAGGTTGCGCATCAGGCGGTCCGCATGCCGCCGCTCCTGGCTCTGCATGGTGCGGCTGCTGTCCAGCTCCATGGCCGCGCCGATCGCATCGAACAGGTCCTGATCGCGGAAGGGTTTGGTCAGGAATTCGAAGGCGTTGGACTTCATGGCCTGAACCGCCATCGCGATGTCGGCAAAGCCGCTGACCACGATCACCGGCGTGTGGATGTCAAGCGTGGCCAGACGCTTCTGCACTTCGAGCCCGCTCACCCCGGGCATGCGCACATCAAGGACGATGCAACCCGACAGCCCCTGACGGGCCCTTTCGAGCAGGGCTGCTCCGGATTCGAACAACTCGACCTCGTAGCCCAACCCGAAGTTGTCGATGGCCACGGCGCAGCCGAAGGTCTGAAGCCGCGAGACGAACTGGATGGCTTCGGCGAAGTCGGGAAAGCTGGCCGTTTCGGTGATCGCCAAGGTCAGCCGGCTCGCCACGCTGCGGCAGCCGGTCAGCCGCCGGAACAGCATGCCCCAGCGCGGACAGGTGCTGACGCTCTGGGCCGACACCTGCACCGCCACGGCCACGTCGGGATCAGCCTCGAGCAGGTCGAGCGCGCTGGCGACGAGGTACTGGTCGAGCGCCACGGCAAAGCCGAGCCGTTCGAGCACAGGGCGGCATTCCGCGAGGTCACGACGCAGGCCGTCGCGGCCGCACAACTGCGGGATGAGCTCGTAGAAGAGAACGTCGCGGCCCGACTGACCATCGCGCACCGGGCGCCAGGCGAACACCATCGGCTCGGCCGGAGGCACGCCATCCGGCTGGCAGCGCACGATTGGCTCGCGCGGGGTGACCATGCGGAACACCGGGCCCGCGGTGGAGCAGGGGGCCGGATCGGCCGCCCCGGTCACGACTGGTCCAGCGGCGGCGTAACCGTCACGTTCCTGTTCGCGCGGAATGGCGCCGAGCACACTGGCGACGATCGCCATGTCCGCCCGGTAGCGTTCGGCCCAGGCCGCACCGCGACCCGGCATCTCGCCGAAGAACGGCACGCGGCAGCCGCTTGAAAACGGCCGTTCGGCCTGCCCTGCGCCATCGTCGGGTTCAGCCCAGCTGCCCGAGATCGACAGGCAGATCGTCCCGCCGTCATGCGGCAGGAACACCACGGGCGGATTGACCAGCAGGCGATTGAGCCAGGCCTGCGGGTTGACTGCGTCGCGCTCTGCAACATCACGCTGGGCAGGCAGCAGCGGCCGGGGTACCGCGCCGTAGATGATGCCGCCGCTCTCGAACTGGATGTCGGCATGGCGTCCGAACCATTGCAGCACCGCGCGGCGCACCTGGGCCACGGCCCGCGCGGCCACGCCGGAGCCATAGGCGAGGCTGACATGCTCGAAATTGTCGATCGCCACCATGAAGCGGACCGAGCCTCCCTTTGACGCCGCGAACGCGCCGAACCCCGGATGACCGGATCCGTGCGCTGCCAGCCTGTTCAGACGATCCCAATGCACGCTATTTCGTCCCTAGTTCCGAAGGTTTTCCGTTCCGATCTGGACGTTTCATCGGCAATCCGGGCGAAATTGGAATAATCAAGTTGCAGCGTTAATTAATGCGAGATTGAAATTGTTGGTCATATTGTGTAAACAATCTCACAAATGAGGCGTAAAACTACTCCAAAGTGGTAGATTTTTACTCGATTAATTTAATAAAGAGGCAAGGAATTTGCGCGGCTTTTCGCCAAACGGCCTGCCACCTTGACCTGCCCGCCGCGAATCATCGGAACCGCCACGCCGGCGTCGCAACGCGCCGCGGTCCAACCAGCGCAGCGCGGGTTCGAGCCGTTTCGGCACGAATAGATGCGGCTCTGGCAGATGCGGCCCCGGGCACCCGGCACCGGGGCGTGCGGCTGCCTCAACCGAGCGGCACAGAGGTCTGGCGCAAGCGGATCGGCACAACCGGATCGGCGTGATGTGGCCGGTCCGGCTGGGCCGGCCTGCCGGCCCCGTCAGGGCAGTGGACCTACAGCGCGGACCAGCCGGACAGCAGCAGGGCCCAGAGGAAGGCGGATGCGCCGACGATCAACCCTAGGGCGCGGCGGCGCGACCATTTCGCCGGGCCGGGGTGGGTTGGAGACCGGCGAACCGGATCGCCATGGCTGGCCTGGCGCAGCAGCCACGGGCGTAGCGGGACGGGGACGGGGCACGAGTCGGTCGCCGTCAGCGGGTCGGCGCGAACCGTCACGGCCGAATGGGCCATGCCACTGTCCTTGTCCTGATGCGCCTGCGCCTGGTCGTCCCGCATGATCCGGCCTCCCCGTCTGGCTGCCGGTCCGGGCAGAACCGAACGGTGCGGACGGACAGACCGGTCGCCAGGCACGCGTGATAAGCCGGGCCTGCCGCAGATCGGACCCGCCTTGTCGTCAGAGTCTTAACCTAAGCCGGTAGTTGGCTAAGCTTTAGGGGTAGGCGTCTCTGCCAGGATCGCGGTCAGCTCCGCCTGGACCCGGCCGGCTCTGCGGCAGACGCAAAAAGAGGCGCTCGGCACGGACCGTAGCGAAGCCGGAGCTTCATTCGGTCAAGCCGCAGCGCCTCTTTCCGAGCTTCTTCCCGGTAGTCAGAAGACCGGGGGTGGCTTATGCCCGTTTTTGCCGGCTGGAAAGTAAATTCGTGCACAAGAATTAACCGTAATGAACCTGTTTTTTAGCTATGTTTCTGTTTTTAATAGATACATTGGATAATTTTTTGTCCAGTTTTGTTGTCACGGCCTTGTCAATGAAACCTGACACCTCGTTCGACATCTGGCCATCAGCGCAAATCGATAGGGCGGACCGGCGGCAGCGGCGCGGCACCGGGCTGTTCTGGCCAGTGTGCGACACCCCGAACCGCCCCGGTCTGGCGGACGGCCCCGAGCGCGGCCAGATCGATCTCGGCGAACAGCCACTGCGGCGCCCCTTCGACGCCCGCAGCGATCACTCCGTCGGTTGGGAAGTCCCCATCGGGCGGGCCATAGACGCCGGCGGCCCCACGGTTGACATCCACGGCCGGGGACCATGCGGCCTTCCCCACAGTCGGCGCCTGGATAGCGATCATCTGGCCTTCCAGAGCGCGGGCCTGGGCACCGATCCGCACCCGCCAGTAGCCCTGCAGGCTGTCGGTGCAACTGGGCACCAGCAAGATCTCCGCACCCGCCTCGACCAGGGCGCGGGCGAGCAGGGGAAACTCGCTGTCGTAGCAGATCGTCACGCCGATCGGCCCCAGCGCGGTCTGGAACAGGTGCAGCGGCCCGCCCGCGGCGACATGCCATTGCTCACGCTCGAACCGGGTCATCACCAGTTTGTCCTGCCAACCCATCCGGCCGTTGGGAGCGAACAGGCGCGCCCGGTTGACATAGTGCATCCCGCCGAGATGGACCGGCATCGTCGCTGCCAGCAGATGGATCCCGTGGCGCGCCGCCAGCGCGGCATGGAGCGCATCGACCTGCGGCGCCAGCGCGGCAACGCTGGCCAGCGAGCCGGCCAGATCACCCATCGTGGCCGGATCGAGCGCCGCCAGCTCCATCGCCCCGTACTCGGGAAAGACCGCCAGCGCGGCGCCGCCAGCCGCGGCCTCGCCCACCCAGCGCTCGAGCTTGGCGACATAGTCGGCCCAGCTGCCGAGCCGGTCGATCGGGTACTGCGCGGCGGCGACGGTGAAGCGGCTCACAACTGGCGCATCCACACCTGCATCGGCTTGGCGCTCTCCTCCGCCTCACCGTGCTCCTGCCAGGCGATCGAGGTGACCAGGCCCGCTACCGGGGCATAGCCGCGCCGCGTCCAGAACGGATCGAGCGGGCGATAGCCGGCCGGACGCTGCGGATGATCGGCGGGCCGCACCACGGCGGCAAAGGCCGCGGCCTTGGCCCCGGCGGCCCGGGCGTGGGCCTCGCGGCGATCGAAGAAAGCATGGCCCAGCCCGCGCCCGCGGTAGGCGGGCAGCAGCACGCTCTCACCGAAGTAACACACTGCCTCGGGGGCGATCCCCCGCGCCGTGAAGGGCGCGCGGAAATCGGCGGGCTGGGCCGCCAGCGCCGAGGCGGTGGCCGCGCCGACGATCTGGCCCTGATCGATCGCCGCGACCAGCACGGCGTCGGGAGCCGCTGCGAAGCTGCGCAGATAGTCCGCCTCGTAGGCCACGTCGCCGGCATAGAGGTAGGGATAGTCGGCAAAGACGGCGATGCGCAGCTGCGCGAGAGCAGGGATCGCGGCATCAAGCTCGGCCCCGGTCAGGGCGCGCACCTCGAGGGGGGAACGGGAGGCAACCATGGCGCGATGCTAGGCCGCCCCCGCCCTGCGGGCAACCGGGCGCGGTTCCTTGCTTTTCACGCCGGCCGCGCTTATGGGGCTCGTGCCCCGGCCCGGTCGCGTTGCAGCAGCTCATGCGCTCCGCGCTCCGCCGGGGCTTGCTGTTTCCGGGGCGATCCGCCCCCCATGCTGAGGAAATGCCCGTGTCCCGTCGCCGCCAGATCTACGAAGGCAAGGCCAAGATCCTCTACGAGGGTCCCGAGCCCGGCACGCTGATCCAGTACTTCAAGGACGACGCCACCGCGTTCAACGCCCAGAAGAAGGGCACGATCAATGGCAAGGGCGTGATCAACAACCGCATCAGCGAGTATGTCTTCACCCGCCTGTCGCACATCGGCATCCCGACGCACTTCATCCGCCGCCTGAACATGCGCGAGCAGCTGGTGCGCCAGGTCGAGATCATTCCGATCGAGGTGGTGGTGCGCAACGTCGCTGCCGGCTCGATCTCCAAGCGGCTCGGCATCCCCGAGGGTGAGCCGCTGCCGCACACCCTGATCGAATACTACTACAAGGACGATGCGCTGGGCGATCCGATGATCGCCGAAGAGCACATCGCCTGCTTCGGCTGGGCCAGCAACGAGGAGATGCAGGACATCTCGTCGATGGCGATCCGGGTGAACGATTTCATGGTCGGCATGTTCGCCGCGATCAACATCCGCCTGGTCGATTTCAAGCTCGAGTTCGGACGCATCTGGGACGGCGATTACAGCCGGGTGATCCTGGCCGACGAGATCAGCCCCGATGGCTGCCGCCTGTGGGACATGGTCACCGGCGAAAAGCTCGACAAGGACCGCTTCCGCCGCGATCTCGGCGGCGAGGAGGAAGCCTACCAGGAGGTTGCCCGCCGGCTCGGCCTGCTCGACACCGACAACGGGCCGAGCGAGGTGTTCGACCTGTCGAAGCACCGCAAGCTGCGCGGCAAGTAGACCGGCTCAGAACGGCAGCGGCGCAAGATCGGGTTCGACCCAGTCGCGCCGCGCTGCCGGGCTGAACAGCAGATCGCGCGTCCAGTAGGTCGCAAGCCAGTCGCTGCGCCCCTGCGCCGAGGCCATCAGCCGCGCCAGCACCGCGGGCAGCGGCTGATCCTGGGCCGCGGCCAGATGCGCCGCCGCGGCGCGCAGCGAGGCGATCGTGATCGTGTGGTGATAGCCGGCGCTGGCGCTGTTCTCGACCCCGACGGAGTGGTTGTAGGCGCTGATCAGCGCGCGCATCGCCTCCGGCCCGGCCAGGTCGGCGCGGTACCTCAGCAGCCACAGCGCTGCGGCGAAGTGGGCTTCATGGGTCCATTCGGCCTTGGGCAGGGTGCGGGCGATCAGGCCCTGCGCCACCCGGGCGATCGCGCTCTCGCTGGCAAGCGGCATGGCGGGTTGGCCCTCCTGTCGATCCTTATCCGCGGTAAACCCCGCCCGGCCAGCCGGGTCAAGCGCGCGGCCGACGCAGCCCACCCCTCACTCGCCGCCCCTGTGCCGAGGTCTGGCTTGCCCTTGGCGCCAAGCCCCGCCACGCTCGCGCGATGCTGCGCCGCCTGATTCCCGTCCCGGCCTTCGCCCTGGCCCTGATCTCCACGCTGCTGCTGGCGGCCTGTGCACCGCAGCGGGCGCCGCTGGCCTCAACCCCCCGCCCGCTCTGGGCCATGACCGAAAGCGACATCGCGATCGATCCGGCCTTCCGCACGGGCACCCTGCCCAGCGGCCTTCGCTTCATCGTGCGGAAAGGATCGAATCCCGCCGGCACCGCGCTGGTCCGCATGGAGATCGCTGCCGGCTCGCTTGACGAGCAGGACGACGAGCGCGGCTATGCCCACTTCGTCGAGCACATGGCGTTCAACGGCAGCACCCGCGTGCCCGAGGGCGAGATGGTCCGCCTGCTCGAGCGCGCGGGGCTGGCCTTCGGCGCCGATACCAATGCCCAGACCAGCTTCACCTACACGCTCTACACGCTCGATCTGCCGCGCACCGATCCGGCCCTGCTTGACACCGCGCTGATGCTGATGCGCGAGACCGCCAGCGAACTGACCCTCTCGCCCGAGGCGGTCGCGCGCGAACGCGGGGTGATCCTGGCCGAGATGCGCGATCGCAACTCGTGGGGCTACCGCGCGGCGGTGGACGAAATGGGCTTCGCCCACCCCGCCGCCCGCTATCCGGCACGGGTCCCGATCGGCACCACCGCTACGCTCGAGGCCGCCACGAGCGCGCGGCTGCGCGCCTTCTGGCAGCGCCACTATGTGCCGGCCAAGACGACGGTCATCGTCATCGGCGATCTCGATCCCGCCGCGGCCGAGGCCGCGATCCGCGCGCATTTCGGCGACTGGGCCGCGGCCCCCGCACCACCCCAGCCCGATGCCGGTCCGGTCAATGCCGCCGACCGGGGGCGCACCGCGGTCTATCTCGATCCTGCCCTGTCCGAACGGGTCACCGCCTCGCGCCATGGTCCGTGGTTCGATGAGCGCGACAGCACCGCGCAGCGCCGCGAGACGCTGCTGCGGCAGATCGGTTACGACATCATCAACCGCCGCCTCCAGCGGCTGGCGCGGCAGGCTGACGCCCCGTTCCGCAGCGCCGGGCTGGGCACCAGCGACGTGTTCCGCGCTGGCCGCACCACCAGCCTGGTGGTCGACACGGTCGACGGAGGCTGGCAGCGCGGATTGCGCGCGGCGGTGGCCGAATACCGCCGCGCGCTGACCCGCGGTTTCACCGCCGCCGAGGTCGCCGAGCAGGTTGCCAACGTCCACACCGCCCACCGCAATGCCGCCGCCGCGGCCAGTACCCGCTCGAACGGGGCCCTGGTCGGCGCGGCGCTGGCCCTGATCCGCGACGATGTGGTCCCGGCCACGCCCGAAAGCTCGCTGGAGCGGCTGGAGGCATTCCTGCCCGCGATCACCCCCGATGCCGTGCTTGCCGCGCTGACACGCGAGCTGGTACCGCTCGACGATCCGCTGCTGCGCTTTGCCGGGCGCCGCGCCCCGCAGGGCGGCGCTGCGGCGCTGCGCGAGACCTGGCGAGAGGCCATGGCCGGGGGGCTTGCCGAGGCCGATCCGGTCGCGCTGCAGCCCTTTGCCTATACCGACTTCGGCCCGCCCGGCACGGTGGTGAGCGACACGCGTGAGCCCGCGCTCGGGATCCGCTCGGTGCGCTTCGCCAACGGGGTGCGGCTCAACCTCAAGCCCACCACGCTCGAGCGCGGGCGCATCTGGGTCAGCCTCCAGCTGGATGGCGGCGACATGCTGGCGACCCGCGCCAACCCGCTGGCCACCGACATGACCCTGGCCTTCGCGGCAGGCGGGCTCGGCCGTCACAGCCAAGACGATCTGCAGACGGTCCTGGCCGGGCGCACGGTCGGGTTCGACCTGTCATCCGCGCCCGAGACCTTCGCCGCCGCGGCCCAGACCACCCCGGCCGATCTCGCGCTGCAACTCCAGCTGATGACCGCCTATCTGACCGATCCGGGCTACCGGCCCGAGGGCGAGACGCTCTATCGTCAGACGATCAACGCCTTCTTCGCGCGCAAGGACGCGACGCCCGGCTCGGCGTTGGGGGCCGCGCTGGGCGGCATCCTGTCGGACGACGATCCCCGCTTCACGCTGCAACCGGTCGCCGCCTACCGGGTGCTGGGCTTTGCCGGACTCAAGGCCGCCCTGGCCGACCGGCTGGCCCACGGCGCGATCGAGCTGGCAATCGTGGGAGACGTGGCCGAGGACGAGGCGATCGGCCTGGTTGCCCGCACCTTCGGCGCCCTGCCCGCGCGCGAGGCCGAGTTCCGGCCCTATCCCGAGCAGCGCGAGCGGCCCTTCACCCGCAACCTCACCCAACGGGTGATCCGCCACACCGGGCCGGCCGACCAGGCCCTGCTGCGGCTGACCTGGCCAACCCGCGACGGCGACGATCCGGTCGAGCTGCTGCAGCTCGAACTGCTCGAGAAAGTGATGCGCATCGCGCTCACCGACAGCCTGCGCGAACAGCTCGGCAAGGCCTATTCGCCCGCGGCCGACAGCGACATGCCGCGGATCTGGCGCGGCTATGGCACCTTCGCCATCGCCGCCTCGGTCAGCCTGGCCGACCTGCCGGCGACGCGGACGGCGATCCGCGCCACGGTGGAGGAGCTCCGCCGGCAGCCGGTCAGCGATGATCTCCTCCTGCGCGCCCGCCAGCCGCTGCTCGAGGCCTTCGACAACGCGCTCAAGTCGAACCGTGGCTGGCTCGCCCTGGTCGAACGCGCCCAGTCGCGCCCGGACCGAATCGAGCGGCAACTGCGCGCGGCCGAGCGGCTGAAGGCGCTGACCGCCGCCGATGTGATGGCAGCGGCGCGGCGGTATCTCGACCCGGCGGCCGCGATCGACGTGGCCGTGATCGCCGCCGAGGTGCCGCGTTAACCACTGCCCCGGCGGGCTCCGGCAGTCTCCCCAACCGGTTCGGCAACGCCAAATAAACCATTGGTCTGTAAACGCGAAAATTACCCGCGGGAAAACGAAGTCTTAACCGCACTGGCGCTACCCCATCCTGTGAATCCATCAGGTGGCACTCTTCGGTATGGTTAATCCGCTTCTTCGGACACGCTCCGATCCCGCTGACGCCGCTTCCCCGCGTCGGTTGCTGTCACGCCTTGCCCGCGATCGCAGCGGCAACGTCCTCGGCATCGCCGCGGCCGTGGTTCCGCCGCTGCTCGTCCTCGTCGGCGGGGGCGTCGACATGGGCCGCGCCTATCTGACCCAGACCAGCCTGCAGGCCGCCTGCGACGCCGGGGTGCTCGCCGGGCGGCGCGCCCAGGCCAAGTCCGGGCAGTGGACCTCGTCCGAGATCGACAAGGCCACGCGGATGTTCAATTTCAACTTCCTGGCCGCCGGGACGAACTCGACCAACACCAGCTTCACCCCCACCAACGCCGGCAACGGTGTGGTCAGCGGCACCGCCACCACCACCATGCCGACCTCGGTGATGAAGATGTTCGGCCGCGACAACTTCACCCTGACCGCCAACTGCAGCGCCGAGTTCCAGATCTCGAACATCGACGTGATGTTCGTGCTCGACACCACCGGCTCGATGGCGTGCCTGCCCAACAACACCAGCTGCGGCTCGGGCACCGGTTCGAAGATCCTCGCCCTGCGCGAGGCCGTGCGCCAGTTCTACTTCACCATGGCCCAGGCCGTTCCCGCCGGGGGCACGGCCCGTCTACGCTTCGGCTTCGTGCCCTATTCCGGCACGGTCAACATCGGCAACCTGGTCGCCGCAGGCGACATCCCCAGCACCTACCTGACCGCGTCGACACCCTATTCCACGAAGTACGCCAACTTCGACACGCCGAACTGGGTGGGCGACCGCGGCCCCAGCACGGTGGTCAACCGCACCAGCACGCGCAGCAGCAGCAGCTCCTGCACCTCGTGGGGCAATGCCCCGGCGGTCACGACCGGCGGCCCGCCGCCAGCGAATACCACGACCACCGAATATGCGCGGGTCAGCTATGACCGCAATTCGGACATCTGCACCCGCTCGGAAACCACCTACACCACGACCAACTATGTCCAGAACGGGTTCAGGCTGAACCCGGCGACGCCGTTCACCTACCGGGTCGGCAATGTCGATACCTCGGTGCTGCGCACCGGCGCGGCCGATCCGATCGTGACCGCGATCGCCGCCAACGCCACCGTGCCGACCTCGGGCTCCTACGACATGGAGGCGCTGGCCCGGGTGACCGGGGCGACCGGGCTGACCATCACCAACACCACCTGGGCGGGCTGTGTCGAGGAGCGCGACACGGTCAACACGATGTTCACCAACAACAGCGCGCCGACCGGAGCCTTCGACCACGACCTGGCCTCGGCCCCGACCAACGATGCCACCCGGTGGCATCCCTATGTCGGGCCGCTGGTGTTCGATCGCGGCCAGCGCGCCCAGCTCGACACCACCTGGGACATCGGTTCGACCGCCGAGTTCTGCGTCCCGGCGGCGATGAAGTTCACCACGGTCGACACGTCCAACACCGCGGTGGTGCCGGCCTGGCTCAACACCTATCTCGCCACGCTGGTGGCGCGCGGCAATACCTACCATGACATCGGCATGCTGTGGGGCGCGCGGCTGGCCAACCCCAACGGGATCATGGCCAGCAACGTCAACGAGGGCAACCTGTCGAGCATCAGCCGCCACATCATCATGCTGACCGACGGCGAGCTGGCCCCCAATGGCGATGTCTACAACGCCTATGGGCTGGAATACATCGACAACCGGGTGGCCCCGGCGGGCGCCAGCGACACCACGATCTACGATTCGCACAACGCCCGCTTTCTCACCGCCTGCGCCACGGCCAAGGCGATGGGCTACACCATCTGGTTCATCGGCTTCGGCCAGAGCCTGACCGCGCAGATGCAGGCCTGTGCCAGCTCGGGCCGCGCCTACTTCGCCGGCGACGCCGCCGCGCTCAACGAGACCTTCCGGCACATCGCCAGCCAGGTCGCCGACCTGCGGCTCAAGACCTGATGGACCGGCGCGCCATGGTTAGTCCGATCCCTCCTGCCCCGCGCCCCGCGCGGCGCCTGACCGGCCTGGTCCGCCGGCTGGCGCGCGAGCGCGACGGGGCGGCGCTGATCGAGTTCGCGATCATCACCCCGGTGCTGCTGATGATCACGCTCGGCTCGCTCGAATTCGGGCTCAACGTCTACATGCGCTCGGTGCTCGAGGGGGCGATGCTCCAGGCCGGCCGCAACTCGGGGCTGCAGAGCTCCCAGTCCGACCAGTCCGCGATCGACCAGCTGGTCCGCACCCAGGTGCGCAACATCCTGCCCAACGCCACGGTAACCTTCGACCGCGACAACTACGCGTCGTTCTCGCGCGTCGACAAGCCCGAGGACTTCACCGACGGCAACAGCAACGGCGTCTATGACACCACCGAGTGCTTCCAGGACGTCAACGGCAACAACCGCTGGGATGCCGACAGCGGCCGGGACGGCATCGGCGGCGCCAACGACGTGGTCGAGTATACCGCGACGGTGACCTATCCCAGCTTCATTCCGGTGGGCGGGGCGCTCGGCATCTCGCCGACCACGCGGATCCAGGCGAAAACCCTGCTGCGCAACCAGCCCTTCGCCACCCAGCCCGGGTGGAGCGCCCGGCAGGTCTGCCCGTGAGCGGCCGGTCGCGCCTGGTCCCGCCCCGGGCAGGCCGCCTTGGCGTCGCGCTGGGCCGCTTCGCCCGGCGGCTGCGCCAGGATCGCCGCGCGATCTCCGCGGTCGAATTCGCCATGGTCGCGCCGGTGCTGTCGGCGGCCGGACTCGGCACGATCGAGCTCGCCAACATGGCCACCACCTACATGCGCGTCAGCCAGGCGGCGATGATGCTGGCCGACAACGCCTCGCGCGCCAAGCAGGCCAGCGGCAGCGGCGGCGCGGTGATGCGCGAATTCGACGTGAACGACCTGTTCGCCTCGATCGACCTGCAATACCCGGGCCTGCAGATGTACGCCAATGGCCGGGTGATCCTGTCCAGCCTCGAGCAGAACAATGCCGGCGGCCAGTGGATCCACTGGCAGCGCTGCCGCGGGGTGACCACCTGGGCCTCGCGCTATGGCGGACAGGGCACCGGCACGGCCACCGGCACCAGTTTCGCCGGCATGGGCCCCACTGGCAACCTGCTCACCGCCGACGCCAATTCGGCGATCATGTTCGTCGAAGTCTACTACCAGTACCGCCCGATCTTCTTCAACGTCGGCAGCTCGACCGCACCGGTGATCTACCGCTCGGCCGCGGTCTACGTACGCGACGACCGCGATCTGACCGGGGGCAGTCCCTATCCCGGGGCCGGGCTCGCCAATCCCTCGCCCACCTCCAGCCGTTCGAGCTGCTGACCCGGCATCTCCGGGCTTCCGGCTAAGGTTTCATGCTTAACTCCGGCTTGCCGGTGCCGTTCAACGGCTCATGTCCGCGACCGATTTCCGTCCGCCCCGTGCCCCCGGCCTGCTCGCCCGCCTGCGGACCGTTTGGTCCGCCCGGCCGTCGCCCGAGGCCGATCCGGCGCCGCCGCCCCCGGGCGACACGCCCGATCCCGCGCACGGCCCGCAGGCCACGTTCGAGGAAATGACCGCGTTTCTGGCACGCCACGGGCTGCGCCTGTCGCAATCGACCCTGCTGGCCGCCTATGACTGCGTGACCGGGAACGATCCGCGGCTGGCCCTCGCCGTGGCCGAACGGGACCGTGCCGGCGAGCCGATCTCGCTCGACTGGCTGGTGGGCTTCCGCCGCGGCGAAGGCGCCCAGGACGAGCTGATCGCGGTGACCAAGCTGATGGAGCGGCTCGAGCGCAGCCTCGAAAGCTTCAGCCACACCACCACCGCGGCGCGCAGTGCCACCAACGAGTATACCCTCGCGCTGCGCGACCAGGTGGACGAACTGCAGCAGGGCGGCGACACCGGGGCGATGCTGGCCGACGTGCTGGCCATTGCCCGGACCATGATCGAGCGCACGCACGAGATCGAGCGGCACATGATCCGGTCCGAGCAGGAAACCCAGGCGCTGCATCGCAGCCTGGAGGAGACGCGCCGCCACGCCGAGCTCGATCACCTCACCGGCCTGCCCAACCGCCGCGCCTTCGAGCACCGCCTCGACCGCGAGGTGGTGGCCGCGCGCGCCGCGGGCGATCCGCTGTGCGTCGCCTTCTGCGACATCGACCGCTTCAAACGGATCAACGACACCCACGGCCACGACGCGGGCGACCGCGTGTTGCGGGCCGTGGCCTGCGCGCTCAACGAGATCTCCGATGAGCGCTGCCACGTGGCGCGCCATGGCGGGGAGGAGTTCGTGGTGCTGTTCCGCGGGCTGGCGCTGAACGAGGCCTACGAGCGGCTCGACGAGACGCGCGACTCGCTCGCCGAGCGCCGCATGGTCAACCGCGCGACCGACGTGCCGTTCGGCAAGGTCACCTTCTCCGCCGGCATCGCCAACGTGTTCGACTATCCGCAACCGCGCGAGGCGCTGAAGGCCGCCGACGAGGCGCTCTATGTCGCCAAGCAGGACGGCCGCAACCGCATCGTCCGCGCCACCCCGCAGGTGCGGCTGATCTCCGGCCCGCCCAAGGCGGCCTGAGCGCGGCTGCGTTGCGCGCCGGCACTGCCCCATTTCGGGACAGACGCCGCTGCGCGCCGCAACGGGCCGGTTGCCGTCACCCCCAAGTCAGACCATAGTAAGGTCGGGGTCGGTCGGCAGTCACTGGCTTGGGGGGTTTTACATGAAGTTGAGACGCATTCTCGGCGCGCTTGCGGCCGCCGCCGCCGTAACCAGCGTAGCACCGGCCTCGGCTGCCAGCATCGTGCCGCTGAGCTACAGCTTCAACCAGGCTACCGACTGCGGCACCTGGTGCTATTCCGATCCGAGCTTCACCAAACTGACCGATGGCGTCCGCGGCCGGGCCGGGTGGGCCGTGAACGCCGGGACCGAATGGGCCGGCTGGACCGACCGCTCCATCAGCCTGTTCTTCAATTTCGCACCCGGGCAGACGATCGACACGGTCCTGTTCGGCTCGACCCAGGACAACCTCAGCGACGTCGTCCTGCCCTCGCTCGAAGTCTACAGTTCGGTCGATGGACTCATCTATTCACTCGCCGGCAGCCTCAGCGTGCCGCCGAGCGCCGCCAACAACAAGAACGCTTTCGACAATTCGGCGCCAGCCGGGGTGCTGACGGTTGGCGGGCTGAACATCACCGCCCCGCGCGTGATGATCCAGGTCACGGCAAACGGCCCCTGGACCTTCACCGATGAAATCAGCTTCACCGGCACCGCCGCCAGCACCTCTGGCGTGCCCGAGCCGGGCACCTGGGCGATGATGCTGATCGGCATGGCCTGCGTCGGGGCGATGCTGCGCCGCCGCCCAGCCGCCGCTGTGCCAACCGCGGCCTGAGCCGGCCGGCGCCGGTTCCAGCCGGGCGGAAAAACGGCTAGCTTCCGCCCGGCATGCCCCTTCCCGCCATCCTGTTCGTCTGCCTCGGCAACATCTGCCGCTCGCCGCTGGCCGAGGCCGCCTTTCGCCGCCGGGCCGCCGCGGCCGGGCTGGACTGCGCGGTGGATTCCGCCGGGACCGGTGACTGGCATGTCGGCAAGCCGCCCGATCCGCGCGCGATCGCCGAAGCGCGGCGCCACGGGATCGACATCGCCGGCTACCGCGCCCGGCAGGTGCGCCAGGCGGACTTCACGGGCTTCACCCACATCTTCGCGCTCGATGCGCAGAACCTCGCCGATCTCGCCCGGCTCGCCCCGCCCGGCGCGCCCGCGCGGCTGGCCCTATTGCTCGATGGGGTGCCGGAGCTGGCGGGCCAGCCGGTGGCCGATCCCTACTGGGGCGACGCGGCCGCGTTCCGCCGCACCTGGGAGCAGGTCGACCGCGCCGCCGCAGCGCTGGTCGCGCGCCTCGCGGGCTGACCCATCTAGGCGGCGAGGCGCGATCTGGCCTATGGCCGGGCCATGCTTGACCCTGCCCGCCTTGTCGCCTTCCTGCTGGTGAGCGGCACAACCAGCCTAATCCCCGGGCCGCAGATGCTGTTCGTGCTGACCCAGACCGCCTGGCGCGGACCGCGCGCCGGGCTGGGGACGCTGGCCGGACTGCAGCTGGGCAACCTTGCCTGGTATGTCATGGCCGGGCTCGGGCTGGGCAGTCTGGCGCGGGCGGCCCCGCAGGCCTTCACGCTGCTGGCCGCCACGGGTGCAGCCTATCTCGCCTGGCTCGGCCTGCTTGCGATCCGCCAGGCCGGGCAGGACGCGGACGCCGCCTCCGCGCCATCCCCCGCCCGACCCGCCGCCAGCGGCCTGCGCGCCAGCCTTGCCGTTGCGCTCAGCAACCCCAAGTCGCTGGTCTACGTGCTGGCCCTGCTGCCCCCCTTCGTCGATCCGCGCCAGCCGGTGGCCCCGCAGCTGGCCGTGCTGGCTGCCGTGGGGATCGGCTGCGACGTGCTGGTCGGCACCGCCTATGTCGCCGCCGGCAGCCGCCTCGCCGCCGCCCTCGCCCAGCCGCACCTGCGCCGCCGGCTCGACCTCGCGGTGGGCGCGGTGTTCATCGCCATCGCCGCGGGGATCGGCGTGCGGCTGTGGCTGGCGGGCGGGATCTGAGCCCCCGCACGGGCCCGGCCCGGGCCCCGGGCGCGGCCGCGCTGTCCTACACCGCCCGCTCCGGGGCATGATCGGGCCTTCTGCCACCCCGCCTGCCCTGGAGACCCCGGTGATCGACCATACCCGCCCCGCCGCCGCCGACCAGCCCGCCCCCGAGTTCGTGCCGGTCCCGCGCACCTGCAACCGCCACGATGGCTGGACCGCCGCGCGCCAGGCAGGCTTCATCGCCGCGCTGGTCCAGACCGGATCGGTCCGCGCCGCCGCCCATGCCGTCAACATGGCGCCCGAGGGCGCCTACCAGCTGCGCCGCCACCCCCGCGCCGCCTCGTTCCGCAAGGCCTGGGAGGCGGCGCTGGCCGCCGGGGTGCAGCGGCTGGAGGACATCGCGATGGAGCGCGCGCTCAACGGCACGGAGGAGCCAGTCTACTCCTATGGCAAACTGGTCGGCACGCGGATCGTCCACAATGACCGGCTGCTGATGTTCCTCCTCAGGAACCGCGCCCCCGCCCGCTTCGCCGCCAGCCAGACGCGCGTCGGCCTGGTCACCCCCAGCGAGCTCAAGCGGCTGAAGAAGCAGTGGCGCAAGGAATGGGAGGCCGAGCTGCGCGACCCGGTCAGCGCCGAAAAGGTGCGCCAGAGCATCGAGGACAAGCTCGCCCAGCTGCGCGACAGCATCATCGACCGCACCAGCCCCCGCACCGCCCTGCTCTATGCCCAATGGCAGGCCTCCAACGCGGAGGACGCCCGCAAGGGCGCACACTGGTGGGAGGAAGACGGCGCACTGTATGATGATGGGACGGCGCCGGGGGATTATGCGGCGGTGGAGGATGGTTCGGGGGGCTGATGGGGGAGTTGGGCGGGTAGCTCATGGGCGAGATGTGCGGCCGCTTTCGACCAGACCCAGTCACCCGGCCGCCATGCGGCTAAGAAAGCTTATGCCGAAAGCTGACGGCTGAGCGGTCCTAACGCGGGTACTGTGAAGCGTGCTGACAACCAAACGACTTCAGCAACCGGCTGTCGTTCGTTCTTGCTTGTCGTGAGAGCACCCTTAAATGGAATTATTATTCTTATAATTGGAGGGGATTGATGGAATCGCGGCGCAACGCAATCAAGCTGGGGCTAGCAGCCCCACTTGCGGCATCAGCCTCGATCGGGAGCGCCGCATCAAGCCTGCAATCACCTGAACTGGGCGCTGGTCTGATGATCAGCCCCTCGTGGCCGCGTGGGATCGAAGGACAACGAAAGGCTGATCTCGGCGACGGGCGTTATCTCAATCCGGTGCTCGCCGGCGATTATCCCGATCCGACCGTCCTGAAAGACGGCGAAGACTACTACATGACCCATTCGTCGTTCGATTCGACTCCCGGCTTGCTGATTTGGCATTCGCGCGATCTGGTGAATTGGCGGCCGATCGGTTCGGCCTTGTCCAAGCCGCTTGGCACGGTCTTCGCCGTGGACATCGCAAAGCACGGGGATCGCTACTTCATCTACATCCCCTTCATGAAGGCGCCGTGGTCACCGCCGCTTGCCAGCTTCGCCAACATCTTTGTGATCCATGCCCCCTCGATGGCGGGACCCTGGAGCGAACCGATCGACATGAAGATCGGCGGTCTGATCGATCCAGGTCATGTGTTGGGCGAGGACGGGCATCGCTACCTGTTCTTCAATGACGGCAAGCGTGTCCGGCTGACCGCTGATGGTCTTGCCACGGCCGGACCAATCGAGACCGCCTACGAAGCTTGGCGGTATCCTGATGATTGGATTACCGAGGCTTGGTCGCCAGAAGGCCCTAAGCTGTTCCGGCGAGGCGACTTCTTCTATCTCGTAAATGCGGTGGGGGGCACCTCAGGACCAGCGACCGGACACATGGTGGTCGTCGCGAGATCGCGCTCGATCCACGGACCGTGGCAGGCATGTCCACACAATCCCGTCGTGCGGGCGCAGTCCGATCAGGACCTCTGGTGGTCACGTGGCCATGCCACTTGTGTCGAGGGTTCGGACGGTCGGTGGTTTCTGGTCTACCACGGCTATGAGCGCGGCTATCTCTCTCTTGGCCGGCAGACCCTGCTCGAGCCGATCGAATGGACCGAGGATGGCTGGTTCCGGGCGATGGGTGGTGACCTCTCAACGCCTTTGGCAAAACCGGCAGGACCAAGCGTACCCCATGGCATGCCACATTCCGATCCCTTCCGGCAGGAGGGGCTTGGTCGACTTTGGACGCTTTATGCCAGCAGCCCGCAGGACTCATCCCGGGTGACCGTTGCGGACGGTGTTCTCACCCTGCAGGCCAAAGGCCAGACCCCGGCTGATTGCTCGCCGCTGACGCAGCTGGTGGGCGACCGGTCCTATGAAGTGCAGGTCGAAGTAGAACTGGTTGGCGCGGTCGAAGGGGGATTGCTTCTGTATTTCGATGATCGGCTGTTCCTGGGCATGGGCATCGATGGGGCTCGGATGATCACCTATCGTGGGGGCAAACCCGCCTACTGGCAGGAACCTGCGCCTGCCCTGCGACGCCTCTTTCTGCGCATCACCAACGACCGACAGATCGTTACCTTCCACTACAGTGCCGACGGGCACACCTGGAACCGACATGCGGTGCGTACCTATGTAGAGGGCTACAATGCCAATACGGTCGATGACTTGCTGAGCCTGCGACCCGCCATCTTCGCGGCCGGATCGGGGCAGGTGCTGTTCCGAGACTTCAAGTATCGTGCGCTTTGAAGCGTCGCATGGAGAGCAGTTTGCTAGATCTCTGGCGGCGGCTTATGCCCTCGGAGTTAAATGCCGGCAGGCTTTGCCAGAACGGCGAAGACCTCGGCAGCATTTGCAAGAGCCGATAGATCGGGACGACAAGTCATTGTTGGTACAAAGGGTTCGAGCGGCGGTATTCAGGGAAATCGGCCATTCGCGTGGCGATCGGCGAGCGGCAGAAACGCCCCATTTCCGGGAGCGCGAGGGCGATGACCCTCGCATTCACCCTCCCCGCCTTCGCCCGCCTTGCCCAGGCTGTCGGCGCCCCTGTCGAGGACTGCCCTGTCTTGCGGCCAAGGCTGCGGAGTCCCGTGCCAACCCTTGATATAGGCTCAGGACAACGGGGCGTTACTCCTCGCCCATCCGCAGCGCGGCGATGAAGGCTTCCTGCGGGATCTGCACCGAGCCGTACTCGCGCATCCGGGCCTTGCCCTTCTTCTGCTTTTCCAGCAGCTTCTTCTTGCGGGTGATGTCGCCGCCATAGCACTTGGCGGTCACGTCCTTGCGCAGGGCGGCGATCGTCTCGCGGGCGATCACCTTGCCGCCGATCGCGGCCTGGATCGGGATCTTGAACAGGTGCCGCGGGATCAGGTCCTTGAGGCGTTCGCACATGTGGCGGCCGCGGTCTTCGGCGACCGAGCGGTGGACGATCATGGACAGGGCATCGACCGGCTCGGCGTTGACGAGGATGCTCATCTTGACGAGGTCGCCCTCGCGCAGGCCGATCTGCTCGTAGTCGAAGCTGGCGTAGCCGCGGCTGATGCTCTTGAGGCGGTCGTAGAAATCGAACACCACCTCGTTCAACGGCAGCTCGTACTGCACCTGGGCGCGGCCGCCGACGTAAGTGAGACCGGTCTGGATGCCCCGGCGGTCCTGGCACAGCTTGAGGATGCTGCCCAGGTATTCGTCCGGGGTGTAGATCGTTGCCTTGATCCACGGCTCGTCGATCTGCTCGATCCGGCTGGGATCGGGATAGTCGGCCGGGTTGTGGAGGTAGATCTCGCGGGCATCGTCGTTCTTGCTGGCGCGCAGCTGGATGCGGTAGACCACCGAAGGCGCGGTGGTGATCAGGTCAAGGTCGTACTCGCGGCTCAGGCGCTCCTGGATGATCTCCAGGTGCAGCAGGCCGAGGAAGCCGGCGCGGAAGCCGAAGCCGAGCGCGGCGCTGCTTTCCATCTCGAAGCTGAAGCTGGCATCGTTGAGGCGCAGCTTGGCGATGGATTCGCGCAGCTTCTCGAAGTCGGCCGCATCCACCGGGAACAGCCCGCAGAACACCACCGGCTGGACCTCCTTGAAGCCCGGGCAGGCCTCGGCGGCGCCGTTCTTGACCGTGGTGATGGTGTCACCCACGCGGGCCTGGGCGACCTCCTTGATCTGCGCGGTGATGAAGCCGATCTCGCCCGGGCCCAGCTCGGGCAGGTCGATCCGCTTGGGGGTGAAGCAGCCGACCCGGTCGATCAGGTGTTCGGTCCCGCCGGCCATGAACTTGACCTGCAGACCCTTGCGGATCGAGCCGTCGATCACGCGGACCAGGATCACCACGCCGAGGTAGGGATCGTACCAGCTATCGACCAGCATGGCCTTGAGCGGCGCGGCGGGATCGCCCTTGGGGGGCGGGATCTTGGTGACGACCGCCTCCAGCACCTCCTCGATGCCGATGCCGCTCTTGGCGCTGGCGAGGACGGCCTCGCTGGCGTCGAGGCCGATCACCTCCTCGATCTCGTGGCGGACCTTCTCGGGCTCGGCGGCGGGGAGGTCGATCTTGTTGATCACCGGCACGATCTCGTGGTCGTGCTCGATCGACTGGTAGACGTTGGCGAGGGTCTGGGCCTCGACCCCCTGGGCCGCGTCGACCACCAGCAGCGCACCCTCGCAGGCAGCGAGGCTGCGGCTGACCTCGTAGGCGAAGTCGACGTGGCCGGGGGTGTCCATCAGGTTGAGCTCGTAGGTCTCGCCATCCTTCGCGGTGTAGGTCAGGCGGACGGTCTGGGCCTTGATGGTGATCCCGCGCTCTTTCTCAATGTCCATGTTATCAAGGACTTGCGCGCTCATCTC
The DNA here is from genome assembly GCF_014230355.1 of Novosphingobium piscinae. GTDB lineage: Bacteria > Pseudomonadota > Alphaproteobacteria > Sphingomonadales > Sphingomonadaceae > Novosphingobium > Novosphingobium piscinae. The sequence goes on from NZ_JACLAX010000005.1 coordinate 173,280, forward strand.
GCGTTCGGTCAGCCCGCCGGTATACTGGATCAGGCGGTCGGCCAGGGTCGACTTGCCATGGTCGATGTGGGCGATGATGGAGAAGTTGCGGATCTTGGCCAGGTCGGTCATCCGCGCCCGTTAGCAGTGCCGACGGGCGCTGTCATCCGTGCGTTCGGACGGGTCGCCCGCCCCGTCGCGCCGCGCCGGCTCAGCCGAAGCGGCTGTTCCGCGTGGGATCGACCGTGCCGAAGCGCGGCAGGCTGACCTGGGCCATGCTGTTGAGCTGGACCACCGCGCCGCCGGTCGAACCGGTCGGCATGCCCATCGCGGCCAGGATGTGCGGGGCGACGCGGTGCCGGGTGCACAGCCCTCCGGCGCCATCGTCGACCAGCGGGGTCTCGAACTCGAGCCCCTGGTGCTGGCCCTCGGACCGGCGCACCGTGGCGACCGCCAGCTGCCCCTCGCCAAGGTCGAGCACGAATTCGGTGCCGATCGGAACGCCCAGCAGCCCCTCGATCCCGGCGCCGCTGCGCGAGAGGTTGCGCATCATCACCTCGTAGCGGTGGTCCTCGTGGATCACCCCCACCCGGCGCAGCACGGTCCGCCGCTCGGCGCGCTGCTTGTCCGGGCCCTGCGGCTCGATCACCCAGGCCCCGCTGGCGAGGACCTCGGAGACCTCCTCGACCGGCCGCGCGGCCGAATAGATGTAGCCCTGGATCTGGTCGACCCCCAGCTCGCGCATCAGCGCCAGCTCGTCGCGCGCCTCGATACCCTCGGCAGTGGTGACCATGTCGAGCGCCTTGGCGAGGCTGACGATCGCGGTGATGATCGCCGGGTTGCGGCTGCCCGGGACGGTGACGTCGCGGATGAAGCCCTTGTCGATCTTGATCTTGTCGAACGGCGCCTTCTTCAGATAGCCGAGCGAGGAGTAGCCGGTGCCGAAATCGTCCAGCGCCAGCCGCACCCCCAGCCGCTTGAGCGCGGCGAAATTGCCGTCGGTGGTCTCGTCGTCGTTGACGAAGATGGATTCGGTCAGCTCGATCTCGAGCCGCTCCGGGGCGATGCCCGAATGCGAGATCGCCTGGGTCACGCTGGTGATGAAATTGGGGTGGGCGAACTGCGCCGGCGAGACGTTCACCGCGACGCGGATGTTGCCCGGCCAGGTCATCGCCTCGGTGCAGGCCTGGCGCAGCGCCCATTCGCCCAGCGCGATGATCAGGTTCGATTCCTCGGCGATGGGGATGAACACCGCGGGCGACACGTCACCGAATTCGGGATGGACCCAGCGCATCAGCGCCTCGACCCCGATCACCGTGTCGTTCTTGGCCGAAACGATCGGCTGGTACTTGAGCCGGATCTGGTCGTTGGTCAGCGCGTCGCGCAGGTCTTCCTCAAGCCGCCGGCGCTTCTCGGCGCTCTCGTGGAGCTCGCTCGAGTAGAAGCGGAACTGGCCACGCCCCCCGCCCTTGGCGGCATAGAGCGCGAGATCGGCGCTGCGGATCAGCTCCTCGCTGTTGCTGCCGTCGAACGGCGAAATCGCGATGCCCACCGAAGTCCCGATCACACAGCGGCTGCCGTTGATCGAATAGGGCTGTGAGATGATCGCGATGATCCGCTTGGCCATTTCGCCGAGGCGGCCGCGATCGTCGATGTTGGGCAGGAGGATCTGGAACTCATCGCCACCGAGGCGGCCGATCTCGGCGGTCTTGTCGCAGACCCGCTGCAGCCGCTGCGCCACCTGCTTGAGCAGCTCGTCGCCGGCCTGATGGCCGAGCGTATCGTTGACCTGCTTGAACCGGTCGAGGTCGATCATCATCACCGCGCAGCAGCGCTGGGTCGCGGCATAGGCCTGGAGGATGGTGACCAGACGCTGGCCCATGCGATGCCGGTTGAACAGCCCGGTGAGCGAATCGTACATCGCCAGCCGCGAGGCATCGCGCTGGCTGCGCAGCCGCTCGGTGGCATCGACCCCGCTGCCGCGGTAGCCCAGGAAATTGTTGTCGCCGTCGAACTGCGGTCGCCCGGTGATCGTCCAGAGCAGCTCGCTGGTGGCGGCCGCCGGGCGCACCGGCAGGTCCGAGAAGGTCTTGTTGCCGCTCAGGATCAGCGGCAGCGTGCGCGACCCCTCGTCGTTCTCGTCGCGCTCCACGCTGAACAGCGCATGGAACGGCGAGCCGAGCAGCGCCGAGCGCTCGCAGCCGATCGCATTGGCGACATTCTCGGAGATATAGGTGATCTTGCCGGCACGATCGGTCGACCAGAACCAGCCCTGCCCCGAAGCCTCATAATCGCGCAGCAGCAGCAGCGCCTGCTGCTCCTCGCCCATCACGTCGAAACCCAGCGCCGCCTGCGACGGGGTCTGCCTGCGCAGCAAGTCGCCGATGCGTTTGACCACCTTGACCAATGCCTCACTTGCGGGATGCCGGACCGCGGTCCGGACCGCTCCGGTCTAGCGGGATAATGGTAAACAATCGGCTAAGGGATGATGCGCGACAGGTCAGCCAAACCGCTGTGCGGAGCCCCGCGCGGCACCCGGCAGCGGGGTGGCGGCCGGGCGTGGCGCGGCCTCGTCGAGCTTGACCACGGTGAGGAATTCCATGCCCACGCGGTCATCCTCGCACCACCGCGCGATCGCCCGGACGGACTGGCGCTCGCCAAGGCGGACAGTGAACAGCGTGCCTTCGGGAACGTTCCACAGCCCTTCCACCAGCGCGCCGGTTTCCGACATGTTGCGCACCGTCGCCTCGTAGCTGTGGCCGTCGTGCTCGATCATCACGCGGCGCAGCACGGTCTTGCGCACCGAGCGCGTCGAGCGCGGTCCGTCGGCGGTGATCTTGACCCCAGCCGAAACCCGCTCGCGCGCCTCGGGGGCGGTCAGCGGCTTGTCGTAGATATAGCCCTGGACGTGGCTGCAGCCGAGCCCGCGGACCAGGTCGAGTTCGTCGAGCGTCTCGACCCCCTCGGCCGTGGTCTCCATCCCGAGCGCCTCGGCGAGGCGCACGATCGAGGCGATGATCGCGGCATTCGCGCTGCCCTTGGCGGTGGCCCCGCGCACGAAGGACTGGTCGATCTTGATCTTGTTGAACGGCGCCTTCTGGAGATAGCCGAGCGAGGAGTAGCCGGTGCCGAAATCGTCCAGCGCCAGCCGCACGCCCAGCCGCTTGAGCGCGACGAACATCGCGTCGGTGCCCTCGTCGTCATTGAGGAACACGCTTTCGGTGATCTCGAGTTCGAGCTGGTCGGGCGAGACGCCAGCGGCGGCGATGGCGCTGGTGATGATCGCGGGCAGCGCCGGGTTGGCGAACTGCAGCGGCGAGACGTTGACCGCCACGCGCACGCTCGCCGGCCAGCTCGCCAGGTCATGGCAGGCAGTGCGCAGCGCCCATTCGCCGATCTGGGCGATGATCCCGGCATCCTCGGCGATCGGCACGAACTTGGCCGGGCTCAGCCAGCCCCGCGTCGGATGCTGCCAGCGCAGCAAGGCCTCGAACCCGGCGACCGTTTCCGAGGCGGTGTGCACGATCGGCTGGTAGAACAGCTGGAGCCCGCCGGTCGCCAGCGCGTCGCGCAGGTCCTGCTCGAGCTGGCGGCGCTCCTCGGCATCGGAATGAAGATCGGCGGCATAGAAGTGATGCCGCCCGCGGCCGCCGTCCTTGGCAGCGTAGAGCGCGAGGTCGGCATTGCGGATGATCGCCTCGGAGGTCACGCCGTCCTCGGGGGCCATGGCGATCCCCACCGAAGCGCCGATCATCACGCGGTGGCCGTCGATGCTGTAGGGTTCGGACAAGGCGTGGATGATCCGCTCGGCCAGGGCGGCGAGCTTGTCGCGCGGGGTGTGGCCGGGGACCAGCACCTGGAACTCGTCGCCGCCGAGCCGCCCGACCCGGCCGCGCGTTTCGACCACGCGCTCGAGCCGGTGGGCCACCTGCTTGAGCAGCGCGTCACCCGCGGGATGGCCCAGCGTATCGTTGACCTGCTTGAACCGGTCGAGATCGAGCAGCAGCACCGCGCAGGCGCGGTGCTCGGCGGCGCGGGCATTGAGGATCTTCTCGAGCGATTTCGACATCTGCAGCCGGTTGGCCAGCCCGGTCAGCGAATCGTAATGGGCCAGGCGGCTGGCCTGCTCCTCCGAACGCTTGCGTTCAGTCAGGTCGCTGCCCGACCCGCGGAACCCCTGGAAGTTGTCGAAATCGTCATAGACCGGCAGGCCGTTGACCGACCACCAGCGCTCATCGTCGGGCGGAGTGGCGGCGCGCAGCCGCAGGTCCTGGAACGAGGAGCGCGCGTTGAGGTGGAACTGCAGCGTGCGCTGGCTCTCGCCGTCGTGGTTGTCGTGGGTGAACAGCTCGGTGAACGGACGTCCGAGCAGTTCGGTCCCCGGCCGCCCGACGATCTCGCCGATGGTGGGCGAGACATAGGTGATCAGGCCGCGCCGGTCGGTCTCCCAGAACCAGCCCTGGCGGGTCAGTTCATAGTCCGAGAGAATCAGCTCGGCGCGCTGCTGCGCGCGCTCAACCTGCTCCTGCTTGGCTTGGGCCTGCCGGTTGAACTCGAGCTGGCGCATCGAGATATAGACCCCCGCGCCCGCGCCGATCACCAGCGCCAGCATGGTCGCCGGCTCCAATGTCACCACGGCATGGGCGAACCACAAAGCTAGCAGGGCGCTGACCAGGGTGGGCAGGCGGCCCGAGCAGAAGATCGCCACCAGCGTGCCGGTCATCACCAGCGCGGCCGGGCCGGTGTTCCAGCCCTGGACCGGCTGGTGCGCGATCCACCACGAGATCGACAGCCCGAACAGGAACATCGGGGTGACCACGACCAGCCCGATCGCGGTCCAGCGTCCGGGCGAACGCCAGCCGCGGGCGCGCTCCAGCCGGCTGACCACCGGGGCGGTCATGGCGATCAGCGCGGCGACAATGGCGCTGATTCCGCTGAACAAGGGCGGCAAGGTGCGCGAGGCCCAGCCGTGGATCAGCACGGCGGCCAACATGGCCGGGGCCATCGCCCACCACTCGGTGGGAATGGCATAGCGGGCGATGAAGCGCGGCGCGCGGACCCGCGCCGTGGCCGCGCGGTTGCGCGAGCCGGCCCCCAGCGGACGCCCGGGCAAAGGACGCGTCTCGGACGACTGGGAGGGGGACTTGGACCGCTGGCGCCTCATGCGCCCATCTGTGCCGGTGGCGCTTGCAAAAGGGTTAAGTGCGGGAACCGGAAACGGGATAAATTCGCTTGCGCTGAGGCCGGGTCTGCCGGTTGCCTGCCTTAACGGCGGCGATCTGGGAGACCCCTGCTTGCGCCACAGCGCCGGCATCGGCTTGGGCCCCGCCGGCTCCTGCACCGCCGAAGCCGCGCTGAGGCAGTGCCGCTATGCCGTGCGGATCGCCCTGTTCGACCGGCAGGCGGCCATGCTCAACGCCGCGCGGCCCTGAGTAGGCGGCCCCTGCCGGGGCCAGGACGGGCGTCCGGCTCTGGCAGGGGTCTCGGCTGCGATCAGGGCCGCGCCGGAGTGGCGGCCACGCCGGCCCCGCCGCTCGCCCTTCCGGTGGCCGTGGTACCGGCGGCTGCCGTCGGCCTGCCGGCTGCGGGGACGGCCGTGGTGCTGGTCTCGGCCGAGGCGCCCATGGCCGTCGCCGCGGCGGCCTGCTCCGTCGCCTGCACCCGGGTGCGGGTGGGCTCGGCTGACTGGGCGGCGCGCGCGGCCGCGGGATCAACTGTGCGGTCGATCCGCTCGGGCGTGGCCGCGGTGGCTGCCTCTGCGGCCGTGCTGGTGACCGCGCCGGTGGTCTGGCCCGGGGTGGTCTGGCCCGGTGTGGTCTGGCCCGGTGTGGTTTGGCCCAACGTCGTGCCAGCAGCCCCGCCGAGCGGGCCGCCGGCCATCTGGGCCGCGGTCGGAACGGCGATGCCACCGGCCAGGGCGGCCAGCGAAACGAGAACGGAATAGCGCATGGGAAGTCTCCGTGATGGGGTCTGTCCCCACCAACGGCAGAACCGGCGATCCGAGCCCGCCCCCGCCACGCCTTGTCCCGGCAAAAAGGCCGTTCATCGAACCTTGCGGAAAGATGAACAGCCCGGAGCGGTGGCAGGCGGCGATCGGCCGCGGCCGATCAGACCCGCATCGGCATCAGCACATAGAGCGCGGGCGACTTCTCGCCCTGGCGGATCAGCGTGGGCGCCCCGGCATCGGCCAGGTGCATTTCAACCGTATCGCCATCGATCTGGCTGAGGATATCCTTGAGATAATTGGCGTTGAAGCCGATCTCCAGCCCGCTCGCCTTGTAGTCGGCGGGCAGTTCCTCGGCCGCCGTGCCATTGTCGGGCGAGGTCACCGAGAGCGTCACGCGATCGTTGTCGAGCGCGATCTTGACCGCGCGGGTCTTCTCCGTCGCGATCGTCGCGACGCGGTCGACGCCTTCGTAGAAGCTGCGCGGGTCAAGCCGCAACAGCTTGTCGTTACCGGTCGGGATCACGCGGTTGTAATCGGGGAAGGTGCCGTCGATCAGCTTGCTGGTCAGGACCACGCCGTTCTCGCCGCCAAGCGTGAAGCGCACCTTTGAGGCCGAGAGATCGACCAGCACGTTGGTATCCAGTGCCTCTTCCAGCAGCTTGCGCAGTTCGGCCACGCATTTGCGCGGAACGATCACGTCGGGCATGCCCTCGGCGCCATCGGGGCGCGGCAGGGTGAAGCGGGCCAGGCGGTGCCCGTCGGTCGCTGCGGCCTTGAGCTCGTCCTCGGCGACGTGGAGGAAGATCCCGTTGAGATAATAGCGGGTTTCCTCGGTCGAGATCGCGAAGCGGGTACGATCGATCAGTTCCGCCAGGGTGCGCGCCGGAATCTCGAAGCTGGTCGGCAGGTCGCCCTCGACGATCACCGGGAAATCATCGCGCGGCAGGGTCGGCAGCGAGAAGCGGCTGCGCCCGGCCTTCACCGCCATGCGGTTGTCGGCGGTCTCGAGGCTGACTTGCGAACCGTCGGGCAGCTTGCGCGCGATATCGAACAGCAGGTGGGCCGACACGGTGATCGCCCCCGGGGTGTCCACCGCGACCGCGCTCATGGTCTCGACCACCTGGAGGTCGAGATCGGTGGCCATGACCTTCACCGCCCCCGCGCCCGATGCCTCGATCAGCACGTTGGAGAGAATCGGGATGGTGTTGCGGCGTTCGACGACGGACTGGACGTGCGACAGACACTTGAGCAGCGTCGCGCGTTCGATGGTAGCCTTCATGTCGCTCTCATGTCCCCCTTGGCGAGCCGGATCCGGAATCGGCCCTTTCCGTCAAGATTTCGGACCACCTGTCTTAACGCAGCGGCCCCGCGCGGCAAGCGCCAAGCCGGGGCAAGGCGCGGGAACTGGGGATAAATGGCCGTGTGGCGCCCCCCGCAGGAGCGGGCGGCGCCGCGCGGCGATCACAGCATGGCCATGCCGCCGTTGACGTGCAGCGTCTGCCCGGTGACGTAGCCGGCCTCCTTCGAGGCGAGATAGGCCACGGCAGCGGCGATGTCCTCGCCCTCGCCCATCCGGCCCATCGGAATGCGGGCGTTGAGCGCCTCCTTCTGGGCATCGGGAAGGACCTCGGTCATGGCCGTACGGATGAACCCCGGCGCCACGCAGTTGACCGTGATGTTGCGGGTCGCCAGCTCCTGCGCGAGGCTCTTCGACAGGGCGACCAGGCCACCCTTCGCCGCGGCATAGTTGACCTGGCCCGGGTTGCCGGTGGTGCCGACCACTGAGGTGATCGTGATGATCCGGCCGAAGCGGGCCTTCATCATCGGCTTGGTCACCGCGCGCATCAGCCGGAAAGCCGCCTCGAGGTTGACGCGGATCACCGCATCCCATTCCTCGTCCTTCATCCGCATCGCCAGGTTGTCGCGGGTGATCCCGGCGTTGTTGACCAGGATGTCGATCTTGCCGAGCGATTCCAGCGCTGCCGGAACCAGCTTCTCGACCTGCTCGGCATCGGACAGGTCGCAGCCGATCGCGACATGATCGACCTCCTGCAGATGCTGCGGGGTATGCTCGTCCAGCTCGTCGCGAAAGGCGCGCAGCTTCGCCTGGTTCGATCCGGAAATCGCCAACCGCGCCCCCTGCGCCGCCAGCGCGCGCGCGATGGACGAACCAATGCCCCCGGAGGCGCCGGTGACGAGGGCGGTCATGCCGTGAAGATCGAACATTGCCAAAACTCCCTTAGAGGCTCTTCGCCAGTTCCTCGATATCGGCCATCGTCACCACGCTGGTCACCGCCACCTCGGGGCCGGCGCTGCGGGTGATCATCGGGCCGAGCACCTTGCCGCCCAGTTCGACGAAGCTCTCCGCCCCCAGATCGCGCAGCGCGATCGCGCTTTCGCGCCAGCGCACGCGGCCGGTGACCTGTTCGACCAGCAGGCGCTGGACCTCGGCGGGGTCGCTGGCCGGGGCCGCGGTGACATTGGCGAGCACCGGCAGCCGCAGCGTGCCCGGCGGCGTGCGCGCCAGCGCCTCGGCCATGGCATCGGCGGCGGGCTGCATCAGCGGGCAGTGGAACGGGGCCGAGACCGGGAGCAGCACGCCGCGCTTGATCCCGTGGTCCTTGACCAGGGCAATCGCCCGTTCGATCGCCTCGCGGTGACCCGAGATCACCACCTGGGTCGGATCGTTGTCATTGGCGACAGTGCAGACCTGCCCCTCGGCCGCGGCCTCGGCCAGCGCGGTCGCCTTGTCGATATCCGCCCCCAGCAGCGCGGCCATGGCCCCCATGCCCACCGGCACCGCGGCCTGCATCGCCTGCCCGCGCAGCTTGAGCAGCCGCGCCGTATCGGCCAGGCTGAAGGCCCCGGCGGCGCATAGTGCGGTGTATTCGCCCAGCGAGTGGCCGGCGACGTAGTCGGCCTTGTCGGCCAGGGCGATCCCGCCCTCCTTTTCGAGCACGCGCAGCACGGCGATGGCATGGGCCATGATCGCCGGCTGGGCGTTCTCGGTCAGGGTCAGGGCCTCCTCCGGCCCCTCGCGCATGATCTGGAACAGCTTCTGGCCCAGCGCGTCGTCGACCTCCTCGAACACCTCGCGGGCCACGGCGCTGGCCGCGGCCAGTTCCATCCCCATGCCGACCTTCTGGCTGCCCTGCCCCGGGAACACGAACGCGCGCATCGATCAGACTCCTTATCCGCTTTTGCCCTCCCGCAAGCGGGAGGGAAGATTGCGGGCGCCCTTACGGGCGATGCCTAGTTTCCCGCAAGCCCGAACGGCACGATCCGGTTGGCGGCATCGTGCCCGATATCGGCCCGGCCCAGATAAGGCAGGCCGTGCCGCTCGCACCAGAACCGCGCGATCTCCTCGGGCCCGGCGCCGAACGGCCGGTCGTTCTCGGGCACGTCCGAGACCCGCCCCAGCCGCAGTCCGGCGATCCCGCCGAGGTGGGCGGAGGCGTGGAAGAACAGCCGGTCGACCGCGTAAAGATACTCGGAGACCTCCTCCACCATCACGACATGCCCGGCCAGCCCCGGCATCAGCGGCGTGCCGCAGAGCATGGCCAGCGTGGTGAGGTTGAAGGCCACCACGGGGTGGCGGCCGTCCAGCGAGGGCTCCTCGCCCGAGCGGTCGCCGCCCAGCCAGGCGAGCACCCGGCGCACGGCCTCTTCGCCCCCCGCGCGGCGCAGGTCCATCGGCATCGGGGCATGGACCGGCCGGCCGATTCCGGCGCGGTAGAGCCCGCCCAGCAGGTAGCCACAGTCGGAATAGCCAAGGAAGGTCTTGCGCCCGGCTGCCGGCCCCAGACGCGCGAGCGCCGCCGAGGCGATCCGGTTCGAGCCATAGCCGCCGCGCGCGAACCATACCGCGTCGAAGCCGGGATCGTTGGCGCACTCGACGAAGGCGGCCAGGCGCTGCTCGTCCGGCCCGGCAAAGTGCCCGGCGACCGCATAGCACTGGTCGTGAAACTCCAGCGCCACGCCTGGATAGTCGGCCGCCAGGGCCTGGACCCGCGCGGCATCCTCGCGGGTGATGGGGGTGGCGGGGGCGCAGATGGCGACGCGGACCGGCATCGCTGCGGCCTATCACCTCGCCGGCCCGGTTCCTACCCTGCGCCGTGCGATCCTGTGGACCGCTGAGGCGCCGCCGCGCGAACCCGGTTGCCTCGCCCGGCCTGCCCGCATACCGCATGCAGCATGACCCTGGCCGACGATCTGACCGCCCATCCCTGGTTCTTCTGCGGCATCGGCGGATCGGGCATGCTCCCGCTGGCGCTGATCCTGCGCGGGCTGGGCGCCGAGGTGGCGGGATCGGACCGCAGCCGCGACCAGGGCCGCACGCCAGACAAGTTCGCCTGGCTGGAAAGTCTGGGGTTCACCCTGTTCCCGCAGGACGGCAGCGGGATCACCTCGGCCGCGCAGAGGCTGGTCGCCTCGGCCGCGGTGGAGGACAGCGTGCCCGAGGTGGTCCGCGCCCGCGAACTGGGCTGCGTGCGGCTCAGCCGCGCCGAGCTGCTCGCCCGCCTGTTCAACGCCGCGCCGCTCGGCATCGCGGTGGGCGGCACCAGCGGCAAGTCGACCGTGACTGGGATGATCGGCTGGATCCTGGCCGAGGCCGGGCGCGACCCGACGATCATGAACGGCGCGGTGATGAAGAACTTCGTGGCGCCCGATGCGCCCTTTGCCTCGGCGCGCGTCGGCGGCGGCGGGCTGTTCGTGTCCGAGGTCGACGAAAGCGACGGCTCGATCGCGCTGTACCGGCCCGGTATCGCCGTGCTCGGCAATGTCAGCCTCGATCACAAGAGCCTCGACGAGCTGCGCGCCCTGTTCGGCGATTTCCTCGCCCGGGCCGGGACCGCGGCGCTCAACCTCGACGATCCCGAGACCGCCGCCCTCGCCCACCGCGCCGGGCAGGCGGTCACCTTCGGCATCGACAGTCCGGCCGCCCAGCTCGGCGTGACCGGCTTCACCGAGGCGCCGGCGGGGCTCAGCGCCGAGCTGGTCGACCGCCGCGACGGCAGCCGGCACGCGCTGCACCTGCAGGTGCCCGGACGGCACAACCTCGCCAATGCCCTGGCCGCGCTCGCCGCGACCAGCGCCGCCGGGGTCGCGCTGACGGATGCGGTCGCCGCGCTGGGCCGCTTCGCCGGGCTGGCCCGCCGGTTCGATATCGTCGGCACCACGGCCGCGGGGATCACCGTGATCGACGATTTCGGCCACAATCCCGACAAGGTCGGCGCCACGCTGGCCACGCTCAAGGCCCACCCCGGCCGGGTGATCGCCTTCTTCCAGCCGCACGGCTACGGCCCGCTGCGCCAGATGGGGGCCGAATTGGCCACGGTGCTGGCCACCCGGCTCGGCGCGGACGATCGGGTGATCCTGTGCGATCCGGTCTACTTCGGCGGCACGGTCGACCGCAGCATGGGGAGCGCGCAGCTAGCGGAACTGGTTAACGCCGCCGGCGGCGCGGCCGTGTACATTCCCGCACGCGCCGACTGCGCCGAAGCCATCGCCGCGCTGGCCCGGCCGGGCGACCGCGTGGTGATCATGGGCGCACGCGACGATACGCTCAGTCTGTTCGCGCGCGATCTGCTGTCCCGGCTTTAATTTCCGCGCGCCGCACCGTCTTACCGGGGGTGGTTAATCGGCCGCGGAGACTGACGCGATGTACCTTGATAGCGCCCCCGATGCGGTCCCGCCCAGCGGCGCGGCCAGCTTCATCAACCGCCGGGCCGAACGCGTCGCCTGCGACATGCTGGTCCGCTATGCCTGGCGCGGCCATCGCGCCACGGCTCTGGTCAAGGACCTGACGCGCTACGGGGCGCGGATCGAAGGGGTCAACGGGCTGCGTCCGGGTGACTGGCTGACCGTGCTGCTGCCCGAGGTGCGGGCGATCGATGCCGAGATCGCCTGGGTCGAAGGGTCGAGCGCCGGGCTGGCCTTCGCCAGCGCCGTACCTGCACAGGCATTCACCGAGCTGGTGCGCAATTTCGCCACCGGTGGCGATCCCTTGGGTGGTGGGCCGTTTGGCCCTGCGCTACGGCCGCCGCTGCCGCGCGCGGCCTGATCGCCCCGTCCCCGACCTGCCCCGCGCCGGGCAGCCGTCAGAGCCTGACCTTGCCCTGAACGAAGGCCCGCGCCGTGGTGCGGGTCAGCTCGCGCTCCGAGGAGAGCGGCGTGCGGTCGTACAGCTGGCGCGTGGCCAGCAGCACCCGCTGGCTCAGCGGTTCGTCGAACTCGAGCCCGCATTGGTTGCCCTGGCACCACACCACCGCGCCGAACGCCTCGAAGCGGTTCCACTGGATGATGGCCTGCTGGCCCCGCCGCAGCGTGGGCAAAAGGCCGGTAATGCGGGCGCCGCGCCGCGACAGGTCGGCCATCACCATCCGCGCCGTGCCGTCCAGCGTGATCATCTGCACCTCCAGCCGCAGCCGCAGCCGCGCCTCGCGGCGGCGGCCGGTCGGACCCGGGTCGGGCGCGGAGGGCGAGGAACCAGACATCCTCAAAGATTAGCCCCCCTTTTACAATCACCCCCTTAAGGGATTGTATGAAGAAAGCCCAAGCGCGCTCCTGACCCCGGGTTAACCGCAGGCGGCGAGCCGCGGTTAACCCTGCGCCGCGCTGCCCACGGCGCTTGCAATCCCCGCGCTTTGCGCTATGCGGCGCAGCTTCCGCGGCGGCGATTCTGCCGGTGCGGGACGCGAAGAAAGCCGGAGGGGCCCCGCAATCCCGCGGATCAGCCAGCGATCGGTTATCGGACGGCACCACCCCCGCGCCCATGGCGGCGCGTGGATCCGGACCGCCCGAAGGAATAAGGAAGCTGCCGTGCCGCTTTATGAGCACGTGTTCCTGGCGCGCCAGGATCTGAGCCAGTCGCAGGTCGACGCGCTCGCCGCCACCGCGACGGAGATCGTCGAAACCAATGGCGGCAAGGTCACCAAGACCGAGACCTGGGGCCTCAAGAGCCTCGCCTACAAGATCAAGCGCAACCGCAAGGCGCACTTCGTCCTGCTCAACATCGACGCGCCCGGCGGCGTGATCGCCGAGCTGGAGCGCCAGACCCAGATCAATGAAGACGTGATCCGCTACATGTCGGTCCGCGTCGACGAGCACGAGGCCGGCCCGTCCGTCCAGATGCGCAAGAACGATCGCGAGCGCACCCGTCGCCGCGAACGCGAGGAGGCTTGATCCATGGCTCGTCCGTTTTTCCGTCGCCGCAAGTCGTGCCCGTTCTCGGGCAAGAACGCGCCGAAGATCGACTACAAGGACATCCGCCTGCTGCAGGGCTTCATGTCCGAGCGGGGCAAGATCGTCCCCAGCCGCATCACCGCCGTCTCGGCGAAGAAGCAGCGTGAGCTGAGCCAGGCGATCAAGCGCGCCCGGCACCTCGGCCTGCTGCCCTACCTCGTGAAGTAAGGGGCAGACCCATGGAAATCATCCTCCTCGAGCGCATCGAGAAGCTCGGCTCCATCGGCGACGTGGTCAACGTCAAGGATGGCTATGCCCGCAACTTCCTGCTCCCGAACAAGAAGGCGCTGCGCGCCAACGAAGCCAACCGCAAGGTCTTCGAGGCCAACCGCGCCAAGATCGAAGCTGACAACGCGGCCCGCCGCGCCGAGGCCGAGGTCCACTCGAAGGACGTCGAAGGCAAGCAGGTCGTCCTGATCCGCGCCGCCTCGAACGCCGGCCAGCTCTATGGCTCGGTGTCGGTCCGCGATATCGTCGATGCCCTCAACGCCGATGGCGCCAAGGTGTCGAAGGCGATGATCGTGCTCGAGCGCCCGATCAAGACGATCGGCGTGTTCGACGTGCGCGTCGCGCTGCACCCTGAAGTGGCCGTAGGCGTCAAGGTGAACGTCGCCCGTTCGCCCGACGAGGCCGAACTGCAGGCCCAGGGCGTCAACGTGATCGACGCCATGTTCGAGACCGAGACCGCGGGCTTCACCGAGGCCTACGATCCGAACGCCGAACCCGGCGAGATCCCGGCCGACCTGCTCGACGAGCCCGCCGAGGGCGCCGCCGAAGCCTGATCGGCTGCCGGCTTGCCGGACCTGCAAGAGCCCTCGTCCCCCGGGACGGGGGCTTTTTGCTTCAGGGGGCCGCGAAGGGCGCCAGCGCCCCCGGCGCGTGACCGAGATCGAGGGCCGGTTTGCAGCGGGTTACCGACGCAGGCGTTCTCCCCGGCACGCGGAGGAGGGGGACATGTCCACTCACTGCCCCAGGCGGACAACCGGATCCAGCCCGTTGCTGCGCAGCGCCGGATGGCGGGGGCTCCTGCCTGAACCTGGCGCGGGCGGCGCCGAAGTCGGATAGACCAGAAATAAGTGTTTATACTTATACGCCGACTGTCGGCAAGGCGGGGTTCCGACAGATGATCGGGATGACCTGACCTATAGTGTCAGACCGCCGGCTGTCCGCAAAAGTTGACGCTTAAATTGATCGTTCGACTTTACATGTCAACGGGTGTAAGCTGCCGTCATCAGACCAGACCGGGTTCTGATGATGCTATAGTGCATCCGGGTCGCGAGGTCGGCGGGTCATGCGCCAATTGAGAACAAGAATGGGTCAACCATAGCGCGTGCAGCGCCCTTCGCGCCTTGAGAAAGGCGTGCGTTATGTCGTGTTACTTGATTACGTGCGGGACCAGTTGGTCGCGCCCCCCAAGTGCCTTGCGCGAACTCATGACGGCCTGGGGTGCCGTGCAGTTTGCGGACTCGGTTTGGGCCGTGGCCAACATGCTGGGTCCTGCCAGCGCCGTTCGCGACCTCGTCCTGAAGGTCCTGCCCGCACATTCCCGGGTGATCGTCACCGAATTCGACGCCGATGCGGATTGGGCCACCAACAGCGCCACCGATCCGGCGATCGCCTGGCTCTCCGGGCTGCCGCTGGCCTTGCAGGAGGAGCACGGCGAGAAGGTCGATCGGCCCAGGCGGGTCCGCGAGCTGGCCGGGATCACCGCCGCAGGGCCATGGCACGATGATTAGCGCCCCGCCCCCTGCCCCCAGCCCCCTACCCCAGCCCCCTGCCCCCGCCCGCGCGCTGTCCTACACGGCCCGTCCGTGTCACCCTGCGGGCGGCTCTTTCCCGTGTTGATCATTCCCCCCACCGCGAACTTCACTTCGTGTCGCGCGCAAGCGTGAGCTTCGTGATGTTCGCCCGGCATCCCGGCGCTCCCGCCGCCGCCGCACCATCATCCCTGGGGCTATTTGCCTTGTCACCAAACCCGCGTTATCTGTCGCCATGCAGAACCCAGCCACGATCATCGCCGAACTGACCCGCCTCCACGACGAGGCCGTCGCCACGCTCCGCGCGGATATCTCCGCCTATGTCGAGCACGGCACCCTCCCCCCGCCCGAACGCCGCAGCAGCCATGCCTGGTGCTATCCGGAGCTGCGCGTGCATTACGCCGGACAGGAGACCCGTCCCGATCTGGCCCGCGCCTTCGGACGGCTGAGCCAGGACGGCACCTATGGCTGCACGATCACACGCCCGGCCATCTTCGCGGATTACCTGACCGAGCAGCTCGAACTGCTGATGGCCGATTACGAGGTGGAGATCGAGGTGGTGCGTTCCACCCAGGACATTCCCTTCCCCTATGTGATCGACGCCAGCTCGGGCCTCGGCGGGGTGAGCCCGGCCGATCTGGCGCGGTTCTTCCCGACGACCGAGCTGGCGATGATCGGCGACGAGCTGGCCGACGGGATTGACCTGTCGCTGCCCGACGCGCCGATGCCGCTGGCTCTGTTCGACGGGCTGCGCACCGATTTCAGCCTGGCCCGGCTGGCGCACTACACCGGGACCAGCCCCGAACACTTCCAGCGCTACATTCTGTTCACCAACTATCACCGCTATGTCGATGAATTCGTGGACTGGGCCGGCCAGCAGCTGGGAGGCGAGGACTTTACCGCGCTGGCCGGGGCCGGCGGGCTCTACCTCGACGCCATGACCGAGAACGCGCGCGAGCGGATGTCGGACACCGCCTGGCGTCGCCACCAGATGCCGGCCTACCACCTGATCGCGCCGGACCGCGGCGGGATCACCCTGGTCAACATCGGGGTCGGCCCGTCCAACGCCAAGACGATCTGCGATCACCTCGCCGTGCTGCGCCCCGAGGCCTGGTTGATGATCGGCCACTGCGGCGGGCTGCGCGATACGCAGAAGATCGGCGACTATGTGCTGGCCCACGCCTACCTGCGCGACGATCACGTGCTGGACGACGTGCTGCCGCCGGAGATCCCGGTCCCGGCGATCGCCGAGATCCAGGTTGCCCTGGCCCATGCGGCCGAACTGGTCAGCGGCGACAGCGGTGCCAATCTCAAGAAGCGCATGCGCACCGGCACCGTGGTGACCACCGACGATCGCAACTGGGAGCTGCGCTACACCCAGTCGGCGCGCCGCCTGTCGCTGTCGCGCGCGGTCGGGATCGACATGGAAAGCGCGACGATCGCCGCCCAGGGCTATCGCTTCCGCGTGCCCTACGGCACCCTGTTATGCGTCTCGGACAAGCCGCTGCACGGCGAGATCAAGCTGCCCGGCCAGGCCAACCGCTTCTACGAGGAGGCGATCGGCGCCCACCTCAAGATCGGCACCACCGCCTGCGCGCTGCTCAAGGCCGAGGGCGCGCGGCTCCACTCGCGCAAGCTGCGGGCATTCAACGAACCCCCGTTCCGCTGACGCGGCTGCGGGGGTCGGCCGGCCACGGGCTAGGCGGCCCGGCGGACCGGGTCCTGCCCGGGTCGGCCGTCATCCGGATGCGTGTGAAACCGGGCGACCAGGCCACTCAGCCGTCCTGCCTCGGAGGCGAGGCTGCGGGCCGCGGCGGTCGCCTGCTCAACCATGGCGGCATTCTGCTGGGTCATGCTGTCCATCTGCCGGATCGCGGCATTGATCTGGGAAAGCTCGGCCGACTGCCCCTGCGACGTCTCGGCGATCGTGGCAACGGTGATCGCGACCTCCTCGACCATTGCGGCGATCTTGCCGAAGGTCTCGCCCGAGGTCCGCACCAGCAGGGCACCACGGTCCACCTCGGACGAGCTGTCGCGGATCAGCGCCTTGATCTCGCTGGCTGCCTGGGCCGAGCGCTGGGCCAGCGCCCGCACCTCGTTGGCGACCACGGCGAAGCCCTTGCCGCTCTCGCCGGCCCGTGCCGCCTCGACCCCGGCGTTGAGCGCCAGCAGGTTGGTCTGGAAAGCGATACCGTCGATCACGTCGACGATCTTGCCGATCTCCTGGGCAGAGCTCTGGATGTCGTCCATCGCCGCGACCGCCTCGTGCACCACTGCGCCGCCCTCGCTGGCCTCGCGCCGGGTGGTCTCGGCCGCGACGCGGGCCCGGCTGGCATCGCCGGCGGTCTCGTTGACGCCCAGCGTCAGCCGCTCGAGCCCGGCCGCGGTCTCCTCGAGCCGGGCCGCCTGCTGCTCGGTGCGGCGCGCGAGATCGTCCGAGGCCTGGCGGATCTCGCCCGAGCCGGTGTCGATCCCGGTGGCACTGCCCGCTACCGCGGCCAGCGCTTCGCTGATCCGCGCCCGCATGTGCTCGAAATCCTGCTCGAGTTGGGCGAACTCGGCGGGCAGGCCCTTGAGCTGGTGCGTGAAATCACCTTCAGCCAAGGCCGAGAGCGCCGACTGCATCCGCGCGATGACGTGCAGGCGGTTCTGCTCCTCGGCCTTGAAATAGGAGGAGAGCGCCACGGTCATGTCGAGCAGGGCCAGCTTGATCAGCGTGCCGATCGGGCCCTTGGCCCGCCGCCCGGCCAGCGGAACGATGCCCTGCCCGATCAGGTCGCCGATCATGTCCTCGAGCACCCGGGCATAGCCCCCGATGTACCAGCGGGGTTCCAGCCCGATCCGCGCATGGACCAGGCCGATGGTCTCGGCCTTGTGCAGATAGGTGGCGTCGGTCTGGTGGCTGAACAGGTAGCGCCAGTGGTCGAGCTGCTTCGAGCGGGCATGCTGCATGCGCTGCGGGCTGTCGAAGAACCGGGCGACCTGGGGCGTCTGCATGACCTTGGCATAGAACCGCTCGAGCGCCGCCGGTCCGGCCCGCTCGACCACCTGGCTCAAGCGCGGCAGGTGGGCCCAATCGGCCGGGCCGATGCCGAAGAAGTCGATCTCGGCCTGAACCGAGGGGGTACTGCCCGTGCGTTCATCCATCGTCACGCTCCGCTTATCTGCTCTGGGTGGAACCCGGCCGAACAGTGTCCCGCGGCGTGTCCCGCACCCGCGGGACCACCCCGCAGCCATGCGGCGCAGCCCTGCGAGAGAGGCGAAGCGATCCCTGTCCATCCGCCCGGTTCCCAACGTTCGGATGGCCTGACTGTAGATCCGACAGATCAGGAAACGACTAAACGCCGGTTTTGCGAAACCACGCGCAAATGCCCGGAACGGATTAACTCAAGACCACTGTTCTCTGGCATCGATCTCATTGAATACGTCCAGTTGAGAATCGATATCATCTCAGATAATTACTTGTGTTAAAATGAATTTATCTAGCATTTTGGCAAAATGACCCAACCCCTCAACAAACCATGCTAAGATCGATTCGCAAGAAGAACAATGGCCGCCATGGGCACAGACCCGGCCCATGGCCGCATCTTGCGATGTTCGGACAACCGCAGCTCATGACGCTCCAGCAAGGCGCCGGCATCCGGTTTTGTCTGGTGCCATCCGTCGGCGGGGGCGGGACAGCACTGTCCAGTCTATCGCATCAGCACCGGCAGCGGCGCCGGGCGCGCACGGCCGTTCCCCTGGAGCATGGTTAACGGGACTCGAACGCCTTCCCGAATGAACAGGTTGCCTTGATTGCCGATTGGCCGGCCACTGCCCGGCGGCTCGGGGAGGCCGCGCGTTCCGGCGCTCCCCGAGTCGCAGTGGACTTACCAACCGCAGGTTTCTCCCCTGGTCTGGGTCTTGAGCCACTGCGAGAGCGGTGCAAAATAGCGCAGCATGGCCTTGCCACTCATTTCGCGGGTGCCGGTGAAAGCCTCGAGCGCATCGGGCCAGGGCTTCGAGGCGCCCATCGCCAGCATCGCGTTCATCTTCTCGCCCACGGCCTTGTTGCCGTAAAACGAACAGCGGTGCAGCGGTCCGGTCCAGCCGGCCTGCTTGCACGCCGCCTCGTAGAACTGGAACTGCAACAGCCGGGCCAGGAAGTAGCGGGTATAGGGGACCACCGCCGGGACGTGGTACTTGGCGCCCGGATCGAAGGCGTCGGCCGCTCGCTCGCCGGGGGGCACGATGCCCTGATAGGTCCGACGCATCGCGGTCCAGGCCGTGTTGTAGTCCGCCGGCTTGACCTGGCCCGAGAACACCTGCCAGCGCCACCGGTCGATCAGCAGGCCGAACGGCAGGAAGGCCACCTTGTCCATCGCCTGCTTGAGCAGCAGCCCGATATCCTTGTCGGCACTGGGCACCTGGGCCCGGTCGAGCAGGCCGATCTGCACAAGGTACTCCGGGGTGATCGACAAGGCCATGGTGTCGCCGATCGCCTCGTGGAAGCCATCGTTGGCGCCATCGAGGTAGAGCGCGGGCTGCTTGTTGTAGGCGCGCTGGTAATAGTTGTGGCCCAGCTCGTGGTGGATCGTCACGAAGTCGTCGCCATTGATCTTGGTGCACATCTTGATGCGCAGGTCGTCCTTGTTGTCGAGATCCCAGGCCGAGGCGTGGCACACCACCTCGCGGTCGCGCGGCTTGGTGATCTGCGACCGTTCCCAGAAGGTTGCAGGCAGCGGCGGCAGGCCGATCGAGGTATAGAAACCCTCGCCCGCCTTGACCATCCTGACCTGGTCATAGCCCTTGGCCTGCAGCAGATCGCCCACATCGAAACCAAGGTCGCCGGCCCCCTGCGGCGCCACCAGGTCGTAGATGTTGCCCCATTCCTGCGCCCACATGTTGCCGAGCAGGTCGGCCCGGATCGGCCCGGTCCGGGCCTGGACCGCATCGCCGTACCTGGCGTTGAGCTTCATCCGGGTGAAGCAGTGAAGCTGCTCGTAGAGCGGTCGCACCTCGGCCCACAGCTTGTCGGTCAGGGCGGTGAACTGCTCGGGGGTCATGTCATAGTTCGACCGCCACAGCGCACCGGTATCGGCGTAGCCGAGCTCGCGCGCGCCGGCATTGGCCAGTTCGACCATGCGCACATAGTCGGCCTTGACCGGCTTGCCGACACTGTCGTGCCAGGTCAGCCACATCTCCTTGAGCTCGGCCGGGTTGCGATTGGTACCCATCGCCTCCTCAATATCGCTGCCGTTGATCGCCTGGCCGCGCAGCGTGCCATGGCCCTTGCCGTAGACGCCCTGCATCCGTGCCTGCAGGGTGGCCACTTCCTCGGCTGCCCCGGGGGTCGAGGGCGCAGGCAGGACGATCGCGGTGCGCATCCGCGCCAGCTTGCGCGCCGTGTCATAGGACAGGCCGGGAAGCGGGGCGAACTTCGCCGCGGTCGCGGCATTGCTGACCATCAGCCCGGTCACCGCGGCACCGGCGCGCGCGGTCAGGGCCTCGGTATCGGGGGTGATGTAGGTCTGGTAGACCCAGTCGGCCTGGGCCTGCTCGACGATCGCCTTGCCATAGGCCGCCTCGGCGCGGGCGACGAAGGCATCGGCCTCTGTGGTGGTCACCGCAGGCGCATCGGCGGCCCGGGCGGGAGCTACGGCAAGCGGCACCACGGCGAGCCCCGCGGCCAGCGCCGCGAGCGAGACGAGTTTGGACATCGGTTCGGTTCCTTCAGGCTTTGGTTTCAGTCGCAACGATATGGCGCAAGCCATAGCTCGCCCGACCGCCGATGCAAGCCGGGGTGTCAGCCGGTCAGGAAGGCCACGATCCCCGCGCCGAACTCGCGCTTGGTCACGCTGGTCATGTGCGTCCCGGGCATCGCCGCGTGGGTGGCATTGGGCAGGACCGCGGCCAGCTCCTCGGCCGAGCCGTTGTCATCGTCCTCGCTCCCGCACAGCAGCAGGGTGGGCATGGTCACCGCGGCGAAATCGCTCACCTGCCCGGCCTGGAACGATTCCAGCAGCAGCCGCGAGGCGACCAGATCGGTCCCGGTCGATTTCATGAAGGCCTGGGCGAAATAGGCCGGATCGCCGCGCGGAATCGTGCCGAACCGGGCGATCGCATCAAGGAAGAAGCCGATCCGGCCCGACCAGCGCTGGATGCCCGCCAGCCCCATGCCCGAGAGGATCAGCCGGCGCGGAGTCAGCCCCGCCTCGGCCACGCCCTTGAGCGCGGTGCGCGCGCCCAGCGAGAAGCCGCACAAGTCATAGTCGGCCAGGCCGAGCTGATCGACCAGCCCGGTCAGGTCGCGCACCAGCACGTCCTCCGGATAGGCCGCCGGATCGTGCGGATGGGCGCTCTGCCCGTGTGCGCGCAGATCGGGCATGATCGCCTCGAACCCCGCCGCCGCGATCGCCTCGGCGGTGCCATACTTGATCCAGTTGACCTCGGCGCTGGAAAACAGGCCATGCAGCAGCAGCACCGGACGGCCGGTGCCCAGCCGATGCACGGCCAGCGGCGCGCCATCGAAACCGGCGAGAAAGGTGGTGGTGACCGGCACGTGACCTCAGCTGAGCAGCTTGAACCCCGACACCAGCAGCACGGCTGCCAGCGCCGGCCGCAGGATATGGTCGGGCGAGCGCGAGGACAACAGGCTGCCCACCAGCACCCCGGGGATCGAGCCGATCAGCAGGTTTCCGAGCAAGACGAAATCGACGCCGCCGATGACCCAGTGCCCGAACCCGGCGACCAGCGTCAGCGGCACGGCATGGGCGATGTCGCTGCCGACGATGCGCGAGACGCGCAGCGCCGGGTAGAGCATCAGGAGCGCGGTGACCCCGATCGCCCCGGCGCCCACCGATGACACGGTCACCGCCACGCCGATCGCCGCGCCCAGCGCGATGGTCGGCCACAGGCTGGCCTCCTCGTCGAGCCGCTCGTGGGTCTTGGCGAACAGCGCGAGCTGCTTCTGGAACAGGGTCGCCACCGCGGTGAGGACCAGCATCACCCCGAGCACGGTGACCATCACCGCCGCGGCCCGGCTGCCGGGGCGGCCGAGCTGGCTCAGCACCAGCAGGGTGACGACCGCGGCGGGCACGCTGCCCAGCGCCAGGCGCCGCACGATGCGCCATTCGACCGTGGCCTTCCAGCCATGCGCGGCCGTGCCGACGGACTTGGTCAGGGCCGCGAAGAGCAGGTCGGTGCCGACCGCGGTATGCGGGCTCACCCCGAACAGCAGGACCAGGATCGGGGTCATCAGC
Source organism: Novosphingobium piscinae (assembly GCF_014230355.1). GTDB lineage: Bacteria > Pseudomonadota > Alphaproteobacteria > Sphingomonadales > Sphingomonadaceae > Novosphingobium > Novosphingobium piscinae. Next base: position 195,449 of record NZ_JACLAX010000005.1, read on the forward strand.
GAGCCGCCGCCGACCCCGGTCAGCCCGACCAGAAAGCCGACGAAGAGCCCGGCAATCCCATGCAGCAGATCGAACCCAGCCACCAACGCCTCTCCCCGGCCGCGACGCCGCACTTCGCCAACTGCCATAAGGCAAGGCCGATCCCGGGCAAGACAATCTCTACTTGCATGGTTGAAGTTTAAGTTTGTCGGTCCGGTACCGGGCCGGCCTTGGCCCCGGGGCACAGCCGCGGCACAAGGCTGGGGGATGAAGCGGGTTTACGGGTAGCCCGGCCACGCGGCGCACGCGGTTGCACGAAACGCCCCGCCGCTAGTCCGCGTGGACAGGGTTGAAGGTCTGGTTGCGCCCGATACCCGTCATCCCAGCGAAGGCTGGGATCTCCAGCCTCGTCGCGGAAGATGCCAGCCTGCGCTGGCATGACGGGATGGAGGGGTGGGCTGACTTCGGCCCGGCGGGTTGCGCCCCAAGTCGGACATCCAGATCCTCTCAGCACAGAACACACGACCACCCCCTGATCGTCGCCCCGGCCTTGAGCCGGGGCAGGGCTTGCGTGGCGACGGGTGGGGAAAACAGCCCTGTCCCGGGTCAAGCCCGGGACGACGATAGCTTTAACGATGTGCCATTTTGCGGGTGTGCACATGCGTTTTGGGACGGCCTCTGCGCGCTTTAGCTCAACGTCCGCTCCCCGCCGATCACAGACGTTCCAGTTGGTGCAGAACTTGACCGCGCGGGCTGGCGTCCCGTGCAACGGGAGGACACCCGTGCCGACCATGCGGGTGGAGCGACGTCGAGGCACCTTCGCACGGCCTCTCGACGTCGCGCCCGCTGAAGGGGGATGGCAGGCCGGCTTGCCCCGGCCCCCCCCCGGTTCATCACCCCTTCTTGAGGTGGCGGCGGCCCAGCAGCTCGGCGATCTGCACCGCGTTCAGCGCGGCGCCCTTGCGCAGGTTGTCCGAGACGCACCACAGCGACAGGCCGCTGTCGACCGTGCTGTCCTCGCGCACGCGGCTGACATAGGTGGCATAGTCGCCGACGCACTCGACCGGGGTGACGTATCCCCCGTTCTCGCGCTTGTCGACGAGCATGACCCCCGGGGCCTCGCGCAGGATGTCCTGGGCCTCGGCGGCGCTGAGCTCGTCCTCGAACTCGAGGTTGATCGCCTCCGAGTGCCCGACGAAGACCGGCACGCGCACGCAGGTGGCGGTCACCTTGATCTTGGGATCGAGGATCTTCTTGGTTTCGGCCACCATCTTCCATTCTTCCTTGGTCGAACCATCGTCCAGGAAGACGTCGATGTGCGGGATCACGTTGAAGGCGATCTGCTTGGTGAACTTCTTCGGCTCGACGCTGTCGCCGACGAAGATCGCGCGGCTCTGCTCGAACAGCTCGTCCATGCCCTCCTTGCCGGCACCCGAGACCGACTGGTAGGTTGCCACGACGACGCGCTTGATCTTGGCCTTGTCGTGCAGGGGCTTGAGCGCCACGACCATCTGGGCGGTCGAGCAGTTGGGGTTGGCGATGATGTTGCGCGCGGTGTAGCCGTCGATCGCGTCCGGGTTCACCTCGGGCACGATCAGCGGCACGTCAGGGTCCATCCGGTAGAGCGACGAGTTGTCGATCACCACGCAGCCCTGCGCCGCGGCCTTGGGGGCATAGATCTGCGTCGGGCCCGAACCCGCGGCGAACAGGGCCATGTCCCAGCCGGTGAAGTCAAAGTGCTCGATGTTCTTCACCTTGAGCATCTGGCCGGTATCGCCGAACTCGATCTCGGTACCCTGCGACCGCGGCGAGGCGACCGCCGCGATCTCATCGATCGGAAACGACCGTTCGGCGAGGATGTTCAGCATTTCGCGGCCGACATTGCCGGTCGCGCCCACGACCACTACCCGGTAACCCATTTCACGCTCCTGCAGGAATCGGGCGGCGATTGGGGAAGCCAGCCGCGGATGTCAATGCCGGATGCGCCGGGGGTCAGGCTCAGTCCGTCCCGGACGTAGCGGCAACCCGGCGGAACGGCGGCGCCGCACCGTAGGCCAGGGTGCGCCACAGCCACTCGAGCGGGCCCATGGCGAAGTGGCGCAGCCATACGTTGGCGGCCACCAGCAGCCCGGCCGTGACCAGCGCCGCCTGCCCGGCCAGATGCGCCCAGCCCTGCCCGCCGGGCAGATCGAACCCGAGCGGCGAGTACAGGATCCACAGCCCGATGATCTGCTCGAGGAAATAGAGCGTGAAGGCCATCTGCCCGGCGGCGCGGAACGGCCGGGCCAGCGCCGCGCCGATCCGCGCGCGCACCAGCAGGTTGAGCGCCGCGACATGGCCGAGCGACACGGCCAGGCGGGCGAGCTCATCAGTCATCCAGATGGTCTTGGGCTGGGGCGCGAAGGCCAGGTACTCAAGGCAGCCGAGATAGCGCGCGCCCATCCCGAAGCCATAGGCCGCCGCCATGACCAACAGGTAGTCGCGCGCGCGGCGCCGGCCCTGGATGAAGCCCAGTCGCCACAGCGCGATGCCGATGAGCATGGCGGGAAAGGCCTCGGCCACCCCGAACAGCAGTTCGCCCTTGCCCACCAGCATCAGGTAGGAGCCGATCATCCAGCCGGCATAGTCGGCCATGTGCGGGCTGGAGCGGGCCGCCGCCTCCTTGCGGGCCTCGCTCCGGATCAGCGGATCGGTGCCGGCGATGCGCCCCTCGGCCTCGCGCCAGGCCTTGACCGCCGCGGCCTCGGTGGCCGTCAGGCGGTGCCCGGCCTGCGCCTTGGGCAGGGCGGTGCGGACGGTGGCGGCGATCTGCGCCCGCTCGCGGTACTCGATCGCCCCGGTGACGAAGGTGAAGGCGGCGAAGCCCAGCCCCAGCGGCAGCAACCAGCGCACCGCCAGACGGCGGAACGGAAACAGCCCCAGCGCGCAGAGTGCATAGACGTGCAGGATGTCGCCCGGCCACAGCAGGCAGAAGATATCGAACAACCCGAAGCCGAGCAGCCACAGGTTGCGCCGCAGGTAGAGATCGGCCACGCCGACCGGGCCATCGGGCTCCATCGCCTTGCGCGCGAAGACCATCAGCCCGGCCCCGAACAGGAACTGCAGCAGGCCGCGCTGCGTCCCCTCCCAGGTCGTCTGGATCACCGTCCAGACCAGCCGGTCGGCCTCGCTCCAGCCCATCGCCCGCGGGTTGCTGTCGGCCAGCCAGATCGGCCCGGCCATGAAGGGGATGTTCATGAAGAAGATGCCGAGGATCGCGACGCCGCGGATAACGTCGAGCACGGCGATGCGGTCCGCGGGCCCGACCGGGGCAAGATGGCCGGCCTGCGGATCGACCGCCGCTGCGCTGATGTCCTGACTCAACCCCCGCCTCCCCGCGACCCCTGCCCGCGGCAGACTAGCACGGTGTACCATCTCAACAATACACTGCGGATCGGCCTACTGCGGCGGCGTCACCCCGTGCCGCTCGAGGAAGGCGAAGATCGAGTTCCACAGGTGCGGTCCGATCTTCGGCCCGGTCACGCGGTGGGTATGGCCGGGATAGAGCATCATCTCGAAGGGCACACCTTCGCCCTGCAGCTGCGCGATCATCGCGGTCGAGTTGTCGAACACCACGTTGTCATCCGCCATGCCGTGGATCAGCAGCAGCGGGTCCGTGATCCTGGCCGCATCGGCAAGCGTCCCGGACCGGGCGTAGGCTTCGGGCACCTGCCGCGGATCGCCCATGTAGCGTTCCGTGTAATGGGTGTCGTACAGTTCCCACTTCGTCACCGGGGCGCCGGCGATCCCCGCGGCATAGGCCCCCGGATCGGCCTCCAGCATCTTCAGCGTCATGTAGCCGCCATAGGACCAGCCATAGGTCGCGATCTTGGCCGGATCGACGAAAGGCAGGCCTTTCAGATAGTCCAGCCCGGCCTTCTGGTCGGCCACCTCGACGCTGCCCATCGCGCGCCAGATCGGGCTTTCGAAGGCCACCCCGCGATTGGCGCTGCCGCGGTTGTCGATCTCGAAGTAGATGAAGCCCCGGGCCACGATCGCCTGGGCCAGCCCCCCCATCCAGCCGCGGGTGACCACCTGCTGGTGCGGCCCGCCATAGTGCGAGAAGAACACCGGATAGCGCTTGCCCGGCGCCATCACCGGGGTGATCATCCGCCAGTGCAAGTCGGTCCCGTCGGCCGCCTTGATCGTGCCGAAGGTCGGCGCCCGGTGCGCCGTCAGATAGGCGGCATAGGGATGGTCGCCGGTGACCGCGTTCTGCTCCACCCAGACCTTGCCGCCCGTGCCGCCCTTGCCACCGACCGGCAGCAGATAGACCTGCGGCGGCTGGTTCTGGGCCGAACGGGTGACCAGCAGGTTCTGCGCGGCCTTGTCCATCGTCGCCGCGTTGACGAAGCCCGGCTCGGTCAAGCGCTGCGGCAGGCCGGCCTTGGTCCAGTCGAGCACGTAGACGTGCTGCTCCAGCGGGTCGGCAGCATTGCCGGCGAAGTAGAGGCGGTGCCTCGCCTCATCCACCCCGACCAGCGCGGTCACCACCCCCGGCCCGGGGGTCAGCAGCCGCGCATCCGCCGCGGTGAAGCGGCCCGCTGGATAGTGGTAGAGCCGCCCGAAGCCGTCGCGCTCGGACCACCAGATCAGGCTGCCGTCCTTGAGGAAGCGATAGGCGTCGCTGAGGTTGATCCAGCTCTTCTCCCGCGCGGTCTCGCTCAGCAGCACGCGCGCGGCGCCGGTCAGCGGATCGACCGCCAGCAGGTCGAGCCGGGTCTGCGCCCGGTTCTGGCGCTGGACATACAGCGTCTTGCCATCCGGCGCCCAGTCGACCCGGGCCAGGTAGATGTCGGGATCGCGGCCCAGGTCAACGCGCACCCGCTCGGACCCGTCGGGCTTCATCACCCACAGCGAAACCTCGACGTTGGCCGTGCCTGCGACGGGATAGCGCTGCCCGAAGGTCCGGGTCCCGGCCGCGCCGATCGCCGCGCGGGTAACCACGCCCACCTGCGCCTCGTCGAGCCGCTCCAGCGCCACGCGGCTGTCGTCGGGGGCCCACCAGGCCCCCTTGAAGCGCGCCATTTCCTCTTGCGCGACGAATTCGGCCTCGCCCCAGTGGACCGTCGCGCTGGCCTCGTCGGGCGAGATCGCGACCGGCTTGCCGCCCGCGACCGCGCCCACCCAGAAGCGCCGCTCGGCGACGAACGAGACGAACCGGCCCTTGGGGCTGAGCGCCGCGTCGCGGGCATCGCCGGACACGCCCTCGAGCCGGCGCGCCGACCCGTCGAGCCCGACCAGCAGCAGATCGCCGTCGAGCGGCACGAGCAGGCTCTTGCCGTCGGCGTTCCAGTCGTAGGAGATGATCCCCTTGAGGTCACCCACCCGCATCCGCTCGCGCTGCATCTTCTCGGCCTCGGACAGCTCCCGCCCGGAGGACAGCCGCTGCGAATCGACCAGCATCGTCCACTGGCCGCTCGAGCGGTCGAAGCCCCACAGGTCATAGCGCTCGCGGTCATCCGGGCGGTTGCGCAGCACGGTCAGCCAGCGCCCGTCGGGCGAGAGCTTGACCCCGCGCGGGCTGGGCCCGTTCAGGCCGGGGCTGGCGAAGACGCGCTCGATCGTCAGGGTGCCCGCAGCGCGGCTGGCCGGGGCGCTCACCGGCGGTTCTCCGGCATGGGCCGCCGGGATCGGTGACAGCACCAGGCAGCAGGCCAGCAGGACAGAGGTGGGCAGGGCTGGACGCAGGTGTCGCATGGCAAGGCGCAAGGCTCCGTGGAAGAATGGCGCCCGACACGGAAAGGGCGCCCCGGCTGGTCTGCCGGGACGCCCCTGTCCTGTAAACCCTGGAGGGGTGCCTCCAGGGCTCCCCTGGCCTCAGCCGTCGTTGCGGGTGTCGCGACGCTCGGCGATGCGGGCGCGCTTGCCGGTGCGGCCGCGCAGATAGTAGAGCTTGGCGCGGCGGACGACACCGCGACGCACCACGACGATGCTCTCGATGTTGGGCGAGTACAGCGGGAACACGCGCTCCACGCCCTCGCCGAACGACATCTTGCGCACGGTGAAGTTGGAGTTGAAGCCGCGGTTCGAGCGCGCGATGCACACGCCCTCATAGGCCTGGACGCGGGTCCGATCGCCTTCGATCACCTTCACGCCCACGCGCACGGTGTCACCCGCGCGGAACTCCGGAATATCCTTGCCGGCCTTGGCAATTTCCTCGGCCTCGATCTGCTGGATCAGGTTCACTGGTCCACATCCCTCTTTTCACGCCGCGCGCCAGAGGCAGACTGGACCCGAGCACCCTCATGGCGCTCCCACAGATCCGGCCTGCGTAACCGTGTATCGACCTCGGACTGCAGCTTGCGCCACGCCGCGATCTTCGCATGATCCCCCGATCGCAGCACTTCAGGGATCGTGCGCCCTTCCCACTCAGCGGGCCGGGTATAGTGGGGATACTCCAACAAGCCGTTCTCGAACGACTCCTCGGTCCCACTCGAAGGGGCGCCCATTACGCCGGGAAGCAGGCGAATGCAAGCATCGAGCAGCATCAGCGCCGCGGGCTCGCCGCCGGACAGCACGATGTCGCCGATCGACACTTCTTCCACCTCGCGCGCGGCGAAGATCCGTTCGTCGAACCCCTCGAACCGGCCGCAGACCACGATCACGCCCGGCCCCTGCGCCAGTTCCCGCACGCGGGCCTGGGTCAGCGGCCGGCCGCGCGGGGTCATGGCGAGCACGGGGATGGGCTTGGAATCCCCCATAACCGCCCGCGCATGATCGATCGCCCGCGCCAGCACATCGGCCCGCAGCACCATGCCCGCCCCGCCCCCGGCCGGCGTGTCATCGACCGTGCGGTGCTTGTCGGCGGCGAAGTCGCGCAGCTGGATCGCCTCGAGCGACCACTTTCCCTCCTCGCGCGCGCGGCCGGCGAGCGAGACGCCGAGCGGACCGGGGAACATGTCGGGATAGAGGGTGATGACGGCGGCGCGAAAGGTCATGGCTTGCGTCCCAGCAGGAGGGCCAGCGCCCCACCGGTCCAGCCGGCCAGGGCAACGGCCAGCCCAATGAACGGGATCATCATCAGGGCCAGGCGATCGCCGCGCGCCGCGCCCTCGCGTGCCATCATGCCAGCCAGCAACAGGCCCATGATCACAACGGCCGGCACCAGCCCAGCCAGCATGACCAGCCGCCCCGGTGCCAGCACGGTGCGCCGACGCAGCGCGGCGACGGCCAGCGCCGCGGCGCCCACCGCGAAAATCAGCAACAGCAGGGTCATGCGTCCTTGCTCCAGTTCTCTACCTGCAGACCGGGCACGTCGGCGAAGTCGGCGACATTGGCGGTGATCACCGTTGCTCCGATGCTCAGCGCGTGAGCCGCGAGCAGCCGGTCGAAGCGGGCGCGCTTGAACGGCAGTGTCGCATAGGTCCGGGCGGCGCCTTCATCGAACGGCAAGATCGGGATCGCGGCGATGAATGCCTCGATAACTTGAGGCGGCGGCGGTTTCTGCAACTGGGTCCCCAGGGCAATTTCCGTGAAGCTGATCGATGAGATGGCAATCTCACCGGGCTCCAACTCGGCAATCCGGAAATTGACCGGAGAGTGAGCATCAATCATGGCGAAGATCGAGCTGTTGGCGTCGATCAGGTAGCGGATCACTCCCCTTCGACCCGCAGCTTGCGCGCTGCGAGAGTCGATGGGCGTTCCTCGAACTCCTTGAGCTCCGGCGGCAAGGGTTTCAACCAAGGCGCCTTGCCGGCAAACCCGCTGACATCGATCTTGCGCCGGGGCGCCTCTTCCGGCTCGACCACGAAGCCGACCCGCTCCTCGCGCAGCACCATGGTCGCACCTTCGGTCAGGCCCAGCTCCTTGGGGATCCGCAAGGCCAGCGAATTGCCCGACTTGAAGACCTTGGCCCGGTATTCCTTCGCCATGACCGGCTCCTGTATATACATCGCGTATATACTACGAAGCCCACCCCTCGGCAATCACGATCCGCCCGCCGGCCTCAGGGCCCCACTCCGGCACGGCCTCGGGCTTCATCGGGACCATGAAGGTCTTGCCGTCGGGACGCCTGACCTCAAGCACGTCGCCCGCGCCGAAGTTCTCGACCGCGACGCATTCGCCCAGCGCTTCGCCCGCGGTCGAGACACAGGCCAGCCCGATCAGGTCAGCGTAGTAGTATTCGCCCTCAGCCAGCGGCGGCATCTCGGCGCGGCGCACGGTCAGCAGGGTGCCGCGCAGCGCCTCGGCGGCGTTGCGGTCGGTCACCTCGGCGAACCGGGCCACGGCCCCGCCCTTGCCGTCGTCGCGCAGCTTGACCACGGTCAGCGCGGAATCGTTGAAGGCGCGGTAGCGCTGGAGCGCCGCCACGCCTTCCCCGAACAGCTTCAGGCGGACCTCGCCCGTCACCCCGTGCGCGCCGGCGACGGCGGCCAGGGTGACGGGCTTGTCAGCGGCCAAGGCTTAGCCCTCGGCCTGCTCGTCGGCAGCAGCCTCGGCCGGAGCCGCTTCAGCAGCAGCCTCTTCAGCGGCCGGGGCCTCTTCCACCGCCGGAGCGGCGGCGGCAGCAGCGGCGGCCTCCTCGGCCTCACGCAGCTTCTCGGCCTTCTCCTCGGCGCGTTCCTTGGCCTTGGCGCCCGGCTCACCCTTCTTCGGGTTGACGGTGGCGGCGCGCTCCTTGATCCCGGCCTTGTCGAGCATGCGGGCGACGCGGTCGGTCGGCTGCGCGCCAACGCCCAGCCAGTACTTCACGCGGTCCTCGACCAGGCGCACGCGGTTGGCATCGTCCTTGGCGAGCAGCGGGTTGTAGGTGCCGACCTGCTCCAGGTACTTGCCATCGCGCGGCGCGCGCGAGTTGGCGACGACGATCTTGTAGTAGGGGCGCTTCTTGGAACCGCCACGCGACAGACGCAGAGAAACCGACATGGGAACTACCTTTCATTAAACTTTGAACTGAAACGGAAAATCACTTCTTCTTGAGCAGGTCGCCGAGGTTGGCGGGCATGTTGCCCATGCCTGGCAGGCCCGGCAGCCCGGCGCCGCCCGCGCCGCCACCCAGACCTTGCCCGCCGAGCCCCGGCATCGCAGCGTCGAGGCCGCCCTTGCCGAACATCGCGGCCAGCCCCTTGAGCCCGCCCATCTTCTTGATCTGCTTCATCGCGCGCTCCATTTCCTGGTGCATCTTGATGAGCTTGTTGACGTCCTGAACCTGGGTGCCCGAACCGTTGGCAATGCGGATCTTGCGCTTGGCGTTGAGCAGCTCGGGCTTGGCGCGCTCCTTGGGGGTCATCGACCCGATGATCGCGTCCATGCGCAGCAGCACCCGGTCGTCCATGCCGCTGGCAGCCATCGCCGCCTTGGCCTTCTTCATGCCCGGCATCATGCCCGCCAGCATGCCGAGCCCGCCCATGTTCTGCATCTGCTTCAGCTGCATGCGCAGGTCGTTCATGTCGAACTGACCCTTGGCCATGCGCTGCGCGAGCTTCTCGGCGTCCTCGACCTCGATCGTTGCCGCGGCCTTTTCGACCATCGAGACGATATCGCCCATGCCGAGAATGCGGTTGGCGACGCGGGCGGGATGGAACGGCTCGAGCGCGTCCATCTTCTCGCCGGTACCGGCGAACTTGATCGGCTTGCCGGTGACCGCGCGCATCGACAGCGCCGCACCGCCGCGGGCATCGCCGTCCATCCGGGTCAGGATCACGCCGGTCAGGCTGACCTGCCCGGCGAACGACTGCGCGACATTGACCGCGTCCTGGCCGGTCAGCGAATCGACGACGAGGAGGATCTCCTTCGGCGCCGAGATGGCGGAGACGGCCTTCATCTCCTCCATCAGCGCCTGATCGACATGGAGCCGGCCGGCAGTGTCGAGCAGCAGCACGTCGACCGCCTGGAGCTTCGCGGCATTGAGCGCGCGGGTGGCGATGTCGACCGGCTGCTGGCCGGGAATGATCGGCAGGGTGGCAACGCCGACCTGCTCGCCCAGCACCTTGAGCTGTTCCTGCGCGGCCGGGCGGTTGACGTCGAGCGACGCCATCATCGCCTTCTTGCCGTGCTTCTCCTTGATCAGCTTGGCCAGCTTGGCCGTGCTGGTGGTCTTGCCCGAGCCCTGCAGGCCGACCATCATGATCACCACCGGCGGCGCGGCGTTGAGATCGAGGCCCACGGCCTCACCGCCGCCGTCCCCGCCGCCGAGCATCTCGACCAGGGCATCGTTGACGATCTTGACGACCTGCTGGCCGGGCGTGACCGAGCGCAGGACCGACTGGCCGACGGCCTTCTCGGTCACGTCGTCGATGAAGCGGCGCGCGACCGGCAGGGCGACGTCGGCCTCGAGCAGCGCGATCCGCACCTCGCGCATCGCGTCGCGGACATCCTGCTCGTTCAGCGCACCGCGGCCGCGCAGCTTGTCGAACACCCCGCCGAGGCGATCGGACAATGTGTCGAACATGGCCGCCTTACTCCGCCAGGGTCCGCGGACCCATCACGCCAAAGACGCCGGTGGGCGAAACCTCGCCGACCAGCGTGTCGAAACCGGCCCTAAGCGAAAAACGCCGGCGGACGAAACCTCGTCGGCCAGCGTATCGCACAAGGGCGAACCCGGGTGGATGGTGGAGCCTAGCGGGATCGAACCGCTGACCTCCTGCATGCCATGCAGGCGCTCTCCCAGCTGAGCTAAGGCCCCATTCCAACCATGTTGCGGATGGTCCCGAAGGGCCTTCCGCATCCCGCCGACCTGGTGGGTCATGCCGGGAGGCGCCCCTTTATTGGCACCTCGCCGGCTTGGCAAGCGGGAAAAACCGGGCGCGGAAAAATTCTCCCGCGCACCGGAAACCGCGCCGATCAGCCCTCGTCGGGGTCGCCGTCGTCGGCCACGCCCACGCCCAGGTCGTCGTCGCCGCCCAGGTCCACGTCGTTGTCCGGGCTGTCGCCGTCCTCGTCGATGTCCAGATCCTCCTCGGCGAGGTCGACATCGGCCTCCTCGGGCTTCTTCTGGATCTCTTCATAGGGAATCGGCTGCTTCGACTTGAGCACCGGCTCCGGGTGCCAGGCATGGCCGCACTCGATGCAGGTGACCGGGTCGTCCTTGCCCAGATCGTAGAAGCGGGTGCCGCACTTCGGGCAGCCATGCTTGGCGCCCCATTCAGGCTTGACCATTGCAATTCCTCGTCTTGGCCCGCCGCCATGGCTCGGACCTGAAAACCGTTCGCGTTGATGGGAAGGCCGGGCCGAGAAATCAACCGGATTGATTCCGGTCGGGCTGGTTCGGCTTGGGGCCATCAACAGGGCGGGCGCCTTGCCATAGCCGGTGCGCGCTGTCAAAAGCCGCGCGCCTCCGGCATCCCCAATCGAGAAAGACCGCCTCCGTGAGCTCCGCCGACCCCGCCGCTGCCCGCCCTCGCCGCTTCCTGCCTGCCGGGCCGCTGACCGGGCGGATTCGCGTGCCTGGCGACAAGTCGATCAGCCACCGCTCGATCATGCTCGGCGCCCTTGCCGTGGGCGAGACGCGCGTCACCGGCCTGCTCGAAGGCGAGGACGTGCTCTCAACCGCCGCGGCCATGCGCGCGATGGGGGCGACGATCACCCGCGAGACCGACGGCACCTGGTCGATCCACGGAGTCGGCGTCGGCGGACTGCTGCAGCCCAGCCAGGCGCTCGACATGGGCAATTCCGGCACCTCGACCCGGCTGCTGATGGGGCTGGTCGCGGCCCACGCGATCACCGCCACCTTTGTCGGCGACGCCAGCCTGTCGCAACGGCCGATGGGCCGGGTGATCGATCCGCTCGCGCAGATGGGCGCCGACTTCACCGCCTCGCCGGGCGGCCGTCTGCCACTGACCATGCGCGGCGCCGCCCCCGCGGTGCCGATCGAGTACCGCCTCCCGGTCGCCTCGGCCCAGGTCAAGAGCGCTATCCTGCTGGCTGGGCTCAACACGCCGGGGATCACCACGGTGATCGAGCCAGTCCCGACCCGCGACCACTCCGAGCGCATGCTGCGCGGCTTCGGCGCCGAACTGACGGTCGAGGTCGAGCGCGACGGCACCCGCATCATCCGCCTGCGCGGCGAGGCCGAGTTCCGCCCGCAGCGGATCGTCGTGCCGGGTGATCCCTCCTCGGCCGCCTTCTTCGTCGTCGCCGGACTGATCGTGCCGGGTTCGGACCTGGTGATCGAGAACGTCGGGCTCAACCCCACCCGCGCCGCCCTGTTCGACGTGTTGCGGCAGATGGGCGGCCAGATCGAGGAGCTCGACCGCCGCGAGGTCGGCGGCGAGCCGGTGGCCGACCTGCACGTGCGCCACTCCGCCCTGACCGGGATCACGGTCGATCCGGCGGTAGTGCCCAGCATGGTCGACGAGTTCCCGATCCTGTTCGTCGCTGCCGCACTGGCGCAGGGCCGGACTGTCACCAGCGGGCTCGAGGAGCTGCGCGTCAAGGAGTCGGACCGGATTTCCGCGATGCGCGCCGCGCTCGCCCTCGCCGGGGCAACCGTGACCGAGACGGAAGATGGCCTGATCATCGACGGTACCGGCGGCGAACCGCTGCCCGGCACGCCACAGGGCGCGCGCGTCACCACCCACCTCGATCACCGCATCGCGATGAGCCTGGCCGTGGCCGGCCTCGCCAGCCGCGCCGGGGTGGAGGTGGACGATACCCGCCCGATCGCCACCAGCTTCCCGGTGTTCGAAGGCCTGCTGGAAGGGCTGGTCGCGGCATGATCCTGCCGATCGGTGAGACCCTGGCCAATCTCTGCGGCTTCGCCGGCATGGCCTGCATCGTCATCGCCTATGCCTATGGTACCGGCAACTCCGCGCCCAATCCCTATGTCCAGCACGGGCTCAATCTGGCGGGATCGCTGCTGCTGACCGTCTCGCTGCTGGTCAACCTCAACCCCGCCTCGCTGGTGCTGGAGGGGTTCTGGGCGGCCATCGCGCTCTATGGACTGGTCAAGGCGGCGCGTCAGGGGCGCCGGGCATGAGCGATCCTGGCCCGAACCGCCCGCGCATCATCGCGGTCGACGGCCCCACCGCCTCGGGCAAGGGCACCATCGCCCAGGCTCTCGCCAGCCATTTCGGCCTGCCGCACCTCGATACCGGGCTGCTCTATCGCGCGGTCGGCTGGCACTGCCGCAGCCGCGGCGGCAATCCCGACGACCCTGCCGACGCCCTCGCCGCGACCCGCTTTCCCGATGCCCTGCTGGCCGATCCGGCGCTGCGCCGCGAGGAGACCGGCGGCCTGGCCAGCCGCGTCTCGCTTCACCCCGCGGTGCGCCAGGCCCTGTTCGAGCGGCAGCGCGCCTTCGCGCTCCAGCCTGGCGGTGCGGTGCTCGACGGGCGCGATATCGGCACGGTGATCGCCCCGGAGGCCCCGGCCAAGCTGTTCGTCACCGCCAGCGTGGCGGCGCGGGCGCAGCGCCGGTTCCTGGAAATGCAGGCGCGCGGCGAGCCGGTCAGCCTCGCCGCGATCGAGGCCGACCTGGCCGAACGCGACCGGCGCGACCGCAGCCGCAGCACGGCCCCCCTGGTCGCCGCCCCCGATGCGGTGGTGCTCGACACCTCGGACCTGTCGCGCGACGAGGCGATTGCCGCAGCGATCGCGCTGGTGGAACTGAAGCTAGCAGGCTGAGCGGATCGGGGCCTGCGGCCACCCCGGCCCGACAGAAACCGCCGCGCCCTGTCCTACAGCGCGCGCCGTCGGCAAGGTGATCTCGGCCCCACCCCCTGAGCGATCCGCACGTTTTGCCGCTGGACCCTGTCAACCGTGTCAACACCCCCCGCATGGCCCGCCGCAAAGAGCCCCATTTTCCTTGCATTTCCGTGGTCACGGGCCTAAGCGCCGCCGGTCCCGCGGCCCGAATCCGGTCCGGGGGACGCCGCGGACGGCATTCGGCTCCCGCGGCGGTTCGGCCCTTTTTGGCCCACGTCCGCATGGGGCGGTGCGTGGAGGAAAGACCGGCGGAGACAACCGCCTGGCCGGAAACACAGTAGAGTAGGACAAGACCATGGCCTCTACGGCTACCCCCAGCCGCGACGATTTCGCGGCTCTCCTTGACGAAACCCTCGGCTCGGCCGCCAGCGGCGGCTTCGAAGGCCGCGTCGTCAAGGGCACCGTCACCGCGATCGAGAACGACAAGGCCGTCATCGACGTCGGCCTGAAGAGCGAGGGCCGCGTGCCCCTGCGCGAATTCGCCATGCCCGGCCAGCCGCACGGCCTGTCGGTCGGCGACGAGGTCGAAGTCTATGTCGACCGCGTCGAGAACGCCGACGGCGAAGCCATGCTGTCGCGTGACCGCGCCCGCCGCGAAGCCGCCTGGGACAAGCTGGAAAGCGAGTTCGGCGAAGGCAAGCGTGTCGAGGGCGTAATCTTCGGCCGCGTCAAGGGCGGCTTCACCGTCGACCTCGACGGCGCCGTGGCCTTCCTGCCCGGCTCGCAGGTCGACATCCGCCCGGTCCGCGACGTCACTCCGCTGATGGACATCCCGCAGCCGTTCCAGATCCTCAAGATGGACCGCCGCCGCGGCAACATCGTGGTCTCGCGCCGCGCCGTGCTGGAAGAGACCCGCGCCGAGCAGCGTTCGGGCCTGATCCAGAACCTGGCCGAGGGCCAGATCATCGACGGCGTCGTCAAGAACATCACCGACTACGGTGCCTTCGTCGATCTCGGCGGCATCGACGGCCTGCTCCATGTCACCGACATGAGCTACAAGCGCGTCAACCACCCGTCGGAAGTCATCAACATCGGTGACACCGTCCGCGTCCAGATCGTCCGCATCAACCAGGACACCCAGCGCATCAGCCTGGGCATGAAGCAGCTGGAAAGCGATCCGTGGGATGGCGTGGCCGCCAAGTACCCGATGGGCGCCAAGCTGCGCGGCACCGTGACGAACATCACCGAATACGGTGCCTTCGTCGAACTGGAGCCGGGCATCGAAGGCCTGGTCCACGTTTCGGAAATGTCCTGGACCAAGAAGAACGTCCACCCCGGCAAGATCGTTTCGACCTCGCAGGAAGTCGACGTGATGGTGCTCGAGGTCGACAGCGACAAGCGCCGCATCTCGCTCGGTCTGAAGCAGGCCCAGCAGAACCCCTGGGAAGCCTTCGCCGAGAAGCACCCGGTCGGTTCGACCGTGGAAGGCGAAGTCAAGAACGCGACCGAGTTCGGCCTGTTCATCGGCCTCGACGGCGACGTCGACGGCATGGTCCACATGTCGGACATCGCCTGGGGCATCTCGGGCGAGGACGCGCTGGCCCTGCACCGCAAGGGCGAGCAGGTTTCGGCCATCGTGCTTGACGTCGATGTCGAGAAGGAGCGCATCAGCCTCGGCATGAAGCAGCTCGAGAAGGGCGCTCCGGCGGCCGGCGGTGTGGCTGCGGCCGGCGGCGCGGGTTCGCTGCGCCGCGGCGAGGTCGTCACGGTCACCGTGCTCGAGGTCCGCGACGGCGGTCTCGAGGTGCAGGCTGGCGACGACGGCGCCACCGGCTTCATCAAGCGTTCGGACCTCGGCCGCGACCGCGACGAGCAGCGTCCGGACCGCTTCCAGGTCGGCCAGAAGCTCGATGCCATGGTCACCGGGTTCGATCGCTCGAAGAAGCCGAACTTCTCGGTCAAGGCCCGCCAGCTGGCCGAAGAGAAGGAAGCGGTCGAGCAGTACGGTTCGTCGGATGCCGGCGCTTCGCTGGGCGACATCCTCGGCGCCGCGCTGAAGGCCAAGCAGTAAGCTTAGCCTTAGCCCGCAAGGCTGACGGAAACAGGCCCGCCCGGAGCGATCCGGGCGGGCCTTTTCGCTGGCGGCGGAGGTCAGGCCGCGCGGGGCCCGGTGGTGCTGCCGGACGCGTGTCAGCAGGGCAAGCAAGGGTGTCGCCGGCGGGCTGATCGAACCCGCGTGCCCCGCCCTTTCCTAATCCTGCCGCCGTCCCTACCTTTGCCGGCAGAGAGGTCCCCCATGCTCCAGGTTCACCAGTTTCCCTGCCTGTCCGACAACTACGGCTACCTGCTACACGATCCGGCCAGCGGCGAGACCGCCGCGATCGATACCCCCGATGCTGCGGTCTATCTGGCCGAGGCCGCGGCACGCGGCTGGCGGATCACGCAGATCTGGAACACCCACTGGCATCCCGACCATGCCGGCGGCAATGCGGCGATCAAGGCGGCAACCGGCTGCACCATCGCCGCCCCGGCGGGCGAGATCGATCGCATCGCCGGGGTCGACCGCGGGGTCGGGCATGGCGACGGGCTCATGCTCGGCGGCTTCACCGCGACGGTGATCGACGTCGGTGGCCATACCAGCGGCCATGTCGCCTACCATCTGCCCGCGGCCGGCCTCGCCTTCGTCGGGGATGCCCTGTTCGCGCTGGGCTGCGGCCGGATGTTCGAGGGCACGCCGGACCAGTTCTGGGCCAGCCTGCTGCGGCTGCGCGCGCTGCCCGCCGATACCCTGCTCCACTGCGCGCACGAATACACCGCCTCGAACGCGCGCTTCGCGCTGCATGCCGATCCCGACAATGCCGCGCTGCAGGCCTATGCCGCGGAGGTCGCCCGGCTGCGCGCCGACGGGCGCCCCACCGTGCCCATGGCCCTGGGACGCGAGATCGCCGCCAACCCGTTCCTGCGCGCCGACGATCCGGTGCTTGCCACCCGCTGGGGCGGCGGCTCCCCGGTTGAAACCTTCGCCGCGCTGCGCCGGGCGAAGGACAGCTTCTAGCGCGCGCGGAACAGGTCGGCGGGTACCGCTTGGTGGGGAGCGGACGTTGGGCTCAAACGCGGAGAGGCCGCCCCAAAACGCATTCGCACACCCGCACAATGGCACAGCGTCAAAGCTATCGTCGTCCCGGGCTTGACCCGGGACTGGGCTGTTTTCCCCAGCCGTCGCCACGCAAGCCCTGCCCCGGCTCAAGGCCGGGGCGACGATCAGGGGGTGGTCGTGTGTTCTGTGCGGAGTGGATCTGGATCTCCGACGTGGGGCGCAACATGTCGCCCTAAGCACGCCGCACGGCTCCGACCGGGCCGCGCAGCCGCGCGATCCGGCACCCCGGAGCATTGCTCGGAACCGCCCGCGGGGCCTGGCCTGCCCGCCCTTCCCTTCCGCCGCTTTACCGCCTAGCATCCCTGCCGGGACGCGGGAGAAAGGACACCATGCCATGCGGATAGTCCGCACGATCGTCTGGACCGTGCTGGTCGTGGGGCTGGTGCTGTTCTCCGTCACCAACTGGACCCCGGTCACCGTCCGGATCTGGGAAGATCTGGTCTGGGAGACCCGCCTGCCCGCGCTCGTGGTGCTGTCGTTCCTGGCCGGACTCCTGCCGATGTGGCTGCTTCACGTCGCCGGACGCTGGCGCTGGCGGCGGCGCATCACCGCGCTGGAGGCGGTCACGCGCCAGCCCTCGGCAGCCCTGTCGAGCACCCAGCTTGACGCGGCTGCGCAATCCGGAGACACGCCCGCCACCTGAGTGACCGAATGGAACCCGCATGAACCCGATCTACCTTGCCCTTGACCTGCCCCGGCTCGACGCCGCGATCGCTCTGGCCCAGAAGGTCAAGGGGCACGTCGGCGGGCTCAAGCTCGGGCTCGAGTTCTTCTGCGCCCACGGGCACCATGGCGTCCACGAGGTGGCCAAGGTCGGTCTGCCGCTCTTCCTCGATCTCAAGCTGCACGACATCCCCAACACCGTGGCCGGGGCGATGCAGTCGATCCACGTGCTCGAACCCGCGATCGTCACGGTCCATGCCAGCGGCGGGCGGGCGATGATGGAGGATGCCAAGGCTGCCGCCGGGGAGCATTGCCGGGTGGTTGCGGTCACCGTGCTGACCAGCCTCGACGACGCTGATCTGGCCGCCACGGGCGTGGGCGGATCGTCGCACGACCAGGTGCTGCGGCTGGCCGACCTCGCCGCCGAGGCCGGGCTCGACGGGATCGTCTGTTCCGGTCAGGAGGTCGGCGAGGTCCACAGGCGCTGGAAGAACGGCTTCTTCGTGGTTCCCGGGCTGCGCCCGGCCGAGGCCGCTAACGGGGCTTTGGGGGGCGACCAGAAGCGCACCGTCACCCCCCGCCAGGCCCGCGACGCCGGAGCCAGCGTCCTGGTGATCGGCCGCCCGATCAGCCGCGCCGAGGATCCGGTCACCGCCGCGCGGGCAATCGAAGGCACGCTCTGATCCGATGACAATCGCCTTCCGCCCGGCCAAGCTCGACGATGTCGGCGCGATCCGCGCACTCGTCGAAAGCGCCTACCGCGGCGACAGCGCTCGGGCCGGCTGGACCCACGAAGCCGACATGCTAAGCGGCGAGCGGACCTCGGACGACGAGGTTGCCGGGGTGATCGCCGATCCCGCCCAGCGCATCGTCGTCGCCATCGAGGACGGGGCGCTGATCGGCTCGGTGGCGATCACCAGCAAGCCGCCGCGGCATTGCTATCTCGGCATGCTCGCGGTCTCGCCCGCGCGCCAGGCGGGGGGGCTGGGCCGCCAGCTGATCGCTGCGGCCGAAGCCGAGGCGCGCCGGGCTTTCGGCGCCGCGGTGATGGAGATGACCGTGATCGACCGGCGGGCCGAGCTGATCGCCTGGTACGAGCGGCGGGGCTATCACCGCACCGGCGAGACGCGCCCCTTCCCCGTCGATCTGCCCGAGGCCGCCGGGCTGACGATGGTCGTGCTGGAACGGCTACTGGATTGAGTGGTGGCCGCCCCGGGGCCCCGACGCGGCCCGGTTCGGCGCGGCCCGGTTCATCGCCGCGCAACCTCGCTTCGGCCAAGCCCCAGCCCCAGCGACTCCGATCGCCACTCCGGGAGACCGACATGATCCTGCGCCCCCTCATCCTCGTCGCCGCGCTGGCCGCCCTGCCCGGCGCGGCGCTGGCCCAGGCCGCTCCGCGCCCGCCCGCCAGCGCGGCGCCCGCCCCCACCGTGCTGAGCCTGTCGGCCGAGGGCCGGGTAAGCCGCGCGCCCGACGTGGCCACCTTCAGCGCCGGCGTGGTCAGCCAGGGCATCACGGCCACCGAGGCCCTGCGCGCCAATGCCGCGGACATGACCCGGGTGATCGCCGCGCTGAAGAAGGCCGGCGTGGCCGACAAGGACATCCAGACCAGCAATCTCTCGCTCAGCCCGGTTTACCAGCCGCAGCGCAACCTGCCCGACGGCACGATGGAACCGGCCCAGCCCAGGATCATCGGCTACCAGGCGAACAATGCGGTGTCGGTCCGGCACCGCAACCTCGCCGATCTGGGCAAGGTGATCGACGCGCTGGTCTCGGCCGGGGCCAATCAGGTCAACGGTCCGGGGTTCGAGGTGGACGATCCCGATCCGGCACAGGACGCGGCGCGCACCGCGGCGATGGCCAAGGCCCGCGCCCGGGCCGAGCTCTATGCCCGCGCTGCCGGGCTGCGCGTGGGGCGGATCGTTTCGATCAGCGAGAGCGGGGGCTGGCAGCCGCCGCAGCCGGTGATGTACCGCATGGCCGCGATGGAGGCCGCACCGGCACCGTCGTCCCCGGTCCAGGCGGGCGAGCTGCAGATGACGGTCACCGTGCAGGTGCAGTTCGAACTGGTGCCGTGATGATCCCCCTTGCCGGGCGCGGGGCCTCGGCTAAGGGGCGGTGATGCCCATCGCCCCCGCCCCGACCGCCGCGATCAAGATCTGCGGCGTGACCACGCCCGAGGCGCTCGACGCCGCGATCGCGGCGCGGGCGGATCACATCGGCTTCGTGTTCTTCGCCCGCTCGCCCCGCAATCTCACCCCCCGCGAGGCCGCGCCGCTTGGCGAGCGCGCGGCCGGGCGGATCGGCCGGGTGGGCCTGTTCGTCGATGCCGACGATGCCCTGATCGCCGAGGCGGTCGCGGCGGCCGGGCTCGACGCGCTGCAGCTCCACGGCGAGGAAAGCCCGGCCCGCACGGCCGAGCTGCGCGCGCGCTTCGGCCTGCCGGTGTGGAAGGCGATCCCCGTCGCCGCGGTGGGGGACATCGCGCGGGCCGCCGCCTGGCTCGGCGCCGCCGACCTGATCCTGTTCGACGCCAAGACCCCCCGGGGCACGCTGCCCGGCGGCATGGGCCTGGCCTTCGACTGGACCCTGCTGGCCGACTGGCGCAACCGCGCGCCGTGGGGCCTTGCCGGCGGGCTCGGCCCGGCCAATGTGGCAGAGGCGATTGCCCGCACCGGCACGCCGCTGGTCGACACCTCGTCCGGGGTGGAGAGCGCGCCGGGGATCAAGGATCCCCAGCTTATCGCGCGGTTCTGCGCCGCGGTGCGCAGTTCCGGCTGAACCGAAAAGGGCGGCCCGTTGCCGGACCGCCCTCGCCCATCGGGGCCGCGAAACTGCGTTCAGAACTTGACGCCGACACCCGCCAGCACGGTATCGCGATCCGGGCCGTTGTCGGTGAAGTGGTGCTTGTATTCGACCTTGGTGTAGAGCGGGCCCATGAAGCCGAACTGCGCACCGGCGCCCAGATCCCACGATCCGCGGCAGGTGTCGCAGGGCTCGGTCGAATAGCCGCCGATGCCGTAGAACTTGTTGCCCAGCGCGTTGATGCCGGCGCGGCCCTGGAAGCCGAAGCTGGTCTTGTAGCGCGAGCCGAGAACCTTGTCGGCCGAGACCTCGAGACCGGTGAAGGCGGCGGGGCCAAGGTCGAAGTCATAACCGACAGCCGCGCCCACGGTCCCCTCGGTGCGACCCGGCAGCCATTCGATACCCCCGCGCACCTCGGCACGGGTCTCGTTGGCAAGGGCCGGCGTCGCGACGGCGCCGCCCAGGGCGGCAGCGGCGAGCAGCGGAAGGGCGAAAGTGCGCATCTTGGTACTCCTGATGTCCGGTCCGATCCTGTCGGGCCGCTGCCGACCTAGGCCGCGCAGTCTGTCGGCAGAATGAACCCAAACTGTCGCTGAGATGAACAGGGCACAGCAGTGTGGCCAATCCACAACAGGGCAGACCCGCCCGTCCCGCCGCTACTCGGCCGATCGCCGAAACAGCCGCCCAAGCCCTGCCCCAAAGCCCCGCAAACTGGACATTGGCGCGCGCCTCTGCCAAGCGCCGGGCATGACCGAACACGCCCCCAACAGCTTCCGCAACCAGCCCGACGAGCGCGGGCACTTCGGCGCATTCGGCGGCCGCTACGTCGCCGAAACGCTGATGCCGCTGATCCTCGACCTGGAGCGGGAGTACACCGCGGCCAAGGCCGACCCGGCGTTCAAGGCCGAGTTCGACGATCTGCTGGAGCACTACGTCGGCCGGCCGAGCCCGCTGTACTTCGCGCCGCGCCTGACCGAGGAGCTGGGGGGCGCCCAGGTCTGGTTCAAGCGCGACGAGCTGAACCACACCGGCGCGCACAAGATCAACAACTGCATCGGCCAGATCCTGCTGGCCATCCGCATGGGCAAGACCCGGATCATCGCCGAGACCGGCGCGGGCCAGCATGGCGTCGCCACGGCCACGGTCTGCGCGCGCTTCGGCCTGCCCTGCGTGGTCTACATGGGCGCCACCGACGTCGCCCGCCAGGCGCCCAACGTGTTCCGCATGAAGCTGCTGGGGGCCGAGGTCGTGCCGGTCACCGCCGGCGCCGCCACGCTCAAGGACGCGATGAACGAGGCGCTGCGCGACTGGGTCGCCAACGTCCACGACACCTTCTACATCATCGGCACCGCCGCCGGCCCGCACCCCTATCCCGAGCTGGTGCGCGATTTCCAGAGCGTGATCGGCCGCGAGGCCCGCGCCCAGATGCTCGCCCGCACTGGCCGCCTGCCCGACCTGCTGGTCGCCGCGATCGGCGGGGGCAGCAATGCCATCGGCCTGTTCCACCCGTTCCTCGACGATCCGGGCGTGAAGATGCTGGGCGTGGAGGCCGCGGGCCACGGGCTCGACAAGGAGCACGCCGCCAGCCTCGCCGGCGGGCGGCCCGGCATCCTCCACGGCAACAAGACCTATCTGCTGCAGGACGAGGACGGCCAGATCACCGAAGGGCACTCGATCTCGGCCGGGCTCGACTATCCGGGAATCGGGCCCGAGCATGCCTGGCTCAAGGAAATCGGCAGGGTGGACTACACCGCCGTGACCGACACCGAAGCGCTCGACGGCTTCCAGCTGCTGTGCCGCACCGAAGGGATCATCCCCGCGCTGGAACCCAGCCACGCGATCGCCGCCGTGGCCAAGGTGGCGCCGACCCTGCCGAAGGAATCGATCGTGCTCGTCAACCTGTGCGGGCGCGGCGACAAGGACATCTTCTCGGTCGCGGAGCACCTGGGGGTGAAGCTTTGATTGCCGCTATCGTCGTCCCGGGCTTGACCCGGGATCGGTGTCCGGATCGCTGCAACACAGCGCCTCGCCGCCAGCGGTCCCGGGTTAAGCCCGGGACGACGGAGTTTTCAGAATGACTGACCGCCTGACCGCCGCTTTCGCCAAGGGCCGCCCGGCCCTTGTCACCTTTGTCACCGGGGGCGATCCCACCCCTGCCCACACCGCCGCGATCCTCGACGCGCTGGTCGAAGGCGGCGCCGATGTGATCGAGCTGGGCATGCCCTTCACCGATCCGATGGCCGATGGCCCGGCGATCCAACTGGCCAACCTGCGCGCGCTCGGGGCCGGGACCCGGACCGCCGACATCTTCGCCATCGCCGCCGCCTTCCGCGACCGCCACCCCGAGGTGCCGCTGGTGCTGATGGGCTATGCCAACCCGATGACGATCCGCGGCGCCGACTGGTTCGCCGCCGAGTGCGCGAAGGCCGGGGTCGACGGGGTGATCTGCGTCGACATTCCGCCTGAGGAGGATGCCGAGCTGGGCCCGGCCCTGCGCGCCGCCGGTGTGGCGCTGATCCGCCTCGCCACGCCGACCACCGACGCGGCGCGGCTGCCCGCCGTGCTCGCGGGCTCGTCGGGGTTCCTTTACTACGTCTCGGTGGCGGGCATCACTGGCATGCAGCAGGCTGCCCAGGCCAGCATCGAGGAGGCGGTGGCCAGGCTCAAGGCGGCAAGCACGATTCCCGTGGCCGTGGGCTTCGGCGTGCGCACCCCCGAGCAGGCCGCCGCGATCGCCCGGGTCGCCGATGGCGTGGTGGTGGGTTCGGCCCTGGTCGATCTGGTCGCGCGGCATGGCAAGGACGCGGCCGGTCCGGTGCGCGATCTCACCGCCGCCCTCTCGCAAGCCGTCCATCAATCGCGTAAGGAGCCGGCATGAGCTGGATTACCCGCGTCCGCAACGCGCTGCCGTCGTTCGCGCAGAAGCGTGAGACCCCCGACAACCTGTGGATCAAGTGCCCGTCGTGCAGCGAGATGCTGTTCACCAAGGAGTACGAGGAGAACCTGTCGGTCTGCCCGCGCTGCGACCATCACGGCCGCGTGCGCACCGATGACCGCTTCGGGCAGCTGCTGGACCCCGGCTACACCGTGCTGGCCACGCCCAGGGTCAAGGAAGACCCGCTGAAGTTCCGCGATTCCAAGCGCTATCCCGATCGCTTGAAGGCCGCCCGGGCAACCAATCCGCACCCCGATGCGCTGACCAACGCCAAGGGCACCGTGGGCGGCCACCGCGTCGTGCTGGGCGTGCAGGACTTCGCCTTCATGGGCGGATCGATGGGCATGGCCGTTGGCGCGGCCTTCGTCGAAGGGGTGGAGCGCGCGATCAAGGACAAGTCGCCCTACGTGATCTGCACGGCGGCGGGCGGCGCGCGGATGCAGGAGGGCATCCTCTCGCTGATGCAGATGCCCAAGACCACGGTCGCGCTGCGCCGCCTGCGCCGCGCCGGGCTGCCCTATGTGGTGATCCTGACCGACCCCACCACCGGCGGCGTCACCGCCTCCTATGCCATGCTGGGCGACATCCACATCGCCGAGCCGGGCTGCCTGATCGGCTTCGCCGGCCAGCGGGTGATCCAGGACACGATCCGCGAGAAGCTGCCCGAAGGCTTCCAGCGCGCCGAGTACCTGCACGAACACGGCATGGTCGACATGGTGGTCCACCGCAAGGAACTGAAGGCCACGCTGGCGCGGGTGCTGGAGTATCTCCAGCCGGCCAAGGCGGCGTAACGCCCTTTCGACCCCGTGCGGCACCACCCACAGGTGATGACCTAAACCCTGTCCGTTCGTATCGAGCGAAGTCGAGACACCGAGCGCGACGCCTCTCGACGTCGCTCGAGGCGAACGGCCAGAGTGAACCCGAACAGGATCGATCACACAGCCATGCGCGACTTCGCCACCTCCGATCACCCCGGCGTCCAGACCCAGCTGAACCGGCTGGCCGCGCTGTCACTGCCGCAGGGCCGCTACGGACTGGAGACGATCGAGGCGATCTGCGCCCGGCTGGGCCATCCCGAACGCCGGCTGCCGCCGGTGTTCCACGTCGCCGGGACCAATGGCAAGGGCTCCACCTGCGCCTTCCTGCGCGCCATGCTGGAAGCCCAGGGCTATACCGTGCACAGCGCGACCAAGCCGCATCTGGTGCGCTACAACGAGCGCATCCGCGTCGCCGGCCGGCTGATCGACGACGCGGCGCTGGCGGCGGTCCTGGCCGAGGTGCTCGACGCCGCCGAGGATCTGGGTCCCAGTTTCTTCGAAGTGACCACCGCGGCGCTGTTCCTGGCCTTCAGCCGCACGGCGGCCGATGCCTGCGTGATCGAGGTCGGGCTGGGCGGACGGCTCGATGCCACCAACGTCATCCCCGCTCCGCTGGTCTGCGCCGTCGCCTCGCTCGGGCTCGACCACGAGGCCTTCCTGCTCCGCCCCGAGGAGGGCACGCCGGCCGAGCCGATCGCCCGCATCGCCTTCGAGAAGGCCAGCATCGCCAAGCCCGGGGTGCCGCTGGTCACCCAGACCTATGCCGCGGGGGCGGTCACGGCGGTGCTCGAGACCGCCGCGCGTCATGGCGCTCCGGTGCACCTGCGCGGGCGCGACTGGTGGTGCGAGACAGCGGCTGACCATTTCATCCTGCGCGACGATCAGGGCGAAGTGGCGCTCCCGCTGCCGACGCTGCCCGGATCGCACCAGATCGACAATGCCGCCCTCGCGGTGACCATGCTGCGCCGGCAGAGCGCCGTGCCGGTCACGCCCGCCGCCATGGCCGCGGGGATCCGCGCCGCGCGCTGGCCGGCGCGCCTGCAGCGGTTGGGGGCCGGTCCGCTCACCGCGCTGGCCCCGGGCCGGGCGGTCTGGCTGGATGGCGGCCACAATCCCGATGCCGGCCTCGCGATCGCGCGGCACTTCGCCGGTCGGCAGGTCCACCTGATCATCGGCATGCTGGCGAACAAGGATCCGGCCGCGCTGGTCGTGCCGCTTGAGCCGATGCTCGCCTCGATCGCGGTGGTACCGGCCCCCGGGCACGATGCCCACCGCCCAGAGGACTTCGCGGCGCACAGCGCGCTGCCGGTCCTGCCGTGCCGCGACGTGGCCTCGGCCCTGGCTGCCCTGCCCGATGATGGACGCGAGGTACTGATCGCCGGATCGCTCTATCTCGCCGGCGAGGTCCTGCGCCTCAACCGCGAGATCCCCGACTAGGCCGCATTGCCCCGCGGCCAGGCGACACCGGCCCTAGACAGCATCCCCGGCCGAGCCGATCGAGCTGTCGACCAGCCCGGTGCGGCTCATCCACCAGAACAGGACGATCCCGGGCAGCGCGGCCAGGGTGGTGAGCAGGTAGAAGTTGACGTAGCCCAGCGCCTCGATCAGCGCCCCGGCGGTGGTCCCGGTGAGGAACCGGCCGACGATGCTCGCCCCGGCCGAGATCAGCGCATACTGCGCGGCGGTGAAGCGCAGGTCGCACAGCGCCGAGAAGTAGGCCACCACCACCACCCCGCCGAAGCCCGAGGCGATGTTCTCGAACCCGATCGCCGCGGCCATGCCGAGATTGGAATGGCCCGCCGCGGCGAGCAGCGCGAAGCTGAGGTTCGACACGCCCATGAGGCCCAGCGCCAGCAGCACCGAACGCTTGAGCCCGAGCCGGGTATAGGCCGCCCCGCCCAGGAAGATGCCGATCAGATAGGCCCAGAAACCCAGCCCGATGTCGTAGATCGCGATCTCGTCGTTGCTGAAGCCAAGATCGTCGAACAGCAGCCGGAAGGTGAGGTTGGCCAGGGTGTCACCGATCTTGTGGACCAGGATGAACAGCAGCACCAGCAGGGCGCCCGGGCGGCGGAAGAACTCGAGGAAGGGGCCGTAGATCGCCTGGACCATCTCGCCCAGCCCGCGCCGGGTGGTGGGCGCGCGGTGGCGCTCGGGCTCGCCCAGCCAGAGGGCGGTGAGCATCGCCGGCAGGGCGAAGGCGGCGCAGGCGAGATAGCCCGCGCTCCAGCCGTGGCGCGCGGCGATCACCAGCGCCAGCGCGCCGGCCCCGGCCGACCCGAGCCGCCAGCCGTATTGCGACATGCCCGAGCCGACGCCCAGCTGGTAGGGCCGCAGCGTCTCGATCCGGTAGGCATCGATCACGATGTCGAAGGTGGCGCCCGCGGCACCGACCAGCACCGCGGCGATCACCGTGCCGGCGATGTCGGCCGAGGGATCGACCAGCGCGAGATGGACCACCGCGGCGATCACCAGGGTGCCGGCCACCAGCATCCACGACACCCGCTGGCCCAGCCGCCCGAGCAGCGGCAGCCGCACCCCGTCGACGATCCAGGCCCAGAACACCTTCAGGTTGTAGACCAGGAAGGCGAGGGTGAAGGCGGTGACGGTCTTCTTGTCGATCCCGTCCTGCGCCAGCCGGGTGGTCAGGGTCGCGCCGATCATCGCGAAGGGGAAGCCCGAGGAGATGCCGAGGAACAGGGCGCCCAGCGGCTCGCGCTCGAGATAGGGGGCGATCGCGCCCGCGACCGGCCCCGCTGGCTGCGCCGTGCTGTCACTCATGCCTTGTCCCCACCTCGCTTGCCGCGCCATGCTAACGGCCTTTGCCGGGAAGGCCAGATGGTTCGCGGCCGGTTCGCCCGATCTGCCCGCGCGGGGGCCGGGCGGAGAGCGCGTGGGCCGCGTCTGGCGCTTTGACGCCCCCTGCCCTTGGCGGTAAGGCCCGCCCATGACGGACTCCCCCTCCCCCGACGCCCCCGGCAGCGCTGCCCGCACCGGCGACCGCATCGCCAAGCTGCTCGCCCGCGCGGGGATCGCCAGCCGGCGCGAGATCGAACGGATGATCGCCGAGGGCCGGGTCAAGCTGGACGGCGCGGTGGTGACCACCCCGGCCACGGTCCTGCCCGGGCTGCGCGGCGTGACGGTGGACGACCAGCCGGTCGCCGCGCCCGAGGCGACGCGGCTGTTCCTGTTCCACAAGCCCGACGGACTGATCACCGCCGAACGCGATCCGGCCGGTCGGCCGACGATCTACACCGCGCTGCGCAACGCCCTGCCCCCGGGCACCCCGCGGCTGATGCCGGTCGGCCGGCTCGATCTGAATACCGAGGGTTTGCTGCTGCTGACCAACGATGGCGAGCTCAAGCGCGCGCTCGAACTGCCCGCGAGCGGGGTGCCGCGCACCTACCGCGCGCGCACCTTCGGCGAGATCAGCCAGGCCCGGCTGGAGGAGCTGATCGAGGGCATCGAGATCGACGGCATCCGCTATGGCAAGATCGACGCCAACATGGAACGGCGCACCGGCCGCAACCAGTGGATCGAACTGACCCTGACCGAGGGCAAGAACCGCGAGGTGCGCCGGGTGCTCGAGCACCTCGGCCTGCAGGTCAGCCGCCTGCTGCGCATCGCCTACGGCCCCTTCATCCTCGGCGACCTGCCGCGCGGTGCGGCGGGCGAGATCGCCCCGGTCGAGGTGGAGAAGTTCCGCCGCACCCTGGGCCTCGCCGCGCAGGACCCCGGTACGGTCCGGCGCACCGGCCGGGTCGACCCGGCCCCCAAGGCCGAACCGGAGCGCCGGCGCCGGCTGGGCCGACCGGCCCGCCCGGGCGCCTCCTCGCCGCGCGCCGCCCGGCCGGCGGCG
>NZ_JACLAX010000006.1 GCF_014230355.1 Novosphingobium piscinae
ATCATCCCGCCACCAAGCTCGATCAGCTCCTGCCTTGGAACTGGGGACCGCGCGCTGCAAAGCTCGCCGCATAAACCCGGCCTACGATCCGGTCGGGATCACGCCGCGGCCCTCACCGGATGGATACGGACGTCGTCGGGGTCGAGGCCGAGATCAGCGGGGGCATGGCGGGCGACGGCGCGCGGTTTGCCGAGACCCTGGTGGCGCTCAACGGCGCAGTGCAGGCGGGGACCATCGCCGCGATCGGCTTCTATGGCGATGCCATCCGGTTCGGCCATGGCTGTGTCGGGGGCTGGGACGGGTTCGGCCCGCGGCGCCGGATCACCGCCTCGGCCGGGTTGGTGCTGCACGCGCTCGACGACCGGCCGGCGCTGGACCTCTATGAAACCTACCTCGGCGACGAGGCCGCCGCGCTGCCCGGCTCGGGGCTGCTCTATCCGCTGTGCATCTGGGATCCGGCCAAGCCAGATGCCCTGTTCGTGCGCACCCTGCTGGGCGTCGACCGCGCGACCAGAAGCCTGTTGCTGGCGGGCGACGTGCCGGAGGGCTGGCACGCGCAGCTGATGCGCGGATCGATCGATCGGCTGATCGACGGCGCGGCCAGCGCGGCGCGGGATGCCCGTGAGGAGATGGCCGCCCAGAGGGTCCATCCGGCCGCCTGCCTGCTGGTCAGCTGCGTCGGCCGCAGGCTGCTGATGGGCCAGCACACCGAGGCGGAGATCGAACAGGTCCATGCCGTGCTCGGTACCGGTGTGCCGATGGCGGGATACTATTCCTACGGCGAGATCGCGCCGCGCGCCGGCTCGCCGGTGGCCGGGCTGCACAACCAGACCGTGACGCTCACCCTGCTCGCCGAGGCGGCATGACGGCTGACGACTGCCCCCATCCGCTGCTGCGGCGCCAGATGACCCGGGCCGACGGTGATATCGCCAGCCTGTTGGCGATGGTCGCCGAAGCCTATGGCGAGCGCGATCAGGAGCGGCGGCGGGCGGATCACGCCAACCGGGTCATGGCCGACGAACTCGACCGGACGCTGGGCCAGCTCGAACTGCAGAACATGCGCTTCAAGGTGGCGCTGGATACCATGGAGCAGGGGCTGTGCCTGTTCGACGGGGCCGGCCGCTCGGTCATGATCAACCGGCGCATGCTCGAGATCTACGGGGTGGCCGAGGCGGATTTCCCCCCCGGCAGCGAGCTGGCCCGGCTGCTGGCCCTCGGCTCCGCGCTCAACGGCGCCACCGAACTCGATCGCCGGCTGCTGGCCAACGAGCAGCTCGACCTGGTCGATTCCCGGCCACTCGAACAGCGGTGGCCCGACGGACGCTCGATCACCCTGCTGCGCACGGCCGATGGCGGCTATCTGCTGACCGTGGCCGACGTCACCGAAAGCCGCGAGGCGTCGGCGAAGATCGCCCATCTGGCCCGGCACGATTCCCTGACCGACCTGCCCAACCGACTGCAGCTGCGCGAGCGGCTCAGCGAGATCCGGCGCTATGGCGAGAAGGGGCGGCGCTGCGGGGTATTCTGCCTGGACCTTGACCGGTTCAAGGCGGTCAACGACACCCTCGGCCACATGACCGGCGATGCCCTGCTGGTCGCCGTGGCCAAGCGTATCACGGGGGTGCTGCGGCCCAACGACGTGGTTGCCCGGCTCGGCGGCGACGAGTTCGCCATCGTG
This sequence comes from Novosphingobium piscinae, assembly GCF_014230355.1. Taxonomy (GTDB): domain Bacteria; phylum Pseudomonadota; class Alphaproteobacteria; order Sphingomonadales; family Sphingomonadaceae; genus Novosphingobium; species Novosphingobium piscinae. The sequence continues at coordinate 1,679 of NZ_JACLAX010000006.1, forward strand.
CAGTTGCACGTGGTCGCCGACCGCGATTGCCTGCGCCTGGCTGAACGGATCATCAAGGCCCTGACCCGGCCGTTCGCGATCGGCCACCACCGCATCCGCATCGGCGTCAGCATTGGTATCTCGATCGAGGATGCCAGCACGATCGAGCCGCTCGAGGCGCTGCGCCGGGCCGATCTCGCGCTCTATGCCGCCAAGGCCGAGGGCCGCTGCAATGCGCGGATCTATACGACGCAGATGCACGAGGTTGCCACGGCGCGGCACCGGCTCGAGACCGATCTGCGCGAGGCGCTGTCACGCCATGAATTCACCCTGCGCTATCAACCCCAGCTTGACATCGCCACCAACCAGGTCTCGGCGGTCGAGGCGCTGCTGCGCTGGGAGCATCCCGAGCGCGGCGAGGTGTCACCGCTCCAGTTCATCGGCGTCTGCGAGGAACTTGGCCTGATCGACGAGATCGGCCGCTTCGTGCTCGATTCCGCCACGCGCGAGGCCAGTGCCTGGCCGGCGGAGGTCAAGGTGGCGGTCAACCTTTCGGCAGTGCAGTTCCGCTCGGGCCGGTTGGTCTCGGTCGTCCAGGCCGCTCTGGCCCGGTCCGGCCTCGACCCGGCCCGGCTCGAGCTGGAGGTGACCGAAAGCCTGATGCTCGAGGACGTGGCCGCGGTGCGCGCCCAGTTGCTCGAGCTGAAGGCGCTGGGCTGCCACATCTCGCTGGATGATTTTGGCACGGGTTACTCGTCGCTGTCGTACATCCGGCAGTTTCCATTCGACAGGATCAAGATCGACCAGAGCTTCGTGCGCGAGATCGAGAGCAACAAGGACAGCCTGGCGATCATCCGCGCGGTCTCCGGGCTGTGCGGCAGCCTGGCGATCAAATCCACCGCGGAAGGGGTCGAGACTCCCGAGCAGTTCCGCATTCTCGAGCAGGAAAACTGCGACAGCGTGCAGGGCTACCTGATCAGCCATCCCGTCCATGCGCATCAGGTGCGCAGCATGGTCGATTCGTTCCGCCGCCGCAGCGGTCGGGCGGCTTCCCCGCGCGCTGCCTGATCAGCCCGCGCCCCGGCACTCCGCCATGGCCTCGCGGGCCAGCCGGGCGAGGCGCGGGAAGGCTTCGGCGCGCTCGCGGGCCTGGGCATTGGCCGCCGTCCCGCGCAGCACCCGACCCTTGATCCCGTGGAAGATCGCCGCCAGCCGGAACAGGTTGAAGGCGAGATAGTACGGATAGTCGGGCATGCCATCGCGCCCGGTACTGGCGCAGTAGGCGGCGACGTAGGCGCTCTCGTCCGGGATCCCCAGCGCGGCCAGATCGGCGCCGCCCAGGCCCGGGACGATATCGGGCGGCATGCGGTACATCATCGCGTGATAGGCGAAATCGGCCAGCGGATGGCCCAGCGTCGACAGCTCCCAGTCGAGCACGGCCAGCACGCGCGGCTCGGTCGGATGGAAGATCATGTTGTCGCAGCGGAAGTCGCCGTGGACCACGCGGGTCTCGTCGCCGGGGGGAATGGCCTCGGGTAGCCATTCGACCAGCGCGTCCATATCGGCGTTGCGCCCGGCCAGGTCGTCGCCCAGGTACTGCTTCGACCACCGCCCGATCTGCCGCGCGAAATAGTTGCCCGGCTTGCCATAGTCCCCCAGCCCGATCGCCGCCGGATCGAGCCCGTGCAGCGCGGCCATGGTCGTGTTCATCGCGGTGAAGTAGGCCGCCCGATCGGCCCGCGCGACACCGGGGAAGGTCGCATCCCAGAAGACCCGGCCTTCGACCATGTCCATCACGTAGAAGCTGGTCCCGATCACCGCCGGGTCCTCACAATAGCCGTGCACCCGCGCCACCGGGAAGCCGGCACCACCCAGGGCGGTGAGGACGCGGGCCTCGCGGTCCATCGCGTGGGCTCCCGGCAACAACTCGCCCGGCGGCTTCCGGCGCAGCACATAGGCCCGCCCCGGGGTGATCAGCTTGTAGGTCGGGTTGGACTGCCCGCCGCGGAACTGTTCGACCCGGAGCGGCCCGGCATAGTCCGGCACCGCCGCCGCCAGCCATTCGGCCAGGGCCGCCTCGTCGAAGGCATAGCCCGCGCGGACCGCGGTGGTGCCGGAATTGGCGGCGGCAAGATCGGCGCTGCCGGGGGACGCGGGACTGGTCACGCTCAGCCCTGCGCCGCTTTCCAGTCGCGCTTGATCTTCTTGGCCAGGCTCCACTTGTGGACCTCGGTCGGGCCGTCGTAGATGCGGAAGGCGCGGATCTCGCGGAACACGGTCTCGACGATGGTGGTGCCGGTCACCCCGGTGCCGCCCATCACCTGCACGCAATTGTCGGCCACGGTCATCAGGGCTTCGGATACGGCGACCTTGGCCATGCTGCTTTCGACCGTGCCGAGGCTGCCGGTGTCGAGCACTCCGGCGCACCAGTCGATCATCAGCTCGCATTGCTGCAGCAGGATCCGGTTCTCGGCCAACTTGAAGCCGACGCCCTCGTGATCGATCAGCGCCTTGCCGAAGGCCTCGCGGCGGCAGGCATAGTCGGTGGCGATCTCCTGCGCGCGGATGCAGGCCCCCAGCCAGCGCATGCAGTGCGACAGGCGTGCCGGGGAGAGCCGCACCTGGGCATATTTGAAGCCTTCGCCGGCCTCGCCCAGCATCTGGTCGGCGGGAATGCGCAGGTTCTCGATGCTCAGGGTGGCGTGGCCGCCGGGCATCGAGCTGTCGATCGTGTTGGGGATCTCCTCGATCCGGATCGCCGGGTCGGGCAGGTCGACCAGGAACATGCAGGCGCCTTCCTCGGCCCGGGCCATGACGATGCCGATCGTCGCCCCCTCGAACCCGGTGATGAAGCGCTTGCGCCCGTTGACCACCCAGTGGTTGCCGTCGCGCCGGCAGGTGGTCTTCATCATCGAGGGGTCGGCCCCGGCGCCGCCGTCCTCCCACGGCTCGGTCATCAGGAAGGCCGAGCGCGCGCGGCCCTCGACCAGCGGTCGCAGGAACCGTGCCTTCTGCTCGGGAGAGCCGACGTGGCCCATCAGGTACATGTTGCCCTCGTCCGGGGCATTGGTGTTGCAGGCCAGCGCGCCCAGCGGGGTCAGGCCCGAGCGGATCAGCAGCACCGCGGTCTCGCGCTGGCTGCGGTGCGATCCGTCGGGGCGGATGTGCGGGGTCAGCACCCCGGCAGCGCGGGCCTTGTCGCGCAGTTCGTAGACCAGCGCGTCAAGCGGGGCGCCATGGTGATCGCGCCGCGGATCCTGCTCGCAGGGGAACACGACCTCGCGGACAAAGGCTTCGACGCGGTCGGCCAGGGCGAGGACATCGGGGGAAATGGTCATGCGCGCGCTATCCGCCTCAGCCAAGGGTGCGCAGCGGGTCACTGCCGTCCCAGTTCTTGCCGGCATCCTTGATCATCTGGAAGATGGCATCGGCGCCGGTCATGTTCTGCAGGAGCTCGATCACGTGTCCGGGCCCGGCGCCGGGATCGACATAGAGCACTGCCCCGTCCGCGCCGACCTTGCCCTCGACCAGCACCTCGGCGCCCGCCGCGGCGACCGAGGCGCGGGCCTGCTCGATCGAATCGACGAAGATGCAGATGTGGTGCAGCCGGTCCTTCACCGCATAGTCGCCGGTGTAGATCCCCGGTTCGTCGTTCTCGGCGCGGATCAGCTCGATCTGCACGTCGCCCCAGTAGGCGATCGCGATCGAGAACACCGCCCCGGTCGGCTGGCCCTTGTAGGTCATGTCGCCCAGCGCGACGTTCTCGAGCAGGAAGAACGGGCCGACCCCCATGGTCTCGGTCCAGTAGCGCACGGCCGCGTCGAAATCGCTCGGCAGGTAGGCCAGCTGGCCGACCGGACCCAGGCTGGTGAGGGAGGGCGCGGTCAGGGCTTTGGCATCGGTCACTGGAACAGACCCTCCGGATGTTCGATCAAGTGCTTCAGCGTGGCGAGGAAGGCCGCGCCGGCCGCCCCGTCGATGGCGCGATGATCAACCGACAGGCCCAGCGCGATGCGGCTCTCGAAGGCGATATCGCCCTGCTCGGTCTCGACCGGCTGACGGGTGACCGCGCCCACCGCGAGGATCGCGGCCTGCGGCGGGTTGATGATCGCGTCGAACGCCTCGATTCCCATCATCCCGAGGTTGGAAACCGAGAAGGTTCCGCCCTCCATGTCCTCGTAGCTCAGCTTGCCGGCCATGGCCTTGTCGATCAGGCGGCGGCTCTCGGCGGCCAGCTGGTCGATCCGCAGCCGGTCGGCCTGGCGCACCACCGGGGTCACCAAGCCCTTGGGGCTGGCGACGGCGATCGCGACATCGGCATGGGGGAAGCGGTGCAGCGCCTCGCCGTGGACCTGGACGTTGATGTCCGGATGGCGGGCCAGCGCGAGCGCCACGGCCTTGACCATGTAGTCGTTGAGCGAGGCCTTGCAGCCGAGCACGAGGTTGGCGGTCTTGCGCAGGGCGACCAGGTCGTCGGCGCGCGCCGAAATCCGCAGGTAGAAGTGCGGGATCTCCTGCTTGGCCGCGGTGAGCCGCTGCGCCACCACCTTGCGGATGCGATCGAAGGGCACGATCTCGGGCAGGTTGGCCACCGGCGCGAAGGCCGGTGCGGCGGGGCCGGGCCCCGGCACCGGCACCTTGGCCAGCACGTCGGCCTTCGAGATGCGGCCGCGCGGGCCGGTCCCGGTCAGGCCGGCCAGGTCGATCCCGTGGAGCGCCGCGAGCCGCCGCGCGAGCGGCGAGGCGAAGGCCCGGGCATTGTCCTCGACCAGCTGGGCCGGTCCCTTCAGCGCCGGCGCGGTGGCCGGGCGCAGGGCCTGATGGACGTCCTGATAGGTGATCCGCCCATTGCGGCCCGAACCGGCGATGCCGGCCAGGTCGACCCCGTGGGTTTCGGCCAGCTTGAGCGCCTCCGGGCTGATCGGTCGGTTGGTCACGATCGGCGTCGGCGCTGGGGCCGCCGCCGGAGCAGGAGCAGGAGCGGGGGCGGGGGCAGGGGCAGGCGCGGCTGCCTTCGCGGCCACCGCCGTTTCCGCCGGGCGGAAGGCCGCGATGAAAGCCTCGATCTCGGCCTCGGTCGCGGCCGCATCGGCGAAGACCGCCAGCAGCGCGCCGACCGGCTGCGCCTCGCCGCCCGCGCCGACCAGCACGCGGCGCACCACCGCGTCGTACTCGGCCTCGACCTCGTTGGTGATCTTGGCGGTTTCGATCAGGCACAGCGTCTGCCCGCGCGTGAAGGCGTCACCCTCCTGCACCATCCATTCGGCGAGGGTTCCCTCGGTCATCTCGATGCCCCACTTGGGCATGCAGAAGGGGCGGATATCGGCCATCATCGCCTCCTTCAGCGCCAGCCGAGCACCTTGCGCACACCCGCCTCGATCTTGTCGACCGAGGGGAGGTACGCCGATTCCAGCTCGCGCGCGAACGGGATCGGGGTGTGGGGCGGGGTCACCGCTTCGGGCGGGGCCTTGAGGCTGGCGAAGGCCTTGTTCGACACCAGCGCGCAGAGGTCGGCGGCCAGCCCGCAGCGCGGCGGCGCCTCGTCGACCACCACCAGCCGCCCGGTCACCTCGACCGAATCGAGGATCGCCTCCTCGTCGAGCGGGCTGGTCGTGCGCAGGTCGATCACGTCGCAGCCGATCCCTTCGGCAGCGAGCTTGTCGGCCACCGCTTCGCAGAAGCCCAGCAGCAGCCCGGACGAGACGATGGTCACGTCCTGGCCGGCGCGGGTCAGGCGGGCATGGCCGAAGGGGATCATGAAATCCGGATCGTCGGGAACCTCGCCCGACATGCCGTAGAGCGCCTTGTGCTCGAGGAAGATCACCGGATCGTCGTCGCGGATCGCGGTGCGCAACAGGCCCTTCACGTCGGCCGGGGTGCTGGGCATCACCACCTTCAGCCCGGGCATGCCGGTCAGGATCTGGTGGACCGACTGGCTGTGCTGCGCGGCCGCGTTGTAACCGGCGCCATAGGCCATGCGGATCACCGCCGGGCACTTCGACTTGCCGCCGAACATGTAGCGGAACTTGCCCATCTGGTTCCAGATCTGGTCCAGGCAGACGCCGATGAAGTCGGCGAACATCAGCTCGGCCACCGGGCGCTTGCCCGACAGCGCCAGGCCCGAGGCCGCGCCGATGATCGCGCTTTCGGAAATCGGGGTGTCGATCACGCGATTGGCGCCGAACTGGCCGAACAGGCCGGTCGAGGTCGACCAGATCCCGCCGATCGCCTCGGGCCCGCCGGCGGTGCCCATGCCGCCGACCACGTCCTCGCCCAGCACCACCACGCTGGGGTCGCGGGCCATTTCCTCTGCGATCGTCGACAGGACGGCATCGCGGTACATCATCTGTGCCATTTGCGCGGCCCCCTTCAGTACGAGATGTAGACGTCGGTCAGGACGTCCTCGGCGGTCGGGCGGGCGGCGGCGCGCGCGGCGGTGACCGCGGCCTCGATCGCGTCGAGCGATTCGCTGTCCACCGCGTCGAGATCGGCGTCGCCGAGCAGGCCGGCGGCGGTCACGCTGGCGCGGAACTTCTTCAGGCAGTCCCGCTCGGCGCGGATCCGGTCGAGCTCGCCCGGGCCGCGGTAGCGCTGCGGGTCACCCTCGAAATGGCCGAAGAAGCGTTCCGTGTCGAACTCGACCGCGGCGGGGCCGTTGCCGGCCCGGACGTGGGCCAGCACTTCGCGCATCGTGTCGTGGACCGCGAAGAAGTCGGTCCCGTCGGCGCGCCAGGCCTTCATGCCGAAGGCCTCGGCGCGGCTGGCGATGTCGCCCGCGGTGCCGACCGCGTAGTCCACTCCGGTGTGCTCGGAATAGTGGTTGTTCTCGAAGACGAAGATGCACGGAGCCTGGGTGACCACGGCAAAGTTCATCGCCTCGAAGGTGGTGCCCTGGTTGCAGGCGCCGTCGCCCGAGAAGGCGATCGACACGCGCAGCCCGTCCGGGCCGGGACCGTCGATCTTGGCCGAGAGCGCCGCACCCACCGCGATCGGCGCGCCGGCGCCGACGATGCCGTTGGCGCCGAGCATGCCGACCTCGATGTCGGCGATGTGCATCGAGCCGCCCTTGCCCTTGCCGAGTCCCTCGCGGCTGCCCCAGATCTCCTTCATCATCGCGGTCACGTCGCAGCCCTTGGCCAGGCAGTGGCCATGGCCGCGGTGCGTCGAGATGATCTTGTCGGCGGCGTCGAGATGCTCGCACACGCCTACCGCGACGGCTTCCTGGCCGCAGTAGAGGTGGGTGAACCCGGCGATCTCGCCGGTCATGATCTCGACGTGCAGGCGCTCCTCGAACTCGCGGATCACCTTCATCCTGCGATAGGCGCGTAGCAGCGCGTCCCGGCTCAGTTGCATTCCTCTACCCCGTCTCTGTTTTACAGGCCCAGCACGGACTTCGCGATGATATTGGCCTGGACCTCGTTGGTACCACCAAAGATCGTCCAGGCCCGGCTGTTGAGATAGCGCGGGGCCGCCAGTTGGGCCTCGCGCGAATGTACCGGGTGCGGCGCATTGTCGCCATAGAGCGGCCGGCTCTGTTCCAGCTGCAGCCCGGCCGCACCGTAGAGATCCACCGCCAGGAGGTCGATCTCCTGGCGCAGGTTGGAGGCGAGCAGCTTGGTCACCGAGGTCTGCGGACCGGGCTGGCGGCCCTTCGCGATCTCGGAGATGATCTTCAGCTCGATCATCTCCAGCGCCTGGGCGGACAGCCGCGCGCGGGCGACGCGGCGGCGCCAGTGCGGATCATCGGCCATGACCCCGCCGCGACCGTCGCTTTCGGTCCGGGCGGCCTCCTCAAGCCGGTCCAGATCATAGCACAGCTTGGGGGCATGGCACGATCCGCCGCGCTCGTTCTCGAGCAGGAACTTGGCGATGGCCCAGCCCTGGCCTTCCTCGCCTACGCGGTCGGCCACGGGGACGATCACATCCTCGAGGAACACCTGGTTGACCTCGTGGTCGCCGGCCGTGCTGAGGATCGGGCGGATCGATACTCCGGGCTGGTCGAGATCGACCAGCAGGAACGAGATCCCGGCCTGCTTGCGCGCCTCGGGATCGGTGCGGACCAGGCAGAACATGCGGTTGGCATGGTGCGCGTGGGTGGTCCAGATCTTCGACCCGTTGAGGACATAGTGATCGCCCCGCACGGGGTCATGGGTCAAGACCGCCTTGCATTGCAGCGAGGCGAGATCCGAGCCCGAACCCGGCTCGGAGAAACCCTGGCACCAGTAGTCCTCGCCGGACAGGATGCGCGGCAGATAATGCTTCTGCTGCGCCGCATTGCCGAAGGTCCAGATCACCGGGGCCACCAGCTTCAGGCCCAGCACGGTGAGGTTGGGGGCGCCGGCCAGGGCGCATTCCTTCTCGAAGATATAGCGCCACAGCGGCGGCCAGCCGGTGCCGCCATGCTCGGCCGGCCACTGATAGCCCAGCCAGCCCTTGCGGTGGAGCACGGCATTCCACACCTGCCCGATGTTCGGTTCGACGAACACCGTGGGGGAGGCCGCGGCCCCGGCGCGCACCGCCTCGGGCAGCTCGGCGGCAAGAAAGGCGCGCACCTCGTCACGGAAGGCGGCGTCGCTGGGGGAGTAGTCGATGTCCATCAGCGCTCCAGGATCGTTACGGCCGACACGCCGGGGGCCCCGTAGACGTGGCTGTAGGCCGTGCGCGGGCTGCCCGGCACCTGCCGGCCGCCCCCATCGCCGCGCAGCTGCACGACGTTCTCATAGACCTGCCGGAGCCCCGAGGCGCCGATCGGCTCGCCGCAGGCCAGGCAGCCGCCGTCGGTGTTGACCGGCAGGCGTCCCGCCAGTTCGGTGCGGCCCTCGGCCAGCCAGGCCTCCTGCTCGCCATCGGCGCAGAAGCCGTTCTCGGCCATGTGCATGATCTCGGCCCCGGCCTCGGTGTCCTGCAGCTGCGCCACGGCGATCTCGTCCGGGCCGATCCCCGCCTGGCGGAACGCGTCGGCCGCGGCGATGCGGGTGGCCGAGCCGCCGCGGGCGATATCGATCGACGGGGCAAACACCTCGAACGAGCCGGGCGGGCGGGTCCGCATGGTGGCTGCCTTCAGCCGGATCAGCGGCTTGCCCAGTTCGCGCGCCTTCCTCTCGCTGGCCAGCACCAGCGCCACGCCGCCCTCGGCGGGCGAGCAGAACATGTACTTGGTATAGGGATCGGAGACGAGCGGCGCGCCCATGATCGTGTCCAGATCGACCGGTTCGCGGCGCCAGGCATGGGGGGCGTGGACCGCGTTGCGGAAGGCCTTTTCGGCCACCCGGCCAAGGCTGGTCGGCGAGATGCCGAATTCGTGCATGTAGCGCATGATCTTCGCCGCGAAGAACTGCGTCGTGATCATGTAGCCGGCCTCGCCGTACCAGTCCGGCAGGTTGTACTCGGCCGGCAGGGCGTTGAACGCGCCGCGCGGGTGCTTGTCGAAGCCGACCGCGAGGCCCAGCTCGAACTCACCCGACTTGATCGCCATCTGCGCCGAGAACAGCGCCGATCCGCCGGTCGCGCAGCCGTTCTTGACGTTGATGAACTGCACCCCGGTCAGGCCGAGCTGCTCGACCATCGTGTCGGGATTGCCGGCCGCATCCGAGCCGCCATAGGCAAACTGGATCTGCGGCCAGTCCACCCCGGCATCGCCCAGCGCAGCGCGGACCGCATGGACCCCCTGCTGCAGGCCCGACAGGCCATCGGTCCGGCCGAAGCGGTGGATGCCGATGCCGACGATGCAGACGTCGCTCATGCTGCACCTCGCGCCGGGCGGAAGGCATGGACCAGCACGGGTTCGGGCGCCTCCGGATCAAGCGGGACGAAGGTCAGCTCAAGCGGCATGCCGATGCGGATCGCGGCAAAGTCGACCTCGCACAGCCGCGCCTCGACGATCGTCTCGCCGGGCAGCTCGACATAGCCGACCGGCCAGGGCGCGAAGGCTTCGGGGCCGGCGTAGGGCGGCGACTTGGGGCGGTAGCGCTGGATCGTGTAGGACCACAAGGTGCCCTGCCGCGCGAGCGGAAAGGGCACATAGTCGTCGCCCGGAGGGCAGGGGAACACGATCCGGCCCGTCTCGCGATGACGCCCGCCCACCAGCCGCGGCTGGCTTTCCTCGGTAAACAGCCCGGGGGCAATGGGGCGCATGGCCAGGTGTTCCGCCTCTCGACACGATTCTGATTGATCGTCTTAAAGCCCGGTTTGCCGCGCAGTTTGACTCATCAAAACGCTAGGCTGCTACTTCGGGCAGGGCGGCCGCGGCGGGGCGGCGTCCGGGCTTAGTGGCCCAGCGAGATATAGCCCAGCTGCGCCGCCTTGAACACGGTCTGGCTACGGTTGACCGCGTTGAGCTTGACCGAGGCGTTGTGGATGTGGAACCGCACCGTCGCCCGGCTGCGCGACATGATCATGCTGATCTCGAGATCGGTCTTGCCGATCGCCGCCCAGCGCAGACACTCGACCTCGCGCTTGGACAGCCGCGATTCCGGCGGCAGCGACTGGATCGAGCCCATGACGTGCAGATAGGTGGCGATGAAGGTTCGCGCATAGACCCCGAAGGCATCGCCATAGGCAAGGAACTCCTCGCTCAGGTCGGTGTGGTCGGGGTCGAGCGGATTGAAGCTGACCGCCCCGATCTGACCGAAAGGCAGATGCACCGGCACCACGATCGCCGCGCGGGTCATGGCCCGGCTCTCGAAATTGGCCAGGTTGATCGCCTCGAGATAGGCGTTGGGCTGACGCAGGTGGAAGCCCTTGGCATTGACCCAGAACGGCTGGCTCTCGAACCGGCAGGCGGTGGTCAGCGGGGAATCGAGCGCGATGCGCGAGTTGCGCCACCACACCCGGTCATCCTCGGACCAGCCGAACACGTCGCGGGCGAGTACGTTGCCTTCGGCATCGACCGGGGTGCGCTTGTCGGCGATGTCATGGGCCGGGGCCGCGCGAAACCCGCACGAGAGCGCGATCTCATGCAGCGCCTGCGCCGCGCGACGGATGTCTTGCGGGGCATCGACCCGGACTGCGTCAATGCGATCCTGAGACAGCAGCGGCCTACTCCCTGGCGTTGTTTGTCTTTGTCTATAGTGCATTTAGTGAGGATACAATCGCGGAAGACCTGACACTTTGCCCAGCGTGGTGGCCGCGACGATCCTGCTAGTGTCGCACCCCAAGAGGGGACTGCCGTTGAACTTCGACCTGAGCGAAGATGAGGAAATGCTCAAGGCCCTGGCCGAGCGCTTCATCACCGACCACTACGACATGGACCGCCGCCGGCGCTACCTGGCCGAGCCCGCCGGCTTTTCGCCGGCCAACTGGGCGCTGCTGGGCGAGCTTGGGCTGATCGGCGCCCTGTTCGACGAGGATGCCGGCGGGCTGGGGCTGGATGCCACCGGGATCGCCACGGTGTTCGAGGCGATGGGCCGCGGCCTGGTGGTCGAACCCCTGATCGAGAACGTGCTGCTGGCCGGCCGGCTGCTGGCCGCGACCGCATCTGCCGATGTCCGTGCGGACTGGCTGCCCGGCCTGGTCGAGGGCTCGCGCCGGGTTGCGCTGGCCCATGCCGAACAGCGCGGACGGCCGGGCCGGCTGTGGATCGAGTGCCGCGCCGGGGAGGCTGATGACGGTCCGCGGATCACCGGCCACAAGGCCTACGTGCCTGCCGGCGCCGGTACCGACGGCTACATCGTTTCGGCCCGCCACGCCGGCCCGGCCGCCGAGCCCGAGGGTGTGGCGCTCTATCTGGTCACGGCCGACGCCCCCGGACTGGTGCGTGAGGAATGGCGGCTGGCCGATGGCGGCGTGGCCGTGTCGCTCACCTTCAGTGACACCCCGGCCCTACTGCTGGCAGGCGGCGTGGCCGCGATCGAGTCCGCCGACGTGCTCGCCTCGCTGGCCCGCAGCGCCGAGGCGCTGGGGATCATGGAACGCATCTTCGGCGAAACCCGCGAATACCTGACCACGCGCGAACAGTTCGGCCTGCGGCTGGGCAGTTTCCAGGCGATCCAGCACCGCATGGTGGCGCAGTATGCCGCGATCGAGCAGGCGCGGGCGCTGCTCAATCTGGCGCTGGTGTCCTGGGGCAAACCCGAGTTCGCCCAGGCGGTTGCCGGGGTGCGGGCGTTCATCGGCTCGGCCTCGATCGCGCTTGGCCACGAAATGACCCAGTTCCACGGCGGGATGGGGGTTAGCGACGAGCTGTCGATCGGCCATGCCCACAAGCGCCTGCTGGTTCTGTCGCGCTGGCCCGATGAACCCGACGCCGCGCTCGACCGCTTCGCCGGGGTGGCGTGAGAGGGGAAGCGGGGCGCCGGACGAACGTCGGCGGATTTGCATAGGGCCCGTCATCCCGGCGCAGGCTGGGATCTCCCGCCTCGCCGCCGAAGATGCCAGCCTGCGCTGGCATGACGGGGTGGAGGGTCAGGCCGACATGGGCTCGGCAGCTTGCGCCCGATACCCGTCATCCCGGCGAAGGCCGGGATCTCCCGCCTCGCCGCAGAAGATGCCAGCCTGCGCTGGCATGACGGGGTGGAGGGGAGGACTGACATGGGCTCGGCGGGTTGCGCCCGGTATCCGTCATCCCAGCGAAGGCTGGGATCTCCCGCCCCGCCGGGGAAGATGCCAGCCTGCGCTGGCATGACGGGATGGAGGGGAGGGCCGACCTCGGCTTGGCGGCTTGCGCCCAGGAGTGGACAGCCAGATCCGCTCGGCACGGAACACACGAACACCCCCTGATCGTCGCCCCGGCCGTCAGCCGGGGCAGGGCTGGCGTGGCTACGGTTGGGGAAGAACCTCCCGGTTCCGGGTCCCTGACCTCCGTCAGGGCAGGCAAGCCCGGGACGACGATGGTTTTGACGATGTGCCGTTCTGCGGGTGTGCGAATACGTTCTGGGCGGCCTCTGCGCGTTTGAGCGCAACGTCCGCTACCCCCGCTCGCGCTGCTTGATCCAGCCGATGCCCCGGCGCAGCAGGTCGTAGAACACCGGCAGGTCCCAGGCGCAGCGGTCAACGGTGGGCCACCAGTCGAGCAGCGGCTGAAGATCATAGTGGCCGCGGCAATGACCCAGCGTGTTGTACAGCACCGCGCCCTTGCCGTGGGTCTTGATGTACATGACCGGGTGCCTGCCCGGCGCCCCGGCGGCCTCGACGAAGCCGGTGCCTTCCTCGGTGCACTCGGTCTCGAGCAGCACGTGCAGGTCGCCGTGGGTCTCGAGGTGATAGAGCTCGTCGGTGGTCTCGAATGGCTGCACCCCGGCGACCAGCGGGTGGTCGGGATCGGCCACGGTCACGGTATAGGGCGCGATCGGCGGGTGCGAGATGAACTGCGAGCCGAGCAGGTCCATCAGCAGGGGCGCCCAGCGCGGCGCGTCCCACAGGCCGCTGTCGAGCAGCCGCAGCACCGAGTTGGTCCCGTGCAGGGCATACCACCGCCCGCCTTTCGCCACCCAGTCGCGCAGCGCTTCCTGCGCCTTGAGCGAGGGCGTGACGTCGCAGGTGTAGGTGATGAGGATGTCCGCGGCGGCCAGCGCCTCGAGGTTCTCGTAGTCCTCGAACACGCGGGTGCGCACCGCCGGATCCTCGGCCAGCAGCTTGAGCAGCTCGAGCCGGGCGAAGTCCATGTCGTGCCAGACCCCGCCGCAGACCAGCACGCAGTTGATCCGGGGCGGATGGGCCCCGGCCTCGGCCGCCTCGCTCACGCGGTCTTCCCCAGCGTGCCGTTGAGGTACTTGTCGAGCGTCTGGTGGAACTGGCGGATGCGGATTTCCTGGTAGTCGCCCAGGTTGACCTGGCCGGTCTTGGAGGCGTGGAGGCCCTCCTGCACGTAGGGCAGGTTGTCCATGTCCTGCTCGAACACGTGGCCCAGCACGCCCAGCTCGGGCGCATCGGTCCACTTCTGCTCGGGCGTCAGCAGCTTCATCGGCACGCCGTGCGGCATCGGCTCACCCTGCTTGACGCGGGCGAGGATGCGCACCTCCATGAGGCAGGTGTCGGGGGTCTGGCCCGGGCGCCAGCGGTAGACGATGTTCGGCATGAACCCGCCCCACGGCGCGAAGTTGGGGAACACGTTGTAGACGAGCCCGTCGAGCAGCTCGGCGTCGGTGGCGTGATCGTGGTCGTAGCCGGTCTGCGCGGTGTAGCCGGCGCGCATCGCCGCGCCCAGCGCGGCGCGCGCGGTCATCCCGTCGGGCACGGTCACCGCGAAGGGATCGCCCGACGGGTCGTAATTGTCGGCCGAGCGGCCGTTGTACTTGCAGAACTCGTCCACGATCCACTGCTGGGTCTTGCCCGCGGGGTCGACGTGCGGGCTCATGATCCCGAAGGGCACGTGATTGACGTTCACGTTGTCGCCATAGATCCAGTAGGCCGAATTGGCATCGCCGGTGAAGGGCAGCAGCTGCGGGTGGGTGACCACCGTGTGCCAGGCTTCCATGAACGCCTCGGCGGTGACTTTCCAGTTGGCCGGAACCTCCTTGGCCACCCAGATCACCGTGGCGCATTCCTCGTGCCGCCAGCGCTTGAAGAATTCGGGCAGGGGGGCAAGGTAGTCCTCGAGGCTCGGCCCGCCGCGCTCCTCGCGCAGGAAGATGTAGCCGCCCCAGCGGCCCACCTCGGCCTCGGGCAGGTTCATCTTGTCGGCCGACAGGTGCTTGAAGTCCCACGAACAGGGCATCCCGGCGAAGCTGCCGTCCTTGTTCCAGGCGAAGCCGTGGAACGGGCAGACGAAGCGGTCGGCCGCGCCGTCCTCGGTGCGCAGCTTGCGGCCGCGGTGCAGGCAGACATTGTGCATCGCCTTGACCGAGCCATCATCCTGCCGGCTGATCAGCCACGAGCGGCCGGCATTCTCGAACACGGTGAAGTCGCCCGGCTCGGGGATGTCCTCCTCGCGCGCGGCGAACTGCCACACATAGGGCCACATCCGCTCGCGCTCGAGCTTTGCAAAGGCCTCGGAGGTATAGCGTTCGGCGGCCAGCGGCTCGGAGCCGCGGTACTCGTAGCTCTCCTCGGTCAGCATCGCCGGGGCCGGGCGCGAATCCTGCGCCAGCAGCTCCTGCCAGCTGATCGCCTCGCAGCGGCCCCCGGCACCTGCCGGATTCCCCGCGCCCACGTTCGGATCACTTTCGGCCATGTCCTTGCTCCCGCACGCCGATTCTGGCGATTTCTTCCGGTTCTGCCCCGCGCGCGTGCGTGCGTCACCTTGCTGAAAGCATAGGTTGCGCCGACCGTCGCGGGGCGTCACCACATCTGCCACAAGACGGTGCAGAATGCGCGGGAGAGATCATGTGACCAGGAGACTTGAAGGCAAGGTCGCGCTTGTCACGGGCGGGACGACCGGGATCGGCGCGGCAACCGTGGCGCGGCTGAGCGAGGAGGGCGCCAGGGTCTGGTTCACCGGCTCGAAGGAGGCCGAGGCCGCGGCGCTCTGCGCGGCCACCGGCGCCGTGTTCCGCAAGCTGCGGGTGCAGGACGCATCCTCCTGGCCGGGCCTGATCGACGAGATCCTGGGCGCCGAGGGCCGGCTCGACATCGCCTTTGCCAATGCCGGCACCGAAAGCGGCGACGCCAGCATCGAGGAGGTCGGGATCGAGGGCTGGGACCATGTCGTCGCGGTCAACCAGACCGGGGTCATGCTGACCGTGCAGCACGCCATCAGGGGAATGAAGCGCAACCCCGACGGTCCGCGCGGCGCGATCATCGTCAACTCGTCGATGAACGCCACCCGCCCGCTGGGCAACTACGTGACCTATTCGGTGACCAAGGCCGCGGTCTGCGCCCTCGCCAAGTCGGCGGCGGTGCATTGCGGCCAGCAGGGCTATGCCATCCGGGTCAACGCGATCCTCCCCGGGGTGGTCGAGACCCCGCTGATCCAGCAGATCATGAACGCCCAGCCCGACCCCGCCGCCGCCCGCGCGATCTATGAAGGCATGGCGCCGATGAAGCGCATGGCGCAGCTCCACGAGGTGGCCGGGCTGGTTGCCTATCTCGCCAGCGACGAGGCCGCGTTCATCTCCGGCGCGGAATACGCGATCGACGGCGCGACGACCGCCGGTATGATGGGGGTCTGAGGCGATGGAACTGGGTGCACAGCGCTTGCAGGGCCGGGTCGCCTTCGTTTCGGGGGGGTTGCGCGGGATCGGGCTCGCCTGTGTCGAGCGGTTTCTGGCCGAGGGGGCGGAGGTGGTCCTGTCCGATCTCGACGCGCCCGACAGCGCGCTGGCCGGCAGCACCCTGGCCCGGCTGGGCCAGGCCGCCAGCTACGTCCAGGCCAATGTCACCCGCGAGGACGACTGGCAGCGCGCACGCGATCTCGTGACCGAGCGGCACGGCCGGCTCCACATCCTGGTCAACAACGCCGGGGTCGACCTGACCGGCCCGGTCGAGACCCTGACCATGGAGAGCTGGCGCCGGATCATGGACATCAACGTCGACGGCGTGTTCCTCGGGGTGAAGACCTTCACCCCGCTGCTCGCGGCCAGCGGCGCGGCCGTGCAGGGTGGCTCCTCGATCATCAACGTCAGCTCGATCATGGGGCTGGTCGGCTTCTCGGAGGTCTCGGCTTACAATGCCACCAAGGGCGCGGTGCGGCTGTTCACCAAGGGCATCGCGATCGAGTATGCGCAGAAGAAAATGCCGATCCGCGCCAATTCGCTGCACCCCGGCTTCGTCCTGACGCCGCTGCTGAAGGAAGGCTTCCAACGCTGGGTCGACAAGGGCGTGGCCGACGATCCGCAGGTGCTGGTCGACGCAATGTGCGCGCAGACCCCGCTCGGTCGCCTGGCCGATCCCGCCGAACTCGCCAGCGGCGTGTTCTTCCTCGCCAGCGCGGACAGCGCCTACATGACCGGCGCCGAGCTGGTGATCGATGGCGGCTGGACCGCGCAATAGGAGTTGCCCGCATGACCATCGCCCTGCCCGACACCGTCGCGGTCGTCACCGGAGCCAGCGGCGGGATCGGCCGCGCGGTCGTCCAGGCCCTGGCTGCGGCCGGCGCCACGGTGATCGCCACCGATATGGCCCCCGCCGCCGAGATTGCCGGCGCCGCGCTCTACCTCCAGCATGATGTGACCAGCGAGGCCGACTGGCGCCGGGTCGAGGCGGCGGTGCGCGAACGGCACGGCCGGCTCGACGTGCTGGTCAACAATGCCGGCATCTCGATCGTCGGCAAGCTCGAGGCGACCCCGCTGGCCGAATGGCACCGGGTCAACGCGGTCAATGTCGATGCCGTGGTCATCGGCAGCCAGGTGCTGCTCGACCTGCTCAAGGCGGGCGGCCGGGCGCGCCCGGGCGGGGCTTCGATCGTGAACTTCTCGAGCGTCGGCGGGCTGCGCGGCGCGGCGTTCAACGCGGCCTACTGCACCAGCAAGGCGGCGGTGAAGATGCTGACCAAGTGCATGGGCGCCGAATTCGCGGCGCTGGGCTACAACATCCGCGTCAACTCGATCCATCCCGGCGGGGTGGAGACGCCGATGATCGAGAGCATCATGGAGCGCTATGTCGAACTGGGCGCGGTGCCCTCGGTCGAGGCATCGCGCGCCGGGCTCAACCAGCGCCACCCGATCGGACGGATGGGCCGGCCCGACGAGATGGGTGGGATCGTGGTCTATCTCGCCTCCGAAGCTGCCAGCTTCGCCACCTGCGGCGAGTTCGCGATCGACGGCGGCTTCAGCCAGGTGTGAGGCAGGGGGCGGGGGTGCCAGCCGCATCATCCGCCCATCTGCGGTCGTCATCCCGGGTCAGGCCCGGCGTGACGGGACAAGGGCGCCGCCCGCAAGGCCAGCCCCGCCACGACCACCGCGCAATCCCAGACCGGGGGGAGTTTCCTCGAGGAAACCCTCCGGGTCACCCGGGTGGGAGCAGGAAGTCCATGGTATAGCCGGTGAAGCGCCAGCCATCGGCCGTGCGCCGGGCGCCGAAGTAGTAGCGGCCGTGGACCGTCATTCCGCCGCCGTCCTTGCCGCGCGCCATCGCGGTGACATAGGCACGCACCGCGGCGGTCTCGCCATCATAGGCGGTCACAGCCAGATTGCTGACGATGTGCGCCAGGTGCGAATTGGCCGCGAAGGCGCCTGCGTAGAAGCCGCGAAGCCCGGCGTGCCCGGTCACCACGTCGGCCATGCCGATACCGGTCAGGTCGATCGTGCAATCCTCGGTGAAGCAGGCCGCAACCTCGCCGGCATCCTGCATCCTGTCCACGGCATGGGCGAAGGCCACGGTCAGGTCGTGCAGCGCCAGGCGATCCTCGAGCGGGCAGACGGTCATGGCCTCAGTCCTTGCCCAGGACGTAGTCGTTGAGCAGCTCGTGGAAGCGCTGCACCCGCTTCTCCTGGTTGGGCAGGATGCACCCCTTGAACCCGCGCGAGTTGAGGCCCTGCTGCTGGCTGGTGCCGATCGACAGGTCCTGATCGGCGACGAAGCCCAGGGATACGCCGTCGCCATAGGTGCTGTGCCGCTGGATCGCATCCTGACGGAACGGCGCCGGGCCGACCGGTGTCATCACCTCGGTCATCCCCTCGATCGGCGGATAGAGGCACCAATGCTGGAACACGCACTTCTCGGGATCCGTCGGGTGCGGTTCGGTGCGCAGGATCTGGCACTGCTCGGGCGACATCGTCAGCGTGACGTTGGGGAACATCGTGCAGTGGAAATAGTCCACCAGCTGCTGGTCGGTCATCGTCGCATAGTTGTGATAGCCGCGCGACGGGCCAAGCCGGCGCTTGGCCTCGATCACCGCCTCGCGGATCGCGCTGGTGCGGCCGCGATACGCCTTGGGGTCGATTCCCCAGGCCTCGGCCGCCTCGTAGAGCCCCGGCGGCACGTCGCCGCTCTCGTAGTCCACTCGCGTCGTGGCCTGGTGGCCGACCATCCACATCGCGTTGTGTCCGGATGGGTACATCTCGAACAGGGTGGTGGGCAGCCCGTCGTTGATGAACGTGGCCAGCTCGGGATGGATCGTCGGGAGGTGGTAGCTCTCGTTGAAATTGTCGCGGATGATTTTCCAGTTGAACTCGCAGTCAGCCGAGACGTTGAGCACGCGCACCCAGTTCTCGAGCTGGTAGCCCTTGAGCCGCTCGGGATAAGGCTCGAGCCATTCGAGCAGCGGCTTGACGTCATCGTCCATGCACCACCACACGAACGGCCCCCAGGTTTCGCAGCGCAGCTCGGCGAGGCGGACCTTGCCGCAGGGGTCTCCCCCGGCGAAGTCGTCGGGATCCTGCACCTTGACCAGCGTGCCATCCAGATCGAACTGCCAGGCGTGGTAGCCGCAGGTGATGCGCGGCACCGAGGCGACCTCGCCCAGGATCAGCCGGTTCCCGCGGTGCGGACAGGTGTTGTAGAAGGCGCGGACCGCGCCGTCCTCCTGCCGCACCATGATCACGGATTCCTTGCCCAGGTTGTGGCGGATCACGTCGCCCGGCTCGGCCAGGTCGGCCAGCATGCCGCCGAGGTGCCAGACCTTGGGCCAGAGGTGCTTGTTCTCCAGCTCCATCCATTCGCGCGTGATGTAGCGATCGGCGGTGATCGTGTCGCCCCGGACCGGCAGGTCGAATTCCTGCGAATAGCGCGAGACGGGCTGCGGTGCGTTCATCGGACTGCTCTCCAGAATTCTCGGGCGTTATGCCGGCCAGTTGCGCCGCTCGCTGAAATCCTCTCCGCTCCGTCCGCCGCGATTGGTGGTCGGGGCTTCGAGGACGCTGCGGTCGGCCGGTTCGTCCCTTGTCCAGTCGGTGATAAGGTGGCGCCGGTGGATCTTCCACTCGCCATTGTCGCAGGCGTACTCGTCGACATAGCGCCCGGCGATGAACAGGTCGCGCGGCGCACCCGATTCGTCGCGGCTGGCGTGCCAGGCCTGGAAGTAGACCTCGCCGCTGGCCCTGAACTCGTCGTGGAGTTCGATCCGCAGCTGGCCCATCAGGTGCTGGTTGGCCTCCATCGCGCCCAGCAGCTCCATCGCGAAGGGCACGAAGGTCTCGGCTGGCCCCGCCATCAGTCCGCAATCGACCCAGGCATCGGCCGTGAAGGCCGAGCGCACGAGATCGGGGTCAAGCCGGTCGAGCCCGCGCAGGTAGCGCTGCACCGCATCGGTGATGTCCCGCCGGGCGACATAGTCGCGCAGCGCGGCTTCGGCGTCGAAAGGCGGCTTGTTCATCGGTCCCACTCCAACACCACGCGATTGACCTGGCCGACGATCCCGCCCGAGCAGTGGGTATCGGCCTCGGCGGCAAGGCGGAAGTCGGGAATCCGCTGCAGCCATTCGTGGATCGTGATCGCCACCTCGGCGCGGGCCAGCTCCTGCCCGGGGCACAGGTGCGGGCCCGAGCCGAAGGCCGAATGGCGCCCGCCGCGCCGGGTCAGGTCGACCCTCAGCGGGTCGGGGTTGATCGCCTCGTCCAGGCCATGGATCTGGGTCGGCACGCAGACCATGTCACCGGCCTTCAGCGGACAGCCGTGGAACTCCATGTCCTCGCGCACGATCCGGGCGATCGTCACCAGCCCGAAGCGGCGGAACAGCTCATGCGTGGCGGTGAGCACCCCGGGGAAGGCCATCGCCGCCAGCTGCGCCCGTGTCCCCGGCTCGCGCGCCAGGAACAGCATGACGAAGCCCAGGAAGTTCACCACGGTATCCACCCCGGCGATCAGCACCTGGGTGCACAGCGACAGCGCCTCGTCCCGCCTCAGGGTGCGTCCGTCCATGTCGGCGGTGACCATGCGGCTGAGCAGGTCGTCGCCGGGCTGCGCGCGGCGCGCGGCGATGATCGGATCGAGGTAGCTGAAGAAGGCCGCGCGGGCCTCCTCGAACGGCATGGGCGGATTGGGCCGGGTCATCGCTTCGGCCCAGCGGCGGATCAGCGGGGCATCGGTCAACGGCAGGTCGACCAGCGCGAGGAAGATACGGATCGGCAGGACCTCGGCAAAGTCGCGGGTGAAGTCGCAGCGCCCGGCTGCGGCGAAGCCGTCGATCAGCGCCGCCGCCTCGGCGCGGATGGTCTCGTGCATCCGCCGCACCCGGGCAAGCGCCATGCCGTCGTTGAGCAGTTTGCGATAGGGCCGGTGCTCGGGCGGGTCG
This sequence comes from Novosphingobium piscinae, assembly GCF_014230355.1. Lineage (GTDB taxonomy): Bacteria > Pseudomonadota > Alphaproteobacteria > Sphingomonadales > Sphingomonadaceae > Novosphingobium > Novosphingobium piscinae. The sequence goes on from NZ_JACLAX010000006.1 coordinate 22,704, forward strand.
ATCGTGGTGGGGATCAGCGCATGCAGCTCGCCCACCGACTTGGGCAACACGATCACCCGGTTGGAAAAGCGCGTGTGGTCAGACTGGACCTCGGCCAGGATATCGCCGCGCAGCGCGATCCAGTGGCCCTCGTTGCGCGGGGTCCAGGCCAGGGCGGGGGCGCTGTCCTGCAGCGCTTTCCACGCGAGGTGGAAATCGTCGCTCTGGCCGGGCAGCGCGTAGATGTCGACGTCGACCACGCGGTCGGTCGGAACATGGGCCGGATATGCTGAGCTCACAGGCTCTCCCGCTGGACGTGTTCTGGCTTTGCGCCTTGCTGCCAAAGCCGCGCGGCTGCGTCAGCCCTCACAAAGGCCAGTGCGGACAGCCAGGAGACCCGTCCGGGCGCAGCGGTCACTGGCCTGACAGCTAGTTTACCGGCAGGACGATCCGGTCGAAGCAGCGGCAGGGGCCGCCGGCGGCCGCAGACATGCTAGGGGAGAGACAGCGATGGCAGAGGTAGTGGTCACGGGGGCAGGGCGCGGCATCGGGCTCGAGCTGGTGCGCCAGCACGCCGCGCAGGGCGATCGGGTCCATGCCATGGCGCGCGATCCCGGCGCGGCTGGCGCCCTGGCCGAGCTGGCCGCGCAGTCGGATGGCCGGGTCAGCGTCCAGGCCATGGACGTGACCGACGAGGCCTCGGTCCGCGCCGCTGCGGCGGCGACGGGCAGCGGGCCGATCGACCTGATCTACAATGTTGCCGGGGTGCTCGGCACGGTTCCGGCGGAGTTCGACACGGTCGACTGGGCCGTGTTCGACGAGACCTTCGCGGTCCACGTCAAGGGTCCGCTGCGCGTGCTCAACGCCTTCCTTCCGCGGCTGGGCGCCGGAGCGAGGGTCATCAACTTCTCCAGCCAGGTCGCGGCCTCGACCTGGCCCTATGGCGGCTACCACGCCTATGCCGCCTCAAAGGCGGCGCTGGGCCGGCTGATGCGCTCGGTCGCGGCCGATCTGCGCGAGCGCGGGATCATCATCGGGATCGTCCATCCCGGCTATGTCCAGACCGACATGGGCGGCCCCGGCGCAGAGATCACCCCGGAAGAGAGCGCGCGCGGCGTGCTGGCCCTCGCCGCCGGCTGGCCGCTGGAGCGGTCGGGCGATTTCTACAAATGGAACGGCGAGCCCCACCCCTGGTAAGGGCGGGCGGCCCGGGCCGGCAGGCGCCTCAGGCGTGGCGCGCCAGCCACGCCCGCGTCGCATCGGCCACCGCCCGGGCCCGCTCGACCGGATCGGGGTAGCCGTCGCGCAGGGCCTTCGAGCGCAGCTCGAGGGACAGCGGCAGACCCGGTGGCAGCGCGCGGTAGAACCGCTCGAGCGGGAGCGCGCCGGCGCCACACTGTTCGCGCAGGTCGATCGCATCGCAGATCACCGCGTCGAAATCATCCGGGTCCGGCCGGGCCGCCGGGGCATCGCAGAACTGGGCGTAAGGCACCAGGGCCGGATCGAGCGCGGCGATCGCGTCGAGCGAGCTGCCCGAGCGGTCGACGTGGATCGGATCGAGCAGCAGGGCCCGCAGCGGATGATCGACCGCGGCCAGCACCTGCAGCGCGGCGGTCAGGTCCCTGACCTGGGTGAACACCCCGAACTCCAGCGCGATCCGCAGGCCGCTGCCCTCGGCATGACGGCACAGGTCGGCTAGCCAGGCCGCGGTGGCGCCGGGGTCCGCCACGGATGAGACGCACAGCAGGTTCGCGGCGCCGACCTCGGCACCGATATCGATGATCCGCCGGTGCAGGTCGGGATCGCTGCCGGGCTGGAGCCAGGCCACTTCGACATCGATGACCGGCAGGTGCGCATCGACCAGCGCGGCCCGCACCTCGCGGGTGGTCGTGGCGGTCCACTGCGCCGGCTCGACCCACAGGCCGACCGCGTCGAACCCGGCGCCGCTGGCGGCGCGAACGAGGTCGAGCGGTCCGAACTCGGGCAGCACGCCCGAGGCGAGGGCGATCGGGTTCGTCCCCATCGAACCGCTCACATCGTCGGTTCGGGCCGGGCCGGATCGTCCTCGAGATACCAGTTGAGCCATTCGTGGAAGAACTGGTTGCCGCGTTCGTTGCGGCCGAACACCAGATCGTCATGGGCGCCGGATTCGAGCCCGCGCTGGATCTCCAGCCCGATCAGGTAGTCCTCGGTATAGGTCACGTCGCGGAAAAAGTTGATCATCCCTTCCACCGCCGCGCGGTCCTCCTCGTCGCGGATCGGCTCGCGGCGCAGGTAGTTGAGCACGGTGCGGTTCTTGTCGGGCGTCGGTCCGGGGAAAAGCTGGGCGACCTGGGTGATCTCGGGCGCGATGAACACCGAGACGTTGGGAAAGAAGATCCGCACGAAGTCGAAGCCGTTGTTCTCCTGGGTGCCCCAGGTCTCGCGGGGGAGCGGGCGGAGCGCCTCGGCGATGCGCCGCTGCGGGAAGCCGATCCGCATGTTCGGGCCAAAGCCTTCGTAATGCGTGCAGTTCGACGGGGTCCGCGGGGCGATGGTTTCGGGGTGGAGCGAGGCGAAGTGGTAGCCTTCGAGATAGCCGTCGAAGGCGATCTTCCAGTTGGCGCCCTCGATCGTGCGCGAGCCGAGATAGGCCCACTGGTCGAAGTCGAGCGCCTCGAAATCGGTCAGGAAGCCTCGGAAGTAGCCATCGAGTTCGATCGGGGCGTTGGGGGTCAGGCAGACGAAGATCATCCCCGCGCGCTCCTCGCAGGGCAGCTCGCGCAGGCCGCGCTCGGCCTTGTTGATCGTGCCGAAGGTCGAGGCCTCGGCCACGCCGACCAGCTTGCCGTCCTGGCCATAGGTCCAGCCGTGATACTTGCAGGTGAAGCGCGGACAGTTGCCGTGCCCTTCGTTCGCCACGGGGGCACCGCGGTGCGAGCAGACGTTGAGGAAGGCGCGCACCTTGCCGGCCTTGTCGCGGTTGATCAGCACGGGCAGGCCGACCGCCTCCATCGCCTTGTAGTCGCCGGGGTTGGGCAGTTCGGCGGTGAAGGCCAGCATCAGCGGCACGCGCTTGAACACCAGCTCCATCTCGGCGCGCCACTGGTCCGCATCGGTATAGCTGCGGGCCGGGACCGTCATGGTCTTGTCGGTCAGGAAGGTGGTCTTGTTCTCGACATAGCCGAGCATGATCTCGGCAACATCGCCGACGCGGCGGACGTGGTCCACGGTGCTCTCCCAACAAGGTCTTGTCCGCCATCTAGAGCAAGCTAAGCCCGGCGGGGCAACCTGCGAGAGGTGACAGGTCGGGGAGGCGCGGCGCCTTGTCTTTTGGCCAGTTGGCCGCGCGGGGAGGGGAGGGCAGTCAGGCGGCATGGATCACGATGCGACATCCCCCTGGGCCTGGCTGCCGATCCCGCCGCCGCATCATCGGGCCTATGTCGGCCGCAACCTGTGGGACGAGCGCACGATCGGCGACATGGCCGAGAGCCTGGCCGCGGCCGAGCCCGATTTCGTCGCCGTGGTCGACGGCACGGGCACGCTGACCCGCGCCGGCCTGCTGGCCGAGGCGACCGCGCTGGCCGCGGCGCTGCACCGCCGCGGGCTGCGTCCGGGCGAGGTGATCGCCTTCCAGGTGCCCAACTGGCGCGAGGCCGCGGTGATCAACCTGGCGGCGGCGCTGTCCGGGCTGGTGATCAACCCGATCGTGCCGATCTACCGCGATCACGAGGTGGCCCAGATGCTGGCCGATTGCGGCGCCCGCGCGCTGTTCGTCCCGGCCAGCTTCCGCAGCTTCGACTATCTCGCCATGGCGCGGCGGCTGCGCGACCGCCTGCCCGGCCTGGCCCACGTCTTCACGGTCCGCGGCAGCGGGGACGACGACTATGCCGCCCTGGTCGCCGAGGGCGCCGGGCTGGGCTTCGCCCGGCCGCGGGTCGATCCGCGCGGGGTCAAGTTGGTGCTCTACACCTCGGGCACCACCGGGCGGCCGAAGGGCGTGCTGCACAGCCACGTCACGCTGGCCCGGATCCTGCGGACCAGTGCGGCGCACTGGGGGCTGGCGCCGGGTGAGGCGACGCTGATGCCCTCGCCGGTCACCCACGTCTCCGGCTATGCCAATGGACTGGAGGCGCCGCTGGTCTGCGGTACCCGTACCGTGCTGATGGAAAGCTGGGACGCGGCCGCGGCGCTCGCCCTGATCGCGCGCCACCGGCTGGTCGGGACCGTGGCCGCCACCCCCTTCCTGGTCGAGCTGGCCCAGGCCGCACGCGCGGCGGGCGAGCGTCTGCCCGGCTTCCGCTTCTTCGCCTGTGGCGGTGCGGCGGTGCCGGCCGACCTGATCCCTGCGGCCAATGCCGCCTTCGCCGACTGCCGCGCCTTCCGCGTTTTCGGAGCGTCGGAGGTCCCGCTGGTGACCTACGGCTGGCCGCGGGACGAGGCGCTGGCCGCCACCACCGATGGCGCGGTCGTCGATTACACGGTGCGCATCGTCGACGCCGCGGATCGCGACCTGCCCGATGGCCAGGAGGGCGAGATCCTGGCCCGGGGGCCGGGCATGATGCTGGGCTATGCCGATGCGGCGCAGACCCGCGAAGCGATCACCCCTGACGGCTTCTTCCGCACCGGCGACCTTGGCGTGCGCAGCCCCGAGGGCGCGCTGACGATCACCGGCCGCAAGAAGGACCTGATCATCCGCGGCGGCGAGAACATCTCGGCCAAGGAGATCGAGGACGTGCTCCACGGTCATCCCGCGGTGCAGGAGGCGGCGGTCGTGGCCATGCCGCACGAGCGGCTGGGCGAGGGAGTCTGCGCCTTCGTCATCCCGCGTGATCCGGCCCCCAGCGCTGCCGACCTCACCGCCCACGTCGCCGCAAGCGGGCTCGCCCGGCAGAAGATCCCCGAACGCTTCGAGCTGGTCGACGATTTTCCCCGCACCGCCTCGGGCAAGGTCCGCAAGGACCTGCTGCGTGCCGAGATCAGGGCGAAGGTGACGGGCTAGGGCGCAGGTTGGCGGTGGGGAGCGGACGTTGGTGGGATGGGCCGACAGATGCGTCAGCACAGCAATCGGCTATCCCCCAACCCCGCTCAGGCTGAGCCTGTCGAAGCCCACGCGCGGCGGACGAGCTAGGTATTGGCAGCGCTTCCGCCGGAAGGCGCGGTCGCAGGAACATGGGGCCGATGCCGGCGTGTGGCCTTCGACGGGCTCAGGCTGAGCGGGGTTGGGTGCGGAAGGAGCGTGCGATTCAGGGCAGCAACCAGGCGTGATCGCACAGTCCGTTTTTCTCTCGCTTCAGGTCATTCTCCCAAACCCCGCTCGGGCTGAGCGGCCTTGGGTTCGCCGGGGGAGGCCCCCTTCCGCCTCATCCCGCCCCCGGCCCCCGCCGACGGCCGCCCATGTCAGCCCCCCGTCGCCCGGGCCACCGAGGCCGCAATCTCGTCGGGCCGCGGGTTGCGGCGCAGGGTCAGGCCGCCGTTCACCTGCAGGTTCTCGCCGGTCATGAAGCATTCGTCCGAGGCGAGGAAGACCACGGCGGCGGCGACATCGTCGCTGGTGCCGTAGCGGCCCAGCGGATAGCCGGGCAGGAAGGCCTCCATCAGCCCCGGCACGGTCTGGGCCTCGGCGGTCATCGGGGTTTCGGTGACCCCCGGCGAGATCGAGTTGGCGCGGATGCCCTCGGCGCCGAACTCGTTCGCCACGCAGCGGATCACATGATCGGTGCCAGCCTTCGTGCCCATGTAGGCGGCGTGGTCGTGGAACATGATCGTCGCGGTGGCCGAGCTGATCTGGATGATCGACCCGCCGCGCCCGCCACGGCTGCGCGCCATCCGGCGGACCAGCGCCTGGCAGAAATGGATCGGCCCGATGAACTGCAACGCGGTCATCGCCACAAGTTCGTCATGGGTCGTCTCGAGGAACGGCTTGAGCAAGCCCCAGCCCGTGGCGTTGACGGCCAGGTCGATCCCGCCGAGCCGGTCGTGTGCCGTGCCGACCAGCGCCTCGACGCTGGCCTCGTCGGTGAGATCGCAGGGCTCCCACAGGCAGCCGGCCTCGGCGGCAAAGGCCTCCAGCACGTCGGCCTTGCGCCCCGACACCATCACCTGCGCCCCTTCGGCCAGGAGCCGGCGAGCGATGTGCTGGCCCATGTTGCCCGCACTTGAGGCGCCGAGGATCAATGCGGTCTTGCCTTGCAACCGGCCCATGTCATGCTCTCCCGCGTGTGGTTCTGGGGGCATGGCTAGCAGCTTGGCCTCCGGCTGCGGTCCTGACCAAAAGGCGAGTGGCCGCGCTGCTGGCGAGGGGCGAGAACCCCCGCGACAAACCATAGGGCGAGGAGCGAGTGCGATGGATCTGGGTCTTGGCGGTCTGAAGGCCATTCTGGTCGGTGCGAACGGCGGCATCGGCCGCGCGGTGGCGCACGTTCTGGCCGACGAGGGCTGCCACGTCGCGGTCTGCGGGCGCAGCCAGGGCAAGGTCGATTCGATCGCCGCCGAGCTGGCGGCCCGCCCGGTCACCAGCCTCGCCGAGGTGGCCGATGTGACCGATCCGGCCGCCGTTCCCGCCTTCGTCGAACGCGCCGCCGCGGCGCTGGGCGGCTGCGACATTTTCATCAGCTTCACCTCGGTCAACCCCGGTCAGGATACCGACGAGGCCTGGCAGCAGGTGCTTGACACGGACATCCTGCCGATGCGCCGCGGGATCGCCGCCGCCATGCCGTTCCTCAAGGAGTCCAGGGCCGGTTCGATCATCTGCATGAGCTCGACCGGGGCCGTCGAGGAATTCATGGGGGTCCAGCCCTACAATGCGCTGAAGGCCGCGGTGATCGCCTATTCGGCGGCCCAGGCGCAGACGCTGGCCCCGCTGGGCATCCGCTGCAACTGCATCACCCCCGGGCCGGTGTGGACCGAGGACGGGCCCTGGCCGAAGATCAAGGAACACATGACCGCCTTCTACGATTCGATCGTTGCCCAGCTGCCGATGGGGATCATGACCCCGGGCGAGGACCTGGCCCGGACGATCGCCTTCGTCGCCTCGCCTGCGTGCCGGACCCTGACAGGGGCCAACATCGTGGTCGACGGCGGCTTCACCAAGCGCGTGCAGTTCTGACCATGGTCGGGCCGCTCGGGATCCGCGGTGTGCACCACATCGCCATCTCGGTGCCCGATCTGGCCATCGCCCGCCGGTTCTACGTCGACATCCTCGGCGCGGTCGAGGTGGCGCCGCCGATGGCCTGGCGTGACAACCGCGCGATCGACCGGATCCTCGGCCTGTCGGGCAGCGCCGCCGACATGCTGCTGGTGCGGCTGGGCAACGTGCATTTCGAGATCTTCGCCTATCAGGCCCCGGCCGCCCCGCCGCAGGATCCCGACCGCCCGGTCCATCACTACGGCTACACCCATTTCGCCGTACAGGTCGATGATGTCGCGGACTGCTACGAGCGGATTCTGGCGGCCGGGCTCAGGGTCCATGCCCCGCCGCTGCTCGAGGGCATCGTGACCCACCCCGACGGGACCAAGACCGGCTATGCCGCGACCTATTGCCGCGACTTCTTCGGCAACGTCTTCGAGATCATGGAAATCCACCCCAACGACGAGATTCCGCCGCTCTGATGCGGCGGGCCCGGGCGCCGGGACGCCCGCTGGCGTCAGGCTGCAGCGGGGCCCTCCAGCTCGAGCACGGCCTTGCCCAGGGTCTTGCCGCCCATCAGCTCGCAGAACAGCGGCCCCGCCTCGGCCAGGCCGACCCGCTTGTGCTCGATCGTGCGCAGCCAGCCATCGCGCAGCCCTGCCCGCAGGGTGTCCAGCGCGGCCGGAACGTGCTCGGCATAGCTGTAGAGCAGGAAGCCCTTGAGCTCGAGTTCGCGTGCGACGATCTGCCAGGCATTGGTCAGCGGCGGCGGGTTTTCGGCGTCGTTATAGCCGGCGATCATCCCGCAGCAGATGATCCGCCCGAAGGTCTTCATGCTGTTGAGCATGGCATCGAGCATGGCCCCGCCGACACCATCGAAATAGACATCGACGCCCTCGGGCGCGGCGGCGCGGATCGCGGCCTCGAGGTCGGGCGATGACTTGTAGTCGACCACCGCGTCGCAGCCGAACGAGGCCGCCACCCGGGCCTTCTCCGGGCCGCCGACGATCCCCACCACCCGGCAGCCGAGACGGCGCGCATACTGCACCGCGACGTGCCCGACTGCGCCGACCGCCGCGCTGATCGCCACGGTCTCGCCGGGCCTGGCCCGGCCGATGCGGTCGAGCCCGACGATGGCGGTCTGGCCCGATCCGCCCAGCACGCCGACATAGTAGGTGATCGGCATGTCGGGGGCGACCTCGATCGTCTGCAGCAGCACGGTTTCGGCGGTGGCGACGGTGTAGTCCTCCCAGCCGAACAGGCCGCGCACCATGTCGCCCGGGGCAAAGCCGGATAGGCGGCTCGCCACGACCTCACCCACCGAAAGGGCCCGCATGGTGCCGCCCAGCGGGATGGGGTCGAAGTAATTCTTGTCGTTGTCGTCAAGCCAGCCCCGGATCGCCGGCTCCATCGAGATGGCCCGCATGCGCACGAGGATCTCGCCCTCGGCGATCTCCGGCATAGGTCCGCTCTCGAGGCGAAAGTTCTCGGGCACGGGCACGCCCCGGGGGCGGCTGGCGAGAACGACCCGGCGGTTGACTGTCATGGCGTGTTTCTCCTCGGGTGGGTCATTGCCGGGTCATCGCTCCGCCATCGACGAAAAAGCCCTGACCGGTCATGAAACGGGCGTCGTCCGAACAGAGGAAAGCGATCACGTCGGCCACGTCCTCGGGCTGACCAAGCCGGCCCAGCGCGGCCTTCCTCTCGAAATAGGCCTTGAACTCGGGCATGGCGGTGAAGGCGGGGGCGGTCATCGGGGTCTCGATCGCGCCGGGCTGCAGGCAGTTGACGGTGATGCCGTGCGGACCCAGCTCGCAAGCCGCCGCGCGGGTCAGCCCCAGCACGGCGTGCTTCGAGGCGGCATAGGCGACCAGCCCGGCATCGCCGAACCGCGCCATGGTCGAGCCGATGGTCACGATCCGGCCATGGGCTGACTGGCGCAGCGCCGGCACCGCATCACGGATCAACCGGAACACGGCGGTGACGTTGACCGCCATGACCTGCTCGAAATAGCCGTCGTCGTGGTCCTCGAGCGGATGGAAGGCCGAGATCCCGGCGCAGGGCACGAGGATGTCGAGCCCGCCGTGGCGTGCCACCACCTCGGACACCAGTGCGGCATTGATGCCTGGCGCAGTCACGTCGGCCTGGCGGTCGACCGGGCCCTGCAGGTCAACCGTGTAGACCCGCGCGCCCTCGGCGGCGAGGCGCGCGGCGGTGGCGCGGCCGATCCCCGATCCCGCCCCGGTGACCAGCGCCGAGCGCCCCTGCAGCCGCCCTGCGCGCGCCGCGTCCATCACGCGATCTTGAGCACGAGCTTGCCGGTATTGGCCCCGGTGAACAGGCGCATGAACGCCTCGTAGGCGTTCTCCAGCCCTTCCTGCACGTCCTCGTCGATGCGCAGACGCCCCTCTGCCATCCATTGCGCCATGACCGCCCCGGCCTCGGCGAAGCGCGGGGCATAATCCATGATCAGATAGCCGTAGAGCGTGGCCTGCTGGGTGAGAATCGGCCACAGGTTGCGCAGGCCATACTTCTCGGCGAGGTTGTACTCGCTGATCAGGCCGCACAGCACGATCCGGGCATGCTTGGCGAGATTGAGCATCTCGGCATCCATCACGGTGCCGCCGACATTCTCGAACACGATGTTCACGCCGCCGGGGGCGGCAGCGCGGATTTCGGCGGCCAGCTCGGTCACCGACTTGCCCTTGTAGTCGATCGCCACATCGAAGCCGTAGTCGGTCAGCAGCCGTCGGCACTTGTCCGGGCCGCCGGCGATGCCGATCGTGCGGCAGCCGACGATCTTGCCGATCTGGCCGACAGCCGAGCCGACCGCGCCGGCCGCGCCCGAAACGAGCAGCACCTCGCCGGGCTGGGGCTTGGCGACCTCAAGCAGCCCGAAGTAGCCGGTCAGCCCGACCGCGCCCATGGCCGAAAGGAACAGCGAGGGCGAGGCGACCTGCGTGACGTCGACCTTCATCGTGAAGCCGCCCGGCGCGCACACCGAGTAGTCCTCGATGCCATTGAGCCCCATCACCCAGTCTCCGGGCCGGAACTCGGGATTGTCCGAGGCGTGGACCACGCCGACGGTGGTGGCCCGCACGGGATCGCCCAGCGCGATCGGCGGCATATAGCTGGGGGCATCGTCCATCCAGCCGCGCTGGGCTGGATCAAGCGAGCAATAGTGGTTGCGCACGACCAGTCCGCCCGGCGGCGGGGTGGGGACCGGTGCCTCGACCAGGGCGAAGTCCGCGGGCACGGGCACGCCATGGGGGCGGCGCGCCAGCAGGAAGCGGCGGTTCATCGGTTGCGGGTCCTCTCTCCAAGTCCGGTCCGCGACACTCGCCAACCGGCGCGCATCGCGCACCTGTGACAATTGGCAGTTAAGCTGCCCGGGCAATTCATTGCATAGCCATGATCGACGCAAGTCGCCGACGGGACAAGGCCGTCCAGGGAGAGGGTTTACCATGAGCAGCTCGTTTATCCGGAGCGTGGTTGTTGCCGCGCTTGCTACGTCCGCATTCGCCGGGATCACCGCCCCGGCCCTGGCCCAGGAGGCGCAGGCTTCGGCCGACGCAACCGAAGCCGGCGAGATCATCGTCACGGCTCGCCGCCGCGACGAGACGCTCTCGACCACTCCGGTCGCGATCACCGCGGTCAACACGGCGATGCTCGAGGCCAAGGCCGCGGTGAACATCGGCGACCTGCAGGGCGCCGCCCCGGGCCTGCTCATCACCCAACAGAATTCGGGCGCGCAGGCCGCCAACATCTCGATCCGCGGCCTGACCTATGCCGACATCGAGAAGTCGCAGACCCCGACCGTGGGCGTGCTGGTCGACGGCGTGGTGATCGGCACCAACACCGGCCAGCTGCAGGATGCCTTCGACGTGGCCCAGCTGGAAGTGCTGCGCGGCCCGCAGGGCACCCTGTTCGGTGCCAACACGATCGGCGGCGTGATCAACATCCAGCGCTCGAAGCCGACGATGGAGCCCGGCTTCAAGGGCGAGGTGAGCTATGGCCGCTGGAACACGTGGTCGGCCAAGGGCATCCTCAACTATGGGGATGGCAGCACCTGGGGCGTCAAGGCCTGGTACTTCCACAACCAGACCGACGGCTTCTACAACAACGTGATCCGCAACCGTGCCGCCGGCTGGAGCAAGGCCGACAACTACGGCGCCTCGCTGCTGTTCATGCCGGCCGGTTCGGACTTCGACCTCCAGCTGACCGTCGCCAACGTGGTCCAGAGCTTCGAGCCGGTGGTGGCCAACATCACCCGGACGGGCGAAGTGTTCTGCGGCTTTATCCCGACCAATGAATGCAATCGCAACAACACGACCGACGTCTACACCGTGTTCAACGCCGACGCCGAGAGCACCTACCGGGCACCTGAAGCCACCCTGACGATGAACTATCAGGCCGGCGAGGTGAAGCTGACCTCGATCACTGGCTGGCGCAAGAGCAAGGAGGCGCAGACCCAGGACTTTGACGGTTCGTCCGCCGATCTCTACTACGTCGACCGCCGCCAGAACTATGAACAGTGGAGCCAGGAGCTCCGCGCCGCGGGCCAGCTGTTCACCGGGCTCGACTACGTGGTTGGCGGGTTCTTCTTCAAGTCCAACTACGACCTGACGCAGTGGTCGCGCGTGTTCGGCTTCTCGCCCAACACCCCGCCCACCCTGTTTGACCGCAACGCCCAGCGCGTGGAAGGCAAGACCGAGAGCTACGCGGTGTTCGGCGACTTCAACTGGGCCGTGGCCGACAAGTGGCGCGTCTCGTTCGGCGGCCGCTGGAGCCACGACAACAAGCAGCTGTGGAACGGCTTTGCGCCCAACGTGTTGGTCGCTCCCGGCAACAACACCCGCAGCCAGTTCGCCGCGGTGGGTTCGGGCAATGCCAACTTCAACCGCTTCACGCCGAAGATCGGGGTCGACTATCGGCCGAACAGCGACGTGATGCTCTACGCGAGCTGGTCGCGCGGCTATCGTTCAGGCGGTTTCAGCCCGCGCGCGGCGACGGCGGCCACGGCCAGCACCCCGTTCCAGCCCGAGACCGTCGATGCCTTCGAGGTCGGCGCCAAGCTGGCGGCGTTCGATCGCCGGCTCGAGCTCAACCTGGCCGGCTTCGTGTCCGACTACAAAGACATGCAGCAGAACCTGACCGTGCCCGGCGGTCCCACCGGCAACCAGACGATCACCGGCAATGTCGCCGGCGGCGCCCTGATCAAGGGCCTCGAGGGCGACTTCTCGCTGCGTGCCGCGGAAGGGCTGCGGATCACCGGTTCGGCCTCGATCATGGACTCGAACTTCCGCAACTTCGTGACCTGCGGCGTCTATGGCGGTACCGGCACCCTGGCCGCCAACAGCTGCGGTGCCGGACTGGTGCCGACCGACTTCAGCGGCAACCGGCTGATCTACGCGCCCAGCTTCACCAGCTCGCTCAACATCGAGCACACCCTGCCGACCAGCTTCGGCAAGGTTGTGACCAACGTCGGCTGGCGCCACATCAGCCCCTATGACCAGCAGCTGTCGGTCCAGTCGACCACCGACATCCGCAACAGCAGCGGCGCGGTCACCCAGGTGCGGGTCAACGGCAACGACACGCGGGTCCGCACGGTCACCCAGAACCTGGTCGACGCGAGCATGACCTTCAACTTCAAGCTCTCGACCGCCGATGCCTACGTCCGCGTGTTCGGGCGCAATCTTGCCGACGTGCGCACCACCACCCACGCCTTCACCGTGGCCGGGCTGTGGTCGTTCGCCATGGCGCTCGAGCCGCGCACCTTCGGCGGCACGCTGGGCGTGAAGTTCTGATCGCCCGTCGATAGACACCACCCTTGCCGGGGGCGCGGCCGGAAACCCGGACGCGCCCCCCTTTTTCTTTGAGGACACAGGCGGAGGAGACAGCATGGCGCGTTTGCAGGGAAAGATCGCACTGGTGACCGGCGGAGCCTCGGTACCCGGACTGGGCAGCGCCACCGCGGTCCGCTTCGCCGAGGAGGGGGCGACGGTGATCGTCACCGACCGCGACGGGGCGGGGGCCGAACGGGTCGCCGCCGGGATCCGCGCGGCCGGGGGCCAGGCCACCGCCCATGCCCATGACGTGACCAGCGAGGCCGACTGGGACCGCGTGATGGCGGCGATCGAGACTGCCCACGGCAAGCTCGACGTGCTGGTCAACAATGCCGGCATCGCCGTGCTGCGGATGATCGAGGACCTCACCGCCGAGGACTGGCAGCTGCAGAACCGGGTCAATCTCGACAGTGTCTTCTACGGCAGCCGCCGCGCCGTCATCGCCATGCGCCGGGCCATCGCGGCCGGGCGGCAGAGCACCGGTTCGATCATCAACATCTCGTCGGTTGCCGGGCTGGCCGGGGTGCCGGGGTGCGGCGCCTATGCCGCGGCCAAGGGGGGGGTGCGGCTGTTCTCCAAGGTGGTTGCGATGGAATGCGCCAAGGATCAGATCCGCTGCAACTCGGTCCATCCCGGGATGATCCTGACCAACATGCAGGGCGTCGCCGCCGAGGACAATGCAGCCAACTACGACGCCACCGTAGCGCTGATCCCGATGGGCTACATGGGCGATCCCAGCGACATCGCCAACATGAACCTGTTCCTCGCCTCGGACGAGGCGCGCTATGTCACCGGCGCCGAGTTCGTGGTCGATGGCGGGATGATGGCGCACTGAGGGCGGTGACCCAAGCTGGCGGCCGCTTTCGAACGACCGTTGGCGCCTGCAGCGGACATCCAGGGCCTTCCCGATTTTGCGCAGCACAACCGGGGAGGGGGACCGCGCTGCCGCAGGCAGCGGGGTGGAGGGGGACAGCAACCTGGCCCCTCCGTCAGCCGCCTGCGGCGGCCGACACCTCCCCCTTTGCGCCCTCCGGGCGAAAACGGGGAGCATCGAAGAATGTCCGCTACCCACCCGACCCGAGCATTACCCCTCCTCCATCGTCGCCCCGGCCTTGAGCCGGGGCAGGGCTTGCTTGGCAACGGCTGGGGAAGAACAGCCCTGTCCCGGGTCAAGCCCGGGACGACGATGGGGAGAAATGGCAGAAACCGCCCGATTACTGCCCTGAATCCCAGGCGCCTTCCGCACCCAACCTCGCTCAGCCTGAGCCTGTCGAAGCCTGCCCTGAGCTTCGCCGAAGGGGCCAAACGCCGGCATCGGCCCCATGTTCCTGCGACCGCGCCTTCCGGCGGAAGCGCTGCCAATCCCTAGCTCGTCCGCCGTGCGTGGGCTTCGACAGGCTCAGCCTGAGCGGGGTTGGGGGATGGCCGCTTGCGGTGCTGACGCGTCTGTCGGCCCTTCCCGCTAACGCCCGCTTCCCACCAAATCCAGCCGCTAGCGCGCGTCAGGTGTCGGGCCGGGCCTCCGCCACCCAGCGGATCGCGTTCTCGACCAGCCGGCGGTAGTCCGGGCTGTCGTAGGCCGAAGGCCCGTCACCGGGTTGGAGGTAGACCAGCCGGCTCGCCAGCGCCTGCTTGGCCCAGCCGATCACGCCGGCGCCGGGCGGGTGGTGCCAGCCGGTGTTGCTGAACATCTCGCCCTTGACCGCAAGCTCGGCCGACCAGAAGGCGTCATCAGCAAAGCGCGCCGACGAGTGCAGCAGCGGCACCGCGCCTTCGGGCAGCATGGGGCAGAGGTAGAGCTCGTCGGTCAGGGTAAAGCTGGCGGGCAGGCCAGCGGTGACCGGGTGGCCCGGGGCGACCGCGATGTCATGCGTCACCTCGTGACGATAGCCGCTGTCCGGCCAGTCGGTGCCGGCGAAGCGGCCCGGGCGATAGAAGAACTGTCCGCCCAGCCAATCATGGTACTCGGCCCAGGTCGGCCAGCCGGCCAGGGCATGGTGCAGTGCGACCACGCCCTTGCCCGCTTCCAGCAGGGCGCGGAAGCCAGCCTGCAGTGCGGGTGAGGGGTCGCGGTACTGCGGCGCGTGCTGCGGGGCCTCGAAATCGAGGCCGGGCATGTCGTAGAGCACCAGCGCGTCGAACCCGCGCATCGCCTCGGGGTTCATCAGCAGCGCGGCGGCCGGCTGATCGACCATGGTCGCGGCGATCCCCTCCATCGCCTGGAACATCGCGTCGAAGGCCGTCCGGTCGAAGGGGTGGCCGCGCACGGCGACGAGGCACTGCACCGGGGCGCGGTGGCGGATGATCGGCATCAGTCGGTCACCCGCACGATCACCTTGCCGATGTTGCCGCCGCGCAGCATGTGCGCATAGGCGTCGAGCACGCGCTCGATCCCGCTCCATTCATCGAAGCGCAGCGCCAGCCGGCCCGCTCCGAGCCAGCCCTGCAGACGTGGCAGGAACTCGTCCCCGCGATGCAGGAAATCGGGCACGAAGAAGCCCTCGATGCGCAGCCGGCGCATCAGCACCTGGTCGAACCGCGCCGGGCCGGGCAGCGGTTCGTCGCGATCATAGGCCGCGACCATGCCGCACACCGCCACCCGGCCGTAATGGGCCATGTTGGGCAGGACGGCATCGAGCAGCGGCCCGCCGACATTGTCGAAATAGGCATGGACCCCGCCGGGAATGGCCGCGAGCCGGGCGGCAACGTCCTCGCCGCGGTAGTCGATCGCCTGCTCGATCCCCAGCTCGTCCAGCAGATAGCGGCACTTGTCGGGTCCCCCGGCGATGCCGATCACGCGGGCCCCGAGGTTGCGGCCGATCTGGCAAGCCAGGCTCCCGGTAGCGCCGGCCGCGGCCGAGACGACCAGCCATTCGCCAGGCTGGATCCGCGCCACCTCCTGCAACCCGGCCAGCGCGGTCCAGGCGTTGAGCCCCAGCGCGCCGAAGTGCTGGCGCAGATCGGCGAGGTCCCCGTCGACGGGTTCCAGCGCGGCCAGATCGGGCTGGACGGTCGACCATTCGGCCCATTGCCCGAACCCGCGCACCAGCGCGCCGGCCGGAAAGCGCGGATCGCGGCTTTCCTCCACGGTGCCCAGCACCAGCCCGGCCATCGGCTGACCCAACGGGAGCGGCGGCTGGTAGCCGTCGGTGCGCGGCCCCATCCACATCCGCGTGCCGGCATCCATCGACAGCCAGCGCGCGCGGACCCGCACCTCGCCGGGGGCAAGCGGCGCCAGCTCGGCCTCGTGCAGACTGAGCGCCGCGGCGAAGTCCTGGCCCTCGGGGTGACGATCGAGCCGCCACAGGCGGTTGCGTGTCACCCTTCAGCAGCCCTTGGGGGCCTGCTGGCGATGGATGTTGCGGAAGGTGCGTGACTGGAACAGCCAGCGGCCGTCACGCTTCACGCAGACGTCCTCGTAAACCCCGCGGTCGCGCTTGGTGGTCTCGCCCTGGTCGTAGACCTCGGAGGTGTAGCTGCGCACCTGCGCCCGGTCCCCGTCGATCTCGATCGAGCCGGGCCAGGCCTCGAACATGATCCCGGGGTAGTGCTTCATCGCCTCGACCCACAGCGCGACGATCGCCGCGCGGCCATGCTGGGTGGGAAACTCGGGATAGTCGGGCATCGACCAGACTCCGTCCTCGGCCCAGGTGCTTCCCCAGGCCTCGGCATCGCAGCGGGTGACCGCATCGGCGTAGGTCTCGAGCAGTTCGCGGATGGCGAGGCGGTCTTCGGCGGGGCCGGTGAAGGGCATGCAGTCTCTCCCGTTCGTGCTTTGGCGGCAGCCTAGCCTGACCGCGGTCGCGGCGAACCTGTGACAGGTGCGAGGCCTCTTCCGGTCCCGCGGCGGCCGCGCATCACAGGGTCGATCCGCCGTCGATGCGGAATTCGGCGCCGGTGGCAAAGGCGGACTCGTCGCTGGCCAGGTAGACGCAGATCGCTGCGATCTCTTCGGGCTTGCCGAGCCGACCGATCGGATGGCTGGCGACGAACGAGCGGTAGAGCGCTTCGGGATCGTCGGACTGGGCGAGCACCTTGTCGATGATCGGGGTATGGATCGCGCCCGGATGGACCGAGTTGCAGCGGATCGGATAGCCCTGTCCGGCAAAGTGCAGCGCGCAGGACTTGGTGATGTGGGTCACCGCCGCCTTGGCGGCGTTGTAGGCCACCAGGTTGCCCTGGGCGCGGACCCCGGTCATCGACGACATGTTGATGATCGAGCCGCCGTGCTCGCGCATCAGCGGAATGACGTGCTTGCAGCCAAGGAAGACCCCGACCACGTCGATGTCGAATTCATGCCGCAGCTGCGCCAGCGTGACCTCCTCGATCGAGCCGAGCGTGGTGATCCCGGCATTGTTGACCAGCACGTCGAGCCGGTCGCAGGTGGCGAGGGCCGCCAGCCAGCTGGCCTCGTCCGACACGTCGAGCGGGATGAAACGGGCCGCGGTGCCGAGTTCTCCGGCAAGCGCCATGCCCCCGGCCTCGTCGATGTCGGCGATGATCACCGCGGCTCCCTCGGCCACGTAGCGCCGGACGATCGCCTCGCCGAGGCCCGAGGCGCCGCCGGTCACCAGCGCGATCTTTCCTGCCAGCCGTGTCATCGCTCCGGTCTCTCCCGCGGTTTGCCTGAGGTCGGAGCATAGCCGCTGTGGCAGTGCCGCCGCGCTAGCCATATCGCTAGGTTCGGCCGCGGGGCGAATCGCGGAAGGATGCCGGAAACACGGGAAAGGTGCCGCCATGACGATGACGCCAGAAGCCATGATCCAGTTCGTCGATGATCTCTATGCCGCCACCGGGGTGGGCGATTTCGACAAGGCGGCCGAGATGCTGACCGACGACTTCATCGTCACCGAGGCCGAGGGACTGCCGATGGCCGGCATCTATCGCGGCAAGCACGCGCTGCGCGATCTCTACGTCAAGGTCATGGCCATGGTCGATGTGGCCGCGCTCGACCGGGTGCAGACCACCGCCGGGGGCGACTATGCCGTGACGATCCTTTCGTTCCGCTTCGCCGACCCGGGGCTGGCCCCGGCCGAGCTTTGCGAGGTGTTCCGCTTCCGCGATGGCAAGTGCTGCGAGATCAAGCCCTATTACTTCGATCCCGCCCCGTTCCACGCAGCCCACGCGGCCAAGCTGGCGCAGGCGTGACCATGGCGGAACACCGCGGTCGGCCGGTGGCGCGATGAGGGCGGCGGTCTATCGCCGCAATGGCGGCCCCGAGGTGTTCGAGCTGGTCGATCTGCCGAGCCCCGATCCCGGCCCGGGCGAGGTGCTGGTGGATGTTGCCGCGATCAGCATCGAGGGCGGCGACATCCTGGCCCGCCGCAATACCGCCCCGGGCGATCCCCCCCGGGTCAAGGGCTATGCCGCCGCCGGCCGGATCGCTGCACTGGGTGCGAGGGTCACCGGCTGGGCGATCGGCGATGCGGTGACGACTTTCGCCTTCGAGGGTTCGCACGCCGAACGGCGCGTGGTCCCGGCAACCCATTGCTGGCGGGTGCCCGACGGAGTGGGCATGGAGGTGGCGGCAGCCGCCGTCATCACGTTCGGCACCGCGGCACTGGCCTTGCGGCTCGCTGGTTTCGCATCCGGACAGGAGGTGCTGGTGACCGGCGCGGCGGGCGGCGTTGGCATCGCCACGATCCAGCTCGTCGCCCGCGGCGGCGGCCGCGCGATCGGCACCGGCAGCAACCCGGCGGCGCTCGCCGCGCTGACCCCGTTCGGCCTCGACACGGCGATCGACCTTGGCGCCGGTCCATTCGACGCGCAGCTGCGGGCCCTCGGCAGCGCCGGGGTCGACAGCGTGATCGACAATGTCGGCGGTCACAGCGTCAGCGCGGGGCTGGCCGCGCTCAGGGATGGTGGCGCGCTGGTGCTGGTCGGCCTGCTCGACCGCGATGTGCAGCGGATCAATCCGGTCACCCTGCTGCTGCGCCGGCTGACCGTGACCGGGTGCTTCCTCGGGCCGATCATCGCCGAGCCCGCGAACCGCGCCGCGATCGACGGGATCCTGCAGGGTTTGGCAGACGGCAGCCTGGTCATGCCGATCGACCGCACCTACCCGCTGGCCGAGGTGGTGGCCGCCCACACCCGCGCCGAGGAGCGCGGCCGAATGGGCCGGGTGGTCCTGCTGACCTGACCTCGGATGACCTGACGGGCTCGTGAGTCGACCGGCGCGGTGCGCTCGCAGCCGGCCGGGATCGTCCACGCTAAACCTGCTTGATCCCCCGCGTGATCCCCGGGCGGCGCTGGTCGCCCCGGTTCGGCCGTCACTGCCGCTCGTCGCAAAAGTGTATGAACCATTTAGTTCATAGTCTTGTGTTTGCCCGCCGTTTGGTCAATCTTGCCAGATGTCGGGACCGTGCGAGACCGCCGGCCCATGCTTGGGAGAGCAGGATATGTACCGATCGGTTACCGGATGGTTGGGGCTGGCAGCGTTGGGTCTGGCCAGCGCGACGGTGACGGCACAGGCGCCGGCGGGTGCGGCCGACGGCCCGATCACCACCTCGAGCGGCCGTCTTGCCGGAAAGGTCCTGCCCTCGGGAGTCCAGGCCTGGCTGGGGGTGCCCTATGCCAAGCCGCCGGTGGGCGATCTGCGCTGGGCGCCGCCGCAGCCCGCAGCCTGGGACGGGGTTGTCCATGCCGAGCGCAAAGGGCCGGCCTGCATCCAGGTGCTGCGCCCGCACGACATCAACCATTACTTCGGCGAGGAAGCGACTGGCGAGGACTGCCTCACCCTCAACATCTGGGCACCGCCGGGGACTGCCGCCGGGGCCAGGCGGCCGGTGATCGTGTTCATCTACGGCGGCGGCTTCACCATCGGCTCGTCGGGCATGGCCAATTACGATGGCGAGGCCATGGCCAGGGCCGGCGCGGTCTTCGTCAACTTCAACTACCGCGTCGGCGCGATGGGCTTCCTCGCCCATCCCGAGCTGACCGCCGAGCAGGGCGGGGCCTCGGGCAACTATGGGCTGATGGATCAGACCCTTGCGCTGAAATGGGTGCGCGACAACATCGCCGCCTTCGGGGGTGATCCCGACAAGGTGCTGATCATGGGCCAGTCGGCCGGGGCCGGATCGGTCGCGGCACAGGTCCAGTCGCCGGCCGCGCGCGGGCTGTTCCGCGCGGCGGTGATGTCCAGCGGATGCAACCTGCGCGGCCAGAAGGCCACGCTGGTCGACGCCGAGAAGGTCGGCCTCGCGTTGCAGGAGCGGCTTGGCGCCCGCAACCTTGCGGCGCTGCGCAACCTTCCGGCCGACCGGATCCTCGCGGTTCAGTCGGAAACCCAGCTGGGGCTGTCGGTCTCGGGGGTGCGGATCTCCGGGCCGATCGTGGACGGGCGGGTCCTGCCGCAGCAGGCGGCGGATGCCGTGGCCGCGGGCAATTTCGCCAAGGTGCCGATGATCGCCGGGTTCAACGAGGACGATCTGGCCTTCGGCTTCGGCTCGCTGACCAGTGCCGGCACCGTGGCCGAATACACCGCCGCGGCGCAGCAGCTGTTCGGCGCTGAGGCTCCAGCCTTCCTCAAACTCTATCCGGCCAAGACCGATGCCGAGGTGCGCGCGGTGGCGCGCCGCGCGGCGCAGGATTCGGGGCTCGCCGCGAATGCCCGGGCCTGCGCCACCGACCTGGCCGCCCATGGCGTGCCGGTCTGGATCAACGAGTATGCCCGGCGCCATCCCTACGTTCCGGGACTGAAGCTGGCTGACCAAGACACCGCCACGGTGGGGGCCTATCACACCGCGGACATCCCCTACTGGTTCGGCACCCAGGACAAGTACAACATGTTCCGCCAGACGCGCCAGTGGACCGAATGGGACCGCACGCTCTCGGCACGGATGATGGGTGCGCTGATCGCCATGGCCGAAACCGGTAGCCCCAACACTGCAGCCCTGCCGTGGCAGCCGTGGAGTGCAAAGAACGACACGCTGCTGTGGTTGGGCGATACGGTTGAGGTCAAGCGCTTCAACCCAGCCGCACAGGCCTGGCTGGCGGCGCATCGACCTGCCGCGGTCAACGCGCCGCGCCCGACCACCCCGCGTGACTGAGCAAACGTGGGTCAGCCAGCCGGGGCCGCGCTTCAGGAGAGCAAAGTGACCAATGCCATCGCCTCGGTCTCGCTCAGCGGGACGCTGGAAGAGAAGATCCGCGCGGCTGCCGCGGCGGGGTTCGACGAGATCGAGATCTTCGATGTCGATTTCGTGGCCTCGCCGCTGTCTGCCCGCGAGACCCGGGCGCTGATCACTGATCTCGGCTTGACCTGTTCGCTCTACCAGCCGTTCCGCGATCTGGAGGGGATGCCCGAACCGCAGCGCAGCAGGGCCTTCGCCCGGTTGCAGCAGAAGTTCGACGTGATGGCCGAACTCGGCTGCGACCGCCTGCTGCTGTGCACCAATTGCTCGCCACTTGCCTCGGGGGACCGCGCGCGGATCGTGGCCGATCTGCGTGAGGCCGCCGAGCTGGCCGCCGGCCGCGGGCTGGTTCTGGGCTACGAGGCGCTGGCCTGGGCCACCCACGTCTGGGACCACCGCGAGGCCTGGGAGATCGTGTGCGCGGTCGATCATCCGGGTCTGGGCATCCTGCTCGACAGCTTCCATTCGCTGTCGCGCGCGATCCCGGTGGACTCGCTCCGCGCGATCGATCCCGCCAAGATCGTCTACGTCCAGCTGGCCGATGCGCCGGTGCTCGACATGAACCGGCTCTACTGGAGCCGGCATTTCCGCAACCTGCCGGGGCAGGGCGGTCTCGATGTCGAGGGCTTCGTCACCGAGCTGTTCCGGATCGGCTATGCCGGCCCGCTGAGCCTTGAGATCTTCAACGATCGGTTCCGCTCCACTTCGGCCGCGCTGGTCGCGCGGGACGGGGTGCGCTCGCTCGATGCGCTACGCGATGCCGCGGCGCGCAACCTTGGGCAGGCGACCAGCCTGCCGCGCAAGGCCGAAATCGTCGGCCTCGAATTCGTCGAGTTCGCCGTGGCGGCCGAGGACCGCATCGCGATGGAAGCCATGGTGGCGCAGATGGGCTTTGTAAGGATCGGCCGCCACCGGGCCAAACAGGTCGAGCTGTGGCGCAGCGGCATGGCCAGTCTCGTGCTCAACCACGAAGATCAAGGTTTCGCACGGGCCTATCGGCTCACCCACGGCAGCGCACTCTGCGCGATCGGCCTGGCGGTGACCGACAGCGCGGCGGCGATCCGCCGCGCCGAGGCGTTGGGCGGCAAGACCGAGGCCAGCGACATTCCCTCGATGCCGGCGATCCGAGGGGTGGGGGGGAGCCTGGTCTATGTCCTCGACGCCGGTGATGCCGATCGGATCTGGGCAGAAGAGTTCGTGCTGGATCCTGCGGCCGCGGCAGCGGCCGTGACCGGCCCGATCGAGGGCTTCGACCATCTCGCCGTGGTGGTCCACAATGACGAGTTCCTCTCGTGGCAGCTGTATTGGCGCGCGTTGTTTGACGTGCAGGTGCAGGAGGCCCAGGACGTGATCGATCCAAACGGATTGGTCTACAGTCAGGCGATCCAGAACCGCAGCGGCACGTTCCGGTTGACCATGAATGCCACCGACGCCCGCGATGCGCTGACCTCGCGGTTCCTCAGCCAGACCTTTGGTGCCGGGTTCCAGCATATCGCGTTCCATGCCGGCGACCTGCCGGCTCTGGCGCGAACGGTCCGGGCGAATGGCCTGGAGTGCCTGCCGATCCCGGCGAACTACCATGACGATGCGGTGGCGCGGTTCGGCCTCGATGCGGCGGAGAGCGCCGCGCTGCGCGAGCTGGATATCCTGATCGACGAGGATCCTGCGGGGCATCGCTATCGCCAGTTCTACAGCCGCGCGTTCCACCGCAGCTTCTTCTTCGAGTTCGTCGAGCGCAGCGGTTACGACGGCTACGGCGCGCCGAACGCGCCGGTCCGGCTGGCTGCCCAGTCGCGCTATCGGATCGACCCGCTGCCCTGAATGTCCGGCCGTGCCGCTGCCGCACGGCCCGGGGGTGTTGCGCGGGGCGCAGGATCGGCCATAGAGGAGCCGTGATCTGATGAGGTGCAGCATTGGCGGAGGGACACAAGCGAGGCGGCAAGCGGACGCGCGAGGCGGCGGAGACCCGGGACAACATCCTGGAGGTCGCGACGCGTGAATTTGCCGACAAGGGCTTGGCCGGGGCGCGGATCGATGAGATCGCGGACAAGACGGCCTCGTCCAAGCGCATGATCTACTACTACTTCGGCGGCAAGGACGAGCTCTACCGGGCCGTGCTGGAGCGCGCCTATGAGCGGATTCGCGCGCAGGAACAGGCCGCCCATTTCGAGAACCTGCCCCCGGCCGAGGCGCTGCGGGCGATCATCGGGCACAATTTCGACTATCACTTCGAGCACCCCGACTTCGTCCGCCTGGTGATGAACGAGAACGTCCACCACGGCGAGCACATCGCCCAGATCGCAAGCATGAAGCAGCGCAACAGCACGGTGATTGCTGCACTTGGCGCCATCCTGGAGAAGGGCGTGATCGCGGGCGACTTTCGTGCCGGGATCGACCCGGTCGATCTCCATTCCATGATCAGCGCCCTGAGCTTCTACAGCGTGTCGAACCGCCACACCTTCCTGCACAATTTCGGCGTGGACTTCGCCGATCCGGCTGTCCGGGCGAAGCGGCGCGAGCTGATCATCGGCTGTGTGCTGAGCTGGGTCACCCGGGCCTAGCACCCCGCTCCCCTCCGCGACCCCCTCCCGTCCGCCGCGCCGGGCCTGCCCGAACAGGCTTGTCGGCGCCGCGTCCATTATGTACGAACCGGTACGCATAATAGTGAGGTGGGTGTGGTGATGTCGAAAGCGTTCCAGCGTACTGCCGCAGCCTGCGCGATCGCCCTGGCCGGTCTGACGAGCGGAGCAGGGGGCGCGGCTGATCGCGTGTTCCCCGTGGCGGACCATCCGTTGTCGGACGATCTCAATCCTGGCGCGGCCAAGACCTGGCCTGGCGGGGTCACCTCGCAGGCCGACGTGCGTTATGCCGCAATATCGGGTTGGCGGCGGCTCACGCTCGATCTTTACCAGCCGCCGCGCAAGGGCGGGCCCAAGCCCCTTATCCTCTATGTCCACGGCGGTGGCTGGATGAACAGCGACAGCCGCCATTTCGGCGCGATCGCCGATCTGCCCGCGCTGCTGGCCAGGCTGGCAGGCGAGGGCTTCGTGGTCGCCGCGATCGAATATCGCCATGCGCGCGAGGCGGCGTTCCCAGCGCAGGGGCACGATGTTCGTGCAGCGCTGCGCTTCCTCAAGGCCAATGCCGAGCGGTTCGGCATCGATCCCAGCCGCACCGGGGTGATCGGCGGTTCGGCCGGAGCCCATCTGGCAGGTCTGCTCGCCCTGTCCTGCGGCGACACGCGGCTTGATCCCGATGGGACAAAGGCCCCGGCCGGCAGTGAGTGCGTTCAGGCGTTCGTCGGCTGGTATGGGGTCTACGACGCGACCGCACTCGCCGCCCAGCGCCCGACCGGGCGCGACGGCGGGATCGAGGCGCTGCTCGGCTGTACCGGTGCCTGCCCGGCTGACAAGCTCGCCCTGGTCAGCCCGGTCACCTTTCTCGACCGCAGCGACCCGCCGACCCTGCTGATCCACGGCACAGAGGACAAGACGGTCCCGGTGGAACAGTCGCGCCTGCTGGAAGACCGGATGAAAGCTGCAGGCGTACCGGTCAGCGCGATCTACATCCCGGGGGTGGACCACAGTTTCATGGGCAAGACCCCGGTCGAGACCCGCGCCGCCACGCTGCGTGCGGTCAATGCCAGCTTCGATTTCCTGCACCGCCAGCTGGACAAGCCCACTACCCCGGGTGTGCGATGAGCCGGCTACTGCTGGTTCTCGCCACCGGGCTGCTTGGCGGTGGGCTCTTGCTGCGGGCGGATCCCATCCCCGCGCAGCCGGCCCCGCCGCCGCTGGACCCGGCCGCGGTCCTTGCCGCCTTCGCGCCGGGACCGGGGCGAGAGGTGACCGCGACCGCTTGCGGGGCGTGTCATGCTCCCAGTCTGATCACCGGCAAAAGGCTCGACAGCGAGGCCTGGGCCCAGCTCGTCGACCAGATGATCAGCCGCGGCGCTCCGGTCGAGGACAAGGACTACGATACGATCGTCGACTACCTGACGCGCAACTACGGCCCGGCGAAAGGCTGAGCGCCAGGCCGTTGCGCTGCCATGGGCCGCATCGGCAACGTCGAACGACCGCTGGCGCCCACTTGCGGACGTTCATTAGGTAGGCCAACAATCCCAACGTGAGCGACAGCGTGTGGGCCATTCTGGGAATTGTCGGTTGGTTTGCCATCCCGACGTTATTCGCGTGGATGATCTTGGAAGGCCTGCGGAAGGGCGTGGTGCGTGCGCGAAACGGATCATACTCGAAGGTTGAAGAGCCCATCTATTTTTGGCTCTGCATCTGCATGTATGCGGCGCTGATCGCGTGGTACGTCTACTTGTCCGTCCGCATGGCATTGGACATCTAGCGTCCGCTCCCCACCAGACCCGGACGTCACACCAACCCAAACCCCGTCGTCGCCCCGGACCTGATCCGGGGCAGGGCTCGCTGAGCGACGAGGAACAGCCCCCTCCAGGGTCAAGCCCGGGACGACGCGTAGGATGCCGAGCGGGGCCAGGTTAGCAGAATGTTGAAACGTCCGCTTCCCACCCCGCCTTGCCATTTATCCGCCTGGAACCTGTCCTCGCGGTCTAGTTCCCCCTCGGCAAGGGATGCGGGCGCGGCGCCTGGCCGCCCCCGATCGCCCACTTGATTGCCTCAAGCGTCATGGTCCGCACCCGCGGATCGTCCCACGCGGCGTCGGTGTGGCCCAGCCCGGTGTAGAACACCCGGCCCGCGCCGTAGGACTTGATCCAGGCCACCGGAAAATCGGCATCGGTGCGGTGGACCATCGGGGCCTTCAGATCGACGCTGGCCGGATCGAGCCGGGCAAGCACGTCGACCTTGTCGCGCGAATAGGGTGCGGGGCGCATCTGGTAGTGCTCGTCGCGGAACACCATGCCGGTCTTCCAGCCCTTCATCGCGGGAAAATCGGGGCGTTCCACGATCACCTTGGCCTCGGCGATCATCCAGGGATGATTGTCGAACACGCCGCCCAGCATCTCCCCGTATTCGGGCCAGCCATAGGCCGTGGCAGTGGCGGTGTGGACGCCGATAAAGCCCTTGCCGTCCTTGGCGATGTAGTCGAGCAGGTCCTGCTTCTGCTCGGCGGTCATGTTGGTCTCGCCGTTGGTGTAGAACAGCACGGCGTCGAAGTAGTCGAGGTTCTTGCCGCGGGCCTGGCTGCGCCCGCCCTTGGCATAGTTGCCCTTGCCCCAGGTCTCGCCCTTGGTGATCCAGTCGGTATCGGTGCGGATGAAGGCGACATAGGCGCCCGACTGCCGGCCGAGCTGCTCGATCACCGCGACCGCGTGGCTCACCGCCATATGCGCCGACTGGTTCCCGGTGGACAGGTCAGCAATGATCAGCAGGCGCTTCTTGCCGGCGTAGGGATCCTGGTATCCCGGCGGCGGCTTGCGCTCGGGCTGCGGCGTAGCGGCAGGCGGTGGCGGCGCCTGGCCCATCAGGGCGGTGGCCAGGGCGAGGGTGCAGAGGGTGCGGCGGATCATGGGCGGGTCTCCGGCGGCAGGGTTTCGGGCAAGGCAAAGGCGGTGATGGTGTCGGAGGTCAGCGGGCTGTCGAGGAAGGAGCCCCCGGTCGCGGTGATGGCGACGAGCTGGCGGCCGCTGGCATCGGTATAGGTCATGGGCGTGGCATGGGCGGCGGCTTCGAGCCGGGTCTCCCACAGCAGCTTTCCGGTCGCGGTCTCATAAGCCCGGAAGCGCGCGTCGTCCGAGGCGCCGATGAAGGTCAGGCCGCTGGCGGTGGTGATGGCGCCGCCGATGTTGGGACGCCCGGTAAGGCGCACCGCCTCGGGCAGGTCGTCGGTCACGCCCAGCGGCACCTGCCAACGGATCGCGCCGGTGACCACATCGACCGCGCTCAGCCGCCCCCACGGCGGAGCCTGGCATAGCAGGCGGGTGCCCTCCAGCTTGAACCGTCCGCTGACTGGCCCGCGCTCGTAGGGCAGGGGGCCGTTCGATGGCACCAGCGCGGTGACCTGACCCAGATCGCTGGTGTTGACCAGCAGCAGCCGCTGCGTCGGATCATAGGCAGCGCCGCCCCAGTTGGCGCCGCCTTGCAGTCCGGGGAACGAGATGGTCACCTCGTTGAAGCCCACCGGCACATAAAGCGCGCCGGGCTTCATCGCATTCTTCGTGACCCAGTCGGTGCAGCCCTGCTTGAGCTCCGGGGTAAGGTCGGCGATCTCGTTCAGCGAGAAACCGGTGCGTGCCAGCGGCGGGGTGGCGAGCGGGATCGGCTGGGTCGGCGCGGCCTGTTCGCCCGGCACCTGACTGGCCGGGACCGGGCGCTCGGCGACAGGCAGCAGTGGCTTGCCGGTCACCCGGTCGAGGACGAAAAGCAGACCGTTCTTCGATACCACCGCCACGGCCGGGCGCTTGCGGCCGGTCTTTCCGGTCCAGTCGAACAGGAGCGGCGGTGCCTGCAGGTCGTTGTCCCAGATGTCGTGGTGCACCACCTGGAAGTGCCACAGGTACTTGCCGGTCCGCGCGTCAGCCGCGACCAGCGATGTGCCGTAGAGGTTGTCGCCCTTGCGGTCGCCGCCATAGCGGTCGAAGGCGGGGGCGCCGAACGGCATGTAGACGATGCCGCGGGCCTGATCGACGGTCAGGAAGCCCCAGGCATTGACGCCCGAACGGCGCTCGGCGCTACCCGGCTCCCAGGTCTCGTAGCCAAGCTCGCCGCGACGCGGTACCGAGTGGAAGGTCCAGACCAGCTTGCCGGTGCGCATGTCCCAGGCGCGAACGTCGCCGGCTGCGCCGCGGGGCGGGAACTCCTGCACCGCCGAGCCGGTGATGACGAGGTTGCCGAACACGATCGGCGGGCTGGTCATGCCATAGAATCGAGCCTCGGCGCCCTGCAGCACTTCGGCGGTCTTGAGGTCGACCACGCCGCCCGATCCGAAGCCCTCGGCAAACCGGCCGGTTGCGGCGTCGAGCGCGATCAGGCGACCGTCGCGCGTGCCGAACACGATGCGCGGGGCAAGCCGGCCGTCGCCGGGCCAGTATTCGACCCCGCGCAGGCTTGGTTGGCCCGGTCCGGGGATCGCGGTGGCCCAGAGCTCGCGCCCCGTGGCGGGATCCAGCGCCACGACCCGCCCATAGGGGGTGGTGACGAACATGCGGTTGTCGACCACCAGCGGGGTGACCTGCGATCCGGCCAGCCGGTTGCGTCCGGCTCGCGGAGCGGGGGCACCGCCGACCCCTTCTGCCGCGCGCTGAGCATCGGCGTTGGCATCGCCGGCTGCCGGTGCGGCCGCTGCCGCCGGGCGCATGTGGTAGACCCAGGCCGGTTTGAGAGCGGCGACATTGCGCGGCGTGATCTGCCGCAATGGAGAATGGCGTTGGCCACCCTTGTCATGGCCATAGGTCGGCCACTCGCCCGTGGGCGCGGCAACGGCGCCCGACGACAGCAAGGCGAGGCCCAGCACCAGGCGGCTCGGCGGCATCACGTCTCTCCTCAATGATTTTATGGACTAGTTCGTACATAACGGTTCCCTTGGCAAGACCGTTTCGCTAGAAGGGGGCAAACCAACAAGCCTGTGCCGGGAGAACCATGCGCCAGACCATCCTGGTCCTGAACGGACCCAACCTGAACCTGCTTGGCGAGCGCGAGCCTGCGATCTACGGCCACGATACGCTTGCCGATGTCGAGGCGATGTGCCGCGCCGTTGCCGAACCGGCCGGGTTCACGCTCGATTTCCGCCAGACCAACGCCGAGCACGAGATGGTCGACTGGGTGCAGCAGGGGCGCACCGGACTGGCCGGGATCGTCATCAATCCCGCGGCCTTCACCTATGCCGCCTATCCCGTGCTCGACGCCCTGAAACTGGTCGACTGTCCGGTGATCGAAGTGCACATCTCGAACATCCACCGCCGCGAGGCCGAGTGGCGTTCGCGCTCGATCATGACCCAGGTCGTGACGGGGATCATCTCCGGACTGGGCGTCCACGGCTATCCGCTGGCGGTGCAGCATCTCATCTGGCGGATCGGACGCGGCGCATGAAGCCGACCCGCGCGCGCTTCGGCATCCTCATGCTGATCAGCCTGGCCACGCTGATCAATTACCTCGACCGGTCGGTGATGGGCGTGGCCAAGCCCGAACTGGTGGCCGAACTGCAGATCACTCCGGAGGTCATGGGGCTGATCTTCTCGGCCTTCTCCTGGACCTATGCCCTCGCGCAGATCCCCGGTGGCTTTGTCATCGACCGGCTCGGCACCCGGCTGACCTATGCCCTGTCGCTCGGGTTGTGGTCGCTGGCCACGGCGGTTCACGGCTTCATGACAAGCGTGGGCGGGCTGGTCTCTGCCCGCCTGGCGCTGGGGATCGCCGAGGCACCCTGCTTTCCCGCCAACAGCCGCGTCTTGTCGACCTGGTTTCCCCAGCAGGAGCGGGCCAAGGCCACCGGGGTCTACACCGTGGGCGAATACATCGGCCTGGGCTTCCTGATCCCGGTGCTGGCCTGGATCATGGGTACCTTCGGCTGGCGGTCGCTGTTCTGGATCGTCGGCGGCATCGGAGTGATCTTCGCTTTCGTGTTTCATGCGATCTACCGTGACCCGGCCGAGAGCACCAAGGCGAACCAGGCTGAGCGTGACCTGATCGCGGCGGGTGGCGGGTTCTCGGCTGGAACGCCCAGCCTGCCATTCTCGTGGTCGCGGGTGCGCCGGCTGGTCACTACGCGCCAGATCGCGGGGGCCTCGATTGGGCAGTTCTGCAGCAATTCGACCCTGGTTTTCTTCCTGACATGGTTTCCCAGCTATCTGGCCGAGGAACGCGGGATGAACTTCATCAAGTCGGGCTTCATGGTCTCGTTGCCCTATCTCGGTGCCTCGCTTGGGGTGATGATCGGCGGGATCGCATCCGATTGGCTGATCAAGCGCACCGGCTCGCCCAGCATCGGCCGCAAGGCGCCGATCATTGTCGGCCTGCTGCTGTGCGCTGCGATGATCTCGGCCAATTTCCTCGAGAGCAACGCGGCCGTGATCGCCATCATGTCGGTGGCCTTCTTCGGCCAGGGACTCGCCGGGCTCGGCTGGACGCTGCTGTCCGACGTTGCTCCTAAGGAGATGATGGGGCTGACCGGCGGGCTGTTCAACTTCTTCACCAATCTGGCGGGGATCGTCACCCCGCTGGTGGTGGGTTTTGTCGTCGGCGCCACCGGCAGCTTCTACGGCGCGCTCGCTTACATCGGAGCATTGGGGCTGGTCGGCGCGCTGGCCTATCTGTTCCTGCTCGGCCCGGTGGAGCGCGTCACCATCGACTGAATTCGTCCGCACCTGCGCGGCCAGCCGTTCGCTTTCACGTTGACATGTACTAACTGGTTCACATAACAGTCACCACTACAGGGAGTCGCACGGGTCACGTGCGGCGAGCCCGTCAGAGGAAAAATGGGAGGGGTTACGATGAATATGTACCGCCTTGCGGCCTGCAGCTCCGTGCTGGCGCTGTCGCTCAGCATGTCCGGCTTGGCCACCGCGCAGTCCGCGCCGGCTCAGGGTTCGGCCGCCGACGAGGTTGCGCCTGACACGGAAGAGATCATCGTTACCGGTTCGAGCATCAAGGGCGTGGCCCCGGTCGGCTCGAACCTGATCAGCGTCAGCCGCGATTCGATCGAGAAGACCAACGCCCAGACGGTGCAGCAGATCCTGCGTTCGGTTCCCGCCGTGGTCGGCCTGGGCAGCGCCGGGCAGGGCTCGTTCGGTTCGGCCAGCCAGTCGGGCACCAATGCCCCGACGATCCACGGTCTCGGCGCCTCGGCCTCGAACTCGACGCTCAACATCATCGACGGCCACCGCATCCCGCTGTCGGGCGTGAACCATGCGCTGGGCGATCCCAACATGGTCCCGGCCAACATGATCGAACGGGTCGAGGTCCTCCCCGAGGGCGCCTCGTCGGTCTATGGTTCGGACGCGGTCGCGGGCGTGATCAACTTCATCACCCGCCGCAAGTTCGACGGCGTGCAGCTCACCGGCCAGGCCGGCTTCGGTGACAACTACCGCACGATCCAGGCCGGCATCGTTGCCGGGCACAGCTGGGATACGGGCTGGCTGACTGCGGGCTACAACTATTCGAACCGCGATCCGCTGCGCGTGGCCGACCGCAGCTTCCTGGCCTCGGACCACCGCGCGGATGCCATCGCGGCCGGGCTCGACCTGTCGAGCGCGACCGCGCAGAACCGGGCCAACCAGGCCTCGTTCAACTGCGATCCGGCCTCGATCCAGCCGGGCGGCACCACCAGCATCTTCCGCTACGATCCGGTCAGCCGGACCTATGGCAACCCGGTGTCGAACGCCCAGGCGAACGCCTTCTGCGACATCAACCAG
This sequence comes from Novosphingobium piscinae, assembly GCF_014230355.1. GTDB lineage: Bacteria > Pseudomonadota > Alphaproteobacteria > Sphingomonadales > Sphingomonadaceae > Novosphingobium > Novosphingobium piscinae. Next base: position 54,102 of record NZ_JACLAX010000006.1, read on the forward strand.
AACGTGGATCAGATCCCGCGCGAGACGCGTCACAACCTGATGGTCAAGGCGCAGCAGGAGGTTGGCGACCGGCTCGTGCTCAACGCTGACGTGCTCTACTCGAACCGCAAGAACCTGCAGCGCGTGTCGCGCGGCACGGCTGGCACCGGCGGCGGCGCGATCCTTGCCACGGTGTTCGGACCGGGCACCACCACGGTGGGTGCTGGGCAGATCAACCCGTTCTACACCGCCATGCCGGGCCAGACCTCGACCACCCAGCAGGTGCGCTTCTCGGGCGATGACCTGTTCGGGCCGGGCGCCAAGATCGAGTCGGGCGAAGAGCACTACTTCGTCAACACCAAGGCCGAGTACCAGCTGTCCGACGCCTGGAGCGTGACTGCAGGGGCCACGGTCGGTTTCTCGAACAGCTTCGTGCGGGACAGTGGCCGTCTGAACGTATCGGCCGCGCTGCTCGCCCTCAATGGCACGACGAACCAGGGCGGCAGCCTGACGACCATTTCGGTGCCGGCCACCGGTCTGATCGTCACCCAGTTGCCGCTGACCACAGCCAATGCGCTTGACGTGTGGAACGCCGGTTCGGCCAACCGGACCTCTGCCGCGGTGCGCGCCCGGTTGACCGATACCACGACCTACCGCCTGACCCGCCAGGGCCTGCAGAACTATCGCCTCCAGCTGGGTGGCGACCTGTTCAGCATGCCGGGCGGTGAAGCCAAGCTGGCCGTCGGCGGCGAATACATCGCCTACACCATCCGCCAGAACGTCTCGCAGCCGCTCGGCATCGGGCCGGCCAGCACCGGCTCATCGACGATCAACCTGGACTACAGCCGCAACGTCAAGGCGGCCTATGCCGAGGTCCTGCTGCCGCTGGTCTCGCCCGAGATGGGCGTTCCGCTGGTGCGCTCGTTCGACGTGAACTTCGCCGGCCGCGTCGACGACTATTCGGACTTCGGTTCGACCACCAACCCGAAGATCGCGGCCAACTGGGAAGTCGTCGAGGGCGTCAAGATCCGCGGCAACTGGTCGCGCTCGTTCGTGGCTCCGGCGCTGACCAGCTTCGGCGCTGACGGTCGTGGGACCACGGCCGAAACCAGTGTCGCGGGCGGGCCGACCAACCTGGCCGTGCCGATTGCCGCCTATCCGGGCGTGACCAGCATCCCGGGCGTATCGTGCAACGCCACCACCTGCACGATTGGCACGCCTACAATCCAGGGGCTGCAGATCAATGGCGGCAACAACGAGCTGGTCCCGCAGAAGGGCACCAGCTGGTCGATCGGCGTGGACTTCACCCCGACCTTCGCGCCCGGGCTTCGGCTCTCCGCGACGTTCTGGCACAACCAGTTCACCGGCGGCGTGACCGCGCCGCTGGCCGGTTCGGCCGTCAACATCGCCGGGTTGCAGAACCTGCTGACGATCTACCCGACCGGCGCCACCCAGGCGCAGATCGCCAACATCGTCGGCACCCGGCCGCTGACCACCTCGATCCCGGCGACGACGTACTATGTCTACGACTTCCGCCAGCGGAACGTGCTGAACCTCAACGTCGAGGGCCTCGACGCCGATGCGCGGTACACCCGCAACACCGACTGGGGCAGCTTCACCCTCGGCGCGGCGATGTCGCTCAAGACCCGCTTCGACCAGAATTTCGGTGGTGGCCCGACCTTCTCGGTGCTCAACACCACCGGGTTCAACGGGACCTTCCCGTCGATCCGGCTCGACCTCCGCGGGGATATCGGGGTGACCTATGGCCCGGTTTCGGCCACGGCGTTCATCAACCACACGGGCGGTTACACCAACTGGTCGGCCACCGCGGTGAATCCGCTGGTCTCCGTTGGGGGCGTGCCCACCGGGGTGGGCGGCGATCCGGTCAAGGCGCTGACCACGGTGGACTTCCACTTGGCCTGGGATCTGCCCAAGACCCTGCTCGACTCGCAGGTCTATGTCGACGTGCAGAACCTGTTCAACACCAAGCCGCCGTTCTACTCGTCGGTCCAGGGGTTCGATACCTTCGCGGGCAATCCGCTGCTGCGGATCGTGTCGGTCGGCTTCCGGACCAAGTTCTGACAACACCCGTGCCTGCTCCGGTCTCCGGACCGGAGCAGGCCATGATCATGGATGGATCGGCAGTTTTGACCTCCGCCCTACGTTCTACCGGGATCCGCGCGGGCCGTATCCTCACAGGGTTGCTGGGCCGGGGCATCCTTGAGTCCCGCACGCCTTGGCTGCAGGAGCAGGAGGCCGAGGCTCACGGCCTGCGCATGGTCTATTCGCTGTTCGACTTTACCGATCGCGGCTGGCGCGACGAGGACCTCGAGGAGGTCGTGGCCGCCGCCCAGCGGCTCGGCTTTGCCGGGCTCAACGTGACCTTTCCCTTCAAGCAGGCGGTGATTCCGCTGCTTGACGGCCTGTCCGAGGCGGCTGCTGGGATACGCGCGGTCAACACCATCGTCTTCGTCGATGGCAAGCGCATCGGCCACAACACCGACGTGACCGGCTTCGCCGCGGGCTTCCGTCTGGGCTTCGGTGGCGAGCGGCCCGGCCGGGTGCTCCAGCTTGGTTGCGGCGGGGCAGGGTCGGCCACGGCCCACGCCCTGCTTGGGCTGCTCGGGGCCGACCGGCTGGTGCTGTACGACCCGGACCCCGCCCGGCTGGAGGGCCTGCGCAGCCAGCTGGCGGAGCGCTACGGCGCGGACCGGCTGGGGGTGGCGCGCGATCCGGTCGCCGCGGCGCGCGACGCCGACGGGCTGCTCAACGCCAGCCCGGTAGGCATGACCAAGCTGCCCGGCATGCCGATCCCGGCAGCCGCGATCGAATCGCGCCACTGGGTGGCTGACATCATCTATTTCCCGCTTGAAACCGCGCTTCTGGCGGAGGCCCGTCGCAAGGGCTGCCGCACGCTCGACGGCAGCGGCATGGCGGTGCATCAGGCGATCGACGCCTTCGCGATCTTTACCGGGCGTGATCCCGACCATGAACGGATGCGCGCCAGCTTCTTCGCCTACGAGATGACCCCGGCCGACGCCCTCGACTGAGCCGGTCGCTGGTCACAACCGGCAGGGTATCCTTCCCCCTTGTGGCCGGCCCGGCGATGACCGATGCAGGGCGGCAGATGGAAACCACACCAGGCAGCGATCGCCGCGAGGGCACAGCGACGGGGGGCGAGGCCGGCCCTGACGGCGGAGCGGGCAGCGCGCCGCGCCGGGTAGCCCTGTTCGGGGCGACCGGAACGATCGGACGGGCCACGGCCGCCGCGCTGCAGCGGCAGGGCCATGCCGTGACCTGCTTCGTCCGTCCCGGCCGCCCGACCGCGGCCGCCCTGCCGCCGGACCTGGCGCTGTGCCCGGTCGATCCGGCCGATGGGCCGGCGCTGGCGGCGGCGCTCGGCGCCGCGGGGTGCAAGGCGGTCATCTCGTGCATGGCCTCGCGCACGGGCGCGCCGCGCGATGCCTGGGCGGTCGACTATCTGGCGCACCACAACCTGCTCGCGGCGGCGGGGGAGGCGGGGGTGCAGCAGTTCGTGCTGCTGTCAGCGATCTGCGTGCAGAAGCCGCTGCTCGCCTTCCAGCAGGCCAAGCTGGCCTTCGAGCGCGAGCTGGTGGCCTCCGGTCTGCGCTATTCGATCGTGCGGCCCACCGCCTTTTTCAAGTCGCTGTCCGGCCAGATCGACCGCGTGCGCCGCGGGCAGCCGTTTCTGATCTTCGGCGATGGTCGGCTGACCGCCTGCACCCCGATCAGCGATGAGGACCTGGCCGCCTACCTCGTCGGCTGCCTCGACGATCCCGCCCGCTGGAACCGCGTGCTGCCGATCGGCGGGCCGGGGCCGGCGATCACCCCGCGCGAACAGGGCGAAGCGCTGTTTGCCCTGCTGGGCCGGCCGCCGCGCTTCCGCTCGGTGCCGGTCGGCCTGCTCGACGCGATCATCACGGTGCTCGCAACGCTCGGCCGGGTTGTCCCTGCGCTGGCGGCGAAGGCCGAACTGGCACGGATCGGTCGTTACTATGCTACGGAATCGATGCTGGTGCTCGACCCGCGGACCGGGCGCTACGACGCGGCGGCGACCCCGGCGACCGGCACGGCGACGCTGGTGGACTTCTACCGCGCGGTGATGGCCGGCGAGGCCGCCCCCGAGCGCGGCGATCACGCCGTGTTCTAGCCGGACAGGCCGGAGAGCCATTCCGCGATCATCGCCTGTCCGGCGCTGACGGCGCGCGGCCCGTGCGCGGCATGGGCCGCGCGCAGGTGCGGGGCGTGGATCCCGGCGCGCGCGAGGGTCTCGCCACCTTCCTCGATCCATGCCTCGAAGCGGGGATCCTCGCCCATTTCGGCATGGAACTGCAGGGCCAGGAGGTTGGGTCCGCGGCGGAAGGCCTGGTGCGGGTAGAGCGGGCTCGAGGCGAGCAACTCGACCTCCTCGGGCAGGGCGAAGGTATCGCCATGCCAGTGCAGCACCGGCACGTCCGCGATGTGGCGCAGCGGGCTGTTCGGGACGTGGATCGCCACCGGATGAAACCCGATCTCGGGCTGGGGGCCGGCAAAGACCGGCGCGCCCAGCGCCGCGGCCATCATCTGCGCGCCGAAGCAGACCCCCAGCGTTGGACGGTCGGCGGCGAGGCGGCGGGCCAGCCGGCGCAGCTGGCAGGCGATCCAGGGGTGGCGATCCTGCTCGTAAACCCCCATCGGCCCGCCCATCATGATCAGCAGATCGGGCTCGGCCAGATCGATCCGCGGGAAGGCGGGATCGGCCACGTCGATCCGGTCGATCTCGTAGCCGGCTGCCTCGATCGGGGCGCGGTAGGCGGCGACCCCCTCGTAGGGCACGTGGCGGATGATCAGGGCGCGCTTGACGGTCATGCGATGCTCAGTGCTTGGCAGGTCAGGACCTTGGCAGGTGAGGGCGGGGCGGAACAAGTCCCGGTGTGTCCATATTCTCAATCAGGACGGTAGAGTTAACAGCAATTGTAGGCCGGGTGGAAGCAGGGCTTGGCCCTGCAGCGGCCTTCGCGCGTGACGGGAGGCGCGGAACGGGGTAGCGCGCGCCCATGCTGACCCGTTTCAAGTCTGCGCTCGATCCCTATATCCTGGCCCTGCTCGGCATGATCGGGCTGGCCTCGCTGCTGCCGGTGCGCGGCAGCGCGGCCGTGGCCGCGGGATGGCTGGCGAATGCCGGGATCGTGGTCCTGTTCTTCCTGCATGGCGCGAAACTCTCGCGCGAGGCGATCCTCGCCGGGGCCGGGCACTGGCGGTTGCACCTGAGCGTGCTGGCCACGACCTACGGTCTGTTCCCCCTGCTTGGGCTCGGACTCGGGCTGGGACTGGGGCTGGCGGCGCTGCCGTGGCTGCCTGCGGGCCTTGCCAGCGGGCTGCTGTTCCTGACCCTCCTGCCTTCGACCGTACAATCCTCGATCGCTTTCACCTCGATCGCCCGCGGCAATGTCGCGGCGGCGATCTGCAGCGCCTCGTTCTCCAACCTGCTCGGGATGGTGATCACCCCGGCACTGGTCGCGCTGACCCTGCACGGCCTGCCCGGCAGCGGGGTCTCGCTGGCGGCGGTGAACAAGATCGTCGTTCAGCTGCTGGTGCCCTTCGCGCTCGGGCAGGCGCTGCGCCCGCTGGTTGGCGGTTTGGTTGCCCGGCACAAGGCGCTGATCGGCTGGGTCGATCGTGGCTCGATCCTGCTGGTGGTCTACACCGCCTTCAGTACGGCCGTGGTCGAAGGGCTGTGGCAGATGGTGCCGCTGCGGGCGCTGGCGCTGGTCCTGCTGCTGTGCGCCGCACTGCTCGTGGTGGTGCTGGGCCTGACCTGGTGGCTGGGCCATCAGCTCGGCTTCGCCCGCGACGACCGCGTGGTCCTGCTGTTCTGCGGCTCGAAGAAGAGCCTGGCGACCGGGGTGCCGATGGCCGGAGTGCTGTTTCCGCCTGGCCTGGTCGGGCCGATCATCCTGCCGCTGATGCTGTTCCACCAGCTCCAGCTGGTAGCCTGCGCCGTGATCGCGCGGGCCTGGGCCGAGGCGCCGCAGGACGGCGCTCCGGCGTGAGGCGGGTCCGTCCGGTGCCGGACGGCCTCCCGCGGCGATGAAGGCCGCGCTGGATCTGGTTCTGTTCCTGCTGACCGGCCTGACCGTGACCGCGGGCGGGATCGTCGCCGCCGTGGCGGGGCTGGGCGCAGCGCTCGCCGGTGGCGGCTGGTGGTGGCGCCGGCGCCGGGACGCGCGCCGGCGCCGGGATCCCTAGCGCGCTGGGATTCGCCCGGGCCGGTGGCCGCGCCGGCTAGGCCGGCCGCGCCAGCCCGAGCCAGGCGGCGAGGCGGGGCAGGCGCGGCAGCGCGAGCCGCTCCAGCGCAAGGATCGTCAGCAGCGACAGCGCGAGCAGCGGCAGCAGCGCAGCGAGGACGAAGATCGCCGGCACGAGCCGCCCGAGCTGCCGTTCGGATGGCGGCGGCGGCGCTCCCAGCCTGCCGTCCGGACGGCGCCGCTGCCACATCACGAACCCGCTCACAGCCAGGGTCACCAGCATCAGCGCGGTGAGCACGCCGATCAGCTGGTTGACCCAGCCGAACAGGGCCCCTTCATGCCAGGCCACCCCATAGCCGACCACCCGGTCGATCGGATGGTTGTCGGCAAAGGTTTCGCGCCGCTTCTCCTTGCCGGTCATCGCGTCGTAGGTGATGGTCATCCGCAGCGGACGGTTCTGCGTGTCCGAGCGGACCACCCAGTCGCGGCCCTTGCCCTTGCCGAAGCGGCCGGGTGCCCCGGGCGGGGCAACCAGCACCGGGAAGGCGAGGTGCTCGCTGCGGGCCAGCGCGACGATCCGCGACAGGCGGACATGCTCCATTCCGGCCATAGCCGGGATCGTGCCGTCAGCCGCGCCGTGGTTCATCCCGGCCAGCATCGCGGCATGGTCGTGCTCGGCATGGGCGTCATCCCCGGCCGGTGCGCGGCCGCCGATGGTCCAGTCCTGCGCGCCCTTGACCCAGCCGAGCTCGCTCCGCACCGCCTTGAAGGCGCTGCCCCAGACGTCCGCCCAGGGCAGCCCGGTCACCAGCAGCACCAGGGCCAGGCCCGCCACCCAGAAGCCGGTCACCGCGTGCAGGTCGCGCCAGAACACCCGGCGACCCTGCGCCAGACGCGGCCAGACGACGCCCGCCGCACCGCGCCCGCGCGGCCACCACAGGTAGAGCCCGGTGACGATCATCACGATCGCCCAGCTGGCGGCCAGCTCGACCAGCCACGACCCCCGCTTGCCCAGCAGCAGCTGGCCATGGATATCATGGACCAGCTGCATGATCCGCCGGTCGGGATCGAACGCGCCGAGCATCTGGCCCTGCGGCGCGACGAACACGTCGCGCATTGTGCCATCGGGCAAGGCGAGGTGGATCATCGCGGCATCGCCGTCCTGCGCCGGGATGCGGTAGGAATGGAGCCGGCCGCCTGGAAAGGCCGCCAGTGCGGCGCGGACCTGGGCATCGGGCGAGACGGCGTTGGCAGTGGGCAGGTTCTGGTAGGCCCGCTCCTCCCAGCGCTCGACCTGCGGCTTGAACAGATAGGCCGCCCCGGTCAGCGCCAGGACCAGGATCATCGGGACGACGAACAGGCCGGCGTAGAAATGCCATCGCCAGATCGTGCGGTAGAGCGTGGTGGCCGGGCCTGCCGCAACGGCGCTGGTGGTTGTGTTCATCGCTGGCGCTCCTCAGAGCTTGGCCTTGAGATCGACCACCAGGGTGCGCTGCGGCAGCGGGTGGGCGACATAGGCGCGGTAGTTGAACAGGTTGTCGATGCCGGCGCTCAGCTCGAACTGGCGGGTAAAGGCCCAGGACAGCCGCGTGTCGAACAGCAGGTATTCGGACTGGTGGCCGAAGGCCCGGCCGCGCTGGAGTCCGAGCAGGTCCGAGTTCGGGCGCGAGCCATAGCGCCAGCCGAGCGAGGCGCGCAGCGGTTCGGCCAGGCGGTAGCGCAGGTTGCCGTTGGCGCGCCACGCGGGGATGCGCGGGAACTGCACGCCCACTGCGCGCGGATCGGCGGTGTTGCGCCTGGTCTTCGCGCTCATCCAGGCGAGGTTGGCATCCACGTCGAGGCCCTTCACCAGCACATCATGACCCTCCAGGATCAGCTCTGCGCCATACTGCCGGACCAGGTCGACGTTCTGGAATCCGCTGAACAGCGTGTTGTCGGGCAGGGTCCCCTGGAAGCTGAACACCGCGTCCTTCACATCCTGGAAGAACAGGCTGGCCGTGGCCCGGACCGGACCGAAGGCGCGGCGCAGCAGCAGGCTGGCATCGCGTGACTGCTCGGGGCGAAGGAACGGGTTGAAGCTGGTGGCGATCAGGTTGCCCGCCGTGTCCTGGCTGCCCTGGAACAACTCGCCCACGGTGGGAAAGCGGGTGGCCAGCCCCAGGCTGAGCTGCGCCTCGATCCCGCCCGGCAGCGGTCCCTGCAGGCTCAGCTTCGGGCTGACCGCATCGTCGGTCCGGTTGGCGAAGCGGGCATCGACGCGGTTGCCCGCCACGGCTGTGCCCAGCCCACCGGCAAAGGCCCGCCAGCGGTCGTAGCGCAGGCCGGCGGTGAGAACGACGTCGGCGCCGAGGTCGATCGCATCCTCGGCCCACAGCCCCCAGATGCTGGTCTTGCCATAGCTCGAATTGGCATAGGTCGCCCCTGCGGCCGTGCGCCAGTTCGTCACGCGGTAGGTATCGGTCGAAGTCGCATACTGGTTGGCATCGGCGCCCCAGGCCAGCTTGTGTGCCCCGAGCCGCCGTTCGACCGAGAGGGCCCCGGTGTACCAGCCGGGGTTGTTGGCCAGGGTCAGGCGACCGGCGCCGCTGGCCGCTCCGGTCAGATAGTCGTTCGAAGCGCGGACATCCTGCTTGTCGATCCAGAAGCGCGACAGGTTGAGTGCAACGTCCCAACCGGCGAGCGGGCCGGCCAGCTTGAGACCGGCGAGGTACTCGGTGCGGCGGGTGGCTGACATGGTCAGGCCCGAGGCGTTGTAGGTCACCCCGTTGAAGCTGACATTGCCCTGGTAGACCGGGGCGCCGGTGACGCTGTTGACCAGCCACGAGCGCGGATCGGTCAGGTCCTGACGGGTCTGCCACAGCACGCCCAGCGCGCTGATCTCCCAGCCGCCGGCGGTTTCGTACCCGATCCGCAGCCGCGCCTGGTCCTGCGTGACGTCAACCGGCGAGGCCGCGCCGAACACCGCGGTTTCGGCGTTCGTGGCCAGCCCTGTCGGCCGGATCAGGCGGGGATCGACAAAGGCCCCGGTCACGGTTGCCGTCGCCGTACCCGTACCCCGCTGGAGCAGGTTGTAGGTCATCGACTGGCCGGTGTTCTCGAAGTGACGGAAGCTGGCGCGGACCGACCAGGGGCCGTCCTTCTGCTTGTAGCCCAGCGCCCCCTCCACGCTGTAGCCGCGGAAGGTCTGGTCGAAGCCGTATTCCTCGAACGGCATGAGCATCGTCTGGACCGTGCCGGTGGCCGACCAGCCCTCGCGCGGGGTCTGGGTGGTGACCGAGATCACCCCGCCCATCGCATGGCCGTTGTAGCGGGCGGAATAGGGGCCGTAGACGATATCGAACTGGCGCACCTCGGCCGGGCCGACCACGTTCCACTTGGGCGGAAAGTCGAACCGGTTGCCGAGGAAGTTGGAGACGACGAAGCCGTCGACCAGCACGATCGTGCGGGCGCTCTGCACGGTGTTGGCGCCGCGCATGGCAACCACGGCGTTGTCGTCCCCGGCGAAGCGCTTCCGCACGAAGAAGTTGGGGGTGTACTTCATCAGGTCCTCGACATTGATCGCGTTGATCGCGTCGAAGTTTTCCTGGTTGAGCGAGATCGCCAGTCCGCGCGGGACCACCGTGACCGGGGTGTCGGTCTGGCCGACGACGATGATCGTGTCGGCGGCGTCGGCGGTATCAGCTGCGTCGGCTAGGTCGGCGGCGTGGGCACTGGGCGTGGCGAATAGAGCCGTGGCTACGGCGACAAGCGAAGTCTTCATGGGTCTGCCCCTGGGATTGGTATACGTCTGGGGCGCCCACCATGATGGCGGACGCACGGGTCGGACCGGACGGGCCGGTCAGGCGATCAGACGATGGCCGGGGGCGCGCGCAGCGGTGGGCGCAGATAGGCCGGGCGCTGGGCCCGGGGCACGCGGACCGGCGCGAAGCCGAGCGTGAGCAGGAAGGCAAGCGCCAGTGCCAGCAGGACCGGCGGGGTGCTGCCCAGTACCGCGAAGGTCAGCGCGGAGTAGGGGCAGGCCGGTGCGGCCTGCTTGCCGGCGGCCTCGTCCGGGTGGCCGGCGCCTTTCTTCTCCAGCGGGATCGCGATCGTCGCGGGTGCCGCGGGCCCGGAGGCGTCGTTGCACAGCCGGATCGTGATCGTGTTGGCCCCGCTGTCGAGCATGTATCCCGCCGGGACCACGGCCTTGAGGCACAGCGCTGCGGCCAGGACCAGCAGGGCCAGGGCGCGATGGCGCAGCAGCAGGGCGCGAAGCGGAGACATGCGGCCGCGCCGATACGCCTCTGCGCGTCGTCTGTCATGGGGAAAATGACCACCCCGTCCGCCGGCGGGACAGGTCCTGCGGCAGCCCTCTTGATCTCATCCGGACAATAGGAACATAATAAGAACATCATGAGAGTCGCACCCATCCTGTCGCCCGATTCGGGCTCTCTCCCGGCCGCGCCGGTCCTGCGCCACTGGGCCAGCGGGGTGGCCTCGCTCGACGCGGCGCTGGGCGGCGGTTTCGCGCAGGGCCGGGTCCACGAATTCTATGCCGCCAGCGAAGCCGATGCCGGGGCGGTGCGCGGGCTGGCGGTGGGGCTCGGCGCCGGCATGGCGGGGCCGGACCGCAGCGTGCTGTGGCTGCGCTGTTCGCGCACGCTGGGCAGGGCGGGGGTGCTCCAGGCCAGCGGGTGGAGCGACCTGGGCGGCCGGCCGGGCCAGCTGCTGCTGGGGATCGTGCCCGATACGCTCACCCTGCTGCGCAGCGCTGCCGATGCCCTGCGCAGCGCCGCACCGGGGCTGGTGGTGATCGAGGGCTGGGGGCGCATGGCCGAGCTTGACCTGACCGCCAGCCGCCGCCTCGCGCTCGCCGCCGAGCGCTCCGGGGTGGCCCTGCTGCTGCTGCGGATCGAGGCGCAGCCGGTGCCGAGCGCGGCCCAGACCCGCTGGCAGGTTGCCTCGGCCCCTTCGCGGGCGCTGCCCGGGCAGGCGCCCGGCGCGCCGACCTTCGACCTTGTCTTGCTCCGCCAGCGGGCCGGTCCTTGCGGACTCGACTGGCGGCTGGAGTGGCACCGTGATCAATGCAAGTTCCGTGAGGCGCCGCTACCTGGCGCTGTGGTTCCCGTTCCTGCCGGCCGACCGCTGGCGGATCGAACAGGACGCCAGCGGGACGGAGGAGGCGATGATGCCGTCGCTGGCCGGAGCGTGCGCAGCGCCGCCTGAGGCTGCGCCGGCTCCGCTGGCCTTCGTCACCCGCGTCGGCGGCGCGCTGCGGCTGGCCGCGGTCGATCAAACGGCGCAGCGGCTCGGGATCGTCCCCGGGCTGACCCTGGCCGATGCCCGCGCGCGCCATCCCGACCTGGCCGTGACCGACATGGATCCCGAGGCCGACCGCCACTGGCTCGGCCGGCTGGCGCGGCGCTGCCAGGGCTGGTCGCCGCTGGTCACCCCGGTCCCGCCCGACGCGGTGGTGCTGGACATGGCTGGCAGCGCCCACCTGTTCGGCGGTGAGGCGGCGCTGGCGGCGCTGGTCGACGATACCATGGCCGAGCTGGGCATGACCTGCCGGCTGGCCAGGGCCGATACAGCCGAGGCCGCGCTGGCCCTGGCCCGCCATGCGCCCGGGCCTGTGACCGACGAGCCGGCTGCCCTGCGCGCCCTGCCGGTGATCGCGCTGGGGCTCGATCCCGAGGCGACGCTGGCGCTGCGCCGCGCCGGGCTCAGGACCGTGGGCGACCTCGCCGCGCGCCCGGCGGCCAGCCTGGCCGCCCGCTTCGGGGCCGGCGCGGTCACCGCGCTGCGTCGTCTGCTGGGGGACGAGAGACGCCCGATCGCGCCCATGGCCCAGCCCGCCCCGCTGCGCTTCGAGCGCCGCTTTGCCGAGCCCATCGCGCACGAGCGCGCTGTCGCCGCCTGCTTCCGCGACCTGCTGGTCGAGGCGGCTGGTGCGCTCGAGCAGCGCGGGCAGGGGGGACGGCGCTTTGTCCTGACCCTGCTGCGCAGCGACGGGGCGCGCCACCGCCTGCGGATCGAGACCGGCGCCCCCACGCGCGATCCGGCGCTGGTGCTGCGCCTGTTCGACGAGCGCATCGGGGCTTTGGCCGATCCGCTCGATCCCGGGTTCGGCTATGACAGCATCGTGCTGGCCGTGCCCCTGGCCGAGCCGCTTGGCGCCGCGCAACCTGGCCTCGACGGGCGCGACAGCGCCGCGGCGGTGCTGGCCGAGCTGATCGACCGCTTGAGCACGCGGCTGGGGCCTGGGGGAGTGCTCCGGCTGGTCCCGCACGACAGCCACATTCCCGAGCGCGGCCAGCAGGCAGTGCCCGCCAGCCGCACTCCGGCGCCGGTGCGTTGGCCGCCGCCGCAGCCCGGTGAACCGCCGCTGCGCCCGATCGTCCTGTTCGATCCGCCCCAGCCGGTCGAGGTGATCGCCGAGGTGCCCGACGGCCCGCCGCACCGCTTCCGCTGGCGGCGCACACTGCACGAGGTGCGGCTTTACGAGGGGCCCGAACGGATCGCCGCCGAATGGTGGCGCCGCCGGGGGGGAGAGCTGCCGGGGCAGGGCGGGCTGACCCGTGACTACTACCGGATCGAGGATGCCCACGGCCACCGCTACTGGCTGTTCCGCCATGGCCTCTATGACGAGAAACCGGCGCCCCGCTGGTACATGCACGGGCTGTTCGCGTGAGGGCTCAAGCCTCTACCAAATTCCCGTCCCCAGCTCCGTTCGCCTCGAGCGAAGTCGAGAGGCCGCGCGCGTGTCTCGACTTCGCTCGACACGAACGGACGAGGGGGAGTGGGGCAAGGGAGCGAAGCGGAGCATGATCCCCCCCTTCGCCGAACTCGTCGCGGCGAGCAGCTTCAGCTTCCTGCGCGGCGCCAGCCAGCCGGGCGAGATGGTGGCGCGCGCGGCGCAGCTCGGCATGGCCGGGATCGGGATCGCGGATCGCAATACCGTGGCCGGGGTGGTGCGCGCCCATATCGCGTGGAAGGATCTCGGCCTCAGCGAGCAGGGTTTCCGCCTGCTGGTCGGCGCGCGGCTGGTCTTCGCCGACGGCACCCCCGACGTGGTCGCCTATCCCGCGACGCGCCGCGGTTGGGGCCGGCTCACCCGCCTGCTCACCCTGGGCAACCGCCGGACCGAGAAGGGCGATTGCGAACTCCATCTGCCCGACCTGCTCGACTATGCGGACGACCTGCTGCTCATCGCCATGGATGCCGACGCGGCCGTGCTGACCACCCTGCGCGCGGCCTGCCCTGACCGCGTCTGGCTGGGTGCGACCATGCTGCGCGGCGGGGCCGATGCGCGGCGGCTGGCCAGGCTGCGCGCGCTTGCCGCCGAGGCCGGGGTCCCGCTGCTCGCCACCAACGATGCGCTCTACGACCAGCCCGAGGCGCGGCCGCTACACGATGTCATGACCTGCATCCGCGAGGGCACGACGATCGCCCAGGCCGGGCGCCGCCTGCTTGCCAATGCCGAGCGGCACTTGAAGCCCCCGGCGGAGATGGCGCGACTGTTCAGGGCCTGTCCCGAGGCGCTCGCCGCCAGCGCCGATCTGCTCGCCCGCGTCACCTTCACCCTCGACGAGCTGCGCTACGAATACCCGCACGAGCCGGTGCCCACGGGCTGGACCCCACAGGACTGGCTCGAGCACATGGTGCGCGAGGAGGCCGCGCGGCGCTTTCCCGAAGGCCTTCCCCCGCGCTGGCAGGCGACGATCGACGAGGAGCTGACCCTGATCCGGGCGAAGAGCTACGCCCCCTATTTCCTCACCGTGCACGACATCGTCCGCCATGCCCGCAGCCTCGATCCGCCGATCCTCTGCCAGGGGCGCGGCAGCGCGGCCAATTCGGTGGTTTGCTACCTGCTGGGGATCACCTCGGTCGATCCGGTGGCGAACAAGCTGCTGTTCTCGCGCTTCCTGTCCGAGGAGCGCGACGAGCCGCCCGACATCGACGTCGACTTCGAGCACGAGCGGCGCGAGGAGATCATGCAGTACGTCTATGCCCGCTATGGGCGTGAGCGGGCCGGGATCGTCGCGACGGTGATCCATTACCGCCCGCGCAGCACGATCCGCGAGGTCGGCAAGGCGCTGGGCCTGACCGAGGACGTCACCGCGCGGCTGGCCGGGACGATCTGGGGGCAATGGGGCCGCGATCTGCCCGAGGAGCGGGTCGAGCAGGCCGGGTTCGATCTGGACAACCCCGAGATCGCCCGGCTCAAGGCGCTGGTCGACCAGCTGCTCGACTATCCGCGGCACCTCTCGCAGCACGTCGGCGGCTTCGTCCTGACCGAGGGGCGGCTCGATGAACTGGTGCCGATCCACAATGCCGCCATGGCGGACCGCACCTTCATCGAATGGGACAAGGACGATATCGACGCGCTGGGGTTGATGAAGGTCGACGTGCTCGCGCTGGGCATGCTCACCTGTATCCGCAAGAGCTTCGACCTGCTCCGCGCCGAGGGGCTGGGCGATCACGATCTGCAGCACGTGCCGCTGGAGGACGCCGAAACCTACCGCATGCTCCACCGGGGAGACAGCATCGGCACCTTCCAGGTCGAAAGCCGGGCGCAGATCGCCATGCTGCCGCGGATGAAGCCCCGGGAGCTCTACGATCTGGTGATCCAGGTGGCGATCGTGCGGCCCGGCCCGATCCAGGGCGGCATGGTCCACCCCTACCTGCGCCGCCGCAACGGCGAGGAGGCGGTGGTCTTCCCCAGCCCGGCCCCGCCGCACGACCCCGACGAGCTGCGCGAGGTGCTGGGCAAGACGCTGGGCGTGCCGCTGTTCCAGGAACAGGCGATGAAGCTGGCCATCGTCGCCGCCGGCTTCACCCCGGCCCAGGCCGACGGGCTGCGCCGCGCCATGGCCACCTTCCGCAACCGCGGCACGATCAGCCATTACCAGACCCAGCTGATCGAGGGCATGACCCGCCGCGGCTATGACCGCGACTTCGCCGAGCGCTGTTTCGAGCAGATCAAGGGCTTCGGCGAATACGGCTTTCCCGAAAGCCATGCCCAGGCCTTCGGCTGGCTGGCCTATGTCTCGTCCTGGCTGAAGTGCCGCCATCCGGCGGTGTTCACCTGCGCGCTGCTCAACAGCCAGCCGATGGGTTTCTATGCCCCGGCCCAGCTGGTCCGCGATGCGCGCGAGCACGGGGTGGAGGTGCGCCCGATCGACATCAATGCCAGCACCTGGGACTGCACGCTGGAGCGGCAGGACGATGGCGCGCTGGCGCTGCGGCTGGGCTTTTCGCGGATCGACGGGTTCCGCCAGGCCTGGGCCGAGGCGCTGGTGGCGGCGCGGGCCGGCGGCGTGTTCGCCAGCGTCGAGGATCTTGCCCGCCGCGCCGCCCTGCCGCCCCCGGCGCTGCGCAAGCTGGCCGATGCCGATGCGCTCGGCTCGCTCGGCCATTCGCGCCGCACCGCGCTGTGGGAGGTCCGCCGCACTCCGCCCGACGAACTGCCGCTGTTCGCCTTCGCCGCCGCTGTGGAACTGGGGACCGAGCCCGATCCGGCGCTGCCGCCGATGGCGCCGGTGGAGGAGGTGGTGGCCGATTACCAGACCATCCGCCTGTCGCTGAAGGCGCACCCGCTTGATTTCCTGCGCGTCCGGCTGCGCGGGGAGGGGGTGCTGACCTGCGCCGAGGTCAATGCCGCGCCCGAGGGGCGCCGGGTGCGCGTCGCCGGGGTGGTGCTGACCCGCCAGCGCCCGGGCAAGGGCAATGCCGTGTTCATCACGATCGAGGACGAGAGCGGGATCGTCAACGCGCTGCTCTGGGCGCGCGATCTGGAACCGCAGCGCGCCGCGGTGATGGCCGCGCGGCTGATGCAGATCGAAGGGATGGTGCAGCGCAGCGAGGAGGGCGTGGTCCACCTGATGGCACGCCGGATCACCGACCGTTCCGCGCTGCTCGACCGGCTGGGCGAACCTGACGATGCCGCGCCCGGCCCGGACCCGATCCCCGCCTCGGCCCGCCGCCACCCGCGCGACGTGCGCGTGCTGCCGAAGTCGCGGGACTTTCATTGAGGGTAGGGGCCTCGCCCGGCGAGCCTTGCGCAGGCATGATCTGCGTGGATTTCCCAGCGAGGTGGATAGATTCCGGCCAAAAGGGGTAAGCCGCCGCCGCGAGACCTAGTGGGACCTGATCGGTTATCCTGCTTTGTCCTGCAGTCGGCGATTGAGGCTTGATATCCCAGCCGTTCGTTCGGCCGCACCCGGAACCCGACGAACGGCGTTCCAAAAGGACAAGTTCAGAAGCCCCAGGTTGCACACTTCCGATCACGGATGCGGAGCACGGCGATGACAGGGAGAAGGTTCTGGCCGCTTCCCCGGGAAGACTCCCCAGCCATTTCCGTGCTCTTGTCGGACCGCAGAAAATTCATCGGCCTTGCCCGGCGCGGAGGGCGGGCAAAGCGCTACTGGGCCCTCCAGCAAGCCACTATCGCGACCTGCGGGATGGTGGCCGCGATCGAGCTGGATGCCCGCTTCATCCGTCGCAAGGTGGGCAGTCAGTACGATGGCGCGATTGACCAAGCCATGGCTTACGCCCTTAGCATGGAAAGACCATCATGGTTTGGCAGATTGTTCCGCTCAAGGGCTCGGAAGAATTTCGATTCGGCATGAGCCGTGATCAGGTTCGTTCCAAAATGCCTAGATCCTACGAGCAGGTGGATGAGGACATAGATGGAACGTCATTCGACCAGTACTTCGAGCTGGGTGTGACATTTCACTACAACTCAGGGCTCTGTCTGGACGGTATCGAGCTGTACAGGCCTGAAAGTGCGATATTCCATGGTATCGACCTGCTGAGTTTGGCTCGCGGCGAGGCCAATGCCCTGCTGACCAAGCTCGACCCCGAGACCCGGATCGTTTACGATGACGCAACGGCCTATGGCCTGTCGCTTGCGGCGATTGCCGAAGATCCGGACGACATCGGTGACGATGCACCGGTTGGAACCGTCGCATTCGGGGTATCCGGATTTTTCGGGGATCCGGATCAGGATTTCTCGACCATGGATGTGTGGGAACTGGCAGACGGACTCGGTGTGGTGGCGCAGGAGTTCGTCCGGGAGTACTTTGGCGAGAGGCCTGATCGCGAGGTCGATCCACAGCCCAGGTAGTCCTGCGCCAAGGTCAATTCATACCGCCGCGGTCGGCCGCCGTGACCACCGCCCGACGATGACATGCGCAAGACCACCGACGCGCAGCGACGGGGCTTTCACAAGGCGGTCAAGGCCGGGGTCAGGCTGGCCTTTGGCACCGACGCGGGGATCTTCCCGCACGGGCTCAACGCGCGCCAGTTCCCGTACATGGTGCGCCGGACCGGTCGCCCACGTGATGCGGGGTGGTGGCGAAGTCGGTCAGCCTTTGTCAGGGCCGGGCGCGTCGCGGCTGGGCCGTGTCGTGAAGATGTCGTGTTCGGCATGCGCCGAGAGCTTTATGACGGGGCGCAATCCAGGAGGTTCTCGTGCACATCAGTTCCCTGAAACTCGTCGATACCCGTCTCGCCCGGGCGATGTCGCAGGAAGAGTTGGCCATGGCTTGCGCTCTCAGTGCGCGGACGATCCAGCGCATCGAGGCAGGACATTCGGCCTCGCTGGAAAGCACCAAGGCGCTGCTTGCCGTGCTTGGCGTGGATATCCTCGACGATCCCGCTCCGACCGACCCGCAGTATCCGCTATTGCCATGGCGCCTGGTCGGCCGCCAGATCGCGGGACGTCTCCGGCTAGGCGCAAGTCTGGGGTTCGATGGGCTGCGGCTGGTCTGTGCCGCCGTGCTGCTGGTCGTGGCCGCGGCCAAGCTGGTGGTGCCGGGACAGGCCGGCTGGTTTGTCGCTCCGGGCCGCCAGGTGGTGGGTCTGGTCGCCAGCCCTCCGCCCGGCGCGCGCGAGGTATTGGGCTACGGCTTGGTTCCGGTGATGCTCGCCGCGGCCATGCTGATGCTGCTCAGCATGGCCCGCGTCCGGGCGGTTGTCCGCGATCACACCGCGCGTCGGCGCTGAGCTGGGGAGCATCGGGCACGGGCGCGGTCACACCGTCGCGGCGACCAGATCCAGCGCCGCTCCGTTGAGCGCCTGCGCCGTCGCCTGGTCCTCGGCCTCGGTGTAGCAGCGCAGCTCCGGCGCATTGCCCGATCCGCGCAAGTGGATGATCCGCTGATTGGCGAAGGTCATCCGCACCCCGTCGGTCAGGTCGAGCCCGGTGAGCGGCGCACCGGCCGCCGGGGCGAAGGCGCGGTCGAGGCGATCCCGCCGGGCGGCTGCGTCGGCCGGCAGCAGCCAGGCCATCAGCGCGTCGCGGCGTTCGGGGGCGAAGGCCTCGAGCCGGTTGCTGAAGGTTACGCGCGGCGGCAGGGCGTCGAGCAGATCGCGCAGCCGCCCCGATCCGGCCGCAACCAGCGCGGCGACGATCGGCAGCACCGCGTCGCGCGTCGGCAATGCCCCCAGCCGGCGGCCATCGCGATCGAGCGGGGAGGCGAGCAGGAATCCGCCATTGGCTTCATAGCCGCCGACGTGTCCTTCGCCCGCGGCCAGCGCGGCATCCATCGCCGCGATCACGAAGGGCGAGCCGATCCGCGTCCGATGGACCCGCGCGAAGGCCCCGGACTGTTCGACCAGCGTGTTGCTGCTGACCGGGGTGACGACACTGGCGATCCCCAACGCCCGCGCGCACAGCACGCCCAGCACGTCGCCGCGCAGCCATTCGCCGGTGTGGTCGGCCAGCAACGGCCGGTCGCTGTCGCCATCGGTCGAGGCGATCGCATCGAACCCGTATTTGGCTGCCCATACCCGCGCGAGCGCGATGTCCTCGTCCCGCACGGCTTCGGTATCGACCGGGATGAAGCGGTCTGACCGCCCGAGCGGGACCGCCTCGGCGCCCAGCGCGGTCAGGATGGCAACCAGGAGATCGCGCCCCACCGCCGAATGCTGGTAGACCCCGATACGGCGCCCGGCGAGCGCGGCAGGCCCGAAAAAGTCACGATAGCGGGCGATGTAGCCGGGGGCGATGTCGATCGTGTCGGGCAGTGGCAGCGGGGCGTCGAGCATGCCGTCGGAGGTCCACCGCTGCCGGTCGAAGACGATCTCCTGGCGGGTGATTCCGGGCTCGTCGGCCTTGAGGATCTCGCCCCGCGGGCGGTAGAACTTGATGCCGTTGCGATCGTCCGGAATGTGGCTGCCGGTGACCATCAGCGAAGGCATGCCCTGGGCGAAGGCCCAGTCGGCCAGGGCGGGGGTGGGAACAAAACCACAGAACACCGGCTCACCGCCCAGGTCGCGCACGGCCTGGGCGCAGGCGGTCAGGATCCGCGGGGTGCTCGGCCGCAGATCACCTGCCAGCGCCACCCGGTGTCCTTGCCCCCAGGCTCCCTCCTTGGCCAGGAACTGCAGAAACCCGGCGGTATAGGCATAGCACACCCGGTCGGTCATCGCGCTGACCAGCCCCCGCGCACCGCTGGTGCCGAAGGCCACGCCCGTTCGCTGCATGATGTCGGAAACGGTGCTCAAGTCCGGTCCTTCGTTAGTGATGCCGTCCTAACTCGCTCGTTGCACGGCTCCGATGAAGACCACTGCTTGCCAATGGTTCCAATGGCCCTCGGATCAACAAAACAAGGCTGCCGTCTCGCGAACGAGCTCCCTGCGCCGACCTCTGCTGTCTGTCGGAGCAGGCTGCGTGCAGGCCACGTTACCCGTTCACTACCGTCCGAAAATAGGCGATCGTTTCCTTGAGGCCATCGGCCAGTGCCACCTTGGGTTCCCAGCCGAGCGCCGACTTGGCGAGGCTGTTGTCGGGGCGGCGCTGCTTGGGATCGTCCTGCGGCAGCGGCTCGAAACGGATGCGCGAGGACGAGCCGGTGAGGCTGAGGACCGTCTCGGCCAGCTCGAGCATGGTGAATTCGCCCGGATTGCCGATGTTCACCGGCCCGACGAACTCGGCCGGCGAATCCATCAGCCGCATCATCCCGTCGATCAGGTCATCGACATAGCAGAAGCTGCGCGTCTGAAGGCCATCGCCATAGACGGTGATGTCCTGCCCGAGCAGCGCCTGGACGATGAAGTTCGACACCACCCGGCCGTCCTTCGGATGCATCCGCGGGCCATAGGTGTTGAAGATCCGCATCACCTTGATCTCCAGCTTGTGCTGGCGATGATAGTCGAAGAACAGCGTCTCGGCGCACCGCTTGCCCTCGTCGTAGCAGCTGCGAATACCGATCGGGTTGACGTTGCCCCAGTAGCTCTCGGGCTGGGGATGGACGGCAGGGTCGCCATAGACCTCGCTGGTCGAGGCCTGGAGGATCCGTGCCTTCACCCGCTTGGCGAGACCGAGCATGTTGATCGCGCCGTGCACGCTTGTCTTGGTCGTCTGCACCGGGTCGGTCTGGTAGTGCACGGGGCTGGCCGGACAGGCGAGATTGTAGATCCGGTCGATCTCGAGATAGATCGGCATGGTCACGTCATGGCGGACCAGCTCGAAGGTCGGGACCGCCAGCAGATGGTGGATGTTGCGGCGCTGGCCGGTGTAGAAATTGTCGAGACAGAGCACCTCGTTGCCGCGCTCAATCAAGCGGTCACACAGGTGCGAACCAAGAAAACCCGCACCGCCCGTAACCAGGATCCGGTCCATCGAATACATGTTTGCCCCAGTTCACCTGATCGTCGAGCCGCGCCAGCCACAGGCTCCCGCCGCCTTCCAAAGCCGAGGCCTTACCCTTAGTCAAGAACTTGACCTGTTTGGCGTCGGCCGGTGTCACGGTCGTCCCGATAGGACACGGTCGCGGCTGCGCCCGAAGGCGATGATCTGTCCCGATGTCAGATATCTGGTGCGGTCGAGAAGACTCGAACTTCCACGGGCTTTCGCCCACAACGACCTCAACGTTGCGCGTCTACCAATTCCGCCACGACCGCTAAATCGACAGGGCGCCGCTCCATTCGGAGCCTGCCCCGCGGGGTAGGAGCGCGCCCCTAGCAAACCACCGGGGGGGGTGCAAGCGCGGATATGCGGTTTTGGCTAGGCGCGGTCAGCCTGGCATCCAGCCGTACTCGACCGCGTCGGCGGTGCGCGGCACGTCGGTCCGGGCCTCGTTGATGGTCACGCTCTCACCCGGGGCGAGCTGCCGCTTGGGCGGAGCGACATCGAACTGGTAGACGATGCGGTTCTGCTTGTCGCGCAGCACGATCCGGATGGTGGGGACGGTCCGGCGCTGGGTGCCGACATTTGTCACCTTGCCGCTGATCCCGAAGAATTCGGTGCCGTTGGGCAGGGTGCGCCGGTCCATCCGGTTGTGCGGGAAATCGAGCGCGAGATCGGGCTGCGGCCCGGCGAAGGTCTGCCGCGCCAGCGGTGCCCAGTCCGGCAGGCCGTACCAGGCGACCGCGCCGATCGCCGTCAAGGCGATCACCGCGAAGGCGGCCGCGCCCAGCGTGTAGAGCTTGAGCGGGTTGCGGCGCGGCCGGAACGGCGGCTCATGCGCGAAGGTTGAGCCGCTGTAGGCGCTTTCGTCGTCGTCGTAGAATGGCGCGGCGACCGGTTCGCGCGGGGCCGCAGCCGTGACCGGCGGAGGATCGATCGGCGCAGCGGCAGGCGGCGGAGCGGGCTCCGCCGCGCGCGGCGCCGCTGGCGGCGGCATGGGAGAATCATCGGCCACGACTGCCGGCGCGGGGGGCACGGGGGCCGGCGCGGCAGGCAGCTCGATGTCCGGGCCCGACTGGAACCAGCTGTGCCGGCACTTCGCGCAACGGACTGTGCGTCCATCGATCCCGATGGCGCTGTCGGGCACAACATAGCGGGTCGCGCAGGCAGGGCAGGCGATGATCATTGCGGGTGTCATGCCCTGCCCCGGCGGGTCGAACAAGGCCGGGGGGCGCAGGCTGTGCGCGCGCGCCCCTTTTTTCCACATCGATTGATGGTTATAGCCCGCGCAAGAGGGAACGGGCCGGCGGCGCGAAGCAGCTGCGGGCAGGGCCCAGGGGGATCGGACCGGTCGTGACAAGAATGACGCCTGCATGACGGTTTCACGGCCATGAGTTCCGCCCCGGTGGGCGAGATCGTCCAGTTCGATAACGTCGGTCTGCGCTACGAGAGCAGTCGCGAGGTGCTCACCGACATCTCCTTCACGCTGTTTCCCGGCAGCTTCTATTTCCTCACCGGGGCGAGCGGCGCGGGCAAGACCTCGCTGCTGCGCCTGCTCTATCTCGCGCAGCGCCCGTCGCGCGGGGTAGTGCGGATGTTCGGCACCGACACGATCACGCTCCCGCGGGACCGGCTGCCCCTGCTGCGCCGCCGCCTGGGCGTGGTGTTCCAGGATTTCCGCCTCGTCTCGCACCTCTCCGCCTTCGACAACGTCGCGCTGCCGCTGCGGGTGGCCGGGGTGGCCGAGAGCGAGCTGGTCCAGCCGGTGCGCGACATGCTCGAATGGGTCGGTCTGGCCGACCGCATGGCGGCGCGCCCGGCGACGCTGTCCGGCGGCGAGCAGCAGCGGGTCGCGATCGCCCGGGCGGTGATCGGTCGGCCGCAGCTGCTGGTCGCCGACGAGCCGACCGGCAACGTCGATCCGGACATGGCGCTCAAGCTGCTGCGCCTGTTCGAGGCGATGAACCGGCTCGGTACCACCGTGGTGGTGGCGACCCATGATGCCCACCTGCTGCGGCAGGTGCCCGACAGCCTGATCATGCGGCTCGATCGCGGGCGGCTGTCCGATCCCACCGGCGCGCTGCGCTATCCGCCGCGCCGCGCGGCCGGCCCGGTGTGAGAGGCGGACGATGAGCGAACCCGATCCCAACGGTCTCGGCCGCCTGAGCGAGCAGCCGGCCGTGTCCGATGCGCTCCCGGACGATCCGTCCGGCGTGTCCGGCACCCAGACCGCCCGGCGCGCGCGGCGGGCCGAGATCGTTCCGCAGGACCGCCTGCAGGGGCCGATCCCCTGGGTCATCGCGATCATGGTCGGCCTGATGGTGATCGCTGCCGCCGGGGCCCTGGCGCTGCGCAACACCGGACAGACGGCGGCCTCCGACCTGGCCGGGGGCATCACCGTCCAGATTGTCGAGGCCCGGCCCGAGGTGCGGGCACGCCTGGCCGCGCGCGCGGCCGAGGTGCTGCGGCGCCAGCCGGGGGTGAGCGAGGTGGCGATCGTCCCGCCGGGCGAGCTGGCCGCGCTGGTCGAACCCTGGCTCGGCCGGGTCGATGGTGCCCCGGACGATCCCGCCGGAGCCGACAGCGGCTTGCCGGTCCCCGCGTTGATCGACGCCCGGCTGGCCGGACCGGCCGATCCGGCGCGGCTCGCGGCACTGGGCGCAGCCCTGCGCGCCGAGGTTCCGGCAGCGCGGGTCGATGCCCAGTCGACCTGGCTGACCCCGGTGTTCGGGGCGATCGAATCCCTGACCTGGTTGGCCCTCGCGCTGATCGTGCTGCTTGGCCTCGCCACCGGGGCGGCGGTGCTGCTGGCGGCCCGCACCGCGCTGGGCAACAACCGGGCGACGATCGAGATCGTCCACCTGCTCGGCGGGACCGATGCGCAGATCGCCGGGATCTTCCAGCGCGCCACCGCGCTCGACGCGGCCGGCGGCAGCCTTGCCGGCTTTGCCGCGGCCTGGATCGTGGTGAGCCTGCTGGGCCGCACCTTCGCCGCGCTGCAGGCCGGACTGGTCACGGGCGGGGCACTCGGCTGGGGCGACTGGGCGCTGCTCGGGCTGATTCCGCTGGCGGCCGTGGCGCTGGCCACGCTCACCGCCCGCTGGACGGTGATGCGCGCGCTCAAGGGCATGCTATAGGCTGGACATGATCCGCCGCCTTGTCTCCTCGCTGGCCCTGGTCTGGGTGCTGGGCTTCCTGTGGTTCGCCATCTGGTTGCCGCAGCCGGTCGGCGACGTGCGGACCGACGGGGTGGTGGCGCTGACCGGGGCGGGCGGACGGATCGAGCGCGGGATCGCCGTGCTCGATCGGCACCTGGCGCCGCGGCTGCTGGTCTCGGGGGTCGACCGCGAGGTGCGCCCGCGCGAGTTCGCCGCCGAGTACGGGATCGACCCGGAGCTGCTGCGCTGCTGCATCACCCTCGGCTACGAATCGGTCGACACCCGCAGCAACGCCCGCGAGGCGGCCCGCTGGATCGCCCGCTACCGGATCCGCTCGGTGCGGCTGGTGACCAGCGACTGGCACATGCGCCGCGCCGCCTTCGATCTGGCCCAGGTGGCCCCGGCCGGGGTGACCGTGGTCGAGGATGCGGTGCGGACCCGGCCGAGTTTCTATGCCCTGTTCCTCGAATACCACAAGCTGCTCGCCCGCATGCTGCAGCGCGCCTGGGGTGACTGACCGCCATGACTGAACCCCGTGCCACCCCCGCCGAGGTGCTGCGCTCGATCCTGTTCTACGCCCTGTTCTATGGCGGCAGCGTGGTGCTGGCGCTGATCGTGACCATGCGCCTGCTGTTGCCCGGGCGCGGTTTCATCCGGACCGTGCACAGCTGGACCCGTTGGCACCGCTGGTGCGTCAACCACGTGCTGGGCATCGCGGTGCGGATCGAGGGGGCGGTGCCGAGCGGCCCGGTGCTGGTGGCGCTCAAGCACGAGAGCTACTTCGAGGCGCTCGACCTGCCGGTGCTGCTCGACTACCCGGCGGTCTTCGCCAAGCGCGAGCTGCTCGACGTGCCGGGCTGGGGCCGCGCCGGGCGCGAATACGGGCTGATCGGGGTCGAGCGCGACCAGGGCGCCAAGGCACTGCGGGCGATGATCGCGGCCGCGCGCCAGCGCACCGCCGAAGGACGCGTGCTGGCGATCTTCCCCGAGGGTACCCGCGTGGCGCATGGCACCCGGCCGCCGCTGCAGGCCGGCTTCGCCGGGATCTACAAGCTGCTCGCGCTGCCGGTCGTGCCCGCTGCCGTGAACAGCGGAGCCACCTACAAGCGGCGCTGGAAGACGCCCGGGACGATCACCTACCGCTTTGGCGAGACGATCCAGCCCGGGCTCCCGCGCGAGGAGATCGAGGCACGGGTCCATGCCGCGATCAATGCCCTGAACCCGCCGGCCGCGGTGTGACCGCCCCGCGCGAGCCGCGCCGGCCGTGGTACGCCGTGCTCGGCCCGGGGCTGGTGACCGGTGCGGCCGACGATGACCCGAGCGGGGTCGGCACCTACAGCCAGGTCGGCGCGCAGTTCGGCTATGGCCTGGCCTGGACGCTGTTCTTCGGCTTCCCGCTGCTGGCCTCGATCCAGGCGGTCTGCGCCCAGATCGGCGCGGTGACCGGCAAGGGCATCGCGCAGAACCTGCGCCAGCACTATCCCCCGGCGCTGCTGCGCGCGGTGGTCGGGCTGCTGCTGATCGCCAATGTCATCAACATCGGCGCCGATCTCGGGGCCATGGCCGCATCGCTGGCCCTGCTGCTGCCAGGCCCGGCCATGGCCTATGTCGCGGGCTTCGGGCTGCTGTCGGTCGCCCTCGAGATCCGGCTCAGCTACGCGCGCTACGCCGGGGTGCTCAAGTGGGCGACGCTGTCGCTGTTCGCCTATGTCGCCGTGGTCTTCGTCGCCGACGTGCCGATCACCGAGGCGCTGCGCGGCACGCTGGTCCCCGCGTTCCACTTCGGCCAGGCCGAGGCGATGGCGCTGGTGGCGATCTTCGGCACCACGATCAGTCCCTACCTGTTCTTCTGGCAGGCCGGGCAGGAGGTGGAGGAACAGCACCGCCGCCACGTCAAGCCGCTGATGGTCAGTCCGCGCCGGACCGCCGGGACCGAGCTGGCCCGGATCCGCACCGACACGCTGGTCGGCATGGGCTTCTCGCACCTGGTCGCGCTGTTCATCGTGGTCGCGACGGCGGCCACGCTCCACGCCCATGGCATCACCCGGATCGACAGCGCCGCCCAGGCTGCCGGGGCGCTGCGGCCGATCGCGGGCGATCTGGCCTTCGCGCTGTTTGCCGTGGGGATCATCGGCACCGGGCTGCTCGCCGTCCCGGTCCTGGCCGGCTCGGCCGCCTATGCGGTGAGCGAGGCCTTCGGCTGGGTCGAGGGGCTCGACCGCCGCCCGCGCGAGGCCAAGGCGTTCTATGCGGTGATCGCGCTGGCCACGCTGGGCGGCATCGCGCTCAACCTGCTGGCGATCGATCCGATGCAGGCGCTGTACTGGAGCGCGGTGGTCAATGGCCTGCTCGCCCCGCCGCTGATGGTGGTGACCATGCTGATCGCCCGCAATCCCAGGGTGATGCACCGCCTGACAATCACGCCGGGGCTGGCCTTTGGCGGCTGGCTCTCGACCGCGGTGATGGGCGTGGTGGCGCTGGTTTTCCTGCTGAGCTGAGCAGGGCAGGGCAGGGTAGGGCGCGGAGCGGACCCGGAACTTCGCGAAGGTCACACACAGACAGACGACGAAGAAGTTCGCCGCGTCTGCCGCCGGAACCACGATGGAAAAGAGCCGCCGCAAGGATGGCATGCGCGGCCGATGTAGGACAGCAGAGCCGGGATGGCGGCGGCGCACCGCGCCCGGTGGCCCGGGCCCGCGCCGCCCGGCGCGGGGCGCGTCAGGCTTCGGCCTGTTCGCCGCGGCCGAAGTTGGGGCGGGCATCGTCCTGCCCCTCGGCGATGATCGAGCGGCGGATCGCGCGGGTGCGGGTGAAGTGCTCGAACAGCGTTTCGCCGTCGCCCTTGCGGATCGCCTTCTGCAGCTCGGTCAGGTCCTCGGTGAAGCGCTGCAG
The DNA here is from genome assembly GCF_014230355.1 of Novosphingobium piscinae. GTDB lineage: Bacteria > Pseudomonadota > Alphaproteobacteria > Sphingomonadales > Sphingomonadaceae > Novosphingobium > Novosphingobium piscinae. The sequence continues at coordinate 80,993 of NZ_JACLAX010000006.1, forward strand.
CATGTCGAGCACGGCATCGCGGTTGCTGAGGAACACGTCGCGCCACATCGTCGGATCGGACGCGGCGATGCGGGTGAAGTCGCGGAAGCCGCCGGCCGAATACTTGATCACCTCGCTGCGCGTCACCGCCTCGAGGTCCGAGGCGGTGCCGACGATGGTATAGGCGATCAGGTGCGGCAGGTGGCTGGTCACGGCCAGCACCAGATCGTGGTGCTCGGCCGTCATCACCTCGACATTGGCGCCCAGCGCCTCCCAGAACTGGCTCAGCGCGGTGAGCTGCGCCAGACTCGCGTCGGCCGGCGGGGTGATGATGCACCAGCGCTGGCGGAACAGGCTGGCGAAGCCGGCGTCCGGCCCGGAGTTCTCGGTCCCGGCCACGGGATGGGCGGGGATGATCGCCGCGCCGGGCAGGGCCTCGGCCAGCGCGCGGGCAACGGTGAGCTTGGATGAGCCGACGTCGCTGACCAGCGCCCCGGGGGCGAGCGCCCCGGCCACGCTGGCCGCGGCCGCAGCCATCGCGCCGACCGGCACGCAGAAGATCACCAGATCGGCCCCGGCCACTGCCGCCGCGGCGGTCTCGGCCACGCTGCCGACCAGGCCGCGGTCGCGGGCGCGCGCACGGCTGGCCGGATCGAGGTCGAACCCGCTGGTCTGCGTGCCGGGCAGGGCCTGCTGCACGGCCAGCCCGATCGACCCGCCCAGCAGCCCCAGGCCGATGATCGCGACGTGGCGGAAGGGCATCAGGCGGTTCCCGTCAGGCGGCGCAGCACGGCGGTGATCGCGTCCATCTGCGCGGCGGTGCCGATGGTGATGCGCAGCGCCTGCGGCAGGCCCTGATTGGGCAGCCAGCGGACGATATAGCCGGCCTCGGCCAGCGCGGAGTAGGCCGTTTCGGCCGAGAGCGTGCCTTCGAACAGGATCAGCACGAAGTTGGCCTGGCTGGGCAGGGGACGCAGCCCGTGGTTGCCCAGCGCGGCCAGTGCCTCGACGAAGCGCGCCCGCTCGGCGGCGTTGTGCTCGCGCGCATGGGTGACGAAGGCCTGGTCGGCCACGGCCGCCAGCGCCATCGCCTGCCCGCTGTTCGAGACGTTGAACGGCCCGCGGATGCGGTTGAGCGTATCGACCAGCCCGGGCGCGCCGGTGCCCCAGCCGACCCGCTCGCCGGCCAGGCCGTAGATCTTGGAGAAGGTGCGGGTGACCAGCACGTTGTCGTGCGCGGCGGCCAGCGCGAGGGCGCCATCGTCGTCCTCGGGCGCGAGGTATTCGGCATAGGCCTGGTCGATCACCAGCAGCACGTCGCCGGGCAGCGCGGCGTGGAGCCGGGCGATCTCGCCGCGCGGCAGGAAGCTTCCGGTCGGGTTGTTCGGATTGGCGACGAAGACCACCCGCGTGCGCGGGGTGACGCAGGCCAGCAGGGCGTCGACATCGGTGCCGAAATCGGCATCGGGGGCCACCACCGGGGTGGCGCCGCAGCGCCGGGCGGCGATGTCGTAGACCGAGAAGCCGTAGCGCACGTAGACGATCTCGTCGCCCGGGCCGGCATAGCCCTGGGCGGCGATGTGCAGGATCTCGTCCGAGCCGGTGCCCATCACGATCCGCGCCGGATCGATCCCGTGCAGCGCCCCCAGCGCGGCGCGCAGCGCCTTGCTGTCAGGATCGGGATAGGTCGCCGGGGCCACCGCCTCGGCCCGCGCGGCCAGGGCGAGCGGGCTGGTGCCCAGCGGGTTCTCGTTGGCGGACAGCTTGATCAGCGGCCGCCCGTCGGCCCCGGTGGACTTGCCGGGAACATAGGCGTGGATGGCGCTGATCCAGCTCTTGGGCACGGGCGCGGTGGTCATGGTGGCGCGCTTTAGGGGGCATCGCGGGCGGGGGCAACAGCGACGAAGGGCGCGGTCGCGGCCCAAGTCGGTCATCCTGATCCTCCCCCAACGGGGGAGGGGGAGCATCCGCAGGATGGTGGAGGGGACCCTCCTCCGGGCGAGGCCCTTGGTCCAGGCGGGGTGCCCCTCCACCACCTGCCCGCAGGGCAGTTCATCCTGAGCGGCCGGCCTGCCGGCCAGCCGAAGGGGTGGTCCCCCTCCCCGTGCCGGGGAGGCAAGCAACATCCGCTCCCCACGCGACCCAGACATCACGCATCCCTCCTCCATCGTCGCCCCGGGCTTGAGCCGGGGCAGGGCTTGCGCGGCAATGGCCGGGGAAGAACAGCCCTGTCCCGGGTCCCTGACCTCCGCCAGGGCAGGCAAGCCCGGGACGACGGGGATAGAGGCGAAGGTGGACTCTAGGTTTGCTCGCCTGGGGCTGCAGGGCAGGACACGCCCAGCTTCGGGCGCGAGAAAAGAAGGTTCGAAGCAGTCAAAGCCCGCTCAGGCTGAGCCTGTCGAAGCCCACGCACGGCGGTTGAGCTGGGTGTTAGCAGCGGTTCTGCCCGGAGGAACGGTCGCAGGAGCGTGGGGCCGAGGGCGGCGCGTGGGCTTCGACAGGCTCAGCCTGAGCGGGGTTGGGGATATCCGACTTTGATATTGGTGACCCCATTCGTCGAGCCGACAAACATCCGCTCCCCACCCGACCCCCTGATCGTCGCCCCGGATGACTGGCCTTTGTCCCTCCCCGCCATTGACAGGGCGCGGTCTTTCCCGGCAATCCCGCGCTTCCCATGGCGACCGCCCCGCTTCCCGAAGCCAGCCGCGTGCTGGACCTGCCCGCGCCCCTGCCGCTCGACTGCGGCAAGGACCTGCCCGGGGTGCGCATCGCCTACGAGACCTATGGCACGCTGGCGGCGGATCGCGGCAACGCGATCCTGATCTGCCACGCGCTGACCGGCGACCAGTATGTCGCCAGCCCGCATCCGATCACCGGCAAGCCGGGCTGGTGGGTACGCATGGTCGGCCCGGGACTGCCGATCGACACCGACCGCTTCTTCGTGATCTGCGCCAATGTGATCGGCAGCTGCATGGGCTCGACCGGGCCGGCCAGCGCCGCGCCCGATGGCCAGCCGTGGGGCATGCGCTTCCCGGTCATCACCATCCGCGACATGGTGCGCGGCCATGTCGCGCTGCTCGATGCGCTGGGGATCGAACGGCTCCACGCCGTGGTGGGCGGATCGATGGGCGGCATGCAGGCGCTGAGCCTGGCGGCCAACTTCGCCGCGCGGGCCGAGCGCGCGCTGGTGATCGCCTCGACCGCGCGCCATTCGGCCCAGAACATCGCCTTCCACGAGGTCGGCCGGCAGGCGATCATGGCCGATCCCGAGTGGCGCGGCGGCGACTATTACGCGGCCGCGGGCAAGGGGCCCGACAAGGGGCTGGCGGTGGCCCGCATGGCCGCACACATCACCTACCTGTCCGAAGAGGGCATGCACGAGAAGTTCGGGCGCAACCTGCAGGACCGCGAGAGCAAGACCTTCGGGTTCGATGCCGATTTCCAGGTGGAAAGCTATCTGCGCTATCAGGGCCTGTCGTTCACCGGCCGGTTCGACGCCAATGCCTATCTCTACATCACCCGGGCGATGGACTATTTCGACCTGGCCGAGGAGCACGGCGGCCGGCTGGCCGCGGCCTTCGCCGGATCGAAGACCCGCTTCTGCCTGGTCAGCTTCGACACCGACTGGCTCTATCCCACCGCCGAGAGCCGGCGCATCGCCCATGCGCTCAACGCCGCGGGCTGCCCGGTGAGCTTCATGGAGCTGTCCGCCCCGTTCGGCCACGACAGCTTCCTGCTCGATGTGCCCGCGCTCGACCGGGTGGTGGCGGGGTTCCTCGGCTGATGGCGGCGCTCTCGCCGCTGCGGCCGGATCTGGCGATCATCGCGGCCAATGTCGCGCCCGGATCGAGCGTGCTCGATGTCGGCTGCGGCGATGGCGCGCTGCTCGCCGCGCTGCGCGACCGGCAGTGCGATGCGCGGGGGATGGAGCTGGATCCGGGCAACGTTGCCGAATGCGTCGCGCGCGGCCTTTCGGTGATCCAGGGCGATGCCGATGCCGACCTGTCGTTCTACCCCGACCGGTCGTTCGACTATGCGATCCTCAGCCAGACCTTGCAGACCACCAAGCGCCCCGACCGGGTGCTCGAGGAGCTGCTGCGGATCGGCCGCCGCGCCGTGGTCAGCTTTCCCAACTTCGCCCACTGGCGGGTGCGGCTGGCGCTGCTGTGGGGCGGGCGGATGCCGGTGACCCGGCTGCTGCCGGTGGCCTGGTACGAAACGCCCAACATCCACCACGTCACCGTCGACGATTTCCGAGCCCTGCTGAAGGAGCGCGGGATCGTGGTGGAGCAGGCCTGGTTCCTCAAGGGTGATCGGCTGACCAGCCCGGCCGCCGCCAATTTCCGCGCCGAGCACGCGGTCTTCCTGCTCTCGCGCTGAGCGGGCGCCCCGGGGGCGCCCGCCGTGGTTCGCTTCACGCCTCCCGGCTCATCCCATCGGGTGCGTGCCGCACAGCTTGTTGCCGTCCGGATCGCGCAGGTAGGCCAGATACATGTTGAAGGTCGGCCGCACGCCCGGCGGATCCTCGCAGGCGGTCCCGCCCGCGGCTTGTCCGGCGGCCCACCAGGCATCGACCATCTCGGGGCTGTCCAGGTGCAGGCCCACCGTGCCACCATTGGCCGCACAGGCCGGCGCGCCGTTGATCGGCACGGTCAGGATCAGTGTGCCGCCCTTGTGGCGGTAGATCACCCGCTTGTTGTCCGGGGTGAGCATGCCGGCCGGCCCGCCGGCGGCGGCGAAGATCGCGTCGTAGAAGGTCTTGGCCTTCGCGATGTCGTTGGTTCCCAGCAAGATATGAGTGAACACCTGTGTCTCCCGTCTGTGATGGGCCCAAGCTTAATAGGGGGACTGGGCGGGTCAAGCGGGCGGACGGGCAGGGCGGCGCGCCGCCGCGGCGGCGAAGAGTGGGTTATGCACTGGAAAAAACCGCCCCGCGCGGTTGATCTTGCTGCAACGGCTGCGGCATGGACCGGAGCATGTGGCAGCTTTACCAGTTTCCGCTCTGCCCGTTCAGCCGCAAGGTCCGCCTGCTGCTCGCGGAGAAGGGCATCGGCTACGAGCTCTGGCGGGAAAACCCCTGGGAGATGCGCGACGAATTCGTCCGGATGAACCCGGCGGCGCGGACCCCGGTGGTGCGCAACGAGGCGCGCGACATCACCCTGGTGGATAGCCGGGCGATCTGCGAGTACTTCGAGGAAACGGCCGACAAGAACCCGATGATCAACGGCACGGCGGCCAACCGCGCCGAGATCCGCCGGCTGGTGGCGCTGTTCGACGAGAACTTCTTCGGCGACGTGACCGCGCCGCTGGTCCACGAACGGATGAAGAAGCGGCTGGTCTACCGCCAGTCGCCCGACAGCCGGGTGCTGCGCGAGGCGATGAAGCTGGCCCACGAGCACCTCTACTACATCGACTATCTGATCGACACCCGGCCTTGGCTGGCGGGCGCGACGATGAGCCTCGCCGATCTGGCCGCGGCGGCGCAGATCTCGGTCGCGGACTATCTCGGCGGGCTCGACTGGACCGGGCACGAGCAGGCCAAGGCCTGGTATTCGGTGTTCAAGAGCCGCCCGAGCTTCCGCCCGCTGCTGGCCGAGCGGATGGAGGTGATCCAGCCGCCGAGCCATTATGCCGATGTGAACTGGTAGGGTTGCGGGAGTAGCGCCGGCCCCCGCCGACCGGCCCCCGCCGACCGGCCCCCGCCGACCGGGATCAGCCGACCGGGATCAGCCGACCGGGATCAGCCGACCGGGATCAGCCAGCCAGACCGCGCTTGTCGCCGAACCGGCCATGGACGCGGAAGCGCGTCATCCAGCGGTCGAGGAACAGCCCGAGCGGACGCGCGGCGATCCCCAGCTCGGCCAGGCCGGGCAGCCCGGTCGAGACATTGCCGGCCTTGAGCAGGGCGAGCTGGTCGAGCGAGATCGGGGTCAGCGGCAGCGCGGCGATCAGCTTGGCGGCGGCATCGGGCAGGGGCGCGAACAGCGTCTTGCGGCCCTGGGCGCAGGCGATCCGCTGGTTGAGCGCGAACATGGTCAGGACCTCGGGACCGACCAGCTCGAAGGTCTGGCCGCCGAACGCCTCGGGATCGGCCAGCGCGGCGGCCACGGCGGCGGCGGCATCGTCGACGAAGACCGGCTGGAGCTTCGCCTCGGGGCCGAACACCGGCAGCACCGGGGCCTTGGCGATCAGCCCGGCGAAGAGGTTGATGAACTGGTCGTCGGGTCCGAAGATCACCGAGGGGCGCAGCACCGTGGCGCGCGGGAAGGCCGCCAGCACGGCCGCCTCGCCCTGCGCCTTGGTGCGGGCATAGGCTACGCGCGAATCCGCATCGGCACCGTTGGCCGAGACCTGGACGAAGGCGCGCGCCCCGGCAGCCGCGGCGGCCGCGGCCAGCGCGCCCGCGGCGCGGACGTGCAGCGCCTCGAGATCACCGGTGAAGGCCCCGGCCAGGTTGACCACGGCATCGGCCCCGGCGACCAGCGCCGCCGCGGCGCCGGGCCGGGTCACGTCGGCCCGCACGGTCTGCAGCGCCCCGAGATTGCCCAGCGGCTTGAGCCGGAACGCCTTTTCAGGATGCCGCGACACCACCCGCAGCCGCGCCCCGCGGGCCAGCAGCTCCTGGGCAATATGCGTGCCGAAATAGCCATCGCCGCCGATCAGGACGATGAGCTGGCCGGACAGGGAATCGGTGGGGGTGGGCATGGTGATGACGGGTCCCGCAAGGCTGGATTCTGCCGCGGAGCCTTGGCATAGCTCGCCGCGGCCGGCAAGCGGACCAAATAGGCCGGCTCAGGCCCCGTCGCTCAGCAGGCGGCGCAGATAACCGGCGTAGTCGCTCTTGCCATGGCGGGCGATGCAGCGTTCCAGTCCGGCCGCGTCGATGAAGCCGCGGCGATAGGCGATTTCCTCAGGGCAGGCGATCTTCATGCCCTGGCGCCGCTCGAGCGTGGCGACGAATTCGGCGGCCTCGAGCAGACTGTCCGGCGTGCCGGTATCGAGCCAGGCATAGCCGCGGCCCATGACCTCGACACTGAGCTCGCCGCGCTCGAGGTAGACGCGGTTGACGTCGGTGATCTCGAGTTCGCCGCGCGCCGACGGCTGGAGGTTGGCGGCGATGTCCACCACCTGCGCGTCGTAGAAGTAGAGACCGGTCACGGCCCAGTGCGACCGCGGCTGCAGCGGCTTTTCCTCGATCGAAAGCGCGCGCATGTCGGCATCGAACTCGACCACGCCGTAGCGCTCGGGGTCGGCCACGCGATAGGCGAAGACGCTGGCGCCGCGCGGGCGGGCCCCGGCTGAGGCAAGCACCTCGGGTAGCCCATGGCCGAAGAAGATGTTGTCGCCGAGCACCAGGCAGCTTGGCCCGCCAGCGACAAAGTCCGCGCCGATCGTGTAGGCTTGGGCAAGGCCCCTGGGTTCGGGCTGAACCGCGTAGTGCAGCGCCATGCCCCACTGCGATCCATCCCCCAGCAGGCCCTCGAACAGCGGTGCATCATGCGGGGTGGTGATGATCAGCACCTCGCGGATCCCCGCCAGCATCAGCGTGGACAGCGGGTAGTAGATCATCGGCTTGTCGTAGACCGGCATCAGCTGCTTCGAGGCCGCCATGGTCATCGGGTAGAGCCGGGTGCCGCTGCCCCCCGCGAGGATGATACCCTTCATCGATCGTGTTCCTGCTTCAAGAGTCGGCTGTCAGCAGCCGCGCGACGACCGCTGCCGTGGCGCCCTGCCATTCGGGCAGGCGCACGCCATGGATCTGTTCGAGTTTGCCGCCATCGAGCCGCGAATTGGCCGGGCGGCGCGCGGGCGTCGGGTAGTCGGCCGTGGTGATCGGCTTGACCCGGGCGGTCGGGCCCCCGCGCTCTGCCGATGCGGCGAAGATCGCTGCGGCAAAGCTGGCCCAGTTGGTCGCGCCGGTGCCGGTCATGTGGAACACGCCGCGCAGCTCCGGTGCGGTTGATCCCAGGAGGTTGTCCAGCACCGCCAGCACCCCGTCGGCGATGTCGAGCGCGCTGGTCGGGTTGCCCCACTGATCGGCCACCACACCAAGCTCATCGCGGCTCTCCGCCAGCCGCAGCATGGTCTTCACGAAATTGGCGCCGAACGGACTGTAGACCCAGGCCGTGCGCAGTACGGCGCTGTTGTTCCAGGTGGACAGGACGGCCTGCTCTCCGGCCAGCTTGGAGGCGCCATAGACCCCGGTCGGGCCGGTGTCGTCCTCCTCCCGATAGGCCCGGGTGCCATCGCCGGCGAACACATAGTCGGTCGACAGATGGACCAGCGGAACGCCGAGACGGGCCGCGGCGCGGGCGACGTGGCCAGCCCCGGTGGCATTGACCGCATGGGCCAGGTCGGGCTCGGATTCGGCCTTGTCGACCGCGGTATAGGCGGCAGCGGACACGATGGCCTCGGGCTCTGCCCGGTCCAGCGCGCGCAGCACGGCGTCCGGATCGCCGGCGGCGAGGTCGAGCTGCGGACGCCCCACCGGCAAGACCACATGGCCCGCCGCCATGCCCCGCTCGACCAGGCTGCGCACCACTTGCCCGCCATTCCCGGTGACTGCGATCCGCATGCCGGACGTCAACCCTTGGCCGGCTCGGACAGGCCCAGCCGCTGGCCGTCGTAGCGCTCGCGCAGCGGCCGCCACCACCATTCGTTGTCGAGGTACCAGCGCACCGTCTTTTCGATCCCGCTGTCGAAGTCCTCCTGCGCGCGCCAGCCCAGTTCGGTCTCGAGCCGGGTCGCGTCGATCGCATAGCGCGCGTCATGGCCGGGGCGGTCGGTGACGAAGCTGATCAGCTCGGCGCGCGGACGATCAGCCGGCACCAGCGCGTCGAGCACGTCGCAGATCCGCCGCACCACATCGATGTTGCGCCGCTCGTTGCGGCCCCCGACGTTGTAGGTCTCGCCTGTCCGGCCCGTCGCTACGATCAGGTCGAGCGCGCGGGCGTGGTCCTCGACATAGAGCCAGTCCCGCACGTTCTCGCCCTTGCCGTAGACAGGCAGGGGACGCCCGGCGAGCGCGTTCAGGATCGTCAGCGGGATCAGCTTTTCAGGAAAGTGGAACGGGCCATAATTGTTCGAGCAGTTCGAGACGACCACGGGCAGGCCATAGGTACGGTGCCAGGCCTTGGCGAGATGATCCGACGAAGCCTTCGAGGCCGAATAGGGGGATGAAGGATCATAGGGCGTGGTCTCGGTGAACAGCCCTTCGTCACCGAGCGAGCCGTAGACCTCGTCGGTCGAGACATGGAGGAAACGGAAGGCATCCTTCGCGTGTCCCTCGAGTCCGCCCCAATAGCCGCGCGCCGCCTCGAGCAGGGTGAAGGTGCCGATGACGTTGGTCTGGATGAACTCGGCCGCGCCGGTGATCGACCGGTCGACATGGCTCTCGGCGGCCAGGTGCATGATCCGGTCGGGCCTGAACTGGCTGATGGCCTGCTCCATCGTGGCGCGGTCGCAGATGTCGGCCTGCAGGAACGAATAGCCGTTCTTCCCCTCGACCGCCGTCAGCGAGGCGAGATTGCCCGCGTAGGTCAGCTTGTCGATGTTGAGCACCTCGTAGCCCCGATCGAGCACGAGGTGGCGGACAAGGGCCGACCCGATAAATCCGGCACCGCCGGTCACGATAACACGCATGATCGGTCGCTGGCCCCTTCAGCTGTTCGGCATGGTAAAGTGAACAGGAAGCTCAGCCAGCGTCGGCTGCACCCGATCCTTCGCCGACAGCGTATCCGGGTCGGCTACGGAAGGCCATATGATCCCGACCGAGGGATCGTTCCATAGCAGCCCCTTGTCGCATTCCGGGGCATAATGGGACGTAACCTTGTAGTTTACGACCGTATCGGGCTCGAGCGTGCAGAAGCCGTGCGCAAACCCGGGAGGAATCCAGAACAGGTTTCCCTTGGCCGGGCTGAGCTCGACCCCGGCCCACTGGCCGTAGGTCGGCGAATCGCTGCGCAGGTCGACCGCAACATCGAAGATCGCACCCGCCGTGCAGCGCACTAGCTTCCCCTGGGCATGAGGGTCGGTCTGGAAATGGAGGCCGCGGATCGTACCGACCCGGGCGCTGAGCGATTCGTTTTCCTGGACGAACACGGTCGGCCCGGCATGTGCCTCGAAGTCGCGCTGGCTAAAGATCTCGGCGAAGTAGCCGCGTTCATCCCCGTGGCGCTTGGGGGTGATTTCAAGCACGGCCGGAATTGTGCTGGGCAGAAACAACATTGAAAGCAACACCTCGCCTGACCGCAAGCATAGGCCCGCCGCGCCCTGGCCTATATCTTTGCTGCAACGCAACGGCAAGGCCGCCATCAAGCCTGGATATCTTGCGTGATCTGATGGATTGCCCAAACGCACATGGCCGCGACCAACCGGGGCATAACGGTTGCCTTGGTGCGATCAACAGCCGTGTTGCGGATAAGGCCACGCAGTCCTATCATCACGTCACGCTCGTCGAACAGCACTATCAAGGTATTGTTTTTAAATGATTATGGGAATGACAGCAGACAAGGCTTCGCCAGTTGAGACGGTCTCTCAGACCGTGGTCCGCGGCGCCGAAGTGATCCGGCTCGAGGCTGAGGCGCTTGTCGCTCTGGCCGATTCGCTCGATGAATCGTTTGAGGCGGCCTGCCAGCTGATCTGCGGGGCCAAGGGTCGGGTCGTGATCAGCGGCATGGGCAAGTCTGGACAGATCGGACGCAAGTTTGCGGCGACGCTGGCCGCGACCGGAACACCAGCAACCTACGTTCATCCGGCTGAGGCGGCTCACGGCGACCTCGGCATGCTCGTTCCCGGTGACGTGGCGATCGTGATTTCGAACTCGGGTAACACGTCGGAGCTGCGCGCCATTCTCGGATATTCCCGCAAGCTCGGCATACCAGTGATCGGCATTGCTTCGAACTCGTCGTCGTTCCTGCTCGAACAGGCGGACGTCCGTCTGTGCCTGCCCAGTGTGCGCGAGGCCTGTCCGGCCAATATCGCGCCGACCACGTCGACGACGATGCAATTGGCCTTCTGCGATGCCATCGCCATGGCCGTGATGGATCTGCGTGGCTTTACGCGTGATGGAATGAAAGCGTTGCACCCGGGCGGGTCGATCGGTTTGCGGCTGGCTGAAGTCCGCGAGATCATGCACCCGCGCGAACGTCTGCCGTTGGTGGGTCGCACAGCTCCGATGAGCGATGTGCTTACCACTATGACCTCGATGGGATTCGGCATCGCAGGGGTCGTGGACGATGCAGGGCTGCTCGTTGGCGTGATAACCGACGGGGATTTGCGGCGTCATTTCCACCAGTTGGGCGATGCCGTCGCGGGCGAGGTGATGACAACCAACCCCAAGACCCTCGATGCCCAAGATGTTGCAGAAGATGCCCTGCACTTTTTCAACGAGATGAAGATTACTTGCGCGTTCGTGCTCGACCGCCAGAATTCCGGCGATCAGCCCGCTCCGGTCGGGGTGGTGCATTTGCACGACTTTCTTCGGCTTGGTCTGGCCTGACGCAGGAGCACAGTGTGAGCCAATCCTTTGCGATCGTAATTCCGGCGCGCTACGCATCGACGCGTTATCCGGGAAAGCCTCTCGTTCCACTGCGCGGCGCCACCGGCGAGTCCAAGACCTTGATCGAACGCAGTTGGTCCTGCGCCAAGTCCATTCCCGGTGCCAAGGCTGTGCTTGTCGCCACCGACGACGATCGCATCGCCGACGAAGTTCGCAGGTTCGGTGGTGACGTGGTCATGACCTCGTTGGAATGCGCCAACGGAACCGAGCGCTGCGCCGATGTCATCAAGCGGATCGGGGCTCCAGCCGACATCATCGTCAACCTGCAGGGCGATGCACCCCTGTCACCCGCTGCCATGGTCGAGCGGCTGGTCGATAGGCTGGTGCAGAATCCGGCCGTGGCCATGGCCACGCCCGCCGTCCAGGCTTCGCAATCGGTCTACGAGCACTTGGTCAGCGACCAACTGGCAGGCCGCGTCGGCGGCACCACCGTGGTTATCGACGGCCGGGATCGGGCGCTGTATTTTTCCAAGCGCGTTGTGCCCTATCTCCCTGCTGCCGCGGCGGCCCAGCTGTTTCCCCCGGTCCATCTGCACCTAGGTCTCTATGCCTATCGCCCGGAGGCGCTGCAGCAGTATTGCGAGGCGCCACCCTCGGCGCTGGAGCAGCTTGAAGGGCTCGAGCAGCTGCGCTTTCTCGAGATGGGATTGCCGGTGTCCGTGGTTCGGCTGGCGCCGCTGGATTGGGATGCGATCGAACTGAACAACCCGTCTGACGTTCCCCATATCGAGCGCATCTTGGCCGAACGCGGCATTGCGTGACCGCAAGACCTCGATCAACAGCCTTTCCAGCATGTGGCTCGCCGTACGGGTTCACTGGGATGGGTTTTGGCGGAACCCACGGCAATGGCTGGCTGGCCTGTGGTGGTATGTGCAGGGGAAGCGGGTGCGTGGGCGCAGTCGCATCGAGCCACTAATCGGGGCGTCATCGCGCGCCTACGAGTTGCTGCTGGCCCGTGAATCGGTCGACCCGTTGCCAGCCGATGCAGGCCCTCCCATATGCGCCATCATCGATACGATGCTGGGGTGCGAGCAGCTTGCTGCGACCTTGCAATCGCTGGAAAGCGCCGGCTTTGCTGCGAGGGTGGCGATCGGAACCAAGCCCGCGGCGCAAGATGACGCTTCGCTTGTTTGGTTACGCCACCCAGTCGAGCTCCCCGGCTATCTCGCGGCAGCCGGGATAGCTTGGATTTGTCCGGTCCGGTGCGGGGATCGCTTTGCACCCGGCACAGGGCTGCATTACGCGGCGGCGGCGGCGCTGGGGCGAGCGGAGGTGGTCTACAGCGACGATGACCTGATCGGCTCCGATGGACTGCGCAGCGATCCCTACTTCAAGCCCCGGTGGAACAGCGAGTTGTTCCGCCATCATGATTATGTCGGCGGGTCCGCTGCCTGGCGATGGGAGCCAGTGGCAGACGAGTTCGCTGGCGGGCTTGACCGGGCATTGGTGGCCGCGGTGGAGCGTGCGGAGGGACGAGTGCACCACATCCCGCAGGTGTTGCATCACCGCAGGGCCAGGCCAAAGCCGCGACCTCTCTCCAGAACCACCCCATCTGTCCAGCCGCAACGCGTCTCGATCATCGTTCCGACTCGTGACCAGCCAGACCTCCTGCGCACGTGTCTCGCCGGTGTGGACCAGGTTGCCTGGGATGACGTCGAGCTCGTCATTATCGATAACGGCTCGACCGAACCGGCGACGCTTGCTCTGCTCGACAGGTATTCGGCTAAGGGCGCAAAAGTGCTGCGCGATGACGGTCCGTTCAACTTCTCGCGACTGAACAACCTGGCGACGCAAGCGGCAACTGGCAGCATGCTGTGCTTGCTCAACAATGATGTGGAGATGCTGGGGGACGATTGGCTGGCCTGGCTGGTGGCCGCTGCGCAACGGGACGATGTCGGTGCTGCCGGTGCCTTGTTGTTATACCCCGATCGCACGATCCAGCATGCCGGGGTTGTACTCGGTGTCGGCGGCGGCGCGGCGCACGCTCACCGGGGGCTTGATCCGACAGCCGAGGGCTACTTCCGGCGGCATCAGTATCCGCAGTTTGTCAGTGCTGTGACCGGGGCCTGCCTGGTTGTGGCGCGCGAGCGCTTTATGGCGGTTGGGGGGCTCGACGAGGACGCGTTTCCGGTGGCCTTCAACGATGTCGACTTGTGTCTCAAGCTGAACGCGAGAGGCTGGCGATCGTTCTATGAGCCTCGCGCATGCCTGATCCACCACGAGTCGAAATCACGTGGGCTCGACAGGGACCGCGTGAACCGGATGCGTTTCGCAGGCGAGTTGGCGGCGCTCAAGCATAGGTGGCGGACTGCGGAGACTATCGATCCAGCCCATCACCATCGGCTCAGCCGCTATTCCGACCAATTCGTCTTGGCGGTTTGACCTATGAACGGTCTCTTATTGCCAGACGTCACGCTGTGCTCTGCATCTTCGGTGAATGTCGCGGCCACGATCAGCGCCATGCAGCACTGCTTAGACAGAATGGCATTTGCCGATGCGGTCCTCTTCACCGATGTGGCGCCGGTTGCCCTGGATCATCGCATTCGCTGGGTACGGATTGAGCGGCTGCATTCCGCGGCTGACTATTCGCGCTTCATGCTCGGGGAGGTGGGTCAGCATGTCGCGTCGTCTCATTGCCTGATCGTCCAGTGGGACGGTTTCGTGATCGATCCTCAGGCCTGGGACCCACGCTTCCTTGAGTTCGACTACATCGGGGCGGTCTGGCCTCAGTTCGAAGAGCACCGTGTTGGAAACGGCGGATTTTCGCTGCGCAGCCGCAAGCTGCTGCAAGTCTTGGCCGATCCCGCCTTCGCCGACTCGCATCCGGAGGATCTGGCGATTTGCCGAAGCGCGAGGCCGTGGCTTGAACAACGACATGGCATCCGCTTCGCCGATCCGGAAACCGCGGCTCGGTTTTCCTATGAGCGGGAACGCGCAAAGGGTGCGACATTCGGTTTTCACGGCGCGTTCAACCTGCCTACGGCGGTCGGCGCGGATGCGTTCTGGACGATCTATCGCACACTCGATCACCGCGGACCCGTGTTCCACGACGCCAGAGCCTTGGTCGGACGGCTGTTCAAGGGGCCGTACGGCACGGTGCGTGTCCTGCGCTTTCTGCTGGACGGTTTGCGGGATTGGCTGGCAGCGCGGTTGGGGCCGTGAGGTTCGCATCCGTACCGCTGCCGGCTGGTCGTTCTACGGTGTATCTGGGGCGTTTTCGTACCCGATGGGCATTGCCAAACAGGCGGCTTGCGCCCAATGAGGGCTCCGCCTGCGGCGGCCCTGTTGTGAACCAAGCGATGAAGACTTAAACGGATATGCAATTCCGGCAATCGAAACGTTTCAAGCGGCTTAATGGACTTTTCTTGTTCATGGTCGTTCTTCCGACGCTTATCGCGGTTTTGTACTTCGGCTTCATAGCGTCAGACGTTTACATTTCCGAATCGCGATACGTCGTCCGCAGTCCGGAAAAGCCTGCTTCGACGGGCTTGGGACTTGTGTTGGCTACAGCCGGTTTTTCGAACGCAGGCGAGGAAGCTTTCGCGGCCAAGTCGTTCGTCGAATCGCGCGGGGCTCTGGCGGACATCAATCGTGCCGGCGAGTTCGCCAAGGCTTACACTGCCCCACACATCTCCGTGTTCGATCGGTTCAATCCGTTCGGTTTGACGGGCTCGTTCGAGGACCTTTACAAGTTTTACCTCGATCGGGTGCGGGTGGACAGCGATGTGACGACGTCGATTTCAACCCTGACGGTCCGCGCTTACTCACCGCAAGACGCGCTGCGGATCAATGCGCGCCTGCTCGATCTTGCCGAGCAGACCGTAAACCGGATGAATGAGCGGGGGCGAAAGGACATGATCCGGTTCGCGCAGGTCGAGGTGGAAGATGCCCAGGCCCGTGCACGGAGTGCCGGGGTGGCCCTGGCCGCATTCCGCAATCGGGAGGGCGTGGTCGATCCCGAGATCCAGGCGACTTCGCAGATGGCGATGATTTCGAAGCTGCAGGACGACGTGATCACCACGCAGACGCAGCTCAACCAGTTCCGCGCATTCACGCCCCTAAATCCGCAAATTCCCGCATTGGTCAACCGGCTAACGACGCTCAAGGGGGCGATACGCGAGCAAATGGGTGCCCTTGCAGGTGGCGATCGGTCTTTGGCGGCCAGTGCGGTCCAGTACCAGAAGCTGTTCATTGAGCAGGAGTTCGCCAGCAAGCAGTTGACCAGCGCACTCGCGTCGCTGCAAGAGGCGCGCAACGAGGCGCGCCGGCAGCAGGTTTATGTCGAGCGCATCACCCAGCCCAATCTGCCTGACGCGCCGCTTGAACCACGCCGCGCTCGCGGTATCTTTGCCACTCTCGCCCTTGGGCTGGTGGCCTGGGGCATTGCCTCCATGCTATTGGCGGGCATCAAAGAGCATGGCCAGTAATTCCTTGAATTCCTCGTCGGAAGGATCTTTTCGACAGAGTCTGGTGGTGCAGGGCCGCGTGTTGCACGCGCTCCTTATCCGCGAGATGCTCACGCGCTACGGGCGCAACAATCTCGGCTTCCTGTGGCTCTTCCTCGAGCCGATGCTCTTCACTCTCGCGGTTACTGCGCTGTGGACAGCAACGCGCACGATTCACGGTTCGGACCTGCCCATCACGGCCTTCGCTATCACCGGCTATGCCTCGATGCTGATGTGGCGCAACATGCCGGGGCGTTGTATCAACGCCATCAAGGGCAACACGCCCTTGATGTTCCACCGCCAGGTGCGGCCGCTTGATGTGTACACGTCGCGGATCCTGCTCGAGTTCGGTGGTAGTTCGGCCAGTTTCGTACTTCTCGTCATGGCCTTCTGGGCCTTCGATGCAGTGGCCCTGCCCGAAGACGCCCTGCAGGTGGTGGTGGGCTGGCTCACCCTCGGCTGGTTCGGCGCGGGACTGGCCATAGTGCTGGGCGCAGTGTCCGAGAAATCGGACCTGGTCGACAAGCTCTGGCCACCCTTCTCCTACCTTTTGTTTCCGTTTTCCGGCGCGGCATTCATTGTCGACAGCCTACCGGACAAGGCGCGGGAGATCCTGCTATATCTGCCGATGCTCAATTGTGTTGAATTTATCCGCGAAGGCTACTTTGGTACCAAGATGCACGCCCACTATGACATGCCTTATGTCATAGTCTTCAACCTCGTGCTAACGCTGCTCGCATTGGGCATGGTGCGCATGCACGTCGTCGAGGCGGACTACGAATGATCCAGCTTACCGACGTAACCAAGCAGTATCCGACAAAGAGCGGGCCAAGGACGATCCTAAAGGGCATCAACCTTACCATCCGCAAGGGCGAACACGTCGGGATCCTCGGTCGCAACGGTGCGGGCAAGTCGACGCTGGTGCGGGTCATTGGCGGGGCTGAGCCACCGACTACGGGGACGGTCGAGCGGGAGATGAGCGTGTCCTGGCCCCTGGCCTTCACGGGCGGTTTCCATGCCAAGCTGACCGGAATCGACAACCTGCGCTTCATCTGCCGGATTTACGGTGTAGACTTTCACGACCGGCTGGATTTCGTGAAGGACTTCTCCGAACTCGGGGCATACCTGTATGAACCACTCGGCGTCTATTCGTCGGGTATGCGCGCGCGTCTGGCCTTCGCCATTTCGATGACGATCGATTTCGACTGCTACCTGATCGACGAAGTGATGGCCGTAGGCGATGATTCCTTTCGCGAAAAGTGCAAGGTCGAGCTGTTTGAAAAGCGCGCCGACAAGGCCATGCTGATCGTATCGCACAGCCACCGCTATCTGAAGGGGACCTGCAACCGCTTCCTGCTCTTCCGTGACGGTACGATCCAGGAGTACGACGATTTCGACGAGGTCTATGAGAAGTACAAGGAACTCCTTGCTGAGCCACAGACCTTCTAGACACGCGTCCGGTATCGCAGTTGCAAGTAGAGGGTTCTGCTGAATGGCCCGCATCGATCGCCATCCCGATGTGAAAGACTACGTCCTCGAGCTTTCGCTTGTGGAGATCGCCGCGCGCGGCGGCCTCGCCGATCTCTTCGAGCAGGGCCATCTGGTGCTGATCCGGGACTATCGCTTGCCGGTCGATTTCGGGGCTTTCGCGGCCATGGAGAAGGACCTTGACCTTGTCCTCGAGCCCGAGATCCGACGCCGGGTCAAGAAGCTCACGACTGACGCATTCCTCGATGGTGAGCCCCCGGTGCGGCGCTCGCGCTTCGACCGCGACGGGCCGGCGCTCCGGTTCAAGGACCCGCTTCGCCAGGCAATCTTCGATGTCCTCTGCCGCGGCGATGCGCAGCTGTTCGAAGCGGTGAAAACCGCGCTGCGTCGGGCCCAGGACGAGATCGTGCGGATATTCGGGATCTGCTTCCCTACTTATCGGCCGTTCCGTTTCATTCCCAGTATCCGGTTGACGCAGACCTTCTTCGAGAACCTGCACTGGGACAACCATTCGATCGACGACGACTTCCACCAGGCCCGCATCTTCGCCAATCTCGATACGCGGCCCCGCATCTGGCACATCAGCCATCATTCAGACGACTATATCCGGCAAATCTACGAAGAGCAGGGCCTTGCGCGCTTTGCCGGCAAAGACCCGAATGCGCTGCTTGAATTCATCCATGCCGACCTTCTGGGGGGCACCCGCCGGACGTGGATGGAGGCGCTGCCAAAGCATAAGGTGGCATTCGACCCGGGCGAGGTGTGGGTCGGGGAGTCCCGGCTCATCTCGCACCAGATCTACTACGGTGAGGCAGCGATGGTGTTTATGTGGTTCATGCGGACGAGCGATATGGCCTGCCCCGAGAGCCGCTTCAACGCGCGGTTTGCGGCAGTCCATGACGCCATGGCAAAGGGCGATCGCCCAAATCCCCCGCCCGTGTGACGGTCTCGACCGTCCAGCTTGACCTGATCCCGGCCGACAACCTAGTTAGTCGACGAAACACGCGAGTTCGAACCTATGGCGACGATAATTCGTGACCCTCTGGTAGAGGACAACATTGTCGAACTCGATATCGTCACCGAAGCGGATCGATCCGACATTCGCCGCCGGTACGAAGCCGGGCAGTTGATCCTGCTGAGAGGATTCCGTTACGATCTGGATTTCAAGTTTCTCGACAGCCTGTGTTTCGACGTCGATGGGCCGCCAGAGTTCCTGCGCAAGCTGAAGAAGTACGGGGGCGACAAGATCGCCCAGCTGTGCCCGGAGAGTGCCAACCCGCTCGACCAGTTCGTGTTCGCCGCAGTGTTCCAAGCCGACGCCGGCCGGCTGGCCTACTACCAGGACCAGGTGGCGAGCGGGAACGCCCAGTGCGACGCACTCTACACCAGCATTTTTCCGGATTACCGGACGACCAAGTCGCTCTATACTTGGCGCTTCACCTCGACCAAGTATGAGAACCTGCACTGGGACAACTTCGGCATACCCGAAACGTTCCATCAGGTGCGGATATTCACCAACATCGCCAAGTCACCGCGGCTGTGGATGACAAGCCATCACATCGGTCACTACGCCGAAAGCATCTACGACCAGTACGACCTTGGAGCGCTGCGCGGTCGGATCGGCGACGACCTCAACCGCCATGTCAATACGGTGGCGCTTGGCGGGATGAAGGCGCCTTGCATGGACCGGCTGCCCCGACACCACCTGGCGTTCGAACAGGGCGATGTCTGGCTGTGCGAGACACGGATCGTCTGCCACCAGATCTATCATGGCGAAAAGGCGTTCGCGGCCATGTACTTCAGCGATCCGGCCAGCATGGAGCGGCCAGAACTGGGCTTCGATGCGCTGATCGAGGAGCTGCATGCGCGGCACCTGCCAGCCCACTCCGCCAATTCCCCTGTGACCGCACCGGCATAACTCTCAAGAAGGATATCTGATGTCTCTGGAAATCCGCTCGATCAAGGAATTCGAGCTCGGCGATGACTCGATCACCCTGCCGGTCATCGAACTCGATGTCAGTGGGCGGATCGTCCGCTATGTGGCCACGTCGCGCGGGTCGCGCAAGCGCGCGCTCACGCTGCTCAGCAAGGAGCCGCTGACGATCCCTTGGGTCGAAACGTTCAAGCCGGGCGAGATCTATGTCGACATCGGCGCCAACGTCGGCATGTACGCGATCTATGCCGGCGTGGTCGGGGCACGGGTCTTCGCCTTCGAGCCTGAGGCGCTGAACTATGCCGAGCTTAACAAGAACATCTACGCCAATGGCCTCCACGGTCAGGTGACGGCTTATTGCATGGCGATGAGCGACGAGATCGACGTCTCGGTCCTGCATCTTAGTGCCTTCGGTTTTGCCGGGTCTCATCACGACTTCGGGGAAAACTGGTGGTCCAACGACCGCGTGGTTGGCGGTCGCATGGTCGAGCGCGACAAGCGGCCCCAGCAGGGCTGCGTCTCCTACACGTTGGACAATCTCGTGAACCGCGGCGCCGTGCCGGCCCCCAATCACCTGAAGATCGATGTCGATGGGATCGAGGGCAAGGTGATCCGGGGAGCATTGGAAACGCTCAAGCGTCCCGACCTGCAAACCATCTTGCTCGAGGTCGATTTCGCCATCCCCGACAGCCTGGCGCTGGTCGATCTGCTGCGGTCGCAGGGCTGGCTCACGTCGGACCACCAGCTGCGCATCAACCAGCACGAATACATGGCGGAAGGCAAACTGGAATCGCTGATGCGGCGCGGCAAGGGCGGCGCCAACTTCATCTTCTTTAAGAACCCTGATTACTACAGCTTCTTCGAGAATTACGCAGCGACGTTCGTGGCGCCCAACCCCATGAAGAGATAGCAGGGGCCTAACGGCCCTAGGTCGGACGGCACCGCCCTAGGGCCGGACCATCACGAAGTCCCAGCCACGCCGGTCGAGCGCAGCCACCTTGTAGCCGATGGTCTCGAGGTATTCCTTCGCGGAGTACTGCGCGTCCCCGTCGAGTACGACATGGTTCTGCTCGATCACGATCACCGGATTGCAGCGCTCGATGGTCTGTGCCGCGCCGAGCAGCACTTTCTTTTCGAATCCTTCGACGTCA
Source organism: Novosphingobium piscinae (assembly GCF_014230355.1). Taxonomy (GTDB): domain Bacteria; phylum Pseudomonadota; class Alphaproteobacteria; order Sphingomonadales; family Sphingomonadaceae; genus Novosphingobium; species Novosphingobium piscinae. The sequence goes on from NZ_JACLAX010000006.1 coordinate 101,549, forward strand.
ATCTTTATAAAGTCGATCGCGTCGAAGCCGAAGGCATCGATCGTGTAGACCGGCACGATCTTGGTCCGGGCATTCTCGCGCTCGGCATGGCCGCCCCCGAACATGACCGTCTCGCCGCGCTCGTCGCCGATCGCGCAGGTGAAATGGGTCACCCGGCCAAGATCGACGTTGCGGCGGAAATCCGGCCACAGGTTGGGGTCGAAGGCATACACGTGCGCGAAATCGAGATGCAGGTAGCGGGTGAACTCCCCGACCCGGCAGCCGATGTCCAGCGCGTTGCGGAATTGCTTGATGAACGGCTTGGCAAGGAGGTAGGTCTGCTTGCAGGCGTGCTGCGGGTATTCTTTGTTGCCATCAGGCGAAAAGAGAAAGTCGCGCTCGGCCCACTCCGGTTCATACGGGTTGTCCGCCCAGGTGGTCGCTTCGGGCAACATCTTTTCGGGCATTTCAAATCTTTCACGAAGTGGGCGGGTCTATGCCCGTTCGGCCCCGCTTATGTCCAAGCATGGGCCGGGTCGCAAGGGCCTTGTCCAACCGACTTCGCGGCGTCTCGACTGTCACTCTGCTCTGGCCGTGGTCGCAGCGGCCGCTCGCGTGTCCAAGCCGGTGCGTCGCAACTGTGCGGCTCAGGCGTTGCGCTTGTGATCTTGCGTTGCCAAAAGGCCGGCATGATGTAGGGCAGCGCTCCGAGATCACCGGCTCAGGAAAGAGGAAGAGATATTGTCCTTGAAGGTCGAAGTTGCAGGTGGGGTCACCTTTGCCAATGATGCCCCTTTCGTTCTGATCGGCGGCATGAACGTGATCGAGGATCGCGATACGGTCCTGGAAGTGGCTGGCCGCTTTGTCGCGGTCACCCGCGAGCTCGGCATTCCCTACGTGTTCAAGGCCTCGTTCGATAAGGCCAACCGGTCTTCGATCTCTTCGTTTCGGGGGCCTGGCCTGGAGGCCGGTCTGGCGGTGTTGGCCGAAGTCAAGGCCAAGTTCGGCGTGCCCGTGTTGACCGACGTTCATGAACCACACCAGGCGCAACCCGCGGCCGAAGTGGCAGACATTATCCAGCTACCGGCTTTCCTGGCCCGGCAGACTGATCTGGTTGTGGCCATGGCGCGCACCGGGGCCGCGATCAATGTCAAGAAGCCTCAGTTTCTGGCCCCGCAGGAGATGCCGCACATCATCCGCAAGTGCCGCGAGGCGGGGAACGATCGCATCATCCTGTGTGAGCGGGGCTCGAGTTTCGGCTACAACAATCTCGTGGTCGACATGCTCGGCATGGACATGATGAAGGACTATGCGCCGGTGGTATTCGATGCCACGCACGCGCTGCAGCGCCCGGGTGGCCGGGCGGACAGCGCCGATGGCCGCCGCGCCCAGGCTGCCGCACTCGCTCGGTCTGGCATGGCGCTCGGCCTGGCCGGGCTGTTTCTCGAAGCGCATCCGGATCCGGAAAAGGCGTTGTGCGATGGTCCCTGCGCATTGCCGCTGGATCAACTCAGGGCCTACCTTGAGCAGATGGTCGCACTCGATAGTCTGGTAAAGTCAATGCAGCCTGTCGTGACGGGGTAATCGTGCTCGAGATTTTGCAGCGCTGGGTGAGGGGCTCAGCCCGCGGCAAGCACACCCCGCGCATTCTCATGTTCGGCGACAGCCACACTGTGGCCATAGCTCAAGCCCTCGCTTTCCGCGCAGACAATCCCGAGCCTGTATTGCCCCCGATTGAGTTGTACCGCCTGCGCAAGGTCAAGGCAGAGGTTGAGATCGGGGATACCGATATTGACCAGTTTTGCCGCAAAATTGAGCGACTGAGCCCCAGTGACGCGGTGTTTTCTGCAATCGGCGGAAATCAGTATGCTGTCGTGAGTACGGTTCGGACTCCGCCCTTTTTCGACTTGATTGAATCGCTGCCCCCCGATCAGAAGGTGGCCGACGACAGTGTTATCGTCCCCACTCGGGTGGTCGAGAGTTACATCGCGAGCGGGGTTTTCAACTCCGATGGTCCCATGCTTCGGAAGATTCGGGCATCAACGCGCGCGCGGGTGTTTCACTTGACCCCTCCGCCGCCAAAGGAAGACAACGACTTTCTCAAGAAGTTCCATGAATCGCGCTTTGCAGCCGAAGGCCTAGGTGAGATGGAGCCGCAATCGCCCGAACTCAGGCTGGCCTGCTGGAAGATGCAGCGCAACAGTCTTGAGAAGCTTTGTGCCGAGATCAGCGTCGAGCTATTGCCTCCGCCGACTGCCACCGTGGGGCAACGAGGGTTTCTCCAGGCGCACTATTACGGCAAGGATGTGACGCACGCCAACCGCAGGTATGGAGAGCAGGTTCTCCGCCAGATTGCGGCCAGAGCCTGTGAAGGTTGCGAGGTTGCATCGTGAAACGAGCGGTCATCATCGGGCAGAGCCACACGGTCTGCATGGCCGATGCTCTGTCGCATGTGTCGAACCCGCATCAGTTCGAAATTCACCGCTTGCGCAATGGAGACAAGAAGAACGATCCTTCGGCGTTATCCACAGAGCAGGCGTTGGATATTGTGCGCAGGCTGGACGAAATGACGCCGGTATTCTTGTCGTTTCCGGGTGGTTATCATTGCGTCATCGGGCTTGTGAAATCAAATCCCGATTATGATTTTGTGTTTGATGAGGTTGAGGGTGTCGTCCAAGATGTTTGGATGGTTCCGCAGCGTGTTATCGCGTCGACTTTCGATTACCATCTTGAAACAGAGCAGCTTGTTCGAAAGGTGAAGCAGGCAGCGGCTGGTCCAGTCTATATTCTGGCATTTCCTCCACCCAAGCAAGACAATGAATTCATGCTCAAGCATCTGCTCGCACGATGGAACAAGCCGTACAGGGGGCAGGATATTGCGGCATGCGGCTTGAGCCGGCCACAGTTGCGGCGCAAGTTATGGCTGTTGGAATGCGGCCGGGTCAGGATCTGGGCTGAAAAGTTGGACGTGGGCTTTGTCCCGGCGCCGGTTGCCTGCTTCAATGGCAACGGATTTCTGGACTCAACGTATTTCGCCAATGACGCTACCCACGCCAACGTCGAATATGGCAAACTGGTGCTTGAACAGGTTGCGTCGGTCGTTGATGGGCGCCAAGGTTCACTTTAGATGACCGAGCATCCCTACAAGTCAGCCCCCGGGCACACCTTCTGGCGGCGCTCCGTTGCCGAAGTCGATCCGGCGAGCGTTGATCCGGTCGTCGATTTTCCCTTCCGCATCGACCCGACCATGCGGGTGGCGACGGCGGGCAGCTGCTTCGCGCAGCACATTGCCCGCTACCTGCGGAACAGCGGGTTCAACTACCACGTCACGGAGCCGGGGCATCCGATCATCCCGGAATCGGTGCGCGCCAAAAACAATTATGGCCTGTTCTCCGCGCGCTATGGCAACATCTACACCGCCCGGCAGCTGATCCAGCTGTTCGAGCGCGCCTATGGGCGCTTCGTTCCGCAGGAACCGGTTTGGCAGGAATCAGAGGACCGGTTTCTCGACCCCTTCCGTCCCTCGACCCAGCCGGGAGGATACATCTCAGCCGCCGAGCTCGAGCTCGACCGGGCCCAGCATCTGGCTGCCGTGCGCGAGATGTTCGAGACGCTCGACGTGTTCGTGTTCACCCTCGGCCTGACCGAGTGCTGGGTCTCGCGTGCCGATGGCGCGGCCTTTCCGATCTGCCCCGGCGTGGAGGGCGGCGTGTTCGACCCCGAGCGGTACGCCTTCCACAACCAGTCGTGCGACGAGGTCGTGTCGGACATGACCGCGTTCCTCATGGGTCTGGCCCGGGTCAACCCAAGGGCGCAAGTCATCCTGACCGTGTCACCGGTGCCCCTGGCCGCAACGGCCCGGCGCGACCAGCACGTGCTCACCGCGACGGCGTATTCCAAGGCCGTGTTGCGGGTAGCCGCCGAAACCCTGGCAGCGCGCTTCGCGCATGTCGCCTACTTTCCATCGTACGAAATCATCACCGGCGCGTTCAACCGGGGCGGGTACTATGCACCCGACCTGCGCAATGTCGTCGAGGCCGGCGTGGCCCATGTCATGGGCCTGTTCATGAAGCATGCGACCCGCACGGCGGCGGCCGATCCGGTTCCGGAGCCGGCGACCCCGGTGGCCAGCCGCTCTAACCCGGCGAACAGCGACGCTTACCTCGACCTGTCCCGCCATATCGTCGAAGTCGAGTGCGATGAAGCAGCACTCGATCGATCCTAGCGTGGTCGGACCGGCCATGTCTTTCTCCAGCCTCTTCCGGAAAGTCCCGTGAACCTGTTTGATCTTGCGCGGCGCCAGGACGCGAACCTGCATCTGGCCGGAGAGGTCGTGACCTCCAAACGTGAGTACGCCGACGGCGTCTGGCGGGGGCTGACCGTCTCGGCGGGCGCTTCGTTCCGCATCCCCGATATCCGGCGGTTCGTGACGTTTCGCCACTTTCCCGCTCAGGTTGGCTGGCGTCTGGATGTACCTGCCGGTGGAACCGCGCAGGTGAGGTTGCTGTCCACGGCGGACCAGGCGGTGGTGGGCGAGTTCACAGTCGGCGCGGGGCTTTACCCGGTGACCATCCCCTGGCCGCTCGCGCCCTGCGGGGCGGTGGACCTCGAGCTATCCTACACCAGCAGCGGACGCCCATTGTTCGTTGGCAATCATAAGCTGCTGTCGCGGCAGTGGCTTTACGACCTTTGCGTCGGGCGGGGGATCGAGATCGGGCCGGGGCCGGTGCCGCAGATTCTCCCGGGCGAGGGTAGGGATGTCTCCTATCTCGAGCAGATGCCCGCCGAGGAGTGGAACCGCCTGTACAATGGCGGCGGCAAGTATCCGGTGAGGCCCGAGCTCTGGTCGAGCTACATCGTCGGCGAAGCCTCCGATATGCCGGTACCGGACGGGTCGCTCGATTTCATTTTCGGGAGCCACGTGTTCGAGCATCTCGCCAATCCGCTCGGACATCTGCAGCGCTGGCACGCCAAGCTTCGGCCGGGCGGCAAGGTGATCATGGTGGTCCCGGACCTGCACGGTACCAAAGACTCGGTGCACCATCGCTGTTCGATCGAAAGCATGATCGACGAGCTGGCACGGGATATCTGGCTGCCCGAGGCGGCACATTATTCGCGCCATCTGCGCCGCAGTGTGGACGATCCCCGGCTGATCGCACTCATGGACCGGGGGGAATCGATCCATGTCCACTATTATGACAACATCAACTGCCAGCAGCTGCTCGACTTCGCGGTCCGGGAGCTGGGCTATGGTGACTACGTGATCAACCATACGCCCAACCACAAGGACTTCCACTTCGTGCTGGTCCGCTGACTGCCGATCGGGGAATAGATGTCTCAACTGGTACTCGTCACCGGCGGCGCCGGGTTCATTGGCACCCACCTGGTGCACAAGCTTTTGGCGGCGGGCCTGCGGGTGAGAGTGCTCGACAACCTGTCTCCGCAGATCCACGGCGAGGACGCCCGACTGCGGTATGTGCCGCCGGCCGGCAGCGAGTTTGTCTATGGCGATGTGACCTGCCGGTCCGATGTCGAGCGCGCGCTGGAGCAGGTAAACACGGTGGTCCATCTCGCAGCGGAGACCGGTACCGGGCAGTCGATGTATGAAATCGAGCGATACTATCGCGTCAATGTCCAGGCGACCGCCCTGATCTTCGACGTGCTGTCCAACCAGCAGGACCGGCGGGTCGGCAATTTCGTGCTTGCGTCAAGTCGGTCGGTCTATGGCGAAGGAGCCTATCACTGCGGCAGTTGTGCTGCGCGGCGCTACCCCTTGCCGCGCCAACAGGCCCAGCTGGCCCGCCATGACTGGGAGCCGCGTTGTGAGGCTTGCACCGGAGCACTGGAAGCCTTGCCCACGCGCGAGGATGATCGGCTGCAGCCGGCCTCGGTCTACGCAGCGACCAAGCTCGCGCAGGAGGAACTGGTCCGGGTAGCCGCACCCGCTGCCGGGATGGCCCATGCAGTCCTGCGCTTTCAGAACGTTTACGGGGAGGGCCAGTCGCTGGCGAACCCCTACACCGGTATCCTGTCTATCTTCTCGACCCGGATCCGGCTGGGCCTGTCGCTCCCGATTTTTGAGGATGGCCAGGAAACCCGCGATTTCGTTCATGTCGACGATGTTGCAAATGCCGTGCTGGCGGCGGTTATCAACCCGCAGACGGCTGGCGTGACGGTCAATGTTGGGTCAGGGCGGGCCACATCGATCATGGCGATCGCACAATTGCTGGCGCGCCTCATGGGGGCCCGGGTGCCACCGCACGTCTGCCATGCCTACCGGGTCGGCGATATTCGCCACAACTTCGCGGACCTGTCCGCCCTGGAGGCCAGCTTCGGAGTGACCCCGCGGGTCTCGCTCGAGCTGGGGCTGCGGCGCTTCGCCGACTGGGTCGCAACCCAGCCAATCCCGGAGGACCAGCTCGACAAGGCGAACGAAGAACTGCGCAAGAGGAATCTGGCGGGATGAGAAACTGGCTGAGCAAGTTCATGCCAAAAACCGCTGAGCCAATCCCCGCGGATAGCGCTCCGCTGGCAAGGCCTCCGGTCGCACCGGCCGAGCTGCGAATTGAAACCAAGTGGCTCGACCAGGCCTATGCCGAGGTCGCGCACCACGGCCGGACCATGCGTTTCGCCACGACCGGAAAATCGAGCGTCAAGCGGGTGCGCAGCCTGTTCGACAAGGAGCCCATAACGCTCGCCTGGATCGATAGTTTCGCGCCGGGGCAGGTGCTGTTCGACATCGGTGCCAATGTCGGCATGTACACGGTCTATGCCGCGATGATGCGGCAGGCCGAAGTCTACGCCTTTGAACCCGAGTCCCTCAATTACGCCGAACTGAACAAGAACATCTATCTCAACGGGCTGCATGGTCAGGTCATGGCCTATTGCCTGGCGCTATCCGATGTCGATAAGCTTGATCGGCTGTTGCTCAGCGATTTCGGGCTCGGAATTTCGTATCACGATTTCGAAGAAAACAGCTGGATCGGAGACAAGGAGTTCGCTGCTGACTGGAAAGTCAGTCGTGAAGACCGCAAGCCACAAGGTTGTATCGGCCGTCGGATGGATAGCCTCATCACCGACGGATTGCCTGTACCCGATCATATCAAGATCGACGTTGACGGACTGGAGCATCGGGTCATTGGCGGCATGGCCGATGTCCTGCGCCGCCCCGAACTGAAGACAGTGCTGATCGAAATCAATTTCGACAACCCCAAGAACCTCACGATAATCCAGGCCATGACAGATATGGGCTGGCATTTTTCGTGGGAACAGCTGCGGATAAACCGCAAGGTCAAGTTTACAGTCGAACAAATTCTCGATTATCAGCGTCGCGGTGTAGGTGGACTCAACTATATTTTTTATCGTGATCGGTCGTATGATGAACTGTTCGCTGAGTTGTTTCGGACTTACGTGCCGGGTGCTGCATTGACGCTTCCGGCCTAGGGTGGAGCGGGCGGGAACCTGCTTGTGACGCTGGGGCCCGCATGCCATAGCGTAAAGCGTCGGGACGGCGATCAGTCACCTGCGGATCTGGGTGCAGTGATGCGCCTAACAATCAACTGTTGATGGTTAAGGGCGGCGGATCAGTTGCAGCGATGAAAATCGACGGGGTCAGATTGAACCGGGGCGTGAAGGTTCGCTTTGCCGGTGCGGTTCTTTCACAGATCGCCGGCACCTCAGCCGGCAGTGATCGGCTTCGCATCGGCTGGTACCTGTTGGCAGACGACGTGCATTCAGCGAGTGCGCGATATCGCTGCTATCATTTTGCTCGCGTTCTCAAGCGTGATTTCGAAAGCCACTATTTTACGAAGTTCGCAGAACTCAAGGCCGCGATACCCGACCTGGATGCCATCGTTATCGTGAAGCGGCTTGATCGATCGGTGTTCGATGTCGTTGCTCTGGCGCGCACATTCGAACGGCCGCTGTTTCTCGATCTCTGCGATGATCTGGCCAGCATCGAGTATCCCTCTCGGGAGGAAGTTGGTCTGGGGATAACCGCCCTTGCGGCCGCCGCACCAGCACTCGACGGGATCACTGTGCCCAGTGCCCTGATGGCGGAGCGCATTGAGGCCTACTTGGCGGATTGTGGGGTGACCGGCCCGCGTTGCCACGTGATTCCGGACATTGCGGAAACCCGGGACCTCTATGCTGCTACGGAGACGTTCATTACCGGCAAGCCATCGTCGTTGTTGACGTCGGCCAATCCCAGCCCGCACGAAATTCCAGAGAACGTGGTCAAGCGGATCGTCTGGTTTGGCAATTTCGGTGCAGCGCACAGCAATTTCGGCATGTTCAGCCTCAAGTCACGAATGAAGGCGCTGCGGCAGTTTCATGCCACCTGTCCTCTTGAACTGGTGATCATCAGCAACAGCCGACCCGTGTACGAGGCACTGGTTGCGGACTGCGGTTTTCCGACCCGCTACGTGAAATGGTCTCCGAGCGCGGTCTATGCCGAACTCGAACGCGCGGATGCCGCGCTTCTGACGACCGGGGACGATGCTTTCTGCTCGGTCAAGTCCTCCAACCGCGTAATCCAGGCGTTGGCAACCGGGCTTCCGGTGATCGCCGACCGGTCCGAGGCGCTGGCCGAGTTCGAGGAAATCGTTTTCTCGGGCAGCATGGCCAGATGCCTGGAGGCCTGCATCGGGCCCGACAGCGCACCCGAGCGCGCCAAGCGTCAGGCTCTCGCCGCACGCCTCCTTACCCGTTACGCTCCAGAACGGCTTGGCTTGATCTGGAGCGAACTCCTGCAGGCCGCGATCGGCAAACGCGTACTGGCGCGGTCTCGCCGGTCCGACCTTACGCCGCTGTTGTTGGTCTCCCCCGGGGATACGGTGGCCGATGTTGAGACAGCCGTGCGCGCACTGAACACAAGCCACGGCTCCGGCTATCGCCTCCTGGTCTCGACCGAGGCGCTGAGCAAAACCCCAGCTCTCGCCAAGCCAGTCAATCGCGCCAAGGCGCTACCCCGCTTTTACAGCGGTGAACTGCGCGGCATCGAGGCGCTGGTGTGGCGTTGTTCGGCGGTGCTGCTTGGAAATCGTCTGTCCAATGGAGCAAAGGCGGTTGCCGATGTCGCCCGACGGCTCGGCCGGGAGGTTCTCGACCATGACGCCGCAGCCCTTTTGTCGCCTGTTCCCTCTGCCCAAGCCAAGCGGCCTCCTCCGTCCACGCAGTGCCCTGGACCGAATGCTCCCCATTTTGATCCGGATGGATCGTGCGAGTGGGCCTTTGTGGTGCACAGCAATGCGCGTGGCTGGATCCTAGATGCCATTTGCCAAGAAATCGGTTCGCGGCAGTCAGGCAGCTGGCAGGTCGTCGATCATGTCAGGCCGCCGCCGCCGGCCAGGAATGTCTTCTTCAGCCATTTCTCGCTGCTCGAGATTTTCGATCAGAAGTACCCGGAAAGCCTCAAGGACAGCCGCGTGTTCCTGTGGTACACGCATCCCCGCAATGAGACGGCGCTCAGTATTGCCCGCAGCCTCGAATTGTTCGCCCGCACCACGCGGGTGATCTTTACCTGCGAGGACAACCGCCGTCTCTGGGTCGCGCGCGGGCTCAGCGTCGAGAAAACAGCGGTCGTGCTGGGGGCGGCAGACCCCTTGCTGTTCGCGCCTCACCAGCGCGGCAACGGGGTGGTCGGCCTGTCATCGTCGTTTTACGAGCGCAAGAACCCAGACCTGCTACTCGATGTGGTCAAGGCCTTGCCGCATCGCCAGTTCACGCTGCTCGGTCGCAATTGGAACCGCTACGCGCGGTTCGAAGAACTAAGGCTTCAGAACAATTTCCACTATACCAGTGCGGGTTACCGGGACTATCCCCGCATCTATTCCACGTTCGACGTGTTCCTCTCCCTGTCGAGCCTCGAAGGTGGGCCGATTCCGCTCGTCGAAGCCATGATGTGCAATGCTATCCCGGTGGCCAGCCGGACTGGTTTTGCGCCGGACCTGATTGAACACGGCCAAAACGGCTACATTTTCGATATCGACGCCGGAGCCGAACAGGTGGCGGCGCTGATCGAGCAGGCCTATGCCAACCCGGCTGACGTAAGGGCAACGGTTGAACGCTACAGCTGGGACCGCTTTAGCGCCGATATCGTGGCGCTGGCCGAATGATGCGCCCGGCACAGGTGGCAGGCCTCGCGTGGTTGCGTCGGCAAATGCCCGAGCCATGGCTGGCGGAGAGTATCACCGCATGGCGAGCTTGGCAGATGGCGACCCGCGCGGATTTGCCAAAGCCCGGCGCCCGGCGCGTGGTCGTGGTGATCAGGGTGGCCTGCAGCGATGACATTCTGCTACACCGCGGTTTGCTGCAGGTCCTGGGCCTCACCGGATTGCAGTGCGTGATCGTTCTGGCCATGCCAACCCCGGCTGCTCTGGCGCTGGTGCGCCATGAAGCCCTGCGTGAAGGGTGGGGATTGTCCGCCGTCCTGACGACAGTGGCGGATTGCGCGGCTTTGCTTCCTTTGCTTGCCGGCAACACCACTGTGGTGTGCTTTCCCCAGCCTGCGCCGCTGCCCGCCGACCTGGCCCGCGCACTCGCTGCAGGTGAGGCATGCGATGCAGCACCCGGGACTTGGGATTATGGCGTGATGGCGGGTGCTGCCGCTACGGTGGCTGACTTGCTGTGTCCGGATCTCGCGTTACCTGATCCCGGAGCGTTGGCAGCGCTGGCCGAAGCATTGCGGAACACCGACTTGCCGTCGGAGCCTGGTGGCGATCAGGAACGTCACGACGAGGACTCTACCCTCCTGCCTCACGTCGCCGAGGTCGAAGCTTGGCTGCGCGCCTCCGAGATGGAATTGCCGGATATCCATCCGGGCGATCTGATCACCGTTGCCTTGATCGAGCCGGACGGCAACCAGTCCATCGCTGCGGTCCAACCGGCGGTGCTCGGGGCAGGGGGGCAGGCCCTGTGCCTTCCGGCCCTGCCGCGGCACGCCAGACCGACACCCCGGCCGATGCAAGTTTGCGCCATTGGGCGCGACCAGGTTCGCGCCGCACGACCCGTCAATTACAGCCTGCCGGCAACCGCGCTCCAACCATCGTTGCTGACCGCCTATCTCAATCGCGGAGGGGGTGGAAATCCCGTGATTCAGGCCTTCGCTGACGGCACAGGTTGCCGTCTGGCTTATGCCGAGGATCATACGGGGGAACTGCCCGACGTACCGGTGGTGTGGGGAGTCCTGCGCGGCAGTGACAAGATTCTGGCACAGGCCAGGGCGCAAGACCTCCATTACTTCTACATCGACCATGCCTATTTCGATCGTGGCCACGGACATTCCTATCGCATCGCGCGGAATGCCTACGAAGCCGGACCGGTGCGCAAGGTGCCGGACGATCGGCTGAAGATGCTCGATCTGGAGATTCATCCATGGCGCAAGGGAGGACGTAACATCGTGGTATGTCCACCGACCGAATTCTTCGCTGCCGCGCACGGCTGCGAGGATTGGCTCGACACCACGCTCCATCGGCTGAGGGTCGAAACCGACCGGCCCATCATCATCCGTGAAAAGCCCAGACAGGGCGAGCCGTGGGTTCCCTTGCCTCAGGCTTTGGCCGATGCGCACGCCCTGGTGACCCATTCATCGAACGTGGCCATCGAGGCCGCCTGCCTCGGAACCCCCGTGTTCGTCGCTCCGACGAGTGCGGCTGCCCCGATCGGCCTGACCGACCTGGGGATGATCGAGCGTCCGCGGTATCCCAAGCGGCAAGGCTGGCTGGCGCACCTTGCGTACGGTCAGTTCACGCTCGAGGAGATCACCAGCGGAAAGGCCTGGGACTTGTTGATGTGGCAGGAAACTCGTGGCTTCGTCTGACGGCACCACGGCCATTCTGGCCTGCCCAACCAATCTGGCCCGACCCGAGGAGGCCGTCGCCTGGCTTGACTGGGCCTTGCCCGGACCGGACAAGACAAGTGTCGAATTTGTTGCCGTGCAAGCAAAGTTTGCGCCACCGCGCCCGATCAAGACGGTGAATCTGGCCTCTGGGTATCCCGCCGACCTGGCCTGGCTGGCATCCCAGCGGAACATCGTTGCCGGAGCCGGGCGGCTCCAGCCGTTCATTGACGCCCAGGCCTTGTTCAGCCTGCGTGTCTTTGTTGAGTTGCGCCGCGAATTTGAGAGCGTGACATTGCTGCGTGCGCTCGACAATGATCAGGTTTGCTGCGCGGCTGCTGACGCGAGCGGTCCGTTTCGCTGCACGGAGTCGATGCACGACACCGCTCATAGGCCCGCAAGGCATGGCGCTATTGTCGTGGACGTCAGCCATTTACTGAGCCGCAAGGCGCTCGATCTGGCGTGGGACATTGTGGTGAGCGGGTCGCATTACGGCATGACGCCTTATTGCCTTTGCAGCCTGCTCAATGCCGCGGCGGCGATCGTCGACTCTGCTGCATGAGCGCCGCAAGATCGTTGGAACTGGAGTGGCGCGCGTGAAACTGGTCAAGACACTGGTGGCAAGGCTTTCGCCGCAGAAGCGCAAGCGCGAGATCAAGCGGGCGCACCTGCGCGCCATCATCGGTCAGAGCGATCTGTTCGATGCGGCCTGGTATTTGGAGCAGTATCCGGACGTTGCGGCTGCCGGCCAGGATCCGCTGGATCACTTCATCGCCGCAGGTGCAGCAGAGGGCCGGCATCCGGGTCCAGCGTTCGATGCCAGGTGGTACTGCCAGAAGCATGCCGACGTTGCGCGATCCGGCATGAATCCGCTGCTCCACTACCTCGAGAACGGGATGCACGAAGGACGGTCCATTCGGGCCGTCGGAGCCGCCGCCGCACTCGACGCGGTGAATAAGGGCCAGCCCGTCAAGTCTGCTCCCGACCGCGATGACACGCGCGCGACGGTTCCTCCCTATGCGACTGACTACGAATCCGTGTGGTGCGCCGCGCCTGTGAATTGGCGCCGCATGGTGTCTGAAGCTGATCAGACACGGCGGACGGTTGAGGGGTTGTCCGAAGGGCACCCTGTAATGTCATGGCGGGCTGCGTCGGACGGTGACCAAGCCGCCCCACACTTTGTCCGCGCCGAGGTCTTTCGCAACGCCTACGGCGAAGCATACGGCGAAGGCCTCAGCAAGCTCGGTACGTTGCAGGAAACCCGGCTGGGGCTTGCGTTGCTGGCGGATGCCTGGTTCGCTGACGCGGCAACCCTGATCCTGCGCTTTCCTCCGGCAGGGGTCCGGTCTTCATTCGTCAGGGCCTATCAGGCCGCGGATGATGGGAGTCTCCAAATCTGCGGAGAGGCAGCGGTGAGAACCGGTCTTCCGGCGTGCCTTGCGTTGCGTGTGTATCGGCCGTTCGCGCCTGTGCTGGTGACCTGTGAGGGTGAGGGCGGGGTACTCCGGGATAGCGCGGTCATCGTGTTCCCCTCGCTGCTTCGCGGCGGACTGCACCATGCGGAATGGCGGGCTGCGCAGATGGCGGACGGCCACGCCGACCTGGAAGCCTACATGCTGGAGCTGCTGGGCACAGTTGTCGCAGACGGTCCGCTGCTGACCGACCGGATCGAGGTCGATTTGGCAGGAGCGGTGGGCTCGGAACGGCTGTTTCAGCCCGCCCTGGTCGATGACCTGGCCGCCGTGTTCGGCGTCGCGGTAACGGCCGGGGCTGGAACACCTGGGAGGCCTATCTCGCAATGCACCGGCAAACTGACGGGCAGGGCGCGCGCCAAAGGCTGGTCTCTCCGCCGGAGCGGTGGTCAATGCGTGTCGGTACCAGCCGATTCCTTTCCCACGCTTGCGCTCCTTGTTGCGCCGCGGGAAGGCCATGGAGTCAGCACCGGTCGGTTTTGCCTCGCGGCTTCGCTCAGCGGTGAACCCCAGTCGCTTGTGACCATGGCAACATTGCCTGCCGCGTTGACCGGGCTTGATCATCCAGCCTTGCCGATCTCGCTGCCCCGCCCGGCGATAATGTCCGCGCTGGGCGACCAGAAGCGCGCGCGCCCGGCAACGATCCGCTTTCGTGACCCCCGGATCTGGCAGGTCGATCCGCTGTTCCCGCTGTCGCCCGATGTGGCTCATGGGCTCGTCCTCGGTGACACCTTGCCCGACATTCAGATCATCGTCCGGCATGATGGCGATCACCATAGCCTCGCCACGTGCCTGCTCGCGCTGACCCGGCAGACCTATGCCTCCGCGATCGAGATTGTGGTGATCGGCGGCGCAAACGATAGCCTGCTGCGCGACATCGTCGGTGAACGCGCGCAGCTTATCGGATCGTTGGCAGAGCTGGGCTGGGACGACGGTGATCCAGCGGCAGCTGTCCGGCCCGGGCTCGTGCTAGTGCTGTCGGAGCGCGTTTGCCTCCACGATCCGCGCAGCCTCGGCGCGCTGGCTGCTGCTGCCGGCGGGACTGGTGTCGCATCCGTGTCCTGCGTCGTGATGATCCGCGGCGACGGCCACCGCATGGAGGCGGAGGGACTGGCAGGGTATGCCCCTTACGCGCCCGAAGCCTTCGGCGGGGTCACCAGCGAGGAGGCTGCTCAACTGCTTTCCTTGTTTCCCGCGTCAGCGATCCCGGTTGGCGACAATGGCCCGGACCTCGTCCTGTACAGCCGCGAGACGCTCGAACGGCTGTGGACCAGCTCCGGCAAACCCGCTTCATTCGGCGCGTGGGGGGCACTGGGGAATAGGGTGGAGGGCATGCATGTGTGTCTGACCCTGGTGCGTGCCACTGCGCTGGCACCCCTGTCCGACGGTGCGGCACTGGCATCCGTGCAGCCCGGCGAGGGGCTATCGGACAGCCCCTTGACCATCAGGAGTTTCGGTCGATGAAGCTGCAGATCTTCGTTCGGTCGGCTACCTGGCTGGAAACAGCCGGAACTCGCATCCGCTATCACCGGATGCGGGCAGAGCTGGCGCAGCTGGGCTGCGTCTGTTCGATCGACCCGATCAGCCGTGTGCGCGAGGGGCTCAAGCTGGGTGCCGATGTGTACCTGTTCAGCAAATGCCACGACGCGGGCGCGCTCATGATGGCGGATATGCTCCGAGAGGCCGGGGCGTTGGTCGGGTTCGATTTGTTCGACGACTACATTAGCAACGAATGCAGCCTGACCCTGTCACAGCGCGAGTTTCAAAGGTCGTTGCGGGGGCGAGCGGATTTCCTGCTGTGTTCTACGCCACAGATGGTGGACGCTGTGCGTGCCTATGATCGCGACACACCCGTCCACGTGCTCAATGACCCGTTTGCCCCTTTTTCCCTGGGCAGCTTGGTTCAAACGCTGCAGGACAAAGTCCAGCGCGCACGGTCCACGCGGTGTCTTGAGATCGTGTGGTTCGGTCAGGCCGCAAATCCGCTGTTTCCGGTGGGGATCAGCGATCTGGTCAGCTTTGGCCAAGACCTCGGTCGCCTTGGCCGGGCAGGGTGGGATGCGCGTCTGCGCGTCCTGACCAACGGGGGCGCACTTGACGTCGAGACCCTGGCTGGGCTGCGTCGGTTGCCCCTCCCGGTCGAAATCCAGGAATGGTCGCTGCAACAGGAAAGTACCGCGCTGGACACTGCACTTCTTGCGTACATTCCGGTCAACTATCAGCCTTTCAGCGTTGCAAAATCGCTGAACCGCGCCGTGACGGCGCTGTCGCACGGAGCCCAGGTCCTGTCCCCGGGGTTTTCGCTGTATGCGCCGCTGGACCCATTCGTTTATGCGCACCCGGACGATCTGCTGCAGGACCTGGAGTTCAGGGAGCTAAGGCTCAATCACGCAACTGCAGATTCGCTGCTGCAAGCTTTCGCCGGCATCGCAGACCCGGCTGTTGAAGCCCTGTCCTTGCTGACCTTCCTCAATGGCTTGCCCCTCGGACCTTTGCGTCGCCCGGTGCGGCAGAGGTGCCAGCGTGCGATCCTTCACGGCGCAGAGACGGTGCCGGCCACGGGAAGCCTGTGCCGCGCACTGGGCTGGCTATCGTGGGCCTCGCCGTTCAGCGGTTTGGTCAAGCCGTTCGATGCGGCCGTGACCCTCCTTGAGGATGGGGCCGAGCCTGCAATTATCCTTTCGCGTGATGCGGTGGCGCGGCTGGCATCAAGCTGGCGCCGCTTGGCCGTCCCGCTAAGCGCCGGCGGAGTGTCGGGTTTCACCCATCGTGTGCCGCTGCCGGATTCTCCAGCAGGCCAGATCTTGGCCAACGTGAACGCCGCAATGCTCTCGCCAGGCCCGCTTCGTGCGATGCACTATCGATCGATCATGGCGGCGACAGAAGCCGTCTTCAAGGACGCTTTCGGCGATACCACGGTGATCTGGTCCGAACTTGAACCCTATCTGGCGACGGCGGCCGTCGCCCCGGAGTCTGCGGGATGACCACAAGCGCACGGGCTGCAATGCCTCCCCAGATCGCATTCCTGTTCGATCTCATCCAGGACATCAGCGTGCTCAGACCGATCGTCCGGGTGATGGCGGCCGAACGTCGCTGTGCCCTGCTGCTGCTGTGCTCGCACAAGTTGAAGCGGCGGGATCGCTCTGGCGTCTGGTTCGCCGAACTTGTCGAACTCGCCAGCGCCACGGGCGCGCGCGTCGCGGTTTTCGATTCACCCCTGTCCGCGATCCAGCATCTCCAAGGCCAGAGAGGCCTTATCTTCTCTGCAAGCGAGACCGACCTTCCCGCGCACGAGACCAACCACGAGGTGTTCCGCGCCGCACCTTCTGGCTATGTCCGTGTGACCGTCCAGCATGGCTTCGAGTGCGTGGGTTTTCGGCAAAATCGCGAACAGACCATCGCGCATGGCGAAGCGATACGGTTTGCGGCGGATGTGGTCTGCGGCTGGGGACCGATTACGGGGATGACCCATCTGGCGGTGTCCGAACGCGCGAAGTATTTCGAACTCGGGCCCACTATGGTACTAGACCGGCTGTACGACCGCTCGCGGCCGCACAGCGGCGAAGCCATGGGACTGGTCTGCGAAAATCTCCATTCGGTTCGCATGCGGACCACCGGCGATTTCCAGGCGATCTATCTCCAGACCATACAGGAATTCGCCGCCGCGGAAGCGCGCGACGGTCGCCGTCTGGCCTTGCGCCCGCACCCCGGAGGCCAATTTGTGGTCAAGACCGGCGTGGCGCTTCCCGACAATGTCGAACTCGCCAATTCCGCGATGTACAAGACGGATCTTCGTCGTTTCGCATACGGCATATCCGCACCGTCATCGGTGCTCATCGATCTCGTCATGGCGGGGCTGCCCACGGCCGTGTGGACGGACGGCGATCACGTGATCGACACGTCGGGCTATGCCGGTCTGTTCCACGTATCCACAGTGGCGGACTGGATCGACTTTGCCAGAACCGCTGTGTCCGATCCCGAAGCGATCCTGGTTGGCCAGCGTGATTTCCTGCGCAACAACGGGATCGATGCTTCTGCTGAGACGATCCGGGATCGTCTTCTCGACTTGGTCGATGGTCTGTTGCTTCCCGTCACCGCTGGGCGCCCGCTCGACCGGCCCAAACGACTGCTGTTAGTGGCGAATGGTAACAACCCGACGTTACAGATCAGTTTCGTCAAGCCGCTCGAGGAACTAACCGGGGCGGGCATGGTGGATCTGACGCTTTTGACCGAAGGCGAGATCTTGGCTGCTGCCCGCGCCGACCCCGCAGACCCCGAAGGCCTCCAATTCGCCTGCGCGCAGATTGATCGGGCCAAGCCGGACCTGGCGGTATTTTGTCGCTACAGCGGTCCGGTCGGCCCGGCTATGCTTGCGCACCTCCGGGCGCATCGGGTTCCGGTTATCTTCCATATCGATGACGATCTGCTGAATGTGCCGCCCGAAATCGGTGCCAAGCACGTCGAGCACAACCGGATCGAGCGGACGTCCACGGTGCGTCACCTGCTCGACCATGCCGACCTGGTTTACGCATCGACTCCCCGTCTCAAGGACCGTTTGGCCGACCTTGGATTTTTGGATCGTGTCTTGGCCGGGGCAATCTACTGCACGAGCGGTGTGCATCGTCCAGCTGCGCCGGTGGCGGCTACGACCATCGGCTTTATGGGTAACGACAAGGCGCCTGAACTGGATGATCTGGTCCCGGTTATTGCCGGCCTGCTCGAACGCAACCCCCAGGTCCGGTTCGAGTTGTTCGGGTCGATGGCGATGCCAGCGGAACTGCAACGGTTCGGATTGCAGGTGCGGGCGTACCCGCGGGTCAATGATTATGATGCGTTCGTGACGAGCTTTCGGGCCCTGGACTGGCACATCGGCCTCGCTCCACTGCGCTCGACGCCGTTCAATGTCGTCAAGGCCGATACCAAGTGGGTCGACTACACGTCTATCGGCGTGGCGGTAGTGGCCTCAGCAGGCACGGCTTATGACGCCTGCTGTGCCGACGGTTGCGGCATCCTCGCCAGCGGACCGCATGAGTGGTCGGAGGCGTTGCAGCGCTTGGTCGATGATCCCGATGAGCGCTATCGCATGGCGGCCAAAGCGCAGGACAAGCTCAGGAACGACTATACCATGGCCCGGCTGACCGATCAGGTGCTTGCGATGTTCGCCGAGGCAAGCGCGCGCATGTCTGACTGTACGCAGGGGTCCTCTCCAGACTGACGGGCCGCCACATTGCACCCGATCATTCGCTGATCGATGTCTGGGGTGCCTTTGTGCGAACGTTCGCATTCACGCGGTATCAATTCGTTGCGCCCACGGGGATAGCCGACCAAAAAGCATTCCATGGTGGAGAGTATAAACTGCCTAATTTGGGCAATTTCATCTTGGAGATTCCCCCGAATGGCGGCGGCGCTGTTACAAGCTCTACGTTTTTTGATGCGAATCATGTTTTACCTCGTCAGATTGGTTAGGGAATCAGGTCAACAGCCCAAGGCGGGGAATTCGTTTGCTATGGACTTGGGGCTTGCAATCGCACCCGAATTGCGGTCGAACGCAGGTTGCTAGTCCGTCGGTGGTTGGATTTTGAAATGCAGGTATCCGAACCTGAAGTGGGCAATCAGGCGCAACTCGCGCACGCAATCTCCGCGTTTGACCGAAGCCTTCGCGACCGTGACCGCGAAATTGACCTGCTCCGGCTGGAAGTTGCCCGCTGGCGCAGCGAAGCCGAGGAGTGTGCCGGAAAGCTGGCCTTGCTGCAGATGGCGATGCAGCGTCACTTACAGCAATGCACGCGCGACGATGGCGATGTGCAGCGTCTCATCGCCGAACTTGCTGAAGCGACGGCGCAGCGTAAGGAGCAGTCGGCCATTATTGTGCGGCGCGAGCAGCGCATCATCGAGCTTCGGGAAAAGCTCGAGTCCGGTGCGCCAGTTGAAGTGCGAGATCGGGGTGCGACTTTTTCATGGCGCCGTTTGGAGCGCTGGGCCAAGCGCGCGACTTCGCGGCACGATTGATCGACCTGCCTCCGCCGATGACCGGATGGCGGCTTGGCGAGCAGAACGCAGTTACCAAGGAATGTTCAAATGAAATCGCAAGCACGGCGCAAGGTCTTCGTGGGCTACGACAGTCGGGAGGACATCGCTTGGCAAGTGGCGCGCTTCTCACTGCAACGTCACGCCACCAGCGATCTTGAAATCATCCCGCTGCGCCAGAACGTTCTGCGTGAACTCGGGCTCTACACACGTCCCTTCGATCCGATGTCGTCGACTGAGTTTTCGCTGACGCGTTTTCTGACCCCCTTTCTGGCTGCCCGCGATGACTGGGTGATGTTCTGCGACTGCGACTTTCTCTTCACCCAGGATGTGAACCGCGTGTTCGATGAGCTCGATCCCGCCAAGGCTCTGTACTGCGTGCAGCACGATTACACACCGGCCAACCAGATCAAGATGGATGGCAAGCAGCAAACAGTCTATCCGCGCAAGAACTGGTCTTCCTTCATGCTGTTCAATTGCGCTCATCCCGACGTGAAGGCGCTGACACCGGATATCGTCAACTCGGCCTCTCCGGCCTATCTCCACCGCTTCGAGTGGATCAAGGATCCGATAGGAATCGGGGCATTGCCGATCGGTTGGAACTTTCTTGAGGGTGAATACCCGCTACCCGATTCGCCGCCCCCGGCCGTGCACTATACCAACGGAGGGCCATGGTTCGAGAACTGGCAGGATGTCGATTTCGGGGATCTGTGGATAGCCGAGCGCGATCGATATCTTGCGGCTGCAGCAGTGTCGGCCGCTGCCGCGTGACGTCCGCCACGGACGTGGGGAGACCCTGCGGCGCCGCGATCATTGACCCCAGGATGCTTCAGTTTGCCTCGCTTTTGCGGTGGGGTGCCGTTGAGTTCGCACGCATTGCGCACTAGGGGGCAAGCCATGGCAATTGACACAACGTTCCGCTGCCCGGTTGCCCGTCGGCAGCAGGGCTTGCGCAGGCTTTTGGCGCAGTTCGCTCCCTTGGCACTGCTGATGGGGCTCGCCGCCTGCAGCTCGCTTGGCGCAAGCGGCCCGAGCGGTTCGGAGCTGCGCCGAGGGCAGAGTGCCAGCGTCACGGCGGATATCCGCGTGATCGATCTCACAGATAAGCTGGCCCGTCGCATGATTGATGCCGGCCACTCCCAGACCTTTGCCGCAGCATTGGGTGAAGTGGCGCCGGCGGGTACCCGCATCGGGCGCGGCGACGTGCTGGATGTAGCGATCTGGGAATCCCCACCCGCCGCTCTATTCGGCACCCTCGGCGGAGACGTCGGATTGAGCAAGGGGCCCAGCCTGGCGCCCAAGGCGACGAGCTTGCTCGAACAGATGGTGGGCGAGGACGGCAAGATCAACATTCCCTTCGTTGGGTCACTGGTGGTGGCCGGACGGACCCCTCAGCAGGTGGCGCGTGATGTCGAGGCCCGGCTCGCCGGGAAGGCTCACGAGCCTCAGGTCATCGTCCGGGTAACTCAGCCGGTGACTTCGCTGGTTACTGTTGTCGGCGACGTTTCGACCAGCACCCGCATTCCACTGACCGCCAAAGGTGAACGGTTGCTCGATGCCCTGGCTGGGGCGGGCGGAGTCAAGCAGCCGATCGGCAAGGTCACGGTGCGCATCACCCGCGGGACGCAGGTTGTTGCCCAGCCGCTGGAGCAAGTGCTGCTCGATCCCCGACAAAACATCACGCTACAGGCTGGTGATGTGATCACCGCGCTCTATCAGCCCTACAGCTTCACGGCATTGGGCGCTGTGCGTAACAGCGCCGAAGTTCCGTTCGAAGGCACGGGCCTGTCGCTGGCGCAGGGCCTGGGTCGGATCGGCGGCCTCGACGACAATCGCGCCAATGTGCGTGGCGTCTTCGTTTTTCGACTCGAGGATCCTGCTATCCTGGGACCCGATCTGGTGAGCGGCGCGCGTCTGACGCCGGATGGCCGGGTACCGGTCATCTACCGTCTCAACATGTCCGATCCAGGATCATTCTTCGTTGCGCAAGGATTCGCGCTGCGGGACAAGGACGTCGTATACGTGTCGAACGCACCGCTGATCGACATTCAGAAGTTTATCGGCATTGTGTCGCAGACGGCATTCTCGATCATCGGCATCGCGAACCAGGTTCGCTAGGGGCGATGTTGTCACCGGCTCTTGCCTCGCGGTTGCGTGTTGGGGTCGCTGGGGCCATGCACGAGGCTGCAGAGCGGATCATCCGTCCTGGGCTGGGGCAATTGCAGGACGATGCGATCAGGCTCAAGGCCCCTGGTGAGGTCGTCACCATCGTTGACCGCGCCTGCGAGGCGCTCCTTTCGGAACGTCTGTCGGCAATCCATCCCGAGGCCATCGTTGTGGGTGAGGAAGCCGTAGAAGATGATCCCCGTCTGCTCGAATTGCTTGGCACCGAGCTCTGTTGGATTGTCGATCCGCTTGACGGGACGGCCAACTATGCGGCTGGAAAGGCTCCCTACGGGATCATGGTTGCCTTGGCACAGGCTGGTGAAATCCTGGGAGGCTGGATCCTGGATCCAACCAGCGGGCGTTTGTGTGGGGCAGAACTTGGGCATGGCGCCCGGATTGATGGCAAACTGTTCAATGCCCCCGGCCGCCACCGTGAAACGCCGATCGCGGCCATATCACGACTGTTTACGGATGCCAGCCGGCGGGACCGGGTAGTCGCGGCGCTCGCCGCCTGCGACGTCACGGACAGCCCGCGTTGTGCAGCCGACCAGTACCCGCGGGTAGCGCTGGGTATCCATGATCTGACCTATTTCGATCGCACGATCAGTTGGGATCATGCTGCCGGAGTTTTGTTCATCAACGAATGCGGCGGACGCGCGGCTCATCCAGACGGGGCCACCTACCGCGTCGATCAGCCACGCGCGGGCCTTCTGATCGCCACCGACCCCGTCCTTTGGGACTCGGTGGCACCGGCTGTCGCAGCGGCTTTATGACCACGCCGGCCCGCTCCGCCCGCCCCAGTGGCAGCGGCCGGGGTTGAACGGTGTCCGTTCGCACACCAGTGCCGTTCTTCCGGGTGCCACCCTTTCCGAGGCAGCGGGGGGCCGCGCTTGCCACGCTAGCGCTCGCTCCGCAAAGCCCGCCAGCTGATCTGGCCCGTACGGCTGCAGAACTCGCAGAGGCACGCGTCGGCGGAACCTTTTGGGGCCTGCAGCCGGCACTGCCGAGCGATCGCACGATTTTGCTGGCACCTGGTCACGCCGGAGAGGCAAGGCTCCTTCAGGACTGGGCGTTATCGGCCGGTGAAGCGGACCGCTGCTGTCTGATTGGACCCTATGCCCGGCGACATGGTATTCCCGGGATCAGCCAAGTGTGCGATCCTTGGCATCTGGTTGCTCAGGCGCAACGGATCGTGGCGGGCGCGACCAGTGAGATCGCCGGCGTGGCGGCATTCGCGCGCGCAGAGCTCAGAATTGTCGGGGACGGGCCATGGGCCGGCGTCACCGAACCGGCGAAGGCCGCCAAGCTCGTGGTTCATGGCTGGCAGTGGCGCGACCCGTTTACGGGTGCTGCGTGTGATTTTTCAAAGATCGTCCAGCAGCTTGCCGAATGGCGCAGCCTGATCGATTCGAATCGCGCGACCGCTGCCGTCTACGGGGTTGCCCGGTGGAAGCGGGTCACGGCCGATGCCCTGCTGTGGGACGGGTATGACGGGCCAAGGCACCTGGCTGCGCGCTCCGATGCGACAGCCACCCTGCCGCGCGGCAGCCGGGTCGGGGCTTGGAAATCGCGCACGGCGCTGGATCTGCCCGATCAGCTGGCGCACCGCGGGATCGCGGTGAGCGAAATCGAGGATGGTTTCATCCGCTCAACCGGACTTGGCGCCAATTGCGTGCCGCCGCTCTCGATCATTGTCGACCATGCGGGGATCTACTTTGATCCGTCAGGACCCAGCGATCTTGAGATCATCCTGGCCGAGGCCGAGATCGGGCCGGAGCTCCAACGCCGCGCCGCTGCGCTGCGCGCCCGGCTGGTGGCCGCGGGCATCGGCAAGTACGGCCGCGCGGTCACGGCGGTGACGGTGGCAGCGCCGGGGCGGCGGCGCGTGCTGGTGCCGGGGCAGGTGGCCGATGATCGCTCGGTGCTGAGCGGTGGGGCCGGGGCCGACAACCTGACCCTGCTGCAGCGCGCCCGCGCGCTCGAGCCCGACGCCTGGATCATCTACCGGCCGCATCCCGATGTCGAGGCCGGGCACCGTGCCGGGCACATTCCCGAGGCGACGGTGCGCGCCCTGGCTGACGAGATCGACCGCGCCAGCCCGATCGCCGCGCTGATCGACAGCGTGGACGCGCTCCACACGCTGACCTCGCTGGCCGGGTTCGAGGCGCTGATGCGCGGCAAGGCGGTGACCACCCACGGCGTGCCGTTCTATGCCGGCTGGGGGCTGACCCGCGATCTCGCCCCGGTGCCGGCGCGGCGCGGCCGCAGCCGCACTCTCGACGAGCTCGTCGCTGCAGCGCTGATTCTCTATCCGCGCTACCTCGATCCGGTTAGCCGGCTACCCTGCTCGCCGGAGATTTTGGTCGAAAGGCTCGCATCAGACCGCGCCAAGGTCAGTTCACCGCTTGTTATCTTGCGCTCATTGCAGGGCCGCGCCAGTACGTGGGTGCGGAGGTTCGGGGGTCAAGGGTGAATACCGGACGAAGACCAGCACGCAATTTCCTGTTTCTGCAGGGGCCACCGGGGCCGTTCTTCCGGCTGCTCGGCGCCGAGCTGGCGCAGCGCGGCTGCGGGGTGCACCGCATCAACCTGAGCGGCGGCGACCGTTATGACTGGCCTGAGGGCAGCATCGACTACCGCGGTCGGTCGAAGCACTGGCCGCTGTTCTTCGATGCCTTCGTGCAGGATCACGCGATCACCGACGTGGTGCTGTTCGGCGATTGCCGGCCGGTGCACCGCAGCGCGGTGCGCCTGGCCCAGCTGCGCGGCGTCCACATCCACGTGTTCGAGGAGGGCTATATCCGGCCCGACTGGATGACGCTCGAGCGCGACGGGGTAAACGGCCATTCCACTTTCGACCGCGATCCCGAGGTGCTGTTCGCCGCCTCGCGCTGGCTGCCCGAGGTGCCGCAGCTGCCGCCGATCACGGCCACTTTCCGGCGTCGCGCCCGCGATGCCTTCTGGCACTATTTCAACGTCTTCACCGGGCGCTGGCGCTATCCGTTCTATCGCACTCACCGGCGCGCGACGCTGGTCGGCGAAGGGCTGGGCTGGCTGCTGCGCTTCGCCCGCACCGGGCGGCGGGCCCGTCAGCACGAGGCCGCGATGGCCCGCCTGGGCGACCGGCGCTATTTCCTGTTCCCGCTGCAGCTCACCGGCGATTACCAGATCCGCGCCCATTCGCCGTTCGAATCGATGACCATGGCGGTGGACTATGTGATGCGCAGTTTCGCACGCCATGCCCCGGCGGACGTGGTGCTGCTGATCAAGGAGCATCCGCTCGACTGTGGTTTCCTCGACTGGCGCAAGTACATTGCCCGGCGTGCCCGGCAGCTGGGCGTCTCGGGCCGGGTCCTGCACATCGACGGCGGCAACCTCGGCGTGCTCAGCGCCCGCTCGGCCGGGATGGTCTGCGTCAACAGCACCTCGGGAACGCTCGGGCTCGAGGTGGGCTCGCCGGTGATCGTGCTGGGCGATGCGGTCTACGATGTCCCCGGGGTGACCCACCAGGGCTCGCTCGACGCCTTCTGGGCGGCGCCCGAGCTGCCCGACCGCCAGCTCTACCAGGCGTTCAAGAAGGTGCTTCATGCGCGCTGCCTGGTGCGCGGCGGGCTAGCCAGCGAATCGGCCATCCACACGCTCATCGCCAACAGCGTCGAACGCCTGCTGGCGGATGATGCCGCCCCGGCACTGGCCTTGCGCGCCGGTCGCCAGGAGCTGGGGGCAAGGCCCGCATCGTCCCGCTAGCCGCGATGCCGCAACGTCCGACGTGACCTCCCGTGCAGCGGGCAGCCCCATGCGAAAGACCTAACCCTCTCGTAAAATCAGGGACGTGCCGAATTGTCTTGGCGATGCCTTGCCCCTTCCTATAGGCATCGGCTGATAATGACAGCCGGTGCCCTTCCAGGCCCGGTCGAGCCGCCGCCCGCCATGGGCACGGTCCACCCGCCGCGGGCGGGGAGCCGGGCAGCTTGATCGAGCGCGAATTCCTGATCGATGTCACGCGTCTGGTCTGGCGCGGTTGGTCCGGGCGTATGCCGACCGGGATCGACCGGGTGTGCCTCGCCTATCTCGATCATTTTGGCGAACGCGCCCAGGGCGTCGTCCAGCGCGGAGGGCTGCAGCGGGTGCTCTCGCCAGCCGCCTCCGACCGGCTGTTCGAGGCGATCCGCATGGGGGGGAGCTCGTTCCGATCGCAGCTGCTGCGCCTGCTTCCGCTCGCCTTCGGGTCGGGCAAGCGCATGCCGCGCACGGTCACAGCGCAGCGGCCGATCTATCTCAACATCGGGCACACCGGGTTGGACGAACCGTCGCTGCCCGGCTGGGTCCGGCGCAATAACTTGCGGGCCGTGTTCCTGGTCCACGATCTCATCCCGATCACCCACCCGGAGTTCTGCCGCAGCGGCGAGGCGACCAAGCACCGCGCGCGGATGCGCAACGTGCTGGACTGCGCGGCGGGGATCATCGGCAACTCGCAGACCACGCTGGACGAGCTCCAGTCGTTCGCCGAGCTGGAACAGCTACCCGTGCCGCCGTTCGTGCCGGCGTGGATTTCGGGACACGAGATCCCTGAAAGCGCGCCCCAGGCGGCGATGGACCGGCCGCACTTCGTCGTGGTCGGCACGATCGAGGGGCGCAAGAACCATGTCTTGCTGTTCCAGCTCTGGCGCCGCCTGGCCGAGCGGATGGGGCCGCGCGCGCCCCGGCTGGTGGTGATCGGCCAGCGCGGGTGGGAGGCCGAACATGCCCTGGCCATGCTCGATCGCAGCCCGGCGCTGCGCGGCCACGTACGCGAGCTGGGCAGCGCCAGCGACGCCGAGGTGGCGCGGCTGATCGCCGGCGCCCGCGCGCTGCTGATGCCCTCCTTCGCCGAAGGCTTCGGCCTGCCGGTGGTCGAGGCGCTCCAGCTCGGCACCCCGGTGATCTGCAGCGACCTGCCGGCCTTCCGCGAGATCGTCGGCGACATCCCGACCTATCTCGATCCGCTCGACGGGCAGGGCTGGGAAAGCACCATCCTCGCCTTCCTCGAGGACTGCCCCGAACGGATGCGCCAGTTGCGCCAGCTGCGCGACTACCGCGGGCCGGACTGGCCTTCGCACTTCGCCACGGTCGAGCCCTGGCTGGCGACGCTCTAGCCGCGATCCGCCCCGAAGGGCATTTATTGCCGACCTGCCCCGGCGGTTAGCTTGCGATTCAGACCTTGTGTCCTACATTGCGAGGTGAAAGGACTCCGCCCGCGATGAATGAAGAACAGCCCAACGGGAATCCGTGGCTCAAGAGCCTGCTGGTCTGGGGGGGCATCTTCGTTGCCCTGATCCTGGTCGTCTCGATGTTCGGCAGCCGTGCCGAGAGCACCGGCACGCCGATCCCCTACAGTGATTTCCGCGCCAAGGTTGCCGATGGCAGCGTAGCCGACGTCGCGGTCGGGACCGAGCGCATCACCGGGCGCTACAAGAACGGCGATGCCTTCAGCACCGTGCCGATCCCCAACGACACCACCCTGCCGGAGCTCCTCCAGCAGAACGGGGTGCGCTATGCCGGCAAGACCGCGGACGAGCCCAACCTGCTGCTCTACATCCTGATCCAGGCCCTGCCGTTCATGCTGATCCTGGGCGTGGCCTTCTTCGCGCTGCGCCAGGTGCAGAAGGGCGGCGGATCGGGCGCGATGGGGTTCGGCAAGTCCAAGGCCAAGCTCCTGACCGAACGGCAGGGCCGCGTCACCTTCGATGACGTCGCCGGCATCGACGAGGCGCGCGAGGAGCTGGAAGAGATCGTCGAGTTCCTCCGCGACCCCAGCCGCTTCGCCAAGCTCGGCGGGCAGATCCCCAAGGGCGCGTTGCTGGTCGGCTCGCCCGGCACCGGCAAGACCCTGCTGGCCCGCGCGATCGCCGGCGAGGCGGGCGTGCCGTTCTTCACCATCTCAGGCTCCGACTTCGTCGAGATGTTCGTCGGCGTCGGCGCCAGCCGCGTGCGCGACATGTTCGAACAGGCCAAGAAGAACGCGCCGTGCATCGTCTTCATCGATGAAATCGACGCGGTCGGCCGCCACCGTGGCCACGGCCTCGGCAACTCCAACGACGAGCGCGAGCAGACGCTCAACCAGCTGCTGGTCGAGATGGACGGCTTCGAGGCCAACGAAGGCATCATCATCATCGCCGCCACCAACCGGCCCGACGTGCTCGATCCGGCGCTGCTGCGCCCGGGCCGGTTCGACCGCCAGGTGGTCGTGCCGATCCCCGACATCGAGGGCCGCGAGAAGATCCTCTCGGTCCACATGAAGAAGGTGCCGCTGGCACCCGACGTGAACCCGCGCACGATTGCGCGGGGCACGCCGGGCTTCTCCGGCGCCGACCTGGCCAATCTGGTGAACGAGGCCGCGCTGCTCGCCGCCCGGCGCAACAAGCGCCTGGTCGCCATGCAGGAGTTCGAGGACGCCAAGGACAAGGTCATGATGGGCGCCGAGCGCCGCTCGATGGTGATGACCGACGACGAGAAGAAGATGACCGCCTATCATGAGGCGGGCCACGCCATCGTCTCGGTCAAGGAGGCCGCCTCGGACCCGATCCACAAGGCCACGATCATCCCGCGCGGCCGCGCCCTCGGCATGGTCATGCGCCTGCCCGAGCGCGACAGCTACTCCTACCATCGTGACAAGATGCACGCGAACCTGTCGGTCTCGATGGGCGGCCGCGTCGCCGAGGAGCTGATCTTCGGTTATGACAAGGTCAGCTCAGGCGCCTCGTCGGACATCCAGTATGCCACCGGTCTTGCCCGCAACATGGTGACCAAGTGGGGCATGTCGGACAAGCTCGGTCCGCTCCAGTACGAGGACCAGCAGGAGGGCTATCTCGGCATGGGCGGATCGGCCCGCCTGTTCGCCTCGGACGAGACCAACAAGCTGATCGACAGCGAGATCCGCCAGCTGGTCGATGGCGCGCACGCCCGCGCGACCGAGATCCTCAAGGCCAACGAGGACAAGCTCCACCTGCTTGCCCAGGCCCTGCTCGAATACGAGACGCTGACCGGCGAGGAGATCGAGCAGCTGCTCAGGGATGGCAAGATCGACCGGCCAGACCGGCCGAGCGGTCCGTCGCGTCCGGCCTCGGTACAGGGCTCAGCCATTCCCAAGGCGGGCCGTCGCTTCACCCCCGGCGCGGCGCCACAGGGCGCCTGACCGGGTGGTCCGGCCGGTGCTGCTGGGTCCCTGGCGGGCCG
Organism: Novosphingobium piscinae; assembly: GCF_014230355.1. Classification (GTDB taxonomy): domain Bacteria; phylum Pseudomonadota; class Alphaproteobacteria; order Sphingomonadales; family Sphingomonadaceae; genus Novosphingobium; species Novosphingobium piscinae. The sequence goes on from NZ_JACLAX010000006.1 coordinate 130,244, forward strand.
CATGGATCGCCGGTGCCCTGGCTGCGGCCGGGACGGCGGTTCCGGCGGTGGGCCAGGCTCCGGTTACCGTCGCGGCTTTCCTCGCCCGCACCTCGGCGCTGAAGGCCAAGGGCTTTGCTGCGCTGTTCTCGCCCGAACTCAAGGCGCTGCGTGACCTGGGCGCAGCCGCCGGCGCCGAATACCGCGCGCGGCTGGCGCAGGAACGGGCCGCCGGGCGGCCCAGCTCGTGCCCGCCGGCCAAGGTCAAGATCGGCAGCGACCAGTTCCTCGCCCATCTCGAGAGCTATCCGGCCCCCGCGCGCGAACGCACCACCCTGTCGATGGCCGTGGCCGACCTGTTCGTCCGGACCTGGCCCTGCCGCTGACGCTTCCGCTGGCCCGGGTGGGCGGCTGCGCTCAGCCCGCGCCGGTCTGGGCCAGGATCAGCATCCCGAACAGGGTCAGGCTGAAGATCGAGACGATCGACAGCGCGAAGGTGCGCAGCAGAGTCATCGGCCATGATCCGCCATAGGTGCCCTTGAGCTGGGCATACATGTGGACCGGGGGCACTAGCAGCAGCAGCGGCACCCAGGGTTCGGACTGGACCTGGCTGACCAGCAGGATGACCACCGACAGCAGCGTCATCATGCACAGCGAATAGGTGACGAACACCGTGTGGTCATAAAGGTGGAAGCGCCGGCTGAACGGGAACAGCAGCCACAGGAACGGGACTGACAGCGGGATCAGCGCCCAGCTGAACTTGTAGGCGTTGCTCTGCAGCTTGTAGAGCACCAGCGTCGGGTTGGTCTTGAACGCGTCGATCGCGTGCTGGATCTGCGGAACGTCGCTGGTGATCCCCGCGCCCTTGTCGCCGAACAGGAGGCCGCCTGCGCCTTGCTCCCGCGCCGTTTCGCCTCGCGGCGTGGCTGGCGCCTGCCCAGCCCGGGGCGGGGTGTCCTGCATGTCGCGGATGATCCCGACGGCCATCCGCGCGCCGTTGAGTTCGCGGTCGACCGCGTCGGTCGGCTTGCCCTGCGCAACCAGCACGGCGCGGCGGGTCTCCAGCTGGGCCAGCTTGGTCTCCGCCTCGCGCAGCGCCCTGGCGCGGTCAGCGGGCGAGCTGCTCTGGACCAGCTGGCGCGGATCGACCTCCATCTCGCCCGCCACCATGTGGAAGCTGGTGAACATCACGAAGACGCAGAACAGGAACAGCGCCAGCGGCGAGATGAACCGCGCGCGCTGCCCGTCGATATAGCGGCGGGTCAGCTGCCCCGGGCGGAACACCAGCAGCGGCAGGGTGCGCCAGATGCGTCCCTCGAAGTGGAACACGCCGTGCAGCAGATCGTGGAAGAAGGCGCCCAGCGTGCGGTGGACATGGGCATGCTGCCCGCACTGGTGGCAATGCGGTCCGACCAGGGCGGTGCCGCAGTTCAGGCAGGCGTTTTCGTGGGTGTGGCCATCGCCGCCGGCCGCCGGGCCACCGCCACCGTGCGCCTCACGCTCGATCGCGGCGGCGGTCAGCCCCGCCTGTCCGAGATCCCCCACCGCCTGCTGCCAGTCCGCCATGATGCCCCCTGTTGCAGCGCCATCCTACGCGCGGCTCCGGCAAAGCAAAAGGCCCCGGTGCGATGCGCACCGGGGCCTTTTGGCGTGGTCCTGCGACCGGCTCAGCCGTCGTAGTCGCCGCCCAGCGAGGTGTTGCGCACCGGCGCCGCCGCGGTGATCCGCAGTGCTTCGGCCTGCTGGCTGAGCGAGCCGATCTCGTCGACCTCGTCGTCGTCCTCGGGGAGGACGCGCTGGAGCGAGGAGATCACGCTTTCCTTCAGCACGGTCGGCCGCACGGTCTCCTCTGCGATCTCGCGCAGCGCGACCACCGGGTTCTTGTCGCGGTCACGGTCGATCGTCAGCTCGGCGCCGCCCGAAATCTCGCGGGCCCGCTGGGCCGCAAGCAGGACGAGGTCGAAGCGGTTGGGGACCTTGTCGACGCAATCTTCAACGGTAACGCGCGCCATGGGGCACTCCGATAAGGCAGACACTGCTGGAAACCCCGGCGCCTAGGCCGGGCAGGGGGGAAAGTCAAGGAAATCGGGCTGCGACCTGGCCGGCTGGTTGCAAGTTAGCTACCTTCATAGCTAAGGAGACGCGCGATGGCTCAGTTTTCAGTTCATGAGGCCAAGACCAACCTGTCCAAGCTGATCGCGGATGCTCTGGCGGGCGGCGAGGTGGTGATCGCGCGGGGCAAGGTCCCGGCGGTTCGGCTCGTCCCGGTCGAGCCGGTCGGTCGCCGGCGCTTCGGGGCGCTGAAGGGGCAGATCGCGCTCGATCCCGGATTTGCCGATCCCCTGCCGGAGGAGGAACTCGCGGGCTGGACCCTCGGTTGAGGTTGCTGCTCGATACCTATGCCCTGATCTGGTGGCTTGCCGGGGATCAGGCGCTCGGGCGCAAGGCGCGGGAGGCTATTGCCGACGAGGGCAACGCCGTGCTGGTCAGCGCGGCCTCGGCCATGGAAGTCGCCACCAAGGTTCGTCTTGGCGTGCTGCCCTCGGCCGAGCTGCTCGCCCGGGATTTCGAAGCGATCCTGGCGAGCCAGGGTTTTGCCGAACTGTCGATCACTGTCCGCCACGCCGCCCTGGCGGGCGCCATGGCCATCGCACACAAGGACCCGTTCGACCGCTTGCTGATCGCCCAGGCTCAAGCTGAGGATCTGATCCTGGTCTCAAACGAGACCTTGTTCGATGGATTCGCCGTGAACCGACTGTGGTGACCGGGCGCGCCGGTCCCCTCGCTCAATCGTCGTAGCTGTGGCCGCCCAGCGCATCGTCGGCCAGGTCGCTGAAGCGGGTGATGCGCGGCTCGAAGCGCAGGCGCACCTTGCCGGTGGCGCCGTGGCGCTGCTTGGCGATGATCAGCTCGGCCAGACCATAGACGCGCTCCATCTCGGCCGCCCAGGCGCCGTGGGCCTCGTGGGTCTTGGCATCGTCGCCTTCCACCGGGCGCTTGGGCTCCTTGGCGGCGACATAGTAGTCCTCGCGGTAGACGAACCAGACCATGTCGGCGTCCTGCTCGATCGAGCCCGATTCGCGCAGGTCCGAGAGCTGCGGGCGCTTGTCCTCGCGCTGTTCCACCGCGCGGCTGAGCTGCGACAGCGCGATCACCGGGACCGACAGCTCCTTGGCCAGCGTCTTCAGGCCGCGCGAGATCTCCGAGATCTCGTTGACACGGTTGTCGTTGGCGCGGCCCGTACCCTGCAGCAGCTGGAGATAGTCGACCACGATCAGCCCCAGGCCATGGCGCCGCTTCAGCCGCCGGGCACGGGCGCGCAGCGCGGCGATGGTCAGCGCCGGGGTATCGTCGATGTACAGCGGCAGTTCGGCCAGGCGCTGGCTGGCGAAGGACAGCGACTGGAAGTCCTCGCGGCTGATCTTGCCCATGCGCAGCGCTTCCGAGCTGATCCCCGACTGTTCGGCCAGGATGCGCGTGGCCAGCTGGTCGGCGCTCATTTCCAGGCTGAAGAAGGCGGTGGCCGCGCCCACCGACTTGTCGTCGGCGATGCCGTCCAGCCGGTCGCGGCGCAGCCGGTCGGCGGCGTTGAAGGCGATGTTGGTGGCGAGCGAGGTTTTCCCCATGCCCGGTCGTCCGGCCAGGATGATCAGGTCCGAATCGTGCAGCCCGCCGACCTTCTCGTTCACCGAGGTGAGCCCGGTGGTCTTGCCCGAGACATGCCCGCCCGACAGCAGCGCCTGCTCGATCATGCCCAGCGCGGTCTTGGTCGCGGTGGCGAACTCCTTGGTTTCGTTCCCGGTCGAGGCGCCTTCGGCCACCTTGTAAAGCGCCGCCTCGGCCAGCTCGATCTGCTGCAGCGGCTCGACGCTCTCCGACGTGTCGAGCGCGGCCTCGACGAGATTGCGCCCGACCGAGACCAGCTCGCGCAGCAGCGCGAGGTCATAGATCTGCGCGGCCAGCTCGCGCGGGGCGAGCAGGCCCTGACCGTCGGCGGTGAGCCGCGCGAGATAGGTTACCCCGCCCAGCGCGCGCAGCGATTCGTCGGCCTCGAAATAGGGCTTCAGCGTGACCGGGGTGACCACCGCCTTGCGGTCGAGCAGCTGGACGACCCGCTCGTAGATGCGGGCATGGACCGGCTCGAAGAAATGGTCGGCCTTGAGCGGGGTGTTGAGTTCCTCGATCACCCGGTTGTCGATCAGCACGGCGCCGAGGAAGGCGGCTTCGGCCTCGACGTTGGCGGGCAGGGTGCGGCCGCTGGCGCCCGGCGGAGGGGCGTGCGGCGCGTCGAGCGGGGTGATCAGGAGGTTGTCGGCCATCAAGTGCTGCGTGATGCGCTGTCCGGCCGGGCGTCGCAAGGTGGGACCGGCCGGGAATTATTCCACAGCATGTGGATTTCAAAGCGCCTTGCGGTGCGTCGCAGCATTTGCAAAAGCTGCCGGCCTCATGGCGGACCCACGCATCTCGCATATCGAACTCGACGAGGACACGATCCTCGCGCGCAATGCCGATATCGAGCAGGAGCGCCGGGTCGCCATGTTCGACCTGATCGAGGACAACAGCTTCAAGCCGGCCCGCGCCTTCGCCGCCGGGCACCAGGGGCCCTACCGGGTGCGGCTGGCCGTGCACGACGGGCGGCTGCAGCTGGAGATCGCCGACGATGCCGGACAGGAGCTGGAGACGCTGGTCCTGGGCATGGGGCGGTTCCGGCGCCACATCCGGGACTACTTCGCGATCTGCGACAGCTACTACCAGGCCGTGCGCAAGGCCACTGCGGCCGAGATCGAGACTATCGACATGGCCCGGCGCGGCATCCACAACGAGGCGGCCGAACTGCTGCTCGAACGGCTCGAAGGTAAAGTGGAAACTGACTTTGCCACGGCGCGCCGGCTCTTTACCCTGATTTGCGTGCTGCATATCAGGGGTTGAAGATCAGGAGCCGGCGGGCCGCGCCGGAGCGCCGCGCAGCAGACCGCACACCGGACACAGGACAGGATCGCGACCGCATCATGGCGAGGAGGAGAGGCTACGCCGCCGGCGGCACCCAATGGCGCCTGCGGTTTGCCGCGATCCTGCTGCTGGCGGGTCTGCTTGGCGGAGTGTGGGGCTGGTGGCACCTGCGCCATTGGACGCCCGATCGCGGGGCCTATCCGGTCCAGGGGGTCGAGGTGGGCACGATCGAGGGGGCGGTCGACTGGCCCGCGATCAAGGCGGTCGGCGCCGATTTCGCCTATCTCGATGCCAGCGCCAGCGCTTTCGCACGCGATCCGGCCTTCGTGAAGAACCTCGAGGACGCGCGCGCCGCCGGGCTGCAGGTCGGCGCGGTGCATCTGTACGATCCCTGCCAGCCGGCCGAGCGCCAGGCGGCCAACTTCGTCACCGTGATCCCGCGCGACGCCAGGATGCTGCCTCCGGCGGTCGATCTCGACCGGCTCGCCGACGATTGCCCGGTCAAGGTCAGCGATGCCAAGGTCGAAAGCGAGCTGATGACCTTCCTCAACCAGATCGAGACCCACACCGGCAAGGCGGTGATGCTCAAGGTCTCGCGCCGGTTCGAGGCGCGTTACCACGTCGCCATGGCGATCGACCGCAACCTGTGGGTCAGCGGCGAACGTTTCGAGCCCGAATACACCGCCCGGCCGTGGACGCTGTGGACGGCTAACACCTACTTCGTCACCGATGCCGCGGAGGAGCCGCTGCGCTGGGTGGTGGTGGAGAAGTGAGGACCCGATGACCATCGACCAGGCCGCCCTGATCGCCGCCGCCCGCGAAGCCTCGACGCGGGCCTATGCCCCCTATTCGGGCTTCCACGTCGGCGCCGCTCTGGCCTTCGCCGATGGCTCGGTGGCGACTGGCGCCAACGTCGAGAACGCCAGCTACGGCCTTGCCCTCTGTGCCGAGACCAGCGCGGTGGCGCAGGTGATGAATGCCGGGGTGCGCGGCGGGTTGCTGGCTGTCGCGGTGATCGGAGGCACGCCCGGCGAGGACGGCGCGGCGACGCCCGGCGCGGCTCCGGTCACCCCCTGTGGTCGCTGCCGCCAGGTGCTCAACGAACTGGCCCAACTGGGCGGGACCGACCCGGTGATCTGGTGCGTGGGGGAGCGCAGCGTGCTCGAGCTGCGCCTGTCCGCTTTGCTGCCGCACGCCTTTGGGCCTGCGAACCTGGGCTAGAGTCGGTCCTGCTCGGGTCGAACCACACCAACGCCTGTACCGCGCGCAGCCGGGCCGATGCACTCGGATCGGTGGCGGCCTTAGAAGGCGCTCCAGTCGTCCGGGTCGCTGGGGGCTGAACGGGCCAGGTTGCCGCTGACGGGCAGGGGACGCGCCGCAACCGGGGCGCGGGAAGCCGGCACTCGCGCGGCTGGCCTGTGGGCTGCGGAATGGGCCAGGGCGGGACGGGCCAGCGCGGGACGGGCCGGGGCCGACGCGGCAAGACCCGGCGCGCTCCTTGCCCCGCTCACCCGGAACTGCGCGACCAGTTCGCCGAGCCGCTGCGCCTGGTTTGACAGGACGCGGGTCGCGGCGGTCGACTGCTCGACCATCGCGGCGTTCTGCTGCGTCATCCTGTCGATCGAGGTGACCGCCGAATTGACCTGCTCCAGATTGGCACTCTGCGCCGCAGTCGTCTCCGCGATATCGTTGACCTGCTTGGTCACCGCACCGACCTGGTCGACGATCTCGGTGAGCAGGGTTCCGGTCTCGCCCACCAGGCCGACCCCATCGCCCACGTGCGCGGTCGACTTCTCGATCAGCGCCTTGATGTCTCGCGCCGCATCGGCCGAGCGCTGGGCGAGCGCCCGGACCTCGTTGGCGACCACGGCGAAGCCCTTGCCCGCGTCGCCCGCGCGCGCAGCCTCAACGCCCGCATTGAGGGCGAGGAGGTTGGTCTGGAACGCGATCCCGTCGATGACATTGATGATCTGGGTGATCTCCTTCGCCGATTGTTCGATCGCGCTCATCGCCGCCACCGCCCGACCGACCACGGCGCCGCCTTCCGTGGCCCGCGCATGAGTCTGCACGATCGCCGCTCGGGCAACGCCGGCGCTTTCGGCGGCATGGCGGGTGAGACCGACGGTCTGTCCGATCGAGGCGGCGGTTTCCTCGAGGCTGGCGGCCTGCTGCTCGTTGCGCCGGGCCAGATCCTCTGATGCAGCGCGGATTTCGTCGGAACCGTCCTGAACCCCTACCACCGTCGTGCACACTTCGGCGATCATCGCGGCGAGCTTGCCGACCGCGGCATTGAAGGCCGCGCCGATCGCGTCGAATTCCTCGACGTCGGTGTGGGGAACCTTCTGGTCGAGCCGGCCGTCCTCAAGCGCCTGCATGGCCGCCAGGACGGTATTCCTGGCCCTGCGGAAAGGGGTGACATCGGTGGCGATCTTGACGATCCGTTCGACCTTGCCCCGGGCGTCCAGGGTCGGGCCATAGGTCGCCTGGATCCAGATCTCCTCGCCGGACTTGGTGATGCGGGGATAGCGCGCGGTAAAGCTCTTGCCGGCCCGGAGATCGGACCAGAACTGCGCGTACTCGGCACTCTTGGCAAGCTCAGGCGTGCAGAACAGGCTATGATGCCGACCCCGGATCTCGGCAAGGTTGTATTCCACCACGCTGCAAAAGGCCTCATTGGCCTCCAGAACCGTTCCATCCGGCAGAAACTGGATGATCGCCTGTGTGTTCTTCACCAGCTGCAGGAGTGCATCATCGAATTTCGATAGCTCAGCGGCCTTCCGTTTGAACATGCGCGAACGTCCGAAATTTCAAAAAGATCGGCCCACCACCGTTCCTCGGGTGGGGCTCTAATTCCGTTCCGCTAACGGGTGGTGAAGTCTGCCATGCGTATCGACATCGGGATTCGTAATACCGGCTGGCAGGCATGGCCAGCCGCAGCCCAGGGCGCCATCTTGCGCGGGGATAGCGGATAGGCTCAGGTGGTCGTCCCGCAGGGCGGCCCGCCGCTCACCCTTGCTCGGCCAGCCATTCACCCAGCGGCTGCGCGCAGCCCAGAGCGCCTGGACAGGTTTGACTAGCGGGTGCCGCTTTTCCCCGATTGGCATGCTCCATTCCACCGTTGAAGGTGGTCGCGGCGCCTCCACCGTTCGGCGCGGGGCCGAGGGAAGTCCGCTCGCCCTGCGGCCAGTCCTGTGATTGATCCAACCCGGGAGATTTTGGCCGAACCTTGCCTGACCCTGACATTTCATGTCCGTGGGCGGCAATTGTTGACATTGATTTGCAATAGCAGAAAACGCGTCGCGAGTTTGCCGGGCTGTGGAGCTGCCATGCCGTCCTCTTTCCTTGCTGCGCGCATTTTGCTTGCTGGCCTGCTGATTTCTGCGGCGACTCCCGGCTGGGCAGCCGAGGGTTCCCTCATGCCCGCGCTCCCTGAGGAGCCTGACAAGCACGCCGCTGCGCATGCCAATCAGGCAACGTCGATCATCGTGACCGCGCGTCGTGAAACCGACCGGTTGCCCGATGAAGCCGGCACGATGATCTTCGCAGGCAAGCTCGGCGACATTGCGGTCCTGTCCGACGTGCCGCCGGTGGCGGGGCGGAACCTGCGTCTGGCGCTGGCTGACATTCCGGGCCTTCTGGTCTCGGAGGTGTCCAATGGCTCGTGGGCTTCGCTGTCCTATCGCGGACTGGGGGAGCCCCACGAAAGCTGGAACCTGCTGACCTTGCAGGACGCGATCCCGGCCGTACCCGACATGTATTCCTATCCCGCGGCCTACTTCATCCCACCGTTCGAACTGGTCGAGCGGGTCGAGTTCATTCGGGGTGCGTCGGGCCTGCTTTATGGACCGCAGCCGGGCGGGGCGATCAACTATGTGATGCGCGGGCCTCGCAAGCCAGCCGGGGCCGAAGGCCAGGCGCGTGTCACGCTCGGCAGCTGGGATGCCCGGCAGGCGCTCGCCAATCTCGCGGTGTCCGACGGGCGCTTCGCGGCCGATGGCTTTGTGCAATATGCCGCAGGCAATGGCCCGCGCCGCACCAACAGTGATCAGGAACAGTTCACCGGCCGGCTGCGTGGCCACTATGTCAGCGATGCCATGACCCTGACCTTGGCGCTCGATTACTATCAGGGCCGGTTTGGCGAACCCGGCGGACTATCTCGCGCTCGCCTCGCCGCCGACCGACGGGCCGTGTCCACTGCGTTCGACCGACTGAGGATCGAGCGTTTCGCACCCACGCTCGCGCTGGACTGGGAGGTGGACGACCAGACGGAGTTGACGGCACGCGCGTTCTACAGCCGCTTCGAGCGCGAAAGCTGGCGGCAGGCCGGGGGCAGCTTTGGCCAGGTTACGCCAACTGCGAATGTCCTGGTCCGCCAGTTGCAGGCTTTCGACACCGCCGGGATCGACCTGCGTGTGCGGCGCGAATTCGGCGGACAGGGCCAGCATGCCCTGACCTTGGGCGCTTTCGGCCATACCTCGGACGCGCCTGTGCTCGTCGACAAGGGCCTAAGCAGCGCTGACCTTGCCGGGCTCGGTGGAGCGGTGTCTCGCGTTTCACGCAGCGGTCATGCCACCGCGATTTTCGGCGAGATCAAGTTTGGTTTTGGCGATGTGCAGATCGTTCCAGGCTTCAGGGTGGAACGCCTGCGCCAGCGCGTTGTGGAAACGCTGGATCTGCTGCTCGGCAGTGTCACCAGCGGCACGCCCGGCGCGCCCAACGGGGCGCTCGGTCATCGCGAGAACGTCGATACCGTGCCGCTGTTCGGAATCGGGGTGACGTGGGACGCCGGAGAATCGCTGCGCTTCGTGGCCAATGCCAGCCGCGGGTTCAAACCGCTGCTGTATAACGATGGCGTGACGTTTCAGACCGGGGTGGATGTGGCGGGCACGTTCGAGGCGTCTTTCGCGTTCAGCCTCGAGACCGGGGTGCAGTTCAGGCCAGCCCCGCCCCTGCGGATCGATGCAAGCCTGTTCCGCATCACCTTCGAAGACCAGATCGGCTTCCTCGCCGGCCCGCTTCCGACGACGCCGCTGTTCAATGCGGTTGGGGCTGGCGGTGCGCGGCGACAAAATGTCGGCACCATGCGCAATCAGGGCATCGATCTTGCGGTGCGGTTCGACCTGCTGGGACCGGACGGGCTCGCCGGGGGCGGCGACACGCTGCGCCTGTCGACCAACCTGCAGCTGCTGGATGCCACCTTCACCAACGGCGTCGTGCATGGTGCAACGCCGCAGTATGCGCCAAACCATCTCTTGCGTTCGACGCTGGCTTACCTCGGCCGCAACGGTGCCCGTGCGGCCCTGACCTTCACCTCGGTGGGTGATCAGCAGGGATCCGACAATAACGTCGCCGATTTTGCCTTGCCGGGCTATCAAGTGCTTGATGCATCCGTCGAATGGCCAATTGCCGGCGGCTTCTCGATCGGCGCGGGAATCAACAACCTGCTCGACGAAACTTATGCTGGCAGGGTTCGTCCGGGTGGCGGGGGCGGCTTCGATCCTGGCCTGCCGCGCAACGTCTTCGTCTCGCTGGGCTGGCGGGGTTGATCGAGCGCAGGGCAGCCATCGGTGTCGACAGGGCCGTTGATGCCAGTTCCAGGCGTCCAGCGCCGGCGGCGAAGGAACACCCGCGGATGCCGTTTGCGTCAGCGCCGGCTGTGAAGGGTGGGAGCCGGGCCGCCGGCAGCGGTGGTGTCGTGACAGGCCAGCTGCCGACCGCGCGGTGCCCGGCCAGACCCGTTACGGGCAATGACGCGTACGGCTAAGGACAAAGGTGCCGGCTCGCTGCCCACGCCGTCGCCGCTCACCCCCGCTCGGCCAGCCATTCCCCGAGCGCGGCGATGCAGTCGCGGCCGAGCTGGATCGAGCGTTCCGGGCTCCAGCCCTGGGCGGTATCGGGCAGATCGTCGTTGTCCTTGAACGGCATTTCCAGCGTGAAGGCGACGCAGCCGTGGCTGGGGCCGAAGCGCTGGGCGAGCTGGTTGGTGCTCATCGTCAGATTGGCGCTGCCAGGGCGGGCGGTGGGATAGCCGAGGCGGGTCTGGAAGTCGGGCGAGCGCCGCTCGAGGATCGCGCGGTAGCGGTCATAGCCGGTGCCCTGCGCCTCGGTCCAGGCGGGGATGCCGTGGAAGCCGGCGATGAAGGCGGCCGGAATCGCCTCGTCGCCGTGGACGTCCATGGCGACATGGACCCCGCTCTGGTCCATCGCGCGCAGCACGGCCAGGACCTCGGGCGAGCGCTCGGGGGTGGGAGCGTGCCATTCGCGGTTGAGGTTCACGCCTACCGCATTGGTTCGCAGGTGACCCCTGAACGAACCATCGGGGTTCATGTTGGGAACCACGTGGAACCGGCAGCGCTGGCGCAGCAGCCGCGCCCAGGGATCGGCCGGGTCGGTCAGCCGGTCGAGCGCGCCCTCCATCCACCATTCGGCCATCGTCTCGCCGGGATGCTGGCGGGCATAGAGCCAGACCTGGGTCTCGCCTTCGCCCAGCTCGAGGCAGTCGATCGCGCGCCCGTCCAGCGTGGTGCCGAGGCAGCGGGAGGTGACCCCTTCGGCCTGGGCCATGGTGGCGATCAGGTCGTCGTGGCGCTCGAGCGAATAGGGCGCGAAATAGGCGAACCAGGCCAGGTCGCCCGCGGGCTGGTAGCGGATCGTCAGGGTGCCGCCATCGGCCTCCTTGTCCCACGCGGTCGCGGCACGGCCCCAGTGTTCGCGGTCCTCGGACACGGCGGCGCGATAGCCCGGCCAGCCGCCGGGATAGGCGCTGGCGTTCAGCCCGGTCAGCCGCAGCGTCACCTCGCGCCCGGCGGCACCACTGACGCGGAAATGGAACCACTGGAAGAATTCGGACCGGTGGTCGCGGCGGATCGTCAGCCGGGCCTCGGTGCCGGTGATCGCCAGGACCTCGATATTGCCCGAATCGAATTGCGCATGGATCGTGATGTCGCTCATGCGCCGCTTCATGCGGTCAGGGCGTCGGCTTGACCAGTACCGTCTCGCCCGAGCGCCCGGGGAAATCGCGGAACAGCCCCGCGGCCAGCTGGGCGGCGCCCAGCTCGGTGGTGGCCAACGGCGAATCCGCGCGCACGCTGAAGCTGGCGCGTCCTTCCCAGACCACCCGGCCCGAGCCCTTTTCGCGGATCATCACCCCCAGCCGCGTCTCGGTCTGGGGCTTGGGCCGGCCCGACAGGTTGAAGCCCAGCCCCACGCCGACCCCGGAGCCGAACGAGCCGGTGCTGCCGCCGACCCCCACGCTGACCGGGCCGGTCTGGCGTTCCGGCTGTGCGGTATGCCGCTCGAACCGTACCTCGGCGACCTGCGCCGCCTCGGCCGCGCCGACCTCGCGGTAGCCCAGCCGCTGCAGCTCACGCCCGACCGCGCCGGCAAAGGCGCGCAGTTCAAGCGAAGCGGGGTCCATTCCCGAGGCGGGCACGATCGCTACCGGCCCACGGCCGAGCATCGTGGTATCGGGCAGGTGGAAGCGCGTCACCTCGACCGGGCCGGTCGGCGCGACGCACCCGGCCGCGGCGAGCAGCGGCGCCAGGATGGCCATGCGGGGGGGCAGCAGTCGGAACGCCATGCTTGGTCCTTTCGCACCTGTCCCCGCCACCCTGTGCCCGCCTCGCGCCAATTGCAACCCGGCGCGCCTCCGGCTTCGGGCGAGGCTCAGCGGGTGCGGCGGGCCGCGAGCAGCAGCGGCGGGATGGGGACGGTCAGCCGTGCCGCCTCGCGGGTCAGGAAGGCGGCGCGCTCGGCCGTGGCAAGGTAGGGGCCGTGCAGGTCGAGCAGGCGGTGCAGAGGCGGGCGCGCGGCATCGGCGACCTTGAGCCAGGCCCCCGCAGCCGCGCCCGGATCGTAGCCGGCCGCAGCCATCAGCCGCAGCGCGAAGGCATCGGCCTCCTGCTCGGCCGCGCCGCGCGCCTCGCGCGTGGCCAGCGCGGCCCGGCGCGACGGGACGGTATGGCCCAGCAGCACGTGGGCCACCTCGTGCGCGAGGGTGAAGGCCAGCTCGGCATCGTCGGCGAGCAGCCGTTCAAGCCCGGCGCCGATCTCGATCGTGCTCGCCACGGCCGCGGCGTTGACCATGGGCCGGGCGGACAGGCGCACGGTCGCCGCGCAGCGCGGCTGGCCGGGCAGGGCCACCATGTGGCGCCGGCCGTCGCGCTCGACCTCCAGCACCAGGTGCGCGTCCGCGGCGGCGGCGGCCAGCGCGGCGTCGAACCGCGCGCGCTCGGCCGTGTCGGCCGACCACGGCACGGCATTGGCGGCGCGGACGAGATCGCCCGGGCGCAGCCCGGCGGCGGCGGCCGGGCCGTCGGGCCAGACCATGACGATCGCCGCGCCCCACGAGGCCGGCCCCGACGGCGCTGCCTTGAAACCGTAGTCATGCGCCAGCGCGGTGCAGTGCGGGGCATTGTCCAGCAGCAGGCGCCGCGCGATCGTCTCGACCCGCAGCGCGGCGGGGGTCAGGCCCGGCAGGTCGGCGGCAGGGGGCAGGTCGGCCGCAGGGGGCCGCGGCGCCGCGGCCAGCGGCGGGGCGCCCAGGCAGACAGCGCCCAGCCAGGCTGACCCCAGCAGGCCCAGCCACCGGCCGAGCGCCTTGCGCCCTGGCCTCGTCGTCCTGCCCCGTGCGATCCGCCTGCCCATCCCGGTCCACTCCCCGGCGATCCGGGCAAGCAGCCCGGCGCTGAAGGGGATGTGACCCTGTCTGCGCCCGCGCGGCACTCGGCGCGCGTGCGCGTTAACTAGTCCCTTGATCGGATGATCTAAGCCAACGGGGTAAGACGGCCCCGCTGCTCGCCAGGCTGCCGCTTGCCCCGTCTGTGCCTGGATCGGGGCGGGCATCGGGCAGGGCGGTCCTTCAGCTGGGCGGGCTGCTCGGCACCGGGAAGTGATCGAACAGCGCCGCGGCGAGTTTGCTCGCGATCGCCCCGGCGGGCCACCTGTCGTCCCCGGCGCGTGTCGCGATGTCGGCACGCCCTTCCCATAGCACCCGGCCGGAAGCCCTGTCGCGGATGCGGGCCTCGAGCGTGGTCGAAATCAGGGCCGTTTTGGGCTTTGTCAGGTCGATGTTCACGGCCAGGCCGTAGGCTGTCCCGAAATTGGACACTCCCACCGCCATGGTCCCGCTAACCGGGCGCTTGACCTCCTCCGGCTGGAGCGTGGCATGGGCGATGTGCAGCTCGGTGACCTGCTCCGCGCTGGGATCAGGCACGTCGGTCCGGTAGCCGAGCTGGGCCAGCTGATCGACCACGGCGGCGGAATAGACCGCCAGTTCGCCGCTCTCGACGCCCGAACCGGTCGGAGCGCCGGTGACGGCGATCGCGCCGCGGCGCAGCGTCGCCGCATCGGCGGGATCCTCGGTGACGAAGCTGGCCACGGTCACGCGGTCCTCGGGCGGGCCGGCGCGGGTTGGCCCGGCGGCGCTGCCGCGCAGCAGGTCGCCGTTCCAGCCACCACCACCACCCCAGCCGCGGCCACCCCAGCCGCCACCGCCCGGCCGGGCCTTGGCCACCCCGGGGAGGCTCAGGACCAGCGCCCCCGTGGCGAGGGCCAGGACCAGCGGTCGGGCCAGCCGGGCAGCAGGTTGCGTCGGGGCGCGCCAATGGGTCTGCATGGTTTTCCTTTCGTCGCCCCTGCGCACCGGGTTATGGGGCGCGAGCTTGCCCCGGGATGAACAGGCGGCTGACATGGCTCGGCGCGTCGGTTTAACCCCGCGGCCACATTCCTCGTGCTAGCGGCACCGGACCAGAACTTGTCGGAGCGAATCGTCGATGGCTGAAGCAGTGTCTCCCCGCGTCCCCGTGCTCGTCACCGGGGGTGCCGGCTACATCGGCAGCCATGCCGTGCTCGCGCTCAAGGATGCCGGCTGGCCGGTGGCGGTGATCGACAACCTGACCACCGGGTTCCGTTTCGCCCTGCCCGAGGGAGTTCCGCTGTACGAGGGCGACATCGAGGATGCCGCCCTGCTCGCCCGGATCTTCGCCGAACAGAGCACGCGCGCGATCATGCATTTCGCCGGTTCGATCGTGGTCCCGGAATCGGTCGAGAACCCGCTGAAGTACTACCACAACAACACGGCCAAGACGCGCGCGCTGATCGCCGCGGCGGTGGCGGCCGGGGTGCCGCACTTCATCTTCAGCTCGACCGCGGCGACCTATGGCGAGCCCGACGAATCGCCGGTGCGCGAGGATACCCCCCAGCGGCCGATCAACCCCTACGGCATGTCCAAGCTGATGACCGAGTACATGCTGGCCGACACGGCCCGGGCTCACCCGTTCAACTACGGCGCGCTGCGCTACTTCAACGTCGCCGGGGCCGATCCGCAGGCGCGCACCGGCCAGTCGACCGCCGGGGCGACCCATCTCATCAAGGTTGCGGTCGAGGCGGCGCTGGGCAAGCGCAGCCACGTCGGCGTGTTCGGCACCGATTTCGACACCGCCGACGGCACCGGGGTGCGGGACTACATCCACGTCGCCGATCTGGCCGCGGCCCATGTGCTCGCGCTCGAGGCGCTGATGGCCGATCCGGCCACCTCGCTCACCCTCAACTGCGGCTATGGCCGCGGCTTCTCGGTGCTCGAGGTGCTCGATGCGGTCGACCGGGTGACCAACCGCAAGATCGAGCGGCGCTTCGAGGGTCGCCGCGCCGGCGATGCCGCCGCGCTGGTTTCGGACAACCGCCGGATCATGGCGACGCTGCCGTGGCAGCCGCGCTTTGCCGATCTCGATACCATCGTCCAGCACGCGCTGGCGTGGGAGCGGCGGCTCGGCGAAATCCGCGGCGAGGGGTGAGGGGCCGGTCGCGAGGGGGCACCCCAAACGCACCCCGGAAATTGCCCGCGCCACTCCGCCTTGGCGGTTGACTCAGCCCGGCCCGGCCCGTAACGGGCGCCTTCCAGTTTTCCGCGGGGCTAGCCCGCACGAGGTCAGTCATGAAGATTCGCAACAGCCTGAAGTCGCTCAAGGACCGTCACCGGGACAACCGCGTGATCCGCCGCCGTGGCCGGACCTATGTGATCAACAAGACCAACCGTCGCTTCAAGGCGCGCCAGGGCTGATTGCCCTGGCCGGCCGGGCAGCTTGTCCCGGCCGCGCTTGACCAGCCCGGCCCGCCTCCGACCGGAGTGCGGGCCGCTGGCGTTTTGGGACGGTCGCGCAGGGCCTGCGCCAGGGAGAACAACCGATGAGCCAGACCGGTGGCATCGAGGCAGTGGTGTTCGATATCGGCCGCGTGCTGGTCCACTGGGACATGCGCGCGTTGTTCCGCCAGCTGATCGCCGATCCGGCCGAGCTTGACTGGTTCTGTTCTACGGTGGTCACCGAGCAGTGGCACTACCAGCACGACGCAGGCCGGCCGCTGGCCGAGATGGTGGCCGAGCGCAAGGCGCAGTTCCCCGCCTGCGCCGCACTGATCGACGCCTATGCCACGCGCTTCAACGAGACCATTCCCGGGCCGATCGAGGGCACCGTGGCGCTGGTCGAGGCGCTTCACGCGCGCGGCGTGCCCCTGTTCGCGATCACCAATTTCGGTGCCGACCTCTGGCAGGGCTTCCGCCCGACGCTACCGGTGCTGGCACGCTTCCGCGACATCGTCGTCTCCGGCGTGGAGCGCGTGGCCAAGCCTGATCCTGCGATCTACGCACTGGCCGAAAGGCGCTTCGGCCACTCCGGTCCGGCGCTGCTGTTCATTGACGACAATGCCGCCAACATCGCCGCCGCGCAGGCGGCCGGTTGGCACGGCCACCTGTTCACGGCTCCCGCGCTGCTGGCGCAGGATCTGGCCGGACGAGGGCTGCTCTAGGCGCTGTGCCGGCAAGGCCGCAGCCTGGCCGGGACCCCTCGCGCTCCGGCGGCTGGAAGACCCCGCCGCTCAACCGTTGCAGCGGGCGAGGTCCTCGGCGCCCAGCTCGCCCTCGGCCGAGGTGAAGCGCGTGACCGGGCCGAACTTGGCGACCACCTTGCGGCAGACGAACAGCGGGCGCGAGCCCTGCGCGGGCGCCGTGCACTGGGTGCCGCCGCAATGCCAGACCACGCTGTTGACGATGCCCTGGCGCGGCGCCGCCAGCGGTTCGCGCAGCGTTGCGCTCCACCCCGCCGGGGCGGCGGCGGCCGGCGCGGCAGCGGCCGGAAGCAGCGCGGCGACGACCAGGGCGAGGGCGGCGGTGAGCGACGAGGGACGCATGGGAGGACTCCATAGCTTACATACGTGTTAGTTGTGATTCGCTACCTACATTACCGGTTGTGAAATGCAACCCGTTCTCGCGTCCGCGCGCCAACGCTCGACTCCGGCGGCGATTCGCCTAGACTTGGCCAGCCATGGACCAGCTGCGCGAACCCCTCGATGTGCACACCTGCGGCCTGCCGCTGGCGCTCGAGGTGATGGGTGAGCGCTGGTCGTTCCTGCTGTTGCGCGCGGCGTTCAACGGGCTGACCCACTTCGAGGAGTTCCTCGGCATCGGGATCGCGCGCAACATCCTGGCCAGCCGGCTGGCCAAGCTGGTCGAACACGGCATCCTGGTGCGCGAGCCGCAGGCCGACGATCGCCGCAAGGTCAGCTACCGCCTGACCGCCAAGGGCGTGGCGCTGCTGCCGGCCATGCTCGCGCTGCGCCAGTGGGGCGAGCGCTACGGCCTGGGGGTGCCGTCGAACCCGGTGCTGGTCGATCGGCGGGACCGCCGCCCGATCGCCCCGATCGCGGTCCACGCCCAGGACGGGCGCGTGCTCGACTATGCCGATCTGCTGTGGGTCGACGGGGCCGAACTCGACCCTCCCGCGGCTGGCGAGGCCCCCGACACCGGCCCGACCAACACCTGCTGCTGACAGCAGGCCCTCGGCTGCGCCATGATCGCGCGATGAACCGCCGATTCGTCCTCGCCGCCGCCCCGCTGATCCTGCTCGCGCTGACCGGCGCCGCGAAGAAGCCGCTGCCCCGCAAGGCGCCGCCGCCCGCGCCCGCCGCCGCGCCGCTGGGCGATCTGGTCCGGGTCACCATGGTCACCGAACTCGGCCCGATCGAGCTCGAGCTGGATCATGCGCATGCCCCGCTCACGGTCGAGAACTTCGTGCGCTATGTCGATGCGCGCCGCTTCGACGGGATGACCTTCTATCGGGCGATGCGCCTCGCCTGGGGGGATCAGCCCAATGGCCTCGTCCAGACCGGTCTGCAGGGCGATCCGCGCAAGCTGTTCAAGCCGGTTGCGCATGAGCCGACCACGCTGACCGGGCTGTCGCACAAGGCCGGCGCGCTTTCGATGGCCCGCCTCGCCCCCGGCACGGCCACGGCCGACTTCTCGATCATGCTCTCGGATTTGACCGGGCTCGACGCCGATCCCAAGTCGGACAACCCCGATGTCCAGGCCGGCTATGCCGTGTTCGGCCGCGTCGTCGCGGGGATGGACGTGGTCCGCCGGATCTGGGACGCCCCGCTCTCGCCGACCAAGGGCGAAGGGGTGATGAAGGGCCAACTGCTCGACCCGCCGGTCAAGGTGCTGACCGTGCGGCGGGCGGGCTAGGACCCCAACTCGGCCGCTTGCCCAGCGTCGTGTGTCCGCACGGCCCGCTCTGCTCACCCCGTCACCGCCCGCCGCCGGTAGGACAGCGCCTCGGCCACGTGAACCCGGCCGATCTGGTCGGCTCCGGACAGGTCGGCCACGGTCCGCGCCACCCGCAGCACGCGGGTGTAGCCGCGGGCGGACAGGCGCAGCGCCTCGGCGGCCTGCAGCAGCAGCCGGCGTCCGGGCTCGTCGGGCGCGGCGTGGCGGTCGAGCGCGGCGCCGTCGAGCTCGGCATTGGTCCGCGCCCCGCTATCGGCCTGGCGCGCAGTCTGCACCGCGCGGGCGCGGGCGACCCGCGCGGCCACCGTGGCCGTATCCTCGGCTGGCGGCGGGAGGGCCAGGTCGGCCGCGCTCACCGCTTCGACCTCGATGTGCAGGTCGATGCGGTCGAGCAGCGGGCCTGACAGCCTGGCCTGATAGTCGGCCGCGCAGCGCGGGGCGCGGCTGCAGCCCAGCGCCGGATCGCCGAGATGACCGCAACGGCAGGGGTTCATCGCCGCGACCAGCTGGAAGCGCGCGGGGAAGGTGACATGGGCATTGGCTCGCGCCACGGTGACGGTCCCGGCCTCAAGCGGCTGGCGCAGCGCATCAAGCGCGCCGCGCTGGAATTCGGGCAGCTCGTCGAGGAACAGCACGCCGAGGTGCGCGAGGCTGACCTCGCCCGGGCGCACCTTGAGCCCCCCGCCGGTCAGCGCCGCCATCGAGGCCGAATGGTGCGGGCTGCGGAACGGCCGGGCGCGGCTGATCCGACCGCCCTCGAGCGTTCCGGCGACCGAGGCGACCAGCGAGACCTCGAGCGCCTCGGCCGGTTCGAGCGGGGGGAGTATGCCGGGCAGGCAGGCGGCGAGCAGCGACTTGCCGGCCCCGGGCGGACCGCACAGCAGCAGGTTGTGCCCCCCGGCGGCGGCGATCTCGAGCGCGCGGCGGGCGGTTTCCTGGCCCTTGACCTGAGCCAGGTCGGGGCCCGCGGGGGCCGCCTCGACCAGCCCGCGCGGCGGGCGGGGGAGGACCTGGTAGCCCTTGAGGTGGTTGAGCAGGGCGATCAGGTCGGGCGCGGCGATCACCGCCAGTTCACCCGCCCAGCCGGCCTCGGCCCCCTGCGCGCCGGGGCAGATCAGCCCGCGGCCGAGCCCGACGGCGTGCATCGCCGCGAGCAGGACCCCCGGCGAGGCGACGATCCGGCCGTCGAGCGCCAGCTCGCCCACCGCGATATGCTCGCCCAGTTGCTCAGCATCGGTCACCCCCATTGCGGCGAGCAGCGCCAGGGCGATCGGCAGGTCGTAGTGCGAGCCTTCCTTGGGCAGATCGGCCGGCGAGAGGTTGATCGTGATCCGCTTGGGCGGCAGCGCCAGCCCGAGCGAGGCGAGCGTGGCCTGAACGCGCTGGCGGCTCTCGTTCACGGCCTTGTCGGGCAGGCCGACCAGATGGAATCCCGGCAGCCCCGGGGCGATCTGGCACTGCACCTCGACCGTGCGCGCCTCGAGCCCGAGATAGGCAACCGTCTCCATCCGGGTGACCAAGCCGGCCTCCTCCCGCCGCGTGAGCATCCGACTGTGCCGCGGGGTTTCCCGCGCTGTCGAGGCGGGTGGTCTACCCTTTTCGGCAGGAGCCCGGGGCGATCGGGCAGGGGCGCACCCCCGGCGGCAAGCCGGCCTCCCGGGAGAGCTCCGGGGTTCCCCGGCAGGGCGGGTTTAACCTAGTTCCGCAGGGCGGCGGCAAGGGCTGGCGGTGCAAGGTCCGGCCATCATGCTGCGCCTCCTCCGCCCTGTCCTCTCCGCCCTCGTGGTGCTGGGTTTTGCCGGGCCGGTGGCGGCGCAGCCGGTCCTCGTGGCCGAGCCCGTATTGGCGGCGGGCGCGGTGCGAGAGACCCTCCGGGATGGTCCCGCCCGGGTGGGAGGCGACGATGCGGCGGCCGGGTCGGGCCGATTCGTCGCCTCCCCTCCCGCCGCGCCGGCGCTGCCGCGCGGGATCGCCGCCTTCGGTCCGTTCCGCGTGCTGGATGGCACCCGCGCCGCGCTGGTCGGCGTCACCGACGAGCGGAGTCCCGCCGCCTTCCAGGCCATGCTCGCGCGCCATCCGGGGATCCGCGTGCTCGAGCTGATCGAATGCCCCGGCACCGAGGAGGACCGGGCCAACCTGCGCCTCGGCCGGATGATCCGCGCCCGCGGGCTGGCCACCCACGTCCCGGCGGGCGGCTCGGTCCGCTCCGGCGCGGTCGAGCTCTATCTTGCCGGGGTGCGCCGCAGCGCCGATCCGGGGGCCGAGTTCGCGGTTCACGCCTGGGCCGATGAGGACGGCCGCGAGCCGCGCGACTTTCCCGCCGATGCGCCGCAGAACCGCGCCTATCTTGACTACTACCGCGCCATGGGCCTGTCCGCCGCCGAAGCCCGCGCCTTCTATGCGATGACCAATTCGGTGCCCAATGCCGGTGCGCTATGGCTTGACGCCGCGCAGATGGCGCGCTGGGTCCGCCCGGAATGAGCCGCGCCGCGCCATGCCGGCCGGCCGCCCGGCCGCGGCAGCGCCTTGACTCGGCCTGCCGCCTCGCTTATCGGGCCGCCTCTGTTTCCGGCCGCTCGTGCGGGCGGCCCATCCTGTTTGATTGATCGAGGTTCCGAGATGAAGCGCACTTTCCAGCCCAGCCGGCTTGTCCGCGCCCGCCGCCACGGTTTCCGCGCCCGCACCGCCACCGTCGGTGGCCGCAAGGTCCTGCGCGCCCGCCGCGCCCGCGGCCGCAAGTCGCTCTCGGCCTGAGCGACCCGGCGCAGGGCGTGACCGAATCGGGATCGGGGCTGGCGCCCGCGGTCCTGACCCGGCGCGCCGACTTCCTCGCGGCCAACCGCGGTCTGCGCGTGGCCCGGCCCGGTTTCGTCCTGCTTGCCCGTCCCAATGGGGGCGGGCAAATGCGTTTCGGGATCACCGTCACCAAGAAGATCGGCAACGCCGTGGTGCGCAACCGCATGAAGCGCCGCTTCCGCGCGCTGCTGCGCGAATTGCTGCCCCTTGCGGGCCTGGCCGGCACCGATCATGTCCTGATCGGCCGGGAAGGTGGGATCGAGCGCGATTTCAGCCTGTTGCGCGAGGAACTTCGCGCCGCCCTGAGCCGCGCCGCGGCGGGCAAGGGCGATCCCCCGCGCAAACCCGGCGGGCGCGGGCCGAAACCCCGGTGAAGCGGCTGCTGATCCTGATCGCGCGGGGCTGGCAGCGCGGCCCCTCGCGGGTCCTGCCGCCAAGCTGCCGCTATGCCCCGTCGTGCTCGCAATACGCGATCGAGGCGCTTGAGAAACACGGTGCGATTAAGGGTGGCTGGCTGGCGATGAAGCGTCTATTGCGCTGCCACCCGTGGGGCGGGCACGGCTACGATCCGGTGCCCTGAACAGCCACAAGACATAGACATACTCGGGAACTTTCGTGGAAAACCAGCGCAACCTGATCCTGGCCGTCCTGCTGACGATCGTGCTCATCTTCGGCTGGGAAGCCGGCATGCGCTACCTGTATCCCGAGGCCAGCCGGCCCCGCCCGGTGGCGAGCACCCCGGCGCCGGCGGCTGATCCGGCCAGCACCGCTAAGCCGACCCGCGAGGGCGGGCTGAGCAACCCGGCCGACGTGGCGCTCGAGGTGCGCGACCTGCGCGCCGCGCTCAACCCGGCCGGGCGCGTCCCGATCGTCGCCCCGGGGCTGTCGGGCTCGCTCAACCTGACCGGCGCGCTGGTCGACGATCTGGTCACCAACCGCCATACCGCCACGGCCGACAAGGCGAGCGGCCCGGCCCGCATCTTCTCGCCTGCCGGGACCCCGGCGCAGCACTTCGCGCAGTTCGGCTGGGTCGGGGCCAATGCGGCCGCGGGGGGCGCTGCCCTGCCGACCGCGCAGACCGTGTGGACCGCTCCCGCCGGCGCCCGGCTGACCCCGAGCACCCCGGTGACGCTGACCTGGGCCAACGGCCAGGGGCAGACCTTCGCGATCACTTTCAGCATCGATGCCGACTACCTGATCACCGCCAAGCAGGTGGTGGCCAATGCCGCCCCGACCCCGCTGCGGGTGCAGCCCTTCGCGCTGATCAACCGCACCGACAAGACCGCCAGCGTCGATACCTGGACGCTCCATTCGGGCCCGTTCGGCGCCTTCGACGGCTCGGTCAGCTTCGGTCCCAACTACGCCGACGTGCTCAAGACCGGCGAAGTCGGCAACGCCGGCAAGCCCAACTGGCTGGGCTTCACCGACATCTACTGGATGAGCGCGGTGATCCCCGACGCGGGTGCGCAGCGCTCCGACTTCCGCGCGCTCGGCGGCGGGGTCTACCGCGCCGACCTGCTCTATGCCGAGGCGGCGATCGCCCCGGGCAAGCAGCTCACCCACACCACCCGCCTGTTCGCCGGGGCCAAGGAAAGCGACGTGCTCGACCGCTACGAGAGCGCGGGCGTGACCAACTTCGGCAAGGCGATCGACTGGGGCTGGTTCTTCTGGTTCGAAAAGCCGATCTTCTGGCTGCTCAAGGCCCTGTTCAAGACCGTCGGCAACTTCGGTGTGGCGATCATCCTGCTCACCCTGATCGTGCGCGGCATCATGTTCCCGATCGCGCAGCGCCAGTTCGCCTCGATGGCCTCGATGCGCGCGATCCAGCCCAAGCTGAAGGCGCTGCAGGAGCGCTACAAGGACGACAAGCCCAAGCTCCAGGAAGAGACCATGCGGCTCTACAAGGAGGAGGGGGTCAACCCGCTCGCGGGCTGCCTGCCGATCTTCCTGCAGATTCCGGTGTTCTTCGCGCTCTACAAGGTGCTGACCCTGGCAGTGGAGATGCGCCACCAGCCCTTCGCGCTGTGGATCCACGATCTGTCGGCGCCCGATCCGCTGCACATCCTCAACCTGTTCGGGCTGCTGCCGTTCACTCCGCCGGCCTTCCTGGGCATCGGCCTGCTGGCGCTGCTGCTCGGCTTCACCATGTGGCTGCAGTTCAAGCTCAACCCTGCGGCGCCCGATCCGGTCCAGCAGCAGGTCTTCGCGATCATGCCGTGGATGATGATGTTCGTGATGGCCCCCTTCGCCGCGGGCCTGCTGATCTACTGGATCACCAGCAACATCCTGACCATCGCCCAGCAGAAGTTCCTCTATTCGCGCCACCCGCAGATGAAGGCGATGGTCGAGAAGGAACGCGCCGACGTGGCCGCGGCGGCGAAGCGCAAGTGAGCGACGAGGACGCCGCCCGCGCCGAGCTGGCGCAGCGGGCGGGCAGGCTCTTCTCCGGCCGGGTCGAGTTCAAGCTCTCGGCCCCGGCGCTGAAGTTCCTGCCCGAACCCGAGGTGCCCGAGATCGCCTTCTGCGGTCGCTCCAACGTGGGCAAGTCGTCGCTGCTCAACGCGCTGACGGGCCGCCGCGCGATCGCCCGCACCTCGGTCACCCCGGGGCGCACGCAGGAGCTCAACTTTTTCGAGGTGGGCGAGCCGACCGAGACCGCGCCGTGCCTGTTCCGGCTGGTCGACATGCCTGGCTACGGCTTCGCCAAGGCCCCGCCCGCGGTGGTCGAGAAGTGGCGCCGGCTGGTGCGCGATTTCCTCCGCGGCCGGGTGGTGCTCAAGCGCACCCTGCTGCTGGTCGATGCCCGCCACGGGGTGAAGCCGGTCGATGCCGAGATGATGACAATGCTCGACGAGGCGGCCGTGGGCTACCGCGTGGTGCTGACCAAGGCCGACAAGCTCAAGGCCACCGAGCTCGAGGCCGTGATCGAGCGCACCCGCGCCGAGGCCCGCAAGCACATCGCCGCCCACCCCGAGGTCTTGGTCACCTCGTCCGAGGTCAAGCTCGGGATCGAGGCGCTGCGCGCCGCGGTGCTGGAGGATGCCGGGGTCTGAGCGGCAGGGGCGGCACGGGGCCTTGCACAGGCTCAGGCTGAGCGGGTCCTGGATGTTCGGCAAGCGGAGCAGGTGCGGGCCGTGCGGTGGCCTTCCGTGCTGCTCTGGCCATGCCAACCAACACCCAAACCCATACCCAACCCGCTCGGGCTGAGCCTGTCGAAGCCCACGCGCCGTGCCCGACCGATCGGCTGTCCTACACCCCCGGCCGCGCCTTATCCTTCCGCCCATGATGACCCGCGAACAGGCCGCTGCCGTCCTTGCCCGCACGCTTGCGGCCCTGGCGCGGCAGGGGTCTCCGGCCTTGCTCCATGGACCCTGTCAACCGTGTCAACCTGTTCAGCCTCGACAGTGTCAGGCTGAATATCTATCGCAGTGCAGCATGAAGCTGATCATCGGGAACAGGGTCTACTCGAGCTGGTCGCTGCGCGGCTGGCTGGCCTGCAAGCAATCCGGACTGCCCTTCGTGGAGGAGGTCGTGCCGCTCTACGGCGAGGGCTGGGAGGAGCGTCGGGCGCAGGGGCTGCTGGCCCCGTCGCACGGGCGCGTACCGCTGCTGTGGGACGGCGAGACGGTGGTCTGGGACAGCCTTGCGATCCTCGATAGCCTGGCCGACCGGGTCGGCGCCGATCGCTTCTGGCCGCGTCCGCCTGCCGCGCGCGCGCTGGCCCGCGCCATGGTGGCGGAAATGCACGCCGGCTTCGCGGCGCTGCGCCAGCAGTGCCCGATGAACATGCGGCGCCGCTATGCCGATTTCCAGCCGGACGCGGCGGTCAGGGCCGATGTGGTGCGGATCCTCACGCTGTGGGCCGAGGCGCGGGCGCGCTTCGGGGCGGGGGGACCGTTCCTGTTCGGCAGCTTCAGCGCGGCCGACATCTTCTATGCCCCGGTGGTCAGCCGGTTCATCACTTACGGGATCACCGTGCCCGGCTTCGCCCAGGCCTACATGGATGCCGTCTGGGAGCACCCCTGGCTGCAGCAGTGGGCCGCCGCCGCGGCGGCCGAACCGTGGATCATCGCGGCCTTCGAACGAAAGGACTGATCATGCGCAGCCGGGTCGCCGCCGTGCTCGCCGTCATCGCCCTCTGGGCCGCCCCGGCCCAGGCCTGGTGGGAGTACGGTCACCAGACCATCGCCGCGGTCGCCATGGCCAATGTCCGGCCGGCGACCCGCACCGAGCTGCACCGGCTGCTGCGCGCCGCGCCGGCGCTGGGCACCCCGGAATGCCCGGCCGGCACCCTGGAGGATGCGGCCTACTGGCCCGATTGCCTGCGCAAGCAGGCCTGGCGCTGGGCCTATACCTTCCCCTGGCACTACCAGACCATGCCGATCTGCAAGCCGTTCGATCCCAAGGCCAACTGCGCCAACGGCAACTGCGTGTCTGCGCAGATCGAGCGGAACCGCCGGATCCTGGCCGATCGCAGGCTGTCCAAGGCCGACCGGCTCGAGGCGCTGGCCTTCCTTGCCCATTTCGTCGGGGACATCCACATGCCGTTGCACTCGGGCGACAACGAGGATGGCGGGGCCAACGGGGTCAAGGCGGCCTATGGCCAGGCTCCCGGCAGCAACCTCCACGCGATCTGGGACGGGCTCGAGGCTGAACGCGCGATCTCGTCGGCCAGCCCGCCGCTGGTGCGGCGCTACAGCAAGGCCGAGCGGACCGGGCTGTCGGGCGGCACAGTGGCCGACTGGGGCCGCGAATCGTGGCAGCTGGCCCGCACCATCTATGCCCGCGCCTTCGGCCGCGAGGATCCGTGCAGCGGCGGCCCGTTGCCGCGCAGCACGGTATGGACCCCTGCGGCGATCGAGCAGAGCCTGCCCGATGCGCGCCGCCGCATCGTCCAGGGCGGGCTGCGGCTGGCGCGGGTGCTCGACGAGGCGCTGGGGCGGCCGGCTCAGAGCGGCCGTTCGGCCGGGTAGGGTGTGCCGTCGCGGTGGAGATAGCGGCCCTGCTCATCCCAGATCATGTCGATATCGGGATAGGTGCCGGCGCCTCCCGCCGGGGTCCCCACCGCCACGAACACGCAGGGGGCGTCGCTCTCGTTGATCAGGTGGTGCCCGTCGGGCGCACCCGCCGGCCAGGCGCAGATGTCGCCGGGGCGGAGCAGGGTCCGGCCGGCATCCTCGACCAGCACGGCCTCGCCGCTGATCATCACCAGCAGCTCGTCCTCGGCGGCATGCCAGTGCCGCTGCGACGACCATGCGCCGGGTTCGAGCACGACATGGCTGGCCGTGAGCTGGGTCAGCCCGCCGGGCGGTCCGAGCCGGCGGTACCAGCGGCCCCGTACGGCCGCGTCGAACGGCGCGGGATAGCCGGTGCGGTTGGTCTGGGGGATGGTCTCGAGGTCGATCCGCGGCATCGCGCACTCCTGCTTGTCTCGGCCCCTGCTAGCCCATATGCGCTGAGGCTGCCATGACCCAGCCCACCACCCCGCTCTCCGCTGTCGACCTCGCCGAAGCGCTGATCGCCTGCCCCAGCGTCACCCCCGCCACCGGGCTGGTGTTCGACTGCCTCGAGGCGCAGCTCGCCCCGCTGGGCTTCACCGTGCACCGCACGCTGGACGGCGCCGCGCCCGATGGCCCGGTCGAGAACCTGTTCGCGGTGCGCCGCGGCCCGCCCGGATCGCGCCACTTCGCCTTCGCCGGCCATCTGGACGTGGTGCCGCCGGGCGAGGGCTGGACCAGCGCGCCGTTTCTCCCCGAGCGGCGCGGCGATCTGCTTTACGGGCGCGGCGCGGTCGACATGAAGGGCGCCATCGCCGCCATGGTCGCCGCGGCGGCTCAGGTCCCGACGGCGGCCGGCACGCTGAGCTTCCTGATCACCGGCGACGAGGAGGGCGTGGCCACCCACGGCACGGTTGCGCTGATCGAACACCTGCGCGCCGCGGGCGAGCAGCCCGACCTGTGCCTGGTGGGCGAGCCGACCTCGGTGAACCGGCTGGGCGACATGGCCAAGATCGGCCGGCGCGGCTCGGTCAACATCTGGATCGAGGTGGCGGGCCGCGAGGGCCACGTCGCCTATCCGCACCTGGCCGACAATCCGGTGCCCCGGCTGGTCGCGCTGCTGGCCGAACTGGATGCGCTGGTGCTGGACGAGGGAACCGACTGGTTCCAGCCGTCGAACCTCGAGATCACCGAGCTGGTGGTCGGCAATCCGGCCACCAACGTGATCCCGCCCAAGGCCAGCGCGCGCCTGTCGATCCGCTTCAATGACCGGCACACCGGGGCGAGCCTCGCGGCGCTGGTCGACGCGGTGGCGCAGCGCCACGGCGGAACCACCCGCCCGGTGATCTCGGGCGAGGCCTTCCTCACCGAACCGGGCGATTTCTCCGCCCTGCTGGTCGCCGCGGTCGAGGCCGAGACCGGCGTGACGCCCGAGCTCTCGACCACCGGCGGCACCTCGGACGCGCGCTTCCTCAAGGCGGTCTGCCCGGTGATCGAATTCGGCCTGTGCAACGCCACGATGCACAAGCGCGACGAGGCCGTGGCCCTGGCCGACCTCGACACCCTGGCGCGGATCTATGCCCGGGTCGCCAAGGCGGCGCTGGTGGTGGACGCGCACGCAACCTGACGTATTTTCCTACCGAGGGGATGGGCACTATGCCACACAGCACGCCTGACCCCGTTCCTGTCGAGCGAAGTCGAGACGCGATCGCGCGGCATGTCTCGACTTCGCGCGACACGAACGGCTAGGGAGGGGTTCAGGGTCCGGCGCAGGGGCGTCGGGGCGGCCAGACACACAGCAAGGACCGGCATGGCGCAGCGGCTTACGATCTACATCCTCGTCGGCATGCTGCTGGGGCTGGCGGCCGGCGCCGCGCTGAACCTGTCCTATCCGGCCGGCGATCCGATGCAGGCCAAGCTGGCCGATCTCCTCAAGCTGCTGCCCGAGGTGTTCCTGCGCCTGATCAAGATGATCGTTGCGCCGCTGGTGCTGGCCACGATCGTTACCGGCATCGCCTCGATGGGCGACAGCAGCGCGCTGGGCCGGATCGGCGGGCGGGCGCTGGCCTGGTTCATCACCTTCAGCTTCATCTCGATCGCGCTCGGGCTGGTCATGGTCAACCTGCTCCAGCCCGGAGTCGGCCTGGCGCTGGAGCCCACCGGTGAGCTGGGCGAACTGGCTACCGGCGATTTCACCTTCCGCCACTTCGTGCTCTCGGTCTTCCCGGCCAGCCCGATCGAAGCGATGGCCAAGAACGACATCCTCCAGGTGCTGGTCTTCGCGCTGTTCCTCGGCATCGCGCTGTCCGCCATCGGCGAGCGCGGTGCGCCGCTGGTGCGCGGGGCCGAGGCGCTCGCCCAGGCCATGCTGACGATCACCGGCTATGTGATGAAGTTCGCGCCCTTTGCGGTGTTCGGCGCGATCGGTTCGGTCGTCGCGGTGCGCGGGCTGTCGATCCTGATCACCTACGGCAAGCTGGTCGGCTCGTTCTATCTGGCCATGCTGGTGCTGTGGGTGGTGATCCTCTCGGCCGGCTCGCTGTTCCTCGGGCGGCGCATCTTCACCCTGATCCGCTACATCCGCGAGCCGCTGCTGCTGGCCTATTCCACCGCCACCTCCGAGGCGGCGCTGCCGAAGCTGTTCGAGCAGCTCGACCGCTTCGGCGTGCCGCGCCGGGTCTCGGGCTTCGTCCTCCCGCTGGGCTACAGCTTCAACCTCGACGGCTCGATGATCTACACCAGCTTCGCCGCGGTGTTCATCGCCCAGGCCTATGGCATCCACCTCAGCGCCTCGAGC
Source organism: Novosphingobium piscinae (assembly GCF_014230355.1). Classification (GTDB taxonomy): domain Bacteria; phylum Pseudomonadota; class Alphaproteobacteria; order Sphingomonadales; family Sphingomonadaceae; genus Novosphingobium; species Novosphingobium piscinae. Next base: position 159,318 of record NZ_JACLAX010000006.1, read on the forward strand.
CAGATCGTGATGCTGCTGACGCTGATGGTAACCTCGAAGGGCATCGCCGGGGTGCCGCGCGCCAGCCTGGTGGTGATCGCGGCCGCGCTCAACCAGTTCGGCCTGCCGGTCGAGGGCATCGCGCTGGTGCTGGGCGTGGATCACTTCCTCGACATGGGCCGTTCGGCCACCAACGTCGTGGGCAATGCCGTGGCCACCTCGGTCGTGACCAAGTGGGAAGGCATGTTCCAGCCGCCGCGCGATCCCGATGCCGGCCCGCCGGAACCGCCGCACGACACGCCCGAGCATGGCCGCCACGGGCTCAACCTCGCGCCCGATCAGTAACGCCGGGCGCGGGACCGCGCGCTAGCTCCGCTCGGGCAGCTCGATCGGGACGAACGGCCCGAGCCCGCAGGCGGCCCCCGGCACCAGGTCGGGGCCGAGCCGCTGCAGCACGCGGATGATGTCCATGCTGCACAGCTGGGTAATCGAGGTGGCGTAGGTGAACGAGCGATCGATGGTCAGCCCCGGGCAGCGCGCCGGCAGCGTGGTGCGCCAGCCGCGGCGGCCGGCGAGGAAATCGATCGTCTGCCCGTCGCGCACCTGGGTTTCGCGGAACGCGGTGAGCGGGATGCAGGTCGCGGCCGGGCCGACCACGCGCGCCGCCGGCACACGGTCGGCCCCGCGGCGCGTCGGCCCGGCGGCCGGATCGCTGCAGCCGGCCAGCAGCAGCGGCACGGCGAGGGGAAGGAGCAAGCGGCGAGCAAGACGAAGCGACATCCTATCCTCCTGGGTCTGGGCCGGGTTAGGCGGCGGTGCGGCGCGGTCCCGGTCTGCGGGCAACGGCCGGGCCCGGGCGGCGTTCCTTGCGCGCCGCCGCGACCACGGCCGGATCGGGTTCCTTGGACCTGTAGCCGCACAGGTCGGCCACGGGACAGCGCCAGCACTCGGGCTTGCGCGCCTTGCAGACGTAGCGGCCATGCAGGATCAACCAGTGGTGCGCGCCGACCCGGAACGGCCGGGGCACCTTCTTTTCGAGTTGCTTCTCGACCGCCAGCGGGGTCTTGCCTCTGGCGAGCCCGGTGCGGTTGCCGACGCGGAAGATGTGCGTGTCGACGGCGAAGGTCTCGGCTCCGAAGGCGCAGTTCATCACCACGTTGGCGGTCTTGCGGCCGACCCCGGGCAAGGCGGTCAGCGCGTCGCGGTCGGCCGGCACCTCGCCGCCATGCTCGCGCACCAGGATCTCGGAAAGGAGGATGGTGTTCTTCGCCTTCGCGTTGAACAGCCCGATCGTCTTGATGTGCGCCTTGAGCCCGTCCTCGCCCAGGTCGAGCATCTGCTGCGGGGTCTTCACGTCGCGGAACAGCGCGCGGGTCGCCTTGTTGACCCCCACGTCGGTGGCCTGGGCGGAGAGGACCACCGCGACCAGCAGCTGGTAGACGTTGCCGTATTCCAGCTCGGTCTCGGGCGCAGGGTTCGCCTCGGCCAGGCGGCGGAAGAATTCGAAGATCTGGTCGCGGGTCATGGCTGGTGAGGAGCGGGCGGAGTGGCCGGATGGGTGACTTTCCATTCCATCGCCCGGAGCACCCGCTTCTCGACCGAGGGATGGGTGTAGAACAGCATCTCCTCCACCGGGTGCGGCCGGGGATAGCGATACTCGGCCGTCTTCACCAGCGCCGTGGCCAGCGCATCGGGCTCGTTCACGTGCTGCAGCGAATAGAGGTCGGCCGCGGTCTCACCGCTGCGGATCATCGCGTTGAGCACCGGGGTGAACAGCAGGCCGATGACCGCACCGAGCGCGGCCATCACCGGCAGCCCGACCGGATCGCCGAGTGTCGCCCGGCTGCCGAGCAGGGCCGCGGCCCGGACGAACAGGCGGTCGATCCCGAACAGCGCCAGGATCGCCAGGGCGGCGATGATGCCCATTTGCCGCCAGACGTGGCCCAGCTGGTAGTGCCCGGCCTCATGCCCGGTCACGGCGCGGACCTCGGCCAGCGAGGCCTGCTTCAGCGCCACGTCGGAAATGGCGATGCGCGCGGTCGGACCGATGCCCGAGACATTGGCGGTGAAACGGTCCGACTGGCGCGAGCCGTCGTACAGGAAGATCCGATCATGCGGGATGCCGACATCGTCGGCGATCCGCTCCAGCGCCACCCGCACCGGACCGGGCGGGACCGGCTCGTACTGGTTGAACAGCGGTTCGATCACTGCCGGTCCGGCCAGCAGCATCACCGCCGTGGCCGTGGTCGCGAGCAGCCCGCCCCACAGCCACCAGCGTCGCCCGGTCCGCCGCACCAGGGCATAGACCCCCAGCAGGAACAGCGCGCCCAGTGCCGCACTGATCAGCGCGGACAGGGCCGTCTGGCCCAGATAGTCGCCCAGCGGCTGACGGGTCATCCCGTACGACCGCTCGCGCGCCCAGTCGGTCCAGATCGTCCAGGGCAGGCTGATCACGGTGTCGGCGATCAGGAACGCGAAGCACACTGCCAGCGTCCTGGTCGCCCAGCGCCAGTTTGCCAGGCGTGCCGCCAGCCGGTCGAGCAGGCGGCTGCGGACGATCAGCCACAGCAGGATCAGCGTGACCGGCAGGCCCGCCAGCAGCAGCAGCTCGTTGCCGCGGGTGTAGCTGGCCGCCGTGGCAAGGCGTTCAGCCCCCAGTGCATCCACCAGCCGGGCTGTCTCGGCCGCCGGATCGATCGTCATGCTGCTCTCCCTGACTGTATTGATCAAACAATACAGCTAGCGCCGGGTGTGGCAACCGCTGTTCACAACCCCAGCACTTCGGGCATGCGGTAGCGCCCCGCCGCCCGGCCGATCAGCCACTGTGCCGCGCGCACCGCGCCGCGGGCGAAGATCGCGCGGTTTTCGGCCAGGTGCGAGAGCGCGATGCGTTCATTGTCGGCCAGGAAGTGCACCGTGTGGTCCCCCGCCACGCTGCCACCGCGCAGCGAGGCGAAGCCGATCGTCCCGTGCCCGCGCGCGCCGGTGATGCCATCCCGGCCGCGCTCGCTGTGGCGGGCCAGGTCGATCATCCGCCCCTCGGCCGCGGCCTCGCCCAGCAGCAGGGCCGTGCCCGAGGGGGCGTCGACCTTCATCCGGTGATGGGTCTCGACGATCTCGATGTCCCAGTCCTCGCCCAGCCGGCTCGCCGCCTCGCGCACCAGATGGGCCAGCATGTTGACCCCCAGCGAGGTATTGCCGGTCTGCAGCACCGCGATCTGCTCGGCGGCCTCGTCGCAGAGGAAATGGTGGCGCTCCTCGAGTCCGGTGGTGCCGACCAGGATCGGCACACCCGCGCCCACCGCCGCATCAAGGTTGGCCTCCAGCGCGTGCGGACTGGAAAAGTCGATCAGCACGTCGCTGCTCCGGGCGAGGGCGAGCGCATCGCCGCCCTTGTCGATCCCGCCGGCCAGATCCTCGTCGGCTGCGGCAATCGCCTCGACCAGCGCCTTGCCCATGCGCCCCGCGCTGCCGATGATCCCGATCCGTGCCACTGCCAAACTCCTGCCTGAGGCGTCATGCCGAACTTGTTTCAGCATCCATCGTGCCCCACACTCGGCTTCGTCCTTGGGGCACATTGGACCCTGACACAAGTTCAGGGTGACGACAGCGGGAGCAAGTCTTGCCCACCATCCGCAACATCGTGATCCTCACCGGCGCCGGGATCAGCGCCGAAAGCGGGATCGACACCTTCCGCAGCGAGGGCGGGCTGTGGGAGCGGCACCGGGTGGAGGACGTCGCCACCCCCGAGGCCTTCGCGCGCGATCCCGACCTGGTACTGCGCTTCTACGACATGCGCCGCGCCGCGATCCAGACCAAGCAGCCCAATGCCGCGCACCGGGCGCTGGCGCGGCTCGATGCGGCCTGGCCGGGCGATCTGCTCATCGTCACCCAGAACGTCGATGACCTGCACGAGCGCGGCGGGGCACGGCGGGTGCTGCACATGCACGGCGAGCATCTCAACGCCTGGTGCACCGCCTGCGACGCGCGCTCGCCCTGGACCGCGCCGCTGCTCCATCGCCCGCCGTGCCCGGCCTGCGGCACCTCCGCGCTCCGGCCGGACATCGTCTGGTTCGGCGAGATGCCCTACCGCATGGACGAGATCCATGCCGCGCTGCGCCAAGCCGACCTGTTCGTCTCGATCGGCACCTCGGGCGCGGTCTATCCTGCGGCGGGCTTCGTGCGCGGCGCGCGCGATCTCGGCATCCCCACGCTCGAACTCAACCTCGAGCACAGCAAGGGCTCGGCCTGGTTCGACGAGACCCGGCTCGGCCCGGCAACCGAGGTCGTGCCGGCCTGGGTGGATCAGATGCTCGCCAGCGTCTAGCGCTTGTCCCGAAAAGGTTGGATCCCCTCATCTCCGTTCGCCTCGAGCGCAGTCGAGAGGCAGCGCCCGGCGTGTCTCACCTTCGCTCGACACGAACGGACCCTGGTCCGGTTCAGCTTGCTCAGCACAAACTCTCGCGCGCATCGGCGAGCACCATCTCGGCGCCCTTTTCGGCGATCATCATCACCGGCGCAGCGGTGTTGCCCGAGGTGATCGTCGGCATCACCGAGGCGTCCACCACGCGCAGGCCGGCGATGTCCTTCACCCGCAACCGCTCGTCGACCACGCGGCCCATGGCGGCCGTGCCGACCGGGTGGAAGATCGTGGTGCCGATCTGCCCGGCCGCGGCACGCAGCTCGTCCTCGCTGGCGAAGGCGGGGCCGGGGCGGATCTCCTCCGGCCGGTAGGGTGCCAGCGCCGGCTGGACGGCGATCGCGCGGGTGATGCGGATGGCCTCGGCGGCGCGGCGCAGGTCGCTCTCGGCGGAGAGGTAGTTGGGCTGGATCGCGGGCGGCGCAGCCGGGTCGGCACTGGTGATCCGGGTGGTCCCGCGGCTGTCCGGGCGCAGCTGGCAGACGCTGGCGGTAAAGGCGGGGAAGGGATCGAGCGCGCCGCCGAAGGCCTCGAGCGAGAGCGGCTGGACATGGTATTGCAGGTCGGGCGTAGCCAGCGCCGGATCGCTCCGCACGAACAGTCCGAGCTGGCTCGGCGCCATCGCCATCGGCCCGGTCCGCCGTAGCAGGTATTCCAGCCCGATCAGACCCTTGCCCAGCAGTGAGGCGGCCCTCTGGTTGAGCGTGGCGACGTTCTCGACGCGGTAGGCGCAGCGCAGCTGCAGGTGGTCCTGCAGGTTCGCGCCCACCGCGGGCAGATCGACCACCGGGGCGATGCCCAGCTCTGCGAGGTGCGCCGCCGCCCCGATCCCGCTGCGCTCGAGGATCGCCGGCGAGCCGATCGCCCCGGCCGCCAGCAACACCTCGCCGCGGGCGCGGACAGTCCATTGTCCGCCGCCACGGCGCAGCACCAGCCCGGTGGCGCGGCCCTGCTCGACCAGCACCCGGTCGACCGTGACGCCGGTCTCGATCCGCAGGTTCGGCCGCTCGCGCACCGGCTTCAGGAAGGCATCGGCCGCGCTCCAGCGCCAGCCCCGGCGCTGGGTGACCTCGAACAGGCCCGAGCCGGCATTGGTGCCGCGGTTGAAATCCGCCGTGGGGGCCACGCCGAACTCAGCCGCGGCGCGCTGGAAGGCGTCGAGGATGTCCCAGCGCAGGCGCTGCTGTTCGACCCGGATCTCGCCGCCTGCGCCGTGAAAGGGGCTGGGACCGGCGTGATGATCTTCGGCGCGGATGAAGTAGGGCAGCACCTCGTCCCAGCTCCAGCCGCGCGCACCCGACTGCGCCCAGCCATCGTAGTCCGCGGCCTGGCCGCGCATGTAGATCATGCCGTTGATCGACGAGCTGCCGCCCAGCACCCGACCGCGCGGGTAGCGCAGGCGCCGGCCCTGCAGCCCGGGTTCGGGCTCGGTCTGCCAGCACCAGTCGGTGCGGGGGTTGCCGATGCAATAGAGATAGCCGACCGGAACCTTGATCCACACGTAGTTGTCGCGCGCGCCGGCCTCGAGCAGTAGCACCCGGTTGCGCGGATCGGCCGACAGGCGGTTGGCCAGCACGCAGCCGGCCGAGCCCGCCCCGGCGATGACATAGTCGAACTCGCCGAGGCTTGGCGGCGGCGTGGACGGACGCGGCGTGGTCATCGGGGGGTGCAGGCCGGACAGTCCGGATCCTTGGGCACCCGGATCGTCCGCAGGCTGGGCACCAGCCCCTCGAAAAGCTGGAGCCGGCCCCACTGCGGTTCGCCCAGTGCGGCGTGGCCTTCGAGCAGGACCCTGATCGCCTGCATCGCCCCCAGCGCGCCGACAATCCCGGCCATCGCTCCCAACACGCCGTCGGCGGCGCAGGTGTCGCAATCCTCGGCGTCGAAGGCGTCGCCCACCCAGCAGCGGTAGCACGGCTGGTCGGGCAGGTGGCCGGCGAAGTTGCCGACCTGCCCCTGAAAGCGGCCCAGCGCCGCGCTGGTCAGCGGCACCCCTGCGGCCACGCAGGCATCGGACACGGCGAGGCGGGTGGCGAAGTTGTCGCAGCCGTCGAGCACTGCGTCAGCTCCGGCGATCAGCGCGGCGGCATTGCCCTGCCCGAGCCGCTCGGAGCGGGCCTCGACGATCAGGGCATGGTCGAACTGCGCCACCCAGTCGGCCGCGGCCACAGCCTTGCCGCGACCGATGTCGGCTTCGCGGAACAGGGTCTGGCGCTGCAGGTTGCTCGCCTCGACCACGTCGTCATCGATCAGGGTGAGGCGGCCGATCCCCGCCGCGGCCAGGTATTGCAGTGCGGGCGAGCCGATCCCGCCGCAGCCGATCAGCACCACATGGGCGGCGGCCAGCGCCACCTGGCCGCTCCCGCCGACCTCGGGCAGGACGATGTGGCGGGCGAACCGGTCGAGGCGGGCGGGCGAAAGCGGCATGGCCCGGCTCTAGGCGAGCCGCGCGCAGGAGGGAAGGGTGGCGACGCCGTCCGCAGCGACCGGACCTGCCCCAAGGGACAGGGTCATCGGCCGCTACGGCATGCCGAGCAGTCTGCCAGATCCTTCAAGCACTTGGCCTGGACATGGGGCGGTGCCGGCTCGCGCAAACACGTAAGCGGGTGCTTACGGCATCGGCATATCGCCGTGGCAATATGGCGTAATGCGAGATGATGCCCCTGCCTTGCCCACCCTTGCGGCTGCGCCTGGCGTGCCCCGCCGGCGCCAGCGCGCTGTGGCGGCGCACGCGGTGCTGGTGCTGGCGACCCTGCTGGTCTGTCTGCTCATGCCGCGCCGCGATGGCGGGCTGCTGCTGGTGCCGCTCGGCCAGGCCCCGACCGGAACGCTGGCGCGGCTCGATGATCTGGGCGGTCTGGCGCTGCTCGGACCGGGGCCCTGGCAGGGCACCTTCCTGGCGCGCACCGCGGGCGAACCGGGCCTGACCCGTCTGCTGGCGGCCGGGATCCTCCCGCTCGCCGTTCCCCAAGCCCTATGCACTGCGCCCGCGCCGGCCCGTCGCGCGCCCGCCCGACCCCTTTCTCCCCGAGGTTTCCATGGATGAACTGATTACCCTGCGTCGCAACGGGGTACGCGTTGCCGCTTATGTCTGTTGGCTGGTCACGGCCATTGTCTTTGGCGGCAGCCTGTTTGCCGAGAGCGGCTATCTCCCGCCGCTGCTTGCTGCGGCGCTGGCGATCTATCCCTCGCTGGCCGCTGCGCGCGGCGAGGCCGATGGCGCCACCCGCATGGCGCTGGGCGCGACGCTCCCGCTCTACAGCGGTCTGCTGCTCTACCAGTGGGAAGGCGCGAGCTGGCAGGTCGACCTGCACATGACCTTTTACGCGATGATCGCGGTCCTCGCGATCCTGGCCGACTGGCGGCCGATCATCGTCGCCGCGGGCACCACGGCGGTCCACCACCTGCTGCTCAACTTCGTCGCGCCGGAGCTGGTGTTCGGCACCAGCGACCTGGGCCGGGTGGTGCTGCATGCGGTGATCGTCGTCGCCGAAACCGCCGCGCTGGTCGTCCTGGCTGTCCGGCTTGAGCGGATGGTGCAGGATCAGGCTGCCGCGGCCGAGGCCAAGGCGGCGATCGAGCGCGAGGCCGAGCGCCACCGCATCGAGCGCGACCACGAGCAGGACCAGGTGGTCGAAGCGATCGCCGCGGGGCTCAAGGCGCTGGCCGCCGGCGATCTGCGCGCGCAGATCCGCCACCGCTTCCCGCCGGCCTTCGAGGCGCTGCGGGTTGACTTCAACGCCGCGATGCAGGGGCTCAACGCGCTGGTTGGCAGCGCGGTCGAGGCGTCCACCCAGATCCAGAACGGCGCCACCGAGATCCGCTCGGCCGCCGACGATCTGGCCACCCGGACCGAGGCGCAGGCGGCGTCGGTCGACCGCACCACCCAGACCATCGCCGCACTGGTGGCCTCGGTGCGCGACACCGCGGCGCGCGCCGACGCTGCCCGGCAGAGCCTGGGCGAATCGCAGCAGCGCGCGACCGAAGGACACGAGGTGGTGGTGCGTGCGGTCTCGACCATGGGGCTGATCGAACAGTCCGCCGGCGAGATCGGCCAGATCGTCAGCCTGATCGACGGGATCGCCTTCCAGACCAACCTGCTGGCGCTCAACGCCGGGGTCGAGGCGGCGCGGGCCGGCGAGAGCGGGAAGGGTTTCGCCGTGGTGGCCAACGAGGTGCGCGCGCTGGCCCAGCGCAGCGCCGATGCCGCGCAGGACATCAAGCGCCTGATCGAGGCCTCGAACGCCCATGTCTCGGAAGGGGTCCAGCTGGTCACCCGCACCGGCGGAGTGCTCGAGACCATGCTCGAGGAGGTGTCGCGCATCACCACGGTGGTCGGCGAGATCACCGAGCGGGTGAAGCAGAACGCCGGCGAGCTCGACGGGGTCAACGACGCGTTCCGCGGGATTGACCGGACGACCCAGCAGAACGCCGCGATGGTCGAGGAGAGCAACGCCGCGCTGCGCTCGCTCGCCAACGAGGCCAACGCCCTGATGGCCGCGATCGCGCACTTCAAGCGCGATCAGAGCGCCGCTCCGCTGCGGCTGGCGGCTGCCGCCTGACGCGACGGGCCGCGGGGCCCCGGCGCTGTGGCCGGGGGTCCCGCGGCTCAGTCCTCGAGCTGGCGCAGCAGGGTGCGCACGTCGCCGTCCATGTCGGCGTCGCGCGTACGCAGATCCTCGATCAGCCGGACCGCGTGGATCACCGTCGAGTGATCGCGCCCGCCGAACTTGCGCCCGATCTCCGGATAACTGCGCGGAGTGAGCACCTTGGCGAGATACATTGCCACCTGCCGCGGGCGCACCACCGCGCGGGCGCGGCGCTTGCTGGCCATCTCGGTGCGGTCGACCCGGTAGAACTGGCAGACAGTGCGCTGGATCTCGTCGATCGTGATGCGCCGGCGGTTGGCCGAGAGGATGTCGGTCAGCTGCTCTTCGGCCAGCTGCAGGCTGACGCTCTGCCCGGTCAGCTGGGCATAGGCGATCAGCTTGTTCAGCCCACCCACCAGCTCGCGCACGTTGCGGTTGATCGTGCGGGCGAGGAACTCGATCACGTCGTCCGGCACGGCGGTGGGCGCGAAGCGGGCCAGCCGGTGCTCCAGGATCTTGCGGCGCAGCTCGATGTCGGCGGGCTGGATATCGGCCACCAAGCCCATCGACAGCCGCGACAGCAACCGCTGCTCGACCCCGTCGAGCGCCTGGGGCGCGCGATCAGCCGCGAAGACCAGCCGCTTGCCCTCGTTGAGCAGCGCGTCGATCGTGTAGAGCAGCTCCTCCTGGGCGCTGGCCTTGCCGATGATGAACTGGATGTCGTCGACCATCAGCAGGTCGAAGCCGCGCAGCCGCGACTTGAACTCGATCATCTGGTTCTGGCGCAGCGCCTGGACAAATTCGACCATGAAGCGCTCAGCCGAGCAGTAGAAGATCCGCCCGCGCGGATGGGCCTGCAGGAAGGCATGGCCGATCGCGTGGAGCAGGTGAGTCTTGCCCTGGCCGGTGGCGGCCTTGAGATAGAGCGGCGAGAACTGCGGCTTTTCCGCGGCCGCCATGCGCTGTGCGGCGTTGCAGGCCAGGACATTGGCCGAACCCGTGACAAAGCTCGCGAAGGTCAGCGACGGGTCGAGCCCGACCGCGGGCTGGCCCAGCACGCTGAACTCGCCCGAGGACAGCTCGTTGCCCCCGAGGTTAAGCGGGGCGGGCTGCGGAATCGGTCCGCTCGGCGCCCCGTCGTTGGCCGGGCGGCGGCTGGCTCCGGCAAGCCGCAGATCGGCCGATTGGCGGCGCGAGGGATGCACCGAGATGCGCACGTGACGCACTTCGGAGCGCGCAATCTTCCATGCCAGGCTGAGCCGGTCAGCAAAGCGGTCGGCCACCCAGTTGGCCGAGAATTCGGTGGGAAGGAAAAGATCGAGCGTGCCGGTTTCCTTGCAGAAGCTGCCCAGCTGGATCGGCTTGATCCACTGGCTGTGCAGCTGCTGGCCCAGATCCTTGCGCAGCCCCTGGCTGATGTCGGACCAGTCTGCGGCAAGGTCGAGGGCTTCCTGATCTTCCATCATGCGTACTTCGTTTGCCTTGCCCTTATGCGACATGCCGAGCCTCCCGGACATGTGCGCGCCAGCAAAGGACCGATGTTGTAGATTGTTTCGTCGACCTGACCTTCACCTGCACACCCCCCTTTCCCCCGGCGCCCAGCCGGAACCCGTCCATCCCACGCTGACCGCGATCGCCCCCGATCCCGGCCCGTTCCGGACACAGACAACCCCCCTGCCGGAAAGCGCTGGCTTCCCGAACAGAATTGCCGAATCTGACCCGTGATACGCCAAAGACACCCCCGGCGCGGGATCGATTTATGGGCCGGTTTGAGGCGAGAGCAAGCGCTTCCCTGCAAAAAAAATGAAATAAATGGCATTGACTCGGGCGGACCGCCGGAATTCCGAGCGATCGAGACAAGCTACTGAAAAGTATCAATTTTCTGTTCCGGTAGGAACCGAATCGCGCTAAACCTTTGGTTTACGGGGCAAAGCCTTCGGCCGCCGCGGCGCCTGCGCCGTTAACCACGAAAAAGGCCGGGGGTACTACCCCCGGCCTTGTTCTGTTTTCGTGCTGCTGGCGCAGGTTTCCCGACCGGGGCCGCGGCGAATCACCGCGGCGACCGGCGGCCAGTCAGAGGCCCGAGACGGCCTTGGTCAGGCGCGAGAGCTTGCGCGAGGCGGTGTTCTTGTGGAGCACGCCGCGGGCGACGCCGCGGGCCAGTTCGGGCTGGGCCGCCTTGAGGGCCTCGGCCGCTGCCGACTTGTCGCCACCGGCGATCGCCGATTCGACCTTCTTCACGAAGGTGCGGATGCGGCTCAGACGGGCACCGTTGATTTCGGCGCGCCGTTCGTTGCGGCGGATGCGCTTGCGGGCTTGCGGCGTATTGGCCATGTCTGTCCTTCGTTCGGCCCTGGCGGCCTTGTCCTGAATTGCGTGCAAAAGCGCGGGAGTCGACCGAAGCCGCCCCGCGGGAAGCGCGGCCCTTACCCTCGCCCCGGCGAATCGTCAACGGCTGTTTGCGGCGGCGCTGGTGGCCGCTAGCGCTGGCAGCGCGCGCAGAACCAAGTGCTGCGACCGCCCTGCGCGATGCGCCGCAACGGCGCGCTGCAGGACCGGCAGGGCTGGCCCTCGCGGTCGTAGACGTCGAAGGCCTTGGCGAAGTAGCCGAGCTGCCCGTCGGGCTGGGCATAGTCGCGCAGCGTGCTGCCACCCGCGGCGATTGCCTCGGTCAGCACCGCCCGGATCGCCGGGACCAGCCGCTCCAGCGCCGCACGCGAGACGCGGCCGGCCGCTTTCTCGGGATGGATGCGCGCGCGGTAGAGCGCCTCGCAGACATAGATGTTGCCCAGCCCGGCAACCACGCGCTGATCCAGCAGCATCAGCTTGATCGCGGCGATCCGCCCGGCCAGCGCCTTGGCCAGGTGCGCCGCGGTCAGCCCGTCCGACAGCGGTTCCGGACCCATCGCCGCGAAGGGCGGCCAGAGCGCGAGCCCGCCGGTGTCCACCAGGTCGACCGAGCCGAAGCGCCGCGGATCGCACAGCGACAGACGGTGCCCGGCGCTGGTCTCGAGCACCAGGTGGTCGTGCTTGCCGATTGTCTCGGGCTCGATCCGCCAGCGCCCCGACATGCCGAGGTGGAACACCATGGTCTGGGCCCGGTCGGTATGGACCAGCCCGTATTTGGCGCGGCGGTCGAGCCCGGTCACCCGCGCGCCGGTCAGCACCTGGACCAGGCCCGGCGGGAAGGGCCGGCGCAGGTCGGCGCGGTGCGTGGTGACGCGGCTCAGCGTCGCTCCCTCGAGGAAGCGGGCGAGGCCGCGCACGGTCGTCTCGACTTCGGGCAATTCGGGCATGTCCCAGCGCTATCAGCCTTTCCGCTCCGCGCAAACTCTCCTAAGGGCACGGGGATGAGCGAACAGGCACAGCCCCCCGCGGCAGACACCGATCCGGTCTCCTTCGGTTATGAGGAGGTCACGCCCGAGGAGAAGACCCGCCGGGTCGGCGCGGTGTTCTCCAACGTGGCCCGCAAGTACGACATCATGAACGACGCGATGAGCGTCGGCATGCACCGGCTGTGGAAGGATCGGTTCGTGCGCCGGGTCAAGCCGCGCCCGGGCGAGCAGATCCTCGACATGGCGGGCGGCACCGGCGACATCGCCTTCCGCATGGCGGCGCTGGGCGCCAGCGTGACCGTTTCGGACATCAACCAGGACATGCTCGACGTCGGGATCGAGCGGGCGCTGCAGCGCGGGATCGATGGGCTGGTCTGGTCCTGCCAGAACGCCGAGTCGCTGAGCTTCGGCGACCGTTTTTTCGACGGCTACACGATCGCCTTCGGGATCCGCAATGTCACCCGGATCGATCGGGCCCTGGCCGAGGCCTATCGGGTGCTCAAGCACGGTGGACGGTTCTATTGCCTCGAGTTCTCGACCACCGAATGGCCGGGCTTCAAGGAGCTGTACGACGTCTATTCGCACCGGCTGGTGCCGCGGCTCGGCCAGGCGATCGCCGGGGACGCTGACAGCTACCGCTATCTGATCGAATCGATCCGGCGCTTCCCGACCATGCCCGCCTTCGAGGCGATGATCCGCGAGGCGGGCTTCGTGCGCACCCGGGTCGAGCCGATCCTGGGCGGGGCCGTGGCGATCCACTCGGGGTGGAAGGTCTGACAACTTGACCTCTGCCACCACCCATGTCCTGCGCCTGCTGCGCTGGGGCCGCACGCTCGCCCGTCACGGAGCGCTGCGGATCATCGAGGAGGGCGCCAACACGCCCGCCCCGGTGCGGCGGCTGTGCCGGCTGGCGCGGTTCGGCACGCTGCAGCCGCGCGAGCCTGACTATTCCGGGGCCTTCCAGGCGATCGGTCCCGCGGCGATCAAGCTTGGCCAGACGCTCGCCACCCGGCCGGACCTGGTCGGCGAGGAGGCCGTGGCCAACCTGCTGACGCTGCAGGACAGCCTGCCGCCCGTGCCTTTCGCGGCGATCCAGGCCGAGATCGAGGCAAGCTTCCAGCAGCCGCTGGCGGCGCTGTTCGCCAGCATCGATCCCGATCCGGTGGGTGCCGCCTCGATCGCCCAGGTCCACAAGGCCGTCACCACTGAAGGCCGCACCGTGGCGGTCAAGGTGCTGCGGCCCGGCATCCGCGAGAAGTTCAGCCGCGACATCGCGACCTACGAATGGGCCGCGGCCCATCTCGAGGCGCTGGGCGGCGAGGCGAAGCGGCTGCGCCCGCGGCTGGTCATCGCCAACCTCAAGCGCTGGACCGCGCGCGAGCTGGACCTGCGCCGCGAGGCGGCGAGCGCCTCGGAGCTGGCCGAGGCGATGAGCAGCTTCGCCGGCTACCACGTCCCCGCGATCGACTGGGACCGGACCAATGGCCGGGTGATGACGATCGAGTGGGTCGACGGCATCAAGATGAGCGATATCGCCGCGCTCAAGGCGGCGGGGCACGATCTGCCGGGCATGGCCAGGCGGCTGGTCATCGCCTTCCTCACCCAGGCGATCAGCGCCGGGTTCTTCCATGCCGACATGCACCAGGGCAACCTGTTCGTCCGCCCGGACGGGACCATCGTGGCGATCGACTTCGGCATCATGGGGCGGATCGACCGGCAGGCGCGGGTCTGGCTGGCTGAGATCCTCTATGGCCTGACCACCGGCAACTATCGCCGGGTCGCCGAGATCCACTTCGAGGCGCAGTACGTCCCGAGCTTCCACTCGGTCGACGAGTTCGCCACCGCGCTGCGCGCCGTGGGCGAGCCGATGCGCGGCAAGCCGGTCAGCGAGCTGTCGGTCGGCCAGATGCTCGACGGGCTCTTCGCGATCACCCGCGATTTCGACATGCAGACCCAGCCGCACCTGCTGCTGCTGCAGAAGACCATGGTGATGGTCGAGGGGCTGGCAACCGCGCTCGATCCCGAGATCAACATGTGGGACGTGTCTGCCCCGTTCGTGCGCGGCTGGATCCGCGACGAGCTTGGGCCCGAGGCGGCCGTGGCGGACAAGCTGCGCGAGGGGGTGCGGACCCTGCTCGGGCTGCCCGATCTGGTCCGCCGGGTCGAGCAGGCCTACCCGGCCAAGGGCGGCGCGCCCGAGCCGCCACCCCTTCCGGATATTCCCTTGGTCTGGGAGCGGCGTCAACCTGCTGGTAACCATGCGCGCGCTAGCTGGTCCGGATACCTCCTTGCCGGAGGTTTCGGGGGACTGGTGACGTGGCTGATCATCGCGCAGGGCTGGGTGGGCTAGCGGCGCCGCGTTACGACCGGTTCGCGCGCTGGCCGCAAGGCCCGGCCCGGGCCGCCCTGTTCGTCCTCGCCTGCCTGCTGGTGCTGGCCGCCGTGGCGCCGGGCTGCGGCCCGCCGCCGCCGCCGCCGCCACAGACCATGGTGGCCGGACCGCCGGGAACGGCCGCAGTGCGCCAGGCCGACGATCAGGATCTCCGGCTCTACCGCAAGATCATCGCCCGGGTGCAACAGGGCGATCCCTACTACCGCGCGGCCGTCGAAGAGCAGCGCCGCAACGACTATCCGGTCACCCCCGGCTTCACCGTGCGCCTGCCGACCCTGGCACTGATGGGCGCGGCGCTCGGCGCCCGGGGGCTCACCGTGCTGCGGCTCGGCCTGTTCGCACTGTTGCTATGTGCCGCCTTCCGCCGGCTGGGCGAGGAGCCGGGCGGCACCGCGCGGCGGCCGATGGCGCTGGCGCTGCTGGTGGCCGGCGTCGCCAGCGGGCTGGGCGCGCGCTATGATGTTCTGCACGAGGTCTGGGCGGCGCAGCTCATGGCGCTGTCATTCGTGCTGCACCGCCCGGCGCGCGGGCACTGGTGCGGGGCCTGGCTGGCGGCCGCGCTGGCCCTGGCCGTGCGCGAGCTGGTCCTGCCCTATGTCGGGGTGATGGCGCTGTGGGCGCTGTGGCACCGCCGCCGTCGCGAGGCGCTGGCCTGGGCCGCGCTGGCGCTGGGTTTCCTGGCCCTGCTGGCGCTCCATCTGACGCTGGCCGCCGCTGAGGTGCGTCCCGGCGATCCGGCCTCGCCCTCGTGGCTGGCGCTCAAGGGGCTCGCCGGCCTGCTCTACAAGGTGAACAATTCCACGTTCCTCGCCCCGTTCCCGCTGTGGCTGTCGGGGCCCTTCGTCGTGCTCTGCCTGTTCGGCTGGGCCGGCTGGCGCACCGCGCCGGGGCTTTGCGGCTTCCTCCTGACGCTCGGCTACGCCCTCGGCTTCATGATCGTTGGCCGCGACAACAATTTCTACTGGGGGCTGCTGATCACCCCGCTCCTGTTCATGGGGGCCGCCTTCCTGCCTTTTGCGCTGCCCTCGCTGTGGCGCGCGGCTGCGCTGGGCACGGCCCGCTCGCGGATCGTCCATGCCTGAGGCCGCCGCCCCCGGCCGCTATGCCGCTTGGCCGCGCGGCGCGGCCCGCGCGCTGCTGGCCGGGCTGCTGGTCCTGCTGGTTGCCGCCGCACTCGTCCCGATCCGCGCCGGCGAGGGCGATGCGGTTCCGCCCAGCCTGACCAGCGCCGGTCCGGCGCGCGAGCGCGATGCCGATCTGCTGCTCTACGATCATGTCATCGCCCGGCTGCGCCACGGCGAGGGCTACTACGCCGTGGTGGCGCAGGAGCACCGCCGGCACCACTACCCGCTGCGCCCGGGCTTCGCCGTGCGGCTCCCCACCCTGGCCAAGGCCGAGGCGCTGCTGCCGCCGGGGGCGCTGATCCCGCTCTCGGTCCTGCTGCTCGGGGCCGTCCTGCTCGCCTGGTGGCGCCGGCTGGCGACCGAGCCGGAGGCGCTTCCGCTGCGCACCCTGGCGCTCGCCGCCCTGTTCTTCGGCGCCTCGATCGGCACGATCCGATACTTTTTCGTCCTGCACGAACTGTGGGCCGGGCAGTTGCTCGCCCTGTCCTTCGCGCTGCACCGGCCGGGACAGCGGCGCGGCGAGCCCGGGCGGTGGCTGGGCGCGTGGTGCGCGGCCGCGGCGGCGCTGGCGATCCGCGAGCACGCGCTGCCCTTCGTCCTGCTGATGGGCGCCTATGCCGCCTGGCATCGCCGCTGGCGCGAGGCGGCCGCCTGGGCCCTGCTCGCCGCGCTGTTCTGCGCCGCGCTGGCCTGGCATCTCCACACTGTCGCGGCGCTGCTGCGTCCGGACGATCCGGCCTCGGCCTCGTGGATCACGGTGCGCGGCCTGACCGGCTGGCTGTCGATGATCATCCTGTCGGGCAACCTGCGCTGGCTGCCGCACGAGCTGGCCGGACCGCTGGTGGTGCTCGCCCTGTTCGGCTGGTCGGCCTGGCGCAGCGCCGCCGGAGTGTTCGGCAGTCTGCTGCTGGCCGGCTATGCCGTGCTGTTCATGATCGCCGGGCGCGGCGACAACTTCTACTGGGGCATGATGGTCGGCGCGGTCCTGCCGATGGGTCTGGCCTTCGTGCCGCAGGGCCTGGCCGGGCTGTGGCGGGCGGCGGGCGGCACAAAGACGATTGTGTCCGGGGACGTGGCGGTGCAGTGAGACGGCGATGGCCGGACCTCGCATTCTCCTGATCGTCGGCGGCGGCATCGCGGCCTACAAGGCCTGCGAGCTGGTGCGCCTGATCCGCCGTGGTGGCGGATCGGTCACCTGCGTGCTGACCGAGGGCGGGGCCCGGTTCGTCACCCCGATGGCCCTGGCCGCCCTGTCCGAGAACCCGGTCCATACCACGCTGTGGGATCTCAAGAACGAAGTCGAGATGGGCCACATCCAGCTCTCGCGCCAGGCCGATCTGGTGGTGGTCTGTCCGGCCACGGCGAACATGCTGGCCAAGATGGCGCACGGCATTGCCGACGATCTCGCCACGACGCTGCTGCTCGCCACCGACAAGCCGGTGATGGCAGTCCCGGCGATGAACGTGCGGATGTGGCAGCACGAGGCGACCCAGCGCAACGTGGCCGTGCTGCGCGACGCCGGGGTCTTCGTGATGGACCCGGACAATGGTGCCATGGCCTGCGGCGAGTTCGGCCCCGGCCGGCTGCCCGAACCCGAGGCGATCTGGGCCCAGGTGGCGGACTGGTTCAGCGGTCCCGAGGCTCTGCCGATGCAGGATGGCGCGGGCTGGCTGCCCCCCGCGCCGAGCGTCCCGGAGGTGTCCGACCTCTCCGGCTTCGCGCCGCTCGAGACCGCTGAGGACAGCGGACTGGGCGGGCTCTCCGCCGGGCTGATCCGGCGCGATCCGTCCGGCGCCGCGCCCTTGCCGGCCGATCCGGTTCCCGCGGCGGCGGGTGCGATGGGCCTGCTGGTCCGCAAGGGCGGGGCGCGCGGCGCGCCCTCGACCGATCCCGGTGCGCTCGGCTCGCAGGACCTGCTTGCCGACCAGCCGGACTTCGCCGCCGAGGCCTTTGTTCCGCCCGAGGATGGTCCGCTGGCCGGTCGCCACGTGCTGGTCACCGCCGGACCGACGCACGAGCCGATCGACCCGGTGCGCTATATCGCCAACCGCTCGTCCGGGCGGCAGGGCTTCGCCATCGCCGCGGCGGCCGCGCGGCTGGGCGCGCGGGTGACGCTGGTGGCCGGTCCGGTCACCCTGCCGACTCCGCCGGGCGTGGCGCGGATCGATGTCGAATCCGCGCGCGACATGAACGCCGCGGTCCGCGCCGCATTGCCCGCCGACGTGGCGGTGATGGTGGCCGCCGTGGCCGACTGGCGCGCCAAGGATGTGGCCGGAACCAAGCTCAAGAAGCGCGGCTCGGCCCCACCGGTGCTCGTCCTGACCGAGAACCCGGACATCCTCGCCGGACTTGGTGCCGATCCGCACCTGCGGCCGCCGCTGCTGATCGGCTTCGCCGCTGAGACCGACGATGTGCTGCGCTATGCTGCGGACAAGCGCCGGCGCAAGGGTGCCGACTGGATCATCGCCAACGACGTTTCGGCCGACGAGGCTGGCGGCAGCGTGATGGGCGGGGCGGACAATACCGTGCACATCGTCACCGCCGACGGGGTGGAGCACCTGCCGACCATGCCCAAGGACCAGGTGGCCACGGCCATCGTAGAAAGGATCGCCGATGCACTCCGTTGAGACCGTGCCCGTCCGGGTGAAGCGCCTGCCGCATGGGGAGGGGCTGGCCCTGCCGGCCTATGCCACGGCGGGAGCCGCCGGGATGGACGTGGTCTCGGCCGAGGACGTGACGATCGCCCCGGGCGCGCGGCATGCCGTGGCCACCGGGCTCGCCATGGCGATTCCCCACGGCTACGAGATCCAGGTGCGGCCCCGCTCGGGCCTCGCGCTCAAGCACGGCATTACCGTGCCGAACACGCCGGGGACGATCGATTCGGACTACCGCGGCGAGCTCAAGGTGATCCTGATCAACCACGGGCACGAGCCCTTCAAGATCGTGCGCGGCGATCGCGTGGCCCAGCTGGTGGTGGCGCCGGTGGTGCAGGGCGAATGGATCGAGGCGGACGATCTGGGCGAAACCGCGCGCGGCGCCGACGGCTTCGGCTCAACCGGCGGGGTCTCTTCGCTGGGCAGCTGACTGCGCGGCGCCGGAGAGGGTGTCACCGGCGTGACAGCGGCCCGGGCCTGTGCTGGGGCGGGCCGATCCCGGGCCGGAGCCCGGGATCGCGCGAAGATCAGCCCTTCTTCTTTTCCGGAGCGACCGTGATGCGCACCGTCTCGCCCGAGCGGCCCGGGAAGTTGGTGAACATCGCCTCGACCAGGCTCGGCACCAGATAGGGCAGGCGATTCGAGGTCGACACCGCTTCGGCCCGGCCCTCGAACAGGCGGGCATTGTCCGCGCGGCGCTCGATCTTCATCTCGATGCCGCTGGTGAACACGGTGTAGCTGTCGATCCCGCCGCCCAGCCACGGATCGTTCCAGCCGAAGCCCCAGCCACCCCAGGGTCCGAAGCGCGGATGGCCCCAGCCACCCCAGCCGCCCCAGCCGCCCCAGCCACCCCAGCCGCCCCAGCCACCCCAGAAGGGATCGCGGAATCCGACGCCGGTGGTGCGGATGCGTTCGCGGCCGCGGTCCACGCCGTAATCGAAGCGGACCAGCAGGTTCGCGGTTTCAGCACTGGCCGGGGTGTAGCCGAGCCTGCTCATCTGGGCTTCGACCAGGCGGGCGTACTGGGCAAATTCGAGACCGCCGGCAAGCGCGGGGTCATCGGCGACCACGGCGAAGGTCTGCCCGGCGGGGGCGGGCAACTGCGACTGGAAGCGCTTCACGTTGGCGGTCAGGCTGGGGGTGCAGGCTGCAAGGCTGGCCAGAACCAGCGGGATCGCGGCCAGCCTGAGGCTGCGGCGAAGTGCGGAGAACTCGATATTCTTGCGAGACATCCCTTGATACTCCGAATGGACGCGCACTGCCGGGCAGCCCCACCCTGTTCCATGCAGCGCGTGCAACTCTGTGCCCTATCCTGCGGGCGCTGAACAGCGCTTGAATGGGCAGGTTCGAAGCGAGGCCCGGCGGCGCCGGACCGTTGGCTCAATCGGGGCGCGCGGCTTCGCTCTCAGGCGGCTTGGAGAAGTCGAAGCGGATCCGCACCCAGGTGCCGACCAGGGCCTTGCCGCTCGAGCGCGGCGGCCGCACGAGGAACTGCCACGCGGCCTGGCGGATGCCTCGGGCCAGTCCCGAGCCGGGCGGATACTCGCCCATCTCCTGGCAGTCCTCGACGTGGAAGCGGTCGATCGTGCGGCAGGCGATCATCGCCCAGCTGCCCGGCATGTTCGCGCCGCGCGGGATGTAGGGGGCCATCTCGGCGCGGGTAGGCTCGCGCACCCATTCGGCGGCGTAGAGGCGCGCGCCGCCCGGACCATCGCCACCACCGGCCGCCTCGGCGCCGCCCTCGGCCGGGCCCGCCGGTCCGGCGGCCGGACCGCGGCGGGCCATGCGGCTGATGTCGGCAGCGGCCATCTGGTCGCGGGTGAGCGGAATCAGGTTGAGCGCGGGGAGCGGCGATTCGGTCGGCTGGGGCTGGGGCGGGGTCGGCACCGGGGTGGTGGCCGTGGCCGCCTGGACCTTCTGCGGTGCCGCCTGACGCCGCTGACGCGGCTGGTCCGTGTCGCGGCTGGTGACGTCGACGGCGACCAGCCGGGTGCCATTGCCGGGTTTGCTTCCGTCCAGCGCGCCCATCCGCACCAGCACCAGCCCGAACAACAGGCAGATCGCCAACGAGAGCACGGCCGACACCGCCCGTTCGCCGCGACTCGGTCCGTAGGACGCAGCGCGCATGGGGAGCCGCAGGGGCAGGGTGGGCGGCATGGTGGGCGGCATGGCGCGGGTCACCTGCCGCGGGGCGGCTGTACCGTTGCTGACCGGCTCAGCCGCGCACGAGGCCGAGCGCGGCATAGGCGCGCTCGAGCGTCGGCACGGCGAGCGCCCGGGCCCGCGAGGCGCCCCGGGCGAGGATCGCGTCGAGCGCGGCGCGGTCCTCGCGCAGCGCGATGAAGCGGGCGTTGATCGGCGCCAGCCGGTCAACCAGCAATTCGCCCAGCGCGGGCTTGAACTTGCCGAAACCTTCGCCGCCGAACTGGCCGAGCACCGCATCGACCGAGGTCCCCGCCATGGCCGCATAGATGCCCACCAGATTGGCCGCCTCGGGCCGGCCTTCCAACCCGGCCTTGGCGGCGGGGAGCGGTTCGGGATCGGTCTTGGCCTTGCGGATCTTGGCCATGATCGTGTCGGCATCGTCGGTCAGGTTGATCCGGCTCATGTCCGATGGATCGGACTTGCTCATCTTGGCGGACCCGTCGCGCAGGCTCATGATCCGCGCCGCCTCGGGCGGGATGATCGGATCAGGCTGGGTGAAGACCGGTGCCGCCTCGGTTGCGAAATCGTTGTTGAACTTCTGCGCGATGTCGCGCGCCAGCTCGAGATGCTGCTTCTGGTCCTCGCCCACGGGGACGTGGGTGGCCTGGTAGAGCAGCACGTCGGCGGCCTGCAGCACCGGATAGGTGAACAGGGCGACGCTGGCGCCCTCGCGGTTCTTGCCGGCCTTGTCCTTCCACTGCGTCATGCGGTTGAGCCAGCCCATCCGCGCGGTGCCGTTGAGCAGCCACTGCAGCTCGGCGTGCTGCGGCACCTGCGCCTGGTTGAACAGGATCGAGCGTTCGGGATCGATCCCGCAGGCGACCAGCGCGGCGACCATCTCGCGCGTGTTGGCGGCCAGGTCGGCCGGCACGTGCGGCATCGAGATCGCGTGGAGATCGGCCAGGAAATAGAGGCATTCATGGCCCTGCGCGGTGAACTCGTCCTGCATCCGCACCCAGTTGCGGATCGCCCCCAGATAATTGCCGAGGTGGAGATTGCCGGTGGGCTGGATGCCGGAAACGATGCGCATGGATACTCTCAGGACGAGGGGCGGCGCCGCCGCAGGAGAAGCGAGAGGTCGTCGCGCGAGAAGGCTCCCGAGACGACCGTGGCGAGCCCATAGACCAGCATCCCGGCCGAGACCAGCACGGTCAGCGCGGCAAAGCGGACCGGCCAGGTGCCGTGGACATAGGGCATGAGCAGGCCCTGGGTGGCCCACAGCACCGCGCCCATCGCCAGCGCCGCCAGCAGCAGGCGGGGCGCGCGGCGGCGCAGGCGGGCATCGGCGGCGAAGTGCCCGCGCCGCGCCAGCATGCGGTAGAGCAGCCCGACATTGACGGTCGAGGCGATGGCCGTGGCCAGCGGCGGGCCCATGTGCTGCAGCGGCAGGATCAGCACGAGGTTGCCCACCAGGTTCACCAGCATCGAAAGCGTGGCGTAGCGCACCGGGGTTTTCGTGTCCTGGCGGGCATAGAACCCCGGGGTCAGCACCTTGACCAGCACGTAGCTGGGCAGGCCGACCGAGAAGGCGGCCAGCGCCTGGGCGGTGTAGTGGGTGTCCTGCGGGGTGAACTTGCCATAGCCGAACAGCGCTGCCGCGATCGGCTCGCCGCAGACCACCAGCGCCACCGTCGCGGGCAGGGTCAGGAACAGCGCCAGTTCCATGCCGCGGTTCTGCGTCTCGAGCGCGGCGGCTTCCTCGCCGCCGCCGAGCTGGCGCGAGATCGTTGGCAGCAGCACGGTGCCCAGGCCGATCCCGATCAGCCCGAGCGGTAGCTGGTTCAGCCGGTCGGCCATGTAGATATAGGTGACCGAGCCGTGGGCCAGCAGCGAGGCGGCCAGCGCGGTCGAGATCAGCAGGTTGATCTGCACCGCGCCGGCCCCGGCCGCCGCCGGCCAGATCAGCGCGAGCAGGCGCCTCACCTCGGGGGTCAGGCGCGGTCGCCGCAGCCGGATGCGCACCCCGTTGCGGCGGCAGGCCCAGGCCAGCCACAGCAGCTGGAGCAGGCCGGACACCGAGACCGCGATCGCCTGGATCCGCGCGGTCTGCAGCGGATCGGCCGTGTGGAACAGCAGCAGTGCCGCGATCAGCGTCAGGTTGAGCAGGATCGGCGCGGCGGCATTGACCCAGAACTTGTGCAGCGAATTGAGGATGCCGCCGAACAGCGAGACCACGCTGATCAACATCAGGTAGGGGATCGTGTAGCGCGACAGCTCGACCGCGAATGCGAACTGCGCCTCGCTCACCCCGTTGAAGCGGCCCGACAGGACCAGGGTGACCGGCCAGGCGAAGACCTCGAGCAGCACGGTCATCGCCAGCAGCACCGGCAGCAGCACGGCCAGCGCCTGTTCGGCGAAGGTCAGGCCCTCGGGCAGCCCCCGGCCTGCGGGATCGGCCACCTTCTGGTTGAACAGCGGGACGAAGGCCGAGGCGAAGGCGCCTTCGGCGAACAGCGCGCGGAACATGTTGGGCAGCCGGAAGGCGACGAGAAAGGCGTCCGAGGCGAAGCCCGCGCCGACATAGCGCGCGAACAGGCTGTCGCGCAGCAGGCCGAGCACGCGGCTGAGCAGGGTCAGTCCGCCGATCGTGCCGGTGGCCTTGAGCAGGTTCATGGGTTGAGCCGTGTCATGGTCCGGCCCCGATCAGCCCTTGTCCCGACCCCGCTCGTGCTGAGCCTGTCGCAGCACGCGCCCAACGGCAGGGGCTGGGCGCGTGGCCTTCGACAAGCTCAGGCTGAGCGGGTGAGGGTGCAAGACCCTGGTCAATCAGTCGGGGATCAGGCGTTGCCGGCCGGTTCGGCCTCGGCGGTCTGCTGCGCCTGGGCCAGCTGCTGCAGGTAGAGCCCGTTGAAGTCGATCGGCTCGAGCATGACCGGCGGATAGCCGGCATCGCGCACGGCGTCCGCGACGATGCGGCGGGCGAAGGGGAACAGGATGCGCGGCGCTTCGGCATAGGTGAAGGCGTGCATCTGCTCGGGCGGCAGCCCGCGCATGCCGATCAGGCCGGCATAGCTCAGCTCGACGATATAGGCGGTGCCGCCCTGGCTCTTGGCGCTCATGTTGATCTTGAGCTCGACCTCGTGGACCTCGGCATCGAGCGGGGTCGACTGGATGTTGAACTGAACGTCGAGCTGCGGGGCGTCCTGCCACTGGTACGACTGCGGCGCATTGGGGTTCTCGACCGAGAGATCCTTGACGTACTGCGAGATGATTCCCGCGGCCGGACCGGTGTCCTCGCCGTTGGGAACGGGGCCGTCGAGGTTGAGATCGGAGATGATGTTGCCTTCGTCGGCCATGGGATCAGCTTTCTCTGGGTAGGAACGGAATGCCGGGGCGCCTAGCATCCCGCGTGGCGGGCGGCAATCTCCCGCGCAGCGCCGGCCTGCCCTCGCAAAGGTGGCGCCACCTGTCTTATCGGGTCATGGCCGCGTGGCCATCTGGCCGCGGCGTGACGGGAAAATTACCGTCTCGGCTTCCTCATGCGTTGTTCATTTGTCAAGTGTACCTATCTCGGGCACTATCAGTCCTTGCCGCGCCGCGCCCGGTGACGCGGCCGAACGAAAGTTGTGTGACGTGACGGTTGAAGTCGTGATCCTCGCCATGATCGCAGCCTTCCTGGGCCTGCGCCTCTATGCCGTCCTGGGCCGTCGCGCCGAGCACGAGGAAGAGACGATCCAGGGCCGCTTCGATCCCGAGGCCGGAGCCCCGGCCGCGCCGCGCGCCGCCCCGGCCCGCCTGCCCGAACGGTCGGTTCCGCCCACCGCCCAGCAGCGCCCGCGCGAACTGCCCGGCGTGCTGCCGGTGGCCGAGCGCGGCCTGCGCGAGATCGCGGCGGCCGATCGCCGGTTTGACGCGCTGACCTTCCTGCAGGGCGCCCGCGGCGCCTATCGCATGACGCTCGAAGCGTTCTGGCGCGGCGACCGCGAGCAGCTCTCGCAGCTGTGCGACCGCGATGTCTACGAAGGCTTCACCGCTGCCATCGCCGCGCGTGAGGCCGCCGGCGAAACGCTGGACAACCGCCTGGTGCGGATCGAGGACGCGACGATCGTCGACGCCAGCCTCGACGGCACGATGGCCCGCGTCACGGTCCGCTTTACCGCCGACATCGCCGCCGTCACCCGCGATGCCGCCGGGACCATGGTTGCCGGTTCGCTCGATGACGCGATCGAGGCGCGCGACCTGTGGACGTTCAGCCGCGACGTGACCGCCGCCGGCCCCGACTGGCTGCTCGACGAGACCGACGAGGCCTGAAACCCGCATGCCGGGGGGCAGGGTCAAGCGCTGGGCAGGCCTGGCCGCGCCCCTGTTCCTGGCCGCCTGTACTGTCATTCCTCCCGCGACCGGGCCGCGCCCGGTGCCCGCCCGGCCTGCTCCCGGCGCCGTGCCGTCGCCTGCGCCCCAGACCAGCCCTCCGGTCAACGCCGTCGCCCTCGGGGTGGCGCCGGGACCAGCCTTGACCGGGCTGCCGCTGGCCACCGCGCGCCCGGGCGCCGCGCTGCGCGCCTTCATCGAAAGCTGCCGTGCCCTGCTGGTGCGAACCGACCAGTCCGGCCTGACCCGCCCGGCCGACTGGCGCCCGGCCTGCACCGCCGCGCCGACCTGGCCTGCCACCGATGCCGCGGGTTTCTTCGCCAGCTGGTTTGAAACCGCCCGCGTCAGCGATGGACGCAGCTATGTGACCGGCTACTACGAGCCCGAAATCGCCGGGACGCGCACCGCCCAGCCGGGCTTCGCCGTGCCGGTCTACCGGGTGCCACCCGATCTGGTGCGCGCCTGGCCGTTCGAAACGCCGTTCGAACAGCGGGTCGGCCAGCCGCCCCTCGGTCGCTTCGATGCCGACGGGCGCTTCGTGCCCTATTACGACCGCGCCCAGATCGAGGACGGGGCCCTGGCCGGCAAAGGGCTGGAGATCGGGTGGGCGGCCGATCCGGCAGAGCTGTTCTTCCTGCAGGTGCAGGGTTCGGGCCGGCTGATCGGGCCGGATGGTACGGTGATCCGCATTGGCTTCGCGGGGCAGAACGGCCATCCCTACACCGGGATCGGCGCGGTCCTGCGCGATCG
This sequence comes from Novosphingobium piscinae, assembly GCF_014230355.1. Taxonomy (GTDB): domain Bacteria; phylum Pseudomonadota; class Alphaproteobacteria; order Sphingomonadales; family Sphingomonadaceae; genus Novosphingobium; species Novosphingobium piscinae. Next base: position 185,077 of record NZ_JACLAX010000006.1, read on the forward strand.
CGGGCTGATCGGAACCGGCCCCGGCCAGTATCCGGGATCGATGCAAGGGATCCTTGCCTACATTCGTGAGCACCCCGAAGAAGGCCGGGCGCTGATGCGGCTCAACCGCAGCTACGTCTTCTTCCGCGAGGTGACCGGCGATGGTCCGGTCGGCGCGCTCAACGTGCCGATCCGCGGCCAGGCCAGCCTGGCCGCCGATCCGCTGATGGTTCCGCTTGGCGCCCCGGTGCTGCTGGCCGAGGCCGACCGGCCCGAGATCAACGGGCTGTGGGTGGCGCAGGATACGGGCGGGGCGATCAAGGGTGCCAACCGGTTCGATTCGTTCTGGGGTGCCGGGCCGACCGCCCGGGTGATCGCCGGGGGCATGGCGGCGCGCGGCGCGGCGCTGATCCTCCTGCCCAAGGGCACGCTCGCCCGTCTTTCCGCCCTGCCTGCCACCGCCCCGCAGCAGCGCCGCCGATGAGCCGTCCCCCGCGCGGGCTGACGCCCGAGGAGGCCGAGCTATGGGCCAAGGTTGCGGCCACGGTGAAGCCGCTGCGTCCGCGCGCCCGGCCGGCTCCGCCCAGTCCGGCAACTGTCCCCGCGCCCCCCGCATCTGGCATCCCCGCTGCGGCGGCGCCCCGCCTGCGCGGCCGGGTACCCCCCCCGCTGCCTCCGGTCGCGCCCGCTCCGATGGCCCCGCCGCGTCCGCTCGACCGGCACGGGCTCGATGCCAGCTGGGAGCGCAAGCTCGCCAAGGCGGCGGTGACGCCCGATTTCACGCTCGACCTGCATGGCCACTCGCTCGAGGCCGCGCACGGCCGGCTCGAGCACGGGCTGGCCCAGGCCCTGGCCCAGGGCGCGCGGGTGCTGCTGCTGGTGACCGGCCGGCCGCGGCCATCCGACGATCATGCCGGCCGCGGCGAGCGGCGCGGCGCGATCCGCGCCAAGGTGCTCGACTGGCTGGCCGCCGGTCCTTACGCCCAGCGCATCGCCGCCGTGCGCCAGGCCCATCCCCGCCATGGCGGGGCCGGCGCGCTCTACATCGTACTCAAGCGCCCGGGGCGCTGACCGCTCACTCGGGCGCGACGAGGATCCGCACCTGCGCCACCGGGCTCTTGCGCAGCCGCACGGTGTAGCGCCCAGCGGGCAGCTGGAAGCTGACGATCTTGCGGATGCCCGAGCAGGCGGGGCCATGCGTATGGCCGCTGCTCTGTAGGGTGACGCCGGCGGCCAGCACGTCGATCCAGGCCGCATCCGACAGGAGGACCCGGTAGGTCCCGGTCTGCGGCACGATCAGCGGGCGGTTGCCGCCATAGCCCGCCTCGGGCTCGGCCATGGCGGTCAAGGCCATGGTGGCGGGCTGGCCCAGCCGTAGCGATCCTGCGCGGGTGGGGGCCGCGCGCCATGCGGCCAGGTCGGCGGGCAGGGGGGCGGGGACCGCGGGACAGGCCGCGGCTGCGGGTGCGGGGGTGGTGGTCGGGGCAGGCGCGGCGGTCGCGGCCAGCGGGGCGGCAAGGCTCAGCAGCAGGGGCAGCATGACCCCTGTCTTCCAGCTTTGGCGGCCACTGTCCAGCCGGCGTGGCCCGGTTGCTCGCCCGGTTCCGGCGGCTTGAGCGGCGCCGCCCGGCCGCGCATAAGGCGATGATGGTCTGGGATCTCGGCAAGGCGATGCGCCGCAAGGAGGAGTTCGAGTCGGCGCGGCTCATCGATTTCGCGTTCCGTCAGCGGGCGCGGGCGCTGCGCTTGCTGATCGGCGCGCTGGGGCTGGGCGGGACCGAACCGGCCGCCCCCGAGCCGGCCGCCCCGGGCCAGCCGGACCCGGGCGCAACGGTCATCGCGCTTGCCGCCGAGCTGGCGGTGCTCCCCGATGCCCTGGTGGTCGAGCGGCTGGCCGAGCTGAGCGGTCTCGATCGCGACGCCGTGGCGGCGCACCTGCCGGCCTGCATGGCCGAGGCGCGCCGCCAGGTGATCGCCGAGCGGGGTGATCCCTCGCCGATCCGGCTGGGCTAAGGGCTCAGGCCGCCTCGGCCACCCGCTCTTCCGCGGGCAGACGGATCAGGTAGTCGAAGGCCGAGAGCGCCGCGGTGGCTCCCGCGCCGGTGGCGATGATGATCTGCTTGTAGGGCACCGTGGTGGCATCGCCCGCCGCGAAGATCCCGGGCACCGAGGTCTCGCCGCGCGCGTCGATCTCGATCTCGCCGCGCGGGGTGAGGGCGACGGTGCCCTTGAGCCATTCGGTGTTCGGCACCAGCCCGATCTGGACGAAGATCCCCTCCAGCTCGACCGTGTGCAGCGTCTCGGTGGGGCGGTCCTGGTAGACCAGCCCGGTCACCTTGCTGCCATCGCCCAGCACCTCGGTGGTCAGTGCCGAGGTGATGACCGCCACGTTGGGCAGCGAGCGGAGCTTGGCCTGCAGCACCGCATCGGCGCGCAGCTGGCTGTCGAACTCGATCAGGGTGACGTGGGCGACGATGCCCGCGAGGTCGATCGCCGCCTCGACGCCCGAGTTGCCGCCGCCGATCACCGCCACGCGCTTGCCCTTGAACAGCGGGCCGTCGCAGTGCGGGCAATAGGCCACGCCCTTGTTGGCGTATTCCTTCTCGCCCGGCACGTTCATTTTGCGCCAGCGCGCCCCGGTCGAGAGGATCACCGAACGGGCCTTGAGGCTGGCGCCGTTGGCCAGCACGATCTCGTGCAGGCCGCCGGGACGCGTCGCCGGGATCAGCTGCTCGGCGCGCTGCAGGTTCATCACGTCGACGTCATAGTCGCGCACGTGGCTTTCCAGCGCGGCGGCCAGCTTGGGGCCGTCGGTCTGCGACACCGAGATGAAGTTCTCGATGCCCATCGTGTCCATCACCTGGCCGCCGAAGCGCTCTGCCGCCACGCCGGTGCGGATGCCCTTGCGCGCGGTGTAGATCGCCGCGGCCGCGCCGGCCGGGCCGCCACCCACGATCAGAACCTCGTAGGGCGCCTTGGCCGCGATCTCGGCGGCGGCGCGATCGGCCGCGCCGGTGTCGAGCTTGGCGAGGATCTCCTCGAGCGTCATCTTGCCCGAGCCCCACATTGCGCCATCGAGGAAGGTGGCGGGCACGGCCATCACGCCGCGCGCCTCGACCTCGCCCTGGAAGGCACCGCCTTCGATCAGGGTGGCCGATACGTTGGGATTGGTCAGCGCGATCAGGGTCAGGGCCTGCACCACGTCGGGGCAGTTGTGGCACGACAGCGAGAAGTACATCTCGAAGCTGTGCGTGCCGGGCAGGGCGCGGATCTGGGCCAGGGTCTCGTCCGAAACCTTGGGCGGATGGCCACCGGCCCACAGCAGGGCCAGCACCAGCGAGGTGAATTCGTGGCCCAGCGGAACGCCGGCGAAGCGGACATGGGCTTCGGGCTGAAGGGCGCTGGCGATGGTGAAGCTGGGGACGCGGGCATCGGTGCCGTCGAAGGCGACCGAGACCTTGTCGCTCAGCCCGGCGATCTGGGTCAGGAGGTTGCGCGTCTCGGTGGACTTGGCGTCATCGCCCAGCGTCGCGACCAGCGCGATCGGGCGGCGCAGCATGCCGAGATACTGGGTGAGCTGCTGGGTGGTGGCGGCATCGAGCATGGTCTTGGTCCTTGGTGTGAAACGGGGGAGGGTGGAAGCCCGGGGCAGTTAGGGGACAAGCCCCGGGCTTCCGTTCAGACCCGTCGGCCCGATCCGCGTGTGGTCAGCGGATCAGATCTTGCCGACGAGGTCGATCGAGGGAGCGAGCGTTTCGGCGCCTTCTTCCCACTTGGCCGGGCAGACCTGGCCGGGGTGCTCCTGCCAGTACTTGGCGGCCTTGATCTTGCGGACGAGCTCGGCGGCGTTGCGGCCGACGCCCTCGGGGGTCACTTCGACGAGCTGGAGCACGCCGTTCGGGTCGGTCACGAAGGTGCCGCGATCCGCCAGGCCAACGCCTTCGCGCAGGTTGTTGAACGCCTTGCTCAGCGTGTGGTTCTGGTCACCGACCAGGTGATACTTGATCTTGCCGATCGCCGGCGAGGTGTCGGCCCAGGCCTTGTGGCTGAAGTGCGTGTCGGTCGAAACGCCGAACACTTCCACGCCCATCGCCTGCAGTTCGGCGTACTTGTCGGCCAGGTCTTCCAGCTCGGTCGGGCAGACGAAGGTGAAGTCGGCCGGATAGAAGAAGAACACCGCCCACTTGCCGAGCACGTCCTGCTCGGTGATGTCGACGAACTGGCCGTCCTTGTACGAGGTGGCCGCGAACGGCTGCAGCTGGCTGCCAATGATACCCATCGATTGTGTCTCCGGTTGAGAGTGAAGCTTCAACGCAGCCGGAGATAGGCGCGGCGGGCCGAGTCGGGAAATGCGGATTCCCGATTAATTCGATTTGCCTGGTCGATTACCGATGAATTGATCGGTTTTGTCGATCAAATGTGAATGCGTCGCAAGTGATGCTATCGACCTGCGGGGGTCTGGATGGGCTTAGGCAAACCTCCATGTCCTCGTCATCCCGGGCTTGACCCGGGATCAGGCTGTTCTCTTGCGACCAAGGCACCCTTGTCCCGGGTCAAGCCCGGGATGACGAGGGGTATGGTCTGTCTCGCAACAGAGCCTGACGCGTCAGCCGCACTGCCCGCGGTGCAGCAGCTTGTGGTCGGCCAGGACCAGCGCCATCATCGCCTCGACCACGGGCACGCCGCGGATGCCGACGCAGGGATCGTGGCGGCCCTTGGTGCGGATCTCGCCGGCGGTGCCGTCGCGGGTGATCGTTTCCACCGGGGTCAGGATCGAGCTGGTCGGCTTGAAGGCCACGCGCACGGTGACCGGCTGGCCGGTGGAGATGCCGCCGGCAATCCCGCCGGCATGGTTGGCCAGGAACGCCGGGCCACCCTCGGCCGGGCGCATCGGATCGGCGTTCTGCTCGCCGGTCAGGCGCGCCGCGGCGAAGCCGTCGCCGATTTCCACGCCCTTGACCGCGTTGATCCCCATCATCGCCGCGGCCAGATCGGCATCGAGCTTGCCATAGAGCGGCGCGCCCCAGCCGGCGGGAACCCCGGTGGCCTCGCAGGCCACCACCGCGCCGACCGAGCTGCCGGCAAGGCGCGCATCATCGACGATCTTTTCCCAGCGCCGGGCCGCGGCCGCATCGGGACAGAAAAAGGGATTGCGATCGATTTCGGCGGGATCGAAGTTCGCCAGGTCGATCGCATCGCCGCCGATCTCGCTCACCCAGGCACGGATCGTCACCTCGGGAATGACCAGCCGCGCCACTGCGCCCGCCGCCACCCGCGCCGCGGTCTCGCGCGCCGAGGAGCGCCCGCCGCCGCGATAATCGCGCAGGCCGTACTTGGCGTCATAGGCATAGTCGGCATGGCCGGGGCGATAGGCCAGCGCCACTTCGCTGTAGTCCTTCGAGCGCTGGTCGGTGTTCTCGATCATGAGGCTGATCGGGGTGCCCGTGGTGCGCTGGGCGCCGTCCGGGCCCTCGAACACGCCGGACAGGATGCGGACCTGATCCGGTTCCTGCCGCTGGGTGGTGAACTTGCTCTGCCCGGGCTTGCGCTTGTCAAGGAAGGGCTGGATCTCGGCCTCGCTCAGGCGCAGCCCCGGCGGGCATCCGTCCACCACGGCGCCCAGCGCGGGCCCATGGCTTTCGCCCCAGGTGGTGAAACGCAGCAGGCGGCCGAAGGTGTTGTACGACATGGGCCAGCGCTTTTGCGCGGTTCGGGCGAAATGTCCACTGGCGGGGCGAGCGCGGCAGGTGGCGGGACAACCGGGACGATCGCTCGCCTGTGGCCGTTGCCCCATAACGGGACGCTCTGGCTGAACGGCAAGTTAACCATGTTTGACTCGGGCGCAGCCGCCCCATAGCCTTGCGCAAAACAGCCGAGTCGCACCGTTCTGACCTTTTTCTGTTCTCACAAATTTTTGTGCGTTCAGTTAGTTATTGGGGGCTCTATGCGATTTTCGACAGTCTTGAAATGCGGCATGGCAACGGCGGCAGCCTGGCTTGCGACCGCTCCGGCGCAGGCTGCGGTGCTGGATTTCAGCGGTGACATCTGCGGTGTCAGCGCGACCTTCGAGTCTTGTGGCAACGGGTCCGTGCTCAACCAGGGCTATGGTGACATCGCCGGACAGCTTGATGTGATTTACAGCGGCCTGTTCCGCTGGGGTTCCGGCTACAACGGCACGACCGACGTGGCCTATGCTGGTCAGAACGTTGCTGGCGAGATTTTCCTGTCTCCGCTTTCCGGCTTCTCGGTAACGCTCAACAGCCTGAGTTTGCACAGCTGGCTCTCAGCCAATCGGAACACGAGCCTGGTCATCCGTGACGGATCTAACACCCTGCTGGCTGGACCGGGCGCACTCTCGTTCGGCACGACCTACAACTCGGGTTCGCTCAACCTCACCAGCACCAACGGGTTGAAGATCCAGTGGGGTCCCGATGCCTTCAACGTCGGCATCGACAACGTCGCCTTCACGGTCCAGGCGACCCAGACCAACGGCGCCGTTCCGGAACCGTCGACCTGGGCGATGATGCTGGTCGGTTTCGGCGCGGTGGGCGCGGCGCTGCGCCGCCGCCAGCAGGTGCAGCTCCGCTACGCCTGACCGGCCTGATCGATCTGCCAGCAGACGATCTGCCAACAGACAGGGCGCGGCGCCGGACGCCGCGCCCTGTTCCGTTTCCGGCCGGCGACCGGCGCGTCTCTCGCCTGTCCCGCATCTGGCCGCTGTCCTACATCGCTCCGGCCTGTCACACTCGGTGCGCCGCGGTTTCGGCCTTCATGGCCGGGGCGCGCGCCAGAAAAGTCTTGCCTGCGCGCTGTGTGCGAGGTTTGCGAAGTTCGTGTAGTTGACCCGGCAGGACAGGCCTGCAGGGTCAACTACACGCAGCAGGTCCAGGATGATCCGTCCAGATCGAGGGGAATGCCGGAATGGCCCTTGATGCCCTTTTGCAGCCGGTGGTGCTGTTCTTCCTGCTCGGCTTGCTGGCGGCCTTCGTGCGCTCCGACCTGGCCGTGCCCGAGGCGGTGGCCAAGACGATCGCCCTGTACCTGATGATGTCGATCGGCCTGCGCGGCGGGGGAGAAGTCGCTGACAGCGGGCTGACCGGGGCGATGCTGATCGCCGCCGGCTGCGGGCTGCTGCTGTCGTTCCTCCTGCCGCTGCCGGCCTTCTGGCTGCTGCAGGCACTGGGCAGGCTGGACAGGACCAATGCGGCCGCCGTCGCGGCGCATTACGGCTCGGTCAGCGTGGTGACCTTCGCGGCGGGGTCGGAAGTGCTGCGCAGCATCGGCATGGCGCCCGCCGGCTTCATGGTGGCGGTCCTTGCGCTGATGGAGACACCGGCGATCCTGACCGGTCTGCTGCTCGCCAAGGGCGGCCGGAGCGATGCTCTGGCGGCACGCGGGGGGCTGCTGCACGAAACCTTCTTCAACGGTTCGGTCGTGCTGCTGGTCGGCAGTTTCGTCATCGGCATGATCGCCGGTGAGAAGGGCTTCGCCCCGATTGCCCCGGTGTTCGATGATCTGTTCAAGGGCATGCTGTGCCTGTTCCTGCTCGACATGGGACTGGTCGCGGCGCGGCGCCTGCTCGACAAACGGGCGTTGACGCTGCGCACCGTCATCCTCGCCATTGCCCTGCCGATCGCCAACGGGACGGTCGGGGTCTCCCTGGGGATCCTCGGCGGGCTTGACGCGGGTTCCGCCGCCGCGCTCGGCATCCTGGCGGGCAGCGCCAGCTACATCGCGGTTCCGGCGGTGATGCGGCTGGTCCTGCCCGAGGCCAACCCCGGGCTCTATCTGGGCATGAGCCTGGCCGTGACCTTCCCCTTCAACCTCACGCTGGGCATTCCCTACTACGCCTGGGTCGCCCAGCATCTGCACAAGGTGGTCCTGCCATGACCGACACCATCACACGGCGGCGCATCGAGGTGCTGGCCGACGAGCCGCTGATGCAGGCGATCGAACGGCTCGCGGCAACGGCCGGGATCGACCATTTCACCCTGCTGCCCCTGCTGGGGGGCAAGGGCCGTTCAGGCCGGTGGCGCGACGACCAGATCTCGGGCGCGACCAGCAAGGTGATGTTCATGGCGGTGACCACCACGGAACGGGCGGACCATCTGACCGATCTCCTCGAGCCGCTGCTTGCCACCCATCACCTGATCGTGTTGGTCAGCGAGGTCGAGGTCGTCCGGGGGTCACGCTTCGCCTGACCCTCCGGGGGGCAAGCGGTGAGGTTCGGGCTCATCCAGAGCGCAGAGAGAGTAGTTATGATTACGATTTTTGGCATCCCCAACTGCGATACCGTCAAGAAGGCCCGGACCTGGCTCGAGGCCCGGGGCCTGGCCTATACCTTCCATGACTACAAGAAGCAGGGCGCTGATCCCGCGCGGATCGCCGGGTGGATCGCTGCGGCCGGGCGTGAGCGGGTGGTCAACAAGGCAGGCACCACCTTCCGCAAGCTGTCCCCCGAGGACCAGGCCGCGCTGGCCGGGGCCGAGGCGCCGGTCGTGCTGGCGGCCAACCCCTCGGTGATCAAGCGGCCGATCGTCGAGCATCCCGGCGGGCTGCTGGTCGGCTTCAAGGAGGCGGAGTGGGCCGCCGCGCTGGGTTGAGCCGCGCCGGGTGAACACGCTGGAATGGATCGCCGCCGCGCTGGGCGTGGTCAACATCGCGCTGCTGGTGCGGCGGTCGGTGTGGAACTTCGCCTTCGGCATGGCGATGGTCGGCCTCTACGCCTTCGTGTTCCGCGAGGCGCGGCTCTATGGCGAGGCGGCGCTGCAGGTGTTCTTCTTCGCCGCGCAGGGCTGGGGCTGGTGGCTGTGGGTGCGCGCCGGCGGGGCCGAAAGCCAGGTGCCGGTGCGCTGGCTCACCCCGCTCAGCCGGGCGGTGTGGCTGGTGGCCACGGCCGCGCTGAGCCTCAACCTCGGCTGGGTGATGCACCGCTTCACCGATGCCGCGCTGCCCTATGCGGATTCGGCGATCACCGGGGCCAGCATCGCTGCGCAGATCCTGCTGGGCCTGCGCCGGGTGGAGAACTGGGTGCTGTGGATCGCCATCGATCTCGGCTCGATCGCGGTCTACCTCGCCAAGGGGCTCTATCCCACGGCCGGGCTCTATGTCCTGTTCCTCGCGCTGTCGGTCGTGGGCCTGCGCGAGTGGATCGCCGCGGCGCGGGTCGCGCGATGACCCTCACGGTCTGCTTCCATGGGGCCGAGAGCACCGGCAAGTCGGTGCTCGCCGCGCGCCTGTCCGCCGCGCGCGGCTGGCCCTGGGTGCCCGAGTATGGGCGCAGCTATGCCGAGACGCACGGGACCGCCTTCACCATCGACGACCTGCTCGCCATGGCCCGCGGCCAGGACGACGCCCGCGCCGCCGCGCTGCGCGCGCAGCCCCCGGTGCTGCTGCTCGATACCGACCCGCTGATGACCGCCGCCTGGGCGCGGATGCTGTTCGGCACGGTGCCCGAGGTCCTGCTGGGCTATCCCAAGGCCGATCTCTACCTGCTGTTCGCGGCCGACCGGCCCTGGGTCGAGGATGGCACGCGCCTGTTCGGCACGGCTGCCGCCCGCGCCCGTTTCGCTGCCACCGCGCAGGACCTGCTGGTCGAGACCGGGGTGCGCTGGGCCCCGGTCAGTGGCGACTGGGCCGCGCGCGAGGGGCAGGTGGTGGCGGCGGTGGAGCGGGCGCTGGCGCACCCGTGCTAGCTGCGGCGTCCGCTACGGCGGGCCGGCTAGCGGCCGGCAGCGGGCCGGGCCTTGTCGCCCAGCGAGCAGCGCTGGCCGGTGTGCGGATCGCGGATCATCTGGATGGCGATGGTCGCCAGCAGATCGGCATTCCCGGGCGCCGCGGCGAGCGCGGCGGCGATCGTGCCAAGCTGGGCGCAGGTTCCCGGATCGGCCCGCCCCCCGCCATAGTGGTTGGCGATCGACACGACGTAGCTGTCGTAATCGTCGGCGCTGTCCGAATGGTCGACCCCGAAGTGCGCGCGCAGCCGCGCCTCGGCCGCCCGGAAGGCGGCGCCGTGGGCGACCAGCACCTTCTCGTAGCTGTCGGCGAAGTTCACCCCCACGCGCTTGCAGCGCAGGTTCGACGCCATCAGCAGGGTGTTGAGCTCGCTGATCCGCGCTGCGCCCATCGTTGCGGGGGCCCAGCAGGGGCTGGCCAGCGCCGGTCCGGCCAGGCCGAGCAGCGCCAGCGCGGCGGCGAGGCGGATGGCCGGACGTCTCATGAGGGGCGGTCGCCCTTGGCCGGGGCTGGCGGCGCGCAGTCGGCGATCGGGACGGCCATCATCGCCTGGAACAGCTGCTCATAGGCGGCCGAAGCCTGATAGGCGGTCGCGGCAATGCCTTGGTAGGCCTTGGATTCGGCCGCCACCGCGTTCTGCCCGTCGGGATCGCCCTGGCGGCCATAGTCGTCGTAGAGCCGCTGCAGGGCCTGGAGGTGGGCGATCGCCTTGCGGTTGTTCTCGTCGGCGGCGTCCTTGGCCGGGGTGAAGCGCTCGTCGTAGAAGGCGTTGCGCTCGACCGCGCTGCAGAACCGCGCCGGCAGCGCGACCGGCTCGGCGCTGCGCAGCACCGGTGCGGTCGGCAGGGACCGGGTGGGGCCGCTGGCGCCTGCCGCCGGCTCGGTTCGGCCCTGTGATTGCGCCAACGCGGCCAGCTGGGCGGCAAGCGTGAGCGGCGCGGCCGGCGCAGGTGAGGGGGCGGGGCCTGGGGTCGTCGCTGGCGCGGGAACGGGGGGAGGCGTTGTAGCCGGGGCAGGCGCCGCGGCGGGCAGGGCGGCCGGCGTGGCAGCCGCGACCGGGGCCGATGGCGGGGCCATAGCAACCGTTGGGGCAGGGGCCACCGGCGCGACCGCGATCGCGGGCGCCGGGGCAGGCGCCGGCGGTGCCGCGGCGACGCTCACGGCCGGCGGGGCCGGCATGATCGGGGTGGCAACGGCCGGGGCAGCGGCCGGCGGCGGGCTGGCCGGTGACGGGCTAGCCGGTGACGGCGCCGCAGCCTGGGTCGGAACCGGCTGGGTCGGAACAGGCTGGGGCGGGGCGGGCTGGCTCTGCGCGGGCTGGCTGGCCCGCGCAACGGACTGCGGCCGCAGCCGTTCGATCTTGGCGCGGGCGAGCGGGGCGAAGGTGCCTTCCGGATAGCGGCTGAGGTAGGCCTCGTACTGACCGACATCCTCGCTGGTCGCCACCGATTGCCAGAACACCAGCTCGAACTGGCTGCCCACTCCGGTCCCGCCACTCTGCGCTGCCGCCGGGCTGGCCAGCGCGACAGCGGCAAGGGCCAGTCCATGGGCGAACCACACCCGCCGCCGGGCACCGCACCCGCGCGGGCCCGCGGTCCCCGGTTCACGACTGAAACGGCCTGCGCTCAAACCCGAATACCCCCCGTGCGAACCCCGGTAGCCCCCTGGCCAGTTTTTCCCGGAACGATTCGTGCCCAATGCTTTGGGCAGTGCTGTGCCCCAAGACAAGTTTATTGTACGAGGTCGAACCTATTCTGTTTCCTGTTTTGAAACAGTCACGATGTAGTTGAGCGCCAGGTCGTCCGACAGGTGCAGCCCCTGTAGCGGCGACCAGGCGATGCCGCGCGGTTCGCCCATGGCCAGGCCCGCGCCAGCGAGCAGGTCGTGCAGCTCGTCCGGGGTGATGAAATCGTCCCAGTGATGCGTCCCGCGCGGGATCCGGCCGAACCGCTCGGCCGCCTCGACCAGCACCAGGCGGGCGCGCAGCGTGCGGTTGGGGGTGGACAGGATCATCAGCCCGCCGGGCGCCAGCCGTGCCGCCAGCGCGGCGATGAAGGCCGGCTTGTCGGCGACATGCTCGATGACTTCCATCGAAGTGACGAGATCGAACTGGCCGAGGTCCAGCGTGGCGATGTCGCCGGCGTGGTAATCGATCGTCAGCCCCGCACCCGCGGCGTGGGCCCGCGCGGCGGCGATGTTCTCGGCGGCAGCATCGACCCCGGTGGTCTCGGCCCCAAGCCGGGCGAGTGGTTCGGCCAGCAGCCCCGCGCCGCACCCGACATCGAGCGCGCGCTTGCCTGCCAGCGGCCGCAGGCTTCGCGAATCGGCCTGCCAGTGTCCGTCAATCGCGGCGCGCACGAAGGCGAGCCGCACCGGGTTGAGCTGGTGCAGCATGGCCGATGAGCCCTTGGGGTCCCACCATTCGGCCGCAAGACGGCCGAAATGGGCCGCTTCCTCGGGGCGGATCGTCGCGCCGGGGCCGGCGGCGGGCGGGGGCGGAGTCATCGGTGTTGCAATAGCCATGCCCCCTTTCTAAAGCGCCCCCGCCCCGCGGTCCATGGGACCGGAGGGCCACTGTGTTGCGGATTGGAAGGGAGCCTTCGCGTGGGGCGCATCGTGATGAAATTCGGCGGCACCTCGATGGCCGGGACCGAGCGCATCCGCCGCGTCGCGGGGATCGTCAAGCGGCAGCAGGAAGCCGGGCACGAGGTTGCCGTGGTCGTCTCGGCCATGTCGGGCGAGACTGACCGGCTGGTCACGTTCTGTCGCGAAGCGAACCCGCTCTACGATCCGGCCGAGTACGACGTGGTCGTCGCCAGCGGTGAGCAGGTGACCTCGGGGCTGCTCGCGCTGCATCTCCAGGCGCTCGGCTGCAAGGCGCGCTCCTGGCTCGGCTGGCAACTGCCGATCCGCACCGATGAGGCCCATGCCAAGGCCCGCATCGAAGAGATCGATTCGGCGGCCCTGCTGGCCAGCATGGCGGCGGGCGAGATCGCCGTGATCCCGGGCTTCCAGGGGCTGACCGCGGACAACCGGGTGACCACGCTGGGCCGCGGCGGTTCGGACACCTCGGCCGTCGCCGTGGCGGCCGCGGTCAAGGCCGACCGCTGCGACATCTACACCGACGTCGATGGCGTCTACACCACCGATCCGCGCATCGTCGCCAAGGCGCGCAAGCTCAAGAGCGTGACCTACGAGGAGATGCTCGAACTGGCCTCGGTCGGCTCGAAGGTGCTGCAGACCCGCTCGGTCAGCCTCGCGATGAAGGAAAACGTGCGGGTCCAGGTGCTCTCCTCGTTCATCGACGAGTCCGCCCCGCCTGCCGACAGCCTGCCCGGCACGATGATCGTGTCGGACGAAGAACTTGAAGGACTGGATATGGAACGCCAGCTGATCACCGGGATCGCCGCCGACAAGAACGAGGCGAAGGTCATCCTCACCCGCGTACCCGATCGGCCCGGCGCCGTGGCGACGATCTTCAGCCCGCTCGCCGAGGCGAACATCAACGTCGACATGATCATCCAGAATGTCGGCCGCGAGCATACCGACACTGACGTGACCTTCACCGTCCCGGCGTCGGATCTTGATCGCACCAAGGCGTTGCTCGACGCGCAGCAGGCGACGATCGGCTTCGAGAAGATGACCACCGACGCCAAGGTCGCCAAGATCTCGGTGGTCGGCGTGGGCATGCGCAGCCATGCCGGCGTTGCCTCGACCATGTTCAAGGCGCTGGCCGATCGCGGGATCAACATCCAGGCGATCTCGACCAGCGAGATCAAGGTTTCGGTGTTGATCGATGCCGACGAGGTCGAACTGGCGGTGCGCGTGCTGCACACCGCCTACGAACTCGACGGCGCCTGAGCCCGAGCGCCGCCAGCTCCACGCGAAGCTGTGGGCAGACAGGTCGCGGGGCTGGCCTTTATCGGCGCAAGCGGCGATCTGATGGGGCAGGCGCGCGGCGGGGCGACGGGCCGCGCTGGCCATTTGTTCGTACGTCGTTCGCCGCTCGTGACCGTTCGGGGATTGGACCATTCGCCAGGTAGCCGCCTTGCCATACCGGACCGAGGGTTCCGGTCCTGACGCTTCGATCAAGGTGCTGCTCGTCACCTCGCGCGGGACCGGGCGCTGGGTGCTGCCCAAGGGCAATGTCGGCTCGCGCAATCCGCCGCACGTCGCCGCGGCCAAGGAGGCCGAGGAGGAGGCCGGGGTGCTCGGGGCGGTCTGCCCGGTGCCGCTGGGTTCCTACCGCTTCCGCAAGCGGGTGCGCAGCGGCGCCTCGTTGATGGCCGACGTGGATGTGTTCCCGCTCGCTGCCACGCGCGAGCTCGCTTCGTGGGACGAACAGCACGAGCGCGAGCGGCGCTGGTTCACGTTGCACGAGGCCGCCGAGGCGGTGGTCGAGCCCGACCTTGCGGACCTGTTCCGGTCGTTCGCGCCGGCGGATTTCAGATCGGCTGCCGCGCGCACGGGGTGGCGCGGTGCGGTGGCCCGGACTTCATCAGGGGTGTTCTCGATGTTTGCATGGTTTCAACGGCTTCTCCCCAAGACCGGAGATTTCTTCGGGCTGTTCGAGGCCCATGCGGCCACAGTGTTGGCCGCGGCTGAGGCCGTTGTCAGGGTGCTCGAGGGCGGCCCGGCCGCGCACGAACATATCCGCGAGGTGATCGAGCGTGAGCATGATGCCGACGAGATCACCCGCGAGGTGCTGCACGAAGTGCGCCGCACCTTCCTGACCCCGTTCGACCGCGGTGCGATCACCGCGCTGGTCGGGGCGCTCGACGACACGGTCGACGAGATGCAGGCGGCGGTCCAGGCGATCGCGCTTTACGAGGTGGCCGACTTCGCCCCGCAGATGCGCGACATGGCCGCGATCGCGCTCGATGCGGCGCGGGTCACCGCCGAGGCCATGCCGCTGCTGCGCGACGTGGCGCGCAATGGCAAGCGCCTGCACGAGCTGACCGAGCGTCTGGTCCGGATGGAAGGCCATGCTGATTCAGTCCATGCCGATGGGCTCAAGCAGTCGCTGCACGCGCATGGAGCCGCCGACACGTTGCGCTTCGTCACCGAACGCGAGATCTACAAGCATCTCGAGCGGATCGTTGATGCCTTCGAGGACGTGGCCGATGAGATCGACGGCCTCGTGATCGACCACGCCTGAGGCCCGGCCGGTGCACGAACTCGCCCTGCCGCTGCTCGTCGGGCTGGTCCTGATCGCGCTGTCGTTCGATTTCCTGAACGGCCTGCACGATGCCGCGAACGCCATCGCCACCGTGGTCGCCACGCGGCTGCTCTCGCCGGTGCGGGCCGTGGCCTTTGCCGCCTTCTTCAACTTTTCCGCCTATTTCCTGACACTGGCCTATCCCAGCCTCCACGCCGTGGCCGATACGATCGGCAAGGGCCTGATCGACAAGGATCTGGTCACCCCGCAGGTGGTCTTCGGGGCCCTGATCGGCGCGATGTTCTGGAACGTGGTGACCTGGCTCAAGGGCATCCCGTCATCGTCGAGCCATGCCCTCGTCGGCGGGATCATTGGCTCCGGCGTGGCCCATGCCGGGTTCACCGGGGTCAAGTGGGGCGGACTGTCGAAGACCCTGGTGGCGATCGTCGCCTCGCCGCTGATCGGCATGATGCTGGCGCTGCTGGTCATGCTGCTCAGCAGCTGGGCCCTCCACAAGGTCACCGCCAACCGCGCCGAGCGCAGCCTGCGGGTGCTGCACCTGGTTTCTTCGGCGGCCTATTCGCTCAGCCACGGGCTCAACGATGCGCAGAAGACCATGGGCATCATCACCGTGCTGCTCTATTCGACCGGCTATCTCCACGGCGACTTCGAGGTGCCGCACTGGGTGGCGATCTCATGCTACATCGCGATGGGACTGGGCACGCTGTCGGGCGGGTGGAAGATCATCGAGACGATGGGCTCGCGGATCACCAAGCTGTCGCAGCACCAGGGGTTCAGTGCTTCGCTGGCCGGCTCGATCGTGGTGTTCAGCGCCTCGACCCTGGGCATCCCGGTGTCGACCACGCACACGATCACCGGCGCGATCATCGGTGCCGGCACCGCGCGGCGGGCCTCGGCAGTGCGCTGGGGTGTGGCGCAGAGCGTGGTCACCGCCTGGGTGATCACGATTCCCGCATCGGCGCTGGTCGGTGCGCTGTTCTATGCGCTGACCCGGTTGTTCTGAACCCCATCAGTCTCCGGTCCGGGCAAGCGTCCGAACCGGAGACTGGGACCAGGCCACGTTTTGCGCCGTGGCCTGGCCTGCGACCCTTCCGACAGACACAGGGGCTTGCCTGCCGACGGGCTCTGGCGCGCGGAACCGAGGGGTTTCGCGCGCCCAGACCTGCAAATGCGAATCGAAGGGCGCGCCAATATCATCTAAATCGGTAGAGTTAAATCGATTGTTGCGATGACCGTAATCGCCTGTGCGCAAGCCCTGCAGCATGGCTTTGCGCCAGGCGGTGCAGGTCCTATAGGGCGGCGGTTTGCGGACCAGGACGGAGAGCGACGTGACGGACAAGACCAGGGCGCTGATGGCCCGCGGGGCCGAGTTTCTCGGCAGCGACTATGCGATCCTGTGCGGCGCGATGAGCTGGGTGTCCGAGCGCAATCTGGTCGCCGCGATCAGCAATGCCGGCGGGTTCGGCGTGATCGCCTGCGGGGCCATGACCCCGGCGCTGCTCGATGCCGAGATCGCCGCCACCAAGGCGCTGGCCCACCGGCCTTTTGGCGTCAACCTGATCACCATGCATCCGCAGCTGTTCGAGCTGATCGCGGTCTGCGCCAAGCACGCGGTGGGCCACGTGGTGCTGGCCGGCGGCATTCCGCCCAAGGGCTCGGTCGAGGCGATCAAGGCGTTCGGCGGCAAGGTGCTGGTCTTCGCGCCGACCCTGGCGCTGGCGAAGAAGCTGCTCCGCTCTGGCGCCGACGCCCTGGTGATCGAAGGCTCGGAAGCGGGCGGTCACATCGGCCCGGTCGCCACTTCGGTCTTGGCGCAGGAGTTCCTGCCGGCCCTGGCCGAGGAGCATATCGTGTTCGTTGCCGGGGGGATCGGCCGGGGCGAGATGATCGCCTCCTATCTCGAGATGGGCGCCGCCGGCGTCCAGCTCGGCACCCGCTTCGCGTGCGCGGCCGAGTCGATCGCCCACCCCGCCTTCAAGCAGGCCTTCTTCCGCGCCAATGCCCGTGACGCCGTGGCCAGCGTGCAGGTCGATCCGCGCCTGCCGGTGATTCCGGTGCGCGCGCTGAAGAACAAGGGCACCGAGGAATTCACCGCCAAGCAGCGCGAGGTGGCGCAACTGCTGGATGCGGGGACGATCGAGATGGGCGAGGCCCAGCTCCAGATCGAGCACTTCTGGGCCGGCGCGCTGCGCCGCGCGGTGATTGATGGCGATGTCGAGAATGGCTCGCTGATGGCGGGCCAGTCCGTCGGCATGGTCACCCGCGAGGAGCCCGCCGCGGCGATCATCGCCGAGCTGGTGACCGAATGCGAGGCCGCGCTGAGCCGCTGACCCGGTCCGGTTCCGACCCGGCCGACGGCGCCTAGAACAGCTCGTCGAGGAGCAGGTGGAAGCGGAGGCGCTCGGCGTCGACCGGATCAGCGGCCACCGCCTGCAGGAAGCGGCGTTGCAAGGCCGCGCCATGATCGGCCAGGCCGCGCCAGGCCAGCGCGATGTCCTGATAGCGGTCGGCCACGCCGAGTCGGCCGACATCGATGCAGCCGGCACGCCCGTCCGGTGCGATCACCACGTTCTCGAGGGTGAAGTCTCCGTGGCTCACCACCGGCTCGGTCCGGGTGGGGCGGGCGTTCCTCAGGGCTGCCCAGACTTGCTCCGGTGTCCAGCCGGCCCGCTCCGCATCGAAATCGGCAGGGTCGACCTGTCCGGCGTCGATCCGCGCGCGGGCCTGGTCGAGCCGCCTGCTGTCGCTGGCGTCAAAGGGACAGGAGGCAATCGGTAAGGCCTGCAGGCGGTTGAGCAGCGCGGCGAGAGCGGCAACGATCGCCCCCTGCTCGGCCGGGGCGGCGCGCTCGAGCTGCGCGGCGGCGGTGGCGCCGGGGAGTGCCGTCATCAGCAGCCAGGCGCGGTCGGGCTCGGTCACCCAGTCGACCACGGTCGGGGCCGGGACCCGCGAGGCCAGCCAGCGCAGCCGCATCGTCTCTGCGGCGAGTTCGGCCGCTGCGGCGGCGCCCGCAGCGCTCTTGAGATAGAGCGGCGAACCCGTGCCGGTGGGCGTCAGCCGGATCACCACCGCGCCGGATTCGCCCGCCTCCACAGGTTCGGTGCGGTAGCCGGCCAGCCGTCCCGCGAGACGGTCGGGCAGGTGGCTGGGCAAAGGACCATCCGGGTGGGACAGGGTCAGGCCTCCGGGGTGATGAACCGGGCCCAGATCGGCGCCGCCGGGTGATCGTGGGTCAGCGGGTCCCACTGCCGCGCCATCAGCGCGCGCGCCGCCGGCTCGGGCATCCCCAGCACCGCGCGGTGATAGCGGTAGAAGAACGCCGAAACCCGCCAGTTGAGGATGCAGTGGACGTGGACCGGCCGCGGACCCGCGTCGAGCGCGGCGCGGAAGGCGGCGAAATGGGCCTCGTCCGGGGCATCGAAGGGGACCGGAATATGGGTATAGGCGATGCCCTGCGCGGCCAGCAGCGCGGCTTCATCCGCGAGGGCCTGCGGGTGCTCGGCCAGGGCCAGGTTGATCACGCTGCGCACCCCCAGCGCGGCGAGCCGCGCGACATGGTCGGCGGTGAGGGCACCCGAGGTGGTGATCGCCGCGTCGAGCCGCTGCCAGGCGGGAATGTCCTGTGGATCGTCCATCCCGCTGCTTAGGCCACGGGCGAGCCGGCAGGGCAAGACTCGGGGCAGTTGCGCGGGGCTTCCGTTGCGCTAGGCTGCACTCCGGATGGAGTTTGGAGTGACAGGCGATGTGCGACGATTTCACCTTCGAAGCTGAGCAGCAAGCCGTCACGGCCGGCGTGTCGCGGCGCACCTTCGGTGTGGCTGGGACCGCCGCGGCGATGGCCGCCTGGACCCCTGCGGCGGCGGCGGGCAAGGCGCCGGCGCTGCGCGAGACGGTGGTGGCTGTGCCAACCCCCGATGGCACCGCCGATGCCGTGTTCGTCCATCCGGCCAAGGGCAGGCATCCCGCGGTGGTCATGTGGCCCGACATCGCCGGGATCCGTGATGCCAACAAGGCCATGGCCCGGCGGCTGGCCGAGGCCGGCTTTGCCGTGCTGCTGGTCAACCAGTACTATCGCAGCGCCAAGGCTCCGGTCCTGGCCGACTTCGCCTCGTGGCGCACTCCGGCCGGGCAGGAGCGGTTGCGGCCGATGATCGCGCAGATCAACCCCGAAGGGATCATCCGCGACGGCGGCGCCTTCGTCGCCTGGCTCGACAAGCAGGCCGCGGTCGATACCAGGCGCGGCATCGGCACCACTGGCTACTGCATGGGCGGCCCCTTCGCGGTGCGCACCGCCTTCGCCGCGCCGGCCCGGGTCGGCGCCGTGGGATCGTTCCACGGTGGCGGCCTTGTCACCGACAAGCCGGACAGCCCGCACCTGCTCCTGCCGCGCACCCGCGCCGCCTACCTGATCGCCGTGGCCCGCAACGATGATGGCCGCGCCCCGGCCGACAAGGACACGTTCAAGGTCGCCGCCACCGCGGCGGGTCGCGCCGCCGAGGTCGAGGTCTATGCCGCCGACCACGGCTGGACCGTCCCGGATTCGCCAGTCTACGACAAGGCCGAGGCCGAACGGGCCTGGGCGCGCCTGCTGGCGCTCCTCGCCAAGCTGTAACCGGTTGGGCGGGGCGGCGAACCTCCTTGCAGGCGCGCCGCCCGATTCCCATCTTGGCGCGCAGCTAGGAGACCCTGATGACCGAGAAACTGACCCTCAGCGATGCCGAGTGGCGCGAGCGGCTGACCCCGGAGCAGTACCAGATCCTGCGCCGCGGGGGCACCGAGCGGGCCTTCACCGGCAAGTACGAAGGCAACAAGGCGCCCGGTCTCTATGCCTGCGCCGGCTGCGGCACGCCGCTGTTCTCGTCAGAGACGAAGTACAATTCCGGATCGGGCTGGCCCAGCTACACCGCCCCGGTCGCGGCCGACGCGGTCGACGAGCTGGTCGACCAGTCGCACGGCATGGTCCGCACCGAGGTCCGCTGCGCCACCTGCGAGGGCCACCTAGGCCACGTCTTCCCCGACGGCCCCGGGCCCGAGGGGCTGCGCTACTGCATCAACAGCGCCTCGCTGGCGTTCACCCCGAAGGACTGAGGCACCCGGCCCGCGCCGGCGCGTTCCGGCGCCGCGCTTTTTTGTTAACGCTGTGTTCGCCTTCGCCTATGCAGGGAGCGCAGTGAGGTGGGCCCAGGGGTGTGGGCTGCAGAGGATCAGAAAGACCGCATGGCCCGAACCGATGTCCGGCGTAATCCTTCCGGCACGCCGCCCAGACCGCCCCGTACCGCGGCCGGCGGCGGCAATGGCGGAAGTGGCGGCAAGGGTGGCGGCGGCGGCTTCGGCCGTTTCGTGAAACGCGTGCTGGCCTGGACCGTCGCCGCGGGCGTGGCCGCGGTGCTGGCCCTCGGCGTGGCGGTCGCCGTCGCGGCCTCGTCGCTGCCCAGCTTCGGCGCGCTCAAGTCGCAGCAGGAAGGCCAGATGATCATCGTGCGCGCGCGCGACGGTTCGGAGCTGGTCTCGCTGGGGCCAAGCTATGGCAAGTGGATCCCGGTCGGGCAGATCCCGCGGACAATGAAGCAGGCGATGATTTCGGTCGAGGATCGCCGCTACTATGACCACTTCGGGGTCGACCCGGTGGGCATCGCCCGCTCGGTGTTCGTCCGCGCGCAGAGCGGGCGCTGGCGGCAGGGCGGCTCGACCATCACCCAGCAGCTCGCCCGCAACGTGTTCCTCAACAACAACCGCACCTTCGCCCGCAAGGCGCGCGAGGCGATCCTGGCGATCGCGCTCGAGAGCAAGTTCAGCAAGGACGAGATCCTCGAGCTCTACCTCAACAAGGTCTATTTCGGGGGCGGCGCCTACGGCATCGATTCCGCCGCGCGCAAGTTCTTCGGCCATCCCGGCACCGAACTGACCCTGCCCGAAGCGGCGATCATCGCCGGACTGGTCAAGGCACCGTCGCGCTATTCGCCCACCGCCGATGCCGAGGCCGCGGTCAAGCGCGCACGGGTGGTGGTCGAGACCATGCTCGATGCCGGCGCGATCTCGGCCGGCGAGGCCGAGGGGGTCGATTTCGACACGGTCCGCTTCGCCGCCGAGCAGGGCCAGAACTCGGTGCGCTACTTCACCGACTGGGCCTTGCCGCAGCTCGACCTGCTGGTGCCCGAAAACAGCGAGCCGATCGAGGTCTGGACCACGCTCGATCCGGCGATGCAGCGCGCCGCCACCGACGCGGTCGCGCGCCATGCGCCCAAGGGCGCCCAGGGCGCGCTGGTCTCGCTCGACCGCGACGGCGCAGTGCTGGCGATGGTCGGCGGGACCGACTACGTCACCTCGAACTACAACCGGGCGACCAACGCGGTGCGCCAGCCGGGCTCGGCGTGGAAGCTGTTCGTCTATCTCGCGGCGATCGAGGCGGGCTACAAGCCCGACGATGCCGTGGTCGACGAGCCGGTGACGATCGCCGGCTGGAGCCCGCACAACGACGGCCGCACCTTCGCCGGCCGGATCGACGTGCGCACCGCCTTTGCCTATTCGAAGAACACGGTCGCCGCGCAGCTCGGCAACGAGGTCGGCTTCGGCACGGTCGCCGGCATGGCGCGGCGGCTTGGGATCACCACCCCGATCAACACCATGCCCTCGATGGTGCTGGGCACCTCCGACGTGCGGCTGATCGACATCACCCGGGCCTTTGGCGCGGTCTCGGCCAAGGGCACCGCGGTCGAACCCTACGGGATCACGAAGGTCGCCACGACCGACGGACGCGTGCTCTACGAGCATCGCTCCGTGGCCGGGCAACAGCTGCTCCAGCCCTTCGTGGCGGCGGCGATGACCGACCTGCTGCAGACCGCGGTCAACATCGGCACCGGGCGCGCCGCGCAGATCGGGCGGCCGGTGGCGGGCAAGACCGGTACCACCAGTTCGAACAAGGACGGCTGGTTCATCGGCTTCTCCAGCGGGATCACCACCGGGGTGTGGATGGGCCGCGACGATGCCCGGCCGATCCCCGGCCTGATGGGCGGCACTGCCCCGGCGCGGGCCTTCGCGCAGTACATGCGGGTCGCGACCGCGCGCCGCCCGCTCGAGAAGTTCGACACCGAGCTGGTCCTGCCCGAATGGCAGCTCGAGCCTGACGACGAGGCGATGACCGGCAGCCCCGAGGACTATTACTATGTCGACGAGCAGGGCAACCTGATCGACCCCGCGCGCTCGCAGGGCGGCGCGCCGGGCGATGGTCCACGCGGACGGATCGAGGACAACGGCCAGCCGCCGCCTGACGACGGCGGCCCACCCGCCGCCGCCAATGACGATTTCCTTGACCAGGCGACCGGGCGACAAGGGCGGCGCGGACAGTAGCCACCGGACCCCGGCTCGGCGGCCGACGCGGTTGCATCACCGGCGATCAGCGGCAAGGATGCCCCGGGTCGAAAGAGGACCAGCCGATGACTGCCACCCCGCCGAGCCATACCGCGCCCGCCACCCTGTCGCGCACGTTGTCGTGGCCGCATCTGGTCGCGCTCGGGGTCGGATCGATCGTCGGCACCGGGATTCTCACGCTGATCGGGGTGGGGGCCGACCGCGCTGGTCCGGCGGTCCTGCTGTCCTTCGCGATTGCCGGTGGGATCTGTGCGCTGGCGGCGCTGGCCTATGCCGAGCTGGCGGCGATGATGCCCGCGGCGGGCAGCGCCTACAGCTACAGCCATCGCGTGCTCGGTCCCACGCTGGGCTGGATCGTGGGATGGAGCCTGATCCTCGAGTACTCGCTGGTGGTCTCGACCGTCGCGGTGGGATGGTCGGGCTATGCCGCGCCGTTGCTGGAAGCGGCCGGGCTGCCCGCGGCGCTGACGCGCGGACCCGAGCTGGGCGGGATCGCCAACCTGCCGGCGGTGTTCATCATCGCCGTGGTCGCCGCACTGCTGGCCTTCGGCACCCATGAGAGCGCGCGGATCAACACCGTGCTGGTGGTGGTCAAGATCCTCACCCTGAGCCTGTTCGTGATCGTCGCGCTGCCGGCGTTCGATGCCACGCACCTCTCCCCGTTCATGCCGTTCGGCTTCGGCAAGCACATGGGCCCCGACGGGGTCGAGCGCGGCGTGATGGCGGCCGCGGCGATCATCTTCTTCGCGTTCTATGGCTTCGACGCGATCTCGACCGCGGCCGAGGAGACCCGCGAACCGGGACGGGACCTGGTGATCGGCATCCTCGGCTCGCTGGCGATCTGCACGCTGGTCTATGTGCTCGTCGCCGCGGCCGCGATCGGGGCGC
Source organism: Novosphingobium piscinae (assembly GCF_014230355.1). Taxonomy (GTDB): domain Bacteria; phylum Pseudomonadota; class Alphaproteobacteria; order Sphingomonadales; family Sphingomonadaceae; genus Novosphingobium; species Novosphingobium piscinae. The sequence continues at coordinate 208,226 of NZ_JACLAX010000006.1, forward strand.
GGCCCTTCGCCGATTTTGCCGACAGTCCGGAGCCGCTCGCGCTGATCCTGCGCCAGATGGGCCAGGGCGCAGTGGCGCGGGTGGTCGCGGTGGCGGCGGTGATCGCGCTGCCGACCGTGCTCCTCGGATTTCTCTACGGGCAAAGCCGCATCTTCCTCGCCATGGCCCGCGACGGCTTCCTGCCGGCCGGGCTGGCCCGGCTCAGCCCGCGCGGCACGCCGCTGCGGGTCACCTGGATGACCGCAGTGATCGTCGCCGTGCTGGCCGGGGTCCTGCCGATCTCGGACATCGCCGCGCTGGCCAATGCTGGCACGCTGATCGCCTTCGCGGCGGTCGGGGTCTGCCTGGTCACCCTGCGCCGGCGCGAGCCCGATGCCGTGCGGCCGTTCCGCGTGCCGGGCGGCATCGCGGTCGGCTGCGGCGCGGTCGCCGGCTGCCTCTACCTGTTCGTCAGCCTGCCGACCAAGACGCTGCTGGCCTGCCTGGCGTGGAACGTGCTGGGCGCGCTGGTGCTGCTCATCCAGCGTCGTCGGGCGTTGCGCCAGGGCCTGTCCTGAACAGGTTGTCCTGGGGGCCGTTCCCGGACCCTTGATGCCACCGCCCCGGACCATCGCCGGGCCGTACCAGCGAACGGCCCCGCCTCCTGGCTGGAGGCGGGGCCGCTGCTGTCGCTGGGTTCGCTTGCCGGCGCCGGATCAGCGCAGGCGCACCGGCATGTAGATCGCCGGCTGGCCGCGGCGCTGCACGCGCAGCAGCACGGCATTGCGGTTCTGCGCCTTGGCGGCGCGGACGATCGTCTCGAGCTGGGCCACCGTGGTCACCGGAGTGTAGTTGGCGGTCAGCACGATGTCGCCGCGCTGCAGGCCCTTCTGGCCGGCATCCGACGAGCTGTCGACCGCGGTGATCACCACGCCCTGGGTGCCCTCGGCCGCGCCGAGCTGGCGGATGATCGAGGGGTTGAGCGGGATGGCCGAGAAGCCGAGCGCCTGCTCGACCAGCCCTTCGCCCTGCTTCTTGGGCGGCCGGTTGAACTGGTCGCCGTCCTGCCCGGGCTGCTGGTCGAAGCTCTGGGCCTGGGCCAGCTCGTCCTCGCTCGGGCGGCGGGCGACGTCGGCCTGCACGGTGAGGCGCTGACCGTTGCGGATCAGCTCGATCGGGATGCGCTTGCCCGGGGGGGTGTTGGCGACGATGAAGGACAGGGTCTGGTCGGGGGTGACCTCCTTGCCATCGACCTTGACCACCACGTCGCCGCCCTGGATCCCGGCCTTGGCCGCTGCCCCACCGGGCTCGACCGCCTGGATGAATTCGCCGCGGTTGTGCGGGATCCCGACCGAATCCGCCAGATCCTCGCCGAGCGGTTGGATGCGCACGCCCAGGTATCCGCGCTCGATCGCCTTGCCGGCCTTGAGCTTCTCGACGATCGGCGCCGCGGTCTCCGCCGGAATGGCGAAGCCGATGCCGACGCTGCCGCCGGTGGGCGAGAAGATCGCGTTGTTGATGCCGATGACGTTGCCGCGCATGTCGAACATCGGCCCGCCCGAGTTGCCCCGGTTGATCGCCGCGTCGGTCTGCAGGTAGCGGTCATAGGCCGAGCCCGAGCCGGTGGCGCGGTAGACCGCCGAGATGATCCCGGCGGTGACCGTGCCGCCCAGCCCGAACGGCTGGCCGATCGCGATCACCCAGTCACCGACGCGAACGTTGCGGCTGTCGCCGAACTTCACGAAGGGGAAGGGCTTGGTCCCGGTGATCTTCAGCACGGCCAGGTCTGAGGCGGCATCGCGGCCGACCAGCTTGGCCGGGAACTCGGTGCCGTCGGTCAGCTTGACCGTGATCGATTCCACCTCGCTCTGGCCGTCGGCAGCGATCACGTGATTGTTGGTCACCACGTAGCCGTCGGCCGAGATCAGGAAGCCCGAGCCGAGCGACTGCGCCTCGCGGGTCTGCGGTGCGCCGCCCTGGCCGCCGCCGAACAGGTCGGCGAAGGGGGTGCCGGCAAAGGGGTTGCCGTCCTGCTGCTGGACGCGCACGCGCTGCCGGGTCGAGATGTTGACCACGGCCGGCTGCAACTGCGCCGTCAGGTCGGCGAAGCTGGTCGGGGCGCCGGCCCGCGGGACCACCTGCTGCATCTGCTGCGCATCGTTCTGCGCGACCTGGGCTCCGGCGGGGAGGCCGGTGACCAGCGATAGCGCCGCGCCGCCAAGCAACAGCGCGGAAGTCACTCCATAAGCGTATCGCACGGGCTTCACGTCCTTTGTGTTCCTTTGCTCTGGCACGATGGGGGCCGAAGGGCTCAATCCCGTTTCACCGTGCGCGGCCTTAACGCAGATTGAATGGGGCGGTCCGGCCCGGGCCCGCCGCGGCCCACGCCGGAGCTGCCCTATTGGGCCCCACCCTTGAACTGGCGCAGATAGCTGCTGTCGGGCGACAGCAGGATCGTGCTCTGCCCGGCGTTCTTGGTGTTGGAGAAGGTCGTGTCGTAGCTCTGCATGGCGCGGTAGAAGTCGTAGAATGCCGGGTCCTTGTTGAAGGCATCGGCATAGATCTTCGCCGCGTTGGCCTCGGCCGTGGCCCGGATGATCTGGGCGTTGCGCTGGCCCTGGGCGACGATCGTGGTCGCCTCCTGCTCGCGCGCCGCGGCCATGCGCGCGAAGGCGGATTCGAGCGGGGTGCCGTCGGGCAGGTCGGCGCGCTTGATCCGCACGTCGATCACCTGGGCGCCGTATTCGCGTGCCTGGCGATCCAGCCCGTCACGGATGTTCTTCATCGCCTGGCCGCGCTCGGCGGTGAGCAGCGACTGGAAGGTGCGCTTGCCCAGCTCCTGCCGCAGCACCGAGGAGAGGATCGGCTGGAGCTGCTCGCCGACCCGTTCGGTGGTGCCGGCAGAGCGGACCATCCGCACCGGATCGATGATGCGGTAGCGCGCATAGGCGTCCACCTCGATCCGCTGCTGGTCGGTCGAGAGCACCTGCTGGCGCTCCATGTCCACCGACATCACCCGCTTGTCGATCCGCACCAGCCGCTCCATGAACGGCACGCGGAAGATCACGCCGGCGCCGGTCTGGCCGAAATCGGCATTGGGGCGGAAGCGGTTGATCACGCGATCGGGATCGCCAAGCCGCACCACTACCGCCTGTTCGGTCTCGGGCACGATGGTGAAGCACGACAGCGCGCCGATCGCCACGACCAGGGCGCCAATCGCGGCGGGCTTGTTGTCACGCCAGAAGTCAGCGAAGGCCATGGTCAGTTCCCTCCCTCGGCCGGGGCCGCACCGGGGGCCGCCTGGGCCTTCTTGCGCAGCTCCGGCAGCGGCAGGTAGGAGTTCACCCCCGGCGCGGCCATGATCACCTTGTCGTTGTTCGACAATACGCGTTCCATCGTCTCGTAGTACATGCGCCGGCGGGTCACCTCGGGGGCCAGCTTGTACTGCTCGTAGACCTTGTCGAAGGCGGCGGCATCACCCTGGGCGCGCGCAGTGATCTGCTGGGCCCAGGCTTGGGCGTTGGACATCTCGCGCTGGGCGTCCTGCTGCGCGGCGGTGACCTTCTGGAACGCATCGATCACCTTCTGCGGCGGATCGGCCTTCTTGATCTCCACGCCCTGGATCAGCACGCCGGCGCGGTAGGTGTCGAGCACGGCCTGCATGCGGGCGCGCACGTTCTGCTCGATCAGCGCGCGGCCGGCGCCGCCCATCGCGTCGGTCAGGGGGACCTCGGCGATCGAGGCGCGCATCGCCGCCTCGGCCACCTCCTTCACGGTCGCCTCGGGATCGGCGAGCTGGAAGGTGTAGAGCTTGAGGTCGTTGATGTTCCAGCGGACCAGATAGCTGATGTCGACCAGGTTCTGGTCGCTGGTCAGCATCAGCTTCTCGGCCTCGCCCTCGGGGATCGTGTTGCGCTGGATCGAGGTCACGTCACGGACGGTCACGCTCTCGATCGGCCAGGGCAGGGTCAGCGAGACGCCCGGGCCGATGGTGCGCGAGTACTTGCCCAGCGTCACGACGATGCCCTGCTCCTTGGGGCCGAGCATGTGGGCCGTGGTCAGGCCCAGCCAGATCAGCGCGACGCCGCCGGCGATCGCCGGGAGCCAGCTGCGCCCGTCGGGGCGCTGCGGCAGGCGCGGCATGCCGCCGCCGAAGCCGCGTCCGCCGCCGCCACCCGGCGCGCCGGACCGGCCGCGGAACAGGTCCTCGAGGCTGGGGCCACGGCGCGGCGCCTCGCCCGGGCC
>NZ_JACLAX010000007.1 GCF_014230355.1 Novosphingobium piscinae
CCGACGCCGCTCTGGCCCCGAAAATACCGTCACCTGGCCCAACGACCGCTCCTAAGCACACTCTTAAGAGCACGCTTAAGAGCGCTCGCTGCCTACCCAGGCAAGGCGGCCCCCGCCGGATGGATACGTCTCGCCGGGATACCCTGCGAGATTTGCGTCACAGATTGGAAGGCAGCCCAGCCCAAAGCAGGCGGCTCGACTTCATCTTTCCGACTTTGCGCACCGCCAGGCAGCGGCGTGGTGAGGCACCGCGCGGTGTGGACGCAGGAGCGTGGGCAACAACTGCGTATAATGACGAACTTGAAGATCGTTACGGCACCATAACCAGCGCATTGCATCCCGAGGTGGTCTTGGAAGCTGTGTTCGAGCGCGGAGAGCTTCGGGTTCTGGCCGACGGCGCAACCATCATAAACGGCATCTTTGTTGGCCCGGTGGAAGGCCCATTCATCGCGGCCCAATGGAATGCCCGCCTCGATAGCTTCAACCCGCCAACCAACAATCCGGGGCGAGCGCTGGTCAATCTCCTTCGGAAACTGATCGTGACCGAAAATCAGGCTCTACGGGATCAGGTCATCGCGCTCGAACTCCAACAGCGCACGATGAAGGTAACTATCGCGCAACGGGAAGCGGCGCTGAATAATCAACTCTACGGCCTCTATGGGCTTACGGATGCCGAACGCCGGATGATCGAACAAGGGTAGGGCAACGGAACTAACATGAAGCAGCTCTCAAAACTGGCCTTATCTTGAGAAGTTTTGCTACTTCAACAACATGTCGTTTTGAAAACATCCAAGCTTTTGTCTTGTCTCGGCATGAAATCCATTTTCCACCAAGTTCCTTCAATTCTTCCTTAACGTCCTTGCTGTCGCCCCGAATTATAAAAGCTTTCTCGGTGTAATCTTCTAGCCAAACGTCGTCATCAGTAGTTGACGATGAAATTTTGGGAGTTTTGACTTTAATCTGTTTCTCTGAATCACCGGACTCTCTAGTCGATGCACGGACAGCTTCGACCGTCCTTTTGTCGATCATTGGTCCTGTATTCATTTCTCGCATGATTATTACTAGTTGCCTCGAAAGTTTTTGACTCAACTCATTAACTGAATAATAATCCTCTTGAATTCCTTTATCACGAATTGACGATTTGAACTCTTTCAGCTTCTTAAACTGTTCAATGTCAACGTTATCAAGATCAACTTGTGCTTTTGAGAAATAAAGCATAACTGGCTTCTTGTTGTTAAGAAACCACTTTATTTCTTCGACAGTTCCACTGTCCTCAACGCCAGTAGGGGAGCCGAGACGCGTCCAGAAGGCTCCGATAAGCATATCGCACCCGCGGACAACTTGATCGTTGATGATCCCTTGCGGGCGATCCCCCATAGAGGGAGCGCTGTGCGTCTCCCACATGACCGGCTGGAGCATTATGCCTTGCGTCTGTGCGTGCAGTGAATTCCACTCATGGAGACTTTGAGCAATGGCCTGCCGCTCATGGGGTACGTCGGACGGCGATGCAATCAACACGTTGTAAACGGTTGCAGAAAAAGGCATTTTCCCTCTCGACTTCCTCGGTGGCGTCCAAAAGATCATTACACAAGCCCACGATAGCGTGTTCGGCCAGCAATCCAACCTTGCACGTTAACAGGTTCCGGACATTGTATTCAGGGCTGACTGCTCTTTCATAGTTTGGCTGACGAGTGTATCTATATATCATTCTGGAGGACAGAAAATGGGCAGTCGTCGTCGAAATCAGCGGGTTTCTAAAGTATTCAATCTTCGTCGATCACAGGCGACGTTAGATTTTGTGGACGTCGACATAGAGCGAGACACCCGCGTATTTATTAGCCCGCGTGCGCTGACTTTGATGCAAACGGATTGGGGGGATGGATGTGTATCGCTCATCCAAAATTTCTTCGAGAGGGTTATTCAACTCATCAAAGATGGCAAGGACAGAGCTGCGGAAGCGTTGCTGCAAGAGCTGCGTGAACCCAACGAAACTCACTTAGGCATGTCGCGCGAGAAGTCACGTGGACGTGCTCTCGGAAATGAGTCGGCTCACGATGTCTGGACCGCACTCAGCCAGAGTGCAGCAGCGAAGTCCGGCCTAATCCGAGATCTTGAAGACACAGTTTTGCTTATCCCAGGAATTTCAGTCGACATTGTGTCTGATATTACGACGAACATTATTCGTGGCCCGTTGATTGAATATACGCAAGAGCAAGCGAATCAAATCGGCATCCCTCTTGAGCAGGGTATTCCTTCGGGTCCGATGTGGCATCCCAGTCGTGGAGAATGGATCACGCAGTTCGTTGATCTTCCAATGACGAAAACCGGAAAGCTTCTGCTTGTTCCTAAAGCGATTGTAAGGCGCACTTCGCTGTATGATACGCAATACTTTTATCGCCATTACATGCTTGAAGAAATGCAGCGTGAGGAATTGAAAGCTGGTTCAGCACTGGTGACGATGCTGAAAAAAGGGCCGAAGGTCCATAAGAAAGACCTCATCGAAAAATACGGCAGCAATAAAAAGGCTGTCATTGAACAGACGCTCAAACGACCCGACGTGTTGGATGAGTACCGCAATGAAGTGGGAAAACGACCTTTCCTGCCGCTTAGTCACGAAGACCTTGATCATGTCGAAGGCGACAAGCCGACTGATTGGGACGCGCTTTTGACAGCTGTGACGTCGCTCCGCACCGGGGCGGAACATGCGAGCGCATATGAGAAGACCATCGAGGCCTTGCTCACGGCATTGTTTTATCCCGACCTCGTGCATCCGGTTTACCAGCATGAAATTCATCAAGGTAGGAAAAGGATAGATATCAAATACACCAACATGGCAGGCGTAGGCTTCTTTGAGTGGCTCGCGAAGCACTACATGGCCCCCCAAATCTTCGTCGAATGCAAAAACTACCGCAGTGAGGTGGCCAATCCTGAACTCGACCAGCTTTCAGGGCGCTTCGGCAGGAGTCGGGGTAATGTTGGCATCCTTGTGGCCCGTCGGTTCGACGATAAGGCTAGGTTCGAGCAACGCTGCCGCGACACAGCGCTGGACGGTCGTGGGTACATCATTGCGCTAGATGACGATGACCTAACCGCTTTGGTAGCAGCCCGGAGAATAGAAAAGGAACCGCAATACCGGGAGTATCCCATCCTGCGGCAGCGTTTTGACGCTATTATCTCTTAGGGCTTGGCTGCGCTCAAAAGGGATTCCAAACTTCTAGATTCTTATATCGCGCGAGAAGCGGGCTTAGAGACGTCTGGCTCACGTGCCATCCCAAGCCCCCCCCCCGGGGGGGGGGCCCTCTCTGTCGCAAATCAGCGCTTTGGCTTGGCATTTTTGACAATGTGAGTGGGGATGCAGTGAGGGAACTTTTCAACTACGTCGACGACATCGCCTAACTCATTGAAAAATATGGTGCCGCTTACGTGACTCGAACACGTGACCCCATCATTACGAATGATGTGCTCTACCAACTGAGCTAAAGCGGCGCTGCCTGGGCGGGTGCCGGCGGGCAGGGGCGGCCTCTACAAGGTCGGGGCGGATCGTGCAATCCGTTTTGCGGCGGCTGTGCGTGGCTCAGCGGATGGGGGCCACGCTCACTGTGCAGCCGGCCCGGCGGGCCGCGCGCTTCTGGGCTTCCTGGAGCGACGAGGCCCGGACGGGAACCGGCTCCTGGTAGTAGCGGTAGGTTTCGGCAAAGGCCGGGGCATCGGCGAAGGCGATCGTGCGGCCGGGGCAGAGCCGGGCCAGGTCCGCGGGAAAGACCAGGCTGCCAAGCAGCAGGCGCGGGCGGTTGCTCAGATCGGGGCGGTTGAGGACGAAGTTGGTCCCGAACGGCAGGCTGGTGGAATCGACCACCACATAGTCGGCATCCAGCCGGGCGAAGGCCTGGGCGGCGCGGGCATAGGGGGCGATCATCGTCCGGACCATCGCCGCGTGCACCGGCAGCAGCACGGCGAAGGACAGCAGGCTCGACACCAGCAGCGCCCGCCGCGGCGTGCCGCCGTTGGCGCGCAGCCAGCGCCAGCCGAAGCCCCCCAGCAGGCAGAGGTTGCCGATCAGCCCGTGGAGATAGCGATAGCCCCAGCCGTGCCCCTGCGGCGGCAGCAGGATCAGCATGGCGACGAAGGTGACCGGCAGACCCCAGGCCAGCGCCCGGGCCAGATCGTCGCGCCCGGCGCAGCGCCAGGTTCCGACCAGCGCCAGCGGCACCAGCAGCACGTGCTGCCAGGTGATGAATCGCAGCAGGTTGCCGGCCATGACGCAGAGCGCGGTGACGTTGGGCGGGGTCAGCAGCGCGGCGATGCGCGGCAGGAAGCCGAACTGCTCGGCCGGCCCCGCGGGCAGGACCGTGGTGGCCTGGGCGGCCAGCCAGTGCGGCCAGGCCAGCCAGACCAGGCCGATCACCAGATAGCCGCCGCAATAGAGCGCCAGCGTGCGCCAGCGGCCCTGGCGCCGCAGCAGGTCGAGGAAGGGCAGCACGAACAGGGGATGGAACAGCGGCTGGTGGATGCCCGTGGCGAGCAGGCCGGTCAGCAGGGCCCCGGCGTGCCCGGCGCGGGTGCCGCGCAGGAACAGCGCGAGCCAGATCAGGTTGAAGGCCAGGTGCGTGGTCATCGCGAAGGCGGCCGTGCCGATCAGCACCACCTGCGACGAACCGGCATAGCCAAGCAGTACCACGCCCTGGGTGGCCCGGTCCCCTGGCCAGAGCCGCTCGGCGATCCGCCACAGGGCCAGCCCGCCCAGCCCGACCAGCACCGGGGAGACCAGTGACAGCGGGATGATCTGGCCCAGCAGCGCACGGATTGCGGCATTCACCGGCAGATAGCCCGAGACCAGTCCTTCGCGGTCGCCGATCGGGAACAGGAACAGGTCGTTGAGCCCGCTGAAGAACGGGATCATGGCGGGCGGAAACGGCCAGAACAGCCGGCCCGCGGCGAAGATCCGGGCGTCGAACACCGCCATGTGCTCGTCCCGGGTGAAATCGTGGTCGAACAGCACCTGGGTGCGGATCAGCCAGATGCCGCCCGCCAGCACCGCCAGCCCCGCCAGCACGGCCCAGCCCATGCCGTGGGCGGACGGACTGGCGGTCCGGCCTGCCTCCGCTGCCGCCGGCGTGGCCGCGGCGCGCGCGGCCAGGACCGGCCGCAGCCCTGCCAGCGCCAGCCAGGCGCCGATCCCTGCCGCCACCGGCAGATCCTGCCGCTCGGCACAGAACAGCGTGAGGAAAACCAGGCTGTCGGGGTACCAGGCATTGGGGGTGATCAGCAGCGCGAGTCCGCCGGACAGCGCCAGGATGGCCAGGGTGGCCAGCACCGCGCCGCGCAGCGCGCTGGCGGCACCGGTCGTCGGCGCCTGGTCGGTTGCTGGCGTGTCCGGCCTGAGCGCCATTGTTCATGTCCCTCGCTTCCCGCCCCAAAGCAGAGTTCCGCCACAGCGGCAAGGGGACGCTGGGGACAGGGCCGGAGCCGTCCGCCGGGAACCTGCTGCCAGGCAGCGGCGTTGAGGCAGCGATGGCCGGGATCACGCCGCGAGCACGGCCGGATCGAGGCTACACATCTGCCCCGGCGCGGCGCGGGGCGCGAGACTTGCCGGGGACCGCGATGAGCGAAGACACCACCAGACGCGGAACCATCGCCCAGGCCCAGGCGGCCGATGGGACAGGCTATGAACTGCGCTACTTCGCCCGCAAGCACGGCCTCACCACGGCCCAGGCCATGGCGCTGATCCGCCGGATCGGCAATGATCGGGCCAAGTTGAACGAGGCCGCGGTGCAGCTGCGGCGCAGCCTCTCCGGCCGCCCGGCCTGACCGCTGAGCGCGGCCGCGCTTGCCGGGCAGCGGCCGGAGGGTCTAGGTGGAGGCGGTGAGCGCCGCCGATTCTCCCCCGCCTGGCCCGGGGCCCGCCCAGCCGGGCCTGCCGCGCTCGGGCTGGGCGGCGCTGGGCCGCGGCCTGATGGGGCGCTGTCCGCGCTGCGCCGCCGGGCCGCTGTTCGGACGCTGGCTCAAGCCGCTCGCGGCCTGTCCGGCCTGCGCGGTCGACTGGACGCCGCAGCAGGCGGACGATTTCCCGGCCTATCTCTCGATCCTCGTCACCGGCCATCTGCTGGCCCCGGTCCTGATCGCCCTCGTGCGCGACTTCGAACTGGGTCCGGGCGCCCTCGCGGCGATCATCCTGCCGCTGGCGGCCGGGCTGATGATGGGCCTGCTGCAGCCGGCCAAGGGCGCGGTGATCGCGCTGCAGTGGTGGCACGGCCTGCACGGGTTCATCCGCGAACGCCGCGAGGTCTGACCCGCACTGCGGCCACGGCCCGGCAGCGCGGCTCAGCGTTCGCCGTCAAGGTTCTGCCGCAGGCGGGCCAGCAGTGTGCGCAGCTGGTCCTGCTCGATCGGCCCGAACCCGGCGAGGACGCCCCCGGTCACGTCGCTGACCGTGCCGCGCAGCTGCTCGAGCAGGCGCCCGCCAGCTGCCGTGAGGTGGAGCCGCCAGGTCCGCCGGTCCGCCGGGTCGGCCCGGCGCTCGACCAGCCCGGCCTTTTCCAGCCGGTCGATCATGCGTCCAGCGGTGATCGCCTCGACCTCAAGCTCGGCCGCGAGCACGGCCTGGCTCTCGCCCGGACGCGCGTTCAGCATGCCCAGCACGCGCCACTGCGAACCCGTCACCCCGAAGCTGCGCGCGGCGTTGTCGAACCGCTTGCGGAACATCCGGCTGATGTCGCTCGCCAAGAACACGATTTCCAGTTCGGGACTGTCGGTCGGGCGGGCCATCGCCCCGGCCTAGCACGAACCGTCCGCAAGTAAACGCTGCCCCGGAGCGGCCCGTTGCAGCCGGCGCGGAATGGTGTAACCGGCGGACGTTCGACGAGGATCATGGTGGAACTCCAATGAAGACCAAGCGCTTACTCTGCGGCAAGCCGATCACGCCGGTGGCGATGGGCTGCATGAACGTGTTCAACGTCTATGGCCCCTCGCTGCCGTGGGACGAGGCTGCGCGGGTGTTCGAGCAGGCCCTCGACCTGGGCTACGACCACTTCGACACCGCGCGGCTCTATGGCGCCGGTCGCAGCGAGGAGCTGATCGGCGAACGCCTGAGCCACCGCCGCGGCGAGTTCACCCTCGCGTCGAAGATGGGCATATTCGCGGCCGAGGGCCGGCGCTGGATCGACTGCCGTCCCGAGACGATCCGCACCGAATGCGAGATCAGCCTGCGCGCGCTGAAGACTGACCACATCGACCTCTACTACATGCATCGCCGGGACCGTTCGGTGCCGATCGAGGATTCGGTCGGGGAGATGGCCGAGCTGGTGGCCGAGGGGAAGATCGGCGGGATCGGCCTGTCCGAGATGAGCGCCGAGACCCTGCGCCGGGCTCATGCGACCCATCCGATCGCAGCGATGCAGACCGAGTATTCCCCGTTCTCGCGCAACGTCGAGATCGCCCTGCTCGAGGCCACTCGCGAACTCGGCGTGGCGCTGGTCGCCTTCTCGCCGATTGGACGCGGGGCGCTGGGCGGGGCGCTGCGCGATCCGGCGGGGCTGCCCCAGGGCGACCTGCGCGGAACCCTGCCACGATTCCAGGGCGAAAACTGGGAACACAACCTGGGCCTGATCGAGACCTTCGTGGGCCTGGCGGCCGGGGCCGGGGTCACCCCGGCGCAACTCGCGCTGGGCTGGGTCCTGGCGCGCGGCGATCACGTCATAGCCCTGCCGGGCACCCGGTCGCTCCCGCACCTGGCCGAGAACATCGCCCGTGCCGACTGGCGGCCCGACCCCGCCCTCGTCGCGCGGATCGACCAGTTGTTCGCGCCCGGGGCGGTAGCGGGCGGACGCTATACCCCGGCGTTGCAGGCGACGATCGAGACCGAGGAGTTCGCCTGAGCCGCTGGCCGGCTCAATGGCGGAACACGACGGTCTTGTGTCCGTCGAGGAACACGCGGTCCTCGAGATGCAGCTGCACGGCTTCGGCGAGCACGCGCCGCTCGATATCGCGGCCCTTGCGCACCAGGTCCTCGGGCGAATCCGCATGGCTGATCGCCTCGACGTCCTGATGGATGATCGGGCCCTCGTCGAGATCGGCGGTGACGTAGTGCGCGGTGGCGCCGATCATCTTGACCCCGCGGGCATGGGCCTGGTGGTAGGGCTTGGCGCCCTTGAAGCCGGGCAGGAACGAATGGTGGATGTTGATGCAGCGCCCGGCCAGGAAAGCGGCCATGTCGTCCGACAGGATCTGCATGTAGCGCGCCAGCACGATCAGTTCCGCTCCGGTCCCCTCGACCAGGGCCTTGATCGCCGCCTCCTGCTGCGGCTTGGTGTCCTTGGTGATCGGGAGGTGATGGAACGGCAGGCCGCCGATCGCGGGCACGTCAAGGGCTGTCCGCGGATGGTTGCTGGCGATCGCGACGACCTCCATCGGCAGTTCGCCGATCGCCTGCCGGTAGAGCAGGTCGCTCAGGCAATGGTCGAACTTGCTGACCAGCAGCAGGACCCGGCGCCGTTCGCCCGCGGCGCGCACCTGCCAGTCCATCCCCAGCCGGTTGGCGACCTCGGCCAGGCCGGCGCGCACCTGTTCGGGCGCCAGGTCGGCGCAGGCGAACTTGATCCGCATGAAAAAGAGGCCGGTATCGATCGCGTTGTACTGCTGCGCCTCGCGGATGTTACCGCCGAGCTGGAACAGCCGGCCGGTGACGGCGGCGACCAGACCGGGGCGGTCCAGGCAGGACAGGGTCAGGACGTATTCTTGCATCGGCGCGTTCTCTTGCCGTGGCCGGATCGCCGCGGCCCATGCGCCAGACGGCGGCGTGGGGCAAGTGGGGCCGCGCAACCGGAGCAGCCCCCAGCCCCTTCCCTTGCCGTCACGGGACTGTAACATCGCGGTCCCAAGCGGCAGGAAAGGCAGTCGTGTGAAGGGCAGGTTACAGGCGATGGACAAGCGCGAACAGGCCTTGCTGGCCGGCGAGGCCGCAGCGCCGGACAAGCCCTTCGCCGACGCCCGGCCGGCGTCGCTCTACTTCAACCGCGAGCTGAGCTGGCTGGAGTTCAACCGGCGCGTCCTGGCCGAGGCGCAGAACCCGCACTACCCGCTGCTCGAGCGGCTGCGCTTCCTGTCGATCTCGGGGAGCAATCTTGACGAGTTCATGATGGTGCGCGTCGCCGGGCTGCATGGCCAGGCGCAGCGCGGCATCGAGGAGACCTCGATCGACGGCCGCACCCCGGCGCTGCAGCTCTCGGCGATCCGCGATGCCGTGACCGGGCTGGTCGTCGCCCAGCAGGCCAGCCTCGAGGAGCTTGGCGTCCTGCTCGCCGCCGAGGGCATCCGCGTGGTCGCCGAGGACGAGGATCTCGGTCGTGCCGAGGCGCAGTGGATCGCCAACTACTTTGCCGAGCATATCCTGCCGATCATCACCCCGCAGGCGATCGATCCGGCGCACCCGTTCCCGTTCATCGCCAACCAGGGCATGGGCATCATGTTCTCGCTCACCCGGATCGCCGACAGCGCGCCGATGACCGAGATGGTGCTGATCCCGCCGGCCCTGCCGCGCTTCGTTCGGCTCCCGGCAGAAATCGCCGGCGAGGGGTCGGTCTGGGTCTCGATCGTCGAGCTGATCCGCCGTCACGCCGCGATCCTGTTCCCCGGCTTCCGGGTCCATGGCAACGGCGCCTTCCGGGTGCTGCGCGACAGCGACATCGAGATCGAGGAGGATGCCGAGGACCTCGTCCGCTACTTCCGCACCGCGATCCAGCGCCGCCGCCGCGGGCGGGTGATCCTGCTGCAGGTCGAGGACAGCTTCGATCCCGATGCCGAGGCCCTGCTGCGCCGCCAGCTGGGGCTGGAGACCGCGCTGGTCCTGCGGATGAGCGGGACGATCGATTTCGCCGGGCTCGCCGCGATCATCGAGGAGCCCAGACCGGAGCTCAAGTTCGAGCCCTATTCGCCGCGCTATCCCGAACGCATTCTCGAACATGACGGCGATTGCTTCGCCGCCATCCGCGAGAAGGACATCGTGATCCACCACCCCTACGAAAGCTTCGAGGTGGTGGTCGATTTCCTCCGGCAGGCCGCAGCCGATCCCGAGGTGGTGGCGATCAAGCAGACGCTGTACCGCGCCGGCAAGCAGTCCGCGGTGATCGCCGCGCTGATCGCCGCGGCCGAGGCGGGCAAGTCGGTCACCGCGGTGGTCGAGCTGAAGGCCCGCTTCGACGAGGAGCAGAACCTGCTCTGGGCCAGCCAGCTCGAACGCGCCGGAGTCCAGGTGATCTACGGCTTCGTCGACTGGAAGACCCATGCCAAGGTGTCGATGGTGGTCCGCCGCGAGGGGGAGGGCTATCGCACCTATTGCCACTTCGGCACCGGCAACTATCACCCGGTCACCGCACGGATCTACACCGACCTCAGCTTCTTCACCGCCGATCCCAAGGCCGGGCGCGACGTGGGGCAGCTGTTCAACTTCATCACCGGCTATGTCGAGCCCAAGGCGACCGAGCTGCTGGCGATCTCGCCGCTGACGCTGCGCACCAGGCTGTACGAGCTGATCGATGCGGAGATCGCCTTCGCCCGGGCGGGCAAGCCGGCCACGATCTGGGCCAAGCTCAACTCGCTGACCGACGAGGCGCTGATCGACCGGCTCTATGCCGCCAGCCAGGCGGGCGTGGACATCAGCCTGGTGGTGCGCGGGATCTGCTGCCTGCGCCCGGGCCTGCCCGGCCTGTCCGAGCGGATCACGGTCAAGTCGATCCTTGGCCGTTTTCTCGAGCACAGCCGGATCTGGGCCTTCGGCAACGGCGCGCCGCTGCCCAATGCCAAGGGCAAGGTCTATATCTCGTCGGCGGACGGGATGAGCCGCAATCTTGACCGCCGGGTCGAGCTGCTGGTGCCGATCCGCAACAAGACCGTGCACGATCAGGTGCTCGACCAGGTCATGCTGGCGAACCTGCTCGATACCGAGCAGAGCTGGGTGCTGGCTCCCGACGGCAGCTACCGCCGGCTCGACCCTGGCCCAAAGCCGTTCAACCTCCACAGGTATTTCATGACCAACCCCTCGCTTTCCGGGCGCGGGGCTGCTTTGGCGAGCGGACGCAAGGTGCCCAAGCTGGCGCTGCGGCGCGGCGGCGGGCGCTAGGACCGCCGGAGCGGGTGGACAGACGGGGATGGCAATGCAGGACCGTGGCGCGACCTCCGTGCTGGCTGCCGACGCGCTGGCCTCTGATGTGCTGGCCCCTGATGTGCTGGCTCCGGCCCGGGCCATCATCGACATCGGATCGAACACGGTTCGCCTGGTGATCTACGGCGGCCCGCCCCGCGCGCCGGTCGTGCTCCACAACGAAAAGGTCACCGCCCGCCTCGGCAAGGCCGTGGCCGAACGCGGCGTGCTGTCGGACAAGGCCCAGCAGGCGGCGCTGGCCGCGCTGGCGCGCTATCGCCTGCTGCTCGACCTGCGCGGGGTGCCGCAGGTTGACGTGGTGGCCACGGCCGCGGTGCGCGATGCGACGAACGGCGGCGATTTCCTGACGGCCGTGACCGCGCTGGGCTTTGCCCCGCGCCTGCTGTCCGGCGAGGAGGAGGCCGAAACCAGCGCGATGGGCGTGATCGGCGCCTTCCCCGGGGCGCGGGGCGTGGTGGCCGATCTGGGGGGCGGCAGCCTCGAGCTGGTCGACGTGGCGGATCAGGCCGCCAGCCACGGGGTGAGCATGCCGCTTGGCACCCTGCGCCTGCCGGCCCTGCGCAGCGAAGGGCTGCAGGCCTTCCGCCGCCACATCGCCGCCAGTCTCGACCAGGCCGGCTGGACCGCCACGCCCGGCCAGACGCTGTATCTGGTTGGCGGATCGTTCCGGGCCTTTGCCCGCTATGTCCTGGCCCAGGACAAGGCCGCGCTCGATGATCCGCATGGCTATGCCCTGGCACCCGATGCGGCGATGGAGGCGGCGCGGGCGCTGGCCCGGCGCAAGGCCGGCTCGCTCGACGAGGTCCCCGGCATTTCCGGCGCCCGCCTCGCCAGCCTGCCCGATGCGGCGGCGCTGCTGCTGGCTCTGATCGAGGCGCTGCAGCCGGCCCGGCTGGTCTTCTCAGCCTGGGGGCTGCGCGAGGGGCTGCTTTACGCCAGCCTGCCGCCGGGGTTGCGCCGGCAGGACCCGCTGCTGGCCGGGATCACCGCCTTCACGCGCCAGCGCGGGGTCTTGCCGGCCACCGCCGCCCTGGTGGCCGACTGGACCGCGGCAGGGTGCCTTCCCGCCGGGGCTGCGGCCGAGGGCGAGCGGCTGCGACTGGCCGCGACCATGCTGATCCTCGCCGCGGCGCTGGTCGAGCCCAACCTGCGCACCGAACTCGCGGAGATCTGGGCCATGCGCAAGCGCTGGATCGGGGTGACCAACCGCGAACGCGCGATGCTGGCCGCCGCGCTGCTGGCGGGCAGTGCCCAGCTCGTGCTCCCGCCCGAATGGCGGGACCTGAACGCCCCGGCCGATCTGCGCGCGGCCCAGGCCTGGGGACTGGGAGCCCGGCTGTGCCGGCGGTTCTCCGGCCATTCCCCGCGCGCGCTGAGCGGCAGCGCGTTGCAGCAGGAGGGCAACCGCCTGGTCCTGGTGGTCCAGCCGGCCTTCGCCGTGCTGGTCAACGAGGGCGTCGAGCGCGATCTCAAGGCGCTTGGCGGCCTGCTCGGCCTCGACACCGGCTGGCGTACCGAGGGCTAGTCGGCTTGAGCGGGCTCGCTGGGTGTCCCGCCCAACTCCCGCTTAGGGCTGGCCCCGATAGAGCATGGCCACGTTGCACCGCGCATAGCGGGTGCCGTAACGCGCCATGATCCCTGCATCGTGGACGAAGCCCAATTTGGCGTAGAGGTGGATGGCGGCGGCGCATTTCGCATTGGTCAACAGGTAGAGCGGATCAGCGCCGAGGGTCCGAGCCCTGTCGATCATCGCGGCCAGCAGGAACTCGCCTGCCTTCAGCCCGCGCGCGCTCTCACGCACTCCCATCTTGGTCAGCTCGAAGCTGGTCGGGCCGGTCTTCTGCAGGGCGCAGGTGCCCACCACGCCCAGTCCTGGGGCCTCGACGAACAGGATCGTCCCGCCCGGAGCGATGATCCGGGACTGCGGGTTCTCGAGTACCTCGCGATCGGTCGGCTCGAGCGCGAACATCGCGCCGATCCACTGCGCGTTGATGTCGTGGAAATCAGCCGCCAGGGCGGGTTCGAACTCGCGCAGACGAAGACCTCCGGGCCGCGCGCGGGCGGCGCGTTCAGCGATCGAGGCCGCATCGAGGGCGCGCTCGATCGCCGCGATCTGAGGCAGGAAGGGGGCGGACAGATCGGCCAGCAGCTCTTCGGCGGCCACCCCGATCCGCGGCCAGAGGTCAGTAGCCGCCTGCTGCGCCGCCGCCTCACCCGCAGCGGTGAGCGCGAGCCGCCGGGTTCTCTGGTCGGCACAGGTGGCACGGTCGAGGATGCCGAGCGCGACCAGTTGGCCGACGCTGCGCGTCACGGCGGGCTGGCTGATCCCGATCACCTCGGATAGCTGGCCGATCGTCATCGCCCCGCCGCGCAGTGCGGCGAGGATTGCCATATGCCCGGGCTGGAGTGGCAAGCCGGCCTCGGCGATCGTCGCCATGGCCCCGGCCTGTAGCCGCTCGGCCAAGCGCTTGAGCCGGCTGCCGAGGAACGATGGGCCCATGTCCGCGATAACATCATACATACAGCAATCTCCATAGCGCGTTATATAACACGCTATGGAGATTGCGACTCAAGTCAAGAGCATGGTCCGCCTTGGTACGTCACAGCCGGCATCGACCCGATGGCTTCAAGGCACCCAGACGATGGGGCCGCGCATGCGTACCTCTCCCCGGTCGCGAAGTGGCTTAGGCAGCCAGAGTCAGCGGCCTACTTGCACTTGATGAACTTGCCCTTGGCATCGCGGCACGGGCCCTTCTTGGCCGGCGCGGCAGCGGCCGGCGGGCACTTGATGAACTTGCCCTTGGCGTCCTTGCAGGGCGCGGCGCTGACCGCGACCGGGGCGGCAAGCACGGCGAGGGCGGCGGCCACCGCGATGGCAAACTGGCGCATGGTGTCTCTCTCCTCGGGAAGGAAGCTCCCGAAGCCGGAAGCTGCCATTCCGGCACGGATCACGCACAGGACTTAACCGCGATTTTTCAATTGTTTACAGTTACGGCCAGCCAACCTTGGCGGTATTTCATGCGATTTCAGGCGGTTACTGCAGCCCGAGGAACAGCCCGGCCAGCGCCGCGCTCATCAGGTTCGACAGGCTGCCGGCGACCAGCGCCTTGATCCCCAGCCGCGCGATCACCGGGCGCTGGTTGGGGGCCAGCCCGCCGGTCACCGCCATCTGGATCGCGATCGAGCTGAAGTTGGCGAAGCCGCACAGCGCGAAGGTGACGATCGCCACGGTCCGCTCCGACAGGCTGGTGGCGGCGCCCAGGTTGATGAACGAGACGAATTCATTGAGCACCACCTTGGTCCCGAAGAACCCGCCGGCGGCGGTGGCCTCGGCCCAGGTCGGCGCCCCGAGCAGGTAGAACACCGGCGCGAAGAGCGTGCCCAGCACGCCCTGGAACGAGAGGTCAGGGCGGCCGAACCAGCCGCCAATCCCGGCGAGGATGCCGTTGGCCAGCGCCACCAGCGCGACGAAGGCCAGCACCATGGCGCCCACCGCCACAGCCAGCTTCAGCCCGGTCTGCGCGCCCTGGGCGGCGGCCATGATCAGGTTGGCGGGGCGTTCCTCGTCGTGGTCGTCGGGGATCACCTCGATCACCGGCACGCCGGGCGGTCCGGCGATGATCTCGCGGTGGAGATCGCTCTCGTCGACCGCCTGGTCCGGCGGGCTGGGGCGCGGATCGGGCATGATGATCTTGGCCATCAGGATCCCCCCCGGCGCCGACATGAAGGCCGCGGCGACCAGATAGTCGATGCGGATGCCCATGCTGGCATAGGCCGCGAGGATCGTCCCGGCGACCCCGGCCATGCCGACGGTCATCACGCAGAACAGCTGCGACGGGGCAAGGCCGGCGAGATAGGGCCGGATCACCAGCGGCGCCTCCGACTGGCCGACGAAGATGTTCGAGGCCGCGCAGAGGCTTTCGACCTTGCTGATCCCGGTCACCTTTTCCAGCCCGCCGCCGATCCAGCGGATCATCAGCTGCATCACGCCGACGTGGTAGAGCACCGAAATCAGCGCGGCGAAGAAGATGATCACCGGCAGCGCCGAGATGGCGAAGCTGGTCCCGCCGATCTCGGGCTTGGCCAGCGGGCCGAACAGGAACTCGACCCCGGCATGGGCATAGCCCAGCAGTTCGCCCACGGCATGCGAGGCGCCGTTGAGCGCGGCGCGCCCCGCCGGGACGTAGAGCACCAGCCCGGCCAGCCCGGCCTGCAGCGCGAAGGCGGCGCCAACCACGCGCGGACGGATTGCGCGGCGTTCGGCCGAGAGCAGGACCGCGACCAGGAGGATGAGCGCCATGCCGAGCAGGCTGAGGAGAATGTGCATGGGGGCCCATGCTAGTTGCCGGCGCGGGCCGTGGGAAGCCCCGGCGCCGGCTTGCCCCCGTGCTTTCCCGGGGATGGCGCGCCGGCTCGGGGCTTTTCCCGGGCGACGCCCCCCGCTAGGCTGCGGCCATGGCCCCCGCTTCGTCCCCGCCGTCCAGCCCCGTGCTGATCCCGCGCTCGCTGTTCGTCTATGCCCTGCTCTATGGCGGGCTCTGCGTGCTGGCCGGGGTGCTGGGCACCAAGATCGCCTCGCTCGGCACCTGGCCGCTGCTCGGTCCGCTGGCGGTGGAGAGCGGGATCTTCGCCTTCCTGATGCTGGTGGTGATCTCCAGCGCCGTGGCCGAACTGTTCGGGCGCGACATGGCCAACCGGCTGGTGCGCTTCGGCTTCGTGCCGCTGATCGTCTCGATGATCCTGCTGGTGGTGGTGATCCGGCTGGTCCCGCCCGCCCCGTTCTGGACCGACCAGGACGCCTTCGCCCGGCTGCTGGGGCAGGGCGCGCGGATGCAGTTCGCCGGGCTGATCTCCTATGGCACCTCGCAGACGCTCAACGTCGCGGTGTTCTCGCGCCTGGCCGGGGGCGATGGCCGGCTGCTGTGGTTGCGCGCCTGGGTCGCCTCGCTGCTCAGCCAGGTGGTCGACACGCTGATCTTCATCACCATCAGCTTCGCCGGCACCGGCCTGCCGATCGTCGAGATCATGACCGGGCAGATCGTTTCCAAGCTGATCCTGTCGACCATCATGGTGCCCCCGCTGATCTATGTCTTCGTGGCGCTGGCGCGGCGGCTGGACGCGAAATAAGCTTCTATTTGGCGCTGGCGGGACTAAAGGCGCGGCATGACGACTCCGCATGATCCCGCGCACGATCCCGCGCTGCTGGCCAAGGCCGAAACGCTGATCGAGGCTCTTCCCTACCTGCGCCGCTACGAGGGCCGCACCTTCGTGGTCAAGTATGGCGGCCACGCGATGGGCGATCCCGAGCTGGCGCGCGATTTCGCCGAGGACATCGTGCTGCTCAAGGCGGTGGGGATCAATCCGGTGGTGGTCCACGGCGGCGGGCCGCAGATCGGCCGGATGCTCAAGGCGCTCGGCATCGAATCGCGCTTCGTCGATGGCCTGCGCGTCACCGACCGGCAGACCGCCGAGGTGGCCGAAATGGTCCTGGCCGGGGCGATCAACAAGGAGCTGGTCGGCTGGATCGCCCGCGCCGGCGGCAAGGCGATCGGCATCTCGGGCAAGGACGGCGGCATGGTGATCGCCCGCAAGGTCCAGGCCAAGAAGGCGCCCAAGGCGATCGAGAGCGACGGCGAGCCGTTGGTGGTCGATCTCGGCTTCGTCGGTGAGCCCGACCGCATCGACACCTCGATCATCGACACGATCTGCGGCGCCGGGATGATCCCGATCATCGCCCCGATCGGGGTGGGCGACGATGGCGAGACCTACAACATCAACGCCGACACCATGGCCGGCTCGATCGCCGCTGCGCTCGGCGCGGCGCGGCTGTTCCTGCTGACCGACGTGCCCGGCGTGCTCGACAAGGACAAGCAGCTGCTGACCAACCTCAACCCCGGCGACATCGCCCGACTGGCTGCCGAAGGGACGATCAGTGGCGGGATGATCCCCAAGCTGGAAACCTGCGTCCACGCGGTCGAGGCCGGGTGCGAGGCCGCCGTGGTGCTCGACGGGCGGGTCCCGCACGCGATGCTGCTCGAATTCTTCACCTCGAAGGGCGCCGGCACGCTGATCCGCGCCGACTAGGCGGCCTGGCGGCATCCCGGGCCTTGCTGCTCCCTCGTCATGCCAGCACAGGCCGGCACCTCTGGCCTCGAGCGATCCAGCCGGAGATCCCGACCTTCGCCGGGATCACGCGCTGACAGCCTGCGCTCGGGCGCAACCCGCCGCCTGAACAGGTCCCCGGGCCCGCGCTGTCCTACACCGCGCAACCGTGCCACACTCCGTGCGGCTCTTTCCCATTGTTGGCCCATCGCGCGGCGCGATCTTCACTTTGCCAGTCGCCCATGTGCGAACTTGCAGAAGTTCCGGCCCCCGTGACTTGGCCGGGGAGACCGGCTATCAGCGCCCCACCGCGACTGCCCGGGACCCCTGTGCGATGATCAATGAAGTCTTGATTCCGATCCTGGCCCTGCTGGCCAACCTCATCACCTATGTCGTGATCATCCAGTTCATCCTCAGCCTGCTGGTCTCGTTCAACGTCGTGAACTACCACAACCAGTTCGTGTCGGCGCTGATGACCGGTCTCAACGCGATCCTCGATCCGCTGCTCGCCCCGATCCGGCGGCGGCTGCCGCCCACCGGCGGGCTCGATTTCTCGCCGATCGTGCTGCTGCTGCTGATCCAGATCGCGATGATCGTGCTGAGCTACATCGGACGCCACTACGGATGAGCGCCGCACTGATCGACGGGAAGGCCTTCGCCGCCGGATTGCGCGACCGGGTCGGCACGCTGGCGGCCCGGTTCGAGGCGCAGGTCGGGCGCAAGGCCGGGCTGGCCGTGGTGCTGGTCGGCGAGGACCCGGCCAGCCAGGTCTACGTGCGCTCGAAGGGCAAGCAGACGGTCGAGGCCGGCATGGCGAGCTTCGAATACAAGCTCCCGGCGGACACGTCCGAGGCCGACCTGCTCGCCCGGGTCGAGGCGCTCAACGCCGATCCAGTGATCGACGGCATCCTCGTCCAGCTGCCGCTGCCGGACCATATCGACGAGCAGAAGGTGATCGCCACGATCGCCCCGGACAAGGACGTCGACGGCTTCCACGTGGTCAATGCCGGGCGTCTCGCCGTGGGCCAGCCCGGCTTCGTGCCATGCACGCCGCTGGGCTGCCTGATGCTGCTCAAGGACCGGCTCGGCACGTTGGCCGGGCGTGAGGCCGTGGTGATCGGCCGCTCGAACATCGTCGGCAAGCCGATGGCGCAGCTGCTGCTGGCCGAAAGCTGCACGGTCACCGTCGCGCACAGCCGCACGGCCGATCTGCCCGCGGTGGTGCGCCGCGCCGACATCGTCGTTGCGGCGGTGGGCCGGCCCGAGATGGTCAAGGCCGACTGGCTCAAGCCGGGCGCCACGGTGATCGATGTCGGGATCAACCGGGTCGCTGCGGCCGAGCCGGGCAAGACCCGGCTGGTCGGCGATGTCGATTTCACCGGGGCCAGCACCGTGGCCGGGGCGATCACCCCGGTGCCCGGCGGCGTGGGACCGATGACCATCGCCGTGCTGCTGCGCAACACCCTCGTGGCGGCCTGGCGCAATGCCGGGCAGCCGCTCGCGCCCGACGCGATCTGAGCCGGGCGGTGGCCAGCCGGCTGCTCCTCGTCGTGCTGCCCCTGGTCTGCCTGGCAGACGGGGCGGCGGCGCAGGAGCGGCGCGGTCCGCCGCCGGGTGAGCAGCCGGGTGGGCCGCCGGGCGGGCGCACCTCCTATGCCAACCCCAGCGCGGTGATCGCGGCCGAGCTGGCCTTCGCCCGCGACGCCCAGGCGCGCGGGCAGTGGACCGCCTTCGCCGCCGCCGCCGCGCCCGAGGCGGTGATGTTCGTGCCGCGGATGGTCTGGGCCCAGCAGTGGCTGCTCGGCCGGCCCAATCCCCCCGCGGCGGTGCGCTGGCAGCCCCATGCGGTGTGGTCGAGCTGCGACGGCTCGCTGATGCTCAGCCGGGGGGCCTGGCAGGCCGGCGCGGGCGGGGCGAGCGGGTGGTTCACCACCCTCTGGCAACGCCAGCCCGACGGGGCCTACCGCTGGGTGCTCGACCACGGCGACAGCGCCGCCGCGCCGCTGCCCGAACCCGAGATGATCTCCGCGCAGATCGCCGATTGCCCGCCCCGCGCGGTGCGCCCGGTGGCGGGCGTGGCGGGGGGGGCGCCGCCGCGTGGCGGCCCGGCCCGGTCGGCCAAGCCGCCCAAGCCGCCCAAGCCGCCCAAGCCGCGCGATCTGCCGCCGCTCGATCCGGCCCAGCGCAGCGGCGCGGCGGGCGATGGCTCGCTGCGCTGGCAGGTGGCGGTCGACCCGGACGGAGCCCGCACCCTCACGGTCACCTGGACCAAGGACGGGCGCGAGCAGGTCCTCCAGGTCGACCGGGTGGCCGCGCCGGCGGCGGCGGGCTAAGGGGGGCGCATGCTCGAACTGTTCGTCTCGGCCTTCACCACGCTGTTCCTGGTGATCGACCCGCCCGGCTGCGCGCCGATCTATGCCGGGCTGACCGCCAATGCCAGCGCCCGGCAGGGCCGGGCCATGGCCCTGCGCGCCTCGGTGATCGCCACGCTCATCCTGGTGGGCTTCGCGCTGTTCGGCGAGCAGCTGCTCGGCTCGCTCCACATCGCGCTCGATTCGTTCCGCATCGCCGGCGGGATCATGCTGTTCCTGATCGCGCTCGACATGGTCTTCGAGAAGCGCACCCAGCGCCGCGAGGAGCGTGCCGAGAAGATCCGCGCCACTCCCGAGGTCGAGGACGTCTCGGTCTTCCCGATGGCCATGCCGATGATCGCGGGGCCGGGGTCGATCGCCTCGGTCATGCTGCTGATGGCCCGCGCCCAGGGAACCGAACAGACGCTGGTCATCCTGGCCGCGCTGCTTGCGGTGATGCTGCTCACCTTCCTCGCGCTGATCGGCGCCAGGCCGCTGATCCGCCTGCTGGGCGACCGGGTCGAGGCGGTGATCACCCGGCTGCTCGGCGTGCTGCTGGCCGCACTGGCGGTGCAGTTCGTGATCGACGGGCTGCGCAGTGCGCTGACAGGTTAGGGTCGGCCCAGGCCCCGCCGCGCTGGTCGTTCCGCTGCGGCCGGTCACCCGATCCGCGGTGCGCCGCCTATTGCAGGGTCGCCCCTGGCGCATCGCCCTCGCGCCGCTCGAAGAACTGCATCAGCTGGACCAGCAGCTCGCAGCGGGTCGACAGGTCAGGCGCCTCGAGCAGGGCCTGCTTGGCCGCCGCATCGAACGGCGCGATCTGGGCGACGCCGTTGATCAGGGTCTCGTCGTCGAGCCGCGACACGCTGGTCCAGTCGACCGCATAGCCCTGGATCGCGGCGAAGCGCCGTGCCGCCTGTTCGAACCCGGCGCGCTCGACTGCGGCCAGGGCCTGGTCGGCCGGTTCCTCGAACAGCTCGCCCTCGACCTGACGGAAGGGGGTGGTCACGTCGAGCTCGCGCAGCACGCGGAAGCGCGCCTCGCCTTCGAGCACCACGTTGAAGCGGCCGTCCTCGAGCGCCTCGATCTCGCCGATCCGGCCGAGGCAGCCGACCGTGAACAGCGGGGCGCCGTCGCCGGCATGCTGCGGCTGGATCATCCCGATCCGCCGGTCGCGCGCCAGCGCGTCGGACATCATCGCGCGGTAGCGCGGCTCGAAGATGTGCAGCGGCAGCTGC
The DNA here is from genome assembly GCF_014230355.1 of Novosphingobium piscinae. GTDB lineage: Bacteria > Pseudomonadota > Alphaproteobacteria > Sphingomonadales > Sphingomonadaceae > Novosphingobium > Novosphingobium piscinae. The sequence goes on from NZ_JACLAX010000007.1 coordinate 20,847, forward strand.
AACCCAGGATAGAGCATCGCGCCCGAGAGCGGGAAGATCGAGATGCGTCGGCCGGCCATGCTGGGTGCCGCCCCGCTCAACCGAACAGGATCGTGGCGAGCTTGCGGCGGGTCGCCGCCACCCACGGATCTTCCAGCCCGACCGCCTCGAAGATCTGCAGCAGCTTGGCCCGGGCGGCGCCCTCGTTCCAGGCGCGATCGGCGGCGATCATGCGCAGCAGCGTCTCGGCCGCCGGCTCGCGCTCGCCCGCGGCGAAGGCGGCGTTGGCGAAGGCCAGCTGGGCCTCCATGTCGGCCGGGTCCGCCGCCGCGGCGGCCCGCAGCGCGGCCAGTTCGTTGTCGGCGGGCCGGTCCTTGGCCAGGGCCAGCGCGGCGCGGGCCTGGGCGATCAGCGGATCGGCCGCCAGCTTGGGATCGAGCGGGTCGAGCACCGCGCCCGCCTCTTCCACCTGTCCGGCCGCCAGCAGCGCGCGCGCCAGCCCCGCGACCGCGGCGGCGCTGTCCGGGTCCATCTCGAGGATCTGGGCGAAGATCGACTGCGCGCGCTCGGCCTCGCCGGCGGCCAGCACCTCCTCGCCCATCGCCAGCAGCGGCGCGAGGTCGGGAACCGGTGCGCTGCCGGGCTGGACCGGAAGCTTGGCGAGCAGCTGGTCGAGCACCGCGCGCAGCTGGCTTTCGCTGCGGGCATTGGTCAGGTCGGCGACTGGCTGGCCCTGGAACACGGCATAGACGGTGGGGATCGAGCGCACCTGGAACTGCGCGGCGATGAATGGCTCCTGGTCGACGTCGAGCTTGGCCAGGACCACGCCCTTGTCGGCATAGTCGGCGCAGACCTTCTCGAGCACCGGGGCGAGCGCCTTGCACGGCCCGCACCACTCGGCCCAGAAGTCGAGCACGACCAGCTGGGTCATCGATGGCTCGGCCACGGCCTGACGGAAGCGGTCGACCGCCTTCTGTTCCTCGATGCTCAGACCCAGACTTGCCACGCGACTCCTCCCTGGTGGCCGGCGCCGCGGGTGCGGGCGCCGGCATAGGGTGCCAATGTGGGGACTAAGCACCGTTTGTGAAGCGAAAAAGGCGCAACCGGCACGATTGCCATCCCGCCGCAAATTACCCCTTGCGGCCCGCAGGGGGCATTGCTAATGGCGCGCCTCCACCCCGGCCGGTGCGCTTCGGCAGCCCGGCCGCGATGCCAGAGCGGGCGTAGCTCAGGGGTAGAGCACAACCTTGCCAAGGTTGGGGTCGAGGGTTCGAATCCCTTCGCCCGCTCCAGTTTTCTCCCAGAAAACCAACGTTTTGAAGCCAAGGCCAACCGGTCTTGGCCTGGAGACAAAGGTCTCCCGCGGAGCCTCTGTCTCCACATTGTCTCCAATTTTCCGGAAGGCCGCGCGTAAGTTCGGCTGTTGCAGCGTAGGCGGATGAATTTCCGGCTCGCTGATCGATCTCGTTTATGTGCAGCGGCAGATGAGTCGGAGGGAATTCCCGGCCTGACCGAATTCAATGCGACATCTCTGTCGGCGATTCACATCGCGCGCAGGCGGTCACCGGTCGCGCTGATCTCATAAAAGCCGCTGGCAACTGTCTCGGAGATGCTGACCAGCTTGGGCCACAGGGTCAGTACCCGGGCGCATTGTCGTTCCATTGGCCATTTGGCCACGGCAGGTGCCGGAAAGAAGCCAATCAGGCCTGCATGCGAGAATATATGTCGGGACGGTCGTTTTCTGGCGATGTTGCGATCCGCAGTCAGCACGCACCAGCGTCCTTCCCGGCCAAGGAGTTCGATCCACTCCTCGTCCTTGAGGCTGCCCGTCCCGAACTTGTCCTTGATATGGACGACCGTATGCATGCCGTCGAAAAACGCCCCAAGGCCCCTGCCGAGCCTTGGTGGCAGATTGTTGTCGACGAGCAGCTTCATGCCGCCTTTCGGTTGCCGATGCTCGCCTCGTAGGCGATTGCATCACGAATGAGGCGCGGCTTGATTTCATAGACCCGCGCTGCTTGCTCTACTGAGCCTTCGGCAGCGACAGCCTCGACCATCCGGGCCGTCGATATGCCGCATTCGGCCAATATCGGCTGGCCGAAGGAGCGGGTGGGATCGGCAACGACGGTTTTCTTGCCGTGAAGCAGCCACCAGCGTTCAGCCCCGCCCGGGCCAAAATCAAGATCCTGGAGGCTCGGCTCCACGACCCGCTTGAAGACGCCCTGGCTTTTCCTGAGATCGATGAACTCCGGTTCATCGAGATCCCGGGTTATCTCGAGAAAGATTGTCTTCCCATCGGTCCTGAAGGCCTTGGTCGAGAAGGGTCGCTCGTCGCCGACAATCTCCCGGGCCCGTTCAATGCACTTTCTGATCGTTGGAAGGCCAATACGCTGTTTGCGTAGTGCATAGACGATCCGCGCCTCGACCAGATCGCGGAAACCCAGGAGGACGCCGTCTTCGTCAGGCTCATACTGGGGATGCCAGAGCGCGGGTTCCGGCTTGCTGTCATGCTCATAGCCCAGCAACCAGCGACGAAGCGTGGATTGGCTCATCCCGACCATCCGGGCGGCCTCGAGTGCCGTATAGGCCCCAATTCCATAATCCACGCTATCCATGTCGCTCTATAATCATAACCGGTGAGCAAGGGGCAAAGGAATTCGTCGATGAGTGGAAGCCGCGACATTGCTGCCGCGGCGAGTATTTCGGCCATGGCATCAACATCCATCGTTTGCAGTGCATCCGTTGACGCTGTGGCAGAAGACGACATGGGGATTGCAATACCGGAAGGGGGAAAGCCTTCCCCTCGGTCGGAGACGCTGCGCTGTCCCGACCTACCCCATCTGCGGGGGCACCCCGCAACGCCCCTGGAAACGGAGCGGGGCTGATGACGCGCTCTGTCCCGCAGGTCCTGACGGACCTGCTCCTGAGGGCGCGGCAACTTCAACCATCGGGCCCCGCGCGCACGCTGACCCGGCGGTAATGGTCACAAGGGCAGCCTGCGAAAGACGACAGGCCCCGCCTTTCGGCCTGCCAGGCACCTGGCAAGCCATTTGCCGCCTCTGTCAGGGCGCGTCTTATCTATCAGGGTCATCTCGCTGGCCGCTCGCGCGACGGTCAGCAACGGTGTTGGAGAGTGAGAGCCTGACGGCTTCGGCCGTGACGGTGCCGAAGCCAGAGGGAGTGGCCCTAGGCCGGTCCGTCCGAGGAGACAGGCCATGGCATCTTTCCGCGCACGCAGCGCTTCCGCAATCGAGCGGACCGACCTCTATCAGGACATCACTGACCGTATCATCATTCAGCTCGAACAGGGGCGCGTGCCCTGGGTCCAGCCGTGGGATTCGGCAGCCGCCGCCCTCGACCTGCCGGTCAACGCGAGCACTCGCGCGCGCTACAGCGGGATCAATATCCTGATCCTGTGGAGCGCGATGATCGAGCGCGGCTTCACCACCAATCGCTTCCTCACCTTCCGCCAGGCGCTGGAACTGGGCGGCAATGTCCGCATGGGCGAGCGGGGCATGACCGTGGTCTATGCCCATCGCTACACCCCGCAGCAGGAGCGCGAACGGGCCCGCGAGGAAGACCGGACGCCCGACACGATCCCGTTCCTGAAGCGCTACACGGTCTTTTCGACCGACCAGTGCGAGGGCCTGCCCGAGGACTTGAGCGCACCGATCGCGCCGGTCGACCGCTCGCTGATCCTGCCGGAGGCCGAGGCCCTGATCCGCGCCACCGGAGCCGATATCCGCATCGTTGGCGGCGAAGCCTTCTACGTGCCTTCGCGCGACTATATCCAGATTCCGCGCCCCGAGGCGTTCCCCGACCCGATCAATTGGCACCGCACGGCCTTCCATGAGCTGGGCCACTGGACCGGTCATCCGAGCCGGCTCTCCCGCGATCAGTCCGGCCGCTTCGGCTCGCCTGAATATGGCCGGGAGGAACTGTGCGCCGAGATGACCAGCGCCTTCGTCTGCGCGGCGCTAGGGATCGAGCCCAGCGTGCGCCATGCCGACTATCTTGGGTCGTGGCTGGCGATCCTGCGCGAGGACAACCGCGCTATCGTGCGGGCCGCAAGTGCCGCCTCAAAGGCTGCGGACTTCCTCCTCGCTTTCGCACGGGCGGAAGAGGCGGCGCCTGACCTCGCCCGGGCGGCCTGAGGTCTCCGCGCGGGCCATGGGCGGGATCGGGGCAAGGGCGTCGCTGCCTCCGGTCAGGCGGCGCCCGCCCCATAGAGGGAAAGGGAAGCCGGGAGCTTCGTGACGGGCCAGGGGCTGGGAGAGAGGCTCCCGGCGGTCCGCCACCGGAGACCTGACATGGCAAGTGCTGCTTCCAAGATCATCCTGTCGCAGTCGCGCGACATTCCCTTCAACCAGCTGGTCCTGAGCCAGGCCAATGTCCGGCGGGTCAAGACCGGCGTCTCGATCGAGGCGCTGGCCGAGGACATCGCCCGGCGCACCCTGCTCCAGAGCCTCAATGTCCGCCCCCAGCTTGACGATGACGGCAAGGAAACCGGCCTGTTCGAAGTGCCTGCGGGCGGCCGCCGCTTCCGCGCCCTCGAGCTGCTGGTGAAGCAGAAGCGCATGGCGAAAACCCAGCCCGTCCCTTGCGTGGTGCGCGAGGGCAGCGACATTTCTGCGGAAGAAGACTCGCTGGCGGAAAACACCCACCGCGAACAGCTGCACCCCCTCGACCAGTTTCGCGCCATGCAGGTGCTGAGCGATCAGGGCCTGGGGCTCGAGGACATCGCCGCCCATTTCATGGTGACGTCGGCTGTCGTGCGCCAGCGGCTCAAGCTCGCCTCGGTCTCGCCCCGGCTGCACGCGATCTATGCCGATGACGGGATGACCCTCGATCAGCTGATGGCCTTCTCGGTCTGCGAGGATCACGAACGGCAGGAGCAGGTCTGGGAGATGCTGGCGCACAGCTTCAACCGCTCGCCCGCCTATATCCGCTCGCGTCTGACCGAAGATACCGTGCGCGCTTCCGACAAGCGGGTCCGCTTCGTCACGCTCGAGGCCTATGTGGCTGCGGGCGGCAGCGTCATGCGCGACCTGTTCGAGGATGACCATGGGGGCTGGCTGCAGGATGTGCACCTGCTCGACACGCTGGTCGCCGAGCGTTTGCAGGCAGAAGCCGCACGGCTCGAGGCCGAAGGCTGGAAATGGGCGGCGACGGCAGTCGACTTTCCCTGGGGCTATCGCGACGACATGCGCGTGCTCACCGGCACGGCCGCTGAACTCACCGATGAGGAGCTGGCCCGGGCCGAAACCTTGCAGGCCGAAGCTGCGGCTCTTGAGAACGACTACGAGCGTGCCTCCGACATTCCGGACGAAGTCGAACAGCGGCTGACCGCGATCGACGAGGAGCTGGCCCTGCTGCTGGAACGCCCGCCGGTATTCGCGCCCGAGGACATGGCGATGGCCGGGGTCTTCATCAGCGTCGATGTCGACGGATCGCTTCATGTCGAACGCGGCTTCGTGCGCGCCGAGGATGAGCCCAAGCCGGAATCGGACATGGCGGATGATGGCAGGTATGCTGGCGGCGAAGATGGGCACGATGCCGCAAGCGTCGATGCCGATCGGCCCTGCGGCGGCGAACCGTCGCAGGGCAGCGAACCTTCCCGCGAGCCCGAAGAAGACGAGAGCAGCATCAAACCGCTGCCCGACAAGCTCGTTTGCGAACTGACCGCCGAGCGCACGCTGGCGTTGCAGGATGCGGTTGCGAACCGCCCTGACGTGGCCTTTGCCGTCGTCCTCCATGCCATAGTCCTCCAGACGTTCTACCATGGAGCGCGGGAAAGCTGTCTCGGTGTGGCGGTGCATCGCACCGGGTTCCCGCACCAGGCGCCGGGCATCGCGGATTCGGTCAGCGCCCGCGCGATCATCGCGCGGCACGACCAGTGGAAGGCGAGGTTGCCCGAGCACGACATCGATCTTTGGGCAGCTCTTCTGTCCATGACCGGCGCCGACCAGGCAGCCCTGTTCGCCCATTGCGCCGCTTTCGGCATCAATGCGCAGTGGGAACCGGCCAGCCGCTACGATGGCAGGGTTTCCGCCCACACGGTGGCACGGCGCATCGAGCATGCCCATGTCCTCGCCCGCGCAGTCGATCTCGACATGGTGGCCGCAGGCTGGAAGCCCGGGGTCGAGAACTACCTCGGCCGGGTGACCAAGCCGCACATCCTTGCTGCGGTGGCCGAAGCCCGGGGCGAGGAGACCGCAGCGCTGATCGATCACCTCAAGAAAGGCGACATGGCCCGCGAGGCAGCCCGCCTACTCGAGGACAGCGCATGGCTGCCCGAACCGCTGCGCACGCCGGGCATCGCCGATCTTGTCGATCTGGGCGCGGTCAGCACCGCAGCGAGTGACGACCTGCCAGCCTTCCTCACCGGCGACGGGGAGCTCGAGGACGGTGAGGACGGCAGCTTCGACGCGTGGGCCATCGCGGCCGAGTGACCCCCGAGGGCCGGGATGCGCCCGTTCGCGTCCCGGCCACTTCCCATCCCATTTCCGGCGCGCGCGCGATCACGCCGCAGCGCCCCGATCACAGGACCAGACCGATGAATGCCCATGACCTTTTCAACACCGCGCCGCTTGGCAGCCTGGTCAGCTTTGCCAATGACCAGCCACGGCCGCCCGAGCGCTTCCGACGCAAGCTGGCTGCCTGGCGCACCTGGAACGGCACTGGCCGGCTTGTCGCCATCTACCCGCGCCGCCTGTTTGGCAGCAGCTTCCAGTCCGCCGGCTTCGTGCTGAAGATCGGCGAATACGGTTCCGAAGGCGTGACGATCCTCACCGTCAGCCGGCATTTCGAGCTCACCTGTCCGCTCGACTTTGGCATTCTCGAGCGCCCGCGCCCCGGCATGGTTCGGGTCCTGACCGAATGGAACGGCAAGGTCGAGCTTCAGCATCTGGCCGAAGACCTGCCTTCAGCCCACGAATGGCTGGCGCGCCACCGCTATTCGAACCCTTTCCTCAGCATTGCCGCAGCGGACGAGACGGGCGGACTTGGCGCCCTGCGGAGGGCCGCGTGATGACGACTATGACCAATCCCGCACCGGTGTTCGGCAGGACTGCCGGAGGCCTGCTCGCTGCAAGACTGGAGGATCATTCCTGGATCGCGGTTCCTGCGAGGACCGGCCTGCGCATCGCCAATGCCTGGCGGCTCAAGAAGGCGATGGCCGACTGGACCGAGGAGGACTTCTGGGGTTCGTGCGGCATCGTTGCCGACGAGGCCGCATTCCGGGATCACGTTGCCGAGATTGCCGAGCACCACCGCGAATTGCGGGGTCTTCCCCGTCCGACCATGGTCCCACGCCGGTCGACGCCGTGGGGTCCGGCCCAGCAATCCTGCCGCTATGGTGAGGGGATCAGCTGCCACTCCACCGCCGGGCATGGCGGCTTCCATCTCGACGATCTGCGCAATGCAGCGGTTCATCCGCTACTGCGGCACGCGAATGGCTGGTACGAGGAGGACTGCGACTGGGCCAAGGTGGCTTTCACGTTCCCGGGCCTGTTCACCACGCGGGAGCGACGGCTCGCGGCGGAAAGCCTGATCGCCTATTATCCTGACGCCTGGGAGGTGATCCACGGCATAGAGCTTGCCCCAGACCAGTCTCGGGTCAAGGACGAGCGCCGCTTCCGCGAGGTCCATGCAGCCGACTGGATCGTCGTCTCGGCAGTGCGGTCGGACAGCCATCCGGGAATGGTCGACTGTGTCGCGACGATGAGCGGTGCGCGCGGGGCAGTGCCTGTCCGGCACTACCGGGTCCCGGTCGGCGAATACTCTACCGGCGCATTCGGCTTCGTCATCGATCCTGACCGCCACGAACAGGTGGAGCCGGTTGCCGCTGGATAATGAGGTGGGGAGACCTGCCGGTCTCCCCATCAGATGGCTGCGAGCTGCTCAGCCACTTCCGATACGCTGAGGACCTTGCCCGCCGAAACGACCTTCTCATCGATCACAAGCGCAGGCGTGGACATCACGCCGTAAGCTGCAATCTGGGCGAAATCGGTAACTTTAACTATCTCGGCCGAGATTCCGGCAGCATCGGCGGCAGCCTTCGCGTTTTCACCGAGGGCGATGCACTTCTTGCAGCCCGAACCAAGAATCTTGATGATCATTTGCGGTAACTCCCGTTTCAGAGGAACATGGCCCCAAAGGCGTTGAAGAAATAGCCGATCATGATGATACCTGCCGCAACGATGCTGACGAAGAGAACCAGCAGCGGCAATTTCACCACGCGCTTGAGCATGATCATCGAGGGCAGCGACAAAGCCGTCACGGCCATCATGAAGGCGAGAGCGGTGCCGATGCCCACACCCTTGCCGACCAGTGCCTCGGCGATCGGAAGCGTTCCAAAAATGTCTGCATACATCGGAATCCCGACGATGGTGGCGACAAGAACGGACCACCATTTGTCCTGCCCCAACAGGGCGGAAATGAAGGCTTCCGGCACCCAGTTGTGAATCGCCGCGCCAATTCCGACACCGATCAACACGTAAAGCCAGACCTTGCCGAATATTTCGGCGACCTGATCTCGTGCGAACTCGAAGCGCTGTCGCCGGGTCAGGTGACCGTCCTCGCTTGCAAGGACCGGGCTGTTGAACACGAACGCTTCCACATGACCTTCCATCTTCATCCGGCTGATCAGGGATCCGCCAAGCACGGCCAGCACCAGGCCGACGAATACGTAGGCCAGCGCGATCGACCAGTTGAACACGCTGGCGAGGAGAATGACTGAGGCAAGATCGACAAGCGGCGATGAAATCAGGAAAGAAAAAGTTACGCCGATAGGCAGGCCCGCGCTGGTGAAGCCGATGAACAGGGGAATCGACGAGCACGAACAGAATGGCGTGATCGTCCCGAGCAAAGCGGCCATGATGTTGGCGCCGAGCCCCTTGCGCTGTCCAAGGATCCGTCGTGTCCGCTCCGGCGGGAAATAGCTCTGAACCCACGAAACCGTGAAGATCAGAACGCCAAGCAGGATGAAGATCTTGATCACGTCATAGATGAAGAAGTGAACGCTCCCGCCAAGCCGTCCGGCGGGATCGAGACCGAAGCCGTCCCGCACCAGCCAGGCCACAAGATCGGACAGCCACTGCATGCGCAGCAGCTGGTCATTCAGCCATTTGAAGACTTCGGAAATGGTCTTGCCTCCCACATGCAACGAAGGGTGCAGCTCAGGCTACAGCACCATCGCAAAAAACTATTACGCCGTCGCTGTGTCGCCACCACACGGCCTGGAGATTACCGGCAGTCCGGCTTTTCGCTCACGATATTGAGCCATAATTCTGCTCCCTTGGTGCCAGCGCCACCACCAGGCGCGCAGCCAGAGCGCGCGCAGTGCGTGCGGCGCCCATCAGCGTGGCAGACCCCGGTCCGGTCCAGTCGCCATATCCGGCCAGCCACAATCGCGGCTCCTTGATCGACCGCTGTTCCTCGACCAGCACGCGCCCGTCGGCCTCAACAGCGCCGAGGGCGCGCAGATGCTCGAGTGCGGGACGAAAACCGGTACACCAGATTACCGCATCGACCGCCATTTCCGATCCGTCGGGCCAGACTACACCGGTGGCCGTCATACGCTCGAACGACCGGACGGTTACCAGATCACCTCGCGCCCGCGCTTCCTTGATCGGCGGCACCATCACGATGTCACCGATCCCGCCGACCGGCGTTTCGCTGGGGCCTGCCTTCATTCTGGCAACCGCGCGTTCGAACAATACGCGCCCGTCGACATCGTCAGGGAGGAACAGTGGATCGTGGGTCGTGACCCATAAAGCCCGTGCGACCGGCGCCACTTCTGCCATGATTTGCGCGCCGCTGTTGCCCCCGCCCACCACCAGCACGGTCTGACCGGCGTAATCTTCGGGGCGCACATATTGGGCCGAGTGAACCTGAATGCCCTTGAACAGGTCACGCCCGGGTATGTCGGGAAGATAGGGATGCGACCAGGTGCCCGTTGCGCTGACCAGATGACGGGCGACGATGGGTCCGGAACTCGTGACAAGTTCGAGATGGCCGCGAGCCTGCTTCACGGCTTCGACCCGCACGGGACGCCTTATCGGCAGTTCATAGCGCTGCTCGTAGCGGCTAAGGTAATCGAGGACATCGGCGCGGGTTGGATAACCTTCATGGCTGACAGGCGGCATGAGCCATCCTGGCAGTGAGCTGTAGCCTGCCGGCGAAAACAGCCTCAGCGATTCCCAGCCGTGACGCCATGCGCCACCAGGCCCGTCCTCTGCATCAAGGATCAGGAAATCAACCCCCGCGCGGCGCAGGTAATAGCCCAGCGACAGACCCATCTGGCCGCCGCCGATAATGACGATATCGTGCAGTTCCGCGTTCTCGCGCATTTCAAGCCGCCCTTTTCTGACAGGCCGTTCCTGGCAGTGGGGGCATAGCCCGAATGATGTCACCGATAATCGTCACCCAGTCTTCCGGCAAATCGGCACGCTTGCGATAACGCACCCACTGAGCCTCGCGACGGTCGGTCACAATGCCCGCTTGCTTCAGCCGCTGCATATGCCGCGACATGCGCGATTGGGTCACGCCGAGCCGGTCCATCAACTCGCACACGCAGTGCTCGTCGCCGTCCCAGATGATTTGCAGTGCACGCAGGCGCGTCGGTTCGGCGAGCGCGCTCAGCAGATCATCGATTCGCGGTTCCATGTCTGATTAATATGCGCTCATCCGCATATGCGCTTTGACGCAGATCAATCTCCGCCTGCGCGGAACACAACCGCAAAGTCAGCTGGGCACGTCGCCGAACAACGCTTCCCGCATGACATAGAAAATCGTGTGCTGCTCGATCGTGCGGCGCAGCCAGTGCGCACCCGGGCCCGAAGCCCGCACGACCACGTCATCGCCGCAATGCGTTTCTGAGGACAGCGGCACCAGCGTCTGTTGGCGGTAATCGACAGCAACCATCGGCTGCCTCGCAGTCAACGTTTCTATATTTTTCGAATTACCGATTGACTCGTCAGGCTGGAAACGTATTTCGACCATTCTCGAAGGGTGAGATGATGAACGAACTTGATCCACAGCATTGGGCCGTTGATGCACTGGGTGCGCTTGCCCATGAAACCCGCCTGTCGGTGTTCCGCATGCTGGTGAAGGCTGGCGCGGACGGCATGATCGCCGGTGCGATCGCCGAACATCAAGGCGTACCGCCTTCCACCATGTCGCATCACCTGGCGACACTGGAACGGGCCGGCCTCGTTCAGTCCGAACGCGAGAGCCGCCTGATCCACTATCGTGCCGACTATGCAGGGATGCGCCGTTTGCTCGCCTTCCTGATGCAGGATTGCTGCCAGGGAGCGCCCGAGATGTGCGCAGACCTGGTGGGCGAGTTGTCCTGCAGCGCCGCTTAACTTCCGACCGCGTGAGGCTTCACATGTCCGACAAGATCTACAACGTCCTCTTTCTGTGTACTGGCAACAGCGCCCGCTCGATCCTGGGCGAAGCGGTGATGAACAAGCTCGGCGCAGGCCGGTTCAAGGCCTGGAGTGCCGGAAGCCAGCCCAAGGGTGAGGTTCATCCCATGGCGCTCTCGGTGCTGGAAGGCATGGGCTACGACACCACCGGCATGTATTCGAAGAGCTGGAGCGAGTTTTCCAAGCCCGGTTCGCCCGAGTTCGACTTCATCTTCACCGTTTGTGACAGCGCCGCTGGAGAGACCTGTCCCGTGTGGATCGGACATCCGATGACGGCGCATTGGGGCATCGAGGACCCCGCCGCCGTCGAGGGAGAAGGACAGCGCGACGCGTTCCTGCAGGCGCTGCGCTACCTCACCAACCGCATTTCGCTGTTCCTGACGCTGCCGCATTCCAGCATCGACGAGATGGCGATGAAACAGAAGCTCAAGGAAATCGGCAAGGCCGAAGGCGCCAGCACGGGAGCAAGCGCATGACCGACATCGTGATCTACCATAACCCGGAATGCGGCACCTCGCGCAACGCGCTGGCCATGATCCGCAACGCCGGGATCGAACCACATGTGGTGGAATATCTCAAGACCCCGCCATCGCGCGCCTTGCTTGAAAGCCTGATTGAACGCGCCGGGATCAGCCCCCGCGCCTTGCTGCGCGAGAAGGGTACGCCCTTTGCCGAGCTGGGCCTCGACAATCCCGCGCTCACCGACTCGCAGCTGATCGATGCAGTGATGGAGCATCCCATCCTCATCAACCGTCCGCTGGTCGTCTCGCCGCTCGGCGTGAAGCTGTGTCGTCCCTCGGAAGAGGTGCTTGATCTGATCCCGGCCGACCAGCGCGGCGCCTTCGCCAAGGAAGACGGCGAACAGGTCATCGACGCCGCCGGCAACCGCGTCACGGGTTGAAGGGGAAACACCATGACCGGACAGCCCAGGCGCGAACGCCTGTCGTTCCTTGACCGCTATCTTACCTTGTGGATCTTCCTCGCCATGGCGCTGGGGGTTGGTCTCGGTTCGACCTTCGACTGGCTACCGGGGGCGATTTACAGCCTGTCCTGGGGCACGACGAACATTCCTATTGCCATCGGCCTGATCCTGATGATGTACCCGCCGCTCGCGCGGGTCCGCTACGAGGAACTGCCGCGCGTGTTCGAGGACAAGCGGGTGCTGGCGATCTCGCTGATCCAGAACTGGATCATCGGGCCGGTGCTGATGTTCGCGCTCGCCGTGATCTTCCTCTCGGACAAGCCGGAATACATGACGGGCCTCATCCTGATCGGCCTTGCCCGCTGCATCGCGATGGTCATCGTCTGGAACCAGCTGGCCAAGGGCGATAACCAGTATGTCGCCGCACTGGTCGCGTTCAACTCGATCTTCCAGATCCTGTTCTTCAGCGTCTACGCGTGGTTCTTCCTCGCCTTCCTCCCGCCCCTGTTCGGGCTGGAGGGCAGCGTCATCCATGTCAGCTTCTGGACGATTGCCGAGGCCGTGCTGATCTATCTTGGCATCCCGTTCCTCGCCGGGTTCCTGACCCGCAAATGGCTGGCAAAAGCCAAGGGCAATGACTGGTACGAAACACGCTTCCTGCCCAGGATCGGCCCGATCACACTGGTCGCGCTGCTGTTCACCATCGTTGCCATGTTCAGTCTCAAGGGCAACGAGATCGTCACGCTGCCGGGCGACACCATCCGTATCGCGATCCCCCTGACGATCTATTTCGTCGTCCAATTCACGATCAGCTTCTACATGGGCAAGCTGATTGCCAGCGACTATCCGCGCACCACGGCAGTGGCTTTCACGGCTGCGGGCAACAATTTCGAGCTCGCAATTGCCGTGGCCATCGCCGCCTTCGGCCTGGCTTCGCCGGTCGCCTTTGCGGCCGTGATCGGTCCGCTGGTCGAAGTCCCGGTGCTGATCCTGCTGGTCAACGTTGCATTCTGGTTCGGGCGCCGCTGGTTTCCTGAATCCGTTCCAGCGGAGGCAAGCGCATGACCCAGTCCGCATATTCGCGTCTTCGTCCGCTTGCCGATCCCGAATATCTTCCTGCACTCAAGCCGGAATATGTTCATCGGCGTCCTGCGCTGGGCCTGGGCGAACTGTCTCCGCCACCGCGCGTCCTACTGCTCTACGGCTCCCTGCGTGAGCGGTCCTATTCGCGTCTGGTGGTCGAGGAAGCCGCACGCCTTCTGCAGTTCTTCGGCTGCGAAACACGCATCTTTGATCCGTCCGATCTGCCTTTGCCCGATCAGGTCAAGGACGATGATCACCCGGCGGTTCACGAGCTGCGCGAACATTCGCTTTGGTCAGAAGCGCAAGTCTGGTGCAGTCCGGAAAGGCATGGTCAGATTACTGGCATCATGAAGACCCAGATCGATCACCTGCCGCTCGCCTACAAGGGCCTGCGACCGACGCAGGGGCGTACCTTGGCGGTCATGCAGGTCAGCGCCGGGTCGCAATCGTTCAACAGCGTCAACACGCTCAGGATCCTTGGCCGCTGGATGCGGATGGTCACCATTCCCAATCAGTCCTCGGTGGCCAAGGCCTACGAGGAATTCGACGAAGCGGGGCGGATGAAACCCTCCAGTTATTACGACCGCATCGTCGACGTGATGGAGGAGCTGGTTAGATTTACAGTCCTGCTGCGCCCTCACGCTGCACAACTGGTTGACCGTTATTCCGAGCGCAAAGATCGTTGTGAGCCTGTGGACACGCACGTCGAGGCCGCGGGATTGGCAAAAGCCACCTGACAAGACGCCAGTCTGCGGGACATCCCGCCGTCTCATCCTACGCGTCAGCGGGTGCAACGCTGGCGTGAGGTGAGCCCACCTGAAATGCCCTGAGCGATTGGCCTGTTCCCGTGCGTACCGCCCGGGAGCAGGCCTTTTCGCATGTCCGCCTGCACGGCGGACCAGAGAGGACGAGGCTGGCCGGGACGCGAGCAAGCCCGGTCAGGATCGAGGGAGATCGTGCCGGGCCGCAACCTTCAGTCCGGAGTTCCCTGTCATGTCTCTTCTGCCCGTTTCCGCCTCGGCCTTGCCGCGCGCCGCGCATGCAAGGCCCCCCGCCGCCGCAGACAGCGAGCCCAGTCGCCTGATCACGGCAGCTACCGCGCTCCTTCCCCTGCTGGTGCGGGGCGAGCGCATTGCCACCGCGCGGTTGCGCCGGGTCATGGAGGAAGCCTTCGGCGGCAGCGATGCCGAGGGGCGCTGGAGCTGGAAGCTTGCCTATGAAGCCTGCGAAGCGGCCCAGGTCCTGTTCCTGCGCCGCTATGGCGCAGCCCTGCTGAGGCGGCCGGGCGGAGCACAGGCATTGCTCGCCGCCATCCAACGCTTGGCCGACCTGCTTCCGACCCAGACCCGGCGATCGGAAGACGGACAGGCCTTTCAGCAGTTCTCCACGCCCCTGCCGCTGGGGCTAGTTGCCGCCGTCGCAGCCCGGATCACGCCCAGTGACCTGGTTCTCGAACCATCGGCAGGAACCGGCATGCTGGCGATCCTCGCCGAGATCATGGGCGCCCGTTTGCACCTTAACGAGCTGGCCGATGGCCGGGCTGACCTGTTGTCCGGACTGTTTGCGACCCTGCCGGTCACGCGCCACGACGCTGCCCAGATCGACGATTTTCTGGAGCTCGACCTGTCACCGAGCCTCGTGCTGATGAACCCGCCGTTCTCGGCAGCGGTCCACGTCAAGGGCCGGGTCCGCGATGCAGCCTTGCGCCACATGCGCTCGGCGTTTGCGCGGCTTGCCCCCGGCGGGCGGCTTGTCGCCATCACCGGCGCGAACTGCTCGCCCCATGATCCTGCCTGGCAGGACGCCTTTGCTGAACTCCAGCAGGCAGGCACTCTCGTCTTTACCGCCGCGATTGCCGGCAAGGTGTTCGCGCCCCACGGCACCGCGATTGCCACGCGCCTGACCGTGATCGACAAGCTGCCTGCTGCCGATCCGCTTGCTTTCCCTGAGCCGCGCGGGATGGCCCCGGACGTTGCCAGCCTGCTCGACTGGATCCTCGCCGACCTGTCGCCCCGGCCGGACTGCACGCCGTCTGTTCCCGTCCACATCGTCGGGCCCCAGGATGGACGCGCCACCGGGATGCAGCATGGCCGTCCTGCCGTGGTCGCGGTCCCGCTGAAGGGCAATGTCCCGTCGCTCGAAGGGATCGAGCTCGAGTATGAGACGCTCGAAAGCGCCCCAGCAGACACCGTCCAGCTGGGCGAGGCAATCTACGAGCCTTACACGCTCCAGTCGCTCCGCATCCCGGGCGCAGTTCCCCATCCGACGCCGCTGGTCCAGTCGGCGGCCATGGCCTCGGTAGCACCGCCGCCACCCAACTATCGTCCGCATGTCCCGGCGAGACTGGTCGCCGATGGCATGCTGTCTGACACACAGCTCGAATCAGTGATCTATGCCGGGGAAGCCCATGCCGGATTTCTGTCCGGAGCCTGGGCAGTGGATGCGACGTTCGATGTCCTGTCGGCCGCGAGCGAGGAGCAGGAGGGCGCCGTCCGATTCCGGCGGGGCTGGTTCCTTGGTGATGGCACCGGTGCCGGAAAAGGCCGCCAGGTCGCCGGGATCATCCTCGACAACTGGCTCAAGGGGCGCCGCCGCGCGTTATGGATTTCGGTGTCGGACCGGTTGCTGGAAGACGCGCAGCGCGACTGGTCGGCGCTGGGCCAGGAGCGCCTGCAGGTCACGCCGCTGTCGCGTTTCCGGCAGGGTAGCCAGATCCGCTTTGCCGAAGGCATCCTGTTTACGACCTATGCGACCCTCCGTTCGCAGGAACGCGAAGGCAAGGCCTCGCGCCTGGCGCAGATTGTCGAATGGCTCGGCTGCGATTTTGACGGGGTCATCGTGTTTGACGAAGCCCATGCCATGGCCAATGCCGCCGGCGGCAAGGGCAGTCGGGGCGAACAGACGCCCTCCCAGCAGGGCCGGGCGGGTCTGCGCCTCCAGCATGCCTTGCCCTCGGCACGAGTTGTCTATGTCTCGGCGACCGGGGCGACCACGGTCCAGAACCTGGCCTATGCCCAGCGGCTCGGACTGTGGAGCGGTGAAGACTTCCCGTTCGCGACGCGCGGCGAATTCGTGGCGGCGATCGAGAACGGCGGGGTCGCGGCAATGGAAGTGCTGGCCCGCGATCTCAAGGCGCTTGGGCTGTATGCCTCGCGTTCGCTGTCGTTCGACGGGGTCGAATATGACATGCTTGAACACGCGCTGACGGGCGAGCAGGTGCGGATCTACGATGCCTATGCCGCCGCCTTCCAGGTCATTCACAATCACCTCGATGCAGCCCTTGCTGCAGCCAACGTCACTTCGGTGACCGGTACGCTCAACGCCCAGGCCAGGTCCGCCGCCCGCTCGGCGTTCGAAAGCGCCAAGCAACGCTTCTTCAACCACCTGATCACCGCGATGCAGTGTCCGAGCGTCATTGCCGCGATCGAGCAGGACCTGGAGGCGGGACATGCCGCCGTCGTGCAGATCGTCTCGACCGGGGAAGCCCTGATGGAGCGGCGTCTGGCGGACATTCCGCCCGAGGAGTGGAACGACGTCCGCGTTGACATCACGCCTCGCGAATATGTTCTGTCGTACCTCGAGCACAGCTTCCCGGTGCAGTTGTTCGAGCCCTACAGCGATGAGGAGGGGAACCTGTCATCGCGCCCGGTCTGGAAGGATGGGCAGCCGGTTCTCTGCCGCGAGGCGGTCGCACGCCGCCAGCAGATGATCGAGCATCTGGCCGCCTTGCCGCCGGTGCCTGCCGCGCTCGACCAGATCCTCCATCATTTTGGCACGGATGTGGTCGCCGAAGTGACCGGCCGCGCCCGGCGCATTGTCGCGCACTGCGATGGCAGCGGGCAGGTCCGCTTTGCCGTCGAGACCCGTCCCGCGTCCGCCAACCTCGCTGAGACCCAAGCCTTCATGGACGATGCCAAGCGGATCCTCATCTTCTCCGACGCCGGAGGAACGGGGCGATCCTATCACGCCGACCTCGGAGCCCGGAACCGCCGGCTGCGGGTCCACTACCTGCTCGAGGCCGGGTGGAAGGCCGATAACGCCATCCAGGGCTTCGGGCGGACCAACCGCACCAACCAGGCGCAGCCGCCCCGGTTTCGTCCAGTGACGACCGATGTGAAGGCGCAGAAGCGCTTTATCTCGACCATCGCCCGGCGGCTCGACAGCCTTGGCGCCATCACCCGCGGCCAGCGCCAGACGGGCGGGCAGAACATGTTCCGGCCCGAGGATAATCTCGAGTCGCACTATGCGCGCGACGCCCTGCGCCAGCTCTATGCCCTGATCGCCGCCGGCAAGGTTGAAGGCTGCAGTCTCCAGCAGTTCGAGCAGGCGACCGGGCTATCGATCATTGAAGCCGAAGGCGGCGGGCTGCGCGACGAGCTTCCGCCGATCACGACCTTCCTCAACCGCATGCTGGCCCTGATGATTGCGCTGCAGGACATTCTCTTCACCGCGTTCGAAGACCTGCTCTTCCGCCGAATCGAAGGCGCGATTGCCAGCGGCACTTATGAAATCGGCCTAGAGACCTTGCGCGCCGAGAGCTTCGCGCTGACCTCACGCCGGACCATCTATACCCATCCCGGCACCGGCGCCGTGACCGACCTGCTGACCATCGCCCGCAACGATCGCACCCGGACAGTCACGCTGGATGAAGCACTTGAGCTTGCCGGACGCAACCAGGGACGGCTGCTCTTCAACCAGCGCTCGGGCCGCGCGGCGGTCGAGATGCCCGCGCGCAGCATGATGCGCGATGACGGTTCGGTCGAAGCCCGCATTAGACTGGTGCGCCCGGGAGAGGCCAGCACGGTGCCGATCGAGGCCATGGCGGCAAGCCACTGGGAACCTGCCGATGAAGCTCGGTTCAAAGCAGTCTGGACTGCCGAGCTCGGGGCGATACCCGAGTTTGAAACCAGCACCCTGCACATGGTCAGCGGTCTGTTGCTGCCGATCTGGAAGCAGCTGCCCGACGAAAGCACCCGGGTATACCGGCTCCAGACCGATGACGGGCAGCGCTTTGTCGGGCGCAAGGTCTCGCCAGCCTGGGTCGCCGCGATCATCGAGGAAGAGGCACCGGCACTCGCGTCCGATACCGCTTTCGCCATGCTGATGTCCGGAGAAGCGGCGTTGCAGCTGCGCGAAGGGCAGACCCTCCAGCAGGTCCGCGCCATGGGCACGCCGCGCATCGAGCTTGCGGGTTTCAGCGATCTGGCGCTCGACCGGCTGAAGGCGATCGGGCTGATATCCGAAATCGTTTCGTGGAAACTGCGCCTGTTCGTGCCGACCGGCAGCGAAGGCCCCGCCATCCTCGCCCGGCTGCTCGATCGCTATCCTCTCGAGCGTATCCTGCCCCGCCGCGAGAGCGCCAGGGTAGCCTGACCCCGCCGATTTGCCGGTTCCGGACCGCGCATCGCATCCTTACCCCTCTTCTTTGTTCGGCAGGAGCTTTGTCTCATGAATGCCACCGAATTATCCCGCCGCCTTGGCCAGCAGGCCGAGGCGGTATGCCGCCGGTATCTGTCCAACGGGTGCAAGGAGGGGCGTTACTGGCTGGTCGGCAATGTCGACAACGCACCGGGGCGCAGTCTTTATGTCCGCCTGGTCGACGGCGAGAAAGGCCCAGCCGGTAAATGGACCGACGCTGCCACCGGCGACCATGGCGACCTACTCGACATTATCGCCCATTCGGTTGGAACCACCGGCATGCGGGAGACCCTTAGCGAAGCCCGCCGCTTTCTCTCCCTGCCGGAAACTCCAGTCTCTGTGCCGCGATCGCGTCCGTCCGGGCTCAGTTGCACCAGTTCAGGCCATCGGGACGCCGCCCTGCGGCTTTGGTCGGGCAGCCGTCTGATCACTGGTACGCTCGCGCAAGCCTACCTCCAGTCCCGAGGCATAGTGGCGGTTGCCGACCTCGCGGCGCTGCAGTTCCTGGCCGGCTGTCATTACCGACCGTCCCGTGACGACCCACCGGGCACGCCGACGCGCTGGCCCGCCCTGATTGCTGCGGTCACCGACAATGCGGGCGGTATCACCGGTGTGCATCGCACCTGGCTCGACCCGTCCGGAAAGGACAAGGCACCCGTCGCTCATCCCAGAAAGACCATGGGGGCCATTCTCGGCCATGCCGTCCGCTTCGGCGTGCCTACGGATCGCATGATTATCGGCGAAGGCATCGAGACCATGCTTTCCCTGCGCGCATGTCTGCCGGCCATGCCTCTCGCGGCCTGTACGTCGTCCGCGCACCTGGCAGCCTTCCTGTTCCCGGCAGGCGTGAACCGCCTCTATGTCGCCCGTGATCGCGACAAGGCCGGTGAGGCAGCTTTTGCCGCCATCGCCGAGCGCTGCGCCACGTCGGGCATCGAGGTGATCCCGCTCATGCCGATCCTAGGCGATTTCAACGATGACCTGCGGCAATGCTCCCGCGAAGCCATGGAGGCCAACCTTGCCCGGCAGCTCGGTAACGGGGACGAGGCCTTGCTCCGCAAGGCGTAAGGCCAGGAAGAGGAAGTGCCGGTCCGGGTGATCAGGCTGTCCTGTTCGCGCTTCTGCCTGTCATCTGCCGCCGGATCGTTCGGCCTTCCTTCCTGTGATGCGCGTCTGTGCCGGCCTGTCCGGCGGAGCAACGGCGCCGCCCCGGCTATTTTCCGTCGGCGGGCTCATGGCCCGCCTTTACATCGCGAAGCAAAATAGCTCGGGCTTTGCCGTCCTGCGCTGATCGCTGCGGCCGTCCGCTTCGCTCCCGGTGCGCCGCCGGTCTGGCCGTCACCAGAGGACGCGCGAAGGAAGGCCGGGAGAACGCCCGGCTCCGCTATCAGGAGCGCACCCCATGCAAGACTATGACGATCACGAACCCGAACACGCATCTTCCCCCACGGCGCACTTGCTCGAAGAACTCAGCCTCTATGGCTACCGCCCCTTCTCGGACGAGGCCGACCCCAGGCCGCTGCCCGAAGAGCGGATCGCGTCCGGTGCGATCGCCGACATGTTCGACGCCCTGATCGCCACCATGCTCGACACCCGTCTCGAGCCTGACCTTGAGGAACTGTGCTGGTCGACCGTCAACATCTTCCATCGCGCCACCGGCCGCGTGCAGCGCGAGCTTGATGACAACGAGGATGCCCAGCGCCGCAGCCAGGGGGAACAGGATGGCTCGGAGGTCCGCTCGGTCGAACTCGAACGCCTCCTGCGCGAAGGCCTGTCGCTGATCGAACGCCGCAATGCCCTGGAATTCATGCGCGAGGCTGCCGGTGACCAGTACGAACGCCACTTCCGCAAGCCCTGGACGCCGCGCACCGGATCACTCGTCCACCACAAGACCCTGACGGCCGCGATGATCGACAGCCGCGACTTCCTCGCCGCCAAGCGCAAGGCCGAGATCGAACCGCTGCTGCCAACCGGGACCCGCGTCGCTTTCACCGCCGGCCCCGACTACACCGACCACAAGCGGATCTGGGACGTGCTCGACCGGGTTCACGCCAAATATCCCGACATGGTCCTCTTCCACGGCGGCAACCCGACCGGCGGCGAACACATTGCGATGCTCTGGGCGCGCAACCGCAAGGTCCAGCATGTTGCCTTCCGGCCCGAGTGGGAACGCTACCGCAAAGCCGCCCCGTTCCGCCGCAACGATGCCATGCTCGAGGCCATGCCGAAGGCGGTGATTGCCTGCCCTGGCAACGGGATCAACGCCAACCTCGTCGACAAGGCGCGCAAGCTGGGGCTCAAGATCTGGAAGGTGGGCGCTGGCGGCAGCTGACCGCCCATTTCGATAACGATCGCCAAGCCTGAAGTTCCTCGCCGCAATGTCCCTGCGGTCCAGGCCGCCTAACGAAAATTGATAGGTATCTCGAATGTAAGCTGCGTATCCGCGATGCCGGCCGGAGCCTGTGGGAAAGGCGCCGCCTGGCGCACGGATCGAAGCGCGATCTTGTCGAGCTGGATCAGGCCGCTGGTTCGCGACACGGTAGCTTCGATCAATGCGCCGTCGGGTGAAAGCCGGAACCGGATCATGGCAGTTCCGCGCATGGTGACACCACGGGGCCGATGCGCATCGATCTGTCGCCAAAGCGCCGCTCGGTAGAGCTCGAGAGCCGACGACATTTCGGCTGCACTCGGGTGCTCTGTTGTTGAGGCAAGAGCTAGGGCAGTTTTGGCAGGTTTCACGGATTCGGACGCCGAGGGGAGAGGGGCAGACGAGCCTGGTGCCGATGACGTTTCGGCACCTAGCGCTCTGGTCGGCGGACGTTTTGCTGGTTGTGGGAGGTGCGATGATGAAGCTGGTACAGTGGCGGGCGGCGGCTCTGCCTTTTCTTTTCGCACCCTCACAGGCGGTTTCGTTGCCAGTGTCACGACGGTTAGGGCCGCCCCCCGATCCTTGGTGCTATCGGGCCTAGAATCGAGGATGCTGGCAAGAGTTGCGGCCACAAGCAGATGCACGATTGTCGTCGCGCACAGGGCAAACAGGCGGGCACCCGTCAGGCAGTCAGGCAGGGCCATCGGCTGATGACCCTGCGATGCCCCATCTGGTTGCCCGCCTGTGTTCATGCTCAGAAGCTGGCGCTGAGGCCGAAGTTTACCGAACGCCCACGACCGGGCACCGGCCGCAGCACGCCGGTCGCCTTGTAATCGCCCAGCGATACGCCGCCGAGCGGCAGGTTGTAGCCCTTGTCGAACAGGTTTTCCGCCTCGACGCTAAGCTTTACCGGCCCCAGGTTGTAAGCAAGGCGCAGGTTGACCAGGGCATAGGCGCTGGTGACCGGTTCGTTGCGGGTCGCGTCCACACGGGTTTTTTCTGCCACCCATTCCAGGTCGATGCCCGCTTCGATTGGCCCCTGGTGATGGTCGAGCGCGACCTTAACGTTCAAGGGCATCTGGTGGTAGAGCGGCGCATGATCCGAGAGGTTCTGGCCGCGCACCCAGGACAGGGACCCGCTTAGGCGCGTCCCGGCATCCTTGCCGCCATCCCAAAGCTCCACCTGACCAGACACGTCCACCCCGACAAATTCAGCCTTCTGGTTTGCGAACTGCAGTTGGACAAAAGGCATCGGCAGGCCCGACATCGGGTGCGTCAGATTCTTCACGAACGCAGCGTCGATGTAGTCATTGACGTGGGTGTAATAAGGCGACAACCGAAGTGACCAGGCATTGTCAGTTCCCTTGAACTCGATTGCGGCACTGACCGTATCGGCGCGTTCCGGCTTCAGGTTCAGATTGCCAACATAGCCGTTGCCATCGCCATACCAGCCGATCATCCGGCTCGCCATGGTCCCGCGCCCCCAGGTGTAGCGTTCGTAGATGTTGGGTGAGCGCGCCTTGTGCGCATAGCCAAGCTCGATCGCGACCCCTGAAGTGGGAGCATAGCTCAGCAGCGCGGATGCGCTCCAGTTGTTGTCGGTGCGCTTGTGTCCCACCGCGTTGAAAGCGTTCGCCGCCGTGGCATCCGCCATGTTCATCATCGATGTGGAATAGGGCTGGACCTGCCCGGTATTCATGCGGACATGGTCAAGCCGCGCGCCGATCACGCTGGACAGCGTGTCGCTCCAGTGGGCCTCCCATTCGGCAAACCCGCCGATGCGGTCGCGCGTGCCGCCATTGATGTTCACGAAGGTGTTTGGCCCCATCATCATGTTGCCGGCTACCGGTGGCCAGTAGTCGTTCAGCCACTGGTGGTGGTATTCACCTCCGATGCGCAGCTTGTCACGCGCGGATACCGGCAGTTCGAGCTTGAGCGCGGTGCTGAAGGTATGGACCTCGGTGATCATCGGCATGGCGCCGGGGAGCTTGTCCTCCAGGAAGTTCATCTCGTGGTCGGTATCGCGGTAATCAGCCGTGAACTTCACCGAGCCCCAGTCGAATTCTCCGTCATAACCGGCGTTGAGGAACCACGACTTGTTGGAGACCATGTCCATCGCCTGGTTGGCGAAGCCTTCATAGGGCGAAAAGTGGTAGCCACCCTTCAGCTTGAACAGCCCGGCATCGTTCTGAAACGCGAGGGCGAGGGCATGGTCGGTCTTGGCGTATTCGGTCGAGCGGACCCGCCCGAGATCGCCACCGGCCTTGTATTGCTGTGCCTGGGTATAGGAGCCGGTGTAGGTTGCACTGAGGTTGGCATTGGCCACCGTCAGCAGCGCCGAGCCGCCAAAACCATCGCCGTTGGAACGATAGAACGCGGAAACCTCACCAGTCACCAGCGTGGTGCCGTCGCTAGCGAAGCGGGGAGCTACGCTCTCGACCGAGATGATCCCGCCGATGTTGTCGCCGCCCATGCTGACCGGCGCCACGCCCGGCACGACCCGGATCGATTCGATCGTCTGCGGAACCGTATAGGACAGCGGCGAATTCATGTCGTTGGGGCAGGACAGATCGATCGGCGCGCCATCAACCGTAATGCGCAGTCGCTGCTCGGACAGACCGCGCAGAGCCGGCATCGAGGAGAACCCGCCGCCCGAATTGGCGCTGACACCGGGCAACTGGCGCAGCAGATCGCCGGTATCGCTTGTCGCGTTGTGGCGGCGCTTGATGTCCTCGCGTGTCAATTCTCGTCCTGTCACCGGAGCAGTGCCCACGCTATCGGCCGCATTTGCGGCATCTGCATCGACCGGGGGCAGTTGCGTGATTTCCTGTGCGTGCGCGGCAAGCGGCAGCAGGGTGGATGAGGCGGCGAGCAGAACGCGCAGCGAGACAATTTTCGAATTCATGGAATGCCTTTCCTGGAGTGATGCTTGAAAGTTCGAAGGTCGGTTCAGCCGATCAGGCGCTTGAGCTTGGCAAGCGCCGTCGCGTCGGGCTCGTGGGCGTCGATCGTGCCCGAGAACTCGCCTCTGGCGGTCATCAGGTAGATCGCGGCAGTATGATCGATGGTATAGTCGCCGCCCGGCTGCGGGACTTTGGCGGAGTAGACCCCATACCCCTTCTTGATCTGGGCCAGCTGGGCTTCGGTGCCGGTCAGCCCGATCATCGGGGTGCCGAACAGCGCCACATAGTTTCCAATATCAGCCGGCTTGTCGTGGCCGGGGTCGACCGAGACGAAGACGATATTGAACTTTGCGCCATCCGGGCCGAGTTGTTTCCGGAGCCGTGCCATGCGGGCAAGACTGGTCGGGCATACATCGGGGCAACGGGTGAAGCCGAAGAAGATGGCATAGGGTTTACCCGCTAACGTCTTGTCGGTGACGCTCGATCCATCCGGGGCGGTCAGAACAAACGGACCGCCGAACGCACTGGCATATTGGCTGGCTGGATCGCCGGGAGGATGGCCGCGATCATAGATCACGGCCAGTGCGATCAATACGCTCACACCTGCAGCCACCCACAGGCCTGCGCGCAGCCGCGCCAGGCCCTTGCGCCCGGCTTTCTGCTCAGTGCCCTGCATGGCCACTGTCCATCGAGCCCGAGGAGGTCACGGGCAGAACCGAGACTTGCACTGTCACGCTGCCTGCGCGCTGGAAACGCAGCGTTACGGGAAAGCGCTCGCCTTGGCGCAGCTGGCGCGTCAGCCCCATGAACATGATGTGATAGCTGCCGGGCTTAAGTTCGAGCGTGCCTCTGGCTGGCACGGCGATGCCACCCTCGACTCGGCGCATGCGCATGATGCCGCCATCCATGGTCATGGTGTGGAGTTGCACTTCGGCGGCCACAGGGCTGGTGCCGGACAGGAGGCGGTCCGCTGCGGCTCCGCGGTTGGAGATGGTCATGAACCCGCCGCCCACGGACTGCCCGGCTGCCGTCTCGCGCGACCAGGCATGATGAACAGCAAGGCCCTCGGACTGGTTGGCTTGCGCCAGGGCGGAGGTGCCCAGGGCAGCCAATGCAGCCATCGGAACGAGAATTCTGGACTGAAGGAACATCATGGATTGCACTCCTGTGCGACAGAGCCGGCAGGTATTTCCTGTGCGGCGAGAGAGTGGGTGGGTTCGATGAAACCAAAGCCGAGCGCGGTGTCGGCAAGGCGCAACGCGGCGCAAAGAACGATTGCCTTCCACACCTTGAGGCGGAATCGCTTCAGGCTCTGGTGGCGTTGGTCGGAAACGGCGAGGATGTTCATGGCTCAGCACCCCCGTGTCTGCGCGAGGGCCGCAGCTACCAGCGGGGCAACGGCGCGGCGTTCATCAAGGCTGAGGCAGCGCCCGAATTCGATCGAGCCATCCCGGCCCCGCAGGAACAGGCGCAATTCGGATGGACTGCGGCCCTCTGCGGCAAGCCGCATCCAGAATGAGGGCAGTTCGACCTGCTGCCCGGCGCTATCACGATGCCGCACCCTGCCTTCGGCAAGTTCGAGCGTTTCGCTGGCAGGCCGGGACTTGCCATGCCTTTCGAGCGCGAACGTCAGACCCGCAAGGGCAAGGATCGAGAAGACAGGGACGAGCCAGTGGCCTTTTAGCGCGGGCGCGATGCTGGTGACCAAAAACAGCAGGGCAATGACGCTGAAACAGACCCGCGCTTCCTGCGTCAGGTGCGAGCGGTTCTCCTGCATGTGCAGGATGAGGGGCCTGGAAGTGCCCCGTTCGGGCACTGCAACCAGCTTTTCAGGCTGGGGCGCCCAGGGCCGCTGCGATGAACGGCACAACAGTTCGTACATGGAAATGTGCTCCGGCTAGGCCGGGCACGCGCAAAATGGGCGCAGGACCGGCCGGTCCGACAAATCGGTTCAGATTGTCAGGCGAGAGCCGGCGGTCCGCGCAGCGGCGGACGGAGATGGAATACGCGCTCGGGGTGGGCGGTGCGGGTCGACACAAAGCCCAGAGCCAGGATGAATGCCAGCGCCAGCGCCAGCAGTGCGGGATCGGCACCCGACATCGACGCCATCGACAGCGAGCTGAAGGGACATTCGCTCTTGCCCTGCTTGCCGCTTGAGTCGCTGGAGCCATCCTTCATCGGAATGGCGATCTGCTTGACCGCGTGATTACCAAAGGCGTCATCGCAGATCTGGACTGTCAGAACCTTGGAGTTCTGGCCGATCATGAAGCCTGTCGGGACGATTGCCTTCATGCACAGCGTCGCCAGCACCAGCACGATAGCCAGAGCGCGATGTCGCAGGAAAAAGGCGCGAACAAGATTCATGTCGCGCCGCCCTATGCGATCATCGGTTATTTGTCATCCCCGGACCGCTTCGCCAAAAAGCGGGCAGTATCCGCCGGGCCGGTATTGTCCGGGTCAAGGAAGTTGAGCGCGACGATGGCCGGATCGAAGGGGAAGGCTATGACGCGAAGGGACGCGAAATCGAACTCGTCATGGATGCTGCCGGCAAGCGATGCTCGCAACCCGGGTCGATCATCGCTGGGATGACTGACGGCAACGAGCCCATTCGCACGCAGAAGGCCTGGCGAATGGGCATTGCGCCTGTGGTCAAAACGCCTCCCGGCCCTCCGCAATGTTCAGCAATTCCGAAAATACGAATGTTGCGGGTGCCCGCCCGGAGGCGGGCACCAGTTCACGCAGCAAGCCGTTGTCGCGCAGGTCGCGAATAATCTTGCGGGCGGTCGCTGGCGGAATCTGGGCCGAGGCGATGAAGTCCGGTGTCTGAAAGATCGGGCGCAGGAAGATCCAGTCGAGGGCTCGCACGGCATATTGCGAGTGGGTGATCTCGACGACCCAATCGCGCTTGTCCTGATGCAGCGCCAAAATCGCCTGGGCCTTCTGGGTGTTGGCTTCTGCCTGGACGATGATGCCGCGCAGGAAGAAGGCCACCCATCCGCTCCAGTCGTCGTCGCGGGAAACGGCCAGCATCCGGTCGTAATACTCGTCCCGATTGGCTTCGAGGTATTCCGACAGGTAGAAATTGGGGCGCGACAACAGCCCATGGGCATAAAGGAACAGCGGGATGATCAGTCGCCCGATGCGCCCGTTGCCATCGAGGAAGGGGTGGATCGATTCAAACTCGGCATGAACGATAGCCAGTTGCACCAACCTATCCGGCGCATCGGCATGAATATAGGCTTCCCAGTCCGCCATTGCGTCCTCGATACGATCGGCACCTGGCGGTACGAAGCGTGCCTGTTCGATGGTGCAACCGTCCGGACCGATCCAGTTGGGGATGCGGCGGTATTCGCCCGGATCCTTGTGACGGCCGCGCACTCCATCCATCAAAACTCGATGCGTGGCCTTGATCAGGCGCTGGGACAGCGGAAGCTCCGCCATCAGGCTGTCCGCCTCGCGCAGGGCGGCGCGATAGTTCAAGACTTCGCGTGCGTCGGCTTTCTTGGGCGTGCTCTCGTCGAACAGATGCCCTTGCGCCTCGAATTCCAGAACCTCGCCAAGCGTTACCTGCGTCCCCTCAATTTTGCTGGAGAGCACGGCTTCGCGAGCCGTCAACGGCGAAAGCAGAATGTCGGGATTGGGAATGCCTGAGAGGACCCCCTCATACCGCGCAATGGCGGTATTGGCCGGCCCGACAAGCGGAAACAGCGCGCCCAGATCAAGCGTTGCGGGCGGGAAACGTCCTTCGTGATAGACAACAGGCAATGGCGTCTCCGTCAGGCGGGCGTAGGCTAGTGCGCACGAATCACAACGTGCTTTGATGATCGTCTATCAACAGCTATACCATTTGATGATCGCAAAGTAGGGTTTTGCCTACATCAAACACCTTTGATGTTCACAGACGATCACCAAAGGCTTCACACGTATCGGATCAGGCCGGTTCCATCGCAAGATGGCGGTGCGTTCGATGCGGCGATCAGGCTCCCGCAAAGTTCGTTTCGTCAGGGACTCTCTGCCGTCCGGATCTTCGGCATCAGCTCCATGGTTTGCCCGGCAGAAGTGGTCACACTCGCGGCGAGGTGAAGGCAGAAATTGCTCATTGTCGAACGGCCCCGGACCTTCCCGCCCTTTGAGGCTCAATCCTTGGTCGCTCAGCCCCCCTGACGCCATCAACCCGTGAAGGGTCCGCTACGCCTCTGGCGTGCGGCCTTGCGGCATGACTGCCGCCGCGGTGATTGCAGGGTTCGGAGCGACACGTCGGTCGCCTGTCGAGCGGGGATGGTCCCCGCCGCAAGACAGGAGATCGCCAGATGCCGCTTCCCCTTGCCCAGCGCCACGCATGGAACCTCGCCCGGACGCTGATGGTCTGCGTCACTCTCTTCCGCGCCGGAGCGGCCTACGGCGTCATGCCATCCGCCGAATACGACGGCGATGCCAGCCAGATCCTCCATGAATACGATCCGTTCTGACGGCGGCTCACGCAGCGCCGCGTCGGGGCCGGAAGCGCAACTTCGCCTTCCGGCCTTGCGCCCTGCCTGCTATTGTTGGCCCGCACGCGCTTGTGGAGGTGGTGGAAAGCGCATCCTGTTGAACCCGCTTATCGGGAGGATGCGATGATCCTTGCCTTTTTTGTTTCCATCACTGCGATCGTGCTGCTCGCCCGCCTGTTCGCCGGCATGATCGTCTTTGCGCTGCCGCTTTACTGCGCAGGCCTTTCCGCCATGTACGCCTGGCAGCATGGGCTCGGGATCCCTGCGGCAGTCCTGGCGGCGGCGGCGGCTTCTGCCTTTGCCTTGCTCGTCGGGGCCAAATTGCTGGTCGGCAGCCCATCCATCCCGGCCCGCGTCTTCGTCAGCCTTGCCTTTGCCCTTCCGGCGGGCCTGGCCGGATATCACGCCGTGCAGGGCATCTGGGGCGCTTTCGCTCCCGTCGGCATGGCCTCCATCATCGTCGGAGCGGGCGCCGCATTGTACTTCGGCCTTGCTGCCCAGAAGCAGCTTCTCTCTGCGCCGCAAGGCTGAAGCCCCGTCCGGCACTGCTGGACTTGGTGGGCGCCGTCAGTCGTATCGATGTTGGCCCGTGTCCAGGTGCTGGTCGACCACCCCGTCCCGAGGGCGGTCGATTGGAAACGGTAGCAAAACGGATCGCCGCTCTGCTTTGGGTATCCGGCAGCGTTGCCGAGCAGGTCGAGCAGGTCGAGCAGGGCATTCCCCTTGTGCCGCTACAGACAGGCGGAGGCGTTAAATGGCGGACCCAACCGCCACTCAATCCGGAAAGGTCTGCTCCACGAGGCGCCTTGCCCTAGTAATCCGCCACCTTGCGTGACCGTCTAACCGCCAGTCTCCGTTCCGGCGCGACCCTTGCGCCCAATGCGGTCTTCTCCATGGCCCTGGCTGGCAGGAATGGCGTTGCCTCATCCGGCCTTGCCGCAATGGCTGCTTGCCAACTTTCTTCCCCTGCCGCTGCGCGGCATTCCTCGCGCAGACAAGAAAGATTGGCGCACTGCCATCCTCCGCTGGCGCTGCGGCCCTGACGGGTGCGGCGGCCCGATGTCCTGCCTTCACCCAGCCATCGAGACCGCGACGGGCGCGGGATCGAAGCACTGAAGGAGAATGAACATGGCGAACATCGGCACTTTCAAGAAGGTCGGCAATGACTACCAGGGCGAAATCGTCACCATGAGCGTGCAGACCAAGAACGTCCGGATCGTGGCCGAAGAGGGCACCGCCAACGAGAACGCCCCCAGCCACCGGGTCTTCGTCGGCCGCGCGGAAATCGGCGCAGCCTGGACCAAGCGCTCGGGCGAAGGCCGCGACTACCTCTCGCTGAAGCTCGACGATCCGAGCTTTACCGCCCCCATCTTCGCCAACCTCTTCGATGACGAGGACGGCAAGACCTACAACCTGATCTGGTCGCGGGCCCGCAAGTCGAACAACGACTGATGGCAACCACCAGGCCCCGCCCGGCACTGCCGGGCGGGGCTTTCAGCATTCGCTGGGTGGCGCCGAGAAGTCCGGTTCCTCGAGCAGCGCAACGGGCCGGACCTCGAGCGCTTGCGCGATCTCCCAGATCGAAAGAAGGGTCGCATTCTGCAGGCCGCGCTCGATGGCGCTGATATAAGCACGGTCAACGCCCATGCGCGCGGCGATCTCGGCCTGGCTCAAGCCGGCCGCCTCGCGATACCGCTTCACGTTGGTCCCGAAGAGCTTGCGGATATCCATCCGCAGCTTAGAAACCAGTCGCGTATTATAGTGCGACGTATTATAATACGCGACTAGATGGGATGAACCGGCGCACTTTGCCTGCTCCGATGACTTGGCCTCTCAAAGGGATAGCGATGTCCCCGATTTCGGAGAATTGAAGGCAATTCCGCCAAATTGGAGAGACTGCTATGAACGCGCGCGCAGGCACCGAGTCTGCTATCTGGCTTGTCGGATAACAATGCAGCCATTCGCAGCAGAACCCCCTCGGAGCGATACGCTCACGCAATATGACGAGCAGCACCTCGTCACCTATCTGCGCCTGCTCGACGCAGCCGCAGAGGGGGCGGATTGGCGGGAGGCCGTGCGGATCATCTTTGCGATCGATCCTGACCAAGACCCGGACTTTGCCCGCAAACTTCATGACAGCCATCTCGCCCGGGCCAGATGGATGACGCAGGCTGGCTATCGTGAATTGCTTGCCCGTTCAGCCGGAACGTAGACGAGTGCAAGATGGCATAAAGTGCCGCCGATAAGGGCGATTGCGGAGGGCCAGTTATCTACCCGTCCGCACAAGCTTGATCCATCATGGTTACTTGTCCGTTAACCATAATTCTCGACCATGTCGGGCTTGGCCAGTTTGCGCGAGCAAAACGGAGAGCCTGATGTCGGGAGAGTCGTCGTGGCGGTCCCCAACCGCCGCCAGGCACTATGCGGGACACGATCTTGCGGATTTTGCGCAGGAATTCCTGCGCCGTAATCCCGACTACCAACATGACTTCGACGCAACCGAAATGCGCATCGCAGCCCAGCCTGCCCGCGCCGATCAGGAAAGGGAGGGTCTGGCCGGACGATGGGGCCTGAGCTTTCCCCTGCGATCCAGGCCAGCTTCCATCATGCAGCCCGGCTATCTGGGACCCCGGCCTGAGTGCAGGCACGGTCATTCTCGAAGGCCCTGACGAAACGCCAGACACCCTGGTGCCAGCCGGTGCCGTCATCCGCAACGACCGGAAGCTGCCAGCCGGGCTCCATCTCGTCCTTGATGTGGCCGGCATCCGCCACCGTCTGCTTTTCCGTCATAATCCCGCTTGCCCGCAAACAAGCTTCTCGGTGCCGGCCGCGCCCGGTACGGCACTTCGCCTTGTATCCACCAGGATTTATGCGGGGCTGATTGGATTTGCCCCACCCATCAAAGAGCGCGCGCCGTACCATCTGACGAGCTATCGTCAGCACAGGCTCATCCAGCTTCTGACGCTGCTCGACGCCCATGCCGCAGGCCTCGCCCTGCGGCAGATCGCCTTCGCACTCGTGTTTCCACGCAATCAGCCGCTTACGGGCGCTGCATGGAAAGGATCCGGCGAGCGGCGCCATACCCATCGCCTGCTGGGCGAGGCGCAGCGGATGTGTCGCGAAGGCTACCGGACCCTGCTCGAAAAGGGGTGATTGGCCGGGGTGACAAAGCGCATGCCCTGCTCTGCGTCACTCCTTTCCGCCCTCTGCCTTTCTCCATGGCTTGCGTCTGTCGGCGGCGCTGTCCGCCGCTAACCCCAGACGCGAGAGAGCCAAACCATGGATGCCATTCCTACGCCGGTCGTGCCGCGATTTCTGCGTACCCCTGACGCTGCCCTGCACCTCGGCCTGTCCGCCCGCACGCTTGAAAAGCATCGCTGCTTCGGCACTGGCCCCATCTACCGCAAGCTCGGCGGGCGGATCGTTTACGCGATCAGCGACCTCGACGCCTGGGCCGAACGGGGACTGCGGCACTCGACCAGCGATCCCGGCCGCGGCGTGGTCCATCCGGCGAAGCGCGTCGATGGCTATACGCCGCCAGTGCGGCGCTGAGGGCCAGCCATGCGCCGAGTTTCAGCCTTTTCCGGGAGCGAAGGCCAGCTTGATCTGTTCGTCAGTAGCGGCGGCGAGATAGCCGCCCGCGATGCTCAGGACCTGATGACCTGGCCCTTCTTCAGCCTCGCCAAGTCCAAGCGGGTGCGCCCGATCGATTTCCGGATGGGAGAGGTCTCGATTCTGGTCGAAGCCACAGCCGAACATGGCATGGCGACCATCTGGGATGCCGATGTGCTGATCTGGGTCGCCAGCCAGATTGTCGAAGCGCGCGATCGCGGTCGCCCGACCTCGCGGCTGATCGCTGCCACGCCCCACGAAATCCTGAGCTTCACCCGGCGCGGGACCGGAAAGGCCAGCTATGAGCGCCTGAAAGCGGGGCTCGACCGGCTGCAGTCGACCACCGTCGCGACGTCCATCCGTCAGGCCCACCACCGCCGCCGCCATCGTTTCTCCTGGATCAACGAATGGCGCGAACGCCTCGACAGTTCGGGCCGGGCCCTGGGCATCGAGATGATCGTCCCGGACTGGTTCTACGAAGGTGTGCTCGATGCCGCGCTCGTGCTGACGATCGACCGGACCTATTTTGGCCTGACAGGCGGCCTGGAGCGCTGGCTTTACCGGATCGTGCGAAAGCATGGCGGTAAGCAGAAGGGTGGCTGGAGTTTCGATGTCGCCCACCTTCATCTGAAATCAGGCGCGCTGTCGCCGCTCAAGCGCTTTACCTTCGAGCTACGCGACATTGTCCGTCGCCAACCCCTGCCGGGCTACCGTCTCGCGCTCGAGCATGCACTCGGCCGGGAACGGCTCAGCTTCGTCTGCATCCCCGAAGATCCCCTCGATGCCGCGATGCGGCGGCTCGGCTACAGCGGAGTGGATAAGTCATGACTGCACTCGGACTATCAGGAACCCCCGGCCTCGGACGATCAGGAACCGCAAACTCGGACTATCGGGAACCGGAATCGTCCGCAAAGCCGCAGAACTCCAAGGCTTTAAGGTCCCTTAACTGTGCTAACAAAGAATCCTTCGGATTCTTGCTAACGTCCAGGGCCTGTGGACAACTGCGCCAGCCGCCGCTCGGCAGGAGCGGCGATGCCGCAGGCACCCGGCGCGGGGCTTTCACGGAGGTTGAGCTCTTCTGGCAGGAGGGCGTGCGCGAGCACTGGCTGCGCTTTGGCAAGCCGGTTGCAAGCCGCATCTGTGACCGTCGGCGCCGAGTCGAATGCTATGCGCCAGGACAGACCTTCGGGTTCGTGCGCTGGGCTTTCAACGATTACGGCACAATCCTTTCGCGTTGCGACATCCTGCTGGCCGTTGCCGAAGGAGCGCCGGTGACACGCGTCCCGCACGTCACCCCTGGCGCCGAAGTGCTGCTGTCCGTGACGGGGTGGCGCAAGGTCAGGCGTGTCTTCGCGCTGATCGATGCCATCGAGCAGCTCGGTATCGATCCCTGCGAGGTCGCCCCCGATTACTGGCGTCACATTCACAACCGGCTGATCGCTGCCGAAACGCCCCGCAGCTATTCACCCGAGCGGCATCGGGCCTGGCTCGCGCGCAAGGCGTTGCAGGGATGAAGCGGCGAACCACCATTTTGGCCGTCGCTGCCGCAGGTTTGGCGATCGCCTCGCTGGCTCTGCCCGCGCGCCGTCCGCTCGTCTGGAATGTGACCCATTCCGTGCCGACCGGGCTCTACTGGATTAGCGATCCGGCTGCGCTCGCGGTCGATGACCGTGTCGCGATTGAACCGCCTCCTGCCATCCAGCGACTACTCGCCGAACGGGGCTATCTGCCCGCTGGTGTCCCGCTCTTGAAGCGCGTCGCCGCCGTTTCCGGCCAGCGCGTTTGCCGCTTCCGTCACGGCGTCACCATCGACGGGCAACTTGCCGCCCTCGCGCTCGCAAACGACCGAATGGGGCGTCCGCTGCCAGTCTGGAGCGGCTGTCATGTGCTCGGTCCCGGCGAAATTTTCACCCTCAATCCGGATCAGCCAGCAAGCTTTGACGGGCGCTACTTCGGCCCGCTGCCTGCCAATGCCGTCACCGGCCGCGCCGTTCCGGTCTGGACCGACGAGCGCGGCAATGGCCGCCGCGTGTGGTTCGCGCAGGCCCAGACTTCCTCTGTTTTCACCCCCAAGCAAGGAGAATGAATGATGCGTATCGGAACCTTTGTTTCCGCCGACGGCGGTTTTGCCGGACACCTTCACACGCTCACGCTCGACATCGACCTGGTGCTCGTCCCGGCCGATCCGTCCGACAGCGAGAATGCGCCGGACTACCGGGTGATTGTCGGCGAGGACGACGAGGCACGCGAAATCGGCGCAGCCTGGAAGCATGTCGGGGAGAAGGCCGGTGCCTATGTGGCGATCCAGATTGATGATCCGGTTTTCGTTCAGCCGCTGCGCGCCAATCTCTTCCAGGGCGACGGCAACGAGCATGTGCTGGTCTGGTCGCGTCCGTCCCGGCGCGAAAAGGCGGACTGAACCATGTCATGGCGCCGTCCGATTCGCATCCTTTGCTCCGCGCTGGTTCTCCTGTCTGCCGCACCAGCCTTGCCGAGGCCTGTGCCTGAGCCGGCGGCGGCGCAACGGGTCGATATTGCCGCCCATGTGACCGAAGCATCGCAGCGGTTCGGCATTCCCGAACACTGGATCTATGCGGTCATGCGGGTGGAGAGTGCCGGGCGGATCGGTGCCGTATCGTCGGCCGGGGCCATGGGGCTGATGCAACTCATGCCCGGAACCTGGGCGCGCCAGCGCGCCCGGTTCGGCCTCGGCTCAGACCCGTTCGATCCGCGCGACAACATCATGGCCGGCACTTCATACCTGCGTGAAATGTACGACGGTTACGGTGCCGACGGCTTTCTGGCCGCCTACAATGCGGGGCCCGGTCGCTATGCCGACTACCGTGACAAGGGCCGCCCGCTGCCCGCTGAAACGCGCGCCTATGTCGGCCGGATTGCACCTATGCTGCAGAATGGCAGCTCGCCGCCCCTGGCGGCTGGTGCTTCGCCTTTGCCAGTCGTTCGCACGTCGTGGACCCAGGCGGCGCTGTTTGCTTTGCGCTCCGACACGCCGGAAACTTCAGCTGCATTCGCCGCCGAGCGAGACCCTGCGGACCCGCCGCTTGCATCAGCGCGTGCACCCAGCGGGCTCTTCGCCCCTGTCTCGGGACGTCGGTTACCGTGATCACGCCCTGGTCTCTCGAGTGCATCATGGCGTGGACTGGCGAAGAATTGTGCGGAGGGGAGAGGTCGGAAGGGAAAGGAGCGGAAGGATGGCGAGATAAAAGGAGCGACGTCGCCTGGGGTGGAGGTGATTGGATTGCTTCAGGAATTTGCGACGCCGCTCTACCCCCTCTGCTGTCGCATCGCTGCCGAAACCGCCGTTTTACGCCGTATCAGGCGACGTCGCCGACTTTGGCCCTGTCATGATGGACGATGACTTCGAGATCCGTCCCGGCCGATCGCGGGACCAGGGCATGCCGGCCAGCCGCAAGGCGACCTCGCTCGTCGGCCAAGTGCTCAAGGCGTCGCGCCGCTCCGGGGCAACGCCGCTCGCTCGCCGAAGCGGGAAGCCTGCCGGGACGGGAAGATATGGCCGGGGCCGCGCAGCTGCACTGCGCGCGCGGCGTTCGCCTTATCAGCGCCGTGTGGTGATCAAGGCGCGCGCCGTGCGCCACAAAGGCGCGCGGTTCCGGGCCGCGCCGCTTGCGCTTCACGTCTCCTACCTCGAGCGCGATGGCGTGACGCGCGACCAGGCGCGCGGTCAGCTCTTCGATGCCGGCGGGGACAATGCCGATGGCGAAGCATTCGCGCAGCGCTGCGCGGATGATCGACACCATTTCCGGTTCATCGTGTCACCCGAAGATGCGACCGAACTTACCGACCTGCGCACGTTCACCCGCGAGCTGATGGACGACATGGCCCGCGATCTCGGCACCCGGCTCGACTGGGTCGCGGTGGATCACTGGAACACCGACAACCCTCATGTTCATGTCCTCGTCCGGGGGCGAGCAGCCGACGGTGCTGACCTGGTCATCGACCGTGACTATATCCGTGAGGGCATGCGCTCACGGGCCGAAGAGCGCGTCACCATCGAGCTCGGGCCGCGGAGCGAACGCGACATCCAGCACGCAATGGCCCGTGAGGTCTCTGCGGAGCGGTGGACGGGCCTCGACCGGCAACTTCGCACGATGCAGGATCGCGACCAGGTAATCGATCTGCGCCCAGCGGCGGATCAGGACCGCCGGCGCCATGCGCTGCTTGTAGGCAGGGTCAACACGCTGGCACGCATGGGGCTCGCGAGAGAAACGCAGCCAGGGCGCTGGACGATGCGCGCCGATGCCGAGAAGACCCTGCGCGATCTCGAAATCCGCGATGATGTCATCAAAACGATCCACCGCTCGATGGCGGAGAACGGATGGCGCTCAGACCTGTCCCGGCTTGCAATTCACGACCAGCAGCCATCGGATCCGATCATCGGCCGACTGGCCAGCAGGGGGCTTCATGACGAGCTGTCAGGCAAGGCCTACGCCGTGGTCGACGGCATGGATGGTAGGACACATCACCTGCGCTTCAACGATCTCGAAGCCACCAGCGATGCCCGGCCCGGCGCGATCGTGGAACTGCGGCAGTGGACCGATCGCAAGGGACAGGGCCATGCCGCGCTGACGGTCCGTTCGGATCTGGGATTGGCGGAACAGGTCACGGCCAAAGGAGCGACGTGGCTTGATCAGCAACTGGTGGCGCGGGAGCCAGCAACACATGGGGCTGGCTTTGGGCGGGAGGTCGAGGAAGCCCTGAAACAACGCTCTGAGCATCTGGTCGAGGAAGGGCTGGCAACCCGGCAAGGGCGGCGGTTTCTGTTTGCCCGCGGCCTTCTCGAAACCCTGCGTCAGGGAGAGATGGCCGAGGCGGCGAACAGGCTCTCCTGGCAGACCGGGCTTCAGCTGCATGCGAGTGGGCCCGGGGAGCATGTCGCAGGCATTTACCGGCAGCGCGTCGACCTTGCGTCTGGGCGCTTCGCCATGATCGACAATGGTCTGGGGTTCCAGCTAGTGCCTTGGCAGCCCGCCTTGGAGCGCAAGCTTGGCCAGGCCGTGACCGGGGCGGTGAACCAGCGCGGAGGGGTCGACTGGAGTTTTGCGCGGTCGAGGTCGATTTCGATTTGAGGTTCGGACTTCTGAATGTCTGCATGGTCGGACAATCCCAACAGGCAGGTTCTGGCGGCGTAATAAGCAACCCAGCCTTTCATTCAGTTGCACGAGATCGCAGCAGTTCTCGCTCCTAGGCCTAGACTCAAAAAGCGCTGATGGATGAGCATAGAGCTGTCGCCCATTTATTTCCCAAAGGGAGGTAGTTTCTCACTCGTACCATTACAGGTGAATGGGGTATATCCACGAGCGGCCGACGCCAGTTGTGGTCTCGCGTGAGTAGCTGGGTGACGACGGGTAGATGATAGACGCCGGACAGTCGCGTAGATGACGTAGATAGTGAAGGCCGAAGCCTACTGCTTGAGGTTTCGTGGCAAGCGGCGACAAGTAGAGATTGGTGATCCGGTAGTGCCTACCGGCCGAGTGGACAGCCGCAGCAAGGGAAGCTGCCGTCACGAACGGATCGTTTGCACTACAATAGTATATCTCATCGCCGCTACGAGGCTGCTCAGACTGCACTTTGTCAAAGCGCAGTATGCTCTCGTGATACATGTCCGCGCTCAGAGACGGGAAACTATGGAGCTGCAAGACCCGTGCACCCTCCTTGGCTTGAAGGACGTGAGAGATCAAATGGTGATCGTAGCCGATGCCGACTACCACAACATCCCCCGAGGTCTCAGTTTCGTGTGCCCCGACGTAGCCGTTGACCGTGACGACACGTACGTCCTCGCCGATCGAAAACACGGTGTCAGCCTTACGCGCATATTGCTCAGGTTCGGTATAAAGCAAATCAAAAGCGGTCACACCAATGTCCGCGAGGTGCGCCATCAAGTAAAGAATGTGGGGCCGCATCATTCCGGTAATGTCGAATAGCAGCCTGCGGTGACGCGATTGGTCGAATCCTGCCGCCGCCAGTCCGGCATTGATGATAGAGGCCTCATCTCCCTCGGCTAGGAAGGAGCTTGATGGTATTTCGGGCAGTTCGCTTGGCCTATAGCGGTACTCTGGCATTACCCACCAATGCCGTTCGAGGGCTGGCACGCGCTCAAATACCGAACGCACCCGCTCGCTGTCGTTGTACGCTGAGATGAATAGGTCCCAAGCAGGCGCAGCCTCGGACAACTCGACCTTGGCGTCGAGCAGTGTTGCGATGTCGAGCATGTCAGATCAGGCGGTCAGTGGTTTCGGGGGTGGGGGTGAAGAGTCGGGACACGCGCTTCTTCATCAGGGCCGCTAGGCCCGATCGCCGTGCGGGATCGAACATTGCATTCGCGAGCTCGGTCGAGAGTTCCATCGAACCGCGTCTGTGCTCAGAAACCTCCCATCGAGGTGCAAGCATTGGACCAAGTTGATAAAGAGCATCGACCTGATCGTTGTTCTTGTTGCGTCTACCTTCCTTTATTCTGATCAGGTAGGACCAGTTCTCTGCGACTTGGAGGGTACGGCGACTGTCGTCGGTCAAGGTGTCTAGTTGCACGCTGAAGGCGCAAAGATCGCATTCGGACGGGGAGTCGCTGTAACGCACCGTTCGGAACAAAATCGCCACGCTTTCGATCGAGTCGCGAACCTTGAGTGCTCCACTCGGCGGCTGTGCGTCCTCCCAGAACCAAGAGGCACCATCACGAACACCGTCCGACTGAGACTGGATGGAGATGACACCACCTGCGAACGGCTCCTCGCCGGCAAAGCGACTGCGTCGGAAGATGTGCTTCAGATCGACGAGTAGGTTGCGGGTAATCCCCTGTGAGAGCCCAATGATCGTCTTGAAGCCCGCGTATGGTACCCGCTGCTGGTGATCTCGGTGCAGCTGAGCGAGAATATCGGAATCGAAGTAGGAGATGATCTTCGCGAGGTCAGCTCCACCTTCCCGGTTGCCTTCCGCGAGAGCGCGCGCCTGCGTTCCAGCTCGCGTAGCGAGCTCAAGTGCCTCGACAGCCGTCGCGGGCCAGTTCTTCCGGAAAAAAAATGCCGCCGCCTTTTCTAAATATCGCCGCTCCGGCAAAGCTAGACGGCGCACGACCTCTGTGGTCGTCACGTCGTCAGCGCCCACTGAGGCCTTAAGATCAGAGGCGATGCTCTTCAGGTAAGCTGGTTCGCGCCCCTTCAACTGCGGCAGGCGTGCGTCAATTGATCGCCAGTATTCGCTCGGATCGAGCTGCTCAAAGTGTTCGTCGAGTGCGTCCGGTGCGACGCTGCCATAACCTGCGGATGCAATCCGCTTGACCACGAGTTGCCTCACCAATTGCTCATATTGATCGGGGTGGTCCCTAAGAATCTCATCTAAGACGACGCGCTCGTACTCGGCGTCGCGTCGGATTGGTTCGCCAGAACCGAGCGTGTCGAAAGTCTTAATTCCATAGAGCCTCGCACCGACCTTAATTGTTGCGTTGCCGCGAACATAGCGAATGAGCGAGTTTAGGAATCTCTGCTGCTCGGTCGTGAAATTCTCCACCTCATCTATCAAGTACACGAATAGGGTATCGCGCAGCCCTGCCGCGTATTTGGAGATCAGTGGCGGAATTCCAAACACTAGGGCGCCGGTCGAGAACGTTATTACAACGTCCGGATATTTCCCACGAAGTCGGCTGTTGTTGACCTCGAAGTCGATTTCCTTACGCGTGCTCGTAATCGTGACGAGCAGTTGCTCCAATCCATCAGGCCGTAGCTCAGGCTCTCTGTCGAACAGTCCGCAAACCTCCGCCGCGAATGCTTTCTCGTCAAAGGCATCGTCGCAGGCTGACAGATAGTCGCGCAGCACTGTCAGCAGAGCCGTCGCGAGCCAGAGTTCGAAATAGTGTGCAAAAATGAGGTTCCATCTTTCCTCAGCGCCGTCGTCCCTTGCAAATTTGTCCGTGTTGAGGGCGTCCGCATGGACATAAATACCCAGATAACCATCGACTTGGGCCGCGCGAGCCATGTTAGCGGAGTGCCGTGCAGCCTGCACGGGAGCCGAGCAGTAGCGCATCAAGTGCGTCTTGCCGCTGCCCTTCCCGCCAAGCAGCAACATCGGCGTATGTGACGTGGGCTTCAGGATTTCGACGAGGCCACCTTGCACATTTGCTAGGTCGACCCAAAGCGCCTCGATCTGATCATCCGAGAATGCAGTCGCCTTGTTTGTGTCGAACGGATTGTCGCGGTGGCTACTACGCATCGTCTTTCCTAGATCAGCTTTGGATATCGCTTAAACGCGGGGGTCCAAGGCATCCCTAAAGAGCCTTCGCCCCATATGATAGGCAGCGTGTTGTCGGGAGTGTTGTGCTGAAAGCCAATGAGAAGCTGGTTGTCATCGAACCCGCCAGGGTGTGCGGGGCAAATCAGTGCGCCGTATGTCAGTGCAACTTTAGCTAGGGTGGCCGGATCGATGTGCGCAGGTTTCGCGTGCAGGATGCGAGACCTTTCGGATAAACATTGATAGGTCTCATCGAGCTCGAACACAGCTGCGCTATTCTCTCCGAATCTGGTGTAGCGACGAACGCGCTCCATCCCGGCCTTCGTCGCGAACATCGAAAGGTAGTGCAGCTTCACGTCCGGCAACAGCGAGGCAAGCTCAGTCAGTACGTTTCTGGAGTATTTTATGGCCGTATCCCCAGACCCACATACGTCATCGACGAAAACGTATCTATTGATGTTGGCGTCGGCGATTTGCCTAGACGTTACGCCGTCCGGGGTGACCGTTGTAGTAAACATGGCTGCTGGATCTAAGAATAAGTCCTTAGGTAGAGCATTTTCCTGTCTAAAGTAGTAGAGCAAATGCACACCGCTTTCCGATGGATTGCCGACGCCAAGGAAGCGAGTACGCGCCAGTGCCGCATGGACGCCCTGCGCCACTGCTTGACAGTCACGTGACCCGCCGAGGTCTCGCCTTACTTCCTGGATCAGGGGGACCATAAACAGGTCTCGGAAAACTGCTTGCAGCAGCACCCGCGTCTCTGCGCCGCCAATGAACAGGAACTGCGATAGTAGGAAGAGTGCGTGAAGTTGCTCGACCTCGGGATCGAAGCCCGACCGGCCATTGAAGTTTCGTAGCCAAGCGAGGACGCTTGGCCAAGTGTTGCGGTTTTCCCACGCACGCTCGCTGAGAATTGTGATGCGCTCACGTAGTGCTGCCCACGTGTCTTCCGGCGTTGTCGTCGCGTCTCCCGGCAGAAGATCGTCTAGATCACTCACAGATCATTCAGTCCTTGCGAAATACGATTACGGATTCGGTCGCGATGATGCCGGCGGTACTCGCGCGCCGGGTCATTAGCTGCCGAGTCAGGATCGTGTCGACAAGCGAGAGGACTACTGTCATCCCCAATTGCTCCAGCATCTCGCGCAGATATTCCGAGGATGCGAAGCGCCTTCCGCAGACGGTGTTATCCCCGATGACAAGCACGAGGTGGCCCCCAGGCCGCAAAACCCGAACGGCCTCTGTGAGCGCACTTCGCATCTCTGAGAGATATACAGCGACTATTGTTGCGCGTGACGGGTTCTCCTTTGCAATCTCGGCGATCAGGGCGTCCGCACACGCGATGCCTGACGGATGCTGCTTACCCCACGACGCTTTCGCGAAGTGCTCGCGACCTATCGTACGTTCTTCTAGCCCCCGCAGTTGGCTAGCTGGCGTGAGTCCAAGCCATCCCAGGCTCAGGCTTGATGCGCGCACATACTTCTGGGCTCCAGCGTAGGGGGGGGAGGAGATAATCATCCCAACCGACCCGTCGGCCAAGCGTGACCCGTCAGCGGCCTTTAGCGAACGCGCATCATTGCCGGCACCGATCGCTTCGCCCAGGCCGTCAATTAGCCCGAGTGTCGCAAGCCGGGCGCAGTTTGCGGAAAGGTGCGATACGAAAAGCTCCATCGGGGCTGGCCTAGCTGGCGCATCGCCAGGCCGATACCGAACGGGTACAGAGAAACGCGGGTCCGCGTTGCTGGACTTTCGCGCAACTGCTGAAAATGTTGCAAGCATGAGGTCGCGCTGATGGCCTGCGTCAAGAGCGTCTATTGCCGCCCGGAGGCGTACAAGTTGAGCAATCACTGCGGGAGAATACCATTTTTGGATATTCACAACCTCAGGAGGCTTCCGAGCTCGTGACTTCGCAAATGAGCCGCGCACTTGCTCAAGAGCGACTGCGACACCCGCCGTGTCAATCGGGTGAGTCTTGACTGCGGTAAGCAGGCGACCGAGGGGGTTCGCCTCCGCGTATAACGCCGTACGGCCAGATAGAACCGTCTCGAGGGCGACCGTGCCAGACCCAGAAAAGGGGTCAAGCACGGTGTCGTCTGGGCGCGCGTAGGTGCCATTAGCCAAGAAAAAATGTGCGATGTGCGGCAGCAACTTCCCTGGATAAGGATGTAGGTAATGGCTCGAGCGCTCGCCGGACCTGATCCAGTGCACGAGCTTTCGGAACGTGACCTCAACCGGCTTTCCGCTGTCGGCGAACTGCCGCGTCAAAGCGGCGAGCGCCATGGTGGTGTCGACCGGGAAGGGAACGAAATCTCCTGATGCTCGCCTACCACTCCTCGCTTCGCTGTGCCGCATCGGTATTAAGCGCA
Organism: Novosphingobium piscinae; assembly: GCF_014230355.1. Taxonomy (GTDB): domain Bacteria; phylum Pseudomonadota; class Alphaproteobacteria; order Sphingomonadales; family Sphingomonadaceae; genus Novosphingobium; species Novosphingobium piscinae. Next base: position 63,679 of record NZ_JACLAX010000007.1, read on the forward strand.
CCGCTTCAGTTGTCGCCAATAGTCGCTCCCCCTGCATTTCGTCGACCACTTCGAAGCTGACTGCTTGCGCCCAGCGCCCTTTAAACACAATATGGTGCCGCGCGTTTGTCACGCATGCCATCGCCCTACACCGATGGGACTGCTTTACCTCAACGATACCTGTTCGCGAAAGTCTATTCGGTGCCGCTTGTGGTTCGCATGATGCTCCGCCGGAGCGAGGCTATGGATTGGTCCAGCCCCTTTCGCTTGCCCGTCGCGTAATCAGCGAGAGCTCTTCGACAAATCTTGAAGGCCGCGCTCGGCGGTCGGGCAAATCTTACGGCAGCCTAGGCTGGAGTTCTGACCAGCGTTTCCCCGCTGGCGAGAACAGCCTTAGGGAAAGCCATTTCCGGCGGCTCCGTAACCTCAGCCGCCCCAGGCAAGATCGCCATCATCTCGTCATGAAAACCCGCCCAGTCGGTCACCGACTTTCCGCGAAGCTCCTGGGTTGGCATCCCGCTCGGGTTAGGATTCCAGCTTTCCAGCCAGCAGACCAGTGGGCTGAGCGGTATGTCGAAATAGCGGAACAGGAGCTTGTCTTTATCGACCTCATCGAACCGGTTAGCGATGTACTCGCGCAGCTCATGATAATGGACAGTCTGATCCACGATCTCCACCGGGGGCTCTCCCGGCGATTTGCGACACACGTGCGTCAGTTCGTAATAGTCGAGATAGGGGTTGAAGCGGATGGCAAGGACATCAGTGAAAGGACCGAAATTTGCGCGACCGCCCAATAGTTCAAAGCTAGAATAGACCTCGATCTGTACATGCGGACGAGCGGTGAGGCTAAGAAACTGGTTGTCATGAACATTTTCGCGTCCAGAAGAACGCAGATATTCGACGAACCGTCGCCCATTGGTCGTGAGGACGGCGATGAAGGCCGGATATTCGAGCTTGGCGTATAGAGAATTGTTGATGTCTGCACTGTCGATAAGTGCAAGATGATGTTTGGTCAGGAGGTTAAAATAGCGCGTAAAGAAGGGGTATAAAACTGCACGGTCGAAAGTGTAGGTGATCGGTACCGTCCCCTCCCGATCCCTCACCGTCTTGCGGATTATGTCGGAGAGCAGGCTCGAATGGAACTGCAGCTTACTGCAGAGACCCCATAGACCCTCAACAAAGAGGTCAAGAGCGCTGACACTAACCGTTCCGCTGCCGCTGCCGTCTGTGTGAACCAGTTTCTCAAGTTCATGGCGCAACTCTGCATACTGGCCGTCGTTATACACAACCAAGTCGAATCGCCCGTGAAGATAGGTTTCGAACGCGGCGTCGAGCTGATTATTCTTCGAGAATTCTATATAGCTTGTACCCAGCGGATCGTCTCCGCGGGACTCAATATGATGAGTGACGTCGACCCAATAAACGCGGTCTTCGCCTGGGTGATGAACGAACAGGAAGAGCGGTATCGACAGCTCGCGCCAGTAGGCGAGGTCATCTTTGCCGGGATAGAACCTGAAGGAGGTCGCTGTCTCCGACCGAACGTAGCTCATGCCAGACTTTATCTGGGCCCCAACGAGCTTCCCTGTGGGGAATTCGCCAAGCGCGACCTCGATCGTGCCGTCGACCCCGACGTCCTCCTCTAGAAGATTACGCCAGATGAGGTCGAGCCGGTTACATGCCTGCTCGACGGCAATGACGCCGGCCCGACCCTGCCGCGCATTTCGTACCCGCTTCTTCACTTCACCCGCTCGTGTCGTTAGCATTGCACAGGCTACTGTAAGGCCTTGTAGATCGCCTGTGCCGCGCGATCGCACACCTGTCGATGCTGAACGTCCTGCGCTACTAGTGAACCGTGGCAGGAGGTGCAGGCTTCGGGAAGTATTTCCGAACTGTCAAGAGTCGGCTAGGTCGGCGGAACCGGACAGTGACAAAGTCACGGCTGAGTTCGCCGAGCCCTTCTTCTACTACGCCACTCTGCGCTCGCTCAACAGACTGTATTGAATGCCCGCTTCTGGCTCACCAGCGTTCCCTGAAGGAGCGCAGTCATGTCAGGAACCCGCATTCTCTGGGGGCAGATCACAGCCGTTCTGCTCATCGTGGTGGTTGGTGTCTGGGGAGCTACCCAATGGACGGCAGCGGCTCTGGGATATCAGCCCGAGCTGGGAGCATCGATGGGCATTGCCTTCGGTCACCCGATCTATCCGCCGCCGGCAATTTTCTGGTGGTGGTTCAGCTTCGAAGCTTATGCCCCGGAGGTCTTTGAGACGGGCGGCATGATTGCTGCTGCCAGTGGGCTTGCCGCCGTCGTTGTCGCTATAGTCATGTCGGTCTGGCGGGCGCGCGAATTGAAACGGACGGCGACGTTCGGCTCCGCACGATGGGCTGATGGGGCCGAGATTGCTGGCGCGGGACTGCTGGGCGATCATGGTGCCGTGCTGGGCCAGAATGAACAATGCTATCTTCGTCACGACGGTCCGGAGCACGTCCTCTGCTTCGCGCCGACCCGCAGCGGCAAGGGCGTGGGGCTTGTCATCCCGACCCTTCTGACCTGGCCTGCCTCGGCCATCATCCACGACATCAAGGGCGAGAACTGGAACCTCACTGCCGGTTTCCGCTCGACGTTCAGCCGGGTGCTGCTGTTCGATCCCACAAACGCCAATTCGGCAGCCTACAATCCTTTGCTGGAAGTGCGGCGCGGCGTGACCGAAGTCCGCGATGTCCAGAACATTGCCGACGTTCTGGTCGATCCCGAGGGCTCGCTTGAACGCCGCAATCACTGGGAAAAGACCAGCCACTCGCTGCTAGTCGGCGCGATCCTTCATGTGCTCTATGCCGAACCGGAGAAGACCCTGGCCGGAGTGGCGGCATTCCTCTCCGATCCCCGCCGCACCATCGAAGCGACGCTGACTGCCATGATGGCGACACCCCACCTTGGCGAAGCCGGGGTTCATCCCGTGGTCGCCAGTGCCGCGCGCGAATTGCTGAATAAATCCGAGAACGAGCGGTCCGGCGTCCTGTCGACAGCCATGTCCTTCCTTGGCCTCTATCGCGACCCGGTTATCGCCGAGGTCACCCGGCAATGCGATTGGCGGATCATGGACCTGGTGACCGGCAAGCAGCCAGCGACCCTCTACCTCGTGGTGCCGCCTTCCGACATCAGCCGGACCAAGCCGCTTATCCGCCTGATCCTCAATCAGGTTGGACGGCGTCTGACGGAAGAACTTGAGGCTGACAGCAAGCGGCACCGCGTCCTGCTGATGCTGGACGAGTTCCCCGCGCTGGGACGGCTCGATTTCTTCGAGAGCGCGCTGGCCTTCATGGCAGGCTATGGCCTCAAGGCCTTTCTGATCGCCCAGTCGCTCAACCAGATCGAGAAGGCCTATGGCCAGAACAACGCCATCCTCGACAATTGCCATGTGCGGGTCTGCTTCGCCACGAATGACGAGCGCACCGCCAAGCGCGTGTCGGATTCGCTGGGCACGGCCACGGAAATGCGCGCCATGAAAAACTATGCCGGACACCGGCTTTCGCCCTGGCTTGGCCACCTGATGGTGTCGCGCTCCGAAACGGCCCGGGCCTTGTTGACGCCGGGCGAGATCATGCAGCTCCCGCCGGATGACGAGATCGTGATGCTGGCCGGGCTGCATCCTATCCGTGCCAAGAAGGCGCGGTATTTCAAGGATCGACGACTGATCGCACGTATCCTGCCGCCACCAGAGTGCCGGAGGGCCGCACCAAACACCGCGAATGCGGGTGCCTGGGCGGATATGATCGTCCAGTCGCCAACAGCGCAAAAGCACCCGGCTCCGGCGGACGACGAAGATTGTGACGCGGACAATGGCGGCATCAGGCGGGAGCCGGAACTGCCGGAGCATGAGGAGATCGTCCTACCCCCGCGCGTGGTCAACGAATTCGAGTTCGAGGAACCCATGATCGAGGAAGACCTGGCGCAAAGCCGGCGGCAAGCAGACCGGATGCGGACCGTTGCCCGGCAGGCGGCGCTTGACCCTGGCGACGGGATCGAGCTGTGAAACGCACTCGCCACACCTTCCGCCTGCCGCCCGAGCTTGCCGACCAGTTGGCTGACTACGCTTCGCGCAAGCGGGTTTCGCAGGCTGCCGTGGTCGAGGCAGCGCTGGCATCGTTCCTGTCGCCAGACAGTTCCGAACGGATGGAAGCCGCCTTCAGCCGCCGTCTGGACCGGATTTCACGGCAGCTGGACAAGCTGGATTACCATGTCGAGGTCGGCAATGAGGCCATCGCCCTGTTCGTGCGGACCTGGCTCATCTCCAACCCGGCCTTGCCGGACAGCCAGCTTCCGGCCGCGCAAGCCCAAGCGCAGGAGCGGTTCACGGCTTTCGTCTCAGCTCTCGCGCGGCGGATGGAGAGTGAGCAACGCCTTGCGCGGTAATCAGCTTCTCTGCCTCTCCCGCCTTGTGATCGGCCCCGAACCCGGCGTAATGCTGTGCCATGAATGCAGTAGAGATCGAACAGGCCATTTCTGAACTGGCCGAACAGCCTTTTGACCGCACGGAATTCCCGTTCGCGTTTCTGGAGGCCTTCGGCAACAAGGCCACTACGATCAAGAAGCTGCGGACTGGCGCCTCCAATGCATCGGACGTTCCGGGCGGTGTGCTTCAGCGCAGCAATATTCATATTGCCACGTGTGCCGCGGGCACTGTCGACGAAACCCTCAAGGCCTTGCGCGAAAGCCCCAAGACGGCAGCGGCGAAGGCGAAATTCATTCTGGCAACCGACGGCGATCAGTTCCAGGCCGAAGACCTTGCCAGTGGCGAGACAGTGGCTTGCCCCTATGCCGAATTCCCCGATCACTTCGGCGTGTTCCTGCCATTGGCTGGTATCACCACCGTCAAGCAGATCCGCGAGAGTACCTTCGACATCCGGGCGACAAGCCGGCTCAATAAGCTTTACGTCGAACTGCTGAAGGACAACCCGGACTGGGCGACTGCCGAACGCCGCCCGGACATGAACCATTTCATGGCCCGCCTAATCTTCTGCTTCTTTGCCGAAGATACTGACATCTTCCACGGGGAAGGCCTGTTTACCCGCACGGTCGAGCAGATCAGCGCACGCGATTCGTCGGACACGGCGCATGTGATCAGCGAAATCTTTCGCGCGATGGATACCAAGCTCGCTGATCGTGCCGGGGCGAGCATACCCCGCTATGCCAACGGCTTCCCGTACGTGAACGGACAGCTGTTTTCCGGTAGCGTGGAAGTGCCGCGCTTCAGCCGGATCGCCCGTTCCTATCTGGTGCACATCGGCAACCTGAACTGGAAGAAGATCAATCCGGACATCTTCGGCTCGATGATCCAGGCGGTGGCCGACGACGAGGAGCGCGGTGCGCTCGGCATGCATTACACCAGCGTGCCGAACATCCTGAAGGTGCTGAATCCGCTGTTTCTGGAGGACTTGCGCAATCAGCTGGAAGAAGCTGACGACAATGGCCGCAAGCTGCTCAACCTGCGCAACCGGATGGCGCGGATCCGCGTCTTCGATCCTGCCTGCGGATCCGGCAATTTCCTCGTCATCGCCTATAAGCAGATGCGGGAAATCGAGGCCGAGATAAATCGGCGCCGCGGCGAGCCGGACCGGCGCAGCGACATCCCGCTCACCAATTTTCGTGGCATTGAACTACGTGATTTTCCGGCTGAGATCGCGCGGCTGGCCCTGATCATTGCGGAGTACCAATGCGACGTGCTCTATCGCGGACAGAAGGAGGCGTTGGCCGAGTTTCTGCCGCTCGATAGCCAGAACTGGATCTTTCGTGGCAATGCCCTGAAGCTCGACTGGCTGAGCATCTGCCCGCCGGCTGGCACGGGTGTGAAAGCGCGAGCCGACGATCTGTTTGAAACTCCGCTCGATCAGACCGAGATCGACTTCGCCAACGAGGGGGGCGAAACCTACATCTGCGGAAATCCCCCGTATATCGGCGACAAGTTCCAGACCAAGGAGCAGAAGGAGGACCTGAAGGCCTTCAAGACCGGACGCCAGGATGTGCGTGCTGTCGACTATATTGCCGGGTGGTTCTGGAAGGCCTCGGATTACATCCGACACGGCGGCCGTTTCGCGTTCGTTTCCACCAATTCCATATGCCAGGGCGTTCAGGTGCCGCTGATCTGGCCTAGGATTTTCAACAACGGCCAGTCCATCTACTTCGCGCACGAGAATTTCATGTGGGGTAACAATGCCTCGCGCAACGCGCAGGTCACCTGCGTGATTGTCGGTGTCGCGGACAAGCAGGAGCGGCGGAAGTTCATCTTTTCCGACACGACCCGAAAAGAGGTCGCTAATATCAACCCTTATCTCTCCGCTGGTGAAACCGTGATCGTGGAACGATCGTCCGAGCCTGTCTCAAACGTGTCGGTCATGTTTGGCGGAAACATCCCGCGCGACAAGGGCAACCTCCTTTTGTCGTCGGATGAAATGCGGCAACTGATCGCGACCTATACCGAGGCTGCCAAGTTGATCCGACCGATTGTCGGCTCAAACGAGTTCATCAACGGTTTGCAGCGCTACTGTCTGTGGATCGCCGATGAAGACGCCGACCTGGCATATTCGATTCCGCCCATTGCGGCCCGGTTGGAAGCCATTCGTGATTATCGCCTAAACGGCAGCGAGCGTGGAAAGGCGGGGCTGGAGACGCCCTACAAATTTGAACGGACCATCATCGGGCGCGAACGCACCATCATTGTCCCGAGCGTTTCGTCAGAACGCAGGGAATACCTGCCTTGTGGCCTTCTTGATCCTGATGTGCGCGTATCCAATCTAGCGCTGGCGATATACGATGGCCCGGTCTGGAACCTTGCGCTTGTTGCCTCACGCCTTCATCTGGTGTGGGTCGCTGCGGTCTGCGGGAAGCTTGAAACTCGCTATCGCTATTCGAACACCATGGGGTGGAACACCTTCCCGGTTCCCAAGCTGACCGAGCAGAATAAGGCGGATCTCACGCGCTGCGCCGAGAATATCCTGCTGGCGCGCGAGGCCCATTTCCCGGCAACCATTGCCGAACTGTATGATCCCGAGAAGATGCCGGAAAACCTGCGCCATGCCCATGAGCGCAACGATGAGGTGCTGGAGCGGATCTATATCGGCCGCCGTTTCCGCAACGATACCGAGCGGCTTGAAAAGCTGTTCGATCTCTACACCCGGATGACCGCGAAGGCGGCGTGACCCGTGCGTGCCGGTGCGGATGGGATTTTGACATAGCGGAATTCGTAAATCAGAAAATGGGGTAGAATCTGAAATAAGGCCTTTGTGTCAGCGCAAATCTGACATATGAAAATCGCAATGGCAGATTGAGGGGCCTTTTCTGAATTATGGAACTTTCAGCCTATCAGGCAGGGCGCCACGAAGCCCAGCTGGAATATCGCAGCTTCCTGCCCGATTCGATCAACCATGGCTGGACCATATCCGACCCTCAGGTGCTGCAGCTGCTGGGCCAGGCCGACCGCGCGCTGGGCGAGCTCAACGCGTTTGCTCAGCTGATCCCCGACATCGAATTCTTCATCCGCATGTATGTGGCCAAGGAAGCGACGCAATCGAGCCGGATCGAAGGCACCCAGACCAACATCGAAGACGCCTTCAAGGACGCTGAAGACCTCCTCCCCGAAGTGCGTGACGACTGGAGCGAGGTCCAGAATTACATCCACGCCATCACTTTCGCCATCGAAAGCCTGGAGCGACTGCCGCTTTCCAACCGCTTGCTGCGCGACACCCACGCCATCCTGCTCGATGGCGTACGCGGGGAAACCAAGCGGCCCGGCGAATTCCGGATCAGCCAGAACTGGATCGGGGTAAGCCTGAAGAACGCGGCCTTTGTGCCGCCGCATCATGATCACGTTCCCGAACTGATGAGCGATCTCGAAAAGTTCCTGCACAACGCCGAGATCATGGTCCCGCCCCTGATCAAGATCGCCATCGCCCACTACCAGTTCGAGACGATCCACCCCTTCCTCGACGGCAACGGGCGACTGGGCCGCTTGATGATCTCGCTTTACCTGGCTTCGGAGAAGCTGCTGGTGAAGCCGGCCCTGTATCTCTCCGACTATTTCGAACGGAACAAGACCGCCTACGTCGACCACATGATGGCCGTGCGTCAGGGCAACCACATGCGCGAGTGGTTGATCTTCTTTCTCCATGGCGTGGAGGAAACCGCCCGGGCTTCGGCCAATGTGTTCAGGGCGATTCTGGCTCTCAAGGAACGCATCGAACGGGAGGTGCTGCCGCGCTTCAGCCATCGCCGCCAGGAAAATGCCCAGCAACTGATGCGCTACCTCTATGGACGGCCGGTCATTGATGTGAAGGCGGTCACCGGACTGCTATCGACGACGACCAATACTGCCGCATCACTCATCAATGATCTGGTAGAGCATGGCGTGCTTCTGGAAGTGACCGGCCAGAGGCGCAACCGGCTCTTCCTGTTCCACGATTATCTCGAACTCTTCCGAAAGTAGCCGCATGGCCGACGACAAGATCATTCCCACCGTTTCCTTCAAGACCGCGCACACCGGCGTGTCGGCCAAGTCGGACGAGCTGGGCATGCGCCCGATGCAGGCGCTCGTGTACGAGAAACGGGGCGAACAATACCTGCTGATCAAGTCGCCCCCGGCATCGGGCAAATCGCGCGCCCTGATGTTCGTGGCGCTGGACAAGCTCAGCAATCAGGGCGTGCGCCAGGCCATCATCTGTGTGCCCGAACGCTCGATCGGCGCCAGCTTTGGTAGCGAACCGCTCAGCAAGTATGGCTTCCACGAGGACTGGGTGGTCGCGCCGCAGTGGAACCTGTGCAATGCCCCCGGAGCCGATGACCCCAAGGTTGCCAGATCCAAGGTCAAGGCAGTCGGCGAATTCCTCGCCAGCGACGAGCGGGTTCTGGTCTGCACCCATGCAACCTTCCGCTTTGCCTTCGATGAGCTGGGTCCCGAAGCCTTCGACAACCGCCTGATCGCGATCGATGAATTTCATCATGTTTCTGCCGATGCAGGCAACCGCCTGGGCGCTCAGTTGGCGCAGCTGATCGCGCGCGACAAGGCCCACATCGTCGCCATGACCGGCAGCTATTTCCGCGGCGATGCCATTCCGGTGCTGGCGCCCGAGGACGAAACGAAGTTCGAGACCGTCACCTATACCTACTATCAGCAGCTCAACGGCTACGAGTATCTCAAGACCCTCGACATCGGATACAGCTTCTACACCGGACCCTATACCGAGAAGATCTCTGCGCTGCTCGACCCGACAGTAAAGACGATCGTCCACATTCCCTCGGTCAATTCTCGCGAGAGCCTGAAGGACAAGCACCGCGAGGCCGAGGACATCATGAACCACCTTGGCGACTGGCAAGGCGTCGACCCCGAGACTGGTTTTCACCTGATCCGCACCTCGGCCGGGGCAGTGATCAAAGTCGCCGACCTGGTCGATGACGATCCGGCAAAGCGGGACCGCGTCGTCGCCGCGCTCAAATCTCCGAAGGCCCGCGAGGACCGCGATTTTGTTGATATCATCATCGCGCTCGGCATGGCCAAGGAGGGGTTCGACTGGATCTGGTGCGAGCATGCTCTGACCGTCGGCTATCGTTCAAGCCTCACTGAAATCATCCAGATCATCGGCCGCGCCACCCGCGACGCACCGGGCAAGCTGCGCGCGCGTTTCACGAACCTGATCGCGGAACCGGCGGCGGACGATCCGCTCGTGGTCGATGCGATCAACGATTACCTCAAGGCCATCGCCGCAAGTCTCTTGATGGAACAGGTTCTGGCGCCGCGCTTCGATTTCACGCCCAAGGACGCGGGCCCCAAGCCCGGTTTCGATTATGGCGAGAATGGCTACAAGGAAGGCGAGCTCAACATCGGCGTCAATGCCCAGGGGCAGATGCACTTCGAGATCAAGGGGCTCAAACTCCCCACCAGCATCGAGGCGACCCGCATCTGCCGGGAGGACCTCAACGAGGTCATCGCCGCCTTTGTACAGGAGAAGTCCATCGTCGAACGCGGCATGTTCGATCCCGATGTGGTGCCGGAGGAGCTGACCCAGCTGAAGATGGGCAAGATCATCCGCGAAAAGTTTCCCGAACTCAGCGAAGATGACCAGGAAGCGGTGCGTCAGCATGCTGTCGCCGCCATGACGCTCACACAGCAAGCCAAGGCAGCGGTGCTCGATGACGGCAGTGGCGAACTCAAGGCAAGCACGGCATTTGTAGACGGCGTTCGCAAGTTCGCCCTGAGCGTGACCGACCTCGATATCGACCTCATCGACCGGGTGAATCCCTTCAGCGCGACATACGCGGTGCTGTCGAAGGCCATGGACGCCCAGACGCTTGTCCAGGTCCAGGCGGTGATCAATTCCAAGAAGGACAAGCTGACCTACGAGGATGCCCGTGCGCTTGCAGAACGGGCGTTGGAATTCAAACGGGAACGAGGCCGACTGCCTTCGCTCACCTCGCAGGATGCATGGGAGCGCAAGATGGCTGAAGGCATCGCCTTTCTCCAGCGACACGCCACGAAGGCCGCCGGCAATGGCTGAACTGAGCGATCTTGAACTTCTGGCGGAACTCGGTGTCGACCTGGCACAGGAGACGACGCGGTCGCTGACGCCGCTGCAGGAGCGCATCATCGCCGGTTTCGAGGATATCCAGCGGTTCGTGAGCGAACATGGCCGGCTACCGCAGCATGGCGAAGACCGGGATATCTTCGAACGTCTCTATGCTGTTCGTCTCGACCAGCTGCGCGCAATGCCCGAAGCACGGGAACTGCTGGCGCCGCTCGACCGCGACGGCATCCTCGACGCCGCAGCCGTGCCGGCAGCCTCGCCGGAAGGGCTTGATGATGCCGCCTTGCTTTCGGAACTAGGAATTGCTGCGGATCCGGGCAGTGACATCACCCAGCTGCGCCATGTTGCCCCGCGTGCGGAGAAACGGTCGGCCGAGGAGATCGCCAACCGGGAACGCTGCGCCGATTTTACCGAATTCAGGCCCCTCTTCGATGCGGTCCAGGCGGACCTCGCGGCGGGCGCGCGTCAGGCCAAGGTCCTTGGCCAGTCCGAAGTCACCCTCGCGGAAATCCAGCCCGGAAATTTCTTCATCGTGGGGGGACAGCTGGCCTACATTGCCGCTTCCACAGAGGAATTCGTTACCCAGTACGAACGGACTGACCGGCGGGTGCGGGTGATCTACGACAATGGCACCGAAGCGAGCGTGCTGTCGCGGTCGTTCCAGAAGGCGCTGTACCGCGACGAATCGGCGCGGCGGATCACCGAACAACTGGCAGGACCGCTCTTCGGCAGCATTGCCGAGCCGGACGACCTCGAAAGCGGTACGATCTATGTCCTGCGCAGCAAATCGTCGCACCCGTTCGTCGATGAGCATCGCCAGTTGATCCACAAGATCGGCGTCACCGGACAACCGGTAGCCAGCAGGATTGCCAACGCCCGCAATGATCCGACATTCCTGCTCGCAGACGTCGAGGTTGTGGCAGAGTACCGGCTTTACAATATCAACCGCTCCAAGCTCGAAGGGCTGATCCACCGCGCGCTGGCCCCCGCACGACTTGACCTTTCGGCCGGAGACCGGTTCGGCAAGACAGTTCAGCCGCGCGAGTGGTTCCTCGTACCCTTGAGCGCCATCGACGAACTGGTCACGCGGATCAGTGACGGCTCGGTTACGAGCTTCCGCTATGATCGGGATCAGGCGCGCTTCGTTTCTGAATAGCCTGTACGCCGTTTGCTTCTGTCCTTGCGCTAGCCTGCGACGGAGGCAAATTGCTGTTGCTCCCAAGTGATTTGATGCCCTTTTGATCCGCCTCGTCACGCGGGCCGGTTGTCGGTGCGCGCAATTGCGAGGCAGCGATGAGCGTCATTCCGATCCGGTCCGAGGCAGCAACGCGCGGTGCGCGCATGCTCCGCACGGCGCTCGGCCCTGAAATCGGTGCCTGGCTGGAAGAGCCGGCGGTCATCGAAGTCATGCTCAATCCCGACGGACGACTCTGGGTCGATCGGCTCGGGCTTGGGATTGCCGATACGGGCGCGGTGCTGTCCGCCGCCGATGGCGAGCGGATCATCCGCCTTGTCGCGCATCATGTGGGCGCCGAGGTGCACTCAGGCGCACCACGGGTCTCGGCGGAATTGCCCGGGACGGGGGAGCGGTTCGAGGGGCTGTTGCCGCCGGTGGTGGCAGCGCCCAGCTTCGCGATCCGCAAGCCGGCAGGCGCGGTGTTCACTCTGGCGGACTATGTCGCGGCCGGGATCATGCCGACGGCATTCGCCGATGCTCTTGCTGCCGCGGTCGCGGCGCGGGCCAATATCCTCGTCGCGGGCGGGACGTCGACCGGCAAAACGACGCTGACCAATGCGCTCCTCGCCGAGGTTGCCCGGACCGGCGACCGGGTGGTGCTGATCGAGGATACGCGCGAGCTGCAATGCGCCGCGCCCAATCTGGTGGCGCTGCGCACCAAGGATGGCGTGGCCTCGCTTTCGGATCTGGTCCGTTCGGCCCTGCGGCTGCGCCCCGACCGGATCCCCATCGGCGAGGTGCGCGGCGCCGAGGCGCTCGATCTCCTCAAGGCCTGGGGCACCGGCCATCCCGGCGGGGTCGGAACGATCCATGCCGGCTCTGCGCTCGGCACGCTGCGGCGGCTCGAGCAGTTGATCCAGGAAAGCGTGGTCACGGTGCCGCGCGCCCTCATTGCCGAGACCATCAATGTCATCGCCGTGCTCGTCCGCGACGGCACCGGTCGCCGCCTCGCGGAACTGGTCCGCGTCGAAGGCCTCGATGCCGCAGGCGACTACCACCTCATCCCCCTTGTTCCCCCAACCGAAGGAGAATGCCCATGACCCACACCCTTGCCCGCGCCCGCAATGGCGCGTCCGCGATCATGCTCACTGCTGCCGCCGCCCTGGTCACGGTCATGCCGGCCCATGCCGCCGGCTCGTCCATGCCGTGGGAAGCCCCGCTCCAGTCGATCCTCGAATCGATCCAGGGGCCCGTCGCCAAGATCGTCGCGGTGATCATCATCATCGCCACCGGCCTCGCGCTTGCCTTCGGCGACACCTCCGGCGGTTTTCGGCGGCTGATTCAGATCGTCTTCGGCCTGTCGATCGCCTTTGCGGCCTCGTCCTTCTTCCTCTCGTTCTTCTCGTTCGGCGGCGGAGCGCTGGTCTGATGGAGACTCCGCCGCCTGGACTGCCGCTGGGTTACGTCGTGCCCGTCCACCGGGCGCTGACCGAGCACATCCTGCTCGGCGGCGCGCCGCGCGGCCTCGCGATCGCCAATGCGACGCTGGCCGGTGCGATCGGGCTTGGTCTGCGCCTGTGGATCGCCGGTCTCGTCCTCTTTGCGCTCGGCCACATGGTCGCAGTCTGGGCGGCCCGGCGCGATCCGCAATTCGTCGATGTCGCCCGGCGGCACCTGCGCTTCCCCAATTTCCTGAGGGTGTGACGCTCCATGTTCTCGCTTCGCGAATACCGGAACAAGGCTGACCGCCTCGCCGACTTCCTGCCCTGGGCGGCGCTGGTCGCGCCCGGCGTGGTGCTCAACAAGGACGGCAGCTTTCAGCGCTCTGCCCGCTTCCGGGGGCCCGATCTCGACAGCGCGACCCCTGCCGAGCTCATTGCGACCACTGCGCGTCTCAATAGCGCGCTGCGCCGCCTCGGTTCGGGCTGGGCAATCTTCGTCGAAGCGGTGCGCCGCCCAGCGCAGGACTACCCGGAAAGCGACTTCCCCGATCCGGCCTCGGCCCTGGTCGAGCGTGAGCGCGCCGCCCAGTTTGCCGAGGAAGGCGCCCATTTCGAGAGCCGCTATTATCTGACGCTGCTGTGGATGCCGCCCGCCGAGGATGCCGCGCGGGCCGAGAGCTGGCTCTACGAAGGCAAGGCCCACAAGGGCGTACAGGCGCGTGAACTGCTGGAGCTGTTCAGCGATCGCACCGACCGGCTGCTGCGCCTCATCGAAGGTTTCGTGCCCGAAGCCGCCTGGCTGGGTGACAGTGAGACACTGACATACCTCCACAGCTGCATCTCGACCCGCAATCATCGGGTGCGCGTCCCCGAGACGCCGATGCATCTCGATGCGCTGCTGGCCGACGAACCGTTGACCGGGGGTCTCGAACCCAGGCTCGGCCAAGCCCATCTGCGCACCCTGACCGTGGTCGGCTTTCCGAGTGCGACGTTCCCGGGCATCCTCGACGAGCTCAATTCGCAAGGCTTCGCTTACCGATGGTCGACCCGGGCGATCATGCTCGACAAGACCGATGCGACGAAGCTGCTGGGCAAGATCCGCCGCCAGTGGTTCGCCAAGCGCAAGTCGGTTGCCGCGATCCTCAAGGAGGTCATGACCAACGAGGCCTCGGCGCTGCTCGACAGCGACGCCTCGAACAAGGCCGCCGATGCCGATGCGGCGCTGCAGGAACTGGGCTCGGACCTTCAGGGCATGGCCTATGTCACGGCCACGGTCACCGTCTGGGACGAAGATGCCGCCATGGCGGCGGAAAAGCTCCGCCTCGTCGAAAAGGTCATCCAGGGCCGCGATTTTACCGTGATCGTCGAGGGCATGAACGCGCTCGAAGCCTGGCTCGGCTCGCTGCCGGGCCATGTCTACGCCAATGTCCGCCAGCCCCCGATCTCGACCCTGAACCTCGCCCACATGATCCCGCTCTCCGCAGTTTGGGCCGGGCCGGAATGGGACGCCCATTTCAGGGCGCCGCCGCTATTCTATGCCCGCACGGAAGGCTCGACCCCGTTCCGCTTTGCGCTCCATGTCGGCGATGTCGGCCATGCGCTGATCGTCGGACCGACCGGAGCGGGCAAATCGGTCCTGCTCGCGCTGATGGCGCTGCAGTTCCGGCGGTATGACCGCGCGCAGATCTTCGCCTTCGATTTCGGGGGCTCGATCCGGGCGGCAGCGCTCGCCTGCGGCGGCGACTGGCAGGATCTCGGAACCAGTCTGGCAGGCGATGGCGCCGGCGCTGTCATGCTCCAGCCCCTTGCGCGGATCGACGAGCCTGCCGAGCGCAACTGGGCGGCGGAATGGCTCCAGGCGATCCTGACCGGCGAGGGCGTAACCGTCGATCCGGCGACCAAGGAGCATCTCTGGTCGGCCCTGACTTCGCTCTCGACCGCGCCGGTTGCCGAGCGCACGCTCACCGGTCTTGCCGTGCTGCTCCAGTCGCAGGCCCTGAAGCAGGCGCTCGCGCCCTATTGCATCGGCGGGCCCTTCGGGCGGCTCCTCGATGCCGAGGCCGAGCAGCTGGGCGAAGGCAAATTCCAGGCTTTCGAAACCGAAGGGCTGACCGGTTCGGCTGCCGCCCCTGCCGTGCTCTCCTACCTTTTCCACCGCATCGAAGGCCGCCTTGATGGCTCGCCGACCCTCATCATCATCGACGAGGGCTGGCTGGTCCTCGATAGCCCGGCGTTCGCCGCCCAGCTGCGCGAGTGGCTCAAGACCCTGCGCAAGAAGAACGCGAGCGTCGTCTTTGCGACCCAGAGCCTTGCCGACATCGAAACCTCGGCGATCGCCCCCGCTATCATCGAGAGCTGCCCGACCCGCATCTTCCTGCCCAACGAGCGAGCGATCGAGCCGCAGATCCTCTCGGTCTACCGCCGGTTCGGCCTCAATGACCGGCAGATCGAGATCATCGCCCGCGCGGCCCCCAAGCGCGACTATTACTGCCAGTCAGCCCGCGGCAACCGCCTGTTCGAACTGGGCCTCGGCGAGGTTGCACTCGCCTTTGCCGCCGCCTCCTCGAAGACCGACCAGCTGGTGATCAGCGAGCTGACCGAGACCCATGGCACCGCAGGTTTTGCCCGGGCCTGGCTCAGGCATCGCGGTCTCGCCTGGGCCGCCGACATGCTTCCCGCAGATCCTGTTTCCCCCGCCCGCAGCGATCAAGCTGTGGGCCAACCCAAGGAGTAGTGCCCATGAAATCGCCCCGTAAACCCCCGGGCCTCCGGCCGATCCTCGCGGCAGGCGCGGCTGTGCTGTCACTCGGTGCGGCCGCGATCATGCCCGCCCCGGCCCATGCCCAGTTCGGGTTCGGCGGGATCGTCTATGATCCCTCCAACTATGCCCAGAACGTGCTGACCGCAGCCCGCACTCTCGAGCAGATCAACAACCAGATCCGCATGCTGCAGAATCAGGCAACGCAGCTCATCAACGAGGCACGCAACCTGCAGGCCCTGCCGCTGACCGTGCTCGAGCCGCTCCAGCAGCAGATCCGGCAGACCCAGCAGCTGCTGAGTAAAGCCCAGGGCATCGCCCATAATGTCGAGGCGATCGAGCGCGAGTTCGCCCGCAACTATTCGCCCGCCAGCCTGACCGGATCGCAGCGCGACATGGTCCGCAACGCTCAAGAGCGCTGGCGCACCAGCGTCGGGGCCTTCGAGGATGCGCTCAAAGTACAGGCCGGAGCCGTGCAGAACATCGAAGGTGCCCGCACCGCCGTGCAGAGCCTGGTCACTGCCAGCCAGTCGGCCACTGGCGCGCTTCAGGCAGCACAAGCCGGAAACCAGCTGCTCGCGCTGCAGTCGCAACAGCTCGCCGATCTCATCGCGACGATGGCGGCAATGAACCGGGCCCAGGCGCTCGATGCCGCCAATGAAGCTGCCGCCAAGGCCCAGGCCCGCGAGCAGCTGCGCCGCTTCGTGGCGCCGGGCCGCGGCTACGTGCCGGTGAGCACGAAGCTCTATCGGGACTGAACGCCATGGAGACCAAGCTCTTCGCGCGGATCACAGCCGGAGCCTTTGTCGCTGTCGCGCTGACCATGACCGTGCTGACCATGCGCGAAGAGCGAGAGGTCCCTCTGCCCGAGATGGTCACCGTCTGGGAGCCGGACGGCGATCCGCTGCCCGCACAGCTGAAGGCCTGCGCCGCCATGGGCGAGCTTGCGCTGTCGTCACCCGATTGCCGCGCGGCCTGGGCCGAGAAGCGGCGGCGCTTCCTCGGGATCGAAGGCGGAGAGCCGTCACCGGCCCCACAAGCCGAGCCGCCGCACCTTCACCAACCGTCAGTACAGGACCAGTGACATGGGTGGCACCGGCGTCGTCGACCGCTTCCTCGACATATTCTCACGCTACATCGATTCCGGTTTCGGCCTGCTGTCGGGCGAGGTCGCTTTCATCGCGACCACGCTGATCGTCATCGACGTGACGCTCGCCGCGCTGTTCTGGACCTGGGGCGAGCAGGACGACGTCATCGCCCGTCTGGTCAAGAAGACCCTGTTTGTGGGGATCTTCGCCTACATCATCGGCAACTGGAACAACCTCGCCCGGATTGTCTTCGAGAGCTTCGCCGGCCTCGGCCTCAAGGCCAGCGGCACCGGCTTTTCGGCAGGCGAACTGCTCCAGCCCGGCCGTGTCGCCCAGGTCGGGCTCGATGCCGCGCGGCCCCTGATCGAGGCGATCTCGGATCTGATGGGCTTCGTCAGCTTCTTCGAGAATTTCCTGCAGATCATCATCCTGCTGGTCGCCTGGGCGCTGGTCGTCATCGCCTTCTTCCTCCTCGCGATCCAGCTGTTCGTCACGCTGATCGAGTTCAAGCTGACCACGCTCGCCGGTTTCGTGCTCATCCCCTTCGGCCTGTTCGGCAAGACCGCTTTCATGGCCGAGCGCGTGCTCGGCAATGTCATCTCGAGCGGGATCAAGGTTCTCGTACTGGCGGTCATCGTCGGCATCGGCTCGACCATCTTTTCGGAATTCACCAGCGCCATTCCGGCCGAGCCGACGATCGAGGATGCGCTCTCGATCGTGCTGGCGAGCCTGACCCTGCTTGGTCTGGGCATTTTCGGTCCCGGCATTGCCAACGGCATTGTCGCTGGCGGACCGCAGCTTGGCGCAGGCGCCGCTGCCGGAACCGCGCTCATGGCGGGCGGTGCTGCTGCCGGAGCTGTCGCCGGTGCGAAACTGGCAGGTGGCGCGGTTGCCAGTGCGGCTTCCAGTGTTGCCCATGGCACATCGCGCGCCGCCGGCGGCGCCACCACCGCCTATGCCATGGGCTCGGCGGGCAAGAGGGGCGCAGCTGCCGTCGGATCCGGCATGGCAGCGGTCGGTGACGCTGCGCTCGGCGCAGCAACTTCGCCGCTGCGCAAGGCCGGTGAAGGCATGAAGCAGTCATTCCGCGATGGCGGCCGTGCCGCGATCACCAATACGGGCGGCACGATTACCCCCGGTCCCAACACTCCGCCGCCGCCGCCAACCGATGGCGAAGCCGGCCCGCCCGCCTGGGCCAGGGCCATGAAGGACCGGCAGACCATCACTCACGGCGCGACCATCGCTGCCCACACACTCAAGGCCGGCGACAGCAGCGGTGCCGGCGCTTCCATCGATACCTCGGAAAAGGACTGACGCATGTTCCGACGACCCTCGATCCGCTACGGCAGGACTCCCGAACCCGAAACGCCCTACCAGCGCGCCGCCCAGGTCTGGGATGACCGGATCGGATCGGCCCGCGTTCAGGCCCGCAACTGGCGGATCGCCTTTTTCGGCGCGCTGGGCCTGTCGACCTGCCTGACCGCCGGGATCATCTGGCAGGGCGCACGCGGCAGCATTGTGCCTTGGGTGGTCGAGGTCGACAAATTGGGCGAAGCCCAGGCCGTGGCCCCTGCCGACGCCGGTTTTGCACCGTCCGATCCTCAGGTCGCTTTCCACCTCGCGCGCTTCATCGAGCAGGTCCGCAGCATCCCCGACGATCCGATCGTCGTGCGCCAGAACTGGCTCAGGGCCTATGATTTCGCGACCGACAAGGGCGCGCTCGCCCTCAACGACTATGCCCGGACCAACGATCCCTTTGCCCTCATCGGGCGGGAGCAGGTTGGCGTCGATGTCACCAGCGTGATCCGCGCATCGCCGACCAGCTTCCGGGTCGCCTGGGTCGAGCGCCGCTACCGCGACGGTAGTCTCGCCGAGACAAGCCGCTGGACCGCGATCCTCACCACCGTGGTCCAGCCCCCGCGCACTCCCGATGCCCTGCGTAAGAACCCGCTCGGCATCTTCGTCAATGCCATCAACTGGTCAAAGGAACTCGGATCATGATCAGTCAGACCCGGCGCGCGGCGCGCGCCCTGACCTTCGCTGCCCTCAGCTCGAGCCTCGCGCTCGTCTATCCCCTGCAGGCCCGGGAACACCCGGCGTCCCCGCCTGCCGCGCCTGCGACGGTCAGCGAGACATCGCAGGCGCCTGCTTCGGGCGCCCGGGTGGTGGCGATCCCCGTACCGCTGCCGCTTCCCGGTCAGCTCAAACCCTTGCCGCAGGCGGAGCCCCCCGCTGCGGGCCGCTCCCGCCTGACCCGGAGTCACCCCGCTCCGCGCGATCAGGTGGGAGCGGCAAACGATGCCGCGCGGGTGCAGCCTGACCGCACCGGCTTCGTCAACGCGATCCAGCTCTATCCCTTCACCAGGGGCGCGCTCTATCAGGTCTATGCCAAGCCTGGGCAGGTCACCGACATTGCGCTTCAGCCCGGCGAACGCCTGGTCGGATTTGGTCCGGTTGCTGCTGGCGATACCGTGCGCTGGATGATCGGCGATACCGTCAGCGGCAGCGGAGCGAGCGAACAGGTCCACATTCTGGTCAAGCCGATCCGGCCCGACATCGCCACCAATCTCGTTATCAACACCGACCGGCGCACCTATCATCTCGAACTGCGCGCCAACCCTTCCGTCTACATGGCCTCGGTTTCCTGGGCCTACCCGGAGGACGAACTGATTGCCCTGCGGCGGGATCGTGCCGAGGCTGAGCGCGCCGCGCCCGTTGCCGCAGGCATGGACCTTGCCAATCTCAACTTCGGCTACCGGATCGCAGGCGACAAGCCGACCTGGCGACCGCTGCGTGCCTTCGATGACGGCACGCGAGTCTTCATCGAGTTTCCGGAAAGCATTGCGCAAGGCGAATTGCCGCCGCTGTTCGTGCTGGGCGCGCGCGGCGAGGCCGAACTGGTCAATTACCGCGTCTCGGGACGCTACATGATTGTCGACCGGCTCTTTGCCGCTGCCGAGCTCCGGCTCGGCGGGCGCAAGGGCCAGGACAAGGTGCGGATCGTCACCGCGCGCCGGGGCCGGTCATGACCGGGGCGGCCGACAACGAAAACCGGGAGCAGCCGCTGGTCGATCCCGAAAGCGCGGTGAAGCTGCGCGGCGATCCCCCGCGCGTCATGCGCCTGTCGCGCAAGGCCATCGGACTTGCCTCGGCTGCTGCCTGTGCGCTGGTCTGCGGTGCCCTGATCTACGCCCTCCAGCCCGAGGGACGAAAAGGTGCCGAGGAACTCTACAATACCGATGGTGTCGCCGTGGCCGACAATCTCGCCGGCGCGCCCAAGGACTATGGCCAGGTGCCCAAGCTCGGTCCTCCGCTCCCCGGTGACCTTGGCAAGCCGATCCTCGATGCCCAGAAGCGCGGCGATGTGGCGGCCCTGCCGCCGGCAGGTTCCGGGCCTGCGCCAAATCCCGCTGCCGATGCAGCCGCAGCTGCCAGACAGCGCGCCGAGCAGGAACGCGAAGCGGCTCGCGGCAGCCGTCTGTTCTTCGCAGGTGGCACAACCGGCTCGGTTGGCGGGAGCTTGGCCAGCCCGCCTGCAGGAGGCGACCCGCCAAGCTCTGCGCCCGCTACGGCCCCTTCTTCCGATGCCGCGCGCCGGCAGGCCTTTCTCGACCGAGCCAGTGACCGGCGAACCGTTTCTTCCGAGCGGCTCGTTGGCCTCGCAGCCCCTGCGATCCTCCAGGCCGGTTCGGTCATCCCGGCGGCGCTGATCACGGGCATCCGTTCGGACCTGCCCGGGCTGGTGACGGCCCAGGTGACCCAGAACGTCTATGACAGTCCGACGGGACGGATCCTCCTGATCCCGCAAGGCGCGCGGCTGATCGGCGACTACGACGCTGATGTCGCCTTCGGCCAGAACCGGGTTCTGCTCGCCTGGAACCGGCTGATCCTGCCTGATGGCCGCTCGGTGGTGCTCGAGCGGCAGCCCGCCGCCGACACGCAAGGTTTTGCCGGGCTGCAGGACGGCACCGATTACCACTGGGGCGGGGTACTCAAGGCCGCGCTGGTCTCGACCCTGCTGGGCGCTGGTGCGGAACTCGGCTCAGGCGATGATGGCAACCTGGCCCGCGCGTTCCGGCGCGGCACACAAGACAGCATCAATCGCGCCGGCGAGCAGATCGTCAGCCGGGAGCTCAACGTGCGGCCGACATTGACCATCCGGCCCGGCTTTCCGGTGCGGGTGCTGGTGACGCGCGACCTTATTCTGGGAGCGGGCCAATGACCCGCCTTAAGCTTTCGGACATTGCCGACGAAAAACCGGTCCGGCTGACAATCGAGCTGCCCGCGCGGCTGCACCGCGAGCTGTTGGCCTATGCGGCAGCAGTGAATGGTGGGGCCGCGGCGGGCGCGCCGACGGTCGAACGCCTGATTGTGCCGATGCTGGAACGATTCGTCGCCAGCGACCGCGCCTTTGCCAAAGCGAGACGTGCTCAGGCCGGATAACGCTCGTTGATCATCGTGAAAAAGCGCTGCAGCGCGGGGTTCTCGTTATCCTCGCGCCAGTAGAGCGCAAAGTCGATCCGGGCGGTGCCGCCATTGTCATAGATGTCCCGGAACTGCAGTTCTGGCCATGCAACCCCCATCGAGGCTTCGGTGGCTATGGTGATGAAGCGTCCAACCGGCACCATGCTGAGCACGCTCTCGAGGCTGGTTTCCTGGGTGATGATGTTGGGGCGGTAGCCTTGCCCGGTGACGCGGGCAGTGATCAGATTGCGGATCATCTCACCGATTCCCTGGCGCGGGACGACAAAGACCTCGCGGCGAAGATCGCCCCAGTAGATCCGGCTTTCCTCAAGCAAAGGATGCCCGGGGTAGAGCGCGGCGACAAGCCGCTCGGACCAGACCGGGCGCGAGGCAATCCCCTGTTCCTCGCTGCCGTGCGGGGCGATCGCGACGTCGATCGTCCCGGCTCTGAGATCGCTGCAAAGCTTGTCCGGATCGCCTTCGACCCCGTCGAACTGGACATCGGGAAACCGGGTCAGATAGTCCGAGAAGGCAGCCTTGACATGGCCGGCCATCAGCGAGGAGCAATAACCGACAGCAAGGCGGCCCTGCTCGCCGTAACCGACCGCCCGCGCCGTGGTCTGAAGATTATCAAGATCAGTGATGATCCGGCGTGCGGTCTCGAGGAAGACCTTGCCGGCTTCGGTCGGCTCAGCGCCCCGGGTAGTACGCCCGAACAGTTTGACGCCAAGCTTGTCTTCAAGTTGCAGAACGCTTCGGCTGAGCGTGGCCTGCTTTACATTGAGTCTGGCCGCCGCTCTCGAGAAGCTGCGAAGGTCTGCGGACATGACCGCGAAACGAAGCTGACGAATTTCGACGGTCACGCTAGATCAGCTCTCCTGTTCACGGCGAACAGTGTTGAGAAGTGTTCGCCGATTTCGCAACAAAAATGTATTCATAATAGATATTTATTATGGGGCGGAGACATCGACGCCGCAGGCAACTGCATCCGTAATTACCGAATTGCACTTTGCCACAGCATGTAGATTGCCACGACGAAGATCAGACCTGCGAACAGAGTGTTGAGCAGCCCCTTCATTGCGGACAATCGCTGCGACAGCAGTGTTCCTGCGATGCCTCCCGCGACGCCGCCCAGGATGAAGACACCCGCGAGGGCCCAGTCCACGAGTCCCGACAAGGCGTAGTTTACGGCTGCCGTCAGCCCGAAAGCGGTGACTGCCACGAGCGATGAGCCGACCGCGTTGCGCATCGGCATGGCAGTCGATGCCATCAGCGCCGGAACGATCAGAAAGCCGCCGCCAATGCCGAAAAAGCCGGAGAAGAGGCCGGTGCCGAGCCCGTAGCCCATAACTTTGGGCGCATTCTCGCGGCGGCACTGGACATCGGGATTGCCGGGATCTTTGCGGTTGCGGATCATCAGTGCGCCCACCACCAGCATGAGCAAGGCGAACAGGAACAGCAGACGTTGTCCGTCCATGGCCTTGCCTAGGGTCGAGCCGGCATAAGCCCCCGCGACACCCGCGGCGGCGAACATGCCGGCGCACCGCCACTTGATCGTGCCAGCCCGCGCGTGCGGCACGAGGTTGGCGCCGGCATTGACCGCCACTGCCAGTGCGCTGGTGCCGATCGCGATATGCGGCTGGGGCACGCCCACCAGATAGACCATGAGCGGGACGGCGAGGATCGAACCGCCCCCTCCGACCAGACCGAGCGTGAACCCGACAAGGCCGCCGGACCCCGCACCGAGCAGATACTGAATGGTGTCGAGCGCCATCGCGTCAGAGCCGGTTGAGCGGCAGCTTGAGGTAGCTCACCCCGTTTTCTTCGGGTTCCGGGAAATGTCCGCCGCGCATGTTGACCTGGATGGACGGCAGAATCAGGCGCGGCATGTCGAGCGTGGCGTCACGCGCTTCGCGCATGGCGGCGAACTCATCCTCGCTGACGCCATCATGGATATGGACATTGGCGCGGCGCTGCTGCGCCACCGTGGTCTCCCAGGCGTAAGTGTCACGGCCCGGCGCCTTGTAGTCATGGCACAGGAACAGGCGACTGGCTTCGGGCAAGGACAGAAGGCGGCGCACCGACCGGTAGAGCACGCGGGCAT
The DNA here is from genome assembly GCF_014230355.1 of Novosphingobium piscinae. Classification (GTDB taxonomy): domain Bacteria; phylum Pseudomonadota; class Alphaproteobacteria; order Sphingomonadales; family Sphingomonadaceae; genus Novosphingobium; species Novosphingobium piscinae. The sequence goes on from NZ_JACLAX010000007.1 coordinate 87,260, forward strand.
CCCCGCCGGGAAAGTCAGCACGGGCAGTACCATAGTCCGGCATGAACAGGGTATCGCCGACGAAGACGGCATCGCCGATCACATAGGCCATGTCGGCCGGAGTGTGCCCGGGAACATGCAGCGCGATGGCTGGAATGGAGCCGACCGAGAAACGGTCGCCCTCGTCGAACAGGTGGTCGAACTGCGAACCATCTCGGGCAAAGCGGGTGCCCTCGTTGAAAATCTTGCCGAACACATTCTGCACGGTGAGAATGTGGCGTCCGATCGCCAATTTGCCGCCAAGCTGTTCCTGCAGATAGGGCGCGGCCGAAAGATGGTCGGCATGAGCATGCGTTTCGAGCAGCCATTCGACCTCCAGCCCCTGCTCGCGAACATAAGCGATGACGGCATCGGACGAAGTGGTGGAAGTGCGCCCCGATGCCGGATCGAAATCGAGCACGCTATCGATGATTGCGGCCTTGCCGGTCGCAGGATCGGACAGCACATGGGTTACAGTGAAGGTCGCTTCATCGAAGAAGCTGCTAATATGGACCGCCGCCGGATCGGCCTGCTGCACGATCTCTGCTGCGGCGGCAATGACGGGGTCTGACATGCTCATTCCTTTCGTGGATGGTTGTCGGCGGCACCGAGGTGCCGCCGATTGCCTGACCTGGTTCAGAGGGTCTTGGTGCTGAAATACCAGTCGACATAGTCGTAGCCTTCGCCGGCGCGAGCTTCGGCTGCCGGCGCGGTCTGCGGCGGGGGCACGATCACCTTGTCACCGGGCTGCCAGCCTTCGGGCGTCGCCACCTTGTTGGCGTCGGCCGTCTGCAGGGCCTGCATGAGACGGACAAACTCGGCAATCGAGCGACCATTCGACATGGGGTAGTAGACCATGGCGCGCAGCGTGCCTTCGGGGTCAATGAAGAAGGTGGCGCGAACGGCCTGGGTGTCGGACGCTCCCGGGTGGACCATGCCATAAGCGGTTGCCACCTTCATCGAAATGTCCTCGATGATCGGGAAGGGGATCTCGACGCCGAACTTCTCCTTGATCGAACGGACCCAGGCAATGTGGGCGTAGTTGGAGTCGATCGACAGCCCGAGCAGTTCGGTGTTCATCGCCTTGAATTCATCGGCGTGGCGGGCAAAGCCCATGAACTCGGTGGTGCAGACCGGGGTGAAGTCGGCCGGGTGGGAGAAAAGGACGAGCCACTTGCCCCGATAGTCCGCCAGCGAACGCTGGCCGTGGGTGGTCTTGGCACTGAAATCGGGGGCCGGCTCGTTGATGCGCGGCATGGCGGGGGTGGTGATCGTGTCAGTCATGATGGCCTCCTTGATTGGCTGAGGGCATCAATATCGCAATTTAATAAATTAGTTAAATGGCATATTTGATACAGAGTAATCGACGGAGCCGATTTGACGGTGGCCGGGCGCAGTAGATGGCGCAAATGCGTTGTCCTCCGGATGAGGGCGATCTGCGAGTCGGCGATCATTTTATGATTTTCCCGCACCATCGGACCCAAGGCTGCCTGCCGGACCTTCCTCGACCGTGACGCCATCGCGGATGTTGTAGAGGCGGCGGAAGGTCGGGATGATCTTTTCATCATGGGTGACCACGATGATCGCGGTTTCGAACTGCCGGGCCATGGTGTTGAGCAGATCGACCACGGCCAGCGCGCGAACGCTGTCGAGCGGTGCGGTCGGCTCATCCGCAAGGATCACTGGCGGCCGGTTGACCAGCGCGCGGGCAATGGCGACGCGTTGCTGCTCGCCGCCCGACAACTGGGATGGCATGGCCGCCGCGCGGTGGGCCACATCGAGCGCCTCCAGCAGATCGCGCGCCTCCTTGCGCGCCTCGGCGTTAGGCTTTCCCGCCAGCATCGGCAGCAGGGCGACATTGTCCGTCACGTCCAGGAACGGGATCAGGTAGGGCGCCTGAAAGATGAAGCCGATCAGGTCGCGGCGCAGCGCGCGCAGATCGCCCACTTTCCAGCCATCGTCGTAGATCACCCTGTCGCCGATGGTCATGCGCCCCGAAGTCGGCTCGATCACTGCGCCCAGACACTTGAGCAGCGTGCTCTTGCCGGAACCGGAAGGGCCGATCAGACCGACCACTTCGCCCTTGGCGACCGACATATTGACGCCGCGCAGGGCATGGACGGCGGTATCGCCCTGGCCATAGGTCTTGACCAGGTTCTCGATGCGGATGCCTTCAGCCACCGATTGCCTCCGCCGGATCGACTTTCAGCGCGGCATGGATCGCCAGCAGGCTCGCCAGCGCGCAGATCGCCATGACTGCAAAGAATCCGCGAACGGAATCGGCCGGCAATAGCAGCACGTATTTGGGGAAGAACGGCGCCCAGAAAGTGGCGGCGATCTTGCCGACGGCAAAGCCGATCAGGCCCAGGCCCAGCGCCTGTTGCAGGATCATGCCGGCAATCGTGCGGTTGCGCGTACCGATCAGCTTCAGCACGGCGATTTCGCGGATCTTGCCGATGGTCATGGTGTAGATGATGAAGGCGACGATCGCGGCGCTGACGATGGCCAGGATCACCAGGAACATGCCGATCTGCCGCGCCGAGTTGGCGATCATCTTGTCGACCAGGATTTCTTCCATCTGCGCGCGGGTATAGACGGTCACGCGCTGCCAGCGCCGGATGGCGGCGGCAACGGCGTCGGCATCGGCGCTGGGTGCAACGGTCACCAGCACGGCATTGACGTTGGTGCTGCTGGCCTGCGCGGCGTTGACCGCTTCGGCCACCGCCGGATTGCCCGGCGGGTTCAGCGCCGGGCTGGATGCCGTGCGCGCCCGCTGGCGGACGATGGCATCGGCATCCTTTTCGAACTGGGCTTCCTGCGCGTCCTTGAGCGACAGGAACAGCATCGGATCACCCCCGGACGAGACCATCCGGCTGGTCAGGCCAACAATGCGATAGGTATTCCGGCGCACTTTCACCTGATCGCCGATGGCAAAGCCGGTCTTCACATCGGCCACGGCCTCGTAATGACCCTGAACGATCCGGCGCCCGGCCATCAGGTACGGGGGCTGGCCAGGCTCGCCCGGCTGGGTGACTTCTGCCCCCACCACCATGACCCGCACGTCCTTGCCCCGGTGCGCGATCTGCATGGTCAGATAGGTAACGCCCGCTGCCCGGTCCACCCCCGCCATGGCGCGGATGGGGCGTTCGGTATCCTCGTTCAGGCTGGAGGGTTCGGCATAGGGGCCGAGCGTGTCCTTCTGCACCACCCACAGATCGGCCCCGCTGTTGTCGAGCAGGGCCTGGGCATCATCGATCATGCCGCGATAGACCCCGGCCATCGACAGGGTGACGCCGATCAGCAGGCCCAGCCCCACGCCGGTCAGCACGAACTTGCCCCAGCCATGCAGGATGTCGCGGCCGGCAAGGCTGATCATGGCAGCTTGTCGACCACGGTGATGCGGCTGGAGGCCGTGAGCGGCCGGGCGCTATGCAGGATGACCTGATCGCCCCTCGCGAGGCCGTCCAGCACCTGGACCCAGCCGTCGGAATCTTCCGCGCCGAGCTTCAAGGACACGAATTCCAGATCGCCGTCACGCATGGCCCAGACGCCCACCGCGCTGCCGATGCGGTGAATGGCGGCATTGGGCAGGGCCAGCGTGCGCTCCCGTGCGGGCAGGCCCACCGTCACTTCGGCGAGTTCCCCGATGGGCGGAAGCGCAGCACCCGCATCGAAACTGACCTTGGCCAGCACTTCCTCCGTCACGGCATCAGCCACCGGCTCCACCCGCAGGATGGCGCCGCGCAACGGGGTGTCGCTCCGCGAGCGCAAGACGATGCGTGCCGGAAGGCCTGCCGCGATGCCACCCGCGCGGGTCTGGTCGAACCGCGCGTTGATCCAGAGCTCAGCCGGATCGACGATTTCCACGACGGCTTGCCCGGCCACCACGGTTGTACCCGGTTCGGCCAGGCGGCGGACAACCAGTCCGGCCCTTGGGGCAATCAGGCGCAAGTTGGCCTTCTGCTCTTGCAGGGCTGCACGTTCCGCCCCGGTACGGCCTCGGTCCTGTACAGCTGCCGAACGGTTGGCCTGCGCGGCGGCAAGTGCCGCCTCGGCGGCTGCCAGGGCCTGGCGTCGCTGGTCCAGTGCTGCGCGGGTCAGCCAGCCGCCCCGGAAGAGTTCTTCGCCGCGCGCTGCTTCGCTGCGGGCCAGGGCAAGGCGCGCACTGGCATCGGCCACTTGCGAGGCAGCCGCCGCCTCCAGTGCGGCAGAGCGACCGGCGCTGCCCGATGCGGCGGCGATGCGCTGGTCGAGATCGATCGGGTCGATCACGGCCAGAACCTGCCCGGCTTCCACCCGCTCGCCCACATCAACCGCCAGGCTGGCGACGCGTCCCGGCGCGGTCGGGCCGATCCGGTGGGTAAAGCGCGCTTCCACCGTGCCGATCCCGAACAGGGCTGGCGTGATTGCGCGCTCCTCCACCTGAACGACTGTAACCTTGACCGGAGCCAGCGGGCCGGAGCGGAGGGCGACGAATCCAAGCAGGAGCACCAGGGCGGCAAGCACGATCACCAGCAACAGGGCGCGGCGGCTTTGTGGCAAGGCTATGCGCATGGCGAGGCTCCCAGGCTCTGTCGGAACAAGCCGAACAAGCGCCGGGCAAGGACCGGCATGGCCGTAAAATCATCGACCGCGAGACCCTGCATGACCATGCCTTGCACCATGGCGAGGAACAGCACGGTCGCGGCTTCGACGTCAGTGGTGTCCGCGATAGCGCCCGCCTCCCGGGCAGCGTGAAGCTCGCGGGCTACCCTGGCCCGGTATCCAGCCATCAGGTTGCGGACTATCGCCTTGGTCGGGGTTTCGCCGGCGCGTTGCAGCTCACCAAACAGAATACGCGGCACGCCGGGGCTGGCGATGACGAAATCGACATGGGTGGCCAGCATCGCTTCCAGCCGGGCGAGCGGGGAGAGATCGGCTGAAAGGTTGTCAAACCGATGGTTCAATTCGGCGCAGGTCCATTCGAGCACGGCGGTCCAGATCGCCAGCTTGTCCGGAAAGTGCCGGAACAGCGCGCCCTGCGAAACACCCATGGCGGCGGCAATCTGCCCGGTGGTCATCACGGCCGGATCATGGGTTGCCGCCAACTCAATCACGGTTGCCACGGTCTCGGTTCGGCGCAAGTCGGCAGAGAGATAGGGACGGTTCATGGCCATACCCTGCCACAAAGAAAGCGACTGGTCACTTTTCTTTTTGAACGACGCGGTTATGGTGCGCCGATCACCACAGGAGACCCGCGATGACCGACGCCTCCCACCATCATGCCGATGCCCTCAAGTATGAAGACTGGGCCGGCGAAATGGGCGCGCGCTGGCTCGCCAACCTCACGGGCTTTGAAAGCACGATTGCGCCGGCGGGCGAGGCGCTGCTGGCCCATGCCGCCTACCAGCCCGGCGACCGCGTGGTGGACATCGGGTTCGGTGGCGGGGCGACCAGCCTTGCCATTGCTCAGGCCGTCGCCCCGAAAGGTGAAGTCGTCGGCATCGATATTTCACCTGACCTAGCCGCTGCGACGACGCGCCGTGCGGCGGCTGCCGGAATTGCTAATGCGCGCTTCATTTGCGCCGATGCGGCGACCGTTGCCGTGCCGGAGATGCCGTTCGACCGGCTGTGTTCGCGCTTTGGCTCGATGTTCTTTTCCGAGCCGGTCCCAGCCTTCGCAAACCTGCGAGGCCTGCTGAAGGCCGGGGGACGGCTCGATCTTGCCGTCTGGGGGCCGCCGCAGCAGAATCCCTGGATGCTTGAAGGCATGGCCGTCGCCCGCCGTCATATCGAAATGCCTGCGCCCGTGCCGCGCGCGCCGGGACCGTTTGCCTTTGAAGATCGGGACTACATGGAAGAAACGCTGGTCGCCGCAGGCTTCAGCAATGTGAATATCGTTGCGACCAAGGGAGAGCTGCCCGTCGGCGGTCCTGGCGCCACGCCGCAGCAGGCACAGGCCTTCGTGCGCCACGCACTCGCCTTTGGACAGGCGCTGCTCGATTACCCGCCGCAGGTCCAGGAAGCAGCTGCCGCGGAGCTGACATCGCTTTACACCAAATACTATCGCCCGGGCGAAGGGGTGATGATGGGGTATGCCATCTGGCTGGTCAGCGCCAATGCCTGACAATCGCCGCTTTACCATACGCTTTGGCTGCGCGTTCCTGCCGGCTGTCCTGCTGTTTGCCGCGCCTGCCATTGCCGAACCCACCCCGGTTACGGTGCGCGTCATCAGTCAGGACGCCAAGTTTGTTGGCGACAGTACTGGCGGGGCGCAGGTGATCCTGCGCGATGCGGAGAGCGGGCACATTCTCGCCGAGGGCATAACCGCAGGCGGCACCGGCAATACGGATCGGATCATGCAGTCGACTGGCCGCAGCCCGCTGCGCGCGACGGACGATGCAGCCGCCTTTCACGCAACGCTGGATCTCGTCGGGCCAACCTTGGTCGAACTGGAGGTCAAGGGCGCGCTTGGCCGCCCAGGTTCCGCCGTCAAGGTTACTGCGCAGCGCTGGATGATGCCTGGAGTGCCGATGACAACCGGCGACGGCTGGAGCATCGAATTGCCCGGCCTTGCCGTGACGCCCATGGCCAGCCTTGAGCCGGAGGGCCTGCGGATTACGGCGAAGGTCGAGCCGATGTGCGGTTGTCCGCTGATCCCTGGCGGCCTTTGGGACTCAGCCGATTACGAGGTGGAGGCAAGCCTCTGGCAGGATGGTCATCAGCTTCGCAAGGCGAGACTGGCATTTGCGACTGCACCCGGCGGTTTCGCCGGGGTGCTGCCGCTGCCGGCGAGCGGGCGCTACACGCTCGTCCTGTTCGGGCACAACACGGTTACCGGAAGTTCGGGGTTGGGACGGATCGAAGTCCAGGTGCCCTGATCTCCACCGTAAGGAAAGGCCTTTGCTGCCATGATCCTGTTCTGGGCCCTGCTGATTGCCTTTGCGACCGTGGGATTGTGCGTCATCGTCCACTATGAGGCGCTGCGCCTCACCTCGCTCCTCATTCCCCGGCTGACCATCCCGCCGCGACCCAAGGTCCTGGTGGTGATCGCGGCAGTTTTTCTCGCTCACCTGGCCGAGATCGTGATCTTTGCGGTTACGTACCGGTTGATGCAGCCTTTTCCTCAACTGGGCGAGATCGCCGGCCACTTTTCCCGAAGCGCGGTCGATTATTTCTACTTCTCGGTCACGAGCTTCACGACGCTCGGCATTGGCGACCTGTTCCCCCACGGCGCCTATCGCATCGTGGTTGGTTTTGAATCCCTGACGGGCTTTGGACTGATTGGCTGGTCGGTGTCTTTCACCTATCTTGTCATGCAGGAATTCTGGACCCAGCATGGACCCAGGCCAAAGCGCAAAATTGGCCGTGATGAGCGATGAACGCGCGGCTCACTCAGATCTCCAAGGAGTGACAGCATGCCTAACATCAATCTGGAAGCTGTCTTGCTGGAAGCGCTGGACGACGAGCGCAAGGCTGAGGCGACTTATGGTGCCGTCATCGAGAAATCTGGCAAGGTCAGGCCCTTCATCAACATTATCGAGGCCGAACGACGCCATTCCGCAGCGATTGAGCGGCAGATGATACGCCTCGGCTTCGCGATCCCGGCCAATCAATGGCAAGGCAAGGGCATGGCCCCGGCTACGCTGGCCGAGGCTTGCAGTATGGCCATCAAGGCTGAGGTCGAGAACATCGCCCTTTACGATCGGCTGCTGCCCGCCATCGCTGACGACTCCGTCCGGCATGTCCTCCAGAACCTGCAGGATGCATCGCGAGATAATCACTTACCGGCGTTTCGACGCTGCCTTGAACGTGAGAACGGCGGGGACGGAAGTGGCGGCGCCAGAGATGGACAGGGAAGTCAGGGGCGACATGGTCGGGGTCGGGGCCCTCGCGGCGGATGCTCGATCTGATCATGGGGCAGCATCGCCTCCCGAGCTGGAGCAAGATGCGGCCTCTGCAGTAGGCCGATCGGGCAGGTTTTGGCGCGGTGCTGGTCGCCAGGCTGCAATGTCCCGGCTCTTGCGTAAAGAGGCTACGGTTACGGCCGTTCCAGCGCCCGGATCGCAATGTCGAGCTGAACGCGGTTAATCTCGCCCGTGTGGACCTGGCGGACCGTGCCATCGCTGGCAATGAACAGGGTCGTCGGCAGCGCTCCGGCGCCGGTCATCTCGTTCAGCAGCCCTGACGGATCGCTGGCGACATGGGCGGGATCTAGCCCTTGAGCGCGCAGGAAAGCCGTGATCTGGGCGGACGCTTCGCCCTGGTTCACCAGCAGGATTTCGGCCCGGCGCTCCGTTGCAGCCGCCTGCGTCAGCATCGGCATTTCGCGGCGGCATGGCGGGCACCAGGTGGCCCAGAGGTTGAGCACGATGGGCCGCCCCCGCAGGTCCCCGATCCGCCAGGGCGGCAAAGGGGCGGTTTCCGCAGCGACCCGTTCCAGCGTCAGGGTCTGTGGCAGGCGGAGCGACGACTTGCTCTCTCCAGCAGCCAGGAAGCCGGCCCAGGCCAGCGTCAGGCCGGCCAGTACACCCAGCCCGGCCAGTACCGGTTTACGGCGGCGCAAGGTCACGATCAGCACCAGTCCGGCGGCCGCCACGCCTGCATGCCAGTTCCATCCGCCCAGCCATGCCTGCAGGGCCGCGACCGGCTCAAGCGCATAGCTTTCGCGGTATTGCCAGACATGGCCAGCCCGTGCGGCGACGAGGCCCGCCAGCAAGGCCAGGCCTGCCGGCTGCCAGGCCGCCACGCGATAGCGGCGCACGATCCAGTCCAGTGCCGTCAGGAAAGCTAGCATCAGGCCGACTGCTACGAGGCGGTCGAGCGCCAGTGCCAGCGGGCCAATCTGGATGATGTTGTCCGGGTTCAAGGTGCCTTGCCGATCATGACCAATATCAATGACGTTGATGCCGCCCAGTCTAGCAGGAAAACGTCCCCGATCTCATCGTGAGCCTGATCATTGCCATGATTGCAACATTTATCTAAAATGATCAAACCGGGTTGGCAAGGAAGTGTAGATGGACGAGATTGACGGCAATGCGTGTTACGCGCCTGTGCGCATCGGCGAAGCCGCGCCGGATTTCATCGCCCGTTCGACCGAAGGGATGGTTCGCCTGTCCGACTATCGCGGCCGCTGGCTGGTGTTCTTCTCTCACCCCGGCGACTTCACCCCGGTCTGCACCAGTGAATTCGTGGCGTTTGCCCGCGCTTTTGAACGCTTCGAGGCTTTGGGGTGCAGCCTGCTCGGCCATTCGGTCGACAGCCTGTTTTCGCATCTGGCCTGGATCCGTGCCCTGCATGATGACTTGGGTGTTACCGTGCCCTTTCCCATCGTCGAGGATCCCAACCTTGAGATCGCGCGCGCCTTTGGCATGGTTTCGGCCGAAGCACACAATGCGGCATCAGTGCGCGCGGCCTATTTTATCGATCCGGCTGGCATTGTCCGCGCGATGAACTGGTATCCGCTCGCCGTCGGCCGCTCGGTCGACGAGATGTTGCGGATTGTTACCGCGCTCCAGCGTACGGAAGACGGACAATGCCTTGCGCCCGAAGGCTGGCAGCCGGGGGATCCGCTGCTGGCTCCGCCTGGTTTCAGCAAGCAGGAGGCTCTGGCAGCGGGCAAGGCCACGGAATGGTTTTATCGTCCGGTCAAGGATGAGCCAATCAAGAACAAGCCGACCAAGGACAAGCAGGCATGATGGTGCCGGCATCTGTTCAAACTGCGCCCAGCACCGAGGAGCAGGCCGAACTGCTGCGCGTACTCGGTCATCCGATGCGCCTTGCCATCCTCAAGGAGTTGACCGGAGGCGAGCGAGCGGTGGGGGATATTGCCGAGCGCACCGGCCTTGGCCTGTCCGTGCTCAGCCAGCAGCTTGCCATCCTGCGCAAGGCTGCGCTGGTCTCCTCGCGGCGGGAGGCCAAGCAAGTCTTCTATGCGATTGATGCCGATCAGATGAAGGCGGCCCAGTCCATTCTGGAAGCGTTGGTCCCGGCGGGCGAAGCCAGTGGCGCAAGGCAGGATGCCCGCGCTGCGGATTCCCGGCTGGGCGCGGCCATGTTTGCGCAGGTCAGCCGCGTCCCCCGCTGACAGGGAGCAGCCTGACCACCTGACGAGCGAGCGCGTGGAGGCCGCTGCGATGGCTGACCAGCACCAACCCGGTTCCCGTCTGATCCAGCCAGGCCGAGAGGCGCTGGCACAGCGCGCGTTCCGTGTCCGGATCCAGGCCCTCACTGGGTTCATCGAGCACTAGCCAGGGTTTGTCTGCCAGCAGCGCACGGGCCAGCGCCAACCGCTTGCGCTGGCCGCCCGACAAGCGCGCGCCATTGTCGCCGAGCCACTGGGCTAGCCCTTCGGGAAGGTCGCGGACCGTTTCAGCGAGGCAAGCGGTTTCCAGCGCGGTCCACATTTCAGGCTCGGTAATGCCCGGACGGGCCAGGCGCAGATTGTCCGCGACGGTGCCGGCAATCAGTCCGGCATCCTGCGGAGCATAGGCAAACAGAGGGCGCAAGCCTGCAAGCCCCAGAGCACGAACGTCCTGTCCGTCCACGGCCAGGCCCTCCGGCGCATCGCCGCGCAGGCCGATGAGCGTGTCCAGCAGGCGCGACTTGCCTGAGCCTGAAGGCCCGGCGATCAACAGGCGTCCGCCCGGGGGCACGGCATGGAACTGACCATCGATGGTGACAGCAATGCCCCCGCCGACGAAGGGCAAAGCCGCATCGGTCTGGCGGGCGGGCAACATGGCGATGCTTTCCAGACGGGTGATGGCATCGCGCACCCGCAGGCGTTCCATGTCCGTCCGGGCCAGCGTCGACCAGTTTTCCGTCGTGGCCGCTGCGGCAAGGGCCGCCAGGGCCACCAGCGCCGCGCCGCCATCGGCCAGCGCCAGCACGCCCGCCACGGTCAAGGCTGCCAGCACCAATTGCACCCCCTGGAGCATCACTTCGCCCCGGGCCAGCGCGCCGCGCGCCGTGTCGAGCGCACGAGTGTGCGGTTCGAGTGCGACGATGACCTGCGTGCCCAGCCCATAGACCGCGATCTCGCCGGAACAGGCAGCATAGCTCGCATAGTCAGCCTTGAGACGATTGAGCGCTGCGGCATGCTCCTGTCGGGGCTGGGCCAGCAGGCGCGCTGTCAGCATCCGCGAGGATAGCCGCATGGTCGCAAGCCCCGCCAGCAGCGTCAGCGCCGCTGGCCAGCCCGCCAGACTCGCCGCGATCAGGCCTGCTACTGCCCCAGCCAAGGCGCCCGGAACCGTGACCTTGCGAACCACGCTGTCCTCCAGCGCATCGACATCGGAGCCAAGCCGGGCCGCCATGTCGCCGCTTGACCGGGCCAGAGAAAGTGACGGATCGCTTGCCGCCAGCCGGGCAAACAGGGCAGGGCGCAAATCCGCCAGGGCAAACAGCGCGGCCCGGTGGCCGAACAGGCGCTCGCCATAGCGGCTGAGCGTGCGGGCGATCGCAAGCCCCCGGATCCCAGCGCTTGGCAGCAGGTAGTTGAAGGCGCGCACACTGGCCACGCCGCCCGCGCCGGCAAGGGCGGCGCCGGTCAGGAACCAGCCAGACAGCGCCAGCAACGCCACGCCCGCCAGGGCCGCGACCATGGCCAGGCCGATGGCGATGGCCGTGCTGCGGCGTTGCCGCCGGGTTGCATCGCGCAGGAGGCGCTCGATCATGGCATCACCATGCGGCTTTTTGCGCAGGCGATCAGCGCCGGATCGTGCGTGGCAGCGATCACCAGACGGGTGCGGGCGGTGTCTTGCAGCAAGGCAATCACCTTGGCTGCGGTTTCGGGATCGAGATCGGCGGTCGGCTCGTCAAGCAGCAGCAGTGGCCGCCCGCTGGCAATTGCGCGCACCAGCCCGATCCGCCGCCGTTCGCCGCCGGACAGGCCGGACCCCCGCGGATCGATCGTCAGGTCTTCGCCCCGCGCGGCAATCAGGGCAGTCAGGCCGCTCGCATCGGTTAGCCGGGCGAGTTCCTGCGGTCCAAGGTAGTTGCCGCCAAGCCGAAGGTTGTCCGCCAATGTGCCGGGCAGCAGCAGGGGGCGCTGCCCGGCCCAGCCTGTCAGGGCCGGCAACGCGCTCGCGGCGACTGGCGTGTCATCAAGGATGATCCGGCCCGCCGATACCGGCGCCAGGGCGATCAGGGCATGGAGCAGCGAGGATTTTCCGGCGCCGGTCGGTCCGGCCACCACGTGCAGGCCGGGGCCCTGCCAGCACGCGCTTACCGGACCAATACAGTTGTCATCAGCATAGCGGATCGTCAGACCTTCGGCGCGGAGCTGGCAGACGCGATTGCGCGGGACGGCTCTGGCTTGCACCGCCAGTAAGCGGGCCTGGTCCAGCGCGTTGGCCACGCTGCGTTCGGCAGCCTGGCCTTGCTGCTTGTCGTGGTAGGCCGCCGCGAGCCGCCGCATGCCGAGATAGAATTCCGGAGCCAACGCGAGGGCGAAGAAGGCCTCGCCAAGGCTCAGGTCTTCCGGAGCCGGGAACGGCAGCAGCCCCAGCAGCGAGAAGCCGCAATAGACCGCCACCAGTGCGACGGAGAGGGCGGCGAAGAATTCCAGCATGGCGCTGGATACGAACGCGATCCGCAAGACCTGCATCGTGCGCCCCGCCACTTCGCGGGCTGCCCCGCCGATCTGGCGTGTCACGCGATCCTCCGCCCCGAAGGCCAGGATCACCGGAAGCGCGGCCACGCGATCGACGAACAGGCCAGACAAACGCGAGAGGGCCAGAAACTGCCGATCCGCCTCGGCCTTGCCGGCCAGTCCCGCCAACGCCATGCCCGCTCCGAAAGGGATCAGCGTTGCCAGCAGGATCAGGGCGGAAAACCAGCTGGCGATAGCGACGGCCGCGGCGATGATCAGTGGTGACAGCATCGCGGCGCGACGAAGCGGCTGAAAGCGGGCGATCAGCCCCTCATGCGCTTCCACGTCGTCGATCGCCACGCGCAGATCCTCGCCGATCAGGCGGCCGCGCATCTGCCCGCTGGGCAGCAGCGCGGTCATCACGCGGACCCGCAAGGCAGACTTTGCATGGGTGGCAGCCTTTTGGCCCGCCAGCCCCGCCAGCGCCTGCGCGCCAGCGCGAAGCATACCGCTGATCCCGATCCCGGCCAGCAGGCACCAGCCTTGAGTCGGAAGTCCCCCGGCTGTCCACGATGCGATGAACGCGGCTAGGCACCCGGCAAACAGCACGGCGCCCACGGTGTCGCCCAGCCACCACAGTACTGCGACCTGGCTGGCCGGACGAGGCGTTCTTCTCGCGGCGAATTGGGACTGTTGCGGCGGCATGGGAGCTTTCAGGTCGCGATTGACGACAGTTTCATATTAGCATATTCGCAAATTCAATAATTGAGTGGATGCGCTGAGTCGAGTCCCATCCGGCTAATCTGGGCCGGTAAAGGAGCGTGCATATGGATATGGCTGTTGTCGAGCTAAGTCGGCTCCAGTTTGCGCTGACCGCGATGTATCACTTTCTGTTTGTTCCCCTGACGCTTGGCCTGTCGTTCCTGCTGGTCATCATGGAGAGCATTTATGTGATGACCGGCCGGGAGATCTGGCGGGTCATCACGCGCTTCTGGGGCAAGCTGTTCGGCATCAACTTCGTGCTCGGCGTTGCGACCGGGATCACCATGGAGTTCGAGTTCGGCACCAACTGGGCCTATTACTCGCACTACGTCGGCGACATCTTTGGCGCGCCGCTGGCGATTGAAGGGCTGATGGCCTTCTTCCTCGAAGCGACGTTCGTCGGCCTGATGTTCTTCGGCTGGGACAAGCTTTCAAAGGTCGCACACCTCGCCGTGACCTTCCTCGTGGCGCTCGGCTCCAACCTCTCGGCGCTGTGGATCCTGATTGCCAACGGCTGGATGCAGAACCCGGTTGGCGCGCGCTTCAATCCTGAAACCATGCGCATGGAAGTGACCGATTTCTATTCGGTCCTGTTCAACCCGGTCGCGCAGGCCAAGTTCGTCCACACCGTCAGCGCTGGCTATGTTGCGGCGTCGGTCTTCGTCATGGGCGTGTCGGCCTACTATCTGCTCAAGGGCAAGTGGACCAACGTGGCCCGCCGCTCGATGATGGTCGCCTCTGCCTTTGGCCTGGCCTCCTCGCTCTCGGTCGTCGTGCTGGGTGACGAATCCGGCTACGCGCTGACCGACAACCAGCGCATGAAGCTCGCCGCGATCGAGGCCATGTGGCACACCGAAGAGGCCCCCGCTGGCCTCTCCATCTTCGGCATCCCCGACATGGCGGCGCAGGAGACGCGCTTTGAAGTGAAGGTCCCCTATGTCCTGGGCCTGATTTCCACCCGCAGCCTGACCGGCGAGGTCATGGGCATCAACGAGCTGGTGCTGAAGGCGGACGAACGCATTCGCAGCGGCATCGTCGCCTACGACGCGGTTGAGAAGCTGAAGGTCCACCGCACGGACATGGCCGCGCGCGAGCAGTTCGAACGGCACAAGGCCGATCTTGGCTATGCCATGCTGCTGAAGCGTCACGTGGCCGATCCGCGCAGCGCCAGTGATCAGCAGATCCTGCTGGCGGCGAAGGATACCATCCCCAACGTGCCGGTGATGTTCTGGTTGTTCCGGATCATGGCGGGGCTGGGCTTCTTCTTCATCGGCTTCTTCGCACTCGCTTTCTACTGTGCTTCGGCGTGCAAGTTCAGCAAGCCATGGTTCCTGAAGATCGCGGTCGCCATCATCCCGCTGCCGTGGATCGCGATCGAGTTCGGCTGGATGCTGGCCGAAATCGGGCGGCAGCCCTGGGCGGTGGAAGGCGTGCTGCCAACGTTCCTTGCCGCATCGTCGCTGACGGTTGGCCAGATCTGGACCACGATCATCGGTTTTACCCTGCTGTACGGCACGCTCGCCGTGATCGAGGTGCGGCTGATGATCGCCACGATCCGCAAGGGACCGGTGGAGCACCATGAACCCGAAATGTCGCGCGGGTCGGCGGGCTATGCCCCGCTGCCGGCAGAATAAGGGAGGAACACGAAATGGAAATCCCTCTCGACTACGAAACGCTCCGGGTCATCTGGTGGGGCCTGATGGGCACGCTGCTGATCGGTTTTGCCTTGACCGATGGCTATGACCTGGGCGTCGCCGCGCTGATGCCGTTCATCGGCAAGACGGATGAGGAACGCCGCATGGCGATCAACGCCATCGCGCCGCACTGGGAAGGCCACCAAGTGTGGTTCATCTTGGGCGGCGGGGCAATCTTCGCGGCCTGGCCGTTCGTCTATGCGGTCAGCTTCTCCGGCTTCTACCTCGCCATGTTCCTGGTGCTGAGCGCGCTGATCCTGCGCCCGGTGGCGTTCAAGTACCGCTCCAAGCATTCCGATGCCGGCTGGCGCAATCGCTGGGACTGGGCGCTGTTCATCGGCGGCTTCGTGCCCGCGCTGGTATTCGGCGTGGCTGTGGGCAACGTGCTGCAAGGCGCGCCGTTCCGGTTGGATAGCGACCTGCGCAGCTTCTACGAAGGCTCGCTGCTCGGCCTGTTTTCGCCATTTGCGCTGATGACCGGGCTGCTCTCCGTCGCGATGGTGGTGATGCACGGGGCGGGTTTCCTCTCGGTCAAGATCGAGCAAGGCCCGGTTCTGGACCGCGCGCGCCGGATCGGCAGCGTGGCGGCCATCGCCAGCGTCATCCTGTTTGCGGCCGGCGGCCTGTGGGTTGCCAATGGCGCCATGGGCTTCCGGCTGGAAGGCGCAGTCGATCCGAATGGTCCCTCCAACCCGCTGTTCATCAAGACGGTCGCCGCGCCCGGTGCCTGGCTGGACAACTATGGCCGCTATCCCTGGATGGTGATTGCGCCGGTGCTGGGGCTGGTCGGACCGCTGGTCGCACTGCTGGGGATCCGCCGCCGTAGCCATGTGCTGAACCTGGCAGGGTCGTCGCTGGCGACCGTGGGCATCATCGCCACGGTCGGCCTGTCGATGTTCCCGTTCATCCTGCCAAGTTCCATCAATCCGCAATCGAGCCTGACGGCATGGAATGCCTCGTCCAGCCACTTGACGCTGTGGATAATGCTGATCGTCACGGTGATCTTTCTGCCGCTGGTGCTGACCTATACCGCCTGGGTGATGAAGGTCCTGTTCGGCCGGATCAGCTTGCGCGACGTGCGCACCAACCCCGACTTCTACTAAGGAGCGAAAACGATGTGGTATTTCGCATGGATCCTGGGGCTTGGCCTGGCGCTCGCCTTCGGCATCATCAACGGGATGTGGCACGAATTCCAGTCGCCGCTGGATGAGGACCCCAACCTGTGATGCGCCGCATCCTGACGGGCGTTGTCCTGGGGCTGGCCGGATGCGCGGCCCCGGCGCCGCAGCCGGTGGATGTTTCGGCCAAGTCGGCTGCGCTGGCCGACCGCTTCCAGGCTGACCTTCAGGGGCAATTGCAGGCGGCGATAAAGGCCGGCGGTCCGGTGGGTGCCATCGGCGTCTGCCAGCAGGCAGCGCCGGCCATTGCCGCCAGTCTGTCCCAGGAAAGCGGGGCAGAGGTGCGCCGGATCGCGCTCAAGGAGCGTAATCCGGGCGCGGCTCCGGATGGCGAATTGCGTGAGCGGCTGGAGCAACTGGCCGCCGCGCCTTTGTCCGCCGATGGCAAGCCGGCGGTCACGCAATGGAGCAGCGGTTCCGGTTCTGACGCCAGGACCCATTACATGCGCGCGATTCCGATGAAGGAGCAGCCATGCGCTGCCTGCCACGGTACGGCGATCGCCCCTGATGTGCAGGCCAAGCTGGCCGAACTCTATCCGGCCGACAAGGCCACCGGGTTCAAGCCTGGCGACATGCGCGGGGCCATTCTCGTGTCATGGCCGGTCGGTCAGGCACGGGGGAACTAGCATGACCCGGACGGCTGGCCGCCTGACTGTTGCCCTGCTGCTGGCGGTCTTCATTCTGCTGGCCCTGCTGCTGCGGACGCAAGGCAGTGCCAGTGCTTCCGCCCCGGCGCAGCTCGCGCCGCCCGACCAGCGCGAGGCCGTTTCGCTCAATCCGGCCCAGGCCGATCACGTCCTGACCGAGATGCGCGGCCTCCTGGCTTCGATCCGCGACATTCACTCCGCGATGGCGGTCGACGACTGGGGGGCGGTCAGCGCCGCAGCGCAGGCGCAAGGGACCGGACGCGGGAAACGACCGCCCGAGGGCTTGCGTGAGCGGCAGCCGCCCGGCTTTCGCCAGATGAGCAGCAGCATGCGCCAGCAATTCGATGCATTGAACCTTGCCGCAGCCAAAGGGGATCGCAGCGCTGCGAATGCTGCGCTTGGTCAGGCGCTCAATACCTGCGTTGCCTGCCACGACAGTTACCGGATCGAGATTGCCGATTGATCCCGCTTCTGCCGGCACCCCCATGCTGGCGGACAGGGGCCGCACCGGAAGCCCCCCTTCCGTGTGTGGCCCCAACAGTTCGGGTGAGGACGGCCCGTCGCTCGGTGTTACGGATGGTCAGCCCAAATCGGGTGACAACCATTTGCGCATCACGATAGTATAAACGGTGGGTGCCACGACAGGAGCAGGCTGAATGAAGGGTTTCGTCGACAACATCGAAAAGCTGACGGAAGAAAACGACGATTTCCGCCGCGTGCTTTATACCGGACACAACCTCCAGCTCGTTCTTATGGCGATCCAGCCTGGCGAGGAAATCGGAGAGGAAGTCCACGACGACCGGGACCAGTTCTTCCGCATCGAGGGGGGTGAAGGCGAGATCTGGATTGATGGCGTCTGCAACAAGGTCAAGGCAGACGACGGAATCATTGTGCCCCAGGGCGCGCGCCATAATGTGATCAGCACCGGCAAGGAGCCGCTGCGACTCTATACCATCTATGGCCCGCCGGAACATCTGGACGGGACTATCCACAAGACCTGCGCCGATGCGGCCGTGGACCATGAGCATTTTGATGGCCGGACGACAGAGTGATCAGGCGGCGATCAGGACCAGCAGGATCGCGGGCAGGTTCCGTCGGTTTATCGCCTTTCGATTCCCCGCATGAATGTTGTCACGTAATTATTCACGGGATTTCGTTCGGCCAGCACACATCATAGCTGTTAGCTCCCGCGTTCCAGAACAGGGCAATGTCGATGCCCGCCTCGGTCGCCATCCGCAGGAAGTCGTGGCGCAAGTCCGGGCAATCCTTGCGGAATTCCCGCGCCAGCTTGGTGTTCGCGCGCTCTACTGCAACCGGGTGACCGGCGCCCACTCTGGCGGAAATTTCCACATAGGGGCTGTGGAGGAGATGGCGGGTGCCGGTCCGGGAGTTTTCGACAACCAGCGCCATCGTCTGATTATCGTCGGTCAGTCCCTGCGCCGCGGCGTCGCTGTCCCAGGGGTTGGCGACGATGATGTCGGGGGCCAGCTCGCGCCCCGCGCTGGCGGGCAGGATATGAACGACCGAGATTGCGTCTGGCTTGCCATCGCCATCAAGGTCCGCCTGCGTGACGGGCGAGCGAAACCGCGGGTGCGGGGCAATGCGTGAGCGCGCCCCGTTGGCCGGTTGCAGACCGTCCCGATCATCCGTCTTCTCGTCGCTGACGGGCAGGTCCGGCCCCAGATCGCCCAGTGCGGCGCAGTCCGGATCTTCCGCCGCAAAGGTGGCGAGGCGCAGATATTCCTCGTGAAGCTCGGGGTTTATCGCATCGGGATCGATCCCTTCGGCCTGAAACAGGCGCAGGGCCGATTGGTAATAGCTGGCTGCCGTGCGGCAATCATCGGTGCCGCCGCCAGTGACTGACCAGATCACCCGCCATCCGCCGTCTTGCTTCAGCAGGTACTCGCCGCCGTCGTATTCCTGCTTAGACGGCTCGATCACCACATAGGCATAAGTCGCCGTCTTGCCTTTGATCACCTTCAGCTGGTGGACGATGAACCGGATTTTGGAACCCGGTGACGGCCGGAGCGCATCAAGGATTTGCGTGCGCTCACTCGTGCCAGGCGGTGGGGTGCGAACCTGCTGCGCGGCGGCTGGCGTCAGACCGAGCACAGCCACCAGCATGAAGAGAAAAGGGATGCGCGGGAGGGTCATGGAATTGCGCCTTGTGCTTCGGGTGCTGCGGGCGACTCGCAGACTGGTCTGTCGGAGAGAGCGAAGGAGTCATATTGCTCAGCGCCCAGATGCATGGTGCAGATGATCTGGCGGGCCATGTCTTGCACTTCGGTCAGACTGAACCTGCCGCTGATCCGGATGCGTCCCTCTGTGATTGGCTCGACAAGCCGGGCGGAACTGATGGACTTGTCGCCCACCGTGATGGCGACATCGGTATTCAGCAGGCGGATTGATTCGGCTTCGAGGTGTTGTGCCACCTCGGGCCGCAAGGCGATATCGAGAACCGGAAAATTGCGGTCGTCGAAGGCCAGGGCGACGCCCGCGATGTTGTCGCGGGTGAATTCACGCTGTCCAAAGTGCAAGGTGGAGGTCGGCACTGCAGAACGGTGAGGCACTGTGTCATCGCCCTTGTGCCAGGTCAGGTGCTGCCAGGGGATGACCGACCAGTCCGGCTCGTCGCACGGCCGCTGCGCTCGAGCGAAATAGGCGCCGAGATAGAGGCCTTGTCCGGTCAGGTACCAGCTGGGGAAATCCCACACGGACGTATCCGCATAGTCGCATTGATCCTCTGCCGCCTCACCATCGGCAGGCTGCATCTCGTTCGGGTAAAGCTGGCCCAGCAAGGAGACGATGCGCGGCGCGAAGATGTCACCGCGATAGTCGAAGAACGCCGGGGTATCGGGTTGGGGTGCTGGCGGGTTACCGAAATAGAGCAGGTCTTCCAGCTGGAGTTCGCGGCCGGTCCGCGCGTCGAAGGTCACGCCTTGCGTGCCGAAATCGGGATGGGCCGTGCCGGCGCAGCTCCAGCTGGCAAACCAGGCATAGCTGACGAAATCGTCGCTGAGGTACGGCGCTCTTGCCTCGGAAACGTCCATGCCCGATTGGCCGCCAAACCCTTCGCAGCCGAACCATTGCGACACGCGCTCCCACTGCTGGCGTTCCAGTGCGGCGTTGATACGGGCCAGAACCGGCGCGGGATAGCCGCTTTCGATGCGGAACAGCGTGATCCCGCTGACGGGCTCGCGCCAGTCGCGCAGCGCGCGCGGTCCATCTTGACGGATGCTGCCCGGAACCAGCGACAGGCCTGCCAGCTGGTGGCGCTCATAGGGGGAAAGATCCGCCATGTCCGCAGACAGACCCGCCGCCAACGGGGCTGGCGCGGCCACTGGCGACAGCCGCACCGGCAGCGTGCGCCCGGCCTTGGTCGTCAGCGATCCGGCCAGTTCGGCCCCGGCGCGGTGCAGGTTCAGTTGATCACCGCTGCTGCGGGCCTCGAGCAAGAGCCTGTCGCCCGTCCAGCGGCCGCTAAGGCCGATATCGAGCCGATACTTGCGATAGAAATAGCGTCCCGTCACATTGTCGCCGCTGCCTTCCAGTTCCACGACGACCTGGGCGGCTCCGACCGTTCCGGCATAGACCTGGCGGTCATCGCTGGCGGCGCGCAGCGGGGCGGTTAGCAGAACGAGGCTGGCAACCAGCGCGAGGGGCTGATAGCGCACAAAAAAATGCAGGACTTTTCGGAACGTATGACCATCCATACTGCTGCTCTAAGTAAAGCCGCTTCGTCCTGCAATCGATGCCTGCGCGTCTTGATCAGGCTCTGCGCGATCGGCCTGCTGCTGCCAGCTGCGGTCCGGGCGCAAGAGGCAGACGCAGCCCCGCTGGACATCTTCATCGGCATGGTCATTGCCGATGGCGAGAACCTGATGCTGGAGCGCTGCAATATCGTGCGCACGCGCTATCGGCTGCTGCCGGCCGCAGGCGCAGGTGATCCGCTGGCCGAGCTGCGCGGCAAGACCGGCAAGGTGCAAGCCCATGTCATTGCCAGCTATCGGGCTGACGGGGAGGCGCACATTCTCGACGTGGCGGCGATTGACAATGTGCGGCTGGGCAAGACCTGCCATCTGCTCGACGCCATCGACGAGAGCTTTGAGAAGGCCGATGCCTGGGCAGAAGCGGGGCCGGAGGCTGCGGTTGCTGCGGCTGAAGCCAGCGAAGCGAGCACCCCGGATGCCGACCGCTGGGACGCTCTCGCCGCCGGCGCTGCCGCCCCGGCCGGAGGTGAAGTGATCGGCAGCGGTGCATATGCCTATCGCTTCGTCCTGCTGCAACCGCGCACGGGGAAGCCCGCCGCCCATACCGACTATGCCCTGTCAGCCAGCCGGGCGACGGACTATGAACTGCCCTTCGTGACCGACCAGAAGAAGGTGTTTCAGGGCCGGACGGACGAAGAAGGCCGCACGCCCGTATTCCGACTGCCGGTGCGCCTGCCCGATGCCGCCTTCGACTTGCGCGAACGCTTTGGCAGCGGTCCGTTCGGCGAAACGTTTCACCTGACCGACCATAACGACAACGACCTGTTCAACGCTCCCTATGCGCTGATCACCTGCACCAGCCCGCCGCGCTTCTTCCGGGGCTATACTTACCCGAACGGGGATACCGCCTATACGGCCAGCGATGGTCCCATCAATGTTCAGCTGCGCGTGCTTGACAACATCGACGAAGCGCTCCCCGCAAGCTGCGAGGATGGGCGGAGTGCGGACGGGGATCATGTCGTGCTCCCTACCACGCGCGAGAAAGACCCAGAATGACCATGCCGCGCCGCCTCACCTTGATCCTCGCTGGTTCAGTACTGCTGGCCGGTGTCCAGCTTCCCGCGCAGGCGCCGCAACAGCAAGCGCAAACCGCCATGGAACTGCTGGAAAAAGCGACAGAAGCCAAAGCGGTCGGCGATCATGCCGGTGCGCTCGAATTTTATAACCAAGCTGCGGCCCTGCTGGCCGAGGACCCTGCCGGGCAGGACGGGTTGGGCCTTGTGGTCCGGGCGGATCTGCAGCGCGACATTGCCCGTGCGTCCCATGCTGCTGGTACACGTGATCCATGTGCCGCGCTGGCAAAGGGCAGGGCTTATCTCGATCAGGCCCGGCGGGTACCGTCAGCAGACGGTGACATGAACGTCGGTCCGATTGCTGATGACATGGAGCAGCAGCTGGAGAGCGAAGGGCGCCGCATGCGCTGCGTGCAGCCGGGACCGCCGGCCGATATGGGCAAGCCTGACGCAGCGCTGGCGGGTCATTATTATCTTTCAGGCGTGATGGAGACCGGCTCGGAACTGCTGCTCAAGGCGGATGGCCGGTTCGAGTGGTATATCAGCTACGGCGCGGTCGATCAGGTGGCCAAGGGGCGCTGGGGTCGCACCGGCCAGACGGTGACCCTTGCAGCCGATCTGCCCGCCGGGGATGCGCCGCTGCTGCGCGTCGATGAGGCTTTCCCCTGGGACGAGATGGCCGAGCGCCGTCTGCGGGATGCGGAGCGCGTGCGGGCAGCCGAAGCGATTGCCGAACGCTGCCCCTGGACCATTGGCGTGGCCGCCTCTCCGTCGTTAATCCTGGCCGAAGATCGCCCCGCCCCGGGCCCTGCCGAGCGGGCGCGGGCGGAACAGACCAGACGTGCTGCGGAAACGGCCCGGGACGAGGCCAGCCGGGCGGCCTTGAAAGGAGCGGCTGCGAGCGCAAGCGAGGCTGACCGCACGGCCGCCGAAGTCGCCATGGTGACCTGGTACGAAGCGCATTACGAAATGGAGCAGGCCTACCGCGCCGCCACCATGCCCGTGCCGGATATTGGCGCCCCGGTGGTGCCGGCAGAATGTCAGGCCGCGCCCGTCGATGCCGCCGCCGATGCGCCGATCCCGCCGTCGCAATGGCGACGCGGCGTGGGGGTGGTGGTTGGCGATCCTTCACGCGAAATGCGCCTGTCGCGTGTCGGCGTGACCTTTGTGTTCAGCGATGGCCATCGCGAGACAGCGGAAACCAGCCGGAGTGGCTGGGCCTTCGCTTCCCGCAGGAACGGCGCGGCGGTCGAGCAACTTGTCCTTACCTGGCCGGACGGTTCCGGACGCTCTGCATCGCTGCCGATCAAGCCGCTCGCCGAGGGCGTACAGACTGTGGCCGTCGATACGCAGCAACTGGTCGCACCGCCGTTCGAGGTCATGCGCCTTCAAGTGCAAGGGCGCGATCTCATCCCGGAAAACATGGGGCGCGGGCGCTACTCGCGCAATTGAGGGGGCACCCAGCCCGCAGTCCCACACTCCGCCTCCGGTCGATTGTGGCCGCGCGGGTCGAGGCAGACGGTCTGCCCGCCGCGATACCAGCTGTGTTCGCCGTCGGAGACCGGCGTACAGCCAATGCAGGCCCATGCCCGCTTCCCGGTGAACGGATGGGCCCCGTCGTAGATTGCCGGAATGACCAGCTTCAAACGGCGATCGGCATAGCCGAGCTTGTCGCCAAGCCGCACCCGCACCAGCCCGTCCGCAAACTCGTCTGGCCCGTTGTCGAAGGTCGGCACCAGCAGCGCACGACCATCGCGCCTGACATAGGCATAGCCTGCTGCGCGGATGGCAAAGGCGGCAAGTCCATGCCGGTCAAAGCGCAGCTGCCGCAACGCGTCTGGCCCGACCGCATAACTGCCATCTGGGTTCGGGGTGGCGCAGTCGCCCAGCGATTCGAAAGTGCCATCCTTTAGCATCGTGCAGGGCAAGGCTTTGCTCTCGGGGTTCCCCGCCACGCGCACGGGATAAAGGTCGCGCTCGCGCACATAGCCGCCGCGCGGAGTGCCGGGCGGATCGTACCAGGTGATCCGGACCATGCCCGGCAGCGACCAGGCCGCGCCATAGGTCTTGGTGACCCAAACGCCGGAATCGCGGGACAGCGCGGCGCGGCCTTTCGGCTCCAGGCGAAGCCCCTCTTTGGCCTCTGCCAGCTCGAACAGCCGTGGGCGGGACCGGGCAACGACCGCTGCACCGATAAGGCTATTGCCAACATGGCCGGCTCGGTCGAAGCTTATCCGCCAGCGACAAGCGGTCGGGCGATTTGCATCGTCGGGGCCGGGCTCCAGCGTGATCTGATCGTTGAAGCCGCCGCGCGCCCGCGAATAAAGCGTGGTGGTGAAGGTGGCGGCAGGGCGCTGCGGATCCCAGGACATGAGCTCATAGCTCTCGCCCAGTTCGGGACGCTGATACTGGGTGACCGGCTTTAACGGTCCGCTGAAGAACACCCGGCAATCGCCGTCGTGCAAGTACCCGGACAGAGTTCCGGTTTCCCGGTCAGCGGCAAGGATCAACCGATCGTCGCCAAAGATGCCACTTTCCAGCGTGGGCGGGAGCTCCGCCGCCATGGCAACCGTTGCCACCGCACTGCCCGCGATTATGGCGAGGACAGGAAAACCAAAACGCGCAAATACTGTCATCGTCCCGTCATTGCGCAACCGGCGGATGAGCGCCAGTGCTTGTTAGGGGTGTCGCGATTGGATATCGGGCAAGTATGCTGCGCCAAGCCTTAATTCTGTTATTACTCGCAGCATCGCCTGCGCACGCTTTGGACGGCGCTGACTTCGATCCGGCCGAAGTCGATATTGCAGATGCCATCAACTGCCATCTCGACGCCCCGAGCTACAATGCCTTCGCCTGGGCCCTGAGCGGCGAAGAGAAGCTTGCTGAGCGCTTCGGCTGGCGAAAGATCGAGAGCCCCAATCCGTTCCTCGCCCAATATGAGTTGCCGCAGCCAGTGCTGGTTACCGGCACGTGGTCGACACGCCGGATCGCGTTCAGCTCCAGCGGCGTCATGGCAATATTGGATCTGGCTGATCCCGCCGAGATCGCCAAAGAGGAAGGTATCGTCAACGCACTGGAGAGCGATGCCGCCGTCGCGGAAATCGCCAGGGCAGCGCAAACCGCTGGTGTTGCCACCCGCAACGAAGTCGAAGCGGAGACGCCGTTCCGCAAATTCCTCGGTCAACGCATCCTCGTTGACGTGACCGAACCAGCCAACGAGGCAGACGAGTTCGGGACCCACACAGTGATTGCCCGTTCCATCTCCAACGTTACCAGTCACCCGGGCAAGACCCTTTATGGCTGCTCCTACCGGATCGAGCTGCTGGATCGTGACGGAAAGCCGCTTTGACAAACACTGTGGTTGGCGAACGGTCTATCAGGTGGCGGACCTGGTCAAACTCAACCTGCATCGTGCAGCAAGCCTGCCGCCGCGCAGGGTTCGGTCAGTCAGGCAGAATTCGCGCCCGCGTCCGGGAGCTGGCAGGACTAGGCATTACCCCGTAGAGCGCTCATTATATATTATCATATTATGATATTAAGATGCCGGCCAGTTCAAGCCTTGTTGCAAGCCAATGGAGTCGGCCCCATGACAAACGCCAATCTAATTTATCAGATCGACGAAGCGATCGGCGCGCACGGCATGTGGAAGATGCGGCTGCGTGCGGCAATGCGCACGGGCAAGTCTGACATTTCGGCGCATGAAGCCGGTTGCGACGGCAACTGCAAATTCGGCCAATGGCTCAATTCCACGGCGCTTTCTGCTGAGGCCAAGGCAGACGTGCCCTATAAGGTCGTCAAACGTGTTCACGCCGATTTTCACCGGTCTGCCGGGCATGTCATGTCGTCGGCGCTTGGCGGCCGCCAGCGCGAAGCAGAGGAGCGCCTCGAAGGCGAGTTTATCCCGGCATCGGAAAAACTGGTCCGAGCGTTGATGAAGTGGAAGTCGGAACTGCAAAAGGGCATCCGTCGAGCCGCTTGAGCGCGGTCTTGTTGCTGGTGCGCGCTGCGATTGAATATTTTGAGCGCAGCTGAACCTATCCGCCTTTGCCTTCGAAATCGACGAGCAGATAATTCTGTCTTACGCTGGCTCGACGCTGTTAGCCTCTAAAGTGACGCCAAGGTGCCTGCGCACTACGCCAAAAATGGCAGCAAGATTGTCCATGCTCGGATTGCCCTTTTCGGAGAGCATCCGGTGCAGGCTCTTGCTGGGCCGATTGGTTTCAGTGGCAAGGCCTTCGAATCCAACTGAGGCATTGACCAGATCGCGCAGGATCAGACGCGCGACATGAGGTTCGCCGTTGAGAAAAGCGGTGGCGGCTTCGTCGAGCATGGCCTTGGCGAAGGCGGGGTCGCGCGCGGCACGTTCCTTCACCGTCGCCTTGAAATCGCGTGTCAGCGCCACCTTGCCTAACTCCTTGCCTTCTTCGCCTTGGCCTTCCGGCCTTTGTACTCATCGAGCAATGCACCGGCCTGCCTGATATCCGACTGTTGCCGCTTCTTGGTCCCGCCCACGAAGAGGATGATCAGTTGCTCGCCATCCTGAGTCAGATAGAGGCGGTATCCCGGGCCCCAATCGATCCGGCACTCACCAAGCCCGCCGCCGATCCATTTGACCTTCGACAGGTTGCCGAGTTCCATTCGGACGATGGCGGTCGCCACCTTGGCTGCGGCCTGGACATCGAGATCATCGAACCAGCCCCGGAATGGGCAGCTGCCATCCTCGCGGATATACTCCTCAACAATCACATTGCACCGCGATGGGTAACATATTCGTTACCTTTCGTCGAGTGACTCATTGGCGCCATGATCAGGCAGCAGGGGCGGGGCGGCGCAGCCCGGCTGCACCTTCATCGAGCAGGCGCGCAATCTCGTCCGAGGTGCGCCGCACGGCGAGTTTCAGCGCCTCGTCGATATGGATATAGTCCTGCGTCACATTCTGCGAGGCGTGGCCGAGCATGGCGCGGATGGTGAGTTCGGTGAACCCCAGTTCGCCAGCGATGCTGGCGAAGGTGTGGCGCAAGGTATGCAAGGTCGCACCCTCAATCCCTGCCAGCCGGCACACGCGCGTGAAGCAGGCGGCGGCGGCCTGATAGGGGCCGGTACCGGACAGCGATGGAAAGACATGCGGATTGCCGGCGATCTCGGCCTGCGCAAGTACCACCCGCAGGGCTTCTGGCCCGATCGCACGCACCTGAGCGTCGGTCTTGGTGTCCGGAAATGCAATGAAGCCGCCTTCGGCATGGACCCATGCACGCTTCATTGCCTGGCCTTCCTCTCGCCGGAAGCCGGTCAGGGCCAGGAGCCGAACAACCGCGAGTGCGGTGAGGTTTTCTCCATTACGCTCGGCATAGGCCATGGCCTTGCCCAGCGCGATGATCTCGGCCGAACTGAGCCGCCGCGTCTTCTTGTTGGTGGCCAGCTTCTTGGCACCGCGTGTGGGGTGCTCGGTCAACAGCCCCTTGTGATTGGCATGGCCCAGGATCGCCTGAAGCGTGCCAAGGCAGCGTGCCGCGACGCCAGGGCCGCCAGCAGCCTTGCCTCCACGGCCTCCTCCACGCGCCTTGGCAGTTTTGCCGTCCCGAACGTCGGACTGCATCTGCTCGACCTCGGCAATGGTAAGGTGCTTGGCGTGCCGCTTGCCGAGCAGCGGCTTGATGTGCGTATTGATCCGGCTCTCGTCCATTTTGAGTGACGATTCCTTGATCGGCCGGTTCTTGCGTCCAAGGATATTCCCGGCCCGCGCTTCGGTGAGATACCAGTCGCACATCTGGGCAACGGTCATCCCCTTGCGGGCCTCATGGACGGCCAGTGCCGGGTCTTCGCCGGAGGCTACTTCGCCAAGCTTGATCTTCGCGAGGTCACGAGCCCGCTCGACCGTGATGACGCCATATCGACCAAGGTTGATCCGCCGCTTGATACCCTCGGCATTGCGGTACTGAACGATGAAGGTCTTGAGCCCGGATGGAAGTGCCCGGACACCGAAGCCCCGGATTTCGCTGTCCCACAGAACAGCCTGTGGCTGTCCATCCGCGCTGAAGGCATCGACCGAGCGCTTGTTGATCTTCGCAGTCGGCATGCTTACGACTCCATTTGGAGACAAAGCTCGAATCGAGGCCTTCTGTCTCCATATTGTCTCCAAAATTTGCCGTTTCGTGGCGATTTGGAGGCTACGGCGTCGTAAAGGGTGTTGCAACAAATAACTGAAATACCGTCATATTTCGTAGGTTCGGCTACAGTGGCGTAATGGCTTGTTTCGTTTTGCCAAGGTTGGGGTCGAGGGTTCGAATCCCTTCGCCCGCTCCAGTGTCTGAGATGAACATTAGACAAAAAGCGACCTACACAGGTCGCTTTTTCTGTTTTTGGGCACCCGTCTGTCATCATAGGAAATGGCACGAGCACCAATATGGTGAGCCTGCTGGCAGTGCCTCGGTTGTTTCATGCGCTCGCAGCCATTGATATCCACGCATCGCATCCCCCAATTGTATTGGTGGCGCATGGCGCTGAAATGGCGAACACTCACGATGCTTAGGTCAGATCACCTATCGCACGCGGACTTAGCGTCGAATTCGGAGGCTGACCGTGCTTAACTCCAACACACCGAACGTTGTTCGGTAAAAAATTTCAGTTTCTGCACAAATGTTACAATATCGTCATCATTAATGGAGAAACAAAGAGAAATAAGGCCTCTGGCTGCCACGAAAATTCCGGAGTTTATCAAATCCAGATAAATGAGCTGTCTAAGGTATTTTGAATCAGGCCCATGGTTGGGGTGAATGTTCATGATCGAGCCAATCCCTGTGGCATGATAAGGTGCCCCTTGGCGTTCAAAGACAGCGTTAATCTCGGTGCGAAGGCGGTCGCCTCTAGCACTTAACTGGTCCAGAGCCTCTGCCGTCAGGTGCTGATCAATGGCAGCAATGCCAGCCGCCATCGTCAAAGTGTTGTTGTTGAACGTCCCAGCATGCGCAATGGCTCCGACTGCTCGGGGATCAAACTGCTGCATGATGTCCTTCCGGCCACCGAAGCAACCGAAGGGGAGACTGCC
Source organism: Novosphingobium piscinae (assembly GCF_014230355.1). GTDB lineage: Bacteria > Pseudomonadota > Alphaproteobacteria > Sphingomonadales > Sphingomonadaceae > Novosphingobium > Novosphingobium piscinae. The sequence goes on from NZ_JACLAX010000007.1 coordinate 115,958, forward strand.
ACCGAAGAACTTGCCGACAACCGTGAGATCCGGGAAGATCCCGAGCTGACTCTGGCGACCGCCGAAATGGAGTCTGGCCGTTTGCACTTCATCAAAAATCAGGACCGCCCCGGAATCAGAGCAGAGCTCTCGGCAAGTGCTGAGAAACTCTGCGGTCCCCGGCGTGCAACCTCCCGCTCCCAGCATCGGTTCGACGATAATGGCCGCAATCTGGTCCGCCCGCCCTGCGAAGGTTGCAAGCAGCGCTTCAATGTCGTTGTAGGGCAGAATAATCGTCTTGAACGGCACGTTTACGTCATTGTTGCCGCTGAAGGTCAGCACCGACCCGTGATAAGCCCCCTGGAAAACCACCACCTCTTCCCGCCCTGTGAAAGTCAAGGCAGCATTGATCGCCATGATGTTGGCTTCCGTGCCACTGTTGCAGAAACGGACCATGTCGACTGACGGGAACCGTTGGCACAGGCGCTCCGCCAGTTCTCCCTCTAGCCGGTGATGCGACGAAAGGCTTACGCCGCGATCAGTCGCGGAAACGAGCGCGTCCTTCAGGAAATCGGGCGAGTGGCCATAAATCCCGGATGTGAATTCACCCAGGAAGTCGATGTAGACGTTCCCATCAACGTCGGTGAGGCGTGCCTCGTGCCCTCCTTCCATATAGATCGGGAAAGGAAATGCCCAGAGTGACGACCGCGTGTTGCCGCCCGGCATGAACTGTGCGGCATGTGCACTGTGCGCCGCGCTAGCGGGATGAAGGCTACGATAGAGGCTTTCCGCCTCCTCAAGCGCCGTTTCCACGCAGCGGCTGACCTTGAAATGGTGAGTCATCCCAGCCTCAAATTGTTCGGTAGACAATTCAGTTCCTATCTGAGTAGGTTTTTGCTGGCAAGTGCGATGATGCAGGATAAAGACTTCACGAATGAATGACGCACCAAAGTCCGGGGTCGCGACAGCCCGGCCAAAGAAGCGCGGCAAGCCAACGAAATCGGACGAGCGGTCACTCAACCGTGAAGCGATCCTCGAAGCGGCGGTTGCGCTGATTGATGAGATTGGCCTGGATGCCTTTAGCGTCCGTGCTCTCGCACAGCGGTTGGAGGTCTACCCCGCTGCGATCTACTGGTGGCTGCCCACTCGAAATGACGTTCTTGCCGGTGTGGTCAGCCATGCGTTGCAAAACGTGCAGCCTCCACCCGAAACGACCGACTGGAAGGAGTGGATCGCCGATCTGATGAGGCGCTATCGCTCGGTGGTTCAGCAGCATCCGAAGGTCGCTCCGCTGATCACGTCACAGCTTGTGTCCAATGCTGGCGTCGATCTCAAACTAGTTGAGCGCCTGCTCAGCGTTCTCAAGGAGGCGGGATTCGAGGGGGCGAAGCTGCTGGCGGCCTATGACGTCGTGCTGGCGGCCAAGATCGGCTTCGTATCGATGGAGTTCGCCATGCCTCCGCAGGAAGAGAGCGACTGGGCGGATCGGCTGAAGGCCATGACTGACAACATCGACGCGGTCGAGTATCCCAACCTTTCGGCCCTTCGGGATGCGATGCTGAACCGCCACTTTATTCTGAGATGGCAGAACGGCGCCGAGGTTCCTTTGGACGAGAGCTTCGAAGCCCACGTCTATACGACGATAGAGGGTTTGCGCATGCTGCTGACGCGGTGATGCCGATCAGGAGTGGTTCGCAACGGCTTCCGGCGCGGGTCTATGCCGACAGTGGCGAGTGGACTGCAGTCACCGAAAATCCGCCATCAACAACAAGAGTGTGGCCGTTGATGAACCCGGCCTGCTCACCCGCGAGGAACAGGGCGGCATGGGCGATGTCCTCAGGCAAGCCAAGGCGGTCGCAGGCAATCCTGTCGACTACCGTTCTGCAATAACGCGGGTCCGCCGCCATCTTGGCTTTGACGGGCGGTGTTGCGATCACCCCCGGCGCAATGGCGTTGGTGCGCAGGCCTTGGGCGCCGAACTCAGCGGCCAACTGCCGCGTCAGGCCCTCAATCGCGGCCTTCACCGCTGAATAGGACGATGTGCCATAAGTGCCAATGTGCGCGAAGACTGACGAGATGTTCACGATCGCGCCTGGTCGGCTCATCCGTGGGATAGCCGCGCGGCAAAGCCGGAATACGGACTTGAAGTTGATGGCGATGAAGCGATCGAGATCCTCATCGCGAGTTTCGACGATGTTGCGGGAGCCACCGACTCCTGCGACATTGATTAGGGCGTCCAGTTCAGAAGTGTGGGCGGTCACCAGTGCCATGCAAGCATCCGGGAAATCGGGGGCAGCGACATCGGCCTGGTAAGTCAGCAACCGTGTCCCGAAGCGCTCGGTGAGTGGGGCCAGCCCATTGGTGTCAATGTCCACCCCGAAGACCGTGTAGCCTTCTTGCAGAAAGCGGTGGGCCGTGGCGAACCCGATGCCGCGACCTGCACCGGTCACGAGGGCGGTCTTGGCGGTGGTCATCTAACCCGCTCCATTGCGCACGGCCTGTCGTGGGTCGTTGGCTCGACGGGGCCGGTCCCCCCTCTGCGAAGGGACCGGCCGGCCAGACTTACCGGAACTTGTATCCGATCGTGACACCGAAGGTCCGCGGGGCGCCAGGGAAGTACTGCGCGCCCGACGTGGAGACTGCGACCGAGGTGTAGTACTGGCTCTTGGTGAAGTTCCTGGCCCAGAACTGGACATCGAGCGTTTCGGACGGATCGCTCCAGCTGACGTTGGCATTGGCCACAGTGTAGCCGGTCTGACGCACCAGCCCCTGCGGATCGAAGGCAAAGCCGTCATTGTAGTAGACGTTGCCGGCCAGGGCGAAAGTACCCACTGCAGTCGGGATCTTGTAATCAGCACCCACACTGCCGACCCAGCGCGGGCTGTAGATCAGGTCGTTTCCGTTGGCGTTGCCGGTGAATTGCGTCAGACCGCCGGCGGTATTGATCCGAAAGAACGGAGCGTTGGCGAAGTTGCGGTACTCGGTGTCCAGGAACGAACCAGACGCCTGGATGGTGAAGTTGCGGGTCGGCGCGATTGTCAGCTCCGCATCCACACCTTTGATCCAGGCCGAAGCGGCATTGAGTAGGAAGGTCGCGCCCGCGCTGGTCACCGCGCGCAGCTGAATGCCTTCGAAGTCGTAGAGGAACGCCGAGGCGTTGAACCGCACGGTGTTGTCCAACATCTGGGTCTTGAACCCGACTTCGTAAGCATCGACCACGACCGGATCGACGGGCGGCTGTGCCGGCGAAGCCACGTTGTAGAGGCCGCTCTTGTAGCCGCGGTTATAGGACACATAACCCAACAGTTGATCTGAGAACTGATGGTCCACCGCGAGCCGCCAAGTCAGCTTCTTGTCGACCTTGCCGGTGTCGACGTTGGTGCGAACACCCGTGCCGGTGATTTGGTAGCCGGCGATTGACCGGTCGTCATAAGTATAGCGCAACCCGCCGGTAAAGTTGGTGCCGGTCAGGATCGGAATGGTGAACTGGCCGTAAGCAGAATAGGAGCTGGTGGTTGACGCGTTGTCGGTCGTCAGGCTGCCGCCCTGCGCGGCAAAGGCCGTTCCGGTGAAAACGGACGGGCGCAGTCCCAGGACGTTGTGCAGATAATAAAGACCCATCGACCAATTGATCTTCGAGCCCGATGGCGACAGCAGCTGGAGCTCGTTGGTGACCGTACTGACCGGATTCTTCAGGTAGACGTTGCGGGCCGGCGCCGGACCGAAATCGACATCCTGCCAGATGTCGTTCTTGGTGTCAGTATAGGCGAGGATGTTGACCAACTTCGCCCAGTTCATGTCATGCTGGACGGTCAAGGCTGTCTGGTTCTGCACCAGATGACGCCCAGTGGGGTAGCTCTGGTTGATGTTGTAGAAGCCGGGGTTGCCCACTCCCGCAATGCCGCCGCCACTGGTGGTGATCTGGCCCGGAATGATGGCGCCGCCGCGCGACGCAACGGGGCGCGTGTTGACGTACATGTGGGACAGCAGCACCGAGGTGCGATTGTCGGGCGATTCCCACTTCAACTTGGCGCGGATCAGTCCGGAGTGACCGAAATAGGCCTTGGACCCGTCGAAGATGTTCCGTCCCCAACCCTCGGCCTGGTTTTGATAGAAAGCCGAAACGGATGCGGTGAACCCACCGCCAAGCGGGCCGCTGATGACGCCCTTGGCTTCAACCGTGCTGTAGTTGCCGTAGCTGACCGCCATGTCCGCACGAAGCTGGTCCGACGGTTCCTTGGTTATGATCTGGATCACGCCGCCGGTCGAGTTGCGGCCGAATAGCGTTCCCTGCGGACCTTTGGCAACTTCGATACGGTCGATATCGTGCAGGGCAAAAATCAGCCCCGGCGCAGCGGCCTGATACACGCCGTCGATGTAGATCGCGTTGCCAGGTTCGTCGGCCGCCGAGCCGCTGCCGCCGACACCGCGGATGGTGATGTTGGCGCCCGAATTCGTCTCGGCGAAGGTCACCGCCGGGGCTGCAGCGATAATGTCCTGCGATGTGCGGATGCCAAGAGCCGCGGCCATTTCACCAGTCACAGCCGAAACGGCAATCGGCACCTTCTGCAGGTTCTCACCCCGTCGCTGGGCTGTGACGACAATGTCCTGAAGGTTGCCGGAGCTGTCAGCATCGGCTTCGGCTTCCTGGGCCTTAGCCTGGGCCTGCGCTGTGCCGCTGGAAGCCAACAGCGCGATGGCGAGAGTTGCGGACTCGAAAAGAAGATGTGCCTTCATAGCGGTGCCCCTTTCACTGCATGACAAGTGGGAGACGCTCTTTGGCTGCCCGATTTGAAGCCCGGCGTCTCTTGCAGGGGAGTGTTACCTCTTAATTATCCACTAGACAAGAATTATCGCCGTTAGGCGCCGGATTGGCAATCCGCGTCGTTACTTGGCGGTGCCTGCGCGCTGGATGGGCTCGGCAATCTCGATGTCAAATGCAAAGTCGCGCCCATATCTCCGATGGTGATTCGCAAGATCAAATGCGGTAGCTATCCATACATCCGAGTCACTTGTGACCATACGTAGGAATGATTCGACTATCGATATGTTGCTAGCGCGGCCGGAAATCCAGTCATGGAGAGTGAGTGTCAGCAATCCATTGTAATGTCGTATTTGCCGCCATTCGGTAGTCCAGCTGTCTAATACGCTCTGTGGGCTACCTGGCAGCCATTTGTCTGCGGATCCGGTGAACTTGAGCTGCACGGCATCGTCCAAAAGCCACTGGAATGGAATCTCGGTCAAATTGTCCAATGAATAAGGATGATCTGCCCCGGACAGCGAACTGTCGTAAAGTCCGCGTGCCGCCAGCTCGACTGCCATCCCCCTGGTCAGCTGAGCTCCGGGGGCCCGGAAGCCATGCGGGGTGATCCCGGTTTGGTCCCTAAAGATTGCGATGCTCGCATCCAGCGCCGCCACAAATTCGTCCCGAGGCGTGTCTTGCGGCAGCTCGTGATTGTAACCATGCAGGGCGATCTCGTGTCCCTCGGCAACGAAAGCCGGCAGCAGCTCCGGGTGCCTTTCCGCCACAACGCCTGGGACGAACATGGTGGCGCGAATGTCGAACTGCTTCAGTAGGGCCAAGAGGCGCCAGATGCCGGTCCGCGGACCGAACAGGCGTTGCTCCATGTGTTCCAGATGATCGCTGCCACTGTCACGGTTGAGCCAAAGATAGACCGATTCGGCATCCACATCGATCGTGAAGCAGAATGCGCAGGTCTTGCCGTCAGGCCACGGGTAGGGTGTTCCTCTCATTGTCTCTCTCCCCGGTGTTGGCCGATCATCGCAACGGTGCCCAGGCGGTTTCGCGCATAGTGAAAGCGACCCAGCCCGATGCGGCGGCCGCGGCTATCAGGAACAAGGCAGGGGCCGTCGGCGCCCCCGTGTAAGTGATAAGCGCGGTCACGATCAGCGGGCTGAAACCGCCAAGCAGCACGGTGCAAAATGTGTAACCCAGCGACAGGTAAGTGGTCCGCAGATTCGCCGGGAACAACTCCACCAGAGTGGCGGCCATCGGACCAGATACGGTTCCGACCAGCAGGTTGAAGGCCAGTTGTATGGCGATGATCCGACCGATTGATTCGGCGTCCACGGCCAGGAGGAACAGCGGGTAGGAAGCGACCACGAGGCCGCCGCAACCCGCCAGGAGAACCGCCCGTCGACCGAACCTGTCGGAAAGTCGGCCGGCCCCGATGGTGCACAGCACGGCAAACACCACTGCGATGCTGTTGCTGGTCAGTGCTTCGCCTGCGCTCAGCCCGCCGTAGTGAGATGCGAAGGTGGGGAAATAGCCCAGCAGCAGGTAAGACGAGACCGTGAAGACAATCGTGAGGCCGAAAGTTCTCGCGGTGGCGGCAAGCGGTAGGGCGTGTCTGGACGGGTCATCCTGACGGACGTCGTGGAACGCCTGCGTCTCTTCTAGGCGCGAACGCAGCCAAAGAGCCACGGGGATGAGCAAGGCGCCGAACAGGAAGGCAAGGCGCCAGCCCCACTGACCCATCTCGCTGGGGCTCAGCCGCGAGGTAAGTGTAGCGACAATGGCCCCGGCCAACAGCATGGCCGCATAGTTCGCGGCCTGGCCGATACTACCGAAGGTTCCCCGCCGGCTTGCAGGGGCGCTTTCCACGACGAATGCCGTCGCGGTGCCCCATTCCCCTCCGGCGCAGAACCCCTGCATGCAGCGCAGCGCGATCAGGAGGATCGGCGCCGCCCTGCCGATGGAGGAATAGTCAGGCAGCAAGCCAATACCGACCGTGCCGATAGCCATTCCCAGCAGGGACGCGATTAGCGCGACTCTGCGCCCGTGTCGATCGCTCAGTCGCCCCAGGAACCAGGCCCCGAACGGCCTGGCGATCAAGCCCACCCCAAATACTGCGAAAGCCGCCATCAGGCCACGGGCGGAACCCTGTTCGCCAAAGAACGCCACCGCAATGTGATCCGCGACGAAGGCGTAGACCAGAAAGTCGTAGGACTCGAATACGTTGCCTATTGATGCTGCAGCCACCTGACGGACCGAGCGGTGACGGTTGGAACCAGCTGATTCAGGATCGAGACCGTCCAGAGCCGCCATCACGCGGTGACCCAGACGGGGAGGTTGCTGCCACCGTTCACCCCCATGACCTGACCGGTAACATAGGACGCGTCGTCCGACGCGAGGAACAAGACTGTCTTTGCCAGATCCTGCGGGATCATGATCCGCCGCATCGGATTGCGCCGGCTGGCGCTCTCGATGTGGTTTGGTGGCAGGTTGGAATGGTCATCTGAAACCGCCAATCCGGGCCGCACGCAGTTGACCCGGATCCCATACGGGCCCAGCGCCGCGGCAAAACCTGCAGACATCCATTCGAGCCCAGCCTTGGATGTGCCGTATGGCACACTGTCTGTGCGCACAATTGCTGCCGCGCCCGAACTGACGTTGACGAATGCGCCGGTAACGCCGCACGCGATCATGGCGCGCCCGAATTCGCGCATCACGATGAACGGAGCCCTGAGATTGAGCTGCATGACCGCTTCCCAGTCTTCGTTCCTGACGGCCAAGATGTCGTGGAATGGCGCGATGCCGGCATTGTTGATCACGATGGTGGGCAGTTTGCCGTCTTGCTGCACTGTTTCGGGCAAGGCGCTGACTGCAGCCGCATCACGCAGGTCGGTGGGATAGAGTGTTGTGCCCTGTCCCGGGAGATCGCCTGCTATCCGATCGAGCCCGGCTGCGTCGAGATCGACTAGCGCCAGGCTCGCTCCAGCCTTGGCGAAAGCCCGCGCCAAAGCCCTGCCCAGCAGACCCGCCGCGCCCGTAATGAGCACGCGCTGACCTGCGAACCTCTGGTCAGCTGGGCCGGACGCGACAGCCATCAGCCCGGTTTTCCGCCGCTCAGGCCCAGAATGGCGCGGGCTTCCGCTGGGGTTGCGAGTTCATAGCCCATTTCGGTGACGATCCGCACGGCGCGCTTGGTAAGCTCCATATTCGTGGCGAGCCGGCCCTGCGAATAGTACAGGTTGTCCTCCAATCCGACGCGGACGTGGCCGCCAAGCAACAACGCATTGGGAATACACGGCAACTGCGCCGGACCTATGCCGGTTACGCCAAAAATGGCCCCCTTCGGCAACAGATCGACCATCGACTGCAGGATCTTCGGGCTATAGGGCATGGCATTCTGAAACGCCCGATCGGTGCCCAGCACAATATTCACGAAATAAGGTTCGCTGTCGAAGCCCGCGGCGGTCAGCGTCGTGACGTCCTGAACGATATGGGTGGGGCTGAAGACCTCCCATTCAGGCTTGATTCCCTTTTCCTTCATCAGAGCTGCCAACTGGCGCGAGCGCTCCGGAGAAGTGTGCATCAGCAGTTCGCGGCCTTCGAAGCTGGCGATGATAGTGGTGGCGTCCAGCGTGCACATCTCTGCGCCGGCCTCGATGCCCTTGATCCGCTCCTCCCAAAGAATTTCCCAGTAACCGTTGCCGCCTTGGCCGATCATGTCGCCATTCACCCCGCCACCGGTAGAATTGTTGATCACGATGTCCGTCCGCTCCCGGACCAGAGTGTTGATCTGGCTATAGATTTCCGGATCACAGGTGGCGAGGCCATCAGGCCGGCGAGCATGAATAGCCACCACGCTCGCACCCAGCTCCCAGCAGGCCTCTACATCGCGCGCGATCTCTTCGGGCGTGATGGGTAGGTAGGGGTTCTGGGCCTTGCTGGCCATGCCGCCCGTTGGCGCGATCGTCAGGATAACTTTGCGGCTCATGCACCTCTCCGCGGCCTTATCATTTGCTCCCCGTCCGCCCGCGCTATGTCGGCAGCGGACGCAGAGGCCAAAACTTGTCTGCCAAAGCTTTTTTATATTGTCCAGCGAACAATTTCATGGTTCTTCAGGACATCGGACTGCTCGTCTGATTCGATCGAACCTGCTCCGCTTCGTGCCCTAGGGCCCAAGCCGGACGGGCGACTGGCAAGGGGATTTGGCATGGCCACACCTGTTCGGTGCGCAATTCTGACCAAAGCCCTGGGAGCGGTCGCCACTCTTGCGCTTGCCAGCCTGTCCGTATCGATCGCGGTGGCGGCGGATAGCCCGGTCCAGCCCGTCTTTACGCCGGTCCAGCCTCAGACATTCGCCGCCCAGAAGGGTCTGTCGAACGCCTGGGCAGACTTCGACTTAGACGGCGATCTTGATCTCGCCGTGTCGTTCGTCTCGGGCGAGATCCGGCTCTACCGCAATGAGAAGGGGGTGTTCACCAATGTTGGGCCCGCTCTGGGGTTGCCGACCAAAAGCGGAAACGCCCGGAGCCTGGCCTGGGGCGATTATGACGGCGACGGCTTCCCCGACCTTTATGTCGGCACCTCGGATCGTCCGATCCCAACGCGTAACCTGCTGTTCCACAACAATGCGGGTGCCCATTTCACCGAAGTCGCCGAGAAGGTTGGAGTCGCTGTTGTCGGTGCCACGACGCGTCAGGTGAACTGGATCGATTACGATGCGGATGGCGATCTGGACCTGTTCGTCACACAGCGTCAGACACCCAACGTGATGTTGCGCAACAATGGCGGCATCTTCACTAACGTTACGGTGGAGGCGGGGCTCTATGACCCGCGGCGCACCGTTGCGGCGTGCTGGTACGATTTCGATCGCGATGGCGATCTGGATGTGTTCATCGGCAATCAGGAAGGCGATAAAGACGGTTTCTTCGTCAACGACAATGGCAAGTTCCACGATTCCGCCCGCGAACTAGGGCTTGAGCAGGGCAACAGGTCGCTTGAGGAGGGTACGACCGGGTGTTCGCTAGGCGACTACGACAACGATGGCCAATTCGAGTTGCTGGTGGCCGGCTACGGCGACAATGTCCTCTATCGCTATGATGGTCGTCACCTTGTCAACATCGCCTCGCAGGTCGGATTGACACTGAACGAGCACCAGGTCGGCTCCAGCTGGGGCGATTTCGACATGGACGGGCGGATCGATTTCTACGTCACCGGCTTCCGGGTGGATCAGCCCCATGCGCGCGATCATCTCTATCGCAACTCGCCGACAGGCTTTGTAGACGTCCTGCCCGATCTTATTCGCAACGACGATGCCGATCACGGGGTGCAATGGGCAGACTTCGACGGTGACGGGGATCCCGACCTCGCTCTGGTGAACGGCTATGACGCCGATGGCCACCACCCGCTGTTCCGTAACGACACCTCGCACCCGGAGACTGTCGGACTGAGCATCCGGGCGCTGGACGCCAAGGGCCTGTCTACCCGCTCTGGGGCCGAAATCCGGGTGCTGGACAGAGCCGGCCGGATCCTTGGTAGCCGCATCATGAACTCCAGCGGCGGTTATGGTGCACAAAACGATATCCCGGTGCTTTTTGCGGTTCCGCAGGGCCGGCCGGTGGATATCGTGGTGACATACCTGACCCGCGCCGGCCGCATCGAGAAGATCGTCCGAAACGTCAATCCGGCGCAGTTTCGAGGGCGCTCGCTTGACGTACGCAGCAACTAGCGTCGGCCCGGCCTGACTGCGGGACTCCGACTGTTCAAGGAATTCACGATGATCGTATTCGCGTGTGGCATCATGCACGAAAGCCACAGCTTTAATAACCGCCTGACTCCGCTGGAGAACTTCAGGAACGCGACTCCTGGGTGCATCGCAGCTGATCCCGAGCTGATCAACACGCGCTCGGTCGAAGGTGGCATCCTGTCGGCAGCGCGTGACTTTTCGTGGGACTTGCGCTTTCCGTTCTCGGCCCATGCCACGCCCTCGGGCCCGCTCAGCGCCGATGCGATGGACACGCTGGTGGCCAGGATGACGGAACAACTGCGCGAGGCGGGTCCGGTCGATGGCGTGCTGTTGTCACTCCATGGCGCCATGTTCGCCGTCAACGAACCCGATTGCGAAGGGGCGATCCTGTCTGCGGTCCGCTCTGTCGTTGGCCCGAACTTGCCCGTGGCCATTGCCCTTGATCCCCACGCCAATTTCACTGACCGGATGGCCGATCTTGCCGATATCGCGACGAGCTTTCGGACCACGCCACATGTCGATCAGTGGGAAACCACCTATCGGGCGGGATGCTTGCTGAACGATGCGATGGCCGGCCGCACCCGGCCGCAGCTTTATGTCGGGCGGCTGCCGATGCTCGCTGGGCTCGACATGGGTCGTACGCTCGATCCGGACAGTCCAATGAACCGGTTGAAACGTTTGGCTCGCGAGATCGAGCAGACTGAAGCTGGCGTCCTCAACATCGATATCAATGCCGGGTTCTACTATGGTGACGTCGCCGAGGCCGGGCCGTCCGTGGTGGTGACCGGCCATGGCGAGGACTCCCGTTTTCAGGATATCGCCGACCGGCTAATCGCCGAAGCTTGGAAAACCCGCGACTACGTGAGCATCGCGTTCACGCCGCTGGAACAAGCCATTGCGCGGGCGCGGCAGCCCGCAACCAAGACCGGGCCGCTGATCTTGGTCGACTACACCGATGGTCCGGCGGGGGGTGCTCATGGCGACGGGACCACGCTGCTCAAACTGTTGCTGGATGCGGATATTGATAACTCGGTCGTCGGGCCCATTTTTGACCCGATATCGGTCGAGCAGGCGGTTGCCGCCGGGGTCGGACAGACGATCGCCTTGGATATCGGCGGCCGCACAGACCCAGCCTATGGCGGTGGGCCGGTCTCGTTGGAATGCCGGGTCGAATGCATTTCGGACGGGAACTACCTGCGCAAGGGCCCCTATGCGCAGGGGACGGTTGGCGCGTTCGGGCCGAGCGTCAGTCTCCGTCGGGGCAATGTGACGATCATCCTCGTTTCCAAGCGACTGCAACCCGAAGACCGCGAGCAATACCGGATCTTCGGCATCGACCCAGAAGGCGTGAATGTCCTAGCCTGCAAGGGGATCAACCATTTCCGCGCTGATTTCGAGCCGATTGCTCGCGAGCTGGTCTTTGTTGACACGGGCGGCCTGGTGACCGTCGATTTCAAGGTTTTCCCGTTCCGCAACGTTCGTCGTCCGATCTGGCCTCTCGACGCGGTCGAGCTGCCGACCTGACAGATTCAATTTCAGCCAAACGGAGGGGGATCGATGGCGAAACCGCATACAGTGCAAAGCGCGAGCAAGGCCCCATTGTCGGCCTGGCTTCTTACTCTTCTGCTGACCGGCTGTTACGTCCTGTCGGTCATCGACCGGAACATCATTTCCTTCGTCGCGGTCGATATCAAGCGTGATCTGGGGATCAGTGATCTTCAACTGGGCATGGTCCAAGGCTTTGCGTTCTCGATTTTTTATGCGGTTGCGGGCTTACCCCTCGGCTGGGCGATTGATCGCTTCCAGCGACGCCGGCTGCTTGCTGCGGCGCTGTTCGTGTGGAGCGGGATGACCATGCTCTGCGGTGCGGCGCAGAGCTTTCTGACGCTGGCCATCGGCAGGGTGGGCGTTGGCGCCGGCGAGGCCGCGCTGACGCCCGGCAGCTACTCGATGATGAGCGACGTCTTTGCCAAGTCACAGTTCGCCCGAGCATCTGCAATCTACTCTCTGGGACCGCCTCTGGCAGCGGCAGGGGCAGCCGGACTTTCAGGTTTCGTGCTGAGTCAGGCCGGTGCCGATGGTACTGTCACGCTGCCGTTCCTTGGCACGCTTCAGGGATGGCGGGCGCTATTCATCATCGCCGGTGCGCCGGGATTGGTCCTGGCGGCGATCCTGCTGCTGGTGAGCGAGCCGGCGCGGTCCCGGCCCGCAGCGGCTAAGGATGGCGGAGACAAGTTGCTGCGATTCCTGGCCATCAACTGGCGCACCCATGGCATGTTTTGCATCGCAGTCATGCTGTCTGTCCTGATCGGCACCAGCTATTCCGCTTGGGTTCCTGCGACGCTAGAGCGCACCTTCGGCTGGAACAAGGTAGAGATCAGCAAGCTACTGGCCGTCGTCGGGCTGGTCTGCGGCATTTCCGGCAGCTTCATTGGCGGGGTGCTGAGCTCTTGGCTCATCGCGCGGGATCGGGCGATTCACATTTTGTACATCGGGCTTGGCTGCGCCGTTGTGACGCTGATCTGCGGATTTGGCATATCTGGCGTCGCATCTTCGACTCTTTTCCTGATCACGCTTGCGCTTGCCGGTGTGATTCATCCGCTGGTGATGATGATATCTCCGACGTTTCTGCAGATCATCACGCCAGCCAATCTGCGCGGGCGAATGACTGCGGCTTTCTTGTTCATCAACATCGGTGTCGGCTCCGGCGCAGGGCCTACCCTCGTTGGATTTTTCAGTACCTACGTCTTTGGGGCGAAGGCTTTGCCGAGCGCGCTGGGAACCGTTTCCGCCGGAGCATCAGTTTTGGCGTTGGCTGCCTACTTCTACGTCATTCGCAAGATGCCCGCCTATTTCAGCAGCAATTTGGACACCAAATCGGGAGTGTAATCGATGCCACTCAAAAATCGCGTCGCGGCATGCCTGTTGGCTTCGGCATCCATCCTCTACGCCCAACCCGCGCTCGCCAACACGGTCTGTGATCTGGTGGTGTCGAAGGGCCGCGTGATGGACCCGGCATCAGGCCGCGATGAGGTCACAGATCTATGCGTCACAAATGGCAAGATTACTGCCATTGCTAAGTCTGGCTTGAGTGGAAAACGAACCATCAATGCGGCCGGCCATGTGGTTTCGCCTGGCTTTATCGATATACACGTTCATCTGACTGACGATTATTCTTTGAGTTACCTAGTACGTGATGGCGTTACGACGGCTCTGGAACTTGAGGGTGGCGCATATCCACTTAAGCCTTATTATGATCAACTTGCGCGCAGCGCTTACATGAATTATGGGGCTTCCGTTAGCTACGCTGGCGCGCGTTTGGCTGTCCAGACAGGCAGCACAGAGGGCGGTCGCAACCGCCCGGGCGCGGAAGCGCTTGGTCGCCAGTCGATCTCGGAAGAGCAGCAGGCTCAAGTCAACACGCTGATCGAGTCGGGTCTGAGCGAAGGAGGAATCGGTATCGGTCTGGGGATCGAGTACATTCGTGGAGCTGACCAGAGCGAGGTTTACCGACTGTTCAAGACTGCGGGGCGATCCAAGGCTATCGCCTTTGTTCACACTCGAGAGTTTACGTCTGCCGATCGTGGCAACATGTTGAATGCTGTTCTGGAAGTTATGGCAGATGCTGCCGCTACAGGTGCCGGCGTGCACATCTGCCACGTATCCAGTAAGGGACTGGGAGATACGCCGATCATTCTGGAGGCCATTCGGGACGCAAAGGCCCGCGGGCTCGATGTCAGCGTGGAAGTCCCTTCCTATGCGGATGCGGCAGGCGTTATCGGGTCCGGCCTGTTCGACGACGGTTGGCAGAAGCGGTGGAACGCGGACTACAGCTCTCTCGAACTGCCAAGCACGGGACAGCGGCTCACCAAAGAAGTGTTCGATGATTTGCGAGCCAATCGTCCGCAGACTCGGATCCAAAAACACATTACGCCCGAATGGACTGTGGATGCTGGCATGGCCGAGCCCGGTGTGATCATCGCTTCCGATGCGGTGAGGATGGATCCCGGGCTCAGTGGTGATCCCCGGGGGTCGGGCACGTTCTCCAGAACTCTTGGCCGTTACGTCCGTGAACGTAAGCTGCTGTCGCTGATGGATGCGATCCGCCGTATGGCGTTGCTTCCCGCCCAGCGTCTGGAACGTATGGCGCCGGCGATGGCGCGCAAGGGACGCCTGCAAGTGGGCGCCGATGCCGACATCACCATTTTCGATGCGGACAAGGTCATTGACCAAGGCACCGCACTAACGCCCGCTGTCGCGCCCCTCGGCATTCCGTTCGTCATCGTCAACGGCCAGGTCGTTGTTGATAACGGTCAGTTGGTCAGTGGTACGCGTCCAGGACGGCCGATCCTGGGAACACTGCGCCCAGTTCGATAAGCTCAGTTTGGGAACTGGCCAGCCGGAACAGAGCTGATCCGCTTCCAAACAAGAGGATGGTCCTGATCGCAGCTCGGGCCGCGCCAAGTTTTCATGTTGGTGAGACCATGCGGGCTGCTCTTCATGGTGTGCAGCAGGCCATTGGATTGTTCGATGAACAGGTGGAATGAGCCTAAGACCCTCAGAAATGATGCAAAAATGCCATGTTTGGGCGATACCGAAGATCGTACGGTGAAAAATATTGATCAATGAACAATAATGAGGCATTTGCCTCCGTGGTTGGCCGAAGGGCTTGGGCCGGTCATAGGGAGGAGATGTCAAATGCAATCCGACATAAGGAAACAAACCCGAGGGGCTCTGCCGGCACTGCTGGCAACTAGCGCACTGTGCCTCGCCTTTGCCGCGACCCCGGTGTCTGCGCAGGAGGCTCCCGTAGCGCCAGCCTCCGAAGACGCGACCGCTCCCGAAATTGTCGTTTCCGGTTCGCGCATTGCCAAGTCGGGCTTTGTGACTCCAACGCCTGTAACGGTCTTGGGGCAGGCCACCATCGAGCAGCGAGGTTCGGTCAACATTGCCGACTCGCTCAACGAGCTTCCCGCATTCCGGCCTTCGGCGACGCCGTCGGCAACGACTTCGAGCGTCTACACGACAGCCAACCTCGCTGACCTGAGAGGGCTTGGACCTTCGCGTACGCTCGTCCTAATCGACGGCCGTCGCGTGGTGCAGAGCAACATTGCCAACCAAGTAGACCTGAACCTTATCCCGATCTCGCTAGTAGGGCGGACCGATGTGGTCACCGGTGGCGCTTCTGCGGCTTATGGCTCGGACGCGGTCGCAGGTGCGGTGAACATCGTGCTCAAACGCCTCAACGGCTTCTCGGGTGAGCTGCAGGCTGGCATCAGCCAGTACGGCGACAACGCTCAACAGAAGATCTCGCTTGCCTATGGAGGCAGTTTTGACGGCGGTCGTGGCCACTTCAGCATCGCCGGCGAGTATGCGAACTCCGACGGTATCCGGTTCCAGAACTCGCGCCCGTGGTACAATGATGCGGCGGTTTACACCGCCACTGGCTCGACCACCCGAGTAATTGCCACTGGTGTGCGGGCATCGAACGCTACCTTCAACGGCCTGATCAATGCAGGTCCGCTGCGCGGGACCGAGTTCCAGCCCAATGGCGGAACCCGCACCTTCAACTATGGGACCAATGTGGGTTCCAGCTATATGATAGGCGGCGATGGCGTGAACGTCAGCGGGCTGCGTCCGCTGGCGTATCCGCTTGAGCGCTTCTCGGTCTTCATGAAGCCCGAGTACGAATTCTCGGATGCGGTGAAGGCGACGGGTGAGTTTTCCTTTGCACGCGTCGTGGGCGGCGGACCTTCGTTCGTGTTCCCGAACAACTCGCTGACGATCCGTTCCGATAACGCATTCCTCCCCGCCTCAGTCCGCACAGCGCTGGCTTCGGCAGGCGCGACGTCCTTCACGATGGGGCGGTACGTCCCCGAATTCGGCTTCTTCAACGCCGTTCTGAAGACTGAAACCTACCGCGCGCTGGGTGCACTTACCGGATCGCTTGGCGGCAGCTGGAAGTGGGATGCCTATTACCAATATGGCCAGAGCCGGCAGAACACCCGCACCACGGGCGTACAGATCGCAGCCAACCTGACCAACGCACTGGATGCCGTCGTCAATCCCGCCAACGGACAGATCGTCTGCCGCAGCACCTTGGCCAATCCGACCAACGGCTGCGTGCCCTTGAACCTGTTTGGCGCGGGTTCGCCAAGCGCTGCTGCGATCGCCTATGTCAACGGTAACGGCATAACTGCTGATCAGAAGATCCAGCAGCATGTTGTCGACGCGTCGATCCAGGGCGATCTGTTCAGCACCCCGGCAGGCGCAGTGACCTTGGTGGTCGGCGCCGAATACCGTCGTGACTCGGTCGTGCGGACGGCGGATGCCGTTTCGTCGGCGCTGGGCTTCAACACGGCAAACGTTGTTCCCATCCGCGGCAGCGTTTCGGTTCGTGAAGGCTTCGCCGAAGTGGCGGTTCCACTGCTGAAAGACCAGCCGTTCGCTTACAGCCTGGAACTGAATGCCGCCGGGCGCATTACCGACTACAGCTTAAGCGGTGCGGTCAAGACCTGGAAGGTAGGCGGCAGCTATGCCCCGACCCAGGACATCCGCTTCCGTGGAACCATGTCGCGCGATATCCGTGCGCCCAACCTGGGTGAACTGTTCGCCGCGACGACGTTTCAGTTCTTCACGGCCGTGGACCGTGCGCCCGGGCGCGTCGGCATCCAGACATTCTCGCAGCAACTGACGACCAGCAACACCAATCTGGTGCCGGAAAAGTCGCGGATGTTCACTTACGGGACCGTGATCACGCCGCGCTTCCTGCCGGGGCTGTCTCTGTCGGTCGATTACTACAACATCAAGATCCAGGATGCGATCGGCACGCTTGCGCCGCAGCAGATCATTGACCGGTGTTACCTCAATAACATCACCAGTCTCTGCTCGCTGGTCATCCGCGATGCAGCCGGTGCGATCTCCAGCGTGAACCGGACCCAGCTGAACCTCAGCTCGATCCGCACGAGCGGGATCGACATCGAGGCGCAGTACCGGATGAATGTGGGCGAGGGCAGCCTTACGCTCAGCTCGATCGCCAGCAACGTCCGCAACCTGCTGACCACGGACGGAATCCTGACCTCGCAGGAAGCCGGGGTCGTCGGACAGGATTTCGGTTCGAGCCCGAGCTGGCGTGTGACCAATTCGGTAAGCTATGACTCGCCGACCTGGCGTGGCTATATTCAGGGTCGCTATGTTGGCGGCGGTGTTTACACTAAGCAGCTGCCGGCGGATGGCCTGAACAATTACCGCGTGGGTGGCCAGTTCCTGGTCAACCTGTCGGCCGAGCGGAAAATCTCGTCTAAGTTCGGTGACTTCTCGCTGTTCGGCGTCATCAACAATGCCTTCAACAAGGCTCCGCCGCTGGTGCCGACCACCTTCGTCTTCTCGGCTTCGACCAACCAGACGCTCTACGACGTGTTCGGCCGGTCGTTCACTGTCGGGGTCCGCGTCCGCCGGTAAGGCGCACGCTATCTTTAAGGGAACGGGCAGGGCCGCTCAAGCGGGAGTGATGGTCATTCCCATCTGAGCGGCCTTTGTCGGGGATAGTCGCGGTAGGCCGGGTTGAGGTCGCGACGGACTCGATATCCGGATCATGGCGCCTCTGTTGCGTGCGATCAGCACCCAGCAGGGGCGCAGTTCATGTCAGGCAACCGCACAAGTCACGCTAGTGGCCTCGGCCCGAGTCGGCCTGGTTTGCAGACCGACATGTCCTCTCGGGCAGCCGATCAAACAAGGCAATGGACATGCATCATAATGCATGTTACTCCACGACTCGTAGGCTGTATATCGCAGTCCAACGCCTGTTCGGGAGAGCTGACAATGGCAGAACTAGACTCGCTGGTTGAGGAATCGCAGACCGTTCAGGGAGACGGTTACGTCGAAGTCAGCTATGATGATGCAATCCCGAACAACGTCGATCTTGGCTCCGACCGCCAGTTGCTGCGCGCTTTGGAGAAGTGGCATCCGGGTTACCTGGACTGGTGGCAGCAGATGGGCCCCGACGGGTTCCAGGACCTCGACGTCTACCTGCGCACCGCCGTTGGAGTTGATCCTGCCGGATGGGCCAAGTTTGGCTATGTGAAGATGCCCGAGTATCGCTGGGGCATCCTGCTCGCGCCCAAGCAAGAGGGGCGGACCATTTCTTTTGGCAAGCACAAGGGTGAGCCGGTCTGGCAAGAGGTGCCGGCAGAGTACCGGTCTCTGCTCCGCCGCCTGCTGGTCGTGCAGGCTGACACCGAACCGGCATCGGTCGAACAGCAGCGCTACCTGGGCAAGACGGCGCCGTCGCTCTACGACATGCGCAGCCTGTTCCAGGTCAATGTCGAAGAAGGTCGGCATCTCTGGGCGATCGTTTACCTGCTGGTGAAGTACTTCGGCCGCGATGGTCGAGAGGAAGCCCACGCCCTGCTTGAACGGCGTAGCGGACATCAGGACAACCCCCGGATCCTTGGAGCCTTCAACGAGGCCACGCCGGATTGGCTATCGTTCTTCATGTTCACCTACTTCACCGATCGTGACGGCAAGATGCAGTTGGCGGCCCTGGCCGAGAGCGGGTTTGATCCTCTGTCAAGAACGTGCCGCTTCATGCTGACCGAGGAAGCCCATCACATGTTCGTGGGCGAGACCGGGGTCGGCCGCACGATCGATGCAACCTTGGCCGCCATGAACAAGGCCGGGATCACCGATCCCTACGATGTCGATGCCATTCGGGCACTGGGCGTGGTCGATCTGCCAATGCTGCAACGCAAGGCCAACTTCCACATGTCGGTCACGCGTGACCTGTTCGGAAGCGAAATCTCCGGCAACGCCGCAGCCGCATTCAGCGCCGGCCTCAAGGGGCGCTACAACGAGGCGAAGCTGGAAGGCGACGACCACCAGTTGGAGAATGCAACTTATCCGGTGATCCGGGTGCTGGATGGCAAGCTGGTCGAAGAAGAGGTTCCCGCACTCCGCGCCATCAACTCCCGTCTGCTCGACGATTACATCAAGGATTGCCAAGGTGGGATCGATCGCTGGAACAAGGCGATCGAGAAGGCTGGCATCAATTTCCGGATCACCCAGCCGCACAAGGGCTTCAATCGCCGGATCGGCGAATTTGCCGAGCACCGTATTTCGCCGGCCGGCGAAATTGTCTCTGAAGAAGCATGGCTGGCCAGCATTGACCAGTGGCTGCCCACCGAGGACGACCTCATTTACCTGAACTCGCTGATGAAGCCGTGCCACGAGGCCGGCGCGTATGCCAGCTGGATCGCACCGCCGCGGATGGGGATCAATCAGCAGCCGGTCGATTACGAGTACGTGAAGATCGTCTGATCGGACCAGTAACTGAGCCGCGGCCCGGATCACGGTTGGTCCGGGCCGTACTTCGCCAAGGCAGGAACACAGGGGAACTGGCAAGATGGGCGACGTGGCAGTCCTCAAGCAGCACTTGATCGACCCCGAAATCTGCATCCGGTGCAACTCATGCGAAGCGGCTTGTCCTAGCGGGGCCATCACGCATGATGACAACAACTATGTTGTCAACGCCGGCGCTTGCGACTTCGGAATGAGCTGTTTGCCGGTCTGTCCGACCGGTGCGATCGACAACTGGCGTCTGGTGCCGTCCTCCCAGGCATATTCGATCGAGCAGCAGTTTGGCTGGACCGAACTCCCTGCCGAGTTGAGTCCCGAGTTGCTGGCCAGTCAGGGTGTTCCGGAGGAAATGCTGGCAGCACCGCCCGAGGCAACCAGTGCCGAAGCGGGTCCCACGCCTGCGTCAGCTGTCACGACGCGTCTCAATGCGCATGTTCCACCGTGGTCGGCCGCGCATCCTTACGTGAGCCTCTATGGACCGCGCGCTCGCGAGCCCTGGATCGAAGCCACAGTCGCCGGCAACGTTCGCGTCACGAATCGTGGAAGCGATTACGATACGCACCATGTTGTGCTGGACTTTGGTGCGCGGCCATTTCCGGTTCTCGAGGGTCAATCCATCGGCATTCTGCCGCCGGGAGCGGACGACAAGGGCCGTCCCCATCATGCGCGCCAATACTCCGTTGCCTCTGCCCGAACAGGTGAGCGGTCGGGGTTCAACAACCTTTCGCTGACGATCAAACGGGTACTCGAAGATCATCAGGGGCGACCGGTCCGGGGTGTGGCCTCGAACTACATGTGCGACCTGGAAGTTGGCGACAAGGTGCGCGTTACCGGTCCGTTCGGCGCGACCTTCCTCATGCCGAACCACCCTCGATCAAACATCGTGATGATCTGCACCGGAACCGGCAGCGCGCCGATGCGGGCGATGACCGAGTGGCGTCGGCGCTTGCACAAGTCTGGCCGGTTTGAGGGCGGCAAGCTCATGCTGTTCTTTGGCGCCAGAAGCCCTGAAGAGCTGCCCTACTTCGGCCCGCTCAAGAACCTTCCCAGGGATCTGCTCGACGTCAACCTCGCATTCTCCCGCGTTACGGGCCAGCCAAAGCGCTACGTTCAGGATGTCATGCGTGAACGCGCCGCCGATCTGGCACCCCTCTTGGGCTCCCCCGATACGGCGATATTCGTCTGCGGACTGCGCGGCATGGAGGAGGGCGTCATCGCCGCGTTGCGCGATATCGCGATCGCCAGCGGCCTGGACTGGGATGCACTCGGCACCGCACTCAGGGATGAGGGGCGGATCCATTTCGAAACCTACTGATCCCTACTGAGCGGGTTCCTGGCCTGTGGAGCCGGGCACCCGCCGCCTCGACTTCGCCTCTTCCTGCCGACTATAGTTCCTATGCCAACCGGGGCATGAATTATAACGCAGGCTGACGCAATGGCAGATACAAATCCGGACGGGTTTACGGGCGGCGAGGAGATCGGCCAGCAGCTGCGCTCGGCCAGGGCTCTGGTTGGTTTGACTCGCAAGCAACTGGCCGCTGCCTCTGGCGCGTCCGAGCGTTACCTTGCCACGCTCGAGGGCGGTTCAGGCAACCCTTCCGTGGGCATGCTGATCGCAATTGCCGATGCGCTCAATCTTGCTCCTGCTGAACTCCTCCCCATGGGCGGTGAGCGCGATGTCGTCACGGCGAAACTGGTGGGGCAGCTGCGCCGCTTGCCTGTGGATCGGGCGCAAGAGGTACTGGCGGCCTTGGGGAGACCCCAGGACATTCCGGCGCGAAAGGCTGGGCGGATATCGCTCATCGGGCTGCGCGGCGCGGGCAAATCAAGCCTGGGCCTAGCGCTTGCCGAACGGCTTCAGCTGCCATTCTTCGAAGTTTCGAAGGAGGTGGAGCGGCGTTACGGCGGATCGATCGGGATCATGATGGAAATCAACGGGCCGCAAGCACTGCGACGCTATGAGGCCGAGGTGCTGGACGAACTGCTGGAGCGGAATCCAGCTGCAGTGATCGCTGCGCCGGGAGCCATTGTCTCGTCGCCAGCCTTGTATGACCAGTTGCTTGGCTCGACCTGGTCAGTCTGGCTAGAGGCGACGCCCGAGGACCATATGCAACGGGTCGTAGACCAGGGCGATCTTCGTCCCATGTCTGGCAATCGCGCTGCCATGAACGACCTGAAGACCATCCTGGCGGCGAGGTCCGCCGAGTACGCTCGCGCCGACGTGAGGATCGACACATCGGCCCAGGATTTTGCCGCGACACTGAATCTCCTCGAGAAGGCGGTGCGCGCCCTGTTATGAACTATAGTGCTTGTTTGCTCCAATGACATGCTATATGATGCGTCTCGACACCGGGATCGAGGAGCGAATCTATGGCCACCCAGCTTGCCGAACAGTCGGCAACGGAGTTTTTCACGTACGATCAGACAGGGGAGTCTTATCGTCACTGGGTGGTTTCGATTGAGGGTCGTGTTGCCACGGTCGCGATGAATGTGGATCCCGACGGTGGTCTGCTCCCAGGATACAAGCTCAAGCTCAACAGCTACGACCTCGGGGTCGACATGGAGCTGCATGACATCGTGCAGCGCTTGCGGTTTGAGCATCCCGAAGTTGGCTGCGTGGTGCTGACAAGCGCGAACGACCGGGTCTTCTGCGCGGGCGCGAACATCACGATGCTTGGCCTTTCCAGCCACGCCTGGAAGGTCAACTTCTGCAAGTTCACCAACGAGACCCGGAACGGTCTGGAAGACAGCTCGCGAAGCGGCAGCCTCAAGTTCCTGGCCGCAGTGAATGGCACATGTGCGGGCGGCGGCTATGAGGTTGCGCTGGCTTGTGACGAGATCCTGCTGGTGGACGATCGCTCGTCGGCGGTCTCGCTCCCCGAGGTGCCTCTGCTGGCGGTGCTGCCCGGCACCGGCGGGCTGACCCGAGTGGTCGACAAGCGCAAGGTTCGCAAGGACTTGGCTGACGTTTTCTGCACCTCAGAAGAGGGCGTCCGTGGTGAGCGGGCGAAAGCCTGGAACCTGGTCGACGACATCGCTCCCAAGGGTCGCTGGACCGAGGCGGTGGCTGAGCGCGCTGCAGCCCTCGCAGCCAAGAGCAAGCGCCCGCAGGCTGCGACTGGCGTGAAGCTGACTCCGCTGGCCCGTGCTATCGACGCCGATGGCTATCACTACGATCACGTCGACGTGACCTTCGATCGTGCGCGCGGCTTCGTGACAATCACGGTGCGTGCTCCGATGGATGCTCCGCCGGCCGACCTCGCCGGCGTTCACGCCCAGGGCGTCGAATTCTGGCCGCTTGCCGTGGCGCGCCAATTGGATGATGCGATCCTGCTGCTGCGCACCAACGAGCCCGAGTTGGGGCTCTGGGTGCTCAAGGCCACGGGCGATGGCGCCAAAGTTCTGCCCTATGACAATGTCCTCCTGGCGCATCAGGATGACTGGTTCGTGCGAGAAGTGATCGGGATGCTGCGGCGGACCTTGTCGCGCCTCGATGTGTCCTCCCGCTCGATGTACGCGGTGATCGAACCGGGTTCGGCCTTTGCCGGGACCCTAGCCGAACTCGCCTTCGCGGCCGATCGCAGCTACATGCTGGATCTGGTCGACGGCGAGGGACCAAGCATTGTGCTCTCGCAGGCCAACTTCGAACTGTTCCCCATGTGCAACGATCTGGGGCGGCTGCAGTCTCGATTCCTGGGTGATCCTGCGGCAGTAGAGCGCGCAGCTGCCCTGATTGGCAAGTCCCTCGGTTCGGCCGAGGCGCTGGCGGCCGGTCTGGTGACCTTCACGCCTGATGACATTGACTGGGACGATGAGCTCCGGCTGGCGCTGGACGAGCGGGCCGGTTTGTCGCCGGATGCCTGCACAGGGATGGAAGCCTCTCTCCGCTTCGCTGGTCAGGAAACTGTCTGGTCCAAGGTGTTTGGCCGTCTCTCTGCCTGGCAGAACTGGATCTTCATCCGCCCCAACGCTGTCGGGGACGGAGGAGCGCTCAAGCTGTTCGGAACCGGCAAGCGCGCGGAGTTCGACAGGCGTCGCGTGTGATACCTGCCACAGCCCAGCGGGGTCTTCCGAGAATCTTGGAAGACCCCGCCGGGTTGTTCGGTGGCAGTGGCCTTACTTGCGAATAGCATCGTCGAGGGTTGCGGGGGGGGTATGCTCAACACAGCCAGCGCGCACACGGCCGATGGCCTCCCGGAGGCGCTGAACGCCGCCCAAGACCTGCTCGAACCCAACGTCCTGCGTCATCCCGACAAGGTTGCGATCGTCGATTCCCGTGGATCGTGCGCCTATGGCATCCTGTTCGACCGGGTCCAGCGCATGGCCGATGCTTTTGCCCGGCTAGGGGTGCGCCGCGATCAGCGGGTGCTCCTGAGCTTGCTCGATACGCGGGATTTCCCGAGCGTGTTCCTCGGGGCGATCTGGGCAGGGGTCATTCCGGTTCCGCTCAACACTCTGCTCACGACAGACGACTACCGCTGGATCTTGCATAACAGCGGTGCCGTGGCGGTGTTCGTCAGTGGCGATTTGGCCGAGAAGTGGGCGCCGGTTGCGGCAGAGGAGCCGCATGTCCGGTTTGTGTCCAGTGAAGGCGGCCCGTGGATTGACCTCGAGGCGCTGCTGGCCGGCGCCGAGCCGCAGCACGCCCCCGCCAGAACGCATCGCGATGACGTGGCGTTCTGGCTCTATACGTCGGGTTCGACCGGTCGTCCCAAGGGCGCGATGCACATCCACGCGTCGATGCGACTGGTAGCCAACCTCTATGGGCTCGGCACGGCGGGTATCGGCCCGGATGATGTGGTTCTGTCGATTGCCAAACAGTTCTTTGCCTATGGCTTGGGCAACTCGCTGATCTTTCCTTTGGCCGCGGGAGCCACGGTGGTCCTCGTCCGCGAACGAGCCTTTCCGGCAGAGATCAGCGCGGCACTCATCGTCCATCGCGTGTCGGTCCTGTTCGGAGTGCCAACCTTTTTTGCCAACTGGTTGGCCCATCCGGGGTGTCCGGACCGGGAACAGTTGCCCTCGCTGCGGCTGGCAACCTCTGCCGGCGAAGCCCTGCCAGTCCACCTTTGCAACGCCTTCCGCGATCGTTTCGGTGTCGACGTGATCGATGGGCTGGGTTCCACCGAGATGTTGCACATCTTCGTTTCGCAGCGGAACGGCGAGGTGCGAGCGGGGTGCACGGGCCGTGTGGTCGATGGTTACGAGGTGCGTCTCGTTGATGATCAGGAACGCACCGTCGAGCCCGGCGAGATGGGCAATCTCCAGGTCAAGGGACCAACGGCGGCGATCGGCTATTGGCGTAACCGGCAGAAGTCGGTGGGCACGTTTCGGGGGCTCTGGACCGTGACGGGCGACAACTATGTGATGGATGCCGAAGGTTGGCTGACCTACGCCGGACGGGCCGACGATATGCTGAAGGTCGGTGGCATCTATGTCTCGCCCATCGAGGTGGAGGAAGCGCTGGCCTCGCATCCGGATGTGCTGGAAGCAGCGGTGGTGGGCGATGTCGACGGCGATGATCTGGTCAAGCCGCGCGCCTATGTGGTGCTGCATGACGGCGCGGTGCCGGGCGAAGCGCTGATCGCAACGCTTCAGGCCTGGGCCAAGGCGCGGCTGGCTCCATTCAAGTATCCGCGGTGGATCGACTTTGTAGATGAGTTGCCCAAGACCGCGACCGGCAAGATTCAGCGGTTCCGTCTGCGGCGGGATCGGAGCGGTTGATGCCCTCTTTGCCGTGCGCCGGTGGTCACCGATCCTGACCGGGATCGATTGCCAGGCCATTGCCGGTCCAGGGCTGCCCCCTTTGTTGGTGCATTTCAAAACAGTGCAGTGCGAAAGGAAGACCTACGATGAACTCACGGCCGTCGACCCCCGACACCTTTGTTGAGCATCTTGCCGAAGCTACGCGGCTGATCGGCGACGCGATGCTCGACAAGAGCCTGGAAGCCCGTCTCGAGGCCGCCTTACCGGCGGACGGCGCATGGTTCGCGAAGGCAGAGGCCCTTTGCCGGCAAGGCGTGGCCGAGGGCTGGCTCTGCGGTCGTGAGGCCGGGGGCATCAAGTTCGGGCGGTGCGTTCCGGCCGGGGCTGGGCTTGGCCGCTTCTCTGTCGACGTTGTGGAGATGGATAATGTCGTTGGGCCGCACCACGCCCATCCGCAGGGCGAGATCGATCTGATTATCCCACTCGACGATGCTGCGGAATTCGACGGCAAGGGAGCCGGCTGGATGGTTTATGGTCCCGGCTCGGCCCATGCGCCGACTGTACGTCAGGGGAAGGCGCTGGTGCTCTACCTGCTGCCCGACGGGGCCATTGCCTTCACCCGCTGAGCGGGTGGATCACACACGCTCGAGCAGCAGCGCGATGCCCTGGCCGACGCCGACGCACATCGTCGTCAGGGCAAACCGGCCGCCGTTGCGCGTCAGTTCCTCCGTCGCGGTCAGCGCTAGTCGCGCCCCTGACATCCCCAGCGGATGGCCCAGCGCGATGGCCCCGCCGTTGGGGTTTACCCGCGCGTCATCGTCGGCGATGCCCAGCCCGCGCAGCACGGCGAGGCCCTGCGCGGCGAAGGCTTCATTGATCTCGATAACCGAGAGATCGTCGGTGCTTAGCCCGTGGCGAGCGAGCAGACGCTGAGTAGCCGGAACCGGCCCAATTCCCATAACCCGAGGAGGCACCCCGGCACTGGCCATGCCCAGCACGCGCGCGCGCGGGATCAAGCCATGGCGTCGAGCTGCATTTTCGGTCGCGATGATCATCGCGGCTGCGCCGTCATTGACCCCGCTGGCATTGCCCGCAGTGACGGTTCCGCCAGGCCGCACCACAGGCTTGAGGGCGGCAAGCGATTCCAAGCTGGTCCGACGGGGATGTTCGTCCCGCGCCACGATCAGCGGGTCACCCTTGCGTTGCGGGATCGTCACCTCGACGATCTCTGCGGCCAGGCGCCCGTTTTCCTGTGCGGCTGCCGCGCGCTCTTGGCTGCGCAGAGCGAAGGCATCCTGATCCTCCCGTGACACAGCGAACTCGGTTGCAACGTTCTCCGCCGTTTCGGGCATGGAATCGACGCCGTGGGCTGCCTTCATCGCTGGATTGACGAAGCGCCAGCCGATCGTGGTGTCGTGAATTTCTGCCTTTCGGGAAAAGGCGCTTTCGGCCTTGCCCATGACGAAAGGGGCGCGGCTCATGCTCTCGACCCCGCCGGCAATCATCATTTCCGCATCGCCCCCCCGGATCGCCCGGGCCGCGCTGCCCACAGCATCGAGCCCCGAGCCGCATAGACGATTGATCGTGGATCCGCCGACAGTGTCGGGCAGCCGTGCCAGCAAGGCAGCCATACGAGCGACGTTGCGATTGTCCTCCCCGGCCTGGTTTGCGCAGCCGAAGATCACATCATCCACAGCAGTCCAGTCCACCGCCGAGTTGCGCGCGACCAGCGCACGCAGCACGTGCGCAGCCAGATCATCGGTCCGTACGCCCGCAAGGGAACCTCCGTAGCGACCGATGGGGGTGCGCACAGCATCGCAGAGGAACGCTTCGGGCATGGAGGACTCGCTTGGCTAGCCTAAGGCACGTGCACTATATGACACGAAGACGCTTTGCAATGCCGTGTCACGCTTGCAATATGCTGCATTATAACACATTGAGCCTGAGGCGCGGGCGGTGCAGGAGGCATTCGGACATGGCGACTGTGGTGGACGCGAATGCCCGGGCAAGGCTTTCGATCGAGGGGCCGGTCGCCCGCCTGACACTGGTTCGTCATGCGCAAATGAATGCCTTTGACGGCGCCATGCACGAGGCAGTCCGTGCGCAGCTCGATGCGGTCGAGGCGACAAAGGACCTGCGAGTGCTCGTGCTTTCAGGAGAGGGGCGGGCATTCTCTACGGGGCAAGATCTCGGAGAGCGGGCCGGGGTCTTCGAGGCCGGCGGCCAGCCCGATCTGGGCGAGTCTCTGGAAACCCTTTACAACCCGCTCGTCCGCCGAATTTCGGCCCTGCCGATTCCTGTTATCGCAGCGGTCGGCGGGGTCGCCTTCGGTGCCGGAGCCGCCCTTGCAATCGCTTGCGACATCACGCTCGCGGCCAAATCAGCCAGATTCCAGTTTGGCTTCGTCAATGTCGGACTGGGGCCTGATTGCGGCACCAGTTGGACCCTGTCGCGACTGGTCGGGCCTCAGCGCGCGATGGATCTCGCACTCAGCGCACGCCCGATCAACGGCCTGGAAGCCGAGCGGATTGGACTCGTGGCGCGCTGCGTGGACGACGATCAACTGATGTCGGAGGCATCCGCCTTGGCGGCCCGGCTGGCTGCGCTTTCGGCTCCAGCGGTGCGCGCGATCAAGCAAGGCCTCCGGTCCGCGACCATGAGCTCGCTGGATGCCGCGCTAGATGCCGAGCGCGATGCCCAGCGCCTGCTCGGTCAGACTGCCGAGTATCGCGATGCCGTTCTGGGTTTCGTCAAGCGCAGCCGTGCCTAGCTTGCCAAAAAGGAAGAGAGCCATGTCCGACGTCATCGCACTTGCCAGCTATGCAGCAGATGTCTGGCTACCTGCCGGGGGCGGCACCGAGCTGGTGTCGGCCATCGATGGTTCGATTGTCGCTACGATGCCTGCCGAGGCCGAACCAACCGTGATGCTGGACTATGCCCGACGGGTTGGTGGCCCCGCGCTCCGCGCCATGACCTTCCAGCAGCGCGGCAAGATGCTGCGCGCGCTTGCCGATGCGCTGAGTGCCCGCAAGGACGAGCTCTACCAGCTGTCATTCCTGACCGGAGCAACGCGCGGTGACAACGCCTTCGACATCGATGGCGGGATAGGCACCCTGTTCGTCTACGCCTCGAAGGCCAAGGCGCTGCCGGATACGCATGTCATGCTGGATGGGGGACGGGAGGCGATCTCGAAGGGCAACTTCGCCGGCCAGCATATCCTGGCTCCGCTCAGCGGGGTCGCCGTGCATATCAATGCCTACAA
Source organism: Novosphingobium piscinae (assembly GCF_014230355.1). Classification (GTDB taxonomy): domain Bacteria; phylum Pseudomonadota; class Alphaproteobacteria; order Sphingomonadales; family Sphingomonadaceae; genus Novosphingobium; species Novosphingobium piscinae. The sequence goes on from NZ_JACLAX010000007.1 coordinate 144,758, forward strand.
CTTTCCGGTCTGGGGCATGCTCGAAAAGCTGGCGCCGACCTTGCTTGCGGGGGTGCCTGCGATCGTTAAGCCAGCCACGACCGGCGCCTATCTGACCGCCGCCGCCTTCCGCATCATGATCGACAGCGGAGCACTTCCGCCAGGAGCTGTGCAGCTGCTGCTGGGGTCGACCGGTGATCTGATCAATCAGTTGGGCGGACAGGACAGCGTCGCCTTTACCGGTTCGGCCGCAACCGCTGCCAAGCTGAAGGCCAATCCCAATGTCATCGCCAATACGGTACGTTTCACGGCCGAGCAGGACAGTCTCAACGCCTCTGTGCTGGGACCAGAAGTCAGCATTGAGAGCCCCGAGTTCGACTTGTTCGTGAAGGAGGCCGTTCGCGAGATAACTCAGAAGGCCGGTCAAAAGTGCACGGCGATCCGCCGGATCATGGTGTCGCAAGCGCTGCTCGAACCGGTCCAGCAGGCAATCGTCGCCCGCCTGAGCAAGACGGCCGTGGGCGATCCGCGCGAGGAAACAACCCGCATGGGCGCGCTTGCCGGTTTGCCACAGCGCGACGATGTCGCGGACAACGTCGCCCGTCTCAGGGGTGAGGCTGAGGTGGTGACCGGGGGCGAGGCGCTCGACCTCGGTGGCTCGCTTGGCCAGGGGGCGTTCTTCGCGCCGACACTGTTGCGCTGCGACAATCCCGCAACAGCCGAGATGGTCCATGCGGTCGAGGCATTCGGACCGGTTTCCACCTTGATGCCATATGGCGATCTGGACGACGCGGTGGCGCTAGCCAATCGCGGTCTCGGTTCGCTTGCCATGTCGATCTTCAGCCATGATCCGGTGGCCGTCGCCGCGCTTGTTTCTGGAACTTCGGTCTTCCACGGCCGCATCATGGTCGTTGATCGCGACAGCGCCGCCGATGCCACCGGGCACGGTGCGGCCTTACCGCACCTGCAGCATGGCGGACCGGGCCGGGCCGGCGGCGGAGCCGAGCTGGGCGGAGTCATAGGCATGATGCCGTACCTGCAGAGGACCGCGCTGCAGGCAGCCCCGGCGACCCTCGATCTGCTGGCGGGGCTGTGATGACGCGGCAGGTCTCGTCCTGGCGCGTCGATGATGGCGTCGCCATCCTGATGCTCGACAATCCCCCGGTCAACGCGATCTCGGCTGCGGTCCGCAGCGCCCTGGTGGATGGCGTGGCGCGGGCGGGTGCAGATGACGCGGTGGCCGCGATCGTGGTGGCCTGTGCCGGCCGGACGTTCTTCGCGGGGGCGGATCTGCGTGAGTTCGGCAAGCCTTCCATTCCCCCGTTCCTGACCGAGGTGGTCGATGCCATCGAAGCCTGTCCCAAGCCGGTCGTCGCTGCGATTCACGGCAACGCGTTGGGCGGCGGACTGGAAATCGCGATGGCCTGCCACTACCGTGTGGTCGCGGCGGGCGGCCGGCTCGGCCTGCCCGAAGTGAAACTGGCCTTGATGCCAGGTGCGCGCGGCACTCAGCATCTGCCCCGGCTGGTCGGGGTCGAGAAGGCGCTTGAGATCATCGCTCTGGGCGATCCGGTCGGGGCCGAAGAGGCTGCGGCCATAGGCCTGGTTGACCTGGTGGCCCCGGGCGATCTGGTAGAGACGGCTGTCGCCTTCGCACGCGGCAAGATCGGAGAGACGCCGCGCCGCACTCGCGACCGGGTGGCGGCACCGGTTCCCGAGACCGTCTACGAAGCATTCGCGTTGAAGCATGCCCGCAAGTTCCGCGGGTTCGATGCGCCTCCCGCCATCATCGCCTCGATCCGCGCCGCCACCGAGCTGCCCTTTGCCGAGGGGGCAAAGCGTGAGCGCGAGATTTTCCTCAAGCTGCGCGAAGGCCCACAGAACGAGGCCATGCGCCACGTGTTCTTCGCTGAGCGTGAAGCGGCTAAGGTCCCCGGGCTGGACGGCGTCGAACCGCGCAGCATCGCGCAGGTGGGTGTTATCGGCGCCGGCACGATGGGCAGCGGCATCGCTATCGCCCTGCTGTCCGCAGGCTTGAATGTGGTCCTCTATGAGCGGGATACTGCCGCTCTCGAACGTGGTGCCACACGGGTCCGGGCCACGATCGAAGGCAATGTTCGCTCTGGCAGGTTGAGTCGCGACCGGGCTGACGAGGTCCTGTCGGCGTTCACCACCACGCTTGACCTTGATGCCTTGGCCGGAGCTGACTTGGCGATTGAGGCCGCATTCGAGACGATGGCCGTGAAGCAGGCGATCTTCGCCCAGCTGGACAAGACGATGCGGCCGGGTGCCGTGCTGGCCAGCAACACGTCCTACCTCGATTTGGATGAGATCGCAGCGGCTACCTCGCGGCCGGCCGACGTTGTCGGGCTGCACTTCTTCTCCCCGGCCAACATCATGAAGCTGCTGGAGGTCGTTCGGGGTGCCCAGACCGCTCCCGATGTGCTGGCGACGGCATTGGCCTTGGCCAAGCGGATCCACAAGGTTGCTGTGGTATCGGGCAATGCCTGGGGCTTTATCGGCAACCGGATGCTGGCCATCCGGCGGCGTGAGGCCGAAGCGATGGTGGTTGAAGGGGCATCGCCCGAACAGGTCGATCGCGTTTTGGAAGACTTCGGCTTTCCAATGGGTCCCTTCAGGGTTGCCGATCTGGCCGGGCTCGATCTGGGCTGGTCAGCCGAAACGTCGACCGGGTCGACCATCCGGGAATGCCTGAACGAGGCCGGCCGGCGCGGGCAGAAGGCCGGCAAGGGCTTTTTCGACTATGATGAGAATCGCAGGCCGGTGTCATCGCCCGAAGCCGAAGCGATCATCGCCCGGTTCGCCGCCGATCAGGGCATTGGCCGCAGGACACTGTCCGATCAGGAAGTACTGGACCGGCTGCTCTGGCCGATGGTGGATGAGGGCGCGCGCTTGCTGGGCGAGGGGATCGCCATGCGTGCATCCGATATCGATGTGGTCTGGCTGAACGGTTATGGCTGGCCGGCCTGGACAGGTGGGCCCATGTACCATGCCCGTCAGGTGGGAATTGCCGAAGTCTGCCGGCGGCTGGAAGTGCTCGGTCACAACCCGTCCGACGCGCTGCGCAGCCTGTGATCCTGCCTTTCGAGACAAGAGTAAAAGTTCGCTTCGGCGACGTCGATGCCGCTGGGATCGTGTTCTATCCCCGGTACTTCGAAATACTCAACACCGCGGTCGAGGATTGGTGCGAGCATGTTCTGGAGGTGGACTATCGCGCCATGCACGTGGTGCAGCGGTGGGGCATCCCGGTCGTCGATATCGCCGCAACCTTCGCGGCTCCGAGCCGGCTTGGCGACGACCTGATCGTCCGGATCATCCCGCAGTCACTGGGGCGCAGCAGCTGTCGGCTCGCGGCTGAGTTCTCGTGCCGGGGAGAGAAACGGCTGTCGATGACCCTGGTGGTGGTCTGTACCGATCTGACGAGGATGACGTCCATGCCCTGGCCCGAACACGTTCGCCCGCGGATCGAAGCCGGCCTGGCAGCCGGCGTCCCGGGGGGATCCCCGGACGAGGGAAGCGAAAAGGAACCAGGGCTATGATGCCAATTCGGTTGGTGGGGCGCAGTGGCCTGCGCAGCAGCGCAATTGCCTTGGGCACCATGACCTTCGGCGAAGCAAAGGCCTGGGGCACCACGGCTGACGAAGCCGAGGCGATCATGGCCGCCTATGTCGAACGCGGCGGGACGACCATCGACACGGCGCCTAACTATGCCGGAGGGACCAGCGAGGAGATTGTTGGGCGGTTCGCGCATGGACGGCGCGACGAACTGGTCCTGTCTACCAAATACACCGCGTCGGCATTGGCTCACCCCCTGGCCGGAGGCAACAGCCGGCGGTCGATGGTGGGGTCGGTTGAGGCCAGCCTAACCCGGCTCGGCACCGACCGCATCGATCTGCTGTGGCTCCATTTCTGGGATTGCACGACGCCCCTCGACGAGATCCTGCGGGCCGCTGATGATCTCTGCCGCGCCGGCAAGATCCTGTACTTCGGCCTTTCCGACACCCCTGCCTGGGTCGCGAGCCGCGCCGTGACCATGGCCGAGCTTACCCGTATCGTGCCGGTCGCTGCGCTGCAGATGGAATACAGCGTGGCCGTTCGCGATGTCGAGCACGAGCTGCTGCCCCTCGCTGCAGCCTGTGATCTGGGGGTGTTTTGCTGGGGCCCGCTAGCCGCAGGGGCCTTGGCACGGGGCGAAAGCCCTCAGCGACGCAAGGTTTCGTCGATCCCTGCGCAAATCACGCAAGTTGCAACTCGCCTTGGGGAACTGGCGGATCGCGAGCAGATCAGCGCACGTGCCCTGGCGTTGAGCTGGTTGACCCACTCTACACGCGCATCCTGTTTTCCGATCATCGGCGCTCGCACAGCCGGTCAATTGATCGCCACACTTGATGACCTGGTGAGCCCTCCTTCGGCCGATGCCCTCGCCGCGTGCGATGCCATTGCACCACCTGCCGCCTTGTTTCCGGAGCGACTGATCCAGTCGAGCTATTTGCGAAGGCTCGCCCTCGGTGCTCCGGACCGTTTCGTCTCACCGCTCTTTCCGCGAAATTGAAACCCATAGGTGATGCTGCCCATGCCCTCCGCCGAAGCACCCGCCCAGTCTATCGTGGAAGCAGCCAGCGTCATTGTATTCCGCCATCAACCAGGCGAGTTGCCCGAGCTGTTGATGGTGAAACGTTCGAAGTCCCTCTCGTTTGCCGCCAGTGCCGTCGTCTTTCCGGGCGGTAAGGTCACTCCTGCCGATCTTGCCCTTGCGAGTGGCGATGCCGAGCAGGGCGCGCGGATTGCAGCCGTACGGGAGACGCTTGAGGAAACTGGCCTCCTTTTGTGTGCCTACCCTCGCCCCACGGCAGAACAGGCAAAAGCAGCTCGTGCCATGCTGGCCAGGGACGAGGACATGGCGCCCGTGCTGGACCGATTTGGCTGGAGTCTTGAACTCGACAAGCTCACTGCCTTCGCGCGCTGGCTACCAGACTTCAAACCTGGTCGGATCTTCGACACTCGGTTCTACCTTTCAGACATAGGTTCAGGGGCGATCGACCTTGAGCCGGACCGAGAAGAGAATACTCAGCTATTCTGGATCTCGGCCCAATCAGCACTGGATGGTATCGCAACTGGCAAGATCCAGGCGATCTATCCCACTCGGCGCAATCTTGAGCGTCTGGCGCTGTTCGCTGATGTCAATGAAGCCTTTAGACACGCCATTGCCACTCCAGCGCAAATCATCCGCCCAAAAATTAGAAATGTAAACGGACAAGATATGCTGGTTATCCCCAGAGATTCAGGATATCCGATAAACATAGCCCCATTGTCTCAAATAAAATTGAGATAAAATAGAATTCTTTTCAGTATATTATGATTTCAAATAATTGAAATGATTATATAAAATTAAAAAATATGCTAAATTGAAATTTAATAGAAATAATTTTACGACATATTTAAGATAATTTAATGGTGTCAGGAGGGATATTTTGATGGCGATAACGCGTAGGGCTTTTGGTCGTTTGGCAGGAGCAGGTGCCGTTTCCTCCATCCTCGGAGCGGTTTCAGGAGGAGCACGGGCGAAAGAGGCTGGTGAACTCTCTTACGTCCACCCCGAGCTACGCCCCTTTGCCAAGCAGTTGATCCAATTGGTGGGTTCCATGCCCGAGCTTTCGGATGAGAGTTTGGCAGTCACTCGCCAAGCGATGGCGAGATGGGCTCAGCCCCCGCTCGCAAGCCCGGCGTGGACCAAGCGGACAATCCCCGGTTTGCCCGGCCAGCCACAAGTATCAATTCTGATTGTGAACAGCGACCCAGCCAAGCGGAGACCAGCAATCCTGCACACACACGGCGGCGGTTTTGTTAGTGGTACGGCGTTCAGCATGATCGCAGATCTACAGCGATTGGCCTTGGAGTTGGATTGCACCATCCTTACTGTCGATTACCGCCTTGCTCCTGAAGTTAACTTTCATGGATCAACGGCGGACAACTATGCCGCTCTGCAGTGGCTCTATGGTGAAGCTTCATCCCTGGGAGTGGACGCTGGACGCATAGCTGTAATGGGGGAAAGTGCTGGCGGTGGCCATGCTGCTCTGCTTGCACTCAAGGCGCGTGATCTTGGGCGGATCCCGCTGATCGCCCAAGTACTGATTTATCCTATGCTAGACGATCGTACTGGAATTACTAATAACCCGCCGTCCCCGATCGGAACCATCGTTTGGAACTCGACGAAGAACCGGTTTGGTTGGCAGGCATTCCTCGGGATGGCTCCAGGTACAGAAAGGTCGCCGACCGAAGCTGTTCCAGCTCGCCGCGATGATCTTGCCGGGCTGCCGCCAACATTCATTGGCGTTGGCGCGATTGACTTGTTCGTCGACGAGGACATTTCCTACGCAAGACGCCTGATCGCTGCGGGCGTTCCGACACAACTAGAGGTTGTGCCCGGTGCCTTCCATGGCTTTGATGCGATCGGGGCAGAGACTCAGGTGGCCAAGGACTTTACAGCAGCCAAGGTGGCCGCATTACGCAGGGCATTTGCATAAATGCCATCAATCTTGAGTTTACAGCTGCTGTAACTGACGGGCTCGCGGTTCGGGTCCATAAAATTGGTAAAGTCAAAAAATTGCGCCATCATCATCTAGTTTTTGCGAGGGGGGGCTGATCTTTGTATTCTTAAGTCAGGCAAAGCTGAACAACCCTAAGCGCCCTCAATGAGCCCGGAGATATGTGTGGCCACAGCTGTTGCCGCCGCGCGAAGTGGTTCGTCGATGTGAATGTATCTCTGAGTGATGCCTCGCGAAGCGAGTCCGAGCAGAGCAGCAATCGTCAATTCTGAATAGCCCAGGCCTCTGGCTACACTGACAAAGGTGTGGCCCAAGACGTGCGGCGTCACATCTTCGAGACCAGCGTTCCGGCAGACTCGGTCGAGCATGCGAACCACGCCGATGAAGTCCCATCGCCCCAGTCGGCGGGAGAGAAATACTGGGATCCGGTGTCGGGCTGTGCCCTGAGACCCTCAACCGCGGCGGCCCCGATCACCCGGCGCCGGGCGCCTGTGTTCGTCGTGGGAAAATGGATCGCGCGCTCCTCCTCGAGCAGCCATTTCCGATCCAAACCCAGAGCTTCGAGCCGACGAAATCCATCCAACAGCACGAGCCTGATTACCGCGATCCCTTGGGATGTTCCAGATCCGCTTCAGCCTCGCGCAAAGCCCTCCCAAGCTTGCGGGTTTCTGCTTGAGACAGCCACCTTATGCGCGGAGCGCTCGCTATCCTCCCTCCTCAACGGTCATCAGACCGAACCGACCGATGACCTTTCGTCTACTCTGCCTAGAGGAGCCGCTGTACTGGACGACGAAGCTCTACCTGCCCTGTTAGCCGACTGTCACGCCGAACCCGCGGAGCTCATGGTCCCGGACAAACAGACTCGAACCCTTCACCCCATCGTTCGAAGGTTTCAGCGCTTTGACGAGCGTTTTGGTGATTTTAGGCATGACGTCAGCACCTCACCTGTGAGCCGGAAAATCTGCTTTCTTTCCGCCGGGAAGCTCCAATTTGCTTACTTTCTAAGCTTTGCAGATCCAAAACGAGCGTCGTGCAGGAGCTCGGTGTCGATTCAGGGGTGAAAAATCAGTATATACTGTAATGTAGGGTGACTTTGCGCAGTGCCGGATAGCGTGGCGCAATCAGATCGGGCGAACTGCCAAGCTTGCGGCGAGGGTTCGATTCCCTTCACCTCCAGTTTTCCAGCCATCCTTGCTGCTGCATGCCGCTCGCGCGGGGGTAGGTGCGTGTCTGCTCGCCCTGCGGTTGACGGTGCGGCCGAAGCGGTGCGAGGGAGGGGCCATGTCGATCTCTTGCCTGACCCCGGCCGAACGCGATTCGGCGCTGGCTGCCCTGCCGTTGTGGTCGCTGCGCGCCGATGGCCTGGCGCTGGTGCGGACCCTGCGCTTCGCCGATTTCGCCGCAGCCTTCGGCTTCATGACGCGGGTCGCGATCCTGGCCGAAAAGGCCGATCATCATCCCGAGTGGAGCAACGTCTACAACCGGGTGGAGATCACCTTGACCACCCACGACGCCGGCGGGCTGAGCCAGCGCGACGTGGCGCTGGCCCGGGCCATCGATGCGGCTGCCATCGGCGCGGCCTAGAGGGTCTTCGGTTGCGCCGAAGCGGCAGCGGCCCTCGGTCCCGCCTGGCCCCACCGCGTCCTGTCGTGGGATCGCCGGGCTGGGTTCAGCCGGCCGGCTGAACCTTGGTGTAGGGCACGAACTGGTTCATGCTGACGAAGCCGCGCCACCACCAGTTGATCCGGTCGTGCAGCTGGACCACATCAATGTTGCACAGCTGACCGCCCCCGCGCATGTCTGCCACCAGGATGACATCGTTGCGCAGCGACTGGGCATTGACCGGCTTCTGCAGATAGATCGTCTGCCCCGAGCCATAGACGATGGCGGTGCCGTCGATCACCTGGGTGTTCATGTTGAGCCGCGGATCAATGCAGCGCACCGGCTTGCCGGCCACGCGCCCCTCGAGCGCCTTGGCGAGCTGTTGCTCGGGGGTGAGCTTGGGAGCGGCGCCGGCGGCGCCAGCAGCGCCGGCCAGGGTGGCGGCGGCGAGGAGAAACAGGACGGTCGTCTTCATGGCCTTGCTCCTGCGATAGGCACACAGCCTGAACGAAACCGGCTGAACCGCGGCTGACTCAACACGGGTCAGGCCGCTCGCCGCGTGAAGCCCGGTCTCAGGCCGTGCCCCCTACCGTCAGGCCCTCGACCAGCAGCGTCGGCTGGCCTACGCCGGCCGGGACGCTCTGCCCGCCCTTGCCACAGATCCCGACGCCCTCGTCGAGCGCCATGTCGTTGCCGATCCCGATCACCCGGGTCAGCACCGAAGGCCCGTCGCCGATCAGCGTGGCGCCCTTGATCGGCGCGCCGAGCCGGCCGTTCTCGATCCGGTAGGCCTCGGTGCAGGAAAACACGAACTTGCCCGAGACGATATCGACCTGCCCGCCGCCGAAGCTCTTGGCGAAGATGCCGTTCTTCACCCGGCTCAGCAGCTCGGCGGGATTGTCGTTGCCGCCCTTCATGAAGGTGTTGGTCATGCGCGGCATCGGCGCGTGGGCATAGGACTCGCGCCGGCCGTTGCCGGTGGGGGCCACACCCATCAGCCGGGCATTGAGCCGGTCGTGGATGTAGCCCTTGAGGATGCCGTCCTCGATCAGCACGGTCTCCTGGGTCGGCGTCCCCTCATCATCGATGGTCAGCGAGCCCCGCCGGCCCGCGATCGAACCGTCATCGACCACGGTCACCCCCGGCGCGCCGACGCGCTCGCCGATCCGGCCGGAGAAGGCCGAGGTGCCCTTGCGGTTGAAATCCCCCTCCAGCCCGTGGCCGACCGCCTCGTGCAGCAGCACCCCGGGCCAGCCGGGTCCGAGCAGCACGGTCATCTCGCCGGCCGGGGCATCGACCGATTCGAGATTGACCAGCGCCTGGCCCAGCGCCTCGTCGATCGCACGGTTCCAGGTTTCGGGCTGCAGCAGGTCGTCGTAGAGCCGCCGCCCGCCCATGCCGAAGCTGCCGGTCTCGCGCCGCCCGTTCTGTTCGGCCACGATCGCCACGTTGAGCCGCACCAGCGGGCGCACGTCGGTGGCGACGAAGCCGTCGGGGCGGACGATTTCCACCACCGACCAGCTGGCGGCCAGCGAGGCGCTGACCTGCACCACGCGCGGATCGCGGGCGCGGGCCGCCGCGTCGATCGTCTCGAGCAGGCGGACCTTGGCGGCGAAATCGACGGCGTCGAGCGGCGAGGCGTCGGTGTAGAGGTGGCGGTTGCTGCGGGCCGGCGGCGCGGCGCGGGGGCCAGTGGCGGGATCGATCAGCCGCAGCGTCTCGCCGGCGCGGCGGATTGCGGCGGCGGACATGTCGTTGGCATGGGCAAACCCGGTCATCTCGCCCGAGACGCCGCGCAGGCCGAAGCCGGCATCGCGCGAATAGTCGGCCGTCTTCAGCCGGCCATCATCGAAGCCGAAGCTCTCGCTGGCCACGAACTGGAGATAGAGCTCGCCATCGTCGCAGGCGCTCAGCGTCTGGCGGGCGAGGGCCAGGGCCTCGTCGGGGGTGAGCTGTCCGGAACGATAGATCAGGGCGCGGGGATCGGCATAGGTCATGCTGCCCGATATAGGCGGTTTGGCGGGCAAGGCCAGATTTGGTTCGTGGTGGAGGGTAGAGGGTGGCGCAGCGCAGGGGCGGCGGGGCAGGATGCGCCCGATATCCGTCATCCCGGGCTCGACCCGGGACCGGTGCCCGGACCGGTGCAGCCTCGCGTCGAAGGAGGCCAGCGGTCCCGGGTCAAGCCCGGGACGACGAACGGTCTGAAAACGTCGGCTTGCCACCACAAAATGGCATTTCCAGACCCGCTCAGCCTGAGCGGGTCTTGGTGGTTGGGTTCAGGCGGGGCCTATCGCCCGCACTCCCACCCTGCTCAATGCGCGTGGGCATCGTCCTTCAGCACGAAGCGGCGATCGCAATAGCCGCAGTCGACATAGCCCTTCTCGTCAATCTCGAGCCAGACGCGCGGATGGCCCAGGGCCGAGCCGCCGCGGATGTCGCTGGCGCCGTCGCACTTCACGCGGTGCGTGGTGACGTAAACGGTTTCGGGCTGGTCGCTCATGGTTGCTCCGCCTTGGGCTGGGTCCGGAAAGCCCCTTTACGCAAAGCGTCGGCTGCCGCAAGAGCAAGCCCATGTCCGACGCCCCCGAAGCCGTGAATGGCGAAGCCGCCATCTCGATCCGCAACCTCGTCAAGCGTTATGCCGGTGCCAAGGGCGCGCCGGGCAAGCTCGCGCTCGACGGGGTCAGTTTCGACGTGCCGCGCGGCCAGATCTTCGGCTTGCTGGGCCCCAACGGCGCCGGCAAGTCGACCCTGATCAACACCCTCGCCGGACTGGTCATGAAGACTTCGGGCGAGGTTGCGATCTGGGGCTTCGACATCGACCAGGATACCCGCAACGCCAAGCGCGCGATCGGCATCGTGCCGCAGGAGGTGGTGTTCGATCCGTTCTTCACCCCGGCCGAGGTGCTCGAGATCCAGGCCGGCTATTACGGGATCACCAAGGCGGCGCGGCGCACGGCCGAGCTGCTGGCGGCGGTGCACCTGTCGGACAAGGCCAATGCCTATGCCCGCACCCTGTCGGGCGGGATGAAGCGGCGCCTGCTGATCGCCAAGGCCATGGTCCACACCCCGCCGATCCTGGTGCTCGACGAGCCCACCGCCGGGGTCGACGTCGAGCTGCGCCGCCAGCTGTGGGAGCTGGTCGAGGAGCTCAACGCCGAGGGCGTCACCGTGGTCCTGACCACGCACTACCTCGAAGAGGCCGAGCAGCTGTGCGACCGCATCGCGATCATCAACCATGGCCGGCTGATCGCCAACAAGCCCACCCGCGAGCTGTTGTCGATGGCGCGCGAGAAGCTGGTCGTGCTCACCCTCGACCGCGAGGCCGAGCCCCTGCCCCAGCATCCCGCCTTCCTGAAGAGCCGCAGCCTCGGCGAACGCCAGGTCGAGATCACCTATGACAAGGACCGCACCAATGCCGGCCAGGTCCTTGCGCTGGTGCGCGACCAGGGCTTCGCGATCGAGGACGTGACCACCCGCGAGGCCGACCTCGAGGACGTGTTCGTGGCGCTGACCAGCGCGGCACGCGCGGACGCCTGAACCCCTTGGTCTTGCCGGAAGCCCTACCACGTCATCCCGGCAAAGGCCGGGATCTCCCTCCGGATGGCACTCTGCTGTCGCGTCGCTGACCTCGCGCTTTGCCGCGAAGGATGCCAGCCTTCGCTGGCATGACGGAATGGGGCCGATGGGCAGAATGGCCCACCGCGTGCTTCATCGGGCAGGATCGCCGCCCGCGGCTTTTCGCCTGTCGGGTTTGGCCCTATGCGGCAGGGAACGGTCCGCGCGGGTCGGTAGGTACGGAGAGGAACCAGCGTGACGCATGACGTGATCGTGATCGGCTCGGGCGCCGCGGGGCTCACCGCCGCGCTGGCTCTGGCCGAACGGCTGAAGGTGCTGGTGATCGCCAAGGGCACGCTGACCAGCGGCTCGACCGCCTGGGCGCAGGGCGGGATCGCCGCGGTGCTCGATGCTGGCGACACCTTCGAGAATCATGTGCGCGACACGATGATCGCCGGAGCAGGGCTCAACCGCCGCGAGACCGTCGAGTTCGTGATCGAGCGCGCGCCCCACGCGATCGACCGGCTGATCGAGCTGGGCGTGCCGTTCAACACCGATGGCAATACCCTGCACCTGACCCGCGAGGGCGGCCATTCGCACCGCCGCATCGTCCATGTCGACGATGCCACCGGCTGGGCGGTCCAGGCCGCGCTGCTCAAGGCCGCGGAGGCCAATCCCAACATCACCCTGCTGCCCGGCCAGGCCTGCATCGACCTGATCACCGGCCGCCACGAGGAGCGCTACTCCGGATCGGGGCGGGTCTGGGGAGTCTATGCGCTCGACGAGGCAAGCGGCAAGGTCGAGGCCCACACCGCCCGTGCCACCGTGCTGGCCACTGGCGGGGCGGGCCGGGTCTACCAGTTCTCGACCGCGCCGCGCGGCGCTACCGGCGATGGCATCGCCATGGCCTGGCGTGCCGGGGCGCGGGTCGGCAACATGGAGATGATGCAGTTTCACCCGACCTGCCTCTACAATCTCGAGGTCAAGAACTTGCTGATCACCGAGGCGGTGCGCGGCGAGGGCGGGCGGCTGATCAACCCGCGCACCGGCAAGCGCTTCATGGCCTTCTACGACGAGCGGCTGGAGCTGGCTCCGCGTGACATCGTGGCGCGGGCGATCGACAGCGAGATCAAGAAGTTCGGGCTCGACTTCGTCCACCTCGACATCAGCCACATGCCGCCGGACTTCGTGCGCGGGCACTTCCCCACGATCCACGACAAGCTGCTGGGCCTCGGCATCGACATGACCACCCAGCCGATCCCGGTGGTCCCGGCGCAGCACTACACCTGCGGCGGGGTGATGATCGACCTCGATGGGCGGACCGATCTGCCCGGGCTCTATGCCGCCGGCGAATGCACCGAGAGCGGGCTCCATGGCGCGAACCGCCTGGCATCCAACTCGCTGCTCGAATGCTTCGTGTTCGGCGAGGCGGCGGCGCGCCACATCCTGGCCCATTGGGACCGCTTCGACGCCCCGCCGCCGGTGCGCGGCTGGGATGAGAGCCGCGTGACCAACTCCGACGAGGAGGTGGTGATCAAGCAGAACTGGACCGAGATCCGCCGCTTCATGTGGAACTACGTGGGGATCGTGCGGACCACCCGGCGGCTGGAGCGGGCCCAGCACCGCATCCGTCTGCTGTCGGGCGAGATCGACGACTATTACGGCCACTTCCGCGTCACCACCGACCTGATCGAGCTGCGCAATCTCTTGCAGAGCGCCGATCTGATCGTCCGTTCGGCGCTGCGCCGGCTGGAAAGCCGCGGGCTGCACTACACGCTCGACCATCCCGAGACCCTGCCCGAGGCCCACGATACCGTGCTGGTGCCCTAGGGCCGCGCTCAGACCGGCGGGATCTTCAGTTCGGTGAGCTTGGTCTCGATCTCGCGCCAGACCCGCTCGAGCGCCCGCGCCGCCGCGGAATAGGGGGCGAAGACCCCCACCGGCATGCGGCGGAAGGCCATCTGCTCGATCGGACTGGCCGCCGGGATCACCGCCAGCCCGGCCATCGGCCCCTCGCGCGCCTCGCGGTGCGCGCGGCGGCGGCTGTCGAACATCGAGACCAGCGGCAGCACCGGGGGATGGCGCCGGTCACGCCGGGCGAACTCGGCGCGCAGCTGCTCGAGCGCGCGGGCGCCGAGCGGGGAGGGCGGCAGCGGCACGATCACCAGATCGGCGGCGGCGAAGATCTGCTCGGACAGTTCGTTGAGCATCGGCGGGCAATCCAGCACGATCCGCGCATAGTCGCGGCGCAGGTCGCGGGTCAGCCAGCCGAGCCGGTTGCGCTGGCCGAGCCGCGCCAGCTGGAGCGGCAGCTGGCGCAGGCTGGGATCGGCCTGGAGCTGGTCGAGCCCGGTATAGCGGGTCGAGGCGACCAGCCGGCGGGCATTGCCCTCGCGCTGGAACAGCGAGGCGGCGCGCGGCTGGGCGCTGGGTTCGCAGCCGAGCAGGAAGCCCGCGCCGCCCTGCACGTCAAGATCCCACAGCAGCGTGCGCGTGCCGCCCCGCACCGCGCAGCGCCAGGCGAGATCGACCGCAATCGTGGTTTTCCCAACCCCGCCCTTGGGGCTGTACACGGCAATGATGGCCATTTCTGTTCTGCCCGCGACCCGGCAATGTCTGGTCGGCGCCCCGGTTTGGGCATGTCCCAGCGGGCAGGATGTTGCAAACGAATTCACCCGGCGCCCCGCGGGCCTGAACCAAGGGGCGGGGCGGGGTGGATGAGGGGCGCGCGCGGGACCGGGGCTAGAGCAGGGTGCGGCCGATGAAGATCAGCGCCATGGCCCCCACCACCGAGGCGAGGCAGCCCGCGCGGTTGACCCCGTCGCGATAGGCGCCGCCCGAGGCCCAGACGCCGACCGCGCTGGCCAGCAGCGATCCGCCGATCCCGAGCAGGACGGTCATGATCCAGCCCATCGGCACGGCGCCGGGATAGAAGAAGCGGGCCAGCCACCCGACGATGAGGCCGGTGAATACGGCGCCGATGACGTTGAACATGCTGTGCGGCTCCCACTGTATCGCTTGTGTAATACACTGCTTCGCGCGCCGTGCAACGCCGCTCCGGCAACTTTCTTGCCGGGCGCGATTCTATCCTTAGTCAACCGCCTGCTCCCCCTGTCCCCGGGCAAAAATTTTTTCACAGATTCACTTTGACTCTTGCGCCCCGCGCGACCCCCCGGATTGCCGCGCGTCGCGGCCTGCGGCGGGGGCCGGCGCGGGCTCGGTCCGGCCCAGATCGGTGGCGATCACGCTGCTCCCCCCCTTGCGCCCGGTGAGCGTTCGGGCACTATCTATTGTGTCTGGTGGTCGGTACTGCCTCTACCCCTAGTTCCTCACGCGGTGGGATCCCGCAGAGGCAGGTGGAGGCGCGGTGCCACCCAGGTGCAAGCACGAAGGCCTTGTCAGTCGAATTGGAGGAGATGTATTCTCCTTTTGTTCCGGGGAAGGCTGAGTCGGGCAGGGTTTCTGTCCGGTGGGCTTGGCGCCTGTGGCCGGACGGGTTGGGGCATCCTTTTGAGCGTGGGGCAGCAAGCGTGGATTTCAGGAACGACGACAAGGCGGCGGACGTTGGTCTGGCGGACGGCGGGCTCTTCCCCGCCGGTGAGCCGGTCGCGGCAATGGAGACGGGCGTCAGCCCGGCAATCAGCATGACCGAAAAAACCGATACGGGCAGCGCCGAACTGGTCGCCAAGCTGGGCGCCGACGCGCTCGCCGGGGCCGTGGCGGGCCTGGCCAAGACCGCCGCCAAGGTGGACGATTCCAAGTCGGTCCAGCCGCGCCGCTTCACCATCGCCACCGATCCGGCGCGCGATGCCCTGCTGACCGACTTCGGCAAGGATACGCTCGACGATCGCTATCTGCTCCCGGGCGAGACCTACCAGGACCTCTTCGCCCGTGTCGCCGATGCCTATGCCGACGATCAGGACCACGCCCAGCGGCTCTACGACTACATCTCGAAGCTGTGGTTCATGCCGGCCACCCCGGTCCTGTCGAACGGTGGCACCGGCCGCGGCCTGCCGATCTCGTGCTATCTCAACTCGGTCTCGGACAGCCTCGAGGGCATCGTCCAGACCTGGAACGAGAACGTCTGGCTGGCCAGCCGCGGCGGCGGCATCGGCACCTACTGGGGCCAGGTCCGCGGCATCGGCGAGCCGGTCGGGCTCAACGGCAAGACCAGCGGAATCATTCCCTTCGTCCGCGTGATGGACAGCCTCACCCTAGCGATTTCGCAGGGCTCGCTGCGGCGCGGCTCGGCGGCCTGCTACCTCGATGTCTCGCACCCGGAGATCGAGGAGTTCCTCGAAATCCGCAAGCCGTCGGGCGATTTCAACCGCAAGGCGCTGAACCTCCACCACGGCGTGCTGCTGACCGACGAGTTCATGCAGGCCGTGCGCGACGGGGCCGAATTCCACCTGCGCTCGCCCAAGGACGGCACGGTGCGCGGCACGGTCGATGCGCGCTCGCTGTTCCAGAAGCTGGTCGAGACGCGCCTCGCCACCGGCGAGCCCTACATCGTCTTCTCCGACACGGTGAACCGGATGATGCCCAAGCATCACCGCGATCTGGGGCTGAAGGTCTCGACCTCGAACCTGTGCTCGGAGATCACCCTCCCCACCGGGCGCGACCACCTCGGCAATGATCGCACCGCGGTGTGCTGCCTGTCCTCGCTCAACCTCGAAACCTGGGACGAGTGGCACAAGGACGACCGCTTCATCGAGGACGTGCTGCGCTTCCTCGACAACGTCCTGCAGGACTACATCGACCGCGCGCCCGACGAGATGGACCGCGCCAAGTATTCGGCCATGCGCGAGCGCTCGGTCGGGATGGGCGTGATGGGCTTCCACTCGTTTCTCCAGCAGAAGAGCATCGCCTTCGAGAGCGCCCTGGCCAAGGCCTGGAACCTCAAGATGTTCAAGCACATCGCCGCCAAGGCCGATGAGGCCAGCCTGCTGCTGGCGCAGGAACGGGGCGCCTGTCCCGATGCCGCCGACATGGGCGTGATGCAGCGCTTCAGCTGCAAGATGGCGATCGCGCCGACCGCCTCGATCAGCATTATCTGCGGCGGCACCTCGGCCTGCATCGAGCCGATCCCGGCCAACATCTACACCCACAAGACCCTGTCGGGCAGCTTCGTGGTCGAGAATCCCTATCTCAAGAAGCTGTTCCAGGCGAAGTCGAAGGATTCGACCAACGTGTGGAACTCGATCCTCGAGCACGGCGGTTCGGTGCAGCACCTCGACTTCCTCAGCCCCGAGGAAAAGGCGGTCTACAAGACCAGCTTCGAGATCGACCAGCGCTGGCTGCTCGAGTTCGCGGCCGATCGCACCCCCTACATCGACCAGGCCCAGTCGCTGAACCTCTACATCCCGGCCGACGTCGACAAGTGGGACCTGATGATGCTGCACTTCCAGGCCTGGGAGAAGGGGATCAAGAGCCTCTACTACCTGCGCTCGAAGTCGGTGCAGCGCGCCGGGTTCGCCGGCGGAGTCGAGGCCGACAACACCGCCGAGGCCCCGAAGATCGAGCTCGCCACCCAGACCGACTACGAGGAATGCCTCGCCTGCCAGTGATGTGGGCGTACATTCCGCGACACTTGGCGACTTGCCCCTCCCCGGGAGGGCTGCGCAAAGGGCCGTAGTTCGTGTTGATGGAGGTGAATTTCATGCGCAAGTGGCATCGCTGGCTGGTCGTGTTCTTCGGGGCGTTCCTGCTGTGGATTTCGATCACCGGCCTGCTCAGCCAGGTCGTGCCGTGGTTCCTGCCCAAGCCCGACCGGGCGGCGGCGGCGGCCCAGGTGCCGGCGGGTTTCGTCTGCCCCGAGACCATGAACTGCCGCCCCAAGCCGCCGAAGGGCGGCAGCATCATCGGCACCTTGCATCACCTCCATTCGGGTGAGAGCTTCGGCCCGGTCGGCGTGGCTATCGCCACCCTGTCGGGCCTCGCCATGGTGTTCTTCACGATCTCTGGCATCTGGATGTACGTGCAGATGTGGGCCAACCGCCGCGACCGCAAGCTGCGGCCCGGCCTGTTCTGGAAGTGACCGCGTGATCGGGACGCCGCCGGACCGGGCCCTGCGCGACCGGCGGCGTTCCGGCTGCGCCGCCCCGCCCTTTTCCCCAGCCATGCCCCTGCGGACCGCTTCGCAGGCCGCCCGCACCACCCTATATTAACCCTCCAATCCGGAGAGACCCTCATGCCGCTGCTCGAAGCCCGCAAGACCTACAAGCCGTTCGAATATCCGTGGGCCTACGAGTTCTGGAAGCGCCAGCAGCAGATCCACTGGATGCCCGAGGAAGTGCCGCTCGGCGAGGACTGCCGCGACTGGGCGCAGAAGATCTCTGAAAGCGAGCGCAACCTGCTCACCCAGATCTTCCGCTTTTTCACCCAGGCCGACGTCGAGGTGCAGGACTGCTACCACGACAAGTACGGCCGCGTGTTCAAGCCGACCGAGATCAAGATGATGCTCGCCGCCTTCTCCAACATGGAGACGGTGCACATCGCGGCCTATTCGCACCTGCTCGACACCATCGGCATGCCCGAAAGCGAATATGGCATGTTCCTCGAATACGAGGAGCTGAAGGCCAAGCACGACTATCTGCACACCTTCGGGGTGGATTCGGACGAGGACATCGCCCGCACCCTCGCCATGTTCGGCGGCTTCACCGAAGGCCTGCAGCTGTTCGCCAGCTTCGCCATGCTGATGAACTTCCCGCGCTTCAACAAGATGAAGGGCATGGGCCAGATCGTCTCGTGGTCGGTGCGCGATGAAAGCCTGCACTGCGAAGGCATCACCAAGCTGTTCCACACCTTCGTCAAGGAACGCGACTGCCTGACCAAGGCGGTCAAGGAAGACATCATCGACTGCTGCCAGAAGACCGTGCGGCTCGAAGACGCCTTCATCGACCTGGCCTTCGAATCCGGCCCGGTGCCGGGGATGAGCGCCAAGGAGATCAAGCGCTACATCCGCTACATCGCCGACTGGCGCCTCGGCCAGCTCGGCCTCCAGCCGATCTACCTGATCGAGGACCACCCGCTGCCCTGGCTCACCCCGCTGCTCAACGGCGTGGAGCACGCCAACTTCTTCGAGACCCGCGCCACCGAATATTCGAAGGGCGCCACCCGCGGCAACTGGCAGGACGTGTGGAGCAACTTCGACAGCCGCCGCAAGGCCAAGGACGCCGCCAACAGCGACGCCACCAGCGACGAGATCGAGGCGGACATGTTCGGGAGCGTCGCGGCGGAGTGAGGTCGGCCGCGGCCTGAACCAGGGTGGCGGGGGCTTGCCCCCTGCCGCCCCGCCCTGTTGTCGCCCCGGCCTGGACCCGGGGTCCCGCTTCGGCCGGGAGGCGGGGAACAGCCGGGTCCCGGGTCAGGCCCGGGACGACGTCGGGGCGTGACGGGATGACAACGCGGCGCGCGCTTCGATCGCGGCGACCCGGCGCATGAGCGTCAAACGGCCGATCAGGCTGCCTCGCCCGGCGGGGCGGCACGGGCAGGGCGCTCCGGAGGTCTCGTCTTGCCCGGACTGATGCTGCTGTGGCCGTGCGCGCTCAGCCTCCTCACCCTCTTCCTCTTCGCCCTCGACAAGACCCGCGCCGCCCGCCGCAGCGGCCGGCGCATCCCCGAGCGCACCCTGCTGCTGTGCGCCGCGCTGGGCGGGACACCGGGGGCCTATGCCGGGCGCTGGCTGCTGCGCCACAAGACGCGCAAGCAGCCTTTCGTCGCGCGGCTTCACCTGATCGCGGCGGGGCAGGCGGTGCTGCTGGCCGTGGCGCTGGGGCGTGGCTGGCCGGGGTGAGCGCCGCGGGTCAGGCCGGCGCCGGCCCCGGCCCCGGCCCAAGCTCTGGCCCAGGCTCTGGCGCGCGGCGGCGCAGCGGGAAGCGGATCGCGCAGTGCAGGCCCTCGGGGCGCAGGTCATAGTCGAGCTCGCCGGCCAGCAGCCCCTTCACCGCGGTGCGGATCAGCGAGGTGCCGAAGCCGCCTGGCGCCGATGCGGTCACCGGCGGGCCGCCGTGTTCGGTCCAGGTCAGGGTGATCCAGCCGGTCTCGCCCCCCGCTGCCCCCGTCGACCCCCCGCCCGCGATCCCGTCGTCCGCGGTCTCGTCGCCGCGCGTGGCCAGGCCGGCTTCGCCCCAGGCCCCGTCCTCGATCCCGCTGGCGTCAGGCCCGCTCTCCGGTCCGCTCTCCGGCCCACCGGCTGTCCCGCCCGCCGCCGGGTCGGCCGCGGCGGCGCGCAGCACGCAGCCGAAGGCGACGTGGCCCTGGCCGCCGCCGCGGCCCGACAGCGCTCCGTGCTTGGCCGAATTGGTCGCCAGCTCGTGCAGGATCATGCTCAGCGCCTGGGCGACATTGGGCTGGAGCCGCAAGGCGCGCGAGATCGTGTCGATCCGCACCGCCGGGCCGAACGGCGCCAGCTCCTGGCGCACCAGCTCGTCGAGCCGGACCGTCTCCCAGCGGTTCTGCGCGAGCAGCGTGTGGACCCGGCCGAGCGCCTGGATCCGCCCGGTCACCGCGGCCCTGAACTCCTCGACGCTGCCGGTCGAGCGGGTCAGCTTGAGCACCGACTGGATCACCGTCAGCAGGTTCTTGGCGCGGTGGTCGACCTCGCGGGTCAGGAGCCGCTCGCGTTCACGGGCGCGCTTGGCCGTGGTCACCTCCTCGCAGAAGATGGCGATGCCCTGGACCGCGCCGGACCTGTCGTGCACCGGGTAGAACATCTCCTGCCAGTCGCGCCGGACCCCGGGCTGGGCCGGGGTTTCGCCGCTCAGCTCGACGCCCTTGATCGCCGCGTTCTCGTCCAGCACGCGCCGCAGCATCGGTTCGGCCGAGGCACGCAGGTCGGGTACGAGGTCCCACACGCTCTTGCCGATGTGCTGCTCGATGGTGAAGCCGTTCATCTCGGCGAGCGCCGCGTTGATCCGCACGAAACGCATGTCGCGGTCGAGAAAGCCGAGCCCGATCGGGGCTTCGTTGTAGAGCGCCTCCAGCTCGCTCAGCGCTGCGCTCAGTCGGGCCTCCTCCGCCAGCAGCGCCGCGGTGCTGGCGGCCAGGGTCAGCTCGCGCTGGTGCAGCGCATCGGCCAGGGTGGCCAGCTGGGCCAGCACCTCGACCAGCAACGTGCTCACCACCAGCGACAGCACCAGCGTGACCAGCACCACCGCCCGGTCGTCCGCCACCGGGCCGGCCGCCAGGAACAGCCCGGCGCTGCCCAGGCACAGCCCGGTCGCAGCATAGCCCATCACCCGCCCGCCCAGCAGCGCGCCGACCATGATCGCCGGATAGAACGGCAGGAACGGGGCCGGCAGATCCGTCCCCAGCGAGTGGACCAGCAAGCTGGCCAGCGCCGTCAGGACCAGCACCAGCAGCCAGCCGCGCCAAGGTTGCCGGGCCTGCCAGCGGCGCAGCGCGAACCAGCGCGAGGCGGTCGGCGACAGATCGTCCGGGCCCTGGCCGTCTTCCATGCGTCCGCTGCCCCTTGGCCGAGGCGGCGTGCCGGCCCCACTCATGGCAATGTGACGCGTCCGGTTCGCAGGCGCAAGCGCTTGAACCGTGGGGTTGACCAAGGCCGGGTGGCGCGGCCGGCCTGTCGCCCGCACTGCCCCGCACCGCCCGGCCGCTTCGCGGCGGCCGACCGGAGGCGTTCGGGAGGTTCAGCGCTGTTCGGGGCAGGGATGGCGCAGCGGGCTGGAGCGGGTGAAGGGAATCGAACCCTCGTCGTAAGCTTGGGAAGCTTCTGCTCTACCATTGAGCTACACCCGCGGACCTGCCGGGCGCCAGGCCGAAGGCCAGGGCGCCGAACCGGTGGACCGCCCGATGGGCCGGCCGTTCCGCATGCGAGCGGCGCTTGCCATAATCACCGGCCGCTGGTCAACACAGTTGTGCCGCAGCGGCAACGCCGGGCGTCCCTGCGGTGCCGCTGCGGATGGTGGATCAGAACTGGAAGCCGACCCGCGCCCCGACCACCCGGGCCGTCTGGCCGGCCGCCGGCAGGGCGCGCAGGCCGCCGTCGGGCTGTCCGGCGAAGGTGCTGGCGAGATAGGCCACCGGCGCCCGCGTCTTGGTCAGGTTGCGGACGAACAGCGACGCGGTCCAGGCCCCGTCCGGCGCGCGCACGCCCAGCCCGCCGTTGACGATGGCGTGCTCGCGGAAGCGGAACCGGGGGTCGGCGCGGGCCCCCAGCAGGATCTCGCTGCGGTAGACCACGTTGGCATTGACGAACAGCTCGAGCCCGTCCGAGACTTGGTGCCCATAGTCGCTCGACAGCGTGATCTTGTGCTTGGGGGCGTTGATCAGCTGGGTTCCGCCGAGCGGCAGGCCATCCTCACCGACGAAGCCGGCGGGGAAGCGGACATCGTTGAACTGGTAGCCGGCATTGATCGAGAAGCCCCGGGTGATCTGGCCGAACGCGGTCAGCTCGAAGCCCTTGGACACGATGCGGTCGATGTTGAGCGGACGGGCGACCAGCGCCGTGCCGACGAAGACGTTCGCCTGGCTCTGGAAGTCGCGCAGCCGGGTGTAGAAGGCGTTGCCCGACAACTGCAGCCGCCCGATGCCCACCTTGGCGCCCAGCTCGAACGAATCGGACAGTTCGGGGTTCAGCTCGAACAGCGCGCCCGACGGGTCGGTGCCCGCCGCCGGGGGCTTGTAGCCGCGGGCGAAGGAAGCGAACAGGTTGACGTCGGGGTTGGGCATGTAGCTCAGGCCGATCCGGCCCGAGAGGTTGCCGTCGTTGATCTGCAGCGTCTGGCTCGGCCCGGGGGTGGCGCGGAACACCTGAACGCGGGTCGTGTTGCGGTAATCGTCATAGCGCAGGCCGCCGAACAGCTCGACCTGGTCGGTCAGGTTGATCGTCACGTCGGCAAAGGCGGCCATCGTCCGGTTGTTGGTAAACTCGCGGGTGAACGAGATCGGCACTGGGCAGACCGTGCCCGCGAAGGTGCAGACGCTGAAGCCGACGCGATCGGCCGGGGCCGTGGCGCCGAACACCGCCGGCTCGCCGATCGGGGTGCGGTCGAAGACATAGTCGGTGTAGAACAGGCCGCCGACCACGTCGAAGCCCGCGCCGACATAGTTCAGCCGCAGCTCCTGGCTGAAGCCGTTGGCATTTTCCGCGGTGCGCTCCTGCCGGGCTGCGGGCGCCGTGGTCAGGCGCGAGAAGTCGCGGCGGTTGACCAGAAACTCGCGGGCGCGGAACGCGGTGACCGACGTGAGCGAGAGGGCATCGGACAGCGAGACGTCCACCACTGCCGACGCCGCCGACATCGTGGTCGACTGGTCGGTCGGCGCGTTCTCGCAGTACCATTCGGCCCGCTCGCTGATCACCGGCATGGCGCAGCCCGCCGGGTTGAGGAAGGCGGCGGTCGAGGCAGCTCCTCGGGTGCCGCCTGGTGCGCCGAACGGCGCGGTCGAGTTCGGCGCGATCGCCAGCGCGAAGAAGGTCTGGCCGCGGCTGTCGTTCTGGCCGTGCTCGCCAGTCAGGGTGATCTTGAGCGACTCGCTCGGCTCGAAGCGCAGCTTGGCGCGGACGCCGAAGTCGTCGATCCGGTTGTCGAGCCCGGTGGTCGCGCTGCGCTGCAGGCCGGTCTCGCGGCGGAACTGGCCCGACACGCGCAAGGCCACGTTGCTCCCCAGCGGCACGTTCATGCCCGCATTGACGATGACCTCGCCGAACTCGGCGCCGGCGGTTCCCTTGTCGGCGGCATCGATGCTGACATTGGCGGCGAACCGGTCGAACTCGGGATTGCGCGTGGTGATGTTGAGCACGCCGGCCGAGGCGCCCTGGCCGAACAGGGTGCCCTGCGGCCCGCGCAGAACCTCAACCTGGGCCATGTCGAACAGCACCGGGAAGTTGAGGTTGCCGATCGGCACCTGGTCGATCACCAGCGCGACCGATGGCGCCACCGAGGGGTTGAACACCCCGGTGCCGAAGCCGCGCAGCCGTCCGCCGCCGTTCGATTCCCCGCCGAAGGTCTGCGCGACCTCGAGCGCGGGAGTGATGCGCTGCAGATCGGTGACGTTGTAGATCTGGTCGCGCTTGAGCTGGTCGGCCGTGGCCACCGAGACCGCCAGCGGCACGTCGATCAGGTTCTCGACGCGCTTGCGCGCGGTGACGACGATGGCGTTCTCGTCTTCGAGGGCGGTGTCCTCCGCAGCCTGGGGCAGGGCGTCCTGGGCCATGGCAGCGGGGGTCCAGACCAGCGCGGCCACGGAAAGGCCGCCCAGCAGGCCGCCTCGCTTCAATCGGGTCATAGCAATGCCTCCCCATCTTATCCCGCGCAGCAGGGCGGGACGATGTTGTGTTCCTTGATGGGGCGGGATCTAGCCGCGCTGATGGATAATGGAAAATTCTTTGTTTTGAGTTCCAGCCATCCATCCTATGAATAATAAAACTAACAAAATGATTTTATATTTGGAGCAGGATGCGCTCGCGGAAAAGCTATGCAAAACATTTCTGTGCAAGTCCAGATTGTGTCAGTTTGTGTCTATAGGAACGAGGGGTTGGTCTTGGTCCTGGCCTAGGCTGTTTGCACCACCGGGACCCTGCGCGATGCCGGCAAGGGCACTTGCCATGCCCCCGCCCGCGCGCATAAGTCTGCGCTGCCGGGGTCAAGCAACCTCCCGGTCAGGCGCGAGCCCAAGTGTTGCCTTTCAGCAGTCCGCACTGGCGGATGGAAAGGTGCATGTCCGTGGCGACCAGCGAGGTGACCCCTCCCTCATTCGGTGAACTGGTCCGGGTTGCTGCCCGGATCGGCTGTCTCAGCTTCGGCGGTCCGGTTGGCCAGATCGCGCTGATGCACCGCGAGCTGGTCGAGGACCGCCGCTGGATCACCGAGGCGCAGTACCTCCACGCGCTCAACTTCTGCCACCTGCTCCCCGGTCCCGAGGCGCAGCAGCTGGCGATCTGGATCGGCTGGCGGCTGCACGGGCTCAAGGGCGGTCTCGCCGCCGGGCTGCTGTTCGTGCTGCCCGGCGCACTGGTGATTCTGGCGCTGTCGATCCTCTACGGCTATGCCGCGCACCTCGCCTGGTTCGCCGCGCTGTTCCTCGGCATCAAGGCCGCGGTGCTGGCGATCGTGGTCCAGGCGCTGCTGCGGGTCGCAGGCCGGGCGCTCGATACCCCGGTCATGCGCGCCATCGCGCTGGCCGCCTTCCTCGCCCTGTTCGTGTTCGACTGGCCGTTTCCGCTGGTCGTGCTCGGCGCCGGGCTGATCGGCACGGGGCTTGCCGCCCGGCGTCCGGCGCTGCTCAACCTCAAGCCGCTCGGCGCGCCGCCGCCGCGCGCCCCGCGGCCCTGGGGCACGACGCTGCGTGCCGCGCTGGTCGGCGGCCTGCTCTGGGCGGCGCCGCTGGTCGTGGTGGTGGCGCTGCTCGGCCCCGATCACGTGCTGGCGCGGATCGGCCTGTTCTTCGCCAAGCTGGCGGTCGTGACCTTCGGCGGCGCCTATGCCGTGCTCGCCTATATGGCGCAGCAGGCGGTCGAGGGGTTCGGCTGGCTGACCCCGGGCGAGATGGCCGATGGCCTCGGCCTGGCCGAGACCACGCCGGGGCCGCTGATCATGGTCACGCAGTATGTCGGCTATCTCGCCGCGTTCCGCAGTCCGGCACCGTTCACCCCGCTCACCGCCGGAATCCTTGGCGCGGTCCTGACCACGTGGGTCACCTTCGCCCCGTGTTTCCTGTGGATCTTCGCGCTGGCGCCGTGGATCGAGCGGCTCGAGCATGCCCAGCGGCTGAAGGGTGGGCTGGCGGCGGTGACCGCGGCGGTGGTCGGGGTGATCGCCAGTCTTTCGCTGTGGTTCGCGCTGCACCTCCTGTTCGCCCGCACGGTTCCGGCCGGTCTGCCCGGCCTGGCCCTGACCCTGCCCGATCCGCGCAGCCTCGACTGGCGCGCCGCCCTGCTCGCAGGGCTCGCGGCCTGGCTGATCTTCCGGGTGCGCTGGAGCCTGCTGCGCGTGCTCGCGGCGAGCGCTGTGGGCGGCCTCGTTGTCGGCCAGCTGGCCTGATCCCCGTTCCGACAAGGAGATGACGCGATGGCCGACCTGTCCCGGCGCTAGCCGGGCGGGTCCTCCTCAGCTTCGGCGCAGGCCCGGCCGAGCACGTCAAGCAGCCAGCAGCCGGCCGGCCCGGGGGGGGCATCGCGCCGCCAGATCGCGCGCAGGGTATAGCTGGTCTGGCCCCATTCGGGCACGGCCAGCGCCACCAGCCGGCCATTGGCCAGGTCGCCCGCGATCATGTGGCGCGGCATGCCGCCCCAGCCGATCCCCTCGCGCAGCAGGGCGTGCTTGGCGCCGAGATCACCCAGCCGCCAGCTGCGCGCGCCGAACACCGCGAAATCCTCCCCGGCGGTCCGGGCCGACCGGTCGGTCAGGACCAGCTGACGGTAGCGCCGCGCCATGCCGGGCGGGATCTCGGTCAGCCGGGCGAGGGGGTGGCCCGGCGCCGCGACCGGGACCAGCGTCACCGCGCCGACCCGGCGCAGGTGGAGGTCGGGGTGGTCGGCCAGCATGTCCCCGGCCAGGCCGATCCGGGCGCGCCCGGTCACCACCATCTCGCCCACCGCGCCCAGGCTCTCGACATGGAGGCGCAGGTCGACCGTGGGGAAGGCGCTCTGGAACTCGCGCAGCACCGCAGCCAGCCGGTCCTGCGGCATCATCACGTCGACCACCACGGTCAGCTCGCTTTCCAGCCCCTGGTTGAGCGCGCGGATCCCGCTGACCAGCGCGTCGACCTCGTCGCTGACCCCGCGGGCATGGCCCAGCACGGTGCGCCCGGCTTCGGTCAGCACCGGCCGGCGCGAACCCGCGCGGTCAAACAGCGCGACGCCAAGCTGGGCCTCGAGCGTGGTGACCGCATAGCTGACCACCGAGACCGCCCGGCCCAGCCGCCGGGCGGCGCGGCTGAAGCTGCCCTCCTCGACAATGGCGAGGAACACGGCGAGGTGATCGAGCGAGGGCCGGCCGACCTCCATGCTCCAGACTTTCGATTTATTGGAACATTTCGACGCGTTTTATCCCACTTATTGGGTAGTCAAGCAAGGGCTAGAAAGGGTGCAGCCGCGGGGCCGCCGTCCCCGCCCAGGAGAACTGCCATGACCACGACCGCTGCTCCCACCCTTGCCACCCCGACCATCGAGCTGCGCCCCTTCGCGACCCTCGGCGCGGCCAACCATGGCTGGCTCGATGCCCATCACCACTTCTCCTTTGCCGACTACCACGATCCCGACCGGGTGCAGTGGGGAGCGCTGCGGGTGTGGAACGATGACGCCATCGCCCCGCGCTCGGGCTTTCCGCCGCACCCCCACCGCGACATGGAGATCGTCACCTATGTCCGCCAGGGTGCGATCTCGCACCGCGACAGCCTCGGCAACGAGGGCCGCACCGTCGCCGGTGATGTCCAGGTGATGTCGGCCGGGACCGGGATCACCCACGCCGAATACAACCTCGAGGACGAGGAGACCCGGCTGTTCCAGATCTGGATCCTGCCCGATGCCCGCGGCCACACGCCCAGCTGGGGCACCCGGCCGTTCCCGCGCGACGACCGCGCCGGCGGCTTCGTCATCCTCGCCTCGGGCATGCCCGGCGACGCGGACGCGCTGCGCATCAATGCCCGGGCGCGCGTTGCCGGGGCGCTGGTCAAGGCCGGCGATACCGTGCGCTACAGCCTTGCGCCCGAGCGCCACGCCTATCTCGTCCCGGCCTCCGGGCGGGTGCGGATCGGCACAGTCGAGGCCGCGGCCCGCGACGGCGTGGCGATCACCGGGGTCGAGACGATCGAGGTGACCGCGCTCGAGGACGCCGAGCTGGTCCTCGTCGACGCGCTCTGAGGGCGGCGGCCCGCTCCCCCCGGTCCGGGCCGTGGTCCGGGCGGGGGGCGGGCCGGTGCCGCTTTCCCGCCGGTGGAAACGATCCTAGGGTGCGGGGATGCGCCAGCTCTCCACCACGCTCGTCTTCGCCACCCGCGGGCGCGGCTTCACCGAGATCACCGGCGAGGTCTGCGCCTGGGTGGCCGCTTCGGGCCTTGCCGAGGGGCTCCTGACGCTGCTCGTCCGTCATACCTCGGCCTCGCTGCTGATCCAGGAGAACGCCGCGCCCGAGGTCCGCGCCGATCTGGCGCGCTGGCTCGACCGGCTCGCCCCCGAAGGACCGGGCTATGTCCATGACGACGAGGGGCCCGACGACATGCCGGCGCACCTGCGCAGTGTCCTGACCGGCGTGACCCTGTCGCTTCCGGTCCTGGCCGGACGGCCGCGGCTGGGCAGCTGGCAAGGTATCTGGCTGGCCGAGCACCGCCGGGCTCCGCACCGCCGCGAGGTGGCGCTCCACCTGATCGGGGCGTGACAAGGCCGGGGGGCGGGCCTAAGGTCCGATGCGAGGGAGAGCCTCGCCGATGACCCCTGCCGACAGCCTTGCCCGCGATCCCGCGTCCGGTCAGCCGGCGAGATCGGACGCGGCGCCGCGCGGCGGCATGCTGGTGCGGCGCCATCGCCTGTCGACGCGGCTGTGGCACTGGCTCAACCTGGTCACGCTGACGATCATGCTGATGAGCGGGCTGATGATCTTCAATGCCCATCCGCGGCTCTACTGGGGGGCCTACGGGGCCAACCGCGATCACGCCTGGTTGCAGCTGCCGCGCTTCCCCGGCTGGGCCACCCTGCCATCCAGCTACAGCCTGGCCGATGCCCGGATCTGGCACCTGGCCTTTGCCTGGGTGCTGGCGCTCGCGTTGCTGGGCTATCTGCTGCGCTCGCTGCGCAACGGGCATATCCGCCGCGATCTGCACATCACGGCAGCCGAATGGCGCCCCGCCCACCTGTGGCGCGATGTGGTCGACCATGCCCGGCTGCGGTTTCCTGCCGGCGCGGCGGCGCTGCGCTACAACGTGCTGCAGAAGCTGGCCTACTGCGGGGTGCTGTTCGGCCTGCTGCCGTTGGTGATCCTGACCGGGCTGACCATGTCGCCCGGCCTCAATGCCGCACTGCCGTGGCTGCTTGACCTGTTCGGCGGGCGCCAGTCGGCGCGCTCGCTGCACTTTCTCGCCGCGGCCGGGCTGGTCCTGTTCGCGCTGGTCCACGTCACCATGGTGGTCCTGGCCGGTCCGGTCAACGAGCTCCGGTCGATGATCACCGGCTGGTACCGCCTGCCGCGCGAGCGCAGCCATGACTGAGCCGGTCAGCCGCCGCGCGCTGCTGGGCACTGTCGCTGCCGGGGCCGGCGGGCTGCTGCTGGCGGGGTGCGACCGGGTCAACCGGTCCCCCGCCGCCCGGGCCCTGCTGCAGAGTGCCGAACAGGCGCACCTCGCCAGCCAGCGCCTGCTCGGCGGCCAGGCGCTGGCGCCCGAGTTCACGCGGGCCGACCTCTCGCCCGATTTCCGCGCCAATGGCAACCACCAGGCCAACGGCAATCCCGACTGGGTGCGCCATCGCGAGAGCGGCTTCGCCGACTGGCGCCTGCGCCTTGACGGGCTGGTGCTGCGCCCGCTCGAGCTTTCGCTCGAGGCGCTGCGCGCGCTGCCGCAGCGCCGCCAGATCACCCGGCACGACTGCGTCGAGGGCTGGAGCGCGATCGGCGAATGGGCCGGCCCCCAGCTCGGCACGATCCTGCGCGCCGCGACGCTGTTGCCGGCGGCGCGCTATCTGGTGTTCCACTGCGCCGATTCGTTCGGCCCCGTGCCCTATTACGAATCGATCGACCTGATCGATGCGTTCCACCCGCAGACCATCCTCGCCCTGGCCATGAACGGGCAGCCGCTGCCGGTCCGCCACGGCGCCCCGGCGCGGCTGCGGGTCGAGCGGCAGCTCGGCTACAAGCAGGCCAAGTACGTCATGCGGATCGAGGCCCGCGCCACCCTTGCCGGGCTCTACGGCGGCAAGGGTGGCTACTGGGAAGATCGCAAGGACTATGCCTGGTATGCGGGGATCTGATTAACCACCCGACAAGCCGCGTCCGCTAGGCAGCGGACCACAGGGAGTCCCGCCACGCATGCCCGTTCTCGTCACCGGCGCCGCCGGGTTCATCGGTTTCAGCCTGATCCGTGCGCTGGTCGCGCGGGGCGATTGCGTGATCGGGGTCGACAACTGCAACGCCTACTACGACCCCGCGCTCAAGCAGGCGCGGCTGGCCGTGCTGGCGGCCGAGGCGGGAGACCGCTTCACCTTCGTCCCGCACGATTTCGCCGACCATCCCGGGCTGGTCGCCGCGCTGGCTCCCTACGAGTTCGACGCGATCGTCCACCTCGGCGCCCAGGCCGGGGTGCGCTATTCGCTCGAGAACCCGCATGCCTATGTCCAGTCCAACCTGGTCGGGCATCTCAATCTGCTCGAGATCGGCCGCCACCGCCGGGTACGGCACCTGGTCTATGCCAGCTCCTCGTCGGTCTATGGCGGCAATGCCAAGCTGCCCTTCGCGGTCGAGGACCGCGCCGACCACCCGGTCTCGCTCTACGCCGCGACCAAGCGCGCCGACGAACTGATGAGCGAGACCTACGCCCATCTCTACCGCCTGCCGCAGACCGGGCTGCGCTTCTTCACGGTCTATGGCCCGTGGGGCCGGCCCGACATGATGCTGTGGATCTTCACCCGCAAGCTGTTCGCCGGCGAGGCGCTGCCGGTGTTCAACGCGGGCGAGATGTACCGCGACTTCACCTATATCGACGACATCGTCGCCGGGGTGGTGGCCAGCCTCGACAATCCCCCATCCGATGATGGCCTGCCCAAGCCCGGCGGGAGCGTGAAGCCGCACCGGCTCTACAACATCGGCAACCACCGCGCGGAACATCTGATGACGGTGATCGGGCTGCTCGAGAAGGCCACCGGGATCACCGCGCGGCTCGACCTCCAGCCGATGCAGGCCGGCGACGTGCCGCGGACCTGCGCCGATATCTCGGCCATCGCGGCCGACCTGGGCTATGCGCCGACGACCTCCATCGACGTCGGGGTGCCGCGCTTCGTGGAATGGTATCGCGAATACCACGGGGTTTAGTGCCCGGCCCCATCCCACCGGGGCATAACCCTGCCGCCCCCGCTTGCCCCTGCCGCCGCCATCGGGAATCACGTCCCGCATGAGCATTCTCAGCGACCGATGGATTCGGGAAGAAGCCCTCCAGCGCGGCATGATCGAGCCGTTCGTCGAGCGCCAGCAGCGCGAGGGCTGCATTTCCTACGGGCTTTCGTCCTACGGCTATGACGCGCGCGTGGCCGACGAGTTCAAGATTTTCACCAATGTCGACAATGCGGTGGTCGATCCCAAGGAGTTCGCGCCGAACAGCTTCGTCGATCGCAAGACCGACGTCTGCGTGATCCCGCCCAACAGCTTCGTCCTGGCCCGCACGGTGGAATACTTCCGCATTCCCCGCGACGTGCTGGTGATTTGCCTGGGCAAGAGCACCTATGCCCGCTGCGGGATCATCGTGAACGTCACCCCGCTCGAGCCCGAGTGGGAAGGCCACGTGACGCTTGAATTCTCCAACACCACCCCGCTGCCGGCGCGGATCTATGCCAACGAGGGCGCCTGCCAGTTCCTGTTCCTCAAGGGCAACGAGCCGTGCCAGGTCAGCTATGCCGACCGCGCGGGCAAGTACATGGGCCAGCGCGGGGTCACCTTGCCGCGGCTGTAGGGGGCAGGGCTGCGAAGACGGCTGGCGCAGGGCGGCATCGACCGGCTAGGACGCCAGGGATGCCGCTGCCGGTTCCTCCTCTGCTCCCCGCAAGCCTGCGCCGCCGCGCCGAACTGGTGCGCCAGCAGCGCCCCGCCGGGGTCCGCACTCCGCCGGCGCGGCTGCTCTGGCGCGAGCTGGCGGTGCTGTTCGGGGCGCGGCACAAGGCGCTGGTCCATCACGTCGCCCGGCAGCCGGGTCCGGTCATGTTGCTCCCGGGCTTCGGCGCCCATCCCGCGCGGATGCGGCCGATGGCCGAGGCGCTCGAGCGCGCCGGGCACAGCGTGTTCGACTGGGGGCTGGGCTTCAACCTCGGCCCCACCCCCGAGAACTTCGCCTTTCTGCTCGCCCGGATCACCCGCCTGGCCCACGAACAGGCCGCGCCGCTGACGCTGGTCGGCTGGAGCCTCGGCGGCCTGTTCGCGCGCGAGCTGGCCAAGCAGCGCCCCGCTGCCGTCGCCATGGTGATCACCATGGGTTCGCCGTTCTCGGGCGATCGCCGCGCCAACAATGCCTGGCGCGCCTATCAGCTGGTCACCGGCCATCCGGTCGACGATCCCCCGATCAAGGGCGATTTCGCGGTCAAGCCACCGGTGCCGACCGTGGCGCTGTGGAGCCCGCGCGACGGGATCGTCGCCCCGCGCAGCGCCTGCGGCTGGCCGGGCGAGCGCGATGCGGCCATCGCCCTGCGCTGCAGCCATCTTGGCTTTGCCGCCTCGCCCGAGGCGATCGCCACGGTGCTGGTGGTGCTGGACAGCCTGGCTCCCGATCAGGCGAACGGCTCGCCCGGGTAGGCAGGGAGCCGGTACCACCCGGACGAATTCTCTCCGCCGGCTAAACATATCTTATCGATTTGCTGGCAGCCCCATGATCGATGCTGCGCCCGTTTCATCAGTCACTTGCCGCCGTGCGGGCGCAATGGGCGACGCCCGGTGGCGCCTGGGCGCTGCTGGCGTTGCTGGTGCTGGCGTTGTGCGGGGGCCATCCTGCTCGTGCCGCAACCGTCGAGCGCCCGGTGCTGCGGCTGGCGGGTTGCGTGGCGCCGGTCCAGCCCGGCGATACGCCCGCCCGCGTTCTGGCCGCGCCGGCCCGCTTCGATTGCGTGCGTCCGACGTCCGACTGGGGCCCCGGATCCTACTGGGTCCATTACGTCCTGCCGCCCGGCGCGGCGGCCCCGGCGGCCAAGGGCCAGCCGCGCCAGTTCCGTTTCGTGCCGCACTGGCAGCAAAGCCTCGCGGTGATCACCCGTGACGACCGCGGCCACATCCATGCCCGCACCTACGACGATGCGGCCCTGTCCCGCCAGCTCGGCTTCGGCGCGATGCTCGGCGTCCCGCTCGACAGCCCCGGTGGCGGCGAGGTGCGCGATGTGCTGGTCCGGCTCGACGGCGCGCTCAACGCCTCGGGCCTGCTCGGCGATCCCCAGGTGCTCGACACCGCCGCCCTGCATGGCCAGGAGCTGCTGGCCGTCGCCGCGCTGGCCGCCTTCGGAGGTCTCGGGTTCGGCCTGCTGTGCTACAACATCGTGCTGTGGCTGACGATCCGCGAGCGGTTCCAGCTGACCTACTGTCTCTCGCTGCTCGCCATGCTGGCCTACGTCTGGGTGAATTCGGCGGCGATGGTCCAGCTCGTGCCGACCGTGGCCCACACCCAACGGCTGGCCACCAGCTACCTTCTGCTCGGCTTCGTCTCGGCGCTTTCGCTTCAGTTCATCACCGATTTCATCGAACCCCAATGCCTGCCGAGGTGGCTGCGCCAGAGCGCGCGGCAGTTCGGCATCGTCTATGTCCTGCTGGGCCTTGCGGTGGCCTTCGCCCCGCCGGGCTGGCGTCATCTCGCCGACCGGGCCTATGCGTTCAGCTTTGTCCCGCTGCCAGCCATCGTGCTGGCGCTGACGGTCATCGCCTGGCGCCGCGGCAGCCGCTCGATCCGTGTGCTCGCGATCGCCTGGGTTCTGCCCTTGCTGATGACGCTGCTGCGCATCGCCCATGCCTTCAACCTGATCGGCTTCAGCCCCTTGGTCCAGTACGCCCTGGTGATCGGGATGAGCATCGAGGCGCTGCTCTCTTCGCTGGCCATGTCCTTCCGGATCAAGCTGATCACCGAGGATCGCGACCGTGCCCGCGCCGACGAGCGCGCCGCGCGCCAGCTGGCCAACATCGACGCGCTGACCGGGTTGCTCAACCGCCGCGCCCTGCTTGAACAGCTGATCGCCTGGCGCAGTCCCGGGGCGCTGCGCCTGCTGCTGGTGGACATCGACCAGTTCAAGGCGGTCAATGACCGCTTCGGGCATCTGGTCGGGGACGAGGTGCTGCGGGGCGTTGCCGAGGTGCTCGCGATTCGCGCCGATCTCAACGCCAGCGTCGCACGGATTGGCGGCGAGGAGTTCGCGCTGGTCGGCGCGGCCGAGACCCTGTCCGAGGCCGTGGCCCTCGGCATCCTTGCCGACATCCGCGCCACCGCCATGGCCGGCGAGGTCCGGGTCACGGTCAGCATCGGCATGGCCGAGGGACCGGTGCGCGGCGAGGACGACTGGCGCGAGCTGTACCGCCGCGCCGACGCTGCGCTCTACCAGGCCAAAAGCGAGGGTCGCAACCGCGCCGTCCATGCTCTGCCGCCGGTCCTGCCGGCCACCCCCGGCAGCGCTCGCAGCGCGGTGGCCTGACCGGGCCGAACGGCGTCGTTCGCAGCTGCAGCATGACCCCTCTTGGCAAAGCCCGGGGGATCGTGCAGACCTTGGGCAAAGCGGGGGTCTATGCCAGCAGTCCAGACGGCGCAGTATGACGAGATGTTCGGCCCTGATGGAGAGGTCAGGGCCGCCTACGCCGGCTACGACGCATGGTACCGCGGCCAGGATCAGGGCTGGCTGCGCAAGCAGGCGGCCGAGGCGGAAGGTTTCTTCCGCCGCACCGGGATCACCTTCAACGTCTATGGCGACGATGCCGGGGAAGAACGCCTGATCCCCTTCGACATGGTCCCGCGGATCATCACCGCGGCCGAATGGCGCCGCCTGTCGCGCGGCATCGAACAGCGCGTCCGCGCGCTCAACGCCTTCCTCCATGACGTCTACCACCGCCAGGAGATCGTCCGCGCCGGCAAGCTGCCCGAGCGGCTGCTGCGCGAGAACGCCGCCTACCTGCCGGTGATGGCCGGCTTCGTCCCGCCCGGCGGGGTCTATACCCACATCGTCGGGATCGACCTGGTCCGCACCGGCCCGGACGATTTCATGGTGCTCGAGGACAATGCCCGCACGCCCTCCGGGGTCTCCTACATGCTGGAGAACCGCGAGACGATGATGGCCATGTTCCCCGAGCTGTTCACCCAGGTGCGGGTCCGCCCGGTGAGCGACTATCCGCGCCGCCTGGCCCGCAGCCTCGCGGCCTGCACCCCGCCGGCCGCGCAGTTCTCGGCCGGGGAGCGGCCGACCGTGGCGGTGCTCACCCCGGGGGTCTACAACTCGGCCTATTTCGAGCATGCCTTCCTCGCCGACCAGATGGGCGCCGAGCTGGTCGAGGGCAGCGACCTGCGCGTGGTGGGCGGGCGCATCGCGATGCGCACCACCCGCGGCTGGCAGCCGATCGACGTGCTCTACCGCCGGGTCGACGACGAGTATCTCGATCCGCTGACGTTCAATCCCGATTCGGCGCTGGGCGTGCCGGGCATCATGGACGTCTACCGCGCCGGCGGGATCACCATCGCCAACGCGCCCGGCACCGGGATCGCCGACGACAAGGCGATCTACAGTTTCATGCCCGAGATCGTCGAGTTCTACACCGGCGAGAAGCCGCTGCTGCAGAACGTGCCGACCTGGCGCTGCTCCGAGCCGGAGTCGCTGCAGTACGTGCTCGACAACCTCGCCGAGCTGGTAGTCAAGGAGGTTCACGGCTCGGGCGGCTACGGCATGCTGATCGGCCCGACCTCGAGCCGCAAGGAGATCGCCGCCTTCGCCGCCAAGCTGCGCGCGCGGCCCGACAACTACATTGCCCAGCCCACGCTCTCGCTGTCGACCTGCCCGATCTTCACCAAGGCCGGCCTCGCCCCGCGCCATGTCGATCTGCGGCCCTTCGTGCTGGTCAGCCCCAACGGGGTGGACATCACCCCCGGCGGCCTGACCCGCGTGGCGCTCAAGAAGGGCAGCCTGGTGGTCAACTCGTCGCAGGGCGGCGGGACCAAGGATTCCTGGGTGCTGGAGGATTGACGATGATCTTCGCACCACACGTCCAGCGCGCGCTTTTCGTCATCCTGAAACGAGTTCAGGATGACGGGAAACTGACGGGTCGGAGCCAGGCCACTCCGATGGAGGCGCGCTGATGCTGGGACGGTCCGCCAACGGCATCTTCTGGATGTTCCGCTATCTCGAGCGCGCCGAGAACACCGCGCGGCTGCTCGACGCGGGTTTCCGCATGGCGCTGACCCGCGGCGATTCCGCCTCGGCCGAGGAATGGCGTTCGGTGCTGGTCACGATGGGGCTGGAGCAGGCCTATGCCGCGCGGCGCAGCGACTTCACCGGGCCGCAGGTGTGCAATTTCATCCTGCGCGACAAGGACAATCCCGGCTCCGTGCTGGCGATGATCGAAGGCGCGCGGACCAATGCCCGGATGGTCCGTACGGCGATCACCCGCGAGGTCTGGGAAGCCACCAATGAATCGTGGATGACCCTGCGCGACATGCTGGCCCGGCCGGCGCGCGAGACCAATCTCGGCGAGGTGCTCGGCACGATCCGCCGCCAGGCGACCTATGTGCGCGGGGCGATGGATGGCACCATGCTGCGCAACGACATCTTCAATTTCGCGCGGATCGGCACCTTCCTCGAGCGCGCCGACAACACCGCGCGGATCCTCGACGTGAAGTATCACGTGCTGCTGCCCTCGGTGGCCTGGGTCGGTTCGAGCCTCGATCACGTGCAGTGGGAAACGGTGCTGCGCTCGGTGGCGGGCGACCGCGCCTATCGCTGGCTCAATGCCGGCGGGATGGATGCGCGCGGGATCGCGGCTTTCCTGATCCTTGACGGCCGGTTCCCGCGCAGCCTGGCCTTCTGCTATGAAAAGCTGCGCAGCAACCTGGCCAGCCTGGCCCGTGCCTATGGCGAGGAGACCCACGCGCACGAGCTGCTGCGCAATGCCGGTGCGCGGCTGCATCAGACCACGATCGAGCAGATCGTCGAATCCGGCCTGCACGAGTTCATCGTCGACTTCATCGCCTGCAACATCGACGTCGCCAACGCGATCGCGCAGGATTACCGCTTCACCGATTGAGGGGAGGGC
The DNA here is from genome assembly GCF_014230355.1 of Novosphingobium piscinae. Taxonomy (GTDB): domain Bacteria; phylum Pseudomonadota; class Alphaproteobacteria; order Sphingomonadales; family Sphingomonadaceae; genus Novosphingobium; species Novosphingobium piscinae. The sequence goes on from NZ_JACLAX010000007.1 coordinate 181,374, forward strand.
CGATGCGCCTCGCCGTTCGCCACGAGACCCACTACCGCTTCGACACGCCCCTGGCCCAGGGGCTGCAGCGGCTGCGGCTCTCGCCCAAGGAGAACCATGGCCAGTCGGTGCGGGCCTGGCGGATGGAGCTGACCGGCGCGCGGGTCGAGGTGGTCTATGACGACCACAACGCCAACCATGTCACGCTCGCCTCGATCCTGCCCGGCACGACCGAGCTGGTGATCGCCTGCGAGGGCGTGGTCGATACGGCCGACCGCGCCGGCGTGGTCGGGCGCCACAATGGCCGGCTGCCGCTGTGGGCCTTCCAGTGCCAGTCGCCGCTGACCCGGCCCGGCGCGCGGCTCAAGGCGCTGGCCGCCCCGCTCGCCGCCGTCGGGGACGATCGGCTGGCCCAGCTCCACAGCCTGTCGCAGGCGGTGCTGGGCGCGGTCACCTATGCTCCCGGGCACACCGATGTCGGGACCAGCGCCGAGGAGGCGCTCGCCGCGGGGCGGGGGGTCTGCCAGGACCATGCCCACATCTTCATCGGCGCGGCCCGGCTGCTGGGTTTTCCCGCGCGCTACGTCAGCGGCTACCTGCTGATCGAGGGCCGCACCGAGCAGGACGCCGGGCACGGCTGGGCCGAGGCCCATGTCGACGGGCTCGGCTGGGTCGGCTTCGACGTGTCCAACGGGATCAGTCCGGATGCCCGGTATGTCCGCGTCGCCTCTGGGCGCGACTATGCCGAGGCGGCGCCGGTGACCGGGATCACCTGGGGGCAGACGGCGTCATCGCTGTCGGTCAGCCTTGCGGTGGAGCAGCAGGCCGTTCAACAATAGCGGTCGATCAGGGGGACGAATCGCGCCCTGCCGCCCCGCGCGGCCAGGACCGCGCGGCACAACAACGGACGGGGCCGGACATGACGTACTGCGTAGGCATGATGCTCGATCGTGGGCTCGTGCTGATGAGCGATACCCGCACCAATTCGGGCGTCGACAACATTTCGGTGTTCCGCAAGATGTTCCACTGGCAGGTGCCGGGCGAACGGATGATCGCGATCATGACCGCGGGCAACCTGGCGACCACCCAGTACGTGATCAGCCTCTTGGAAGAGCGGACCAAGGCCCCGCAGGAGCGGCAAAACTCGCTGCTCGAGGCCGAGACCATGTTCCAGGTGGCGCAGATCGTCGGCAAGCTGCTGAACGACACCATCCGCGAGCGCGAGAACTTCAACGGCGAGGAGGCGCAGGGCCGGTTCACCGCCTCGATGATCGTCGCCGGCCAGATCCGCGGCATGGAGCCGCGGCTGTTCCTGATCTACCCGGAAGGCAACTTCATCGAGGCCAGCTACGACACGCCGTTCTTCCAGATCGGCGAGACCAAGTACGGCCGCCCGATCCTGCTGCGCGGCTACGACAAGGCGATGAGCTTCGAGGACGCGGTCAAGCTGATGATGGTCAGCTTCGATTCGACGCTCAAGGCCAACCTCTCGGTCGGCCTGCCGCTTGATCTGCTGGTGATCGAGAAGGACGGCTTCGCCCCGCTCCACGCCAAGCGCGTCACCGCCGCCGATGCCTATTTCCAGAAGATCAGTTCGGGCTGGGGCGAGGCGCTCAAGCGGGCGTTCCACTCGCTGCCGGACTATGCGTTCGACGAGTAGGACAAGCCCGGCGGCGATGGCGGCTAGCGGCAGAAGGCCCGGCCGCTCAGCTCCAGATGCAAGTGGTCGCGGTGCGCCCCGTTGTAGGCCGGTCCCAGGGTCGTTCCGAAGCGTTTGCAGGCGCTGGCATGGACCGTCTGGAGGAAGGCCCGGGCCTGGTTGTCGCCGCCGGTCCAGTCGCCCAGCACCGTGATGCGGCGGCCGTTCTCGAGCACGAAGGCGGAGACGTCGATCGCCTCGGCGCGGGCATGCGCGCTCAGCCGGTCGGTCCCCGCCACGGTGCGGCAGTTGTAGCTGCCCATGGTCTCGATCCGCGCCAGCGGGCTGCCCAGGATCTGCCGCGCCGCCCGGTCGACCCCATAGCGCGCCCAGGCGGCGAAAGTGGTGGCCAGCGGGCAGGCCACCGGCCCGAGGTTGCTGACCGACAGTTGCGCGGTGTCGCTGGTCAGGGTGGAGAGGCGCACCGCGTTGCGGGTCGAACAGCCGGCGCCGTAGTACTGGTCGGGCAGGGGGGTGAAGCCCACGCTGCTGCGGCCGAGATTGGCGAGGCAGGCCCGCGCTTCGGGATGGGCGGCGTAGACCAGCGGCGAGCGCCGCGGCGCAGCCTGCTGCCGTCCCTCGGGCACGGCGCCGCAGGCGGCAAGGAGGGTGAGGAGAAGCAGGGCCACAGCGCGGCGCATCGCTGCAGTATCGCGCAGGTGCGCCGGGCATGGCAAGGTGGGTGCGCGTTTGGCCAGACGCAGTCGAACTGTCGCTTTCGCCCAACACCCGTCATCCCAGCAAAGGCTGGGATCTCTCGCCTCGCCGCGAACGATGCCAGCCTTCGCTGGTATGACGAAGGTCTTTGAGTTGATCAGACAATGGGCGGCTGCTCCATCCGCCCCCGCGACGTACGTCCGCTCCCCACCCGTACCGGCCATCCGCTGCCATTCGTGGACCCGGTCACGCGCCTTAAGCATTCCCCCTCAGCCGAACCTTGTTGACTTGGCGCCGCTTGCCACTAGAGCGGCCGACGGGCCACGCGGTCCCAACGCCGCGCGTGCTCTCTGCAAGGAGAGACTACATGACTGCACAACTGCCGGCGCGCAAACCCGCGCGTCCGTTCTTTTCGTCCGGGCCCTGCGCCAAGCCGCCCGGATATGCTCCCGACAAGCTCGCCATCGAATCGCTGGGCCGCTCGCACCGCGCCAAGATCGGCAAGTCGCGCCTGCAGTATTGCATCGACCTGATGCGCGAAGTGCTCCAGCTGCCCGACACCCACCGCATCGGCATCGTCCCCGGGTCCGACACGGGTGCCTTCGAGATGGCGATGTGGACCATGCTGGGCGCGCGCCCCGTCACCACGCTGGCGTGGGAGAGCTTCGGCGAGGGCTGGGTCACCGACGCGGCCAAGCAGCTCAAGCTCGATCCGACCATTCTGCGTGCCGACTACGGCCAGATTCCCGACCTGTCTGCGATCGACTGGTCGCACGACGTGCTGTTCACCTGGAACGGGACCACTTCGGGCGTGCGCGTGCCGAACGCCGATTTCATCCCGGCCGACCGCGAAGGTCTGTCCTTCGCCGATGCCACCTCGGCGGTCTTCGCCTACGATATCGATTGGGACAAGATCGATGTCGCCACCTTCTCATGGCAGAAGGTGCTGGGCGGCGAGGGCGGCCACGGCGTCCTGATCCTCGGCCCCCGCGCGGTCGAGCGGCTCGAGACCTACACTCCTGCCTGGCCGCTCCCCAAGGTGTTCCGCCTGGTGAGCAAGGGCAAGCTGGCCGAGGGCGTGTTCAAGGGCGAGACGATCAACACCCCGTCGATGCTGGCGGTGGAGGACGCGATCTTCGCGCTCGAATGGGCCAAGGGCCTGGGCGGGCTCAAGGGCCTGCAGGCCCGCAGCGACGCCAACGCCGCCGCGCTTGACGCGATCGTTGCGGAGCGGTCCTGGCTTTCCCACCTCTGCGCCGATCCGGCGATCCGGTCGAAGACCTCGGTCTGCCTCGCGGTCGAGGGTGCCGACGCCGACTTCATCAAGACCTTCGCCGGGCTGCTCGAAAAGCAGGGCGCGGCCTATGACGTTGCCGGCTATCGCGACGCGCCTCCGGGCCTGCGCATCTGGTGCGGCGCCACGGTGAACGTCGAGGACATCCAGGACCTCGGCCCCTGGCTCGACTGGGCCTACGCCACCGCCAAGGCGGGCTGAGCCACTCGTCGTCCCGGCGAAAGCCGGGACCGCTGGCCGGATCCGCGCAAGGTTGCGTCGAAGCGGGTCAGCGGTCCCGGGTCAGGCCCGGGACGACGCCATCCTTCCATTCCCCGATTCCGGATCCCGCTCGCCGGGACGACCAAGGACAAGCACCATGACCAAGCCCAAAGTCCTCATTTCCGACAAGATGGACCCCAACGCCGCCCGCATCTTCACCGAGATGGGCTGCGACGTCGATGTCATCACCGGCGAGACGCCGGAGCAACTGATCGCCCGGATCGGCCAGTACGATGGCCTGGCCATCCGCTCGTCGACCAAGGTCACCCCGGCGATCCTCGATGCCGCGACCAACCTCAAGGTCATCGGCCGCGCCGGGATCGGGGTCGACAATGTCGATATCCCCTATGCCAGCTCGAAGGGCGTGGTGGTGATGAACACCCCGTTCGGCAACTCGATCACCACGGCCGAGCACGCCATCGCGATGATGTTCGCGCTGGCCCGCCAGATCCCCGAGGCGAACACCCAGACCCAAGCGGGACTGTGGCCCAAGAACGGGTTCATGGGGGTCGAGGTGACCGGCAAGACGCTGGGCCTGATCGGTGCCGGCAACATCGGCTCGATCGTCGCGGCGCGGGCGCAGGGCCTGCGCATGAAGGTGGTCGCCTATGATCCGTTCCTGACCCCCGAGCGCGCGATCGAGATGGGCGTGGAGAAGGCCGATCTCGACACCCTGCTGGGCAAGGCCGACTTCATCACCCTGCACACCCCGCTGACCAACGAGACGCGCAACATCCTCAGCCGCGAGAACCTCGCCAAGGCGAAGAAGGGCGTGCGGATCATCAACTGCGCACGCGGCGGCCTGATCGACGAGGCGGCGCTGAAGGACGCGCTTGACAGCGGCCAGGTGGCGGGCGCCGCGCTCGACGTGTTCGAGACCGAGCCGGCCAAGGACTCGCCGCTGTTCGGCACCCCGAACTTCATCTGCACCCCGCACCTTGGTGCCAGCACCACCGAGGCCCAGGTCAACGTGGCGCTGCAGGTGGCCGAGCAGATGGCCGACTATCTGGTCAACGGCGGGGTGACCAATGCGCTCAACATGCCCTCGCTCAGCGCCGAGGAGGCGCCCAAGCTGCGGCCCTACATGGCCCTGGCCGAAAAGCTCGGCTCACTGGTCGGCCAGCTGACCACCGGGGCGATCCCGCGCATCTCGATCCATACCGAAGGCGCCGCGGCCGAGCTCAACTCCAAGCCGATCATCGCCGCCGTGCTGGCCGGGTTCCTGCGCACCCAGTCCGACACGGTCAACATGGTCAACGCCCCGTTCCTGGCCAAGGAGCGCGGGATGGAAGTGCGCGACGTCAAGACCGAGAAGACCGGCGACTACCACACCCTGGTGCGCGTTTCGGTCAAGACCACCGACGGCGAACGCTCGGTCGCCGGCACGCTGTTCTCGAACGCCGAACCGCGGCTGGTCGAACTGTTCGGCATCAAGGTCGAGGCGGAGCTGACCGGCGACATGGTCTATGTCGTCAACGAGGATGCCCCCGGCTTCATCGGACGGATCGGCACCCTGCTGGGCGAGAACGCGATCAACATCGGCACGTTCAACCTCGGGCGCCGGAACGCCGGTGGCGAAGCGGTGCTGCTGCTCTCGGTCGACAGCCCGGTGCCCGCCGCGGTGGTCGATCAGGCGCGCAGCCTGCCCGGCGTCAAGCGGGTCAAGGCGCTGAAGTTCGCCTGAGCCGGGCGACCGGACACGGCGCGGCGGGCGCGGGGCCTCGGCTCCGCGCCCGCTGTCGTTCCGGTGTCTGTCTTGCCGATCCGACCGGGCCAGTCAGCAGGGGCCAGTCAGCAGGAGCCAGTCAGCAGAGGGCCAGGCCCGCTGCGACGCCGACACACTGGCGCACCGCCGCCTCGCCCCGTTCGGTCAGGCGGACGAGCTGGCGCCGGGCGTCCAGATTGTCGCCGAAGCGTTCGACCAGCCCATCGGCCTCGAGTGCAGCGAGGCACCGCCACGCCGTGGAATAGGGCACGTCGGCGGCCAGGCACACGCGCTTGGTGCTCGCGCCGCGCTGATCGGCGTCGTTGCCGTAGAGGTCGAGCAGGATGTCCCAGGCCGGTTCGCCCAGCAGCTCGCGCGGGAGGATCTTGTTGCGCGCGCGGCGGGTCTGGTAGACCGCCCGCGCCACTTCGCGCAGATCCGCAGCCTGTTCGGTCTGGTCGCGCCGACGCTCGGCGAGAAGCTGGTCGACCATGGCGTGAAGCATGGTCCGGATGGCATCGCTCGCCGGCTCGCCGACTTGCGGGTTGTTCCCTGGCAGTGACATTTGGTGCGACCCTTCTGTCGATGTCCGGCCCTTGCCATGGGCTGTCCGGAATGCAAGCGCCTTGACGCAGGTCAAGGTGAAGAAAAATGCATTTCTGCTGCATCTGACCTCGGTCCGCGAACCGCGCGCCGGCACGGGCGGTACGATGAATCTGCCAGCGTGATTCGGCTCAGGACGATTAACCGCGTTCCTTCGCCAAGTCGGTTGAGGCTGTCCGCATCCCGGCCCGCAGGTGGTCCGAGGGACCAGATGGTTCCCAAGCCGACTGCCAAAACGCAGCGATTTCAAACGTCTGCATTCGGAAATCCGCGGTTCTGGGACTCTACGGAGCAACTCCGGAAGTTCCCCTAGATCGGCTTACGGATTTTCGTATCCGTTTTACGCGATCCTGCTTAGGTCTGGAGCTCCAAATCGGTCTCCCGGCGTAACCATTAAGACCAAGCGGGGGTTCGCATTAACTATGTCCGGGATCACTAAGCTCGTCCTTGTCGACACCGACTACCGTCGCCGCGCTGCGGTTTCGCATGATCTCGCGGGCTCGGAAATCCACGTTGAGCCCTTCGACGGGGCCGAAGACCTGATCGCCCACTGGCCGTCCAACGGGGTGCTCCTGATCCATGACGATGGCGTGGCGCTCAACCTGGTGGTGGCCTACATGGCCCGCACCGGCAATTGGCTGCCCTGCATCTGCTATGCCGAGCAGCCCGATCCGCGCCAGGTGGCCATGGCCGTGCTGACCGGCGCGATCGACTACCTGCCCTGGCCGCTGGGCCGGGACGAACTGCGCCATGCCTTGCTCGACGCGGGTGACCGCGCCCGCCTGATGAGCACCGGCAAGCTGCGCGAGGCCGTGGCCCGCAGCCGGCTCGAGCGTCTGACCCGGCGCGAACGCGAAGTGCTTGAAGCCGTGGCCTGCGGTCTTTCCAACCGCAAGATCGGCGAGACCCTGGCGATCAGCCCGCGCACGGTGGAGATCCATCGCGCCAACATGCTGGCCAAGCTCGGCGCCAACCACACCGCCGAGGCGATCCGGATCGCCATCGAGGCCTCGCTGCCCGGCACCACTCCCGCGCTGGCGGCCTGAACCCTGGTGCAGTCCTCCCCGCGGGTGCACGGAAGCGCTCGGCAGGGACCGTAGCGAGTCCCCGAGGGGCTCATTCGGTCAAGCCGGAAGGCTTCCGTTTCCCCGCTAGGGAGAACTACTAGGGGGTATCTACGGAGTCAGTGGTTACCATCGGGTTAACGCGCCGGCGCCGGGGCGTGATGGGACCCGCGCAAAAACCCTTTCCACCCTGCCGCGCCGGGCGTAAGGCCGCCGCGTCATGACCCAGACCGACCGTGACCTGCTGCCCGAGGGGCTCGAGGACCGCCTGCCCGCCGCCGCTGCGACGGCCGCCCGCGTGACCCGCGCCGTGCTCGACGTGATGGACGGCCATGGCTACAGCCGGGTCCAGACCCCGACGATCGAGTTCGAGCAGTCGATGGCCAGCCGCATGGCCGGCGTGCAGCCCCGCCGCATGTTCCGGTTCGTCGATCCCGCCAGCCTGCGGATGATGGCGATCCGCTCCGACATCACCGTGCAGGTCGGCCGGATCGCGGCCAGCCGGCTGGCCGCCGCGCCGCGCCCGCTGCGCCTCGCCTATGCCGGGCAGGTGCTGACGATCAAGGGCGACGGGCTCGATCCCGCGCGGGAGCGGCTGCAGCTGGGCGCCGAGCTGATCGGTGCCGACAGCCTTGCCGCTGCCGGCGAGATCGTCGCTCTCGCCATCGAGGCGGTGCAGGCCGCGGGCGCCAGTGGCATCTCGGTCGATTTCACCCTGCCCGACCTGGTCGACACCCTGGCCGCCGCAGCGCTGCCGCTCACGCCCGAAGTGGTCGAGGCGGTCCGCCGCGAGCTTGACGCAAAGGACGCCGGCGGCCTCGTCGCGGCGGGCGGGCGCGCCTATCTGCCCCTGCTCGAGGCGATCGGCCCGTTCGACCAGGCGATCGAGCGGCTGGCACGGTTCGATGCCGGGGGCGTGCTGACGAGCCGGATCGCCGGGCTCCGCGCGATCGCCGCGCGGGTCGGCGGGGCCGCGCGGATCACGCTCGATCCATCGGAGCGTCACGGCTTCGAGTATCAGTCGTGGTTCGGCTTCACGCTCTATGCCGAGGGTTTGCGGGGCGCGCTGGGCCGCGGCGGAACCTATGCCATCCTCGGCCAGGACGGGGCAAGCGAGCCGGCCACCGGGTTTTCGCTCTATCCAGATCCGCTGATCGACGCGCTGGCCAGCGCCGAGCCGCCGCGTGACCTGCTGTTCCTCCCGCTGGGTCACGATGCCGAGACCGCGGCCCGGTTGCGCGCGATTGGCTGGCGCACCGTGGCGGCGCTGGACGCCACCGACGATGCCGGTCGGCTTGGCTGCACCCACCGGCTCGACGGACATGAGGCGGTCCGGCTCTAAGGGACGGCGCCCGGACCGGCGGGACAAGGTCCCGCAGCCTGAGACTAGGCCCCGAACACCTGCTTGAGCCAGGTATCGACCACCGGCGTCGCGGCATAGGCCGGGTCACCCAAACTGCGGTTGATCTCGGCATGGCCCTGCAAACCTTGCCCTGGGAAGTCGCGCCGCTCCACCGTCGTGCCCCCCCGGCGCAGCGCGGCCTCGAGTTGCTTGGCCTGGGCGACGCCGTCCTGCCGCTGGACATGAAGCAACAGGAAGGCCGGGGCATTCGGCGCCATGGCCTGCAAGGTGGGTGACAGCGCCTGCTGGCGGGCCGGGTCCGTGCCGAAGGCCTGCGCATAGGTGTCCTGCATGAACCGTCCGCCCTCGGCGATCTGGCGCGGCACGTCATAGGCGGCTCCGTCGATCGGCACGACCCCCGCTACGTCGCGGAACGACAGCCCGGCACCGCGCAGGTACTGTTCGTCGGTCCCGACCAGCGCAACCAGGTGGGCTCCCGCGCTATGGCCCATCAGCACCACCCGGCGCGGGTCGATGCCGAGTTGCGGGGCCCGGTCGAGGAGGGCCTTCAGCGCCGCGGCGACATCGGCCCCCTGCTGCTCCACCGTGGCCTGCGGCACCAGCCGGTAGTTGATCGAGGCATAGGCATAGCCGAGACCCGGGTAGTGCACCTGCTTCCAGCCGCCGGTGGCATTGTCCTTGCTGCCGCGCTTCCAGCCGCCGCCGTGGACAAAGACGATCAGCGGAGCGCCTGTGCGGGTCGCCCCGCCGGCGGTCTGTGCTGGCCAGAAGTCCAGGACCTGCAGCGGGTCCGCGCCATAGGAGATGGTCTGCGGCCGTCCAGCCTGGGGCGCCTGGGTGCGGCCACCGGCGCCCATGCGCCGTTCGGCAATGCGCTGGCGTAGCATCTCGCGCAGCGACCCCTCGCGCGCGTCGGCGATGGTCGTGCCCATGGCGGTGGCGATCACGGCCAGGCCGCCCAGACCCAGAATTGCGGATTTCCTCATGTGCTGTCTCCCGTCCAGGGCGCCATGATTCGCCGGAGCGTCTGAACGGACGGTGAAAAGCCGGGCTGCTCGGCCGCGGTGCCTTGACTCGGCCCGCTCGGCCCCCCTAGTGCGCGCACCGCACAGCGGGGTTCGCCGCAGCCCCACCAGACCATCCGTTTCGCCGAGTCCTGTCGAAGGGCGTCACCGGATCCACCGAGGCAGGGTGGAGGAGTATAGCCATGGCCAACGTTACCGTGATCGGCGCCCAGTGGGGCGATGAGGGCAAGGGCAAGATCGTCGACTGGCTGGCCAGCCGCGCCGATGCCGTGGTGCGCTTCCAGGGCGGCCACAATGCCGGGCACACGCTGGTGGTGGGTGACCAGACCTACAAGCTCTCGCTCCTGCCGTCGGGGATCGTCACCGGTACGCTCTCGATCATCGGCAACGGCGTGGTGCTCGATCCGTGGCACCTCAAGGCCGAGATCGCCAAGCTCGAGGGCCAGGGTGTCGAAATCAACACCGAGAACTTCGCGATTGCCGACAACTGCCCGCTGATCCTGCCGCTGCACCGTGATCTCGACGCCCTGCGCGAGACCGCCGCGGGGGCCGGCAAGATCGGCACCACCGGGCGTGGGATCGGCCCGGCCTACGAGGACAAGGTCGGCCGCCGCGCGATCCGCGTCTGCGATCTTGCCCATCTCGACGCGCTCGATGCCCAGCTCGACCGGCTCTGCGCCCACCACGACGCGCTGCGCGCCGGCTTCGGCCAGCCGCCGGTCGATCGGGCCGCGCTGCTGGCCGAGCTGAAGGAGATTGCCCCCTTCGTGCTGCAGTATGCCCAGCCGGTGTGGAAGCGTCTCAAGAAGGTCCGCAAGGCCGGCGCGCGGATCCTGTTCGAGGGGGCCCAGGGCGTGCTGCTCGACGTTGATCACGGCACCTATCCGTTTGTCACCTCGTCGAACACCGTGTCGGGCACGGCTGCCTCGGGCTCCGGGCTCGGCCCCAATGCCACCGGCTTCGTGCTGGGCATCGTCAAGGCCTACACCACCCGCGTGGGCTCTGGCCCGTTCCCGACCGAGCTTGAGGACGCCACCGGCCAGCGGCTCGGCGAACGCGGCCATGAATTCGGCACGGTCACCGGGCGCAAGCGGCGCTGCGGCTGGTTCGACGCGGTGCTGGTCCGTCAGTCCTGCGCGATTTCCGGGGTGACCGGGATCGCCCTGACCAAGCTCGACGTGCTCGACGGGTTCGAGACGGTGCGGATCTGCACCGGCTACCGCCTGCGCGGCAAGATCCTCGACTACTTCCCCAGCCATGCCGCCGACCAGGCCGAGGTCGAGCCGATCTACGAGGATATGGAAGGCTGGAGCGGGACCACCGCAGGGGCGCGCTCGTGGGCCGATCTGCCGGCCCAGGCGATCAAGTACATCCAGCGCGTGCAGGAGCTGATCGAGACGCCGGTGGCGCTGGTCTCGACCAGCCCCGAACGCGAGGACACGATCCTCGTGCGCGATCCGTTCGAGGACTGAGCCGACCGGGTTAGACTGCGCCCGATTGGGGTAGCGCGGACGGATTGACCCTCGCCGGATCGCGGGCGATGGTCCGGCCAGGGACGCGTCTGGCTCTGGAACTGCAGCGTGCCCGATTCCCCACCCGCGTCCGCTCCCGCCGGCTCCGAACCGCCCCGTCCCCCCTATGCCGCCGACGGGGCCGCGACGGTGACGCTGGCGGTCTACATCGACCGGCCGCACCTGCGCCAGCAGGTCCGCGAGGATGCGCTGGCCAGCGGCTACCGCGTGGTCGAGACCGGCTCGCTCGAGGCCTTCGCCGCGAAGGGCCGGGCCAGTTCGGCGGCGGTGGTCCTCATTGATTGCCCGGTGCCAGGCCCGGCCAGCCTAGCCGCCCTGACCCGGCAGGATCTGGTCGCGCACGAGCGCGGCACCCAGCTGATCGTCGCCACCCAGCTCGCCGCGCTCGACGACGTGTTCGGCTGCCTCGACCTGTCGCAGCCGCAGCTGCTGGTCGATCCCACCTCGGCCGACTTCGCGCTTGCGCTCGGCCGGGCCCTCGCGCTGTCCGGCCGTGAACAGCTGCGCGAACTGGCCGAGGCCGATCGCCGGCTGCTGCTGCGCCTGTCCGATCAGGTGAGCCGGCTGGCTGCCCGGCTCGACCGACTCGAGGAGGATGGCGCCGGCGGCGCGGGCGACCGGCTCAAGGCACCGGCGCTGGCTTTTCGGGGGGCGGACCAGCCCTGGTTGCCGGCCGGGCGCCGCGCGGCGGCCCCGCTGCCCGCACCGCAGCGCGTGCGGCAGATCCTGCGCCAGCGCCAGCAGCGTGCAGGGTTCTTCGGGCCCGACCTGTTCGCCGATCCCGCCTGGGACATGCTGCTTGACCTCACTGCGGCCCGCGGTGAGGGCAAACGGGTCTCGGTCACCTCGCTGTGCATCGCCGCCGGCGTGCCCGCCACGACCGCGCTGCGCTGGATCGCCCAGATGACCGAACAGGGCCTGTTCGTGCGGATCGACGATCCCGCCGACCGCCGCCGCGCCTTCATCGACCTGACTGACCGTGCCGCCGGCGGCATGGCCGCCTACTTCGCGGCCATCAGCGAGGATCGCGGGCTGGTAGCCTGACGGCGCGTCACCGCAGCCGCCGGGCCTGCCTACATGTACTCGGACGCGTCCATCTGCTGGGCCGGCGGCTTCTGGCCGGGCTTGGGCGCGCCAAGCGAGACCCACCAGGCCAGTGCCGCGGCCAGGGCGGCGCAGAGCACCGCGCGCCACCACGGCGCGATCTGCGGTGCCTCGATCGGTACGGCGAACTGGCGCCGCCCGGTGATCATCGGGGTGATCAGGTTGTCGCGCTTGACCACCCGGTAGAACACGATCGCCGCCAGATGGATCGCGACCAGCAACAGCAGGCCATTGAACAGCAGCTCATGCAGCTCACGCGCCAGTTCGGCGGTGTCGTAGGAGACCAGATGGTTGAGCGGGCCGGATTCGATCCCGTCGGTATCCTGGCTGACCAGCCCGAGTGCGACCTGGACCGCGAGCACGCCGAGCAGGCCCAGCACGCTCCACCCGCCAAGCGGGTTGTGTCCGACCACCGGCGCCTGTCCGGGATCGCGGAGCCCGCGCAGATAGGCCAGCACGCGCCCGGGACCGCGGACGAAGCCGGCAAAGCGCGCGGTGGAGCTGCCGACGAAGCCCCACAGCAGCCGGAACACCACCAGCCCCAGCATGATCAGGCCCAGCGTCTTGTGCAGGCCGATCGCGCCGTTCTCGGCACTGAGCCACAAGGCCACGAGAAGAACCACGAAGCTCCAGTGGACCAGCCGCACGGGCAGGTCCCACAAGCGCGTGGCCGTCACACCCGCCAGGCTCATCCGGACTTACCCGCGCGGCTTGCGGAAGGTCTCGTGGCAGTTCTTGCACGATCCGCCGACCGCGCCGAAGGCGGCCTGGACAGCGGCCATGTCGCCACCGGCGGCAGCGGCCTTGAACGCTACAGTGGCATCGACCAGCCGCTTGTTGGCGGCGGCGAACTCGGCCGGCTTTTGCCAGATCGCGGGCAGGGCCTCGCTCTTCGGGTTGCCCTCGACCCCGGTGCCCTTGGGGAACATCTTGGTCACCTTGGGCGCGGCGGCGGCGAGCACGGCGGCATTGGCGCGGATCAGCGCGATGTCGGGGCTGCCCGACTTGAACGAATCGGCCGTGCCCTTCATCGCCCGACCCATCGCCTCGAAGTTGTCGTGCCGCGCCTTGTAGATCGCGGGCGAGGCGGCAAGCGCCACGGCGGGAGCCAACAGGGCGACGATCAGGGCGGATTTGGCAAGGGTCACGGCAGTCCTCCGACGAACGGGATGTCGACCACCTGTTTTGCCGAACCGGGCAGCGCGGTCAATGCGCCGCTTGTCGCAGCTTGTAGCAACCCGGCAGCGCGGGTCACGCCGGTCGCTCGGGGGGACCCGGCTCGGCACGTCGGGCCAGGGTGGTCACCAGCCGGCATTCCTGCGTGCCGCGCACCTGGCGCAGTGCGTCGCACAGGCCGTGCAGCCGCTGCGCCGTGCCCTGGACCAGCAGCACTTCCAGCGCGCGGTCATCGGCGAGGAAGAGGTGCTGGCTGGCGATGATCTCGGCGAGGTAGCCCTGCTGGCATTCGGCCAGCGCCTGCCGCACCCGCCCGGAATCCGCATCGTGAACCAAGGTGATGGTCCCTGCCAGCGTGGTGTCCGGCCGTTCGCGCGCGGCATGCTCGGCCAGTTCGGCGCGGATCAGTTCGGCGATCATCTGCGACCGGTTGGGCACGGCACGTTCCCCCACCATGGCTTCGAGCCGGGTAAACAGCTCGGCTGGCAGGCTGATGCTGAGCCGGACCAGCGAAGGCGTGGAATCGACCGGTGATGCCATGGTTGCACGTTGCCCCGCGTGACGATGGATAGGCCGCCAGTGTCGGCCAGAGCGGCTCCGGGCCATGTACGTAGTATGGCGAAGGCCTGGGGCAGCACCCTCTGCTCGGCTGTGGCGGCGCTCCTCAGGGTTCGCGGATCAGGCTCTCGTCCCGGGTTTCGCGCATGCCGAGGTAGGTTGCCAGGCTGAGCGCGCACATCGCGGTGACATAGGCATAGAAGCCCTGCTCCCAGCCGGACTGCTTGAACCGCAGCGCGACATATTCGGCCGTCCCGCCGAACAGGGTGTTGGCCAGAGCATAGGGCAGGGCCACCCCCAGCGCACGGACATGGGCGGGAAACAGCTCGGCCTTCACTACGGCGTTGATTGCGGTGTAGCCGGTGACGATCACCAGTGCTGCCATCACCAGCACTCCGGCGACGAGCGGATCGCGCGTGGTCGCCAGGGTCGAGAAGATCGGCCAGGTGCACAGCGTGCCGGCCAGGCCGAAACCGATCATCAGCGGCTTGCGCCCGATCCGGTCGGACAGGGCACCGGCAACCGGCTGCAGCAGCATAAAGCCGGTCAGCGTCACCGCGTTGATCGTGCTGGCCGTCTCGCGGCTGAACCCGCTGGTGTTGACCAGGAACTTCTGCATGTAGATCGAGTAGGCATAGAACGCGAGCGTACCGCCCGCGGTCAGCGCCATCACCAGCAGCGCCTCGCGCGGGTGTTCGCGGAACAGCAGCAGCAGACCCGAGCGCGGCGCCGCGCTGGCCTTGGCCTCGGCATAACTCGCGGTTTCGGCAAGGCCCCGGCGGATGCGGAACACCACCAGCGCCAGGACCGCGCCCAGTGCGAAGGGGATGCGCCAACCCCAGGCGTCAAGCTGCGCCTCGCTGAGCACCGCCTGCAGTGCGATCAGCAGCAGGATCGCGAGCAGCTGTCCGGAGATCAGCGTGACGTACTGGAACGACGACCAGAACCCCCGGCTCTCGCGTCCGGCCATTTCCGACAGATAGGTTGCGCTGGCACCATATTCGCCGCCAACCGACAGCCCCTGGAGCAGCCGCGCGATCAGCAGGAGTAGCGGCGCACCAAGGCCGATCGCGGCATAGTCCGGGGTCAGCGCGATGATCAGCGATCCGGTGCACATCAGGGTGACCGACAGGGTCAGACCGGCCTTGCGCCCGTGGCGGTCGGCATAGACGCCCATGACCCAGGCCCCGATCGGGCGCATCAGGAATCCGACAGCGAACACCGCGGCCGCGCCGAGCAGCTGCGCGGTGCGGTCTTCCGCCGGAAAGAAGTGCGGGGCGAAATAGAGTGTGAAGGCGGCGTAGACGTACCAGTCGAACCACTCGACCATGTTGCCGATCGAACCACCGATGATCGAACGCAGCCGCTCTGCGGTGCCCGGGGTAGACGGGACAGGCGATGAAGCGGTGGTTTCGGCCATGCTGCGCGGGGTCCCCTCCGGTCGGTCCGGTCCCCAGCCTAGCGGCAAGCGCTGCAAAGTGCATGGCGGTTTTTGCGCATGGCCTATGCGCGGCGGTTCAAGTCGTGACGCGGCTGTCCCGCGGGGGTGGCCCGCCCAGCGCAGCCTTCAGCTCGCGGCGCAGGCCCAGCCGCACCGAGACTTCTGCGGCCACGAACAGGGGGCCGATGATCAGTCCGCTGAGATCGTCGAGGAAGGCCGGCTTGCGGCCCTCGTAGTGGTGGCCAAGGAACTGGAACGCCCAGCCGACCACGAAAAGCCCCAGCCCCAGGCCGAACCAGACCGGGGTATCGAGCCGCGCGGCCTGCAGTCCCAGCCAGACGTTGAGCGCCATCAGCGTGGCCATCACGATGCCGAAACCCCTGTCCAGCCACAGGTAGTAGAGGCTTGCCGCCAGCGCGATCAGCATCGCCGGGGTCAGCGTCAGCCCATCGCCAAGCGGCAGGAGCGGCCGCGAGGCGAGCACGCCGACGGCGACCACGATCAGTGGGATGCCGACCAGATGGGTCGCCACGTTGCGCGGATCGCGGTGATAGTCACCATAGGCCGACAGCCGGGCGGCGAGGGGCGTCATTGAGCATCTCCTTGCTGACACTCATGTTCATAAGCCCGGATGCCTGGACTTGCCAAGAGGCCTTGTGCCTTGTCCCTTGTGTCTTCTCCCTGCCGCGTGCGTCAGGCCCGTCCTGTCTCGCTGGCGAGCAGCGCCGGGTCGATCCCCTCGGCCCGCCACACCGCCTTCCACCGTCCCGCAGCCGGCGTGTCGAACAGCAGTGCGGGATGGGCGGCCGCGGCGTGCCAGCCATGCTGGCGCAGTTCGCCCTCAAGCTGCCCCGCGCCCCAGCCGGCATAGCCAAGCGCGAACAGCCACTGGGTGGGGCCGCGGCCCTCGGCGATGGCGCGCAGCACGTCGGTCGAGAAGGATAGCGCCCAGTGGCTCCCAACGTGGATCGTCCCGTGCCCGCCCCAATCGGGCGAGTGCAGCACGAACCCGCGCTGCGGTTCCACCGGCCCGCCCAGATGCACCGGTGCATCGGGCGCCACACCCGGAGCGATGCCCGCCTCCTCCAGCACGGCACGAAAGCGCAGGCTGTCATGGAGCCGGCCCACGGCGATGCCGAGCGCGCCGTTATCATCGTGCACGCACATCGCGATCACCGCCTGGGCGAAACGGGGATCGAACATCCCGGGCAGGGCCAGCAGGATCCGACCCGACAGGAACTGGGCGGGGGTGGTCATCCTTCCAGACTAGGCGATCCCCGCGCCAAGCGGAACCGCAATCCGTGTCTGATGGGCCTTAGCACGGGGCGGTTCATGTTGCCGGCCGGGCCGTTGTGGCATCATCCTGGCAATTGGCCGTTGCACCGACGCGCCGGCTGGCGCAGCAAGACCACAGCGGCACTGCAGCGGCCGCGCTGTCAGCAAGGGGATGTGCGTGATCCGCGAAGTATCGACCCGGCCGTTCGCCGACCAGAAGCCCGGCACCTCGGGTCTGCGCAAGAAAGTGCGGGTGTTCCAGCAGCCCCACTATGCCGAGAACTTCATCCAGTCGGTGTTTGACGTGATCGCCGGCAAGGAGGGCGCCACGCTGATCATTGGCGGGGACGGCCGCTTTCTCAACCGCGAGGTGATCCAGGTGGCGATCCGCATGGCGGCGGCCAACGGCTTCGCCCGGGTGCTGGTTGGCCAGGGCGGGATCCTCTCCACCCCTGCGGCCAGCCATGTGATCCGCAAGTACGGGGCCCTCGGCGGGCTGGTGCTGTCGGCCAGCCACAATCCCGGCGGCCCCGATGAGGACTTCGGGATCAAGTACAACATCGCCAACGGCGGTCCTGCGCCGGAGAGCGTGACCGAGGCGGTCCACGCGCGCAGCCTGGTGATCGACCGCTACCGTACGATCGAGGCGGCGGACGTCGATATCGATAGCCTGGGCACGCGGCGGCTGGGCGATCTGGTGGTCGAGGTGATCGATCCGGTCGCCGACTATGCCGAGCTGATGGCGGGGCTGTTCGATTTCGCCGCGATCCGCGCGTTGTTCGCAGGCGGGTTCCGCATGCGCTTCGACGCGATGCATGCGGTGACCGGGCCCTATGCCCATGAGATTCTCGAGCGCCGCCTCGGGGCTCCGGCCGGGACCGTGGTGAACGGCACCCCCCTGCCGGATTTCGGGCATCAGCATCCCGATCCCAACCTGGTCCACGCGCGCGATCTTTACGATCTGATGATGGGTCCCGACGCGCCCGACTTCGGTGCAGCGTCGGACGGGGACGGCGACCGCAACCTCATCATCGGGCAGCACCAGTACGTGACCCCCTCGGATTCGCTCGCCGTGCTGGCCGCCAATGCCCATCTCGCCCCGGGCTATGCCCGCGGCCTGAAGGGCATTGCCCGTTCGATGCCAACCAGCGCCGCGGCTGACCGCGTCGCCGCCGCGCTCGGCATTCCGCTTTTCGAGACACCGACCGGTTGGAAGTTCTTCGGCAACCTGCTCGACGCCGGCCTCGCGACGATCTGCGGCGAGGAGAGCGCCGGGACCGGCTCCGACCATGTGCGCGAAAAGGACGGGCTCTGGGCCGTGCTGCTGTGGCTCAACATCCTTGCGGTGCGGCGCCAGCCGGTGACCCAGGTGATGGCCGAGCACTGGGCGCGCTATGGTCGCAACTACTATGCACGGCACGACTACGAGGCCATCGCCACCGATCGCGCCGATGCGCTGATGGCGGCGCTGCGGGGCAGCCTTGCCACCTTGCCCGGCCGGGCCACTGCCGCCGGCGCCGTGGCCAGTGCCGACGACTTCGCCTACACCGATCCTACCGACGGGTCGGTGAGTGCCCGGCAGGGGGTGCGGATCGGTTTTGCCGACGGGTCGCGCATGGTCTTCCGTCTGTCGGGCACCGGGACCGAAGGGGCCACTCTGCGGGTCTATCTTGAGCGCTATGTTGCGACCGACGGCGATCTCGCCCAAGCCACGGCCGAGGCGCTGGCCCCACTGGTCGCAGCGGCCGAGGAGGTGGCCGGGATCGCCCGCTTCACCGGGATGGACCAGCCCAGCGTCATCACCTGAGCCGCGGCAGCGGGCACGAAAAGGGGCTGGCTTGCGCCAGCCCCCCGGGTCAGCCTGAGCGGACCCGCCGATGGTTACATCAGCTTCCAGGTGATGGGCACGGTCAGCGCCGCCGGACCGCCCGGGGGCGGCGGCAGGGTCCCGACACGGGCCGGCAGGGCCAGGGCCTCGCGGTCGAGCGTGCTCGACCCCGACGGAGCGACCAGTTCAGTGCGCTCGATCGCGCCGCTGGCACCCACGTAGATCTTCACCTTCACCGTGCCTTCCTCGCCGCGCATCTGAGCGGTGCGCGGATAGGTCTGCTTCGACGCGATGACCCGGGCGACCTGGCGCTGCCAGTCGGCCGACTGGGCAAGCACCGGAGCGGAGGCCGCAACGGTGGCCACCACGGCGAGAATGGTATTGCGCAGGGTCTTGTTGATCATGAACTCACCTTTCTGTGATCTGTTGCGGTTACTTAAGCGCGGTAACGTTGATTTCGGATTGAACTTTGTCGTGAATAAACATCACTGTGTTCTAAAGTATTCTCCCGTAATCAGAACTCGGTCCAATCGCTGTCGTCGATCTGGAGTGCGGCCGAACCGTCGAAGGCCGGCGCAGCGGCTGGCGCCGGGGCGGCGCGCGGGGCCGGCGGGCTCACCGCGGCGGGCGGCGCGCTGACCACCGCGGGCGCCGGGGGGGTCGGGCGGGC
>NZ_JACLAX010000008.1 GCF_014230355.1 Novosphingobium piscinae
GCCGGGGCCAGCGGCTTCGCGCTCGCGCCCGACGCGGGCGCCGCGGGTGCCCCGGTCGAGCTGCGCGCGGCGGGCCTGCCCTTTGCCGCGCTGGGGCTGGCGCCCGGGCCGGCGGCGCAGGCTGTGGCGCCGCGTCACGGCTTCGCGCTGGCCCTGCCGCAGCTCGCCCGGACCGAACCGGTCCGCGTGGTGCCGCTGGTCGATCCCCCGCCGGCCGCCGTCCTCCGCGTCCTTGCCGGCCTGGGCTGTGCCCTGGCGGACTGGCCGGGGCTGGTCGCCCTGGGCTGGGAGGCGGCCGGGACGGCGATGGCCCCGGACTATGTCCGCCGCATGGTCGGCGCCTGGCTGGATGGCGGCGCCTTTCCCGGGCTCGGGCTGGCCGCGCTGGTCCGTGAGGGGGGGCTGCTGCGCAGCGACGGCCTGATCGCCTGGCTGGGCCATGAGATCGCCTTGCACCCGGCCGCCGGGGAAACGCCGGCCGCCACCGCCAGACGGGCGCTGCGGGCGATGCACGGGCTGGTGGAGGGCGAATGCACCGCGACCACGGTGGGTCCCTATCTTGGCGATTCGGGCCTGGGCGGTGCATTCTCGGCGGATGGACGCCTGCTTACCCTCGGCTGACCCCTGGCGGGGCTTGCCGCGCGGCCGTCTGCCGTTCCGGGCCGTCAACCGGGTGGGCGCGCCGGACTATCATCCCGGGCTGCAACGGCATCACCTGCTGCCGCGCGCCGTGCTGGCCGCGCCATCCTTCGCCGCGCTGTTCGCCGCGCTGGGGCCGGGGTGCGTCGGCTTCGACGATTTCCGCCGCAATGGCCTGCTCCTGCCGGGAACCTGCGAGGCGGCGCAGCGGCTGGGCCTGCCGCTGCACCGCGGGCCCCATCCGCACTATACCGCAGTGGTGATGGACCGGCTTGGCGCGATCGAGCGCGACTGGGCCGGCCAGCACCGCCGCTGCGCCCGCGCGGCCCGGCGCGATGCGCTGTTCCGGCTGGGCCTGCTGCAGCGCGGGCTGCGCCAGTCACTGCTGCGCGAACGCCCGCGCCGCCGTCCGCTCAGCCGCCGCGATCCGCGGCTGCGCGATGACCTGTTCGCCGATCTGGATGCCATGGCCGAAGCGATCTGGGGCGCCTGCGCGCCCTGGTCTTGAGCGCGGGGGGCTGTTTCACTGGGGCTGAACCCGGTCCGGCACCGCCCTGACGCCAGTGCCTGCTGGCCTAGGCCAGCCCCATGGCCCGGCCGAAGGCCAGCTTGAAGCGCTCCATTTCGGCCGCGGTGCCGATCGAGATGCGCACCCAGTTCGGCATGTGCTTGCGCGGGCCCGAGATGAACACCCGTTCGCGCGCCAGCGCGGCCTGGACCTCGCCGCCCGGCCGGCCGACGTGGATCATCATGAAATTGGTCGCCGAGGGCAGATAGCGCACCCCGCGCGCGTCAAGCCATTGCTCGACCCCGCGGCGGACCCGCGTGTTCTCGGCGCGCCGGGTGGGGATCAGCGCGGGATCGAGCAGGCTGGCCTCGGCGGCGACGATCGCGGGGAGCGGGGCGAAGTTGTTGGCATAGCGATCGAGCTGCGCGAGCAGATCGGGGCGCCCGGCGACCAGCCCGATGCGCAGCCCGGCCAGCCCGTAGATCTTGGAGAAGGTGCGTAGCACCAGCACGTCGGCGCCCTTGGCGACGAGATCGAGGCACGAGGGCGCGTCGCTGTAGTGGATATAGGCCTCATCAACGAGCAGGATCGAGCCCTGCGGCTTGCGCGCCAGCAGGGCTTCGATCTGGCTGCGCGGAGTGATCGTCCCGGTCGGGTTGTTGGGGTTGCAGAGGTAGTAGATCCCGGCGTTCGGGGCGGCTGCCAGCAGGGCCGCGGGATCGCCCAGGCCCTGGCCGTCGAGCGGCAGGGTGACCGTGCCGGTCAGGGGCTTGCCGTTGGCGCCAAGGAAGCCGCTGTCGAAGGTGGGCTCGAAATAGGCGATCGGGCGCTCGGCCGAGCTGAAGGCCAGCCCGGCGGCGCGCAGCGGCACGTAGGAGCCGGCATGGACCGCCACCGCCTCGGCCGGGAGGCCGTGCTGGCGGGCGAACAGCGCGCCCAGCCGCGGGCCCAGCGGCATGCCGTAGCGCCCCGACAGCGCCGGCAGCCGCTGCAGCGCGGCCAGGGCAGCGGGGCAGGGGCCCAGCGGGTTCTCGTTGGCGTTGATGTAGATCCCGTCGGTCAGCCCGGCGATCATCGCCTCGGGGCTGTCCGGCGCGGGCGCTGCGGCGAGTGCGGACCCGGCCGTGCCCAGTGCGGGGGCAAGGGCGCCGGCGAGGCTGGCGGCGCCCAGCAGATGGCGGCGGCTGAGAGCAGGCTGGTCCATGGTCGATCCCCGGCAAGGTGCGTCCGGGCGAGACTGCCGCCCGGACCCGGCCTTGCCAAGGGGAGGAACTGCGTAGCGGCCCGCCGCCCCGCCCCGCCGCGCTCAGCGCGCGGCGGAGTTGGCGGCGCTGAGCATGGCGCGGACGCTGGCCGTGGCGACATCCTCGTCGATGCCCACGCCCCAGACCACCGCGCCCGTGGCGGTGACGCATTCGACATAGGCCGCGGCGCGCGCGTCCGAGCCCGAGCCTAGCGCGTGCTCGGTGTAGTCACGCACCTCGAGCGCGACGCCGAAGCTGTCGCGCAGCGTGGCCGCGACCGACGAGATCAGGCCATTGCCGCGGCCCGAGACCGACTGCTCCTGGCCATTCACGCCGATCTTGCCGGCGAAGACCCGGGTGCCGTCGGCGGCGCGGCCCTCGTCCCAGTCAAGCAGCTGGAAGTGCTGCGGCTCGTCGATCCGGTAGACCTTGCGGAACACGTCCCAGATGTCGCCGGCCTGCAGCTCGCGGCCCAGTTCGTCGGCCAGTTCCTGCACGTGGCGGCTGAAATGGGCCTGCATGCGCTTGGGCAGCTTGAGCCCCTGGTCCTGCTCGATCACCCAGGCGAAGCCGCCCTTGCCGCTCTGCGAGTTGACGCGGATCACCGCCTCGTAGCTGCGGCCGAGGTCGGCGGGGTCGATCGGCAGGTAGGGCACCGACCAGAGCTGGTCGTTGCGCGATTCCTGCGCGGCGAAACCCTTCTTGATCGCGTCCTGGTGGCTCCCCGAGAAGGCGGTGTAGACCAGCTCGCCACCATAGGGGTGGCGCGCCGGCACCGGGAGCTGGTTGCAGTATTCGACCGTCTGGATCACCTCGTCGATGTCCGAGAAATCGAGCCCGGGATTGACCCCCTGGGTATACAGGTTGAGCGCCACGGTGACGAGGCAGCAGTTGCCGGTGCGCTCGCCGTTGCCGAACAGGCAGCCTTCCACCCGGTCGGCCCCGGCCATCAGCCCCAGCTCGGCCGCGGCGACGCCGGTGCCGCGGTCGTTGTGGGTGTGGAGCGAGATCACCGCGCTCTCGCGGTTCGGCAGGTTGCGGCAGAAGTATTCGATCTGGTCGGCGTAGATGTTGGGCGTCGCCGCCTCGACCGTGGCCGGCAGGTTGAGGATGATCGGATGCTCGGGAGTGGGCTGCAGCACCTGCATCACCGCCTCGCAGCACTCGATCGAGAAGTCGACCTCGGCGGTCGAGAAGGTCTCGGGCGAATACTCGAAGTGCCACTTGGTCTGCGGGAAGCGCGCGGCCTGGTCGCGCAGGTACTTCGCGCCCTGGCTGGCGATCTCGCGGATCTGCGGCTTCTCCAGCCCGAACACCACCTGGCGCCACAGCGGCGAGACCGCGTTGTAGACATGGACGATCGCCTCGGGCGCCCCGGCGAGGCTCTCGAATGAGGTCCTGATCAGGTCCTCGCGCGACTGGGTGAGCACCTGGACCAGCACGTCGGCGGGGATCCGCCCGGTGTCGACCAGGCCGCGGATGAAGTCATACTCGGTCGCCCCGGCGCTGGGGAAGCCGACCTCGATCTCCTTCAGGCCGATGCGAACCAGCAGATCGAAGAAGCGGGTCTTCTTCTCGGCCCCCATCGGATCGATCAGCGACTGGTTGCCGTCGCGCAGGTCGGTGGACAGCCAGCGCGGGGCCTGGGTGATGGTGCGGCTGGGCCACTGGCGATCGGGCAGGTTGATCTGCGGGAAGGGGCGGTACTTGACCGAGGGGTCTTGCAGCATGGTCATGATCGGGTCTCGGATGGCTTGCAGGCGGCTTGCAGGGCCGGTGCGGTCGGATTGTTGGGGTGGCGGTGCAGGCTCCCTTGGGCGCCGCACGCGCCGGACCGACCGACGCGTCAGCTCACGCCCAAGGGCGGATAAGTCGCAGGGTAAGGCCGGTCCGCAGGATCATCCCGGCTCCTATGGTCATTCGCGCGGCGGCTGTAAAGGGGCCGATCGGTTTCATCCGCCTACCAGTCACGCTGGCGCAGGTTGGCCTGGACCATCCGGCGCCGTTCGAACCGCGGGCCGAGGAAACGGTAGAAGAACCAGTCCTTCAGCGCGAACGGGGTGACATGGTAGAGGATGCGTTCCGCCAGGGTCCAGCGCACGTGGGCATTGGCCGAGCGGCGCGGCGAGGGCAGGCACCACAGGTCGCGCGATCCGGTCGCGGTGCCATGCTTGAGCACGCGCTGGATCAGCTCGTGATCGTAGAGGACATAGGGCCAGCCGGGGCTGAGCGGCCCGCCGGCGGCACGCAGGGCGGGGGTGGGGAAGCACTGCCCGAACGAGCCGGTATGCCCCTGCCGCGACAGCAGCAACTGGGTCAGCCGCATCCGCACCCGGCGGCGCCGGCCTGCCGCGGACAGCGGGTCGGCATAGACGTCGATCGCCTGGGCCACGGCGTGCCGCCCGGAGGCCAGCAGCCGCTCGGCCTCGGCCAGATAGTGCGGCGGATAGGTGGTATCGGCGTCCCAGAAGGCCACGAACGGCGTGGTGACGCTGGCGAAGCCGCGCGCCAGGGCGTGGTTCTGTCCGGGGGTGTCCTCGCGCAGGTAGACCACCTCGAGCGTGGGCGCCGCGGCCAGCACGGCCCGGGCGACCGCCTCGCTGCCGTCGTCCGAGCGGTTGTCGACCAGGATCAGGCGCAGGCTGGTGCCCTGCTGCGCCATGGCGCTGCGCACCGGGACGGGCAGGAAGGCGGCCTCGTTGAAATAGGGGATGATCACTGACCAGCGCGGCCCGGTCCCGCCGCCGATCGCGCTGTCGCTGCCTGTGCCGCTCACATCTACCCCACGCTGCTGTCCCGCGGCCGCGGTTCTTGCCCGATCGTCGTCGCGCGCGCCAGAGGCTTACCGCCGCAGCCAGCGCAGCAGCGGGGCGAAAGGCTGGAGCAGGCGCGGCAGCCAGAACCGGGCCGGTCCGTCCCACGGGGCGGCCCAGGCGAACCACCAGGGTGTCCAGCACAGGTCCGGCCGTTCGACCCGCAGATGGGCCAGGCAGCGCGCCCGCTGCGCCACGCGTTCCTGATCGGCGGTCAGCCCGTTGCGGAACACCTTGCCGTCGCTGGTGATCGGTCGGGTGTGGCGCATCACCACGTCATCGTAGATCACCGTGGTGGGCAGATCGAGCATGCGCTGGAGCATCGGCATGACGAACTGGTCGATCCCGTAGGACGACGTGTTGCCGGCGATCAGGGGCCCGGCGCGGCGCAGCATCTCCCAGCGGATGAACGGGGCCATCACCTCGACCCAGGCGATCGCCCGCTTGCCGCCGCCGGGACGGGTGACGAAGCGGCGGTGCGAAAGGTGGCTGTCGGCGCTCAGGCTGGCCGAGAACGAGGCGTGGCCGTGCCGGCGGGCGTCGGCGAGCATGGCGTTGATCCCCGAGACGCTCAGCACCACGTCATCGTCAATAAAGCCGACATAGCCCAGCGGTGCATCCTCGGCCTCGAGCGCCGCGATCAGGGCGCTGAACGCCTCGCCCTTGCACTGGGTCGCCCGGGCATAGACCGGGCCGCCGCTCCACGCCTCGTGCGGCGCCCCGGTGTAGCAGAAGGCCGCGAGCCGGAACGCGGGCACGGCATCCCGGGCGATCAGGGCGAAGGGATCGCCCGTGCCATTCCAGGCGACCACCACCAGATCTGTGCTCACGCCTGCACCCTCCTCGTCTGGCCTGCCTGCCCGGGCCTGGCCTGCCCGGCCGGGCCGGGCTTAGGCCAAGGTCCCTGCGCCGCCAAGGGGCCTGGCCCGCCAACGGCAAGGGCCGGAGCCGCCCCCGCGCGGGGACCGCTCCGGCCCGGTGCTCATCCTCGCCGCCAGAACGGCGCGGCGATCAGTTCTTGGCCTTGTCGACCAGGGCGTTGGCCTTGATCCACGGCATCATCGCGCGCAGCTTGCTGCCCACCTCCTCGATCTGGTGGCGCTGCGCGGCCTTGCGCGAGGCCTTGAGCTCGGGCTGGCCGGCGCGGTTGTCGAGCACGAAGTCCTTGACGAAGCGGCCCGACTGGATGTCCTCCAGCACGCGCTTCATTTCCTTCTTGGTCTCGGCGGTGATGATCCGCGGGCCGGTCTTGATGTCACCGTATTCGGCGGTGTTCGAGATCGAGTAGCGCATGTTGGCGATGCCGCCCTCGTACATCAGGTCGACGATCAGCTTGAGCTCGTGGAGGCACTCGAAATAGGCCATTTCCGGCGCATAACCGGCCTCGACCAGCGTCTCGAAGCCGGCCTGGACCAGCGCGGTGGCGCCGCCGCAGAGCACGGCCTGCTCGCCGAACAGGTCGGTCTCGCATTCCTCGCGGAAGTTGGTCTCGATGATGCCCGAGCGGCCGCCGCCGACGCCCGAGGCATAGGCCAGCGCCACGTCATGGGCATTGCCGGTGGCGTCCTGGTGCACCGCGACCAGGCAGGGCACGCCGCCGCCGCGCTGGTATTCGCTGCGCACGGTATGACCCGGGCCCTTGGGCGCGATCATGATCACGTCGATGTCGGCGCGCGGCTCGATCAGGCCGAAGTGGACGTTCAGACCGTGCGCGAAGGCCAGCGCCGCGCCGGGCTTGAGGTTCGCGTGCAGGTCCTCGGCATAGATCGCGGCCTGGTGCTCGTCCGGGGCGAGGATCATCAGGATGTCGGCCCACTGGGCGGCCTCGGCATTCGACAGCACCTTGAAGCCGGCGCCCTCGGCCTTCTTCGCGGTGGCCGAACCGGCCCGCAGCGCGATCGCCACCTCCTTGACGCCGCTGTCACGCAGGTTCTGCGCATGGGCGTGGCCCTGCGAGCCATAGCCGAGCACGGCGATCTTCTTGCCGGTGATCAGGTTGATGTCGCAATCGGCGTCGTAGTAAACCTTCATGTCTTTCGTCCTCATGTCGTCATCCCGGCGCAGGCCGGGATCGCTATCGGTTCGCGCCGCCCTGAGGCCAGCGGTCCCGGGTCAGGCCCGGGACGACGCGAGGGTTGAAATCACACGCCCGTGGCGCCGCGGGCCATGCCGACCACGCCGGTGCGGCCCACCTCGACCAGCCCGAGTTCGCGCATCAGGCCGATGAAGGTATCGATCTTGTCGGGCGTCCCGGTCAGCTCGAAGATGAAGCTCGCGGTCGTGGTGTCGACTGGCTTGGCGCGAAAGATCTCGGCCACCCGCAGCGCCTCGACCCGGGCGTCGCCGGTGCCCGAGACCTTCACCAGCGCCAGCTCGCGCTCGACGTAGGGGCCGACCTCGGTCAGGTCGATCACCTTGTGCACCGGGATCAGCCGCTCGAGCTGGGCATGGATCTGGTCGATCTGCGCCGGCGGACCGTGGGTGACGATGGTGATGCGGCTGACCGCATGGTTCTCGGTGATGTCGGCCACGGTCAGGCTGTCGATGTTGTAGCCGCGCGCGGTGAACAGCCCGGCGATCTTGGCGAGGATGCCGGCCTCGTTGTCGACGATGACGGTGAGGACGTGGCGTTCCTCGGCTTCGTGGGTGATCTTCATAGCGGTTCTCTCAGGCCCAAATCACACCAGTGCCTTGGCTTCATCGTCCATCGTGCCGGCCACGGTATCGCCGTAGAGCAGCATCTCGGTATGGGCCGCGCCCGAGGGGATCATCGGGAAGCAGTTGTGCTCCTTGGCCACCAGGCAGTCGACGAAGACCGGACCGGGATGGTCGATCATCGCCTGGATCCCGGCGTCAAGCTGGTCCTCGCGCTCGATCCGGATGCCCTTCCAGCCATAGGCCTCGGCCAGCTTGACGAAATCGGGCAGGCTGTCGGAGTACGAGTTCGAATAGCGGCTCTCGTAGGTCAGTTCCTGCCACTGGCGAACCATGCCCATGTATTCGTTGTTCAGCGTGAACACCTTGACCGGCAGGCGGTACTGCGTGGCCGTGCCCAGCTCCTGGATGTTCATCTGGATCGAGGCATCGCCAGCCACGTCGATCACCAGGCTGTCCGGGTTGCCGAGCTGCGCGCCGATCGCGGCGGGCAGGCCATAGCCCATCGTCCCGAGCCCGCCCGAGGTCAGCCACTTGTTCGGACCGAAGAAGCCGAAATACTGCGCCGCCCACATCTGGTGCTGGCCCACCTCGGTGGTGATGATCGGGTCCTTCGCGCGGGTCAGCGCGAACAGCCGCTCGACCGCGTACTGCGGCGCGATCGCGTCCTTGCGGCGCGGATAGGCCAGGCTGTTGCGGCCGCGCCAGGCGGTGATCTGCTGCTTCCAGGCCGACAGGTCCTGCGCCGGTCGGCCGGCCCAGGCGGCGATCAGCTGCGCCAGCACCTTGCCGCAATCGCCCACGATCGGCAGGTCGACCCGCACGGTCTTGTTGATCGACGAACGGTCGATATCGATGTGGATCTTGGTCGAATTGGGGGCGAAGGCATCGAGCCGGCCGGTGACGCGATCGTCAAACCGGGCGCCGACGCAAAGGATCAGGTCGGCCTGGTTCATCGCCATGTTGGCTTCGTAGGTGCCGTGCATGCCCAGCATGCCGAGCCAATCGGGGTGATCGGCCGGGAAGCTGCCGAGGCCCATCAGCGTCGAGGTCAGCGGCGCGCCGGTCAGCGCCTGCAGCTCGCGCAGCAGGCGGGTGGCGGCAGGACCGGAATTGACCACGCCGCCGCCGGTGTAGAACACCGGACGCTGCGCCCTGGCGAGCAGGTCGATCGCGCGGGCAATCTCGTCGGCGGTGCCTTCGGTGCGGGGATTGTAGCGGTTGCGCCGCTGCGGCGGACTGTCGCTCCACGCCGCGGTGGCGATCTGGACGTTCTTGGGGATGTCGACCAGCACCGGGCCGGGGCGGCCGGTCGTGGCGATCTGGAAGGCCTCGTCCAGCGTCGCGGCCAGCTCGGCCGGGTCCTTGACCAGATAGTTGTGCTTGCAGCAGTGCCGGGTGATGCCGACGGTATCGGCCTCCTGGAACGCGTCGGAGCCGATCACCGTGGTCGGCACCTGGCCGGTGATGATCACCAGCGGGATCGAATCCATGAAGGCATCGGCAATGCCGGTAACCGCATTGGTCGCACCCGGGCCCGAGGTGACCAGCACGACGCCGGGCTTGCCGGTCGAGCGCGCGTAGCCCTCGGCCGCATGGGCCGCGCCGGCCTCGTGCCGGACCAGGATGTGGCGGATCTGCGGGTGTTCGAACAGGGCATCGTAGATCGGCAGCACCGCGCCGCCCGGATAGCCGAACACATATTCGACGCCCTGACGGATCAGGGTTTCGACCAGGATGTCCGCGCCGCTGCGCTCTTCCGTCACCGTCTGTTCCTTCTTGCGCCGGCGGGTGTGACCGCCGCTTGCCGTGCCCGCCCGCGCCTGCCGCCGCGGGGCTGCCCATCGGATTCAAGGCGCGGTGTGTCAACCCGCGATTGCAGCCGATGGAGCGGGGCGGCTATACGATTAAAAATGTCTCGTCAACACCTATTCGTGTAATAAAGATGCAAATGGAATGCCGTGGGCATAGTCTTCGTATCCCAGCCGCGGCCAGTCCGGCGGACACTGGTGGCGCAGCCAGGTCAACTGGCGCTTGACGTAGTGGCGCGTGGCCTGGGCGCCATCGCGTTCGGCCTCGGCCCAGCTACGCTCGCCGCGCAGCGCGGCGGCGATCTCGGGCACCCCGATCGCGCGCATCACCGGCAGGGCCGGATCGAGCCCGCGCGCCAGCAGGGCTTCGACCTCGGCGATCGCGCCGCCGCCCAGCATGGCGGCGAAGCGCCTGTCGCAGCGGGCATAGAGCCAGGCCCGTTCGGGCAGGAGGATCGCCGGGTGCAGGGTGATCCGCGCGGCGATCCCGCCGACCCGCTCGGCCTGCCACGCCGCCAGCGGGCGCCCGGTCGAGCGCACCACCTCGAGCGCGCGGGCGACGCGCGTGGTGTCGGCCGGGTGGAGCTGCGCCGCGCGCGCCGGGTCCTCGCGCTGCAGGGCGGCATGGGCCTCGGCCACGGCCAGCGCGCGCACCGCGGTGCGGACCGCGGGGTCGATCGGAGGCACCGGGGCGATCCCGTCAAGCAGGGTGCGCAGGTAAAGCCCGGTGCCGCCAACCAGGATCGGCACGGCCCCCGCGGCGTGTGCCCGGTCGATCTCGGTGCGTGCGGCGTCAGCCCAGTCCGCCGCCGAACAGGCTTCGGCCCCGTCCCAGCTGCCGTAGAGCCGGTGCGGCACCCCGCGCATGTCGGCCGCCTGGGGCCGCGCGCTCAGCACCGCGAGGTCGGCATAGACCTGCGCGCTGTCGGCGTTGATCACCACCGCGGCGCGGCCCCGGTCGGCCAGGGCGAGGGCCAGGCCGACCGCACAATCGCTCTTGCCGCTCGCGGTCGGCCCTGCGATGAGCGCGACCGGCGGCGCCCCGGACGGGCCGGAGGTCGTGCCTGGAGAGGAATGCGCAGTGCTCATCGCCCGGCTGATAGCAGAGACATCGACCCTTGCAGCAAATCTCGACACGGCCCGTGCGCGTCTGGCCGAGCAGGGACTGGCGGTGGCCCTGGCCGAGCCGCTGGCGAGCGACGAGGAGGTGATCGAGCTGCAGCTCCCGGCGGGTGATCCGGCCACCGTGCGCGGCGTGCTCGACAGCTGCTTCGCGCCCGCCGACCTGCTCCTGGCGGACCGGCCTTTCACCGTGCCCGGGCTGTTCGTGTCCGACATGGATTCGACCATGATCGCGGCCGAGTGCATCGACGAGCTGGCCGATTTCGCCGGTCTCAAGCCGCAGATCGCGGCCATCACCGAACGCGCCATGCAGGGCGAGCTCGACTTCGCCCAGGCGCTGACCGAACGCGTCGCGCTGCTGGCGGGGCTGGACGAAAGCGCGATCGCGCAATGCCTGGCCGAGCGGATCCCGCTGATGCCCGGCGCGGCCACCCTGGTCGCCACGCTCAAGGCGCAGGGTTGCCATACGGTGCTGGTCACCGGCGGGTTCCACCAGTTCGCCGACCCGGTGGCCGAGCAGCTCGGCTTCGAGCGGGTTGTCGCGAACCGGCTCGGGATGCACGGCGGCAAGCTCACCGGCGGGCTGGTCGGCGGGATCACCGACAGCGGGGTCAAGCGGACGGTGCTGCTCGAGGAAGCCGCCCGGCTCGGCCCGGCGACGGTCAGCCTCGGCACGGGAGATGGCGCCAACGACATCCCGATGCTGGAGGCGGCAAGCTTCGGGCTCGCCTACTACGCCAAGCCCAAGGCCCGCGCCGCCGCCGACGGCTGGATCGACCGCGGTGATCTGACCAGCGTGCTGCGCCTACTGGGCATCCCGCGCGGCGAATGGGTGCTGGGCTAGGGGCCGCACAGCCGGCGCAGGCTATCGCCCCCCGAACTGGCCCAGCCTCACCGTCGCCCGGTCGGAGGCGGCGGCCCAACCCGGGTGCTGCTCCGTTACCGCGCTCTCTAGGCCGAAACAGGTTGGGTTAGCCCCCTGTCTCCGCCCGGGCGACGCGAAAGCGGCGAGGCTGGTTGCCGCGATTTTCCTAAGTCGTGAGGGGCTGCTAAACTCCGCGCGGCTCTTTGCATTGTCGATCCATGACCCACGTCGTACGGCGACTTTGCATGGCGGATCTGTGTGAGCTTTGCGAAGTTCGATAAGTTGCGACGGACAAAGACCGGACCGCTCAGCCCTCCATCCACTCGCGGAAGAAGCGCTCGTTCTCGGCCTTCAGCGCGGCAATGCTCACCGCGAAGCCGGGGCCGCGGACAGAGTCACCGCCGGTCGTGCCGATGCGGGTCATCGGGATGCCCGCGGCCTGGATCGTCTCGGCCACGGCGCTGGTCACGACGTAGCGGGCCTGGTCCTCACCGAAGGCGGTGAAGTGGTCGCCGATCTCCTCGATCGTGCAGCCGATCCCGCTGGCCATGGCCATCTCGGCCAGGGCGACCAGCAGGCCGCCATCCGACACGTCGTGCACCGCGCTGACCTTGCCCGCCGCGATCAGCTGGCGGACGAATTCGCCATGGCGGCGCTCGGCGGCCAGGTCGACCGGGGGCGGGGCGCCATCCTCGCGGCCGTGCAGCTCGCGCAGCCACAGCGACTGGCCGAGGTGGCCATTGCTCTGGCCGATCACGAAAATCGCCTCGCCGGCGGCCTTGAACGGGACGGTCGCCATGATGGAGTGATCCTCCATCAGGCCCACGCCGCCGATCGCCGGGGTCGGCAGGATCGCCGAGCCGCCACCGGTCGCCTTCGATTCGTTGTAAAGCGAGACGTTGCCGCTCACGATCGGGTAGTCGAGCGCCCGGCAGGCATCGCCCATGCCGCGCAGCGCCTCGACGATCTGCGCCATGATCTCGGGCCGCTGGGGGTTGGCGAAGTTGAGGCAGTTGGTGATCGCCAGCGGGCGCGCGCCGACCGCGCAGATGTTGCGCCAGGTCTCGGCGACCGCCTGCTTGCCGCCCTCGTAGGGATCGGCAAAGCAATAGCGCGGGGTGCAGTCGGTGCTGATCGCCAGCGCCTTGCGCGTGCCGTGTACGCGGACGACCGCGGCATCGCCGCCCGATTTCTGCATCGTGTCGGCGCCGACCTGGCTGTCGTACTGCTCGTAGATCCAGCGCCGGCTGGCGAGATCGGGGCAGCCGATCAGCTTGAGGAGATCCACGCCGAGATCCGCGCTGGCGGGCACCTGGTCCAGCGGGGCAACCTGCGCCCAGACCTTGTAGTCCTCGAGCGAGACGTGCGGGCGATCGTACAGCGGCGCGTCGTCGGCCAGCGGCCCCAGCGGGATATCGCAGACCACCGCGCCGTCGAATTCCAGCACCATGTGGCCCGTATCGGTCACCTCGCCGATCACGGCGAAGTCGAGCTCCCACTTGCGGAAGATCGCCTCGGCCATGGCCTCCTTGCCCGGCTTGAGCACCATGAGCATGCGCTCCTGGCTCTCGCTCAGCATCATCTCGTAGGGGGTCATGCCCTCCTCGCGGCAGGGCACGGCGTTCATGTTCAGGCGGATGCCGGCGCCGCCCTTGCTCGCCATCTCGACCGAGGACGAGGTCAGCCCCGCGGCGCCCATGTCCTGGATCGCGACGATCGCGTCGGTGGCCATCAGTTCCAGGCAGGCCTCGATCAGCAGCTTTTCGGTGAAGGGATCGCCGACCTGCACGGTCGGGCGCTTCTCTTCGCTCTTCTCGTCGAAGTCGGCGCTGGCCATGGTCGCGCCGTGGATCCCGTCGCGCCCGGTCTTCGAGCCGACATAGACGATCGGATTGCCGATCCCGGTGGCGGCCGAATAGAAGATCTTGTCCTGATCGGCCACGCCCACGGTCATCGCGTTGACCAGGATGTTGCCGTCATAGGCCTTGTGGAAATTGGTCTCGCCGCCAACCGTGGGCACGCCGACGCAGTTGCCGTAGCCGCCGATCCCGGCGACCACGCCCTGGACCAGATGCTTCATCTTGGGGTGGTCGGGCCGGCCGAAGCGCAGCGCGTTCATGTTGGCCACCGGCCGGGCACCCATCGTGAAGACGTCGCGCAGGATGCCGCCCACCCCGGTCGCCGCGCCCTGGTAGGGCTCGATGTAGCTCGGATGGTTGTGGCTCTCCATCTTGAAGATCGCCGCCTGCCGGGTGCCATCGGGGCCTTCGCCGATATCGATCACGCCCGCGTTCTCGCCCGGGCCGCAGATCACCCAGGGGGCTTCGGTGGGCAGCTTCTTGAGGTGGATCCGGCTCGACTTGTACGAGCAGTGCTCGGACCACATCACCGAGAAGATGCCGAGTTCGACCAGGTTGGGTTCACGGCCGAGCGCGTGCAGCACCCGGGCGTACTCATCTTCGGACAGGCCATGGGCGGCGACGACATCGGGCGTGATCTGGCTCATGTCGGCGCCCTTAGCCCGCACTTATGCGGGACGCAAACCACGGCTGCGCTTGACCGTGCCTTTCCGCAGCGCCATGGCTGTGCGCATGGTGGATAGCCCTGCAGAATTTGCCGGATTGAGCTTCGAGGACGCCTTGCGCGCGCTCGAGGACGTGGTGCGCAAGCTGGAGAGCGGCGAGGTGCCGCTCGACGATTCGATCACCCTGTACGAACGCGGCGAGGCGCTGCGGCGGCACTGCCAGGCTCGGCTCGACGCGGCCCAGGCGCGGATCGAAAGGATCGTGGCCGGTGCCGATGGCCGGGTCGGCACGGTCCAGTCGTTCGACGATCCAGAACGCTGATCCAGACGCGGGGAGGGGTATGAGCTCGTTCGAAGGCAAGGCGCTGCTGGCTGCGGCACTCACCCGGATCCAGGCCGATGTCGACGCCGGGTTCGATGCCCTGTTGCCCGTGCCCGACGATGCCCGGGCTCGGCTGGTCGAGGCGATGCGCTATGCCACGATCGGGGGCGGCAAGCGGGTCCGCCCGCTGCTGCTGACCGCGACGGCAGAACTCTTGGGGGTGGACCGGGCTCTGGCCGTGCGCGCCAGCCTGGCGATTGAAGCGATCCACGCCTATTCGCTGATCCATGACGACCTGCCGTGCATGGACGATGACGCCACGCGCCACGGCAAGCCGACCACGCACCTCGCCTTCGACGAGGCGACCGCGGTGCTGGCCGGCGACGCGCTTCACGCCTTCGCCTTCGAGGTGCTGGCCGATCCGGCGCTGACCGGGGATCCCTTCACCCGCTCTGAACTTGTATTGTGTCTCGGCACCGCCAGCGGGATGCACGGCATGGCCGGCGGGCAGATGATGGATATCGCCGCCGAAACGGAATCGTTCGATCTGCCCACGGTGACCCGGCTGCAGCAACTCAAGACGGGCGCCCTGCTCGGCGCCGCGGTCGAAATGGGCGCGATCCTGGGCAAGCTGCCGGCGGAGGGCCGCACCCACCTGCGCGGCTACGCCCGCGATATCGGGCTCGCCTTCCAGATCGCTGACGACCTGCTCGACTACGAGGGCGACGAGGCTGCCGCCGGCAAGGCGCTGCGCAAGGACGCGGCGGCGGGCAAGCAGACCTTCGTTTCGCTGCTCGGCGCCGAACGCGCGCGCGCGCAGGCGGCCATGCTGGTTGAGCAGGCGATCGCCCATCTGGCCCAGTACGGGCCCGAGGCCGACCTGCTCCGCGCGCTCGCGCGCTTCATCGTCGCACGGGACCACTGACATGGCGGATCACAGGGCTGAGCGCATCGGCGTCTATCCGGGTACGTTCGATCCGATCACCCTGGGCCATACCGACATCATCCGGCGCGGCGCCAAGCTGGTCGATCGCCTGATCATCGGCGTCACCACCAATCCGTCGAAGAACCCGATGTTCACCCCGGAAGAGCGCATGGCGATGGTCGAGCGCGAGGTTGCCGCGCTCGGGATCGAGAACGTCTCGGTGGTCGGGTTCAACGCCCTGTTGATGAAATTTGCCGAGCGGCAGGGCGCGACCGTTATCGTGCGCGGGCTGCGGGCGGTGGCCGATTTCGAGTACGAGTACCAGATGGCCGGGATGAACCAGCAGCTCAATCCGGGCATCGAGACGGTGTTCCTGATGGCCGCAGTGGAACTGCAGCCGATCGCCTCCAAGCTGGTCAAGGAGATCGCGCTGTTCGGCGGCGATATCGGCCGCTTCGTCAGCCCGGCGGTGCGCGACGATGTGCTGCAGCGCGTCGCCCGGCTGGGCCAGCTGGGCGACTATTGAGGCGGGGTGATCCCTGCGTCGCTGCCATCGGGGAGGGGGCGGGGGCGTTCATTGCCATGACAGTCTCTCCCCGCTATCCCGCCTGCCGACGGGCCCGCTGGCCGGGCCGCTTGCGTGAGTGATCGAATGAACCGCCGGACGCTGTATTCTGCCCTCTGTGTCGCCCTGGTCTGCGGGGCGGCACCGGCGCTGGCCAAGGATCCGCCGCCCGTCGCACCGCCCGTGTTGAGCGCCGCGGTCGATAACGATCCAACCCATGATCCCGACAACGTGCTGCTGCTCGACCTTTCCAACGGCGGCCGCGTGGCCATCCGCCTGGTGCCGGCCTGGGCGCCGCAGCATGTCGAGCGGATCAAGACCCTGGCCAAGAGCGGCTTCTACAACGGGATCATCTTCCACCGCGTGATCGACGGGTTCATGGCGCAGACCGGCGATCCGACCGGCACCGGCCAGGGCGGTTCGCAGCTGCCCGACCTCAAGGCCGAGTTCAACGCCATGCCGCATGTCCGCGGCACGGTCTCGATGGCCCGGACCGACCAGCCCGATACCGCCAACAGCCAGTTCTTCATCGTGTTCTACCCGCGCTTTGCGCTGGACCGGAAGTACACCAATTTCGGCCGGGTGATCGCCGGGATGAACCACGTCGACGCGGTCCAGCGCGGCGAGCCGCCCAGCAATCCCACCAAGATCCTGCAGGCCTCGCTGGCCAGCGAGAACAAGCCGCAGCTGCTGCCGCCACCGGTCTCGGCTGCGCCCAGCCTGACTGCCTCGGGGCTGTCCGGCGCGGCTCCCAGCCTGCTCGACGCACCGCGTCCCGTGAGCCCGGCCGCCGCCGCCAAGACCGCCAGGCCGGCCGCGAAGCCCGCCACTGCTGGGCGTCCGGCCGCGATCGCCGCGGGCGCCAAGCCCAAGCCCTGATCGACATACGACGTCCGTCCCATGCGGGTTGACCTGTTCGACTTCACTCTGCCGCCCGAGCGCATCGCGCTGCGCCCGGCCCGCCCGCGCGATGCGGCAAAGATGCTGTTGGTGCCCAGCGAGGGGCCGTTCGGCGATCATGGGGTACGCGATCTGCCGCGCCTGCTGACCCCCGGTGACGTGCTGGTGTTCAACGACACCAGGGTGATCCCGGCGCAGCTCGAAGGCTATCGCGGCGCGGCGCGGATCGGGGCGACCCTGCACAAGCGCGTCGACCTGCGGCGCTGGCAGGCTTTCGTGCGCAATGCCAAGCGGCTCAAGCCGGGCGATCCGATCGTCTTCCCGGCTGGGGTCGAGGCGTTGGCTGAAGCGCGCCACGATGATGGCAGCTGGACCCTGTTCTTTCCCGGTGACGAGCCGGTCGAGGTCCTGCTCGAGCGGGCCGGGACCATGCCCCTGCCGCCCTATATCGCCGGCAAGCGCGCGACCGACGAGGCCGATCGCAGCGACTACCAGACCATGTTCGCGGCCAAGGACGGGGCGGTCGCGGCGCCGACCGCGGCGCTCCACTTCAC
The DNA here is from genome assembly GCF_014230355.1 of Novosphingobium piscinae. Taxonomy (GTDB): domain Bacteria; phylum Pseudomonadota; class Alphaproteobacteria; order Sphingomonadales; family Sphingomonadaceae; genus Novosphingobium; species Novosphingobium piscinae. The sequence goes on from NZ_JACLAX010000008.1 coordinate 17,448, forward strand.
CCCGGAACTGCTCGCTGCGCTGGCCGCGGCCGGGATCGGGCACGAAACGCTGACCCTGCATGTCGGTGCGGGCACCTTCCTGCCGGTGAAGGCCGAGGACACCGACGACCATGCGATGCATGCCGAATGGGGCACGATCGACGCCGCCACCGCGGACCGCCTGAATGCGGTGCGCGCCGCGGGGCGCCGCGTGATCGCGGTGGGGACCACTTCGCTGCGGCTGCTGGAAAGCGCTGCGGGCGAGGACAAGGTGATCCGCCCCTTCGAGGGTGACACGTCGATCTTCATCACCCCCGGCTACCGCTTCCGCGCGATCGACGGGCTGATGACCAATTTCCACCTGCCCAAGAGCACGCTGTTCATGCTGGTCAGCGCGCTGATGGGGCTCGACCGCATGCAGGCCGCCTACGCTCATGCCATCGCCGCCGAGTACCGGTTCTACAGCTACGGCGATTCCAGCCTGCTCCTGCCATAAAGCGCAGTTTCGGCCACCGCGCCCTCGTCTAGCCTCATCGCAACGACGAGAAAGGGGAGCGGGCGATGATTCCGGCACATGTCCCGGCCGAGCGCGTGGTCGATTTCGACATCTTCAACCCGCCGGGTGTGGAGCGCGATTTCTTCGCGGCCTGGACCACCCTTCTGGGAGGACCGGGCCTGGTCTGGACCACGGCCAACGGCGGGCACTGGATCGCCGCCAGGGGTGAGGTGGTGCGGGCGCTGTGGAACGATGCCGAGCGTCTGTCGAACGCGTGCCTCGCGGTGACTCCCGGGCTGGGCGAGGTGATGCGGTTCATCCCGCTCCAGCTCGACGGGGCCGAGCACAAGGCGTTCCGGACCCCGGTGATGAAGGGCCTGGCCTCGCGCTTCGTGGTGGCGCTCGAGCCCAAGGTCGAGACGGCCGCGCGCGATCTGATCGAAACGCTGCGTCCGCGCGGCGGCTGCGAGTTCGTCGCCGAGTTCGCCGAGATCCTGCCGCTCAACATCTTTCTCAGCCTGATCGACGTGCCGCTGGAGGATCGCCCCCGCCTTCGTCGGCTCGGGGTGCAACTGACCCGGCCGGATGGATCGATGACGGTCGAGCAGCTCAGGCAGGCGGCCGACGACTATCTCTGGCCGTTCATCGTGGAGCGGCTGGCCCGCCCCGGTGACGATCTGTTCAGCCGGATCCTGTCCGAGCCGGTCGACGGGCGGCCATGGAGCGAGGACGAGGCGCGGCGGATGTGCCGCAACCTGCTGTTCGGCGGGCTCGACACGGTCGCGGCGATGATCGGCATGGTCGCGCTGCATCTTGCGCGGCATCCCGCGGACCAGCAGCTGTTGCGCGAGCGACCCGAGCTGATCCCGGCGGCGGCTGACGAACTGATGCGCCGCTATCCCACGGTCGCGGTCAGCCGCAATGCCGTGGCCGACGTGCCGGTGGACGGGGTGACGATCCGGGCCGGCGATCTCGTCTACCTGCCCAGCGTGCTGCACAATCTCGATCCGACCTGCTTCGAGGCGCCCGAAACGGTCCGTTTCGACCGGGGTCTTGCTCCGATCCGGCATACGACGCTGGGCGCCGGCCCGCACCGCTGCGTCGGGGCCGGGCTGGCGCGGATGGAGGTGATCGTGTTCCTGCGCGAATGGCTGGCGGGCCTGCCCGAGTTTCGGCTCGATCCCGTCCGGCCGGTGGCCATGAAGGGGGGCAATGTGGGCGCCTGCACGATCCTGCCGCTTGAATGGTAAGCCGCTGTTCGCGGGCGGCAAACAGCACGCGCAGGGTTGAGAGATGGCAAGCTATGCCGAAACGGGCGGCGACGACCGCTTCGTCGGGACAGATGACGAGGATGTGTTCACGGCCAGCAGCGCATGGGATGTTGTTGAAGGTGGAGGCGGAGTTGACGCCTTAAAGGCCGGCTACTCGGCTCAGCCGCTCGGGTGCCGCGGCGAACTTCGGCCTCGGCGCGGTCGCCACGACCGCCGCTCAGCGGTTCATCTACAACGACCGCTCGGGCGCGCTGTTCTATGACAGCGACGGCACCGGTGGGGCTGCGCAGATCCAGATCGCCCAGTTCAACGGGCGCCCGGCGCTGACGGCGGAATCGTTCGTCGTGATCTGACCGGCGGGGCAGGCGCGGGGATTCCCGGGCCTGCCTTCCCCGTGTAACGGCCGGCTAGCCGGCGAACCAGCCCCAGATGAGCTTGGTGGTCAGTGCCAGGCTGGCGGTGACCAGCAGGGGGCGGATCAGTCGGGCGCCGAACCGGGTGGCGCTGTGCGCCCCCAGCCAGGCTCCCGTCACCGCGCCCACCGCCATGCACAGCCCGAGCAGCCACATCACCTGCCCGCCCAGCGCGAACACGATAAGGCTGGCGAGGTTGCTGGTGAGGTTGAGCAGCTTGGTCAGCCCGGTCGCCCGGGTCAGGCCCAGCCCGCGCAGGCCGACCAGGCTGACCGCAAAGAACGAGCCGGTGCCCGGGCCGAAGAACCCGTCATAGAAGCCGATTCCCCCGGCAAGCGGCAGATAGGCGCGGTCGCTGATCCGGGGTTCGCCCTCGTGATCGTCCATGCGCGGCGACAGGACGGTATAGACCGCAACGCCCAGCAGCAGCACCGGGACGAGCAGCGACAGCGCGCGGGCATCGATGCGCTGGATGGTCAGGGCCCCGGCCAGCGCGCCGAGGAAGACCACCAGCACCAGCAAGCGGTTGGGCGTGAACCGGAACAGGCCGGCCCTGCGGTAGCGGTAGGCCGCCATGGTTGTCCCGCAGATCGACTGCAGCTTGTTGGTGCCCAGCGCGATGTGCGGCGGCAGCCCGGCAAACAGCAATGTGGGCATCATGATCAGCCCGCCGCCGCCAGCGATCGAATCGATGAATCCGGCGACCACGGCGACGCCGGTCAATCCCGCATAGAGCCAAGGTTCGATCATTTGCGCCCCATCGCGTTTCCTCCTAAGGCGCGCAACGCCCCATGACCCGCTTTTCCTTCACCCTTCACGCCACCGATGGCAAGGCCCGCACCGGTACGATCCGGATGAAACGCGGGGAGATCCGCACCCCGGCGTTCATGCCGGTGGGCACCGCGGCCACCGTCAAGGCGATGAAGCCGGAGGCGGTGCGCGCAACCGGAGCGGACATCATCCTGGGGAACACCTATCACCTGATGCTGCGCCCCGGCGCCGAACGGGTGGCCCGACTGGGCGGGCTGCACCGCTTCATGAACTGGCCGCGTCCGATCCTGACCGACAGCGGCGGCTATCAGGTGATGTCGCTCTCGGACCTGCGCAAGATCACCGAGGAGGGGGTGACCTTCGCCAGCCATCTCGACGGGTCGCGCCACCTGCTCACGCCGGAACGGTCGATGGAGATCCAGCGCCTGCTCGGCTCGGACATCGTCATGGCCTTCGACGAATGCCCGCGCGCCGATCGCCCGCGCGACGAGATCGCGCGGTCGATGGAGATGTCGATGCGCTGGGCCCGGCGGAGCCGCGACGGTTTCGATTCAGGGGGGCAGCACGCCGCGGACGCCGCGCTGTTCGGCATCCAGCAGGGCGCGCTCGACGAGGAGCTGCGGCGCCACTCCGCCGAGGCCCTGACCGACATCGGTTTCGATGGCTATGCGATTGGCGGGCTTGCTGTCGGCGAAGGCCAGGAGGCGATGTTCGCCACGCTCGACTTCGCCCCGCAGCAGCTCCCGGTGGACCGGCCGCGCTACCTGATGGGCGTGGGCAAGCCCGACGATCTGGTCGGCGCGGTCGAGCGCGGCGTGGACATGTTCGACTGCGTCCTGCCCAGCCGATCCGGGCGCAACGGCCAGGGCTTCACCTGGGCCGGTCCGGTCAACCTGCGCAACGCCCGCCATGCCGAAGATACCGGCCCGCTCGATCCGCGCTGCACCTGCGCGACCTGCGGCACCTACAGCCGCGCCTATCTGCATCACCTGCACAAGTCAGGCGAAATCCTGGGCGCGGTGCTGCTCACCGAACACAACCTGGCGTTCTACCAGCAGCTCATGCAGGCCATGCGCGAGGCGATCGCGGCGGGGACCTTCGCCGCCTTCGCCGCCCGCTTCCGCGCCGATTACCGCAAGGGCTGAACCTCTGGCCCGGCTTCGGCCACTTCCAGCCGGGTTTCGCGATAGGCGCAGAACTCTCCGCTCCGCTCGGCAAGAAAGCCCGCGCCGATCTCGCAGGCGTGGCGCTGCGCGGTGGCGAGGTCGGGATACCATTTGCCCGCGCGGTGCGGGGTGATGAAGCGATAGAGCTGCATATCGGGTCAAGGCCTGTCCGGCAGGGTTGTTCCCACCGCGGCCGCCCTTGGCGCCGGATTGTGAAACCTGTGCGACAGGATCAGCCCGACAATTCCGACCCGCTGACGCAATAAGGGCGGCCACGCGGGCCGCCCTTCGTATCGGTGTCCTGGCGGACGCCGGATCAGCGCGAGTAGAACTCGACCACCAGATTCGGTTCCATCTTCACCGGATAGGGCACCTCGTCGAGCGTCGGCACGCGCACGAAGGTCACCTTCTCGGTGCCGTCGGCGGCGACGTAGTCGGGGATCTCGCGCTCGGGCAGCGACTGCGCCTCGGCGATCAGCGCCATTTCCTTGGCCTTGGCGCCCAGGCTGATCACGTCACCCGGACGGACGCGGCGCGAGGCGATGTTGCACTTCACGCCGTTGACGCGGATGTGGCCGTGCGAGACGATCTGGCGCGCTGAGAAGATGGTCGGCGCGAACTTGGCGCGATAGACCACCATGTCGAGGCGCTGCTCGAGCAGGCCGATCAGGTTCTGGCCGGTGTCGCCCTTCATCCGCGAGGCTTCCTGGTAGGTCGCCTTGAACTGCTTCTCGGTGACATCGCCGTAGTAGCCCTTGAGCTTCTGCTTGGCGCGCAGCTGGATGCCGAAGTCCGAGAGCTTGCCCTTGCGGCGCTGGCCATGCTGGCCCGGGCCGTAGGAGCGGCGGTTGACCGAGCTCTTCGGGCGGCCCCAGATGTTTTCGCCGAGACGACGGTCGATCTTGTACTTGGAAGCGTGACGCTTCGACATGCTTGGCTCTTTCCAACTTGCGTGGCCGGGCAATGGCGCCCCGCCTTCAGGTCCCGGACCCGCAACATCCGGCCTGTTGCCGGATGCGACCACCGCTTCACCGGGAATGCGGGGTCAATCGCGAAGGCGCGCCCTTGACCGGCCGGGCGCGGAAAGTCAACCCTCTTCGGGCTCCGTCGGGGGTGTCCCGCCATCCCCGGCCGGCTCGATGCGGCGCTCGAGCGCCGAGAGCACGCCCCGCATCGTGCGCACTTCAAGGTGGTTCCAGCCCGGCTTGGTCAGCATGTTGCGCAAGGTGCGCCGCGTGGCGGCAGCCCGGCTGGGCGGCCGGAAATAGCCGCGCGGCTCGAGCAGGGCCTCGAACTGCGCGATCATTCCCTCCAGTTCGTCCTGCGGGGCCGGGGGCAGCAGTTCCTCGACGGTCGGCTGGACCAGCGCGGCCCCCTTGGACCATTCGTAGGCGCAGAGGATCACGGCCTGGGCGAGGTTGAGCGAGCCGAACTCGGGATTGATCGGCACGGTGATGATGGCCCGCGCCAGTGCGACGTCATCGGTTTCCAGCCCCGAGCGTTCTGGCCCGAACACGAAGGCCGATCGCCCGGGCTGGCCATGGACCTCGGCCGAGGCCTCGGCGGGGGTGAGCACGGGCTTCGTGACCCCGCGCTTGCGCACCGTGGTGGCATAGACGTGGGCGCAGTCGGCCACCGCCTCGGCGAGAGTTTCGAACACCGCAGCCCGTTCGAGCACGACGTCGGCCCCGGCCGCGGCCGGACCGGCCGAGGGATTGGGCCAGCCGTCGCGCGGGCTCACCAGGCGCAGCTCGGTCAGTCCGAAATTGAGCATGGCCCGCGCGGCCTTGCCGATGTTCTCGCCCAGTTGGGGGCGAACCAGCACGATCACCGGCCGGGCAGGGGCAGGGGTGGTGCTCATGCCCCGCCCAGCTCCCGGACGCTGCTGGCGAACTGTTCAAAATCCCGCGCCTCACTGAAGTCGCGGTAAACGCTGGCGAAGCGGATATAGGCCACGCTGTCGAGCTGGCGCAGCCCATCCATCACCATTTCCCCGATCGTCTGGGTTGAAACTTCCGTTTCGCCCAGCGTCTCGACCTGGCGCTGGATGCCGGACACCAGGCGATCGATCCGCTCCTGCGAGACGTTGCGCTTGCGGCAGGCCAGCGTGACCGACTGCTCGATCTTGCCGCGGTCGAACGGCTCACGCGCGGCGTTGGACTTCACCACCAGGATCTCGCGCAGCTGCACGCGCTCGAAGGTGGTGAAGCGGGCGCCACAGCCCTCGCACTGGCGCCGCCGCCGGATCGCGGCATTGTCCTCGGCAGGGCGCGAGTCCTTTACCTGCGATGTCTCATGGGCACAGAACGGACAGCGCATTCAGCCTCAGCGCTTGATCCGGCCATAGAGCGCGAAGGCGCCGCCGGCGATCAGTCCGAGCGGCAGCGAGACCACCGGGAGCAGCGCGCCGGCCACGGCCCCCACCCCCATGCCGATCAGCACGGGCTTGGTCGAAGGATGGGCCATGCCCTCCTTGGCCATGCCCGAGATCTCGGTCTTGGCGGCATCCAGCAGATTGTTCGCATCGCTCATCGCGGGGCTCCTTGGTCGGTCCGTCCTCTGGCTGCCCTGTTCACAGCGTCGGGTAAATGGGGAACTTTGCGCACAGCGCCTCGACCCGCGCGGCAACCGACGCTTCAACCTGGGCATCTCCCTCGTCGCCGTTCTTGCGCAGCCCGTCGACCACCTCGGCGATCAGTTCCCCGATCAGCGTGAATTCGGCCGTTCCGAACCCGCGGGTGGTGCCGGCCGGCGTGCCGAGGCGGATGCCCGAGGTGACGAAGGGCTTCTCGGGATCGTTGGGGATCGCGTTCTTGTTGCAGGTGATCGCGGCCCGGTCGAGCGCATGCTCCGCATGCTTGCCCTTTGCGCCGTAGGGTCGCAGATCGACCAGCATCAGGTGATTGTCGGTCCCGCCGGAAACGATGCCGAGGCCCTGGGCCTGGAGGCTGGCGGCCAGGGCCTTCGCATTGTCGGCGATGGCCTGGGCATAGACCTTGAATTCCGGCGTCATCGCCTCGGCGAAGGCGACGGCCTTGGCGGCGATGATGTGCATCAGCGGGCCGCCCTGCATGCCGGGAAAGATCGCGGTGTTGATCTTCTTGGCGATCGCCTCGTCATTGGTGAGCACGATGCCCGAGCGCGGACCGCGCAGCGACTTGTGCGTGGTGGTGGTGGTGACATGGGCATGCGGTACCGGCGAGGGGTGAACGCCGCCGGCGACCAGACCCGAGATGTGGCTCATGTCGGCCAGCAGGTAGGCGCCCACCTCATCGGCGATCTCGCGGAACCGGGCCCAGTCCCAGAAGCGCGAGTAGGCGGTACCGCCGCAGATGATCAGCTTGGGCTTGGTCTCGCGCGCGATGCGGGCGACATCGTCCATGTCGATCTGGTGATCGTCGGGGCGCACGCCATAGGGGATCGGCTTGAACCACTTGCCGCTCATGTTGACCGGCGAACCGTGGGTCAGGTGGCCACCTGCGGCCAGGTCCAGCCCCATGAAGCTGTCACCGGGCTGGAGCAGGGCCAGGAACACCGCCTGGTTCATCTGGCTGCCCGAGTTGGGCTGGACGTTGGCGAACCGGGCGCCGAACAGGGCCTTGGCGCGCTCGATCGCCAGGGTCTCGATCTCGTCGACGTATTCGCAGCCACCGTAGTAGCGCTTGCCCGGATAGCCCTCGGCGTACTTGTTGGTGAGGATCGATCCGGCCGCTTCGAGCACTGCGCGCGAGCAGATGTTCTCGCTCGCGATCAGCTCGATCTTGTCGCGCTGGCGACCGAGTTCCTTGCCGATCCAGGCAGCGATGGCCGGATCCTGCTGGGTGAGGCCGGCGGTGAAGAAGCCTTCGGGCGTTACGGCGTTCATCGGTAGGTCCCTGTGTTCGAAGCGCGGGAGGTCAGAGCGCGGGGGTGGTCAGCTTGGCGACGCGGCCGGCATGGCGGCCACCGCCGAAGCTGGTGGTGAGAAAGGCGTCGAGGCAGGCCTTGGCCATGTCCACTCCGGTCAGCCGGGCGCCCATCGCGATGCAGTTCGCATCGTTGTGTTCCCGCGCGAGGGCGGCCGACAGCGGCTCGGAGACGAGCGCGCAGCGGCACCCGGGATGGCGGTTCACCGCGATGGAGATGCCAATGCCCGACCCGCACAACGCCACGCCGAACCGGGCGGTGCCATCGGCCACCACGGCGGCCAGGCGATAGCCGAAGTCGGGATAGTCAACCCGGTCGGTGGTATCGGGGCCGAGGTCGGCAACCTCGTGGCCCAGCCCGATCAGGTATTCGCGCAGCTCGGCCTTGAGCTCCACGGCGGCATGGTCGGAGGCGATGGCGATGCGCAAGACTTCACCTGCTGGACTGGCGACGGAATCGACGTGAGCGCCCCTTAGGCGCGTGCGGCGGCGAAGGCCAGACCCCCATCGGGCATGTCCCCAGCCGGCCGGTCAGGAGCCGGTGGTCGGCTTCGGCGGGTTCTTGCTGAAGTGCTCGACCAGCTCGCGCGTCAGGGTCTCGCGCATGCGCTCGATCTGGGGCTGCAGCTCGCGGATGTAATCCTGGTTGGCCGCGGCAAAGGCCGGGTCGGCGAGGATCGCCGAGCTGCGCAGGAAGAAATGGCTGCCGACCGGGGTCTTCACGAAAGTCAGGAGTTCTTCGAGCTCGGGCACCGAGAACTCACGCGCATAGCCCTTGGCATAGGCATCCATGAAGGCCGGGATGTGCCGGTCGATGATCGGTTTGCTCGCCGCCACGAACCGGTCCATGTTGCGGTCCATGATCGCCTTGGCGGCCGGGTCGTTGTTGAACCGCGCCATGGTGACCCCGCGGATCTGGCTGGTCATCGCATCGACCGCGCCGAAGAACATCGCCGCGCGCTTGTCTTCGGGATAGCCGATCCGGACGACTTCGCGCGCCAGCGCGAGGGCCTTGCCGTCATCCGCCGCCGCAGGCGCGGGCGCGGATGAGGCGGTCTGGGCCAGCGCCGCGGCGCCCGGCGCCAGCAGCGCGGCCAGAACCAGGACCGTGTGCGCGAAGAAGGGGGGGCGCGGCACCGTCACTGATCCAGGAACGAGCGCATCTTGCGACTGCGGCTCGGATGCTTGAGCTTGCGCAAGGCCTTGGCCTCGATCTGGCGGATGCGTTCGCGCGTCACCGAGAACTGCTGGCCGACTTCCTCCAGCGTGTGATCGGTGTTCATGCCGATGCCGAACCGCATGCGCAGCACGCGCTCCTCGCGCGGGGTCAGGCTGGCCAGGACGCGGGTGACCGTTTCCTTGAGGTTGGCCTGGATCGCCGCGTCCACCGGGATGATCGCGTTCTTGTCCTCGATGAAATCACCCAGGTGGCTGTCTTCCTCGTCGCCGATCGGGGTTTCGAGGCTGATCGGCTCCTTGGCGATCTTCATCACCTTGCGCACCTTCTCCAGCGGCATGGAGAGGCGCTCGGCCATTTCCTCGGGCGTCGGCTCGCGGCCCTGTTCGTGCAGGAACTGGCGGCTGGTGCGGACCAGCTTGTTGATCGTCTCGATCATGTGCACCGGGATGCGGATGGTCCGCGCCTGATCGGCGATCGAGCGGGTGATCGCCTGCCGGATCCACCAGGTGGCATAGGTGCTGAACTTGTAGCCGCGCCGATACTCGAACTTGTCGACCGCCTTCATCAGGCCGATGTTGCCTTCCTGGATCAGGTCGAGGAATTGCAGGCCGCGGTTGGTGTACTTTTTGGCGATCGAGATGACGAGCCGCAGGTTGGCCTCGACCATTTCCTTCTTGGCGATGCGCGCCTCGCGCTCGCCCTTCTGGACCATGTTCACGATCCGGCGGAACTCGGTCAGGCTCATGCCCGTCGCGGCGGCGATGTCGGCCACCTCGGCGCGGATGCGCTCGACCCCGGTCGCCTCGGCGGCAGCGAAGGCCGCCCACTTCTTGTCCCGGCCGGCATTGACCTGCAGCCAGTTCTCGTCGAGCTCGTGGCCCATGTAGGCGTCGAGGAAATCCTTGCGGTTGACCTTGTGACGCTCGGCCAGGCGCAGCATCTGCCCGCCCAGCGTCGTCAGCCGGCGGTTGAAGGCATAGAGGTTGTCGACCAGATACTCGATCTTGGTCGCGTGGAACTGCACGCTCTCGACCTGCGCGGTGAGGTCCTCGCGCAGCTGCTGGTAGCGCTTTTCCTTGGCGTCGGGGAACAGCCCGCCCGAGCCGAGCACATCGAGGCGCTCGGCCTGGATCTTCTCGAATTCGCGGAACAATGCCGTGATTTCGGCGAAACGCTCTAGCGCGGCCGGCTTGAGCTGCGCTTCCATCTGGGCGAGGCTGAGGGTGTTGTCCTCCTCCTCTTCCTCGACCGGACGACGGGCACGGCGCTCAATGCCGTCCTCATCCTCCTCGTCGGCGGACTCTTCTTCCTCGACCTCGTCCTCTTCCTTGAACGAGGGGCCGGCGGTGGCTTCGCTGATCTCGCCGTCGCCGTCCTCGCCGTCCTCGGACAGGTTTTCGGGCTGCGGCTCCTTCGAGAGCATCGCGTCCAGATCCAGGATCTCGCGCAGCTGCATCTCGCCGGCGTTCAGCGCCTCGGACCACTGGATGATCGCGTGGAAGGTGATCGGGCTATCGCAGAGCCCGAGGATCATGGTGTCGCGACCGGCCTCGATCCGCTTGGCAATGGCGATCTCGCCTTCGCGGCTGAGCAGCTCGACCGCGCCCATCTCGCGCAGGTACATCCGCACGGGATCGTCGGTGCGGTCGACCGTTTCCTTCTTCTTCTCGGCGACCGGACGGTCGCCGACAGAGTCGGCGTCCTCGACATCGTCGACCGGCGGCTCATCGGGATCGACCGCGTCCTCGTCGGTCTCGACGATGTTCACGCCCATTTCCGAGATCGCGGCCATGATGTCCTCGATCTGCTCGGATGACATCTGGTCCTGCGGCAGCGCTTCGTTCAGCTCGTCATAGGTGATCACGCCGCGGCGCTTGGCGCGGGCGATCAGCTTCTTGACCGAGGCATCATTGAGATCGATCAGCGGGGCATCGCCGCCATTGTCGGTGCCGGTAAGTTCTTCGTCCATTGGTCCGCCATATGGATGCGGGCCCGGCGTCGGGGCCGCAATCGGTTGTCCGTATCTTGTGCCGGATTATACCGCAGACCGGGCCATGCCTGATCCCTACGGCAAATTCCAGTATTCGTTTGGGGCAATCCGCGATCACCCGTCAAAAAGTTCATGCCGCGGGCCGGCCCGGCACCGCTCAACCGCGCATCAGCGCCTTGAGGCGATTGTCCAGCTCATCGCGCCGGGCCCGCAGGCGGCCCTGCTCCTCGATATCGAACCGCTCGGTCGCTGCGGCAATCGCCGCATCCAGCGCCGGTCCTTCCACCAGCACGCCGATCGCGGCGGTCAGGCATTCGTCGGCCCAGTCCGGGGGGCAGCTGTCCTGCAGGAACGGATAGGGGATGTTGCCGCAGTCCGCCGCGCTGGGCAGGGTCATGTTCCGTTGCGCCAATGTGGTGGCAATATGATGGGTTTCAAGGGCTTGTCCCTGTTCGGCGGCATCGAGCAGCGCGTCGAGCAGGGGGGCAAGCGGCGAGCGCGGCAGATCGCTGCGCAGCAGGGCCTCGGCATGGCGCGCGATCAGCTGCGGCCAGCGGGCCAGGCCGAGCAGCACCGCAGCGCCCAGCGCCTGGCGCTGTCCGCCCGCGCCGCGCTGGACGAAGCGCATCGTCGCCTCGGCCGGGGGCAGGGGCGGCGGATTGCGCCACGATCCCGGCCGCCCGCCGCGTGCGGGACCGCGCCCGCCCGGCTGCGCCCGCCATTCGCTGCTGCCCTCCCGCCGGGGGAAGGCGTGGTCGGAGAAGCGCTCGAGCAGCTCGCGCCGGTACAGCGCGCGGATGTCGGGATCGCCGATCGTCTCGACATGGGCGAGCAGGCGGGCCTTGAGCCCGGCCTTGTCCTCCGGGGTGGCCAGGGGCAGGGCATCGCGCTCGTGCTCCCACAGCGTATCGATCAGCGGCTGCGCGGCGCCGAGCAGGGCCTCGAACGCGGCGGGTCCCTGCTGCCTGAGCAGGTCGTCGGGATCGAGCCCGGCAGGCAGGCGCACGATCCGCAGCGAATGGGCCGGCTTGAGCAGCGGCAGCGCCCGGGTCACCGCGCGCAGCGCCGCGCGCTGCCCGGCCGCGTCGCCGTCGAAGCAGAGGGTCGGGGTTTCCACCATGCGCCAGAGCAGCGTCAGCTGGTGCTCGGTGAGGGCCGTGCCGAGCGGCGCCACCGCCTCGGTGAAGCCCGCCGCGGCGAGAGCGATCACGTCCATGTAGCCTTCGACCACGATCATCCGGCCCGTCTGGCGCGAGGCGGGACCGGCGCGATGCAGGTTGTAGAGCGTGCGGCCCTTGTCGAACAGCGGTGTGTCGGGAGAGTTCAGGTACTTGGGCGCATCGGTCTTGCTCTTGTCGAGGATCCGTCCGCCAAACCCGATCACCCGGCCGCGCGCATCCTCGATCGGCAGCATCAGCCGGCCGCGGAAGCGGTCATAGGGCTCGCGCTCCTCGACCGCGATGCGCAGGCCCGCCTCGATCAGCTTGTCCTCGGGGAATCGGCCCAGGGCCGCCTTCAGCGCCTGCCGGCCTTCGGGCGCATAGCCGAAGCCGAAGCGCTGGACGGTGTGAGGGTCGAACCCGCGCGTCGCCAGGTAGGCGCGGGCCTTCTCGCCCTCGGGCCCGGCCAGCTGCGCGACGAACCAGTCCTGCGCGGCCCTGGTCACGTCATGCAGGCTGTCCCGCTGCTCGGCCTGCTTCGCGGCGCGCGGGTCTGGCGCAGGGACCTCCATCCCGGCCTCGGCGGCAAGCTCCTTCACCGCATCCATGAAGGCGAGCCCGCGCTGGTCGGTCATCCAGCGGATCACGTCGCCATGCGCGCCGCAGCCGAAGCAGTGGTAGAAGCCCTTGGCATCGTTGACCGTGAAGCTGGGCGACTTCTCGTTGTGGAACGGGCAGCAGGCCTTGAACTCGTGCCCGGCCTTCTGCAGCCGCGTCGTCCGCCCGATCACGCTGGAGAGCGTGATGCGCGATCGCAGTTCGTCGAGCCATTGGGGGGAGAGCATCAGATACTTCCGCGGGAGCGGAGCGACCTGCTCCATAAACTCCCCTCCCGCCTGCGGGAGGGGCCGGGGGAGGGCCTGTTGTCCAAAGCTTCCCCGATCCGCATCAATACCGCTTCGATGTTCTCCATCACCTCGTTATTCCAAAACCGGATCACACGGTATCCCTGCGCTTCTAGAAACTGCGTCCGCCGGAGATCGTAATCCAGCACATGCGCGTGATGTCCGCCGTCCAACTCGACAATCAAGCGCTGCTCCCGACAGGCGAAGTCACAGATAAATTGACCGACCGGAAACTGCCTGTTGAACCTTTTTCCCCTTAGTTGCCGGTTGCGCAGCTGCTGCCACAGCCGCCTTTCGGCCTCAGTGGTATTCCGGCGCAGTTCACGCGAACGGGCTGTTGGGCGACTGTAGCCCTTGTCATTGGCGCGGAACCAATCGTTGTCCAACAGGCCCTCCCCCGGCCCCTCCCGCCAGCGGGAGGGGAGAATGCGGTGCCCCGGCCGCGCGGGACGCTTACGACAAAGCCGCCTTCACCAGCCCCGACGCCTTGCCCATGTCGAGCTGGCTGCCATGCCGCGCCTTCAGCTCGGCCACCACCTTGCCCATGTCCTTCATGCTCGAAGCGCCCAGCTCGGCCTTGATCGCCTCGATCGCGGCCTTCACCGCATCTTCGTCCATCTGCTGGGGGAGGAATTCCTCGATCACGGCCAGTTCGGCCTTTTCGACATCGGCCAGTTCCTGCCGGCCGCCCTGTTCGTAGAGGGTGATCGATTCCCGCCGCTGCTTGGCCATCTTCTGCAGCACGTCGACGACGACCACGTCGTCGTCGGGCACGGCGCTGGCCGTGCGCAGTTCGATGTCCTTGTCCTTCAGCTTGGCCAGAATCAGGCGCACCGCGGCGAGCCGCGGCTTGTCCCCAGCCTTCATCGCCGCAACCTGCGCGGCCTTGATCGAATCGCGGAGCATGCTTCCCCCGGAAATGCGTGGATATGCGCGAAGAGCCGCGCGGATGGCCTCTCCCTAGCCGCAATTTCCGGATATTCCTAGGTTGACGGGACGGGGTCGGGGGTCTAGCGGCCGGGCCTTAGCACCCATTGCCAGACCCTTGCCTACGGAGCGCCACCCCATGGCCGACGCCGCCTCTTCGCACGCCCAACCTTCCGCCGGGCAGCAACCGAAAGGCGCCACCGGTGTCCTCGTGCTGGCCGATGGCACGCTGGTCTGGGGCAAGGGCTTCGGCGCTGTCGGCGAGGCCGTGGGCGAAGTCTGCTTCAACACCGCGATGACCGGCTACCAGGAGGTGATGACCGACCCCTCCTACGCCGGGCAGATCGTGACCTTCACCTTCCCGCATATCGGCAACGTCGGCTGCAACGACGAGGACCTGGAGAGCAAGGTCGACGGCGCTGTCGGCTGCGTGGTGCGCGAAGACGTGACCGTGCCGAGCAACTTCCGCTCGCGTGAGGAGTTCACCCGCTGGCTGGCCGCCAAGGGCAAGATCGGCCTCGCCGGGATCGACACCCGCGCGCTGACCCGCCGTATCCGTCTGTCCGGCGCGCCGAACGCGGTGATCGCGCATCACCCCGAAGGCCGGTTCGACCTGCCGGCCCTGCTCAAGCGGGCGCAGGCCTGGCCGGGCCTGGAAGGGATGGACCTGGCCCGCGTGGTCAGCCGAGAGAAGCAGGAGGGCTGGGAAGGGGGCGTGTGGACGCTGGGGCAGGGCTATGCCCGCTCGCCGCGTGATGCCCGTCCGCACGTGGTCGCGATCGACTATGGCGCGAAGGACAACATCTTCAGAAACCTGGTGAAGGCCGGCGCGCAAGTGACGGTGGTTCCGGCCCAGACCCCGCTCGAGACGATCCTTGCGCTCGAACCGGCGGGCGTGTTCCTGTCGAACGGACCGGGCGATCCGGCCGCGACCGGCGCCTATGCCGTGCCGACGATCAAGGCGCTGCTGGACCGGGACGTGCCGGTCTTCGGCATCTGCCTCGGCCACCAGATGCTCGGCCTGGCCGCCGGGGCCACCACGATCAAGATGCAGCAGGGCCACCGCGGCGCCAACCACCCGGTCAAGCGGCTGGCGGACGGCGTGGTCGAGATCACCTCGATGAACCACGGCTTCGCGGTCGACAATTCCGCGCTGCCCGACACGCTCGAGGAAACCCACGTCTCGCTGTTCGACGGCTCCAACTGCGGGATCGCGGTAAAGGGCAAGCGCGCCTTCGGCGTGCAATACCACCCAGAGGCGAGCCCGGGGCCGATGGACAGCTTCTACCTATTCGAGAAGTTCGTGGGGATGCTCCAGCGATGAACGTGCGTCCGTTCACCGCCAGCACCTTCACCCGATACCAAGGCTGACCCATGCCCAAACGCACTGACATCTCCTCGATCCTCGTCATCGGCGCCGGCCCGATCATCATCGGCCAGGCCTGCGAGTTCGACTATTCCGGCACCCAGGCGATCAAGGCGCTGAAGGAGGAGGGCTACCGGGTGATCCTGGTGAACTCCAACCCGGCCACGATCATGACCGATCCGGAGTTCGCCGACGCGACCTATGTCGAGCCGATCACCCCCGAGGTAGTCGCCAAGATCATCGAGAAGGAGCGCCCTGACGCGGTCCTGCCGACGATGGGCGGACAGACCGCGCTGAACACCGCGCTGGCGCTGTTCAACGATGGTACGCTGGAGAAGTTCGGCGTGACCATGATCGGCGCCGATGCCGATGCGATCGACAAGGCCGAGGACCGCCAGCGCTTCCGCGAGGCGATGGACAAGATCGGGCTGGAAAGCGCCCGCTCCGGGGTCGCACACACGGTGGAAGAGGCCTACAAGGTGCTTGAACGCACCGGCCTGCCTTCGATCATCCGTCCCAGCTTCACCCTGGGCGGCACCGGCGGCGGCGTCGCCTACAACAAGGCCGAGTTCGAGGCGATCGTGAAGAGCGGGCTCGAGGCCTCGCCCACCACGGAAGTCCTGATCGAGGAATCGCTCCTCGGCTGGAAGGAATACGAGATGGAGGTCGTCCGGGACCGGAACGATAATGCCATCATCATCTGTTCGATCGAGAACGTCGATCCGATGGGGGTCCACACCGGCGATTCCATCACCGTCGCCCCGGCGCTGACCCTGACCGACAAGGAATACCAGATCATGCGCTCGGCGAGCATCGCCGTGCTGCGCGAGATCGGGGTGGAGACCGGCGGGTCCAACGTGCAGTTCGCGGTCAATCCCAAGGACGGCCGCCTGATCGTCATCGAGATGAACCCGCGCGTCTCGCGCTCCTCGGCGCTGGCCTCGAAGGCCACCGGCTTCCCGATCGCCCGCGTCGCCGCCAAGCTGGCGGTGGGCTACACCCTGGACGAGCTGACCAACGAGATCACCGGGGCCACGCCCGCCAGCTTCGAACCGACGATTGACTATGTCGTCACCAAGATCCCGCGCTTCGCCTTCGAGAAGTTCAAGGGCGCGCAGCCGCTG
The DNA here is from genome assembly GCF_014230355.1 of Novosphingobium piscinae. GTDB lineage: Bacteria > Pseudomonadota > Alphaproteobacteria > Sphingomonadales > Sphingomonadaceae > Novosphingobium > Novosphingobium piscinae. Next base: position 34,101 of record NZ_JACLAX010000008.1, read on the forward strand.
CTCTCCACCGCGATGAAATCGGTGGGCGAGGTCATGGCGATCGGCCGCAACATCAAGGAATCGATGCAGAAGGCCCTGCGCGGGCTGGAGACCGGGCTCGACGGGTTCAACCGTGTGCTCGAGCTGGAGGGCGCTAGCCGCGACGAGATCACCGCGGCGCTGGCCAAGCAGACTCCAGACCGGCTGCTCAACGTGGCCCAGGCGTTCCGCGAGGGGTTCACGGTGGAGGACGTCCACGCGATCACCCATTTCGATCCCTGGTTCCTGCGCCACATCCACGAGATCATCGCCGAGGAGGCGAACATCCTGGAGAACGGGCTGCCGCTGGATGCCGAGGGGCTGCGCCGCCTGAAGGCCATGGGCTTCTCGGACCGCCGGCTGGCCACCCTGGCGGTGCGGTCGGTCCATGTCGCGGGCGGGCTGGGCGAGACCCAGGCGCGGCGCTCGGGCCTGCTCCACGATGCGCTCAAGGGCCTGGCCGGCGCGACCAGCGAGGCCGAGGTGCGCGAACTGCGCGAGAAACTGGGCGTGCGCCCGGTGTTCAAGCGGATCGACAGCTGCGCCGCCGAGTTCGAGGCCGTCACGCCCTACATGTACTCCACCTACGAGGCGCCGAGCTTCGGCGAAGCGGAGTGCGAGGCGCGCCCGTCGGACCGCACCAAGGTGGTGATCCTGGGCGGCGGTCCCAACCGCATCGGGCAGGGGATCGAGTTCGACTACTGCTGCGTCCACGCCTGCTTCGCCCTCGAGGAAGCCGGCTACGAGACCATCATGGTCAACTGCAACCCCGAGACGGTCTCGACCGACTATGACACCTCGGACCGCCTCTACTTCGAGCCGCTGACCGCCGAGGACGTGCTCGAGATCCTGCGCGTCGAGCAGTCGAACGGCACCCTGCTGGGCGTGATCGTGCAGTTCGGCGGGCAGACCCCACTCAAGCTGGCCCAGGCGCTGGAGGATGCGGGCATCCCGATCCTGGGCACGTCGCCCGACGCGATCGACCTGGCCGAGGACCGCGAGCGCTTCGCCGCCCTGGTCGAGAAGCTGGGCCTCAAGCAGCCGCTCAACGGCATCGCCCGCAGCCGCGACGAGGCGGTCGCCGTGGCGAGCCGGATCGGCTACCCGGTGCTGATGCGCCCCAGCTATGTGCTCGGCGGCCGGGCGATGGAGATCGTCGACAGCCAGCAGCAGCTGGATGACTACATCACCACCGCCGTGCAGGTCTCGGGCGACAGCCCGGTGCTGATCGACCAGTACCTGCGCGACGCGATCGAGTGCGATGTCGATGCGCTGTGCGACGGCGAGCGCGTGGTGATCGCCGGCGTGATGCAGCACATCGAGGAAGCCGGGATCCATTCGGGCGACAGCGCCTGCACCCTGCCACCCTACAGCTTGCCGGCCGAGGTCGTGCGCGAAATGGAGCGCCAGGCCGAGGCGCTGGCCCTGGCGCTGGGCGTCAAGGGCCTGATGAACGTCCAGTTCGCGGTCAAGGACGGGGTGGTCTACCTGATCGAGGTGAACCCGCGCGCCAGCCGCACCGTGCCCTTCGTCGCCAAGGCGATCGGCCAGCCGATCGCCAAGATCGCCGCCCGCGTGATGGCGGGCGAACCGCTGACCAACTTCCCGCCGATCAAGCGCGACCTGCCCTATATGGCGGTGAAGGAGGCGGTGTTCCCCTTCGCGCGCTTCCCCGGGGTGGACCCGGTCCTCTCGCCCGAGATGAAATCGACCGGCGAGGTCATGGGGCTCGATCTCGATTTCGCCACGGCCTTCGCCAAGGCGCAGCTTGGCGCCGGGGTGCGCCTGCCCGATAGCGGACTGGTGTTCGTCTCGGTCAAGGATACCGACAAGCCGGCGATCCTCCCGGCCGCCCGCAAGCTGGTCGCGCTGGGTTTCACCCTGGTCGCGACCGGCGGGACCGAGCGCTATCTGGCCGAGGCCGGGGTGCCTGTGCAGCGGATCAACAAGGTGGCCGAAGGCCGGCCGCACATCGTCGACCGGATCGTCGATGGCGACGTCGCGCTGATCTTCAACACCACCGAGGGGTGGCAGAGCCTGAAGGACTCCCAGTCGATCCGCATGGCCGCGCTGGGTGGGCGGGTGCCCTACTTCACCACGGCCGCCGGCAGTGTCGCCGCGGTCGAGGCGATCGGGTCGCTGCGCGGCGCGCAACTTGAAGTGCGCTCGCTTCAGTCCTATTATGCCTGAACCAATCGCGTTTTCTCCCAACCGCGTCGGTCCCGTTTGTCCGTCTGGCGCATTGATCGCGCAGGGCGGAACGGGGAAGCCGTCGCCAGCGGACGCCTAAAGGAACGAACAGGGATGGCGAGTGTCGAAAAGCTGCCGATGCTGGCGGAGGGCTATGAGCGGCTCATCGCCGAGCTGAAGGCGCTGCGCGAGGAACGGCCCAAGATCGTCGATGCGATCGAGGAGGCCCGCGCCCATGGTGACCTGTCTGAGAACGCCGAGTATCACGCAGCCAAGGAGCGGCAGGGCCAGGTCGAGGCGTCGATAGCCGACCTGGAGGACAAGGTCAGCCGCGCCAACATCATCGATCCGACTTCGCTGTCGGGCGACCGGATCGTGTTCGGTGCCACGGTGACCTTGCTCGACGATGACGACAAGCCCGTGCGCTACCAGATCGTCGGCCCCTACGAGGCCGATGCCAAGATGGGCCGGATCAGCTACAATTCGCCGCTCGGCCGCGCCCTGATCGGGCGCCGGGTGGACGACGAGGTCGAGGTCACGGTGCCCTCGGGCGATCGCTGCTATCTGGTGCAGAAGATCGAGTTCATCTGAACCGGCCTGCCTGGCAACCAAAAGGGGCGCCGCGTCATCGACGCGGCGCCCCTTTGCGGTTGTCCGGCTGGCGGCAGCCCGCTCAGCTGGCGGGCTCGTCGGGCTCGAGCAGCTTGTGGAGATGGACGATCACGTACTTCATCTCGGCATCGTCGACGGTGCGCTGGGCGCAGCCGCGCCAGGCTTCCTGCGCCTCGGCGAAGGAGCCATAGACGCCCACCAGATCGAGGTTGGCGAGATCGACAAATTCGAGGCCCTGCGGGTCAGCGACCCGGCCACCCATGACAAGGTGCAGTTTGCTCATGCGGTTTGGTTTCCCGGGGAGAGAGGATGGGAGACCTGCTCCCTAACCGCTCACCCCCACGCAACGCAAGCGTCAGTGGCGCAGCTGCGAGGTCAGGCGGATCACCTGGCGCGCCAGGCCCTCGGCCGAATGGCGCAGGCTGGCCACGGCCTGTTCGGCCGTCTCGGCGGCCTTGCCGCCATAGGTTCCGGCCTTGTCGCCGGCGGCCTCGATCAGGTCACCGGCCCGCTCGCCCACCACGCTGGCCACCTTGCCGCCGGCTTCGGCCGCGGTACCGGCAGCCTCGCCGACACCGTCGATCGCCTTGCGGGCATAGCTGAGCCCCACTTCGCCTGCCACCGCGGCAAGGGCCCCGACGGTCTTCGACAAGCGGCCCGAGCGCGGCAGCAGCGAGCCGATCACGACCCCCGCGACGATCCCGCCGGCGATCAGCGCGAAGGGATAGTCCAGCGCCAGCGCGCGCACCCCCTCGGGCGGCGCCGGCTCGGCCGCGCTATCTGCGGCGGGGTTGTCTGCGGCGCGGCTGTCGCCGCTCCGGCCGCCTTCGCGGTTACCCTTGGTCTTGTCGCTCACAGCTTGGCCTTTCTGGATGTCCACTCACGGAAACGCTGCCACGCAGCGCGCGGTTCCCCCTGATCGAGCCGGGTGGCCAAGCTCCGGCCAACGCGGACCAGGGGTGCCCGCAGCACCCACAGCGCCAGCAGCGCCGCCGTGCCCACAACCACCCAGCGCGATTCCCGCGCCACGGCGATGGTCTCTTCCGCCGCGCCTTTGACGCGGGTGACGGCATCGTGGCGCACCCGTGCGCCCACGCTTTGCCCCGCCAGCGCGGCCTCGATCGCGGACAGCCGCTCCTGCACGGCGCCCAGGGTGGCCTCGCGGGCGGCGCGGGCCTCGGCCAGCTCATCCAGCGGGGCGTTCATGGCGCCGCATCCCGGCCTGGGGAGACCGCAGCCAGCGTTTGCCGCCACGCCCTGACGGCGCCGCGCAGACACAGCAGCCCGGTCAGCGCCAGGCCCCCGGCGACGATCGCAGTCGCCCCCAGGGCCGACACCAGCGGGGTGAGCGCGATGAGCAGTCCCACGGTCAGGGCGACCAGCGCGAACACCGCAAACACGAAGGCAAACAGGCCAAGCAGCGCCAGGCGCCGCACCCCGCCGCCGACCACCCGGAGCCGGGCCTGCTGGAACGCCAGCTCGGCCTCGGCATAGGCCCTGGCCTCGCCGGCGAGCTGGCGCAGGTCGTCGAGCAGCGGGGCGACTCCCTCGGGGGTGGGATCGCCAGGCGCTTTGTCGTCGGCGTCATCTGGCGCCGCCCGGGTCTGGTCGTTGGTCATTCTGGAGGACACGCCGCGGCGGTTCGTGCGGTCAATCGTCCGTCTTCGCCGATCCCCGGAACAGGCGCGAGACCAGGAACCCGAAGGCTGCCGCGATCCCGACCGCCAGGGCAGGGCTCTTGCGGACAAACGCGCGGGCATCCTCGCCCAGTTCGCCCAGATCCTTGGCCTCGAGCTTGGCGGCGGTCTCGTCCAGCGAGCGTGCGGCCGAGCGGGCGTAGTCGCCATACTTGGCGCCCAGCTTCTCGTCGATCACCGGTGCGTTTTCGGCCACCAGCTTGGACACGGTGGCGATTCCATCGACCGCACGGACCTTGCCTTCCTTGGCCAGCGCCGCGGCCTTTTCCTTGGCCTGGGCGGCAGCGGCCTTGGCATCCTCGATCAGCGCCTCGCCCTGACCGACGACCTTCTCGCGGTAGGCGCCCGCGGTATCCTGCACCTGCGTGGAGAGCGCTGTGGCGCCGGCCTTGGCCTCTTCGATCGCCTTGGCAAACTTCGCCTTGGGATCGGGCGTGGCGGCGGCCGGGGTCGATTCGACCGGGGCGGCGGCCTTGGGGGCCCGGGGCTTGCGGGCGGGCTTGGCTTTGGCGGGGGTGACAGTGCTATCGGCCATGGTTCGTCCTAGAGTTGGGAGGGCCGCGGCGGCCACTCGGTGACTATGTGGGGCGCGGTGAGGGCCATGCAAGGGTGCAAAGCCGCCCAGGGACCCGGGTTTGGCAGCATGATGCGCCAACGTGGCTTGCCTGCCAAGGTTCCATCGGCCAAGGGGCGTGCAATCACAGCCCGCAACCAGCCAGGAGCCGGAGAATGACCGCCATCATCGATATCCACGGCCGCGAGATCCTCGACAGCCGCGGCAACCCGACCGTCGAAGTCGACGTGCTGTTGGACGATGGCAGCTTCGGCCGCGCCGCCGTCCCGTCGGGCGCCTCGACCGGAGCGCACGAGGCGGTCGAGCTGCGCGATGGCGACAAGAGCCGCTATCTCGGCAAGGGCGTGCTCAAGGCGGTCGACGCGGTCAACGGCGAGATCAGCGAGACCCTGCTGGGCCTCGATGCCGAGGACCAGCGCGACATCGACCTGGCGCTGATCGCGCTGGACGGCACCGAGAACAAGGCGCGGCTTGGCGCCAATGCCATCCTCGGTACCTCGCTGGCGATCGCCAAGGCCGCCGCAGCGGCCCGCGGACTGCCGCTTTACGCCTATGTCGGGGGCGTTTCGGCCCATGTCCTGCCGGTGCCGATGATGAACATCATCAACGGTGGCGAGCATGCCGACAACCCGATCGACTTCCAGGAATTCATGGTCATGCCGGTCGGTGCCAGCTCGCTGGCCGAGGCCGTGCGCTGGGGCGCCGAGATCTTCCACACGCTGAAGAAGGGCCTGCACGAGAAGGGCCTGGCCACGGCGGTGGGCGACGAGGGCGGCTTTGCCCCGAACCTGGCCAGCACCCGCGCTGCGCTGGATTTCATCATGGCCTCGATCGAGAAGGCCGGGTTCAAGGCCGGCAGCGAGGTCAAGCTGGCGCTCGACTGTGCCTCGACCGAGTTCTTCAAGAACGGCAAGTACGAGATCAGCGGCGAGGGACTGTCGCTCTCGCCCGTCCAGTTCGCCGACTACCTGGCCGACCTGACCACCGCCTACCCGATCATCTCGATCGAAGACGGCATGAGCGAGGATGATTTCGAGGGCTGGAAGGCGCTTACCGACAAGATCGGTCACAAGGTCCAGCTGGTCGGGGACGATCTGTTCGTCACCAATCCCAAGCGCCTGACCATGGGCATCGAGATGGGCCTGGCCAATTCGCTGCTGGTCAAGGTCAACCAGATCGGCTCGCTCACCGAGACGCTCGAGGCGGTCAGCATCGCCCAGCGCAACGGCTACACCGCCGTGATGTCGCACCGCTCGGGCGAGACCGAGGACGCGACCATCGCCGACCTCGCGGTCGCCACCAACTGCGGCCAGATCAAGACCGGCTCGCTTGCCCGGTCGGACCGGCTCGCGAAGTACAACCAGCTGATCCGCATCGAGGAAGAGCTGGGTTCCGCGGCAGTCTACGCCGGACCGGCGGCGTTCGGCCGGCTGGGCTGAGCACACCCACCGGCGGGGGGCGCCCCCCCGCCGGAGCTCAGCGCACCTGCGGGCGGTGGGCGCGCTGGAAATAGCGTTCCATGCGCTCCATCGCCTCGGGCGAGAGCCGCACGTGGGCCCGGCGCGCGTCGGTGGGATCGGGCTCGCGCACCACCAGCCCGCGCTCTTCCATCAAGGCCAACCAGCGCAGCGCCGTCGTGGTCGGCACGCAGGCGCCGATGCAGGCGCTGGTGACCGGCACCTGTTTGCCTTCCAGTCCGGCGATGAACAGGTCGAGCAGCATGTCCCAGGCCGGTTCGCCGAACAGGGTATCGTTGTCGAAGAACTGGCCGCGGTTGCGGCGACGCCGGTATTCTGCCCGGGCCATGACCAGCACTGTCGCAGGATCGGCGGCGCGGGCAGCGTCGTCGCCGTGCGGAACGATGCCTTCCAGATCGGCTGCCAGCGCCAGCAGCTCGTTGGCCATCGCGATCAGCTGCCGGACGTCGAGGCGGGTGGCCGCGAACTGTCGATCGTCGGCCGGGCGCGGCGCCAAGGCCGGCGCCGCGGCTTCCCGATTGCTGCCGCCCCCCATTGTTTCAACACCTCCAGCATGGTTCCGTCCGGGCCAAGGCCCTGGTCCGCAGTCAGGCCGGGAAGGATAGAGCGGGAGCGCCGGGGGCGCGGCGCGAGACTAGTCCGATCCCGAGGAATTCTCGGGCAGGCCGAACTGCGCGCGCAGGTGCTCGATCGCCGTGGCCAGATGGACGGCCGGCAGCCCGGCTCCGATCCGGTCGAGTGCCGCAAGGCAATCCTCCAGGCGGCACAGGATCTCCGCTGGGCTGTCGGGGTCGGGGTTCGACCACATGCATTCGACTCCGCCGGTTCGGGCAAACATGAAACGCGACATGGGTTGTTCCACCGCGCCGGTGGGGGGCGGCGCATCGCACCGTTATGGAACAATAACATGAAGTCGATGTTGCCCGGCGAACCCGCACAAACCCCGAGAAGCCCGGTCGCCCGCTCGCCGCGGGGGCTGCCACACTCGAATCGGTGCACCGGCTGCCCGCGCCGTCACCGCACCGACCGGCAGGGGTGGCCGCAACCGGCGCAAGCGCCTATAGAGTGCGGCCGCCGCCCGGTCGCTGCCATTCCCGAGGTGACATGCCGATTGCCCCGCCGCTACTCCTGACCTCCGGACAACGCCTGCGTGCGCTGTTGCCGGCATTGGGACTGCTGGTGGCGGTGGTGGCTGGCGGGCCGGTCGGCTGCGCGCCCGATCCCGATGGCGATGCCGCCCGCAGCCCGGGCACCGGGCTGGGGATCGATCAGGCGGCGATGGACAAGACCGTCAAGCCGGGCGACGATTTCTACGGCTATGCCAACGGCAGCTGGATGCGTGCGGCGGTCATTCCCGACGACAAGTCCCAGCTTGGCGCCTTCGATACCGCGCGCGAGCGGACCGAGGAGCAACTCACCCGGCTGGTCGACGACATCGTCAAGGGGGATGCCCCGCCCGACAGCGACCCGGGCCGGATCAAGACCTATTACACCGCCTATGTCGATACCCGGAGCATCGATGCGGCCGGACTGGCGCCGGTCCGGCCCGCCTTGGCGCGTTTCGCCGCGATCCGCGACGTTGCGGCGCTCTCACGCGTGCTGGGCGCGCAGCTGCGGGCCGACGTCGACCCGCTGAACAACACCCATTTCCACACCGAGAACCTGTTCGGCCTGTTTGTCACCCAGTCGCTCAGCGGCTCGGCTGTGATGCCCTACCTGCTCCAGGGCGGGCTTGGCCTGCCCGACCGCGACTATTATCTCTCGGACAAGCCCAGGCTGGCGGCGATCCGGACGCGCTACCGGGCCTATGTGGCCGACCTGCTCACCGCGGCCGGCTTGCCCGATGCCGCAGGCCGCGCCGACCGTGTGGTCGCGCTCGAGACGCGCATCGCGCAGGCCCATGCCACCGCGGAGCAGAGCGCGGATTTCCAGACCGCCGCCACGGAATGGACCCGCGCCGACTTTGCGCGCAAGGCCCCAGGCATCGCCTGGGACGGGTTCTTCGCCGAGGCGGGGCTCGCCAGCCAGGAGCGGTTCGTGGCCTATCACGCCGCGCCGATTGCGCGACTGAGCGCGCTGGTCGCGCGCGAACCGCTTGAGGCCTGGCAGGACTGGCTGGTGTTTCACGAGCTCAACCGCAATGCCGATGTCCTGCCCAGCCGGCTCGACCAGCTGCACTTCGCCTTCTACGGCACAGTGGTCGAGGGCCGTACGGCGCAGCGTCCGCGGCCAAGGCGGGGGATCGATGCGCTCAATGCCGCGCTCGGCGAGCCGCTCGGCAAGCTCTATGTCGAACAATACTTCCCGGCGCGCGCCAAGGCCGAGATCGAAGGCATGGTCAGCGAGATCAAGCAGGCCTTTGCGCAGCGCATTGCCCGGCTGGACTGGATGGCGCCGACCACCCGGGACGAGGCGCTCGCCAAGGTGCGCTCGATCGTGGTCGGGATCGGCTATCCGGACCGCTGGTCCGACATGTCCGGGCTCGTGCTCCAGCCCGGCCGGGCCTATGCCAACAAGCAGGCTGCCGAGCTGTTCCGCACCCGTCAGCAGCTGGCCAAGCTGGGCAAGCCGCTCGACCGCAGGGAATGGTGGATGAACCCGCAGCTGGTCAATGCGGTGAACCTGCCGGTGCAGAACGCGCTGAACTTTCCCGCGGCGATCCTGCAACGGCCCTTCTTCGATCCCGGCGCCGATCCCGCTTTCAACTACGGCGCGATCGGTGCGGTGATCGGGCACGAGATCAGCCACAGTTTCGACAACAATGGCGCCGCCTTCGATGCCGCAGGCAAGCTGCGCAACTGGTGGAGCGAGGCCGACCTGGCGCGCTTCCGCCGTTCGAGCCGGGCGCTGGTCCTGCAGTACAACGCCTATCGTCCGTTCCCGGACCTGCCGCTCAACGGCGAGCTCGAGCTGGGCGAGAACATGGCCGACGTCGCCGGCCTGGCCGCCGCCTACGATGCCTACCGCGCCTCGCTCAAGGGTAAGGAGCCCCCCGTGATCGAGGGCTTCACGGGCGACCAGCGGTTCTTCATCGCCTATGCCCAGGCTTGGCAAAGCAAGATGCGCGACGAGGCCCTGCGCGCCCGGGTGGCGACCAATGGCCATGCCCCAGCCCCCTACCGCGCGCTGACCGTTCGCAACATCGATGCCTGGTACCGCGCCTTCGATGTCCAGCCGGGGGATCGGCTTCACCTGCCCGAAAGCAAGCGCGTACGGATCTGGTAAGCGCTCCCGAAAAGCCGCACGGCCGCTTCAGCGGTCCGGCCGTTTTCCCGTTAACACAACCGATGAGGGTGAGGGAGGGTGGTGGACGCACTAGGGCTCGAACCTAGGACCCGCTGATTAAGAGTCAGCTGCTCTACCAACTGAGCTATGCGTCCACATGGCTTACCGCGCTGGTCTGCCAGGGTTCCCGTCGCCGGGAGCGCCCCCTATAGCGTCGAAATCCGGGGTGGGAAGGGGGTAATTCGCCGCAGCGCGAAAAAATGCGCGGGGGTCGCCGGGACCCGGTCAGGCCAGGCTGCGTGCGCCGCTGCGGTTCCAATTGGCCACGGCCATGATCGTGCCGATGCAGATCATGTTGGTCATCATCGACGAGCCGCCGTGGCTGAGGAAGGGCAGCGGAATGCCCACCACCGGGGCCAGCCCCATGACCATCATCAGGTTGATGCAGACATAGAAGAACACGGTGAAGACCATGCCCCCGGCGAGCAGCTGGGCAAAGCGGTCGGTCGTGCCGCGCGCGGTGCGCCAGCCCCAGCCCAGCACCCAGGCGAAGGTGAGAATCACGAACAGCCCGCCAAGCATCCCCCATTCCTCGGCCATGGTGGCGAAGACGAAGTCGGTATGGGCCTCGGGAAGATAGTCCAGATGGCTCTGCGAACCGTTGCCGAAGCCCTTGCCGGCCAGTCCGCCCGAACCGATCGCGATGGTCGATTGGAGGATGTGATAGCCGGTGCCGAGCGGATCTGCCGCAGGATCGAGGAACACGAACACGCGCTGGCGCTGGTAGTCATGAAGCAGGGTGAAGAAGGCCAGCGGAGCGGCCACCGCGGCAACGCTGCCGGCGGCGATGAACCACCACAGTGGCACGCCGGACAGGAACACCACCACCGCCGCACCGAAGGTGATGGCCAGGCCCGTCCCGAGGTCGGGCTGGATGATGACCAGCCCCGCCGGCACCGCCAGTAGCGCCGCGGCAGGCACCAGCGCGCGCCAGCTGGCGGTCATCGACGGCGGCAGATCGTCGTAGAAGCGCGCCAGCACCAGCACGATAACCGGTTTCATCAGCTCGGACGGCTGCAGCGTCATGAAGCCGAGGTTGAGCCAGCGCTGGCTGCCGCCGCCGATCCCACCGATCAGTTCCACCAGCACCAGCAGGACGAGGACCACGCCATAGATCGGATAGGCCAGCTGCTTGAACGTCTCCTTGCGCACGCGACTGATCACGATCGCCATGCCGAGGAACACGAAGAAGCGCACGAAGTGGTTGAGCGCCCAGGGCCGCAGCGATCCGCCCGCCGCGGAATAGAGCACGGTCGCGCCGAAGGTGACCAGCGCGAGCAGCGGCAGGATCACCTGCCACGGCTGCCGGGCAACGGGATCGGGAACCAGGCTGCTGTTCATGGCGCCGCCCCCCGATCGCCGCCGCCATCGCCGTCCGCTGCGGGCTGGGGAGCGGGACCGGATCCGGCCGCTGCCGCGCCGGGCTGCGGCGGCTCCTCGCGCACGGTGTCGGGCGTGGTGCCCGCCGCCTCGACCGGGGCCTCGGTGTTGTCGGCCTGGGTGATCGCCGCGGCCACGGCGGAATCGTCGCCCACGCTGGGCGCCCCTGTCCCGACCTTGGCGACATAGGCGCGGTAGCGCGCCTCCATGCGCTCGGTCGGGGTGCCGCCCCAGGTCTTCTCCATCGCCAGCAAGGTGTCCCAGGCCCGGGCCGGGTCGAACAAGTAGGTCATCACGTCCCGCGCGATCGGGGCGGCGGCGCGCGCGCCGAACGTGCCGTGCTCGACCACCACCGACACCGCATAGCGCGGCGCCTCGGTCGGGGCATAGCCGATGAACAGCGAATGGTCGCGCGACTTCCAGTCCCCGACGTGGCCGCGGCTGACCAGCGCGCGCACCTGGGCCGTGCCGGTCTTGCCCGCCATGCGGATGTCGCCCAGCTGCAGCTTGCTGGCCACGGCAGTACCGCGCCCGTTGACCACGGCGAACATCCCGTCACGGGCCACGGCGAGTTGCTCTGCGGTGAAGGGCAGGGCCGGTCCGGGCGATGCCGGCTTGCCGAAAATCAGCGAGGGATTGAGCGTGCGGCCCGAGGCGATCCGCGCGGTCATCACCGCCAGTTGCAGCGGCGAGACCGAGACATAGCCCTGGCCGATCGACGCGTTCAGCGAATCCGCGGCGGTCCATGGCTGCTTGTAGCGGCGCATCTTCCAGGCCGCGTCGGGCACGGTGCCATAGCGCTGGTTGGTGCCGGGCAGGTCGAACTCCTGCCCCAGCCCGAGCATCCGGGCGACCGGCGCGATCGCATCGTAGCCGACGCGGTGCGCCATCGACCAGAAGTAGGTATTGCAGCTGTGTTCGATGGCCCCGCGCATGTCGACCGAGCCGTGAACCGCGTCGCAGCGGAAGAAGCGCCGTCCCAGCCGGTAGCCGCCGGGACAGCCAACCCGCTCGGCCGGATCAACTCCGGCCTGCTGCAGGGCGAGCGTGGCCATCGGCTTCATCGTGGAACCGGGCGGATAGAGCCCGCGCAGTGCCTTGTTGAGCAGTGGGATGTGATCATCCTCGTTGAGCATCTTCCACTGCAGCCGGCCGATCCCACCGACAAAGCTGTTGGGATCGAACGCCGGCATCGAGACCAGCGCGAGGATCCCGCCGGTCAGGCAGTCGACAACCACCACCGCCGCGGATTCGAGGCCGATGCGCCGCGCGGCGTAGTCCTGCAGGCCGCCGTCGATGGTCAGCTTGATCGTGCCGCCGGGAACGTCCTCGCGCATCGACAGGTCGCGCACCACCCGGCCCGTGGCGGTCACCTCGGTCCGCCGCGCGCCGGGCACGCCGCGCAGCGTGGTCTCGAATTCCTTCTCGAGCCCGTCCTTGCCGACCTTGTAGCCCGGGGTGATCAGCAACGGATTGCGATCGACCTCGTAGTCCTCGGCCGAGGCCGGGCCGACATAGCCGATCAGGTGTGCCACCGCCGGGCCGGTCGGATAGTAGCGCAGGAACCCGCGCTGGGGGATTACCCCGGGCAGTTCCGGCAGGCGGATGCTGACCGCCGAGAAGGCATCGAAATCCAGCTTGGTCGCCACTTCGACCGGCTGGAACCCGCGGCTCCGCTTGATCTTGTCCGACAGGTCCTGCAGCTGGACGGGGTTGAGCTTCAGCAGGCTGCCCAGCTCGGCCACGGTCCGCTCGGGATCGACCACGCGCTCGGGCACGAGATCGACGCGGAAATCGGTGCGGTTGGTCGCCAGCGGCGTGCCGTGCCGGTCGAGAATCCACCCGCGCCGCGGAGGGATCAGCGACAGGTTGACGCGGTTGCTTTCGGACAGCGTCTGATAGCGTTCGTTCTGGAACAGCGCGATGTAGCCCATCCGTGCGGCCAGCAGCACCCCGATACCGCCCTGGACCGCGCCAATCACCACGCTGCGCCGATCGAAGCTGTTCGCCAGCGTGCCCTGGCTGATATGCCGGCCAACCGACTGGCGCGTGCTGTCGCGGCGGCTGAATGGCCACATCAGCTGATGCTCCGGAACCGCAGCAGGCGCAGCCGGTCACACAGCGCGATGAAGCGCTCGACGAGAGGAAAGATCAGGATCGCCAACACCAGTTGCGGCCCCAGCACGCGAATCAGCGGCAGACTGCCCGGGGGGACGGCGATGATTCCGGCGAGGACCAGGTAGCCGGTCATGAACCCGGCGGCCACCGCCCAGTCGAGCAGATAGGAGCGCCAGGGGAAGCGCTGTTCGATCAGGTCGAGGCTGATCATCGCCACCGACCACAGGAACATGGCCGCCCCCATGGGCTGGCCGCTGTAGAGATCGTCGATCAGGCCCAGCGGCAGACCGGCCCAGACCGGCAACAGCCCGGGATTGAGCTGTCGCCAGCCCAGCAGGACCATGAAGCCGAGCGGCGGCGCCACCGGGGCGGATGCGATGAATGGCAGGGTCTGGACCACCGAGGCGAGTGCGACGGTCAGCCAGGGCACCGCGCGGGCCAGCAGCGGGGAGTGCACCCGGTTGATCGAACGCGTCTCGCCGAGGCCGAACGGCATCAGTTGGCTGCTTCCGGCTTGGGTGCGGGCTTGCGGGCCGGACGCAGCTGGGGCGTGACAGCCGGGGGCGGGGCCAGCGCCTCGGGCATGCCGGCAGCCTGGGCATAGACCGGATAGATCGCGACGTAGTCGGCCGTGGCAGGATCGCCCAGCACGCGGGCGATGGCGCCGTCGCGGGTCAGTTCGACCACCACGGCCACGATCGTGCCGGGCGCATAGAGCCCGCCCGAGCCCGAGGTGACGAACACGTCGCCCGGCTTGAGCGGATTGAGCCCCAGATTGACCAGGCGCAGTTGCAGGGTGCCATCGCCATGTCCCTGGGCCAGCGCCGGCACGCCATCGCGCGCGCGTTGCACCGGCACCACGCTTTCCGGATCGGTGACCAACAGCACCCGCGCGGTGCTGCCGCCTACCTCAAGCACGCGGCCGATCAGCCCGGTCGGGGTGCGCACCGGCATGCCGACCTGGACACCCTGCCGGGCCCCGGCGGAAACGGTGGCGAAGCGGCGGGTACTCGAAGCCGTGGAGGCGATCATCCTGGCAAAGGCGACCGGGCGCTCGGGCACCTCGCGCAGCCCCAGCAGCGCGCGCAGGTGCCGGTTTTCGTCCGCCAGTGCGGCGGCTTCGGCCAGCCGGGTGCGGGCCAGCTCGATCTCCCGGCGCATCCGTGCATGGGTCGCCCCGCTGGTCAGGAACCCGCCGAGGATGGCCCCGAGATCCTGCGCGCCCGCCCGTCCGGCTGCCACCGTGCGTCCCGCCGGCGCGGCGACGTCACTGGCCATGCCGCGCAGTCCGCCGAACGCGTCCTTGTTGATGAAGGCGACAACCAGCACCGCGGCGCCCGCGAGCATCCCCGCAAACGCGGCCACATAGCCGAGAAACGTCCCGTATTGCGCGCGCTTCGAAAAGCCCGTGCGCCGGGAGGTCGGCGGCGCCATGCGCAGCTCCTTCCTTATCCGGGCGGACCGACCCGGCAGGACCGTCCATCCGGTCCCGGCCCGGATCGGGCCCGCAACCGATCCCGCAACCCGCTCAGGCGGTGGTCAGCACGCCCCGATAGATCGGATCTTCCATCGCGCGGCCCGTCCCCAGGGCAACGCACGACAGCGGATCCTCGGCGATCGACACCGGCAGGCCGGTCTCCTCGCGGAGGAAATCGTCCAGCCCCTTGATCAGCGCCCCGCCGCCGGTCAGGACAATGCCCTGGTCGACGATGTCGGCGGCCAGTTCGGGGGCGGTGTTTTCCAGCGCGATGCGCACACCCTCGACGATCGCGCCGATCGGCTCCGACAGGGCCTCGGCGATGTTCGCCTGGGTGATCGTGATCTCCTTGGGTACGCCGTTGACCAGATCGCGGCCCTTGATGTGGATCGTCTCGCCCACCCCATCGGCCGGGATCACGGCCACGCCGTAGTCCTTCTTGATCCGCTCGGCGGTGGATTCGCCGATCAGCAGGTTATGGTGACGGCGCACATAGGAGACGATCGCCTCGTCCATCTTGTCGCCGCCGACGCGCACCGAGGTGGTATAGGCCAGGCCGCGCAGCGACAGCACGGCCACCTCGGTGGTGCCCCCACCGATATCGACCACCATCGAGCCGACCGGTTCGGTGACCGGCATGTCGGCGCCGATCGCGGCGGCCATCGGCTCGAGGATCAGAAACACCTGGCTGGCCCCGGCGTTCGACGCGGCGTCACGGATCGCGCGGCGCTCGACCGAGGTGGAGCCCGAGGGCACGCAGATCACGATTTCCGGGTAGCGGAACATGCTGCGCTTGCCGTTCACCTTGCGGATGAAATGCTTGATCATCTCTTCCGCGATCTCGATGTCGGCGATCACGCCGTCCCGCAGCGGGCGGATCGCTTCGATGTTGTCCGGGGTCTTGCCCATCATCATCTTGGCGTCATCACCAACCGCCTTGACCTTCTTGATCCCGTTCGTGGTCTCGATCGCAACGACCGAGGGCTCGTTGAGGACAATGCCGCGATCCTGCGCGTAGACCAGCGTGTTGGCGGTGCCGAGGTCGATCGCGAGGTTCTGCGAGCCCAGCTTGAAGAATCGGGATATCATTGAGGACATCTATGGATTTCCGTGACTTCTTGGCTCATCGGAGGCCGCGCCCGCGATGCGGTCCGCGTCTGCCGGGGGGTTGGGGACGCGGCTCCTTAGCGCAGCCCCGCGGCAAAGGCCAAAATTTTGTCGCGAAAGCGGGGGACAGGATGGTTGGTCGGCTCGAAATGGGGCCGGTTCATCGTTAGCCTCGCCAACCTGCCGCCCAGCCATGATTGCGCCATGCCCACGATCCGCCGTCTTCCGGAAACCCTGATCAACCGCATCGCCGCCGGCGAGGTGGTCGAGCGCCCGGCCGCGGCGCTCAAGGAGCTGGTCGAGAACGCGATCGACGCCGGGGCGCGGCAGGTCGCCGTGCGGCTCGGCGGGGGCGGGCTCGACCTGATCGAGGTGACCGACGACGGCTGCGGGATGGACCGCGACGAGATGGCACTCGCCCTCGAGCGCCATGCCACCTCGAAGCTCCCCGACGAGGCAATCGAGCGGGTCACCACGCTGGGTTTCCGCGGCGAGGCGCTGCCGTCGATCGCCAGCGTCGCGCGGCTGACCGTGGAAAGCCGGCCGGGCGCGCAGGGCGAGGGCTGGCAGCGCGTCGTCGATCATGGGGCGTCCGTGGCCGAAGGCCCGGCCGCGCTCCCGCCGGGGACTCGGATCCGGGTCGAGGACCTGTTCGGCCGCATCCCCGCGCGGCGCAAGTTCCTGCGTTCGGCCCGGTCCGAATATGCCGCCTGCCTCGATGTGGTGCGCCGCCTTGCCATGGCCCGCCCGGAGGTGGGCTTCACGCTCGAGCACGATGGGCGCCGCGCCCTGGCGGTCCAGGGCGGCGAAGGGCTGGCCCGGCGGGTCGCCCAGCTGGTCGCGCGCGAACTGGCCGACGACGGCGTCGCGATCGAGACCGAGCGCGGCCTTGCCACAGGTGGCAGCGCCCGGCTGACCGGGGTCGCCGGTCTGCCCACCTTCAACCGCGGGGTCGCGGATCACCAGTACCTGTTCGTCAACGGCCGGCCGGTGAAGGACCGCCTGCTGATCGGTGCGGTGCGCGGCGCCTATGCCGACATGCTGGCGCGCGATCGCCATGCCGTGCTGGCCCTGTTCCTCGAGGTGCCGCCCGAGGAGGTCGACGTCAACGTCCACCCCGCCAAGACCGAGGTGCGCTTCCGCGATCCGGCGTTCGTGCGCGGCTTCATTGTATCCGGCCTGCGCCACGCCTTGGATGGCGCCTCCCGTCGCAGCGCCCAGCCCGCCGCGGCCAGCGCGATGGCGCAGTGGCAGGTCGAGCCGGTCAGCGCCCCGCCGCCGCCGGCGGTGGGCTCGCTGTTCGCCCCGCGCCCGATCCCGCCGGCGGCGCGCCTCGGCGAGGCCGGCGTAGTCTGGCGCCAGCATGAGGCGGCGGTGCTTGCGCCCGACGGGCTTCTCCCGACCGGGCGCGCCGAGGCGGCCGCGGCGGGGGCCGAGCCCGTCCCGGACTATCCACTTGGCGTGGCCCGCGGGCAGGTCGCGCAGACCTACATCGTCGCCGAAGCGGCCGACGGTCTGGTGATCGTCGACCAGCACGCCGCGCACGAACGGCTCGTGCTCGAACGGCTGCGCGCCGCGGGGGCGGGAGAGCGGGTGGCGGCGAGCCAGGCGCTGCTGATTCCCGAGGTGGTCGAGCTGGACGAACCGGCCTGCGACCGGCTCGAAACCTGCTCCGCCGGTCTTGCGGGTTTCGGCCTTGCGCTCGAGCGGTTCGGACCCGATGCCATGCTGGTCCGTGCGGTCCCGGCCCCGCTCGCCGGGGGTGACATCCAGGCGCTGGTCCGCGACATCGCTGACGATATCGCGCGTCACGGCGCGGCGCTGCTGCTGGGCGAACGGCTCGATCTGGTGCTGGCGACCATGGCCTGCCATGGCTCCGTCCGCGCCGGTCGTGCGTTGTCGGTCGCGGAGATGAACGCCCTGCTGCGCGAAATGGAGCGCACGCCCCGATCAGGGCAGTGCAATCATGGCCGCCCGACCTGGGTCAAGCTGGCGCACGGCGACATAGAAAAGCTTTTCGGGAGATCCTGATGTCATCCCCAGTCCGCTGCGCCCTGGTCCTGCTGGCGAGTGTAGGGGGAGTGGCCGCCTGCGAGCGCGGACCAAGTGCCACCGAGCGGGCCCGCGAGGACGCTCGGGCGGTCGCCATGGTCGAGGCGGCGCAGCGGGCCCATCCACCGCCTGTCGCCTTGACGCCGCAAGCGCTGTCGGCAGCGGAACTCACCGGTCACCGGCTGACGGGATCGGCTTGCCGCTTCACCGCGCGCACCGGCCAGGTCCCGGCCGGCACCACCGAGACGCTGCTGCTGGTCAATGGCGAGCGCGCGCTGCTCAAGCTTGAGGACCGTTTCATCACCCTTGCGGCGGACGGTGGCAGCCCCGAGCTGGTGCCGGCGGTCCGCCACCACTACGTCGGCAAGGCGCAATCGCTCACGCTCGAGCGCCCGCCCGGCGACGGCAGCGCGCTCGGCGTCGAGGGCCTGCGCTGGCCGGCGGTGCTGACGATCCGCGACCCCTGGCAGCAGATCGTCTTCACCGCCCCCGGCGCGCTGGTCTGCTGACCGACGCGGCGGCGCGCTAGCGGCCGATGCGCAGGCGCAGAAACAGCGTGCCCTGCACCGGCTGGCGCCCGTAGCTGGCGTCGAGCCGCGCCGGCTTGAGGAAGGTCGCCACGGTCCCGCCCAGGGCCAGCTCGCCCAGCGCGGTCGGCAGGCGCCGCGCATAGCCGGCCTGCAGCTTGGTGACCGGCACCGCGTGCTCGTGATCGGCCGCGGCATGGTCGGGGAAGAGCTCGTCGTTGCCGAGATGCTCGATCCGGCCGAACAGCGCGTGATGCCGGCCCGGCGCCCAGGTCGCCTCGGCCAGCCAGGCGGTCAGGGTCTCACCGGGCACGCGCCGCTTGGCGCTGACCGCGGCCATGGCCGAGAGCGCCCCGTCGGCGTAGTGTGCCGAGGCGGTGAACCTGCGCTCGTTCTCGCCCGGATGCAGCGCCTCGGGTTCCTTGATCGCGCCGTAGCTGGCCTGGATCGCCCAGCGCGGCGATGGCGTCCAGGTGCCGCGCACCGACCACGAATCGAGCTTGCCGGTCTCGATCGCCCAGCGCCGCTCGTCCGGCTCGCGGCCGCGGAAGGCCGAAGCCTCAAGCTGGAACTGGCGCCCGGCCACGCCCGCGGTGACCACGCCGTAGGTGATGTGGGTCGAATCGAACCAGTGGTGCGCGATGGGGGGCTCGGGATTGTAGATCGCCGAACCGCGCATCATGAACATGCTGGGTCCCAGCGCCGGTTCGCCCGCCGGTCCGCCATAGACGAACAGCGTGGTGTCGGGCGCCACGGTCACATCGACCCGGGCCGACAGCTCCATCACCAGATCGTGCGGATGCTGGCGATCAACCAGCGGCTGGCCATAGGCCGTCTCGCCGGTGGCGAAGAGGTTGGGATAGCCATCGCGCGCCAGGGTGGGCTCGTGGCTGAGCATGGTGCGCACCTGCACGCGGCCCCAGCCGGTCTCGCGGGCGAGCGTGCCCATCAGCATCGAGGTGGTGTAGAGCTTGCCGGTTCCGCGCGGGCCGCTGGCCGCGGTGTACTGGGCCGAAACGATGCCATGGAGCATCGCCATCCAGTTCCCGGCCATCAGGTGGAAGGCCGGACCGGGAGCCTCGGCTCCCGGCAGCCGGGCGGTGCCCGACCCGGTGCTGTAGGATCCGTCGGCCGGACCCATCCGGTGGGTGTAGCGGGAAGCGGACCCGGGCGGGGCGGCATGGGGCATCGCGCCGTGGTCCATCGCGCCATGATCCATCCCCTGGTGGTCCATGGCGGCGTGATCGGACGGGGGTGGCGACGGCTGGTCGACCGGGGCGGGCGCGGCGGCAAGGCTGGCGCTGGCCAGCGCCGCCATCAAGACGTGCGACATCGGGAAAATTCCTGTTCTGAACGGGTGCGGTCACGCCCGGGGTGCGGGCGCGGCGATCAGGACAGGCGTCGCGGGGGCGGGGTTTCCGGAACGGCAGGGTGCCCCTGCAAGGCGACCAGGGCCGGTGTGGCCGGCGGCAGGCCGGCCAGGACCATGTGGGCCGCCAGCGGCGCGGCGGGCTCACGCAGGGCCGCGCACCCGAGGCAGTCCTTCATCGCCGCACCGTGATGGGCGGCCGGTTCGGTTGGCGCGGGAGCAGACTCCCGGGCGTCAGAAGCGTGCCCCATTCCCGCATGGTCCATCCCGGCGGGCATGGCGGTGCCGGGCCCAGCGCGATGGTGAGCCGACGCCATGGCCGACGCCCCGGCGTCAGCCCGCCCGTGCGTTTGCGCCGTCGCGGCGGCGTGGCAATCGGGCAGCGGGGCGCAATGCAGCGGCATGGCCATGGCGGGCAGGGCCAGGCCGCAGATCAGCAGGAAGGCAAGCAGGCGGCCCAGCATGGCGCGGGATATAGCGCCTCAGACGTTGAACTTGAAGTGCATCACATCGCCGTCCTGCACCACATAGTCCTTGCCTTCCTGGCGCAGCTTGCCGGCATCCTTGGCGCCGGTCTCGCCGCCCAGGGCGACATAGTCGGCATAGGCGATGGTCTCAGCGCGGATGAAGCCGCGCTGCATGTCGGAGTGGATCGTGCCGGCCGCCTCGGGCGCCTTGGCCCCCTGGTGCACGGTCCAGGCCCGGGCTTCCTTGGGGCCGACGGTGAAGAAGGTCAGCAGGTGGAGCAGGGCATAGCCGGCGCGGATCACGCGGGCGAGGCCGGTTTCATGCAGTCCCATCTCCTCGAGAAAGACGAGCCGTTCGTCCGCGTCCATCCCGACCAGATCCGCCTCGATCGCAGCCGAAACGATCACCGCGGTCGCGCCCTCGGCCTTGGCCTTCTCGAACACCCGCGCGGAAAAGGCATTGCCGGTCCCGGCGCTGTCTTCCTCGACGTTGCAGACATAGAGCACCGGCTTCGCGGTCAGGAGTTGCGCCTGACGGAACACCCGGGCCTCGTCCTCGTCCTTGGGCACGGTCAGCCGCGCCGGCTTGCCGTCGCGCAGCAACTCGAGCGCCTGGCCCAGAACCGAGGCGACCAGCTTGCTCTCCTTGTCGCCTTG
Source organism: Novosphingobium piscinae (assembly GCF_014230355.1). GTDB lineage: Bacteria > Pseudomonadota > Alphaproteobacteria > Sphingomonadales > Sphingomonadaceae > Novosphingobium > Novosphingobium piscinae. Next base: position 55,109 of record NZ_JACLAX010000008.1, read on the forward strand.
CGCCGCCTTCTTCTGCGCCGCGGGGACGCGCTTCTCGAGGCTTTCCAGATCCGACAGCATCAGCTCGGTCTCGACCGTCTCGGCGTCGGAGATCGGATCGACCTTGTTGTCGACGTGCTGGATGTCGTCGTTCTCGAAGCAGCGCAGCACGTGGACGATCGCGTCGACCTCGCGGATGTTGCCGAGGAACTGGTTGCCCAGTCCTTCACCCTTGCTGGCCCCGCGCACCAGCCCGGCGATGTCGACGAAGCCAAGCTGGGTCGGGATGATCTTGGCGCTTCCGGCGATCCGCGCCAGCTCGTCGAGCCGGGGATCGGGCACGCCGACATTGCCGACGTTCGGCTCGATCGTGCAGAACGGATAGTTCGCCGCCTGCGCCGCCTGCGTCTCGGTCAGCGCATTGAACAGCGTCGACTTGCCGACATTCGGCAGTCCGACGATCCCGCAACGAAAGCCCATCACATACTCCGAAATCCAAGTCTGGCGCGCCCATAGAGGGGATGGCTGGCACATGCAAACCACCGCGCCCCGATGCCGACCGAAGGGCGCGATGCCGACCGAAGGACGCGATCAACCGATCGGCAGCAATTTCCGTGCTAGGGAGGCAGCATGATCGTGTTTCCCCGTTCCCTGCTGATCGGTGCCGGCCTGCTGCTTCTCGCGGGCTGCGGCCCCGACCCCGCCGCCCTGCTCGACCGGGCGCGCAGCGCCATCGCCGCCGCCGATGACCAGGCCGCCCGGCTTGACCTGCTTGGCGTGCTCAGAGCGCGCCCGGAAGACCCGACCGCGCTGGCCCTGCTGGCCGAGGTCCAGCTGCGGCTGGGCGATGGCGAAGGCGCGATCACCGCGCTCGACCGCCTGGAGGCGGTGCGGCCGCCGAACCCGTCCTCGCGGCGGCTGCGCGCCGAAGCGGAGCTGCTGCGCGGAAAGCCCGCGGCAGCCCTGGCGCTGATCGCGCAGGACCGTTCCGCCCAGGCCTGGCGGTTGCGGGCTGCCGCCGCGCTTGCCCAGGGCGATCAGGCCGCGGCCATCGCAGCCTATGACAGCGGCCTGCGCGCAGGCGCCGACGCGCGCCTGCTGGTCGACTATGCGCGCCTGTTGCTGGCGGCTGAGGACCGGGCTGGCGCTCTCCGCCTGCTTACCCGCCTGAAGCAGATGGCCCCGAAAGACTTCGCTACGCTCTTGCTGGAAGGCGATGTGCTCTCCCTGGCGCAGAATTCCACTGCAGCTGGAGCAGCCTACCGTGCCGCCGCTGCTGCCGCGCCGCAGCGGATCGAGCCCTTGCTCGGGCAGGCCGGACTGGCCGACGCGGCCGGGGACGACGCTGCCGTCGAGCGCTGGGTGAAGGCTGCCGAAGCCCTCGCGCCGGACGATCCCCGGGTGCGCCACTGGCGCGTGCAGGTGGCCCAGCTCAACGGCGACTGGGAGACCGTGCGGCGGATGCTCGCCCCGCGCGAGAGCGAGCTCGATCCGCGCTCGCCCGAGGGGCTGGCCTATGCCGAAGCGCTGCTCAATCTCGGTCAGCCCGAACAGGCGCGCGCGCTGTTTCGCCGCACCTTGGCATTATCGCCCCAGAACCCCTACGCCCGGCTGATGTTGGCCGAAGCCGAACTGGCCACCGGCGATGCCGGGCAGGCGCTCGAAACGGTGCGGCCGCTCGCCGGTTCGGCGATGGCCGGCGACCGCGAGCTCGATCTGGCCGAACGCGCCGCCCGCGCCGCAGGCCTGCCGGAGGCCGGCACCTTTGCCCAGCGCCGCACGGCCACGGCCACCACGGTGGCGCGCCAGCTCGCCGGAGCGGGGCAGGCCGCCTATGCCCGGGGAGACTGGGCCGCCGCCACTGCGGCCTACGCGGCGCTGAGCGCGCGGGGCGAGGATGCCGAGGTCTTGCGTCGGCTCGCCCTGGCGGCGGGCAAGGCGGGACAGACCGACCTTGCGATCCGCAGCGCCGACCGGGCACTGGCGCTGCAACCGAACAACCCCGACACGCTGTTCGCGGCCGGGGTTGTGCGGTGTGACGGTGGCCGGGATCCGATCCGCGGGCTCGCCTTGCTCGAAGCGGCTGCGGCGGCCGACCCCGCCAATGCCCTGTTCCGCGCCGCGCTGGCACGGGTCAAGGCGAGGCAGGCAGGCGGCTAGCTCAGGCGGCCAGGCGCTTCTGGCGGCGGCGGGCCACGCCCAGCGCCATCAGGCTGAGGCCCATAAGGCCCATGACGCCCGGCTCCGGGACGGCCGTCCCGCCGCTCGAGGTGCTCGAACCACCCGACGAGGTCGTGGTGGTGCCGCCCGAGGTCGTGGTGGTACCGCCCGAGGTCGTGGTGGTCCCGCCCGAGGTCGTGGTGGTCCCGCCCGACGAGGTGGTGGTGCCGCCCGACGACGTGGTGGTGCCGCCGGTGCTGGTCGAGCTCGAGCTGCCGCAGGTTTTCGAGCCGCCGCTGTGGCCACAGTTGCAGAAGTGCTTGTGGGTGACGCGGCGGGCTTCGGCCGGCGCCGCGAGGGTAACGGCGAGAGCGCTCAAGGCAATCAGGCTGGTCTTCATCATTGGGCCCCTAGTTTTACGAAGGACATGGTTGACACCCTGCATCGCAAAGCGCGTGCCAAACGCTGATTGCCGCCCCTGACGGTGGTTAACGCGGTGCCGGCAGCCCGGCTTCTGTCAGATATTCCGACAGCACCGCCGCCCTGCGGCGACCATGGAGATCCTGTCCGGGACCAGGCTTTCCCCCGGATCAAGGCGCCGGATCCACCGTGCGGCGCGGGCGGCCTGCCCGGGCCGCGGCCGGGCAGGCGCTCCCAGCGCAGCATCAGCGGGAGCTTCGGGAGGGCTGCGGTGGCCAGCGGGTTGGCCAGACTGATGATCGGCGGGGCGCTGGTCCGCCGCGCAGGCCGGTCGGCGTCAGCCGGCCTGCCGCAGGGCGACATCGCTCATGAAGCGGGCGTCGTCGCCCTCGACCAGCCGGGGCGCCTCGGCGGCCATCGCGCCGAGCATGTCGGCCAGAGGGTCGAACTCGGTCTTGGCAAAGTTGCCGAGGACATAGCCTGTCACCCGGTCCTTGTGGCCCGGGTGGCCGATGCCAAGCCGCACCCGGCGGAAATCAGGGCCAAGATGCTGGTCGATCGAGCGCAGCCCGTTATGTCCGGCGGTGCCGCCGCCGCGCTTTACCTTGACCTTCATCGGCGGGAGGTCGAGCTCGTCGTGGAACACGGTCAGCGCCTCGGGCGTCAGCTTGAAGAAGCGCAGCGCCTCGCCCACCGCGCGGCCGCTCTCGTTCATGAACGTCGCGGGCCTGAGCAGCAGCACCTTGTCGCGGCCGATCCGTCCTTCCTGAACCCAACCCAGGAACTTCTTCTGGACCGGGCCGAAGTCATGAACCTCGGCCAGGGCGTCCATCGCCATGAAGCCGACGTTGTGGCGGTGAAGCGCATATTGCGGCCCGGGATTGCCGAGCCCGACCCAGATCTGCACCTGACGTGGTTCCCTTGCGAAGCGACCGGACCCCATCGCTGGAGCCCGGTCGCTGATGGGGCAGGCGGGCCGCCCCGGTCAATCCGTTCCGCCGGTCAGGCGGACGGCGGCTTACGCACCCTTGGTGGTGTCGCCGTCTTCGCTCTTCAGGCCCGACGGCGCGACGATCGTGGCGACGGTGTCGTCACGGTCGGCATGCGCGGCGGTGACGCCTTCGGGCAGCTTGATGTCGTGGATGTGGATCGAGGCCCCGATTTCGAGACCGGTCACGTCGACCACGACGTCATCGGGGATGGCGTCGGGCGCGCAGACCACGTCAAGGTCGTGCAGCACGATGTTGAGCACACCGCCGCGCTTCAGGCCCGGCGAGGCGGCCTCGTTGGTGAACACCACCGGCACGTTGACGTGGACCTTGTGGTCCGCCGAGACGCGCAGGAAGTCGGCGTGGAGCGGACGGTCGGTGACGGGGTGGAAGGCCACGTCCTTGGGCAGGGTGCGCACGGTGGCGCCGTCCACCTCGATCTCGACGATCGAGTTGAAGAAGTGCCCGGTCATCAGCTGACGGACCAGTTCCTTCTCCTCGACGTGGATGCTGAGGGGGTCTTCCTTGTTACCGTAGACTACGGCGGGGACGCGGCCGGTACGACGCAGGGAACGGGAGGCTCCCTTGCCAACCCGATCGCGCGCCACGGCCGGCAGGTTCAGCGTTTCGCTCATGGTTCTGCCTTTCGAAAAGCGTTCAGTTCAACATGTCCCGCCACGCCTCCAGGGATGACCATGACGGGAAGCGCGCGCCGTTAGCGCCATCGCCAGCCGAACGCAAGGAAAACCGGGCCGCGCGCGTGGGTCAGGCGATCCGCCGGACCTGCCAGCCGCGCGCCGCGAGCAGGGCGGGAAGCCCGTCCGGCCCGGCCAGATGGGCCGCGCCAACCGCCACGAACGGCGCCCGGCCATGGCGCAGCTCCTGCTCCAGCCGCAGCACCCAGGCGCGGTTGCGCGCGGCATAGAGCGCCTCGCGCAGTTCGGGATCGGCCAGCAGGCCCTGACGGGTCAGCCCGGCCAGCGTGGCCATGTCGCCGCGACGCCAGGCCGCGGCGATCCGCGCGTCCTCCCCGGCGGCCGCGCCATCGCGCACCACCGCTGCCAGGAGATCACGCTGCTCGCGCTCGGGGAGGCGGTCGAACAGGGCCAGCTGGCCCGCCGCACCCTCGAACTCGCCGCGCGGCTTGTCGGGCACGGCGGCGATCAGCGCGCGGTCGATACCGTTGCCGCTGTCGGCCTCCGGCTGAAGGGCCCGGGCGAGGACCAGCGCCGCGGCCCAGGTCTCGAGCCGAAGGAACGGGGCCGGATCCAGCCCATGCTCCGCCAGCAGCTTGGCAAGAGCCGGGCGCAGCGCAGGGTCGAGCCGCGCCGCCAGCGGCGGCTGGCCGGGCCGCTCGCCCAGCCGGGCGAAAGCCCCGGCCGTGGCCGCGTCGTCGTCGATCCGCGCCACCTCGAGCAGCAGCAGGTCGGCTTGCGCAAGGGCCGTTGACACGGGCGGGGTGCGCCAGGCGACCGGACGGGGCAGGGCATGGACCGTGCCGAACAGCCAGGCGCGTTCACCGTGCGGGCCGCTGACTTGCCACAGCGCCGGACTGGCCGGCTCGGGCCGGGCACAGGCGCCGAGCGCAAGGACCAGCGCGGCGGTGACGAGGGCAGCGCGGGCGCGGCGCAGAGCGCCAGGCATCACTGCACCCGGGCCACCGCGATCCCGCGCGCCCGCAGCATGTCCTGCACGCTGTCCTTGCCCGCGAGATGCCCGGCCCCCACTGCCATGAACACCACCCCCGGCCGGTTGAGCCGCTTGGCCACCCAGCCGGCCCAGGCGCGGTTGCGGTCGGTAAGCAGGGTTTGCACCATGCGCGGATCATCCTCCTCGGCATTGAGCAGCTCGGCCAGCCGGTCGGCCTGGCCCGCTTGCCAGGCGCGGACCATCTCTTCCAGCTGCCGGTTCAACGTCGGCAGGCTTTCGAGCACCTCGTGGAGATAGCGCGTCTGCACCTCGGCGGGGAGCGAATCGAACATCCGCAGCTGGTCGTCGGCCGTTTCCAGCCCCGTGCGCGGTTTGCCGCGCGCGCGCATCTCGGCGGCGATCCGCTCGTCCACGCCGTTGTCGGCCGAATAGCCCTGCTTGGCGAGCGGCAGGGTGCTCAGCGCCACGGCGGCATACCATGGCTCGAACCGGTCGAAAGCTTCGGGCGGCAGGCCGAAGCCGGCGAGCGCCTGCTCGAGCCGCGCCGCATCCGCCGGCGCAAGCTGGCCACGCAGCGTCTGTCCGGTGGGGAGCATGGCATTGGCGATCACCGCGGCCTGCATCTGCGCCGGATCGGTCTCGGGGATCTCGGTGACCAGTTCATCGGCATTGCCCAGGGCACGGGCGATCGGTCCGCTGAGCCAGGGCAGCCGGGCGGGCAGGGCGTGGATCGTCCCGAACAGCCAGATCGTGGTATCGCCATCAGCCACCTTCCACAGCGCGGGGCGGACCGTCTGGCGGGCCGCCGCCGGTGCCTTGGCGGCGGGCCGCGCCGTCAGGCTGGCGGGGACCAGCGCGGCGAAGGCGATCAGGACGGAGGCGACGAACGCGGCGAGCAGGCGGAGGGGCAAACGCATCGCGCCGACCTAGCGCGCGCCGTCCTGATAATCGATGAACAAATGCGCGCGGCGTGCGCAGAACCGCGGTCCGGCCGGGGTGGAAAGGTTGATCTTGCCGCCCCCATCGGCCAAAGCGGCGCCCATCATGGCCGACACACCTGTCTTCCCGCCCAACCCGCCCGCATCCGGCGCCCCCCTGTCCTTCCAGGACATGATCCTGCGGCTCCACGCGTTCTGGAGCGCACAGGGCTGCGCCATTCTCCAGCCCTATGACATGCGCATGGGCGCGGGCACCTTCCACCCCGCCACCACGCTGCGCGCGCTGGGCCCCGAACCCTGGAAGGCCGCCTATGTCCAGCCCTCGCGGCGGCCCACCGACGGCCGCTATGGCGAGAACCCGAACCGGCTGCAGCACTACTACCAGTACCAGGTGATCCTGAAGCCCAACCCGGACAACCTTCAGGAGCTGTACCTGCAAAGCCTGGCGGCGATCGGGGTCGATCCGCTGGCACACGACATCCGCTTCGTCGAGGACGACTGGGAAAGTCCCACGCTGGGCGCCTGGGGCCTGGGCTGGGAGGTCTGGTGCGACGGCATGGAGGTGACCCAGTTCACCTATTTCCAGCAGGTCGGCGGGTTCGACTGCAAGCCGGTGGCGGGCGAGCTGACCTATGGGCTGGAACGCCTCGCCATGTACATCCAGGGCGTCGACTGGGTCTATGACCTGAAGTTCAACAACGATGGCGTCAGCTATGGCCAGGTGTTCCTGGAGAACGAGCGGCAGATGTCGAAGTACAACTTCGAGGTGGCCGACACCGACCAGCTGTTCAAGGGCTTCCAGCACGCCGAGGCCGAGTGCCGCCGCTGCATCGAGGCGGGCGTCCCGCTGGCGGCCTACGATCAGGCGATCGAGGCCAGCCACCTGTTCAACCTGCTCCAGGCCCGCGGGGTGATCTCGGTGCAGGAGCGCGCCAGCTACATCGGCCGCGTGCGCGATCTCGCCAAGGGCTCGTGCGAGGCGTGGATCAGGACGAACGAGGCCCGCTGGGCCGAGCAGTTCCCGGGGTGGAGCGTATGAGCCGCCACCGCGCAAACCAACATCCGCTCGTGCTGAGCCTGTCGAAGCACGCGCGCAACGGCCGCCGTTCGCGTGGCCTTCGACAAGCTCAGGCTGAGCGGGCTTGTGTGCCGGAGGTTTTGAGTGCCTGACTTCCTTCTCGAACTCCGCTCGGAGGAAATCCCGGCGCGGATGCAGGCCGGGGCCCGTGCCAGCCTGGACAAGCTGTTCCGCGAGCAGATGGCTGCCGCAGGCGTGGCCGTGGGGGCCGTGACCGTCTATTCCACCCCGCGCCGCCTCGCCTTGATCGCGCGCGACCTGCCGCTGGCCACCGAGGCGGTGAGCGAGGAGCTGAAGGGACCCAAGGTCGGCGCCCCGCCACAGGCGCTCGAGGGCTTCCTGCGCAAGACGGGGCTGACCGCCGACCAGCTGGTCGAGCGCAACGGCGTCCTGTTCGCCGTGACCGAGAAGCCCGGCCGCGCCACAAAGGACGTGCTGGCCGAAGCGATTCCGGCGATCTGCCGCGCCTTTCCCTGGCCCAAGTCGATGCGCTGGGGCGCCGCCTCGATCAGCACCGAAAGCCTGCGCTGGGTGCGCCCGCTTTCGGGCATCGTCGCGATCCTGGGAGATGAGCTGGTCGATTGCGCGGTCGGCGCCATCCGTTCGGGCCTCGTCACGCTGGGCCACCGCTTCCACCACCCCGACGCCATCACCATCGGTGGCGCCGACGACTATGTCGCCAAGCTGCGCGCCTGCCACGTGCTGGTCGACCACGCCGAGCGCGAGGCCATGGTGCGCGATCAGGCGCGCGCCGCCGCTGCCGCTGCCGGGCTGACCCTAGTCGAGGACGAGGGGCTGGTGATCGAGAACGCTGGCCTGACCGAATGGCCGGTGCCGCTGCTCGGCCGCTTCGATGAGGATTACCTCGCGGTCCCGCCCGAGACGATCCAGCTGACCGCGCGGACCAACCAGAAGTACTTCATCTGCCGCGATGCGCAGGGCCAGCTGGCCAACGCCTTCATCTGCACCGCCAACATCGCGGCCACCGATGGCGGCGCGGCGATCGTGGCGGGCAACCGCAAGGTGCTGGCCGCGCGCCTGTCCGACGCGCGCTTCTTCTGGGAGCAGGACCGCAAGACGCCGCTTTCGGTCCATGCCGAAAAGCTGGCGCGGATCACCTTCCACGAGAAGCTCGGCACTGTGGCCGACAAGGTCGAGCGGGTGGCCAAGCTGGCCCGCTGGCTGGTGGAATCTGGGGTTGTGGGCGCCTCACCCCTCCCCTTCAGGGGAGGGGCCGGGGGTGGGGGCTCTCCGGATCAGAGCGGCGCTGATGGGGCACACCCCCACCCCAACCCCTCCCCTGAAGGGGAGGGGCTTGATCGCGCACGTCTCGCCGACCTTGCCGAACAGGCCGCGCGCCTGTGCAAGGCCGATCTCGTCACCGAGATGGTCGGCGAGTTCCCCGAGCTGCAGGGCCTGATGGGCGGCTACTACGCCCGCGCCGAAGGTCTGCCTGATGCCGTGGCTGACGCGATCCGCGATCACTACAAGCCGGTCGGGCAGGGCGACGAGGTGCCGACCGCGCCGGTGACCGTGGCTGTGGCGCTGGCGGACAAGCTGGATACGCTGCGCAGCTTTTTCGCCATTGACGAGAAGCCGACCGGATCGAAGGATCCCTTCGCGCTGCGCCGCGCCGCGCTGGGCATGATCCGGATCATCACGGAGAACGGGCTCCGGCTGCCGCTGATCGGCGCAGCTACCTCCGCTCAGGCTGAGCCTGTCGAAGCCCACGCGCCAGCACTGGCCCACGACCTCCTCGCCTTCTTCGCCGATCGCCTCAAGGTCCAGCAGAAGGAAGCCGGGGTCCGCCACGACCTGATCGACGCGGTCTTCGCGCTGGGCGGCGAGGACGATCTGGTCCGCTTGCTCGCGCGGGTCCATGCGCTCCAGGCCTTCGTCGGCACCGAGGACGGCGCCAACCTGCTGGCCGGGTACAAGCGCGCGGCGAACATCCTCAAGAAAGAGGAATGGCAGGCCGCCGCCCTGTCCTACACGCCCGAGCCGGAGGAAAAGGCGTTGATCGACGCGCTCGATTCGGCTGGGCCGCGGGCTGATAAGGCGCTGGCGGCGGAGGACTTCGCCGGGGCCATGGCGGCGCTCGCCACGCTGCGCGGACCGATCGACGCCTTCTTCGACAAGGTGACCGTGAACGATGCCGATCCCGCCAAGCGCTGTGCCAGGTTGGAACTGCTCGATCAATTTCGTGCTGCAGTGCACAAAGTTGCTGACTTCTCCCGGATCGAAGGGTAGGAGAGCCTTGAGCATACGTATGCGCGAACCGGATTCGGCGCGACGGGTGCCGCCATGGGGGGACAGGGGTTTTCGGCTCTGAACCCTGTCAACCGTGTCAACCGCGGCAGCAGACCGGGGTGACGCCTTGTGGAGTACTGAGGGTGGAACAGGTCTATCTTTTCGGCGGTGACGCCCGCCATGACGATGCCCGCGCACGCGACAAGACTGTGGTCGGGGGCAAGGGCGCCAACCTGGCCGAAATGGCCTCGATCGGCCTGCCGGTGCCGCCGGGCTTCACCATCACCACCGAGGAATGCGTCCGCTATCTGGCCGAAGGCGCGAACTTTTCCGACCAGCTGCGCGCCGATGTTGCCGCCGCGCTGGGCCATATCGAACGCGCGGTCGGCAAGCGCTTCGGCGATGCCGCCGATCCGCTGCTGGTCTCGGTCCGCTCGGGCGCCCGCGTCTCGATGCCCGGGATGATGGACACCGTGCTCAACCTCGGGCTCAACGATGCCACGGTGGTCGGGCTGGCCGCCGCCTCGGGCGATGAACGCTTCGCCTGGGATTCCTATCGCCGCTTCATCCAGATGTATTCGGACGTGGTGCTTGGCCTGGATCACCACCTGTTCGAGGACGCGCTGGAGATCGTCAAGGAAGACAACGGCTTCTACGCCGATGTCGAGCTGGAGGCCGATCACTGGCAGGCGCTGGTGGGGGAATACAAGGCGATCGTCGCGCGCGAACTGGGCCGGCCGTTCCCACAGGACGTGACCGAGCAGCTGTGGGGCGCGATCGCCGCCGTGTTCGATTCGTGGGATTCGGACCGCGCCAAGGTCTATCGCCGGCTCAACGACATTCCCGGAGACTGGGGCACGGCGGTCAACGTCCAGGCCATGGTCTTCGGCAACATGGGCGAGACCAGCGCTACCGGCGTCGCCTTCACCCGCGATCCCGCCACCGGTGAGCGGGCCTACTACGGCGAATGGCTGGTGAACGCCCAGGGCGAGGACGTGGTCGCGGGCATCCGCACCCCGCAGTACCTGACCCGCGCCGCGCGCGAGCGGGCCGGGGCCAAGCCGCTGTCGATGGAAGAGGCCATGCCGCAGGCCTATGCCGAGCTGGCCCGCGTGTTCGACCTGCTCGAGACGCATTACCGCGACATGCAGGACATCGAGTTCACCGTGGAGCGCGGCAAGCTGTTCATGCTCCAGACCCGCTCGGGCAAGCGCACCGCTAAGGCCGCGCTCAAGATGGCGGTCGACATGGTGGCCGAGGGCCTGATCGACGAGGCGACCGCGATCCGGCGGGTCGATCCGATGGCGCTGGACCAGCTGCTGCACCCGACGCTCGATCCCACGGCCCCGCGCGACGTGCTGGGCAAGGGCCTGCCAGCCTCGCCGGGCGCGGCCTCGGGGGCGATCGTGCTCGATGCCGATACCGCCGAGCGGCTTGCCGGGCGCGGCGATGCGGTGATCCTGGTGCGGGTCGAGACCAGCCCCGAGGACATCCACGGCATGCACGCGGCGCGCGGCATCCTCACCGCGCGCGGCGGCATGACCAGCCACGCCGCGGTGGTCGCGCGCGGGATGGGGCGGCCCTGCGTGTCGGGCGCCTCGGGCCTGTCGATCGACATGGCGGCGCGCACGCTCAAGATCGGCGGCCGCGCGCTGAAGGAAGGCGACATCATTACCCTTGATGGCGCGACCGGCGATATCATGGCGGGCGAGGTGCCGACGATCGAGCCCGAGCTGGTCGGCGATTTCGCGGTGCTGATGGGCTGGGCCGACCGCCATCGCCGGATGAAGGTGCGCACCAATGCCGAAACCCCGGCCGACTGCCGCATGGCGCGCCAGTTCGGTGCCGAAGGGATCGGCCTGTGCCGGACCGAGCACATGTTCTTTGACGCCAAGCGCATCTCGGCGGTGCGCCAGATGATCCTGGCCGAGGACGAGTCCGGCCGCCGCGCCGCGCTGGCCAAGCTCCTGCCCGAACAGCGGGCCGATTTCCGCGAGATCTTCGAGGTGATGGCCGGCCTGCCGGTGACCATCCGTCTGCTCGATCCGCCGCTGCACGAATTCCTGCCGCACGGCGATGCCGAGTTCGCCGAGTTGTCCGACGCGATCGGGGTGGGGGTGGACACGCTCAAGCGCCGCGCCGAGGAGCTGCACGAGTTCAACCCGATGCTGGGCCACCGCGGCTGCCGGCTCGGGATCACCTTCCCCGAGATCTACGAGATGCAGGCCCGCGCCATCTTCGAGGCGGCCTGCGAGGTCGCCGCGGCCTCCGGCGAGGCCGTGGTGCCCGAGGTGATGATCCCGCTGGTCGCGACCCGGCGTGAGCTGCAGATCCTGCGCGCGCTGGTCGACCGCGTTGCCGCGCAGGTCTTCGCCGAGCAGGGCCGCACGCTGGACTATCTGGTCGGCACGATGATCGAGCTGCCGCGCGCCGCACTGATGGCCGGCGAGATCGCCGCGGAGGCGACCTTCTTCTCGTTCGGGACCAACGATCTCACGCAGACCACGCTGGGGGTCAGCCGCGACGATGCCGCGCGCTTCCTGGGGCCCTATGTCGAACAGGGTATTTACCCGCGCGATCCCTTCGTCAGCCTCGACATCGACGGGGTGGGGCAGCTGGTGTCTCTCGCCGCCGAGCGGGGCCGCCAGACCCGGCCCGAGATCAAGCTGGGCATCTGCGGCGAGCATGGCGGCGATCCCGCTTCGATCGCGTTCTGCGAACAGACCGGGCTCGATTATGTCAGCGCCAGTCCGTATCGCGTGCCGATCGCCCGGCTCGCTGCGGCTCAGGCCGCCTTGGGCTGAGGCTGGGGTCCGGGGTCGCCCGCCGGGTCAGGCGGGCCGCCGCCAGCCCGACAGGGTGAGCAGTTCGAAGCGCTCGGTGACCCGGCCGTCGGCATCGGCCAGTCCGGCGAAGGCAGCCTCGGCGCGGGCCAGGGCAGGGCGGCCGAGCGGGCAGCCACCCTGGGCCAGCACGCCGGTCAGCCCCTGGTCGCGCAGATCGCCGACCAGCCGGCGAAGCGAGCCGAAACGCACCGTCAGGCCGCGCGCATCGGCCACCGGATCGGCCAGCCCGGCCCGCTGGAGCAGCTGCGCCCCGGCGCGCACATCAACCTGAGGGTGCAGCCGCGGGGCCGGGCGCTCACCGTCGGCCGCCAGCATCACTGCGCGCAGCACCGGCAGGCTGCCGCTGCCCAGCAGCGTGGCCAGCAGCAGCCCGCCCGGCGCCAGCGCAGCGCGGGCATGGATCAGCGCGCCGGGCAGATCGTTGACGCAATCGAGCGCGAAACAGGCGGCCACCAGGTCGTAGCCCCCCACCGGCCAGGGCCGGTCGAGCGCGAAGTCGGGGACCGGCCGCGCATCGACCGTGCCCGGCAGGACCGCCGCCACCGCCCCGGTCGGATCCCCCAGTACCAGGCTGCGCGCCGGGACGTGACGCAGGAAGCCGATCCGTTCGGCGGTGTCCTCGGCCAGGTCGGCGAACAGGTAGCGGGCACTGGCGGGATCCTGTTGGCGGCGGACCATCCGGCGCAGCGCGGCAGCCCGGCGGGCGGGATCGAAGATCTGCGGCGGGGCCGAGGGGGGGACGGGGGCAGCCATGGCGCTGCGCTAGCCGCCCCGGCCCCTGCCGGGCAAGCGGGATCCTGGGGCGGCGATTGCGCCGGATGCGGTTTGGTCGCATGTTGCGGGCATGCCGGTGCCAGATTGGGTCGCACCGCTTGTCGATTTCGTCTTTCCCCCGCGCTGCCCGCTGTGCGGCACGGGCGTGGCCAGCCATGGCGCGCTCTGCGCCGGCTGCTGGAGCAGTCTGGTCATGCCCGCCGTGCCGGCCTGCCGGACCTGCGGCCGGCCCTTTGCCCGGCCGGTTGCCGCCGACGCGCTCTGCGCGCCCTGTCTGGCCAGGCCGCCGCGGCATGACGGACTGGTCGCCGCAACGCTCTACACCGACGCCTCGCGCCGGCTGGTGATCGCGTTCAAGCGCGGCGGGCGGATGGCGCTGGCCGGCCTGCTCGGGCGGATGCTGTGGGCCCGGCTCCAGGCTGCGCCGCTGGAACCGGTCGGGCCGGGCTGGCTGATCGTGCCGGTCCCGATCCACCGCTGGCGCCTGTGGACCCGCGGCTTCAACCAGTCCGCTCTGCTGGGCAGGGAGATCGCCCGACACACCGGCGGCCGGCTGCTCGTCGATGCGTTGATCCGCACCCGTTCCACGCCGACGCTGGGTGGTCTGGGCCGCAAGGCCCGCCAGCGGGTGCTCCGCGGGGCCATCACGGTCCGTCCCGGAGCCCGGGCGGCGCTGGCCGGAGCCCGGGTGTTGCTGGTCGACGATGTGGTGACGAGCGGAGCGACCGTGGACGCCTGCGTGCGCGCCCTGCGGCGCGGGGGCGCCGCCAGCGTGACAGTGGCCTGTTTCGCCCGGGTCCTCGACGAGGCGCTCCCGCAGGATGCGGTCGGACAGGGCTCCGGCCTGGTCCCGGGTTGAGACGGCGATGGCAGCTTGGGGGCAGGGCGTACCCAAAAAGAAACGCCCGGGAGGTTAATCCCGGGCGTCCTCGTGACGAAACTCGCGGGCGCCGCTTGCGCGGTACGCTACGGTCGCCCCCACGACCGCGCCGCCCGATCCCTCATGTCTGGCGCGCCCGGCTACATGGCTGGCGCTGCCTGCTTCACCCTGAACCTCGGCGCTCTTGTTTGGCGCCGCAGTGTTGCGGGCAACCCGCTTCCGGGCTGCAAGTCTCTGTCTCTTGAAACCGGGACAAAGGAAAGCAAGCTTCACCACACCCGTGGATTTTCGCCCGGCTCTGTGGTTATCGTGCAACAAACCACGGCCATGCCGCAGCGGCACAGCGAAGGAAGCCAAAACCCGTGTCATCCCGAGAGACCGCCCTGCGCGAGCAGGGCCCTGCCTTCCTGCCGAAATTCGATGCCGCCGGGCTGTTGACCGCCGTGGTGGTCGATTCGCGCAGCGGAGAGGTGCTGATGGTGGCCTACATGGACGAGGCCGCGCTGGCCGCGACTCTGGAAACCGGCTTCGCCCACTTCCACTCGCGCTCGCGCGGGCGGCTGTGGAAGAAGGGCGAAAGCTCCGGGCATGTTCTGTCGGTCGACGAGATCCGGACCGATTGCGATCAGGATGCCCTGGTGCTTCGCGCCACCCCCGCGGGGCCGACGTGCCACACCGGCGCGCGCAGTTGCTTCTACCGTCGGCTGGAGAGCGGGGGCCTCGTGAGGGACGGCACTTGACGTTCACGTAAGCGGCATTTATATGCGGGGGCATGGCGACACGATCCCCTGTGCGCGACGATCCGCGCGATAGCCTGGTCCTCGAGCCCCGCCGCGGCGAAATCGACCGCCCCGACGCGCTCGATCGACAGACCTTCACCATCTCGGACCTCACGGCCGAATTCGGCGTCACCGCCCGTGCGCTGCGGTTCTACGAGGAGGAGGGGCTGCTCTCGCCCGAGCGGCAGGGCATGGCCCGGATCTACAGCAAGCGCGATCGCGCCAGGCTGGCCTGGGTTCTGCGCGCGCGCAACGTGGGCTTCAGCCTGACCGAGATCCGTGACCTGATCGATCTCTATGACCTGGGCGATGGCCGCGTCGAGCAGCGACGGGTCGCCATCATCAAGTGCAACGAGAAGATCGCCCAGTTGCAGCAGCAGCGCGAGGATCTGGATGCGGCGATCGCCGAACTGACCGGGTTCGTCGCCACGATCGAGTCGCTCGAACTGCCGATCAAGCGCTAGGCGTCGTACGCCACCCCGAGGAGAGAGAGCCCATGCCGAGCTACAAGGCCCCCGCGCGGGATGCGCGGTTTGTCATCAATGAAGTGCTGAACATCGCGCAATACGGGGCGCTGCCAGGGTTTGAGGCGGTGACACCTGACCTGGTCGAGACGGTGCTGGACGAGGCAGGGCGGTTCGCCGCCGAGGTCTGGGCACCGCTGAACCTGCCGGGCGACCGCGAGGGCTGCACCCGCCACGCCGATGGCTCGGTCACGGCCCCTGCGGGCTTCAAGGAGGCCTACCGCCAGTTCGTGGAATCCGGGTGGGGCACGCTGGCGCTCCCGGCCGAGTTCGGCGGTCAGGGCCTGCCGCATGTGCTGGGCTTCGCGGTCGACGAGTTCCTCAGCTCTGCCAACCAGTCGCTGGCGATGTATCCCGGACTGACCGGCGGGGCGGTGAGCGCGCTGCTGGCCAAGGGCTCGCCCGAGCAGCAAGCCACCTACTTGCCCAAGCTGATCTCGGGCGAATGGTCAGGCACGATGAACCTGACCGAGCCGCAATGCGGGACCGATCTCGGCCTGATCCGCACCCGCGCGGTGCCCCAGGCCGATGGCAGCTATGCCATCACCGGCACCAAGATCTTCATCTCGGCCGGCGACCACGACCTGTCGGACAACATCATCCACCTGGTCCTGGCCAAGACTCCGGACGCGCCGGACAGCACCAAGGGCATCTCGCTGTTCGTGGTCCCGAAGTTCCTCCTCAACGCCGATGGCACGCCGGGCGCGCGCAATGGCGTCTCGTGCGGCTCGATCGAGCACAAGATGGGGATCCACGGCAACGCCACCTGCGTGATGAACTACGATGCGGCGACCGGCTACATGGTCGGCGAGGAGAACAAGGGCCTGGCCGCCATGTTCATCATGATGAACGCGGCGCGCCTCGGCGTTGGCATCCAGGGCCTGGCCCAAGCCGAGGTCGCCTATCAGAACGCCGTGACCTATGCCGCCGAGCGGCGCCAGGGGCGGGCCCTGACCGGCCCGGCCGAGCCCGGTGAGAAGGCCGACCCGCTGTTCGTCCACCCGGACGTCCGGCGCATGCTGATGGACGCCAAGGCCTTCACCGAGAGCATGCGCGCCTTCGCGCTGTGGTGCGGCCTCCTGGTCGACCTGGCCGAGATCGCGCCGGACGAGACCGAGCGCCAGCAGGCCGACGATCTGCTGGGCCTGCTGATCCCGGTGATCAAGGGCTACGGCACCGACCGCGGTTACGACATCGCCACGGCCATGCAGCAGATCTGGGGCGGGCACGGCTACGTCGCCGAGAACGGCATGGAGCAGTTCGTCCGCGACGCCCGGATCGCGATGATCTACGAAGGCGCCAACGGCGTCCAGGCGATGGACCTGGTCGGCCGCAAGCTCCCGGCGCACATGGGCCGGGCGGTGCAGACCTTCTTCGCCTTGGTCGACCGGGAGTGCGCCGAGGTCAAGGGCGATGCCCGGCTCGCCGACATGGCAGGCAAGGTCGAAAAGACCAATGGCGAGCTCAAGGCGGCGACGATGTGGCTGCTCCAGCACGGCATGGGCAACCCCAACAATGCCGGGGCGGGCGCCCATCACTACATGCACATCATGGGCATCGTGGCGCTGGGCCTGATGTGGGTGCGCATGGCCAAGACCGCCGCTGCGGCGCTGGATGCCGGTACCGGCGACAGCGCCTATTACGAAGCGAAGCTGACGACGGCGCGTTACTTCGCCGAACGCTACACGCCCGATGCCGGTGCCCTGCGCCGCAAGCTGGAGACCGGGGCCGATACGGTCATGGCCCTGCCGCTCGAAGCCTTCGCCACGGCGTGACCAGGACGGCCGGGGCCCACGCCCCGGCCGGTGCGCCCTAGCCGAAGGTCTCTTCGGCAAAGCGCAACAAGGCCGCCCAGCTCTGCCGGTCGGCGCTGGCATCATAGCCCAGTGCGTCCATCCCGCGCTGGTCGCTGCCCGGGTCGGTGAAGCCGTGGCGGACCTTGGCATAAGCGTGGAAGTGCCAGTCGAACCCGGCTGCGTCGAGCTCGTCCCACAGGGCAATCACCTTGTCGCGCGGGGCCAGCGGATCGGCATCGCCGTGCAGCACCAGCACCCTCGGCTTGTGCGCCGCGCCCGGATCGGCCGGACGGGCGGTCTCGAACACCCCGTGGAAGCTGGCCACGAAGGCGAGGTCCGCGCCGAGGCGCGCCAGCTCCAGCGCGGCCTGTCCACCCATGCAGAAGCCGATCGCCGCCGCCGGCAGACCGGCCGCCTCGGGCAGGCCGCGCAGCGCCGCCAGCCCGGCCAGCAATCGTGTCCGATAGTGATCGACATCGGCCCGCAGCGCCCCGGCGAGCGGGAAGGACGCGGCAAAATCGGCAACGGGTTCGCCATAGAAATCGCCGATCATCGCCACATAGCCGGCATCCGCCAGCATCCGGGCGCGGCGCTCGATCGCCGGGGTGACATTGGCAATCGTTGGCCAGACGAGGATCGCGGCCCGGGCAGGGCCGGCCGGCCGCGCCAGCCATCCGGTCAGGGCCGTGCCGCGATCGGCATATTCGATCGGTGCGAGCGCGCTCATTCGGGCAGGAAATCCGGCACCGAGAGATAGCGCTCGCCGGTATCGTAGTTGAAGCCGAGCACGCGCGATCCGGCGGGCAGATCTTTCAGCTTCTGGGCGATCGCGGCAAGGGTCGCACCCGAGCTGATCCCCACCAGCATGCCTTCCACGCGGGCTGCACGGCGGGCCCAGTCCTTGGCATCGGCGGGATCGACCTGAATCACCCCGTCGATCGACTGGGTATGGAGATTGCCCGGGATGAACCCCGCGCCGATGCCCTGGATCGGGTGCGGTGCGGGCTGGCCGCCCGAGATCACCGGCGAGAGGGTGGGCTCAACCGCGAAGGCCTGCAGGCCCGGCCAGTTCTGCTTGAGGGTTTCGGCACAACCGGTGAGGTGGCCGCCCGTGCCGACCCCGGTGATCATCACGTCGATCGGCGTGTCGGCGAAATCGGCGAGAATTTCCTGTGATGTGGTGTGCACGTGCACGGCAATGTTTGCGGGGTTCTCGAACTGCTGCGGCATCCACGATCCGGGGATCTCGGCGAGCAGTTCGCGCGCGCGCTCGATTGCGCCCTTCATGCCCTTCTCACGCGGGGTCAGATCGAACGATGCGCCATAGGCCAGCATCAACCGGCGGCGCTCGAGCGACATCGATTCGGGCATGACCAGGATCAGCCTGTAGCCCTTGACCGCGGCGACCATGGCCAGCCCGATCCCGGTATTGCCCGATGTCGGCTCGACGATCGTGCCGCCCGGGGTCAGGCTGCCGTCGGCCTCGGCCGCTTCGATCATGGCCAGGGCGATGCGGTCCTTGATCGAGCCACCAGGATTGGCGCGCTCGCTTTTGACCCACACCTCATGGTCCGGGAACAGGCGCGACAGGCGGACATGCGGCGTGTTGCCGATCGTGGCGAGGATGGAATCCGCTTTCATGGGACTGGCTCCTGAGGTGACGGGCGTAATCTCTACAAGATTGGTAAGGTTAAACGCCGGGCAAATCTAGTCCTCGGCGAAACGAGTGGCAAAGGTGCGCGAGCGGCGCAGTTCGGGAAAGATCACGGCCCACAGGCCGGTCACGACGATCGCGCCCACTCCGCCGAACACCACCGCGCCGGTCGCGCCGAGCAGGGCTGCCGCCAGACCGGACTGCATCTCGCCCAGTTCGTTCGAGGCGGAGATCGCCAGCCCCGAGATGGACGAGACCCGGCCCCGCATCGCATCGGGCGTGTTGAGCTGGATCAGCGCTGTGCGCACGAACACCGAGACCATGTCGGCTCCGCCCATCACCACGAGCAGCCCGAGCGACAGCAGATAGTTGCGGGAAATGCCAAAGAGCGCGGTGACCGCGCCAAACACGACGACCGCCCACAGCATCTTCACGCCCACGTTGCGTTCGATCGGCCGCAACGACAGCAGGAAGGCCACGATCGCGGCACCCACCGCGGGCGCAGCGCGCATCTGGCCGAGCCCCATCGGCCCGACCGGCTGCCCGTTCCAGGTCAGCACGTCACGCGCGTAGACCGGCAGGAGCGCGGTGGCGCCGGCCAGCAGGACCGCGAAGAGGTCGAGCGTGACGCAGCCCAACAGCAACCGGTGATCGCGGACGAAGGCGAAGCCATCGGCAATCTGGCGCAGCGGATGAACCCCCGCCTCCAGCACCGGCCGCGCCAGGGGCCGGATCCCGAGCAGCGAAACCACCCCGATCGCCAGCAGGGCCACGGCGGTCCAGTAGGGCACAGCGGCCCCGAAGGCGTACAGTAGGCCGCCCAGCGCCGGACCGGTCACCGCACCGATCTGCCAGGCCATCGAGCTCAGGCTGATTCCCTTGGGGACCAGCCGGGCGGGCAGAATGCTGGGGCCGATCGAGGAGACGGCGGGACCGAAGAAGGCGCGGGCCACGCCATGGAGCGAGGCCGTGGCGAACAGCACCGGCAGCGACAGGGCCCCGATCTGGGTGAGCACGGCCAGGGTCAGCGCAGCCGCGAAGTCCACGGCCATGGCCCCGGCACCAACCCAGCGGCGATCGTTGCGATCGGCGACCAGCCCGGCGAACGGAGCCAGCAGCAGCATGGGGATGAACTGGACGAGGCCGATGATGCCGAGCTGGAAGGCCGCCTCGGCGGGGGCCATGCCATACTGGGCACGGGCGACATCGTAGACCTGCCAGGCCAAGACCACGGCCATGCTGGTCGAGGCGATGACCGAGGCAAACCGCGTCAACCAGAACCGCCGGTAATCCGGGATCTGCAGCGGGGAGGAGGGCTCGGGGGTCGGTACGGTTGGGGTCGGGGCAGCGGTCACCCGGTGGGGATGGCAGCGCCGGACGCGCTTGCCAAGCCACCGATTGCTTGCCGGGAGTGAAGGTCAGGTTGGCGCAGGCTCGCGCCGCAGCGGGCCTGCGGGCCGGGGTGTCGTCAGCGACGGCTGCGCAGGCGCGGGTTGGGTTGCAGTTCGTCGATCAGGGCCATGAATTCGGACACCCGGATGATCCGTTCGAACTGGAACCCGGCACGATCGCCCGAAACCCAGATCAGGTGCGCTTCGATGCGGCCGATGTGCGGCAGGCGGACGGTCACCCGCTCCCCCCGGCCCAGTCCGAGGTCTTCCCCCTGGACCATGAAGCCATGCGCCGACACATTGACGATGTGCAGGTGCAGATCGCCACGCTGGCGATGTTCCGCGATCAGGCGGAAGTCGATCGGATGTCGACTCGACCGACGCAAGTCGGTGACGGATAGTTGTGCACCTAAGCCCATGTCCGGCCTGCTTCCACGTTTGACACCGGCAGAATATTGCCGGGCAAAGGCGAAAAAACCGTAAACCGGGCGGCAAAGTTTTGCCGGTCCCGGGCGTTAAGCCGGACGCAGGATTCCGTGCTTCTTCTTGCCGGCGGAAAGACGGACTTCGCTACCGCCGACGATGTGCGCGGTCTCGTCGGTCACAGCTTCGCCATCGACCTTGGCGCCGCCCCCGGCGATCAGCCGCTTGGCCTCGCCCCGGCTCGCGGCGAACCCGATCCCGACCAGGGCATCGACCAGCGAAAGCCCGGCGGCGGGGAGGGCCAGCGCCGGAAGGTCCTGCCCCAGACCGCCACCCGCAAAAGTGGCCGACGCGGTCGCCTCAGCGGCGGCCGCTGCCGCCTCGCCCCGGCAGAGCCGCGTCACCTCGTTGGCCAGGACCACCTTGGCGGCATTGATCTCGCTGCCACCCAGGGCCTCGAGCCGGGCGATCTCGTCCAGCGGAACGTCGGTGAACAGGCGCAGGAACTTGCCCACGTCGCGGTCGTCGGTGTTGCGCCAGTACTGCCAGAAATCGTAGGCCGGCAGGGCATCGTCGTTCAGCCACACGGCGCCGGCGGCGGTCTTGCCCATCTTGCCGCCGTCGGCCGTGGTCAGCAGCGGGGTGGTCAAGCCGTAGACCTCCTGGCCGTCCATCCGCCTGGTCAGTTCGATTCCGTTGACGATGTTGCCCCACTGGTCCGACCCGCCCATCTGCAGCCGCACTCCGGCGCTGCGGGCGAGATGGCGGAAATCGTAGCCCTGCAGGATCATGTAGTTGAATTCGAGGAAGGTCATCGGCTGCTCGCGCTCAAGCCGCAGCCGCACCGAATCGAACGACAGCATCCGGTTGACGGTGAAATGGGTGCCAACCTTCTGCAGCAGCTCGATATAGCCAAGCTGGCCCAGCCAGTCATGATTGTTGACCATGATCGCATCGGTCGGGCCGTCGCCGAAGTGGAGCAGGCGGGCGAAGATCGTCCGGATCGAGGCGATGTTGGCCTCGATCGCCTCGTCGCTCAGCATCTTGCGGCTTTCGTCGCGGCCGGTCGGATCGCCGATCCGGGTCGTCCCGCCGCCCATCAGCACGACTGGCTTGTGACCGGCCTGCTGGAGCCGGCGCAGCAGCATGATCTGGACGAGACTGCCGACGTGGAGCGATGGCGCGGTGGCATCGAAGCCGATATAGCCCGGGACCACCTGCCCGGCGGCCAGCTTGTCGAGACCTTCGGCATCGGTCAGCTGGTGGATGTAGCCACGTTCATCGAGCAGGCGGAGCAGCGAGGAGGTGTAGGTCATGGTCGTTCCCGTTCAGGCCGGCGCGCCTAGCATGGAGTTTGCGCTTTGGGAACGTTGACCCTGCATCCTCATCCCGATCACGCGCCGGCGCGGGTACGCGCGATCGAGGCCGCGGTGATCGGGCTGGACGATCACTGGCTGCAGGTGCGCTGGCGGATCGAGGGCGCCGGCGCCGTGCTGGTACCGGCCTTTGCCGGAAAGGCCCGCGCCGACGGCCTGTGGCAGCAGACCTGCTTCGAGCTGTTCGTCCGCACGCCGGGCGAGGAGGGCTATGTCGAGCTCAACCTCAGCCCGTCCGAACGCTGGGCTGCCTATGACTTCGCCGCCTATCGCGCCGGCATGGCCGACCGGCCGATGCCGCGCGATCCGGTCGGGACGATCCGCGGCGCGCACGAGCTGATGATCTTCGATGCCGCTGTGCCCCTGGCCGGCCTGCCGGCGCTGCCGTGGCAGCTGGGGATCAGCGCGGTGATCGAGGAGGAGGGCGGGGCGCGCTCGTTCTGGGCGCTGCGCCACGGCCCGGGAGCGCCTGATTTCCACGCACCGGCTTGCTTCGCAGCGCGGCTTGAGGCACCCGCGACGGGATGAAGTTTGGTATCGACCGCCTGCTCGCGGACCCCGCCCTGCGCCAGCCCCTGTCCGGCCGACGGATCGCGCTGGTCGCCCATCCCGCTTCGGTGACCGAGCAACTGGTCCACTCGCTCGACGCGCTCGCCGGCTGCCCGGAGCTGACCCTGTCGGCCGCCTTCGGGCCGCAGCACGGGTTGAAGGGCGACAAGCAGGACAACATGGTCGAGACCCCGGACGAGCGCGATCCGGTCTATGGCATCCCGGTGTTCAGCCTGTATGGCGAGGTCCGCCGTCCGACCGCGACGATGATGGCGGCCGCCGACGTATTCCTGTTCGATCTGCAGGACCTCGGCTGCCGGATCTATACCTTCGTGACCACGCTGCTCTACCTGCTCGAGGAGGCCGCGCGCCATGGCAAAAGCGTCTGGGTGCTCGATCGGCCCAATCCCGCCGGCCGCCCGATCGAGGGGCTGACGCTGCGCCCCGGGCAGGAAAGCTTCGTCGGCGCCGGTCCGATGCCGATGCGGCATGGGCTGACCCTGGGCGAGATGGGGCACTGGTTCGTCCGCCATTTCGGGCTCGATATCGACTACCGCGTGATCCGGATGGAGGGCTGGGCGCCCGATCATGGGCCGGGCTGGGGTTGGCCCGATAGCCGGATCTGGGTCAATCCCAGCCCCAACGCGGCGAACCTCAACATGGCGCGGGCCTATGCCGGCACTGTCATGCTGGAGGGCACCACCCTGTCCGAAGGCCGTGGCACGACCCGGCCGCTCGAAGTGCTGTTCGGTGCCCCGGACCTCGATGCTCGCGCCGTCCTGGCCGAGATGGCGCGGCTGGCCCCGGACTGGCTGGATGGCTGCGCGCTGCGCGAATGCTGGTTCGAGCCGACCTTCCACAAGCACGTCGGCCGCCTCTGCAGCGCACTGATGATCCATGCCGAGGGCGGCTTCTACGACCATGCCCGCTTCCGGCCGTGGCGGTTGCAGGCCCTCGCCTTCAAGGCGATCCGCCGGCTGTACCCGGACTATCCGCTGTGGCGCGACTTCCCCTATGAGTACGAGCGCGACCGGCTCGCGATCGACGTGATCAACGGCGGCCCGGCGCTGCGCGAATGGGTCGACGATCCGGCCGCCACTCCGGCCGACCTGGCCGCGCTGACCGCACAGGACGAGGCCGACTGGCGCGAACAGATCCGCGACCTGCGGCTCTACTGATCTTGCAGGGCACCGGGTTTACCCGGTTTTCAGACCTGTTGGGCCACAGCGACGATCCTCGCCAGCCAGAGGTCGCGGATGCCCGCCTGCAATCATTGCCACGACGACGCCAGCAGCCTGCTGTTCACCTACAAAGGGTACCGGCTCGTCAGCTGCAGGACCTGCGGCCTGGCCTATATCGCCAATCCGCCCACTGAGGCAGAGCTGGAAGCGCTCTACTCGGCCAAGGGCGGCGGGACTTACCATGTCCAGCTGCGCGATCCGGCCAGTCCGGAGCAGGCCCGCATGGCCCGACTGGCCGAGCGGCACTTGCGCTTCGTCCAGCGCGTCGCCCGGACCGGCCGGCTGATCGACCTCGGCTGTTCGACCGGGGCCTTCCTGACAGCCGCGCAGCGTAGTGGCTTTGCCTGTAGCGGGATCGAATACTCGCTCGATTCCGCACGCTTTGCCGCTGAAGTGACCGGACTGGTGGTCGAACACGGCACGCTCGCCGAGAGCACGGCTGCACCGGGCAGCATCGACGTGCTGACCGCTTTCGACGTGATCGAGCATGTCCCCGATCCCGCCGCCGACCTTGCGCGGATGTACCAGCTGCTCAAGCCCGGTGGCTGGCTGGTCCTGTCCACCCCCAACATCGACGGGCTGTTCCCACGGATTTCGCAACCCTTCGCGCAGCTGCTCGGCCACTGGCCCCATCCCGAGCCGCCGCACCATCTGTACCAGTTCAGCGTCCGCACCCTGCGGGCGATGCTGGGCCAGGCCGGGTTCGCTTCGGGTCCGGTCCAGCATTGCAACATCGATCTGGCCTATACCTTCGGAGCGCTGCCGACGCTGCTGCGCATGCCGCAGCGGCTGGTCTACGCCGCCGCCTTCGCACCCTTCGCCAAACTGGGCCCGCTGCTGGGGCTGGGCGACTGGTTCTACATCGCCGCCCGCAAACCGGCCTAGCCGCGCTTGCGGGTCAGCTCGCGCATCGCCGCGTCCAGTCCGCTGAGGGTCAGCGGATACATCCGGTCGTTGAACAGGTCGCGGATCATCCGGTTGGACTGGCTGTAGCCCCAGGTCTGCTCGGCTTCGGGATTGATCCAGACCGTGGCGGGATAGGTGTTGACCACCCGCTGCAGCCAGACCCCGCCGGCCTCGGGATTGAAGTGCTCGACCGATCCGCCGGGCTGGGCGATCTCGTAGGGGCTCATGGCCGCATCGCCGACGAAGATCACCTTGTAGTCGTGGCCGAACTTGTGAAGCACGTCCCAGGTCGGGGTACGCTCGTTCATGCGGCGGCGGTTGTCCTTCCACACGCTCTCGTAGAGGCAGTTGTGGAAGTAGAAGAACTCGAGGTTCTTGAACTCGCCGGTCGCGGCGCTGAACAGCTCCTCGACAAGCTTGATATGCGGGTCCATCGAACCGCCGACGTCGAGGAACAGCAGAACTTTGACCGCATTGTGACGCTCGGGCCGCAGGTGGATGTCGAGGAAGCCCTGACGGGCAGTGCCGCTGATCGTCGCGTCCAGATCGAGCTCTTCGGCGGCCCCTTCGCGCGCAAACCGGCGCAGCCGGCGCAGCGCCACCTTGATGTTGCGCGTTCCCAGTTCGCGGGTGTTGTCAAGATTGCGGAACTCGCGCTTGTCCCACACCTTGATCGCCCGCTTGTGGCGACTTTCCCCGCCGATCCGGACGCCTTCCGGGTTGTAGCCGGAATTGCCGAAGGGACTGGTCCCACCGGTTCCGATCCACTTGTTCCCGCCCTGGTGCCGCCCCTCCTGCTCCTCGAGCCGCTGCTTGAGCGTCTCCATGATCTCGTCCCAGGATCCCAGCGCCTTGATCTGCTCCATCTCCTCGGGGGTCAGGAACCTCTCGGCGATCGCCTTGAGCCACTCCTCCGGCACCTCGACCGGCTGCTGGCCATAGTCAGTCAGCACCCCGCGAAACACCTTGGCAAAGACCTGGTCGAACCGGTCAAGGAGACCTTCGTCCTTCACGAAGATGGCGCGGGCGAGGTAGTAGAACTCCTCCGGCGTCTGGCCGATCACCTCGCGATCAAGCGCCTCGAGCAGCACCAGATGCTCCTTGAGCGAGGCCGGGATTCCAGCCGTGCGCAGTTCGTCAAGGAAGGTCAGGAACACGGTTCGCAGGTCCCGGGATGCTGGGCATGACGTGGCGGCGACGGACGGTTCATGGGGCGGGCGGGGGAGGCGGCGCCGGGGGCATCTGCGGCCACTGTTCGAGCTGCGGATCGAGGCAGGCCCAGGCCGGCGCCTCGTCGGTCCAGATGATCATCTCCGGACGCAGGCCATGCGGTTCGTCGATCATGCCCAGCCGCACGGTCTTGAGATGGAGCCTGGCCGAACTCTGTCCGTAGACCTGGGTGCCGCAGCCGGGGCAGAAATGGAAGGTCAGCGTGTTGCCACTGGCCGCGCGCCACTGCGAATGGCCGAGAGCGCCCTCGATCCGGACGGCGTCGGCCGGGAAGATGGCGTTGTTGGTCGGTCCTCCGGCCGCGATCTGCTGGCACTGCCGGCACCAGCATTGCCGCACCGCCACCGGTTCGGCCGTGATCTCGAGCTGCGTGGCGCCGCAGGCGCACCGTCCGGTATAGGCCATTGCTTCACTCCTTCCGCGCGGATCCCGGGCCCCGCCGATAGCGGGGCAGCGCCGGGTCGAAGGGGGCCCAAGCCGGAGCGCTGTCGGTCCAGATGTAGGCATCCGGCGCGCGCAGCCCGGGATTGTCGAGAGTGCCGGCCCGGATCCGGATCGGCTGGGTCCCGGCCGGCTCGGTCGTGCGGCTGTAGATCTGCGAGCCGCACTGCCGACAGAAACCGCGTTCGACGGTGTTGCCGCTGTCGGCGGTCATGCGCAGCGTCCCGATGTCACCCGCGCAGCGGAAGGCTGCCTCGGGGAACAGCACGTTGACCGTGGCCGAGCCGCTGGCGATGTACTGACAGTCGCGGCACCAGCACATGCGGGCACCAAGGGGCTCGGCGGCGAGCGCATAGGTCACCGCGCCGCACAGGCAGCGCCCGGCGTGGCCGCCCTCAGCCACCGCGCCGTGCCATGAAGGCCAGCCGTTCGAACAACATGATGTCCTGCTCGTTTTTCAACAGAGCCCCGTGCAGCGGCGGGATGGCCTTGGTCGGGTCGCGGTTCTGCAGCACGTCAAGCGGCATGTCCTCGGCCAGCAGCAGCTTGAGCCAATCGAGCAGTTCGCTGGTCGAGGGCTTCTTCTTCAAGCCCGGGACCTCGCGCACCTCGTAGAAAATCTCCAGCGCCTTGCTCACCAGCACCTTCTGGATGCCGGGGAAGTGGACGTCGATGATCGCCTGCATCGTGTCGCGGTCGGGAAACTTGATGTAATGGAAGAAGCAGCGGCGCAGGAAGGCGTCGGGCAGCTCCTTTTCGTTGTTCGACGTGATGACGACGATTGGGCGTTCCTCCGCCACGATCCGCTCCTGCGTCTCGTAGACATCGAAGCTCATCCGATCGAGCTCCTGCAGCAGGTCGTTGGGAAACTCGATGTCGGCCTTGTCTATCTCGTCAATCAGCAGGACGGGCAACTGGGGGCTGGTGAAGGCTTCCCACAGCTTGCCCCTGCGAATGTAGTTGCGGATATCGTGGACCCGTTCGTCACCAAGTTGGCCATCGCGCAGGCGCGCCACCGCATCATACTCATAGAGCCCCTGCTGGGCCTTGGTCGTAGACTTGACGTTCCACTCGATCAGCGGGGCGCCCACCGCTTTGGCGATTTCATGGGCCAGAACGGTCTTGCCGGTCCCGGGCTCGCCCTTGACCAGCAGCGGACGACGCAACAGCACCGCCGCATTGACCGCCACCTTCAGATCGTCGGTGACGACATAATGGCTGGTGCCTTCAAAACGCTGCATCGGTCATGCCCCGGTGGTCATTGAAGCCGCAAGGGTAGGTCCGGGCGGAGCCCGGAGCAAGACTCCCACGGCCAGAATCGCTTGGCCGATGGCGAGCCAGGGTCACACCCTGGCATCCGACCGTGGTGAAGGCTGCGCTGGTGGCAGGAAGCCACGGGAAAGGGTGATCGCCTTGTTCAAGGGCGACCACCCCACCGGGAAACAGGTTTCAGCCGTTGGGCCAAGAATTCCGCTCCGACCGGCCGCGAATCAGGCGTCGACCCGGACCGTCCGTTCGCCACCGTCACCACCGGCGTAGACCCCTCGGTATGCCCGTGAATTGGACAAACTCGTCATTGGCGAAAAAAAAGATGTATCGGCCTGGCATCTTGCCAGCGTGCCGCCGGACCGGGGCGTTCCGCGGCCCGGGATCAGGCGTCGATCAACTCGGGATCGATTTCGCCGGCGCGGTTCTGGATGAACATGAAGCGGTGCTCGGGGTTGCGACCCATCAAACGATCCACCAGATCCTTCACAGCTGCGCGTCCTTCGTACTCCGGCGGCAGGGTGATCCTCACCAACGACCGGCTGGACGGGCTCATCGTGGTTTCCCGCAGCTGCTGCGGGTTCATCTCGCCCAGTCCCTTGAAGCGCGAGACCTCGACTTTCTTGCCCTTGAACCGGGTTGCCTCGAGCTCGGCGCGATGCGCGTCGTCGCGGGCATAGGCACTGACCGAGCCGCTGGTGAGCCGGTAGAGCGGCGGCTGGGCCAGATAAAGGTGCCCGCGCCGGACCACCTCGGTCATCTCCTGGAAGAAGAAGGTCATCAGCAGCGTGGCGATGTGCGCACCGTCGACATCGGCATCGGTCATGATGATGATGCGGTCGTAGCGCAGCGCGTCGGGGTTGCAGTCCTTGCGGCTGCCGCAGCCAAGCGCCAGGAGCAGATCGGCGATTTCCTGGTTGGCGCGGATCTTGTCCGCTGTGGCGCTGGCCACGTTGAGGATCTTGCCACGGATCGGCAGGATCGCCTGGGTCTTGCGGTCGCGGGCCTGCTTGGCGCTGCCGCCCGCCGAATCGCCCTCGACGATGAACAGCTCGGTCTCGCCGTCGCCCTCGCCCGAACAGTCGGTCAACTTGCCGGGGAGGCGTAGCTTGCGGGCGTTGGTCGCGGTCTTGCGCTTGACCTCCCGCTCGGCCTTGCGGCGCAGGCGCTCGTCCATGCGTTCCATGACATGCCCGAGCAGGGCCTTGCCACGATCAAGGTTGTCCGAGAGAAAATGGTCGAAATGGTCGCGCACGGCGTTTTCGACCATCCGCGCGGCTTCCGGACTGGTCAGCCGGTCCTTGGTCTGGCTCTGGAACTGGGGATCGCGGATAAACACCGAAAGCATGACCTCGCTGCCGGTGATCACGTCCTCGGGAGCGATGTCCTTGGCCTTCTTCTGGCCAACCAGCTCGCCAAAGGCCCGGACGCCCTTGGTCAAGGCAGCGCGCAGACCCTGTTCGTGAGTGCCGCCATCGGGCGTCGGGATCGTATTGCAGTAGTAGCTGAACGCACCGTCTGACCACAGCGGCCATGCGATCGCCCACTCCACCCGACCCTGCTGCTCACCCCGCTCGTTGGCAGGGAAGTCCTGCGCGCCGCGGAAGAATTCGGTCGTGACGCATTCGCGGGTGCCGAGCTGTTCGGCAAGATGGTCGGCGAGGCCGCCCGGGAACTGGAAGGTCGCCTCGGCCGGCACCTCTTCGCTGGCAAGGCTGGCGGCGCACTTCCAGCGAATCTCGACCCCGGCGAACAGGTATGCCTTCGAGCGGACGAGGCGGAACAGCCGGGCCGGCTTGAACCGCGCGTCCGCCCCGAAGATCTCCAGATCGGGCACGAAAGTGACCGTCGTGCCGCGCCGGTTGGGGGCATTGCCGATCTTCTCGAGCCGGGTGGTTGGCAGGCCGCACGAGAACTCCTGCGCGTAGAGCTCCTTGTTGCGCGCCACCTCTACCCGGGTCAGCGTCGACAGGGCGTTGACCACCGAGATGCCGACGCCGTGCAGGCCGCCCGAGGTGGCGTAGGCCTTGCCCGAGAACTTGCCGCCGGAGTGAAGCGTGGTGAGGATCACCTCGAGCGCCGACTTGCCGGGAAAGCGGGGGTGCTCGTCCACCGGGATGCCACGGCCATTGTCGGCGATGGTCAGGCGGTTGCCCTCCTCGAGCGTCACTTCGATGCGGTTGGCATGGCCGGCCACGGCCTCGTCCATCGCATTGTCGAGCACTTCGGCGGCAAGGTGGTGCAGCGCGCGCTCGTCCGTGCCGCCGATGTACATGCCGGGACGACGCCGCACCGGCTCGAGCCCCTCGAGCACCTCGATCGCCGAGCCGTCATAGCTGTCACCGCCGGCGGCCGGCAGCTTGTCGAAGAGGTCATCAGACATGGCGCGACTATACGGGCCGCGCGATTCCCCGCGCAAGCGCCCTTGACCGGTTATCGTCAGGGTTGGTCGGGCCGGTTCAGTCCTGGAAGCGCGCCGGGGCAGGGCTGACCGCGGTCACGCCGCCGTCACGCACCTCGTTGACCTCGAAGGCGCGCTCGACCACGCCGTTCTCGGAGAAGCGGAACGGCCCGTCGAGCCCCAGGAACCCGCCGCGGTCACCGAGCCGGCCGGTCGGAAAGGTGGTTCCCGGCTTCCATTCGCGCGCCACTCGCAGGGTGAGCAACACGGCATCGTAGCCCAGCGTGGCGAGGCGATAGGGCTTGGCTCCGAAGCGCGAGTGGTAGCTTTCGGCGAACTGACGGAAGCGGGTGTCGGGTACGGCGGCAAACCAGGCACCGGACAGGGCTGTCCCGCCGAGGGCGGCGGCATCGCCACTCCACAGCTCGGTGCCGAGCAGGCGCACCGGCGGCTTGCCAGCCTTGAAGGCCGGTGCGGCCAGCGCGGCAATGCGGCCGCCATCCGCCACCAGCACCGCTTCAAACCCGCCGCGGGCGCGCAACCGTCGGGCCGCGCTGACGACCGAGGTGTTGCCCCGGGCAAAGCTCTCGCTGGCGACCAGCGCACCACCCGTTTCCAGGACCGCAGCATTGAATGCCGCCGTGGCGCGCTGGCCATACTCGCCTTCGGGCACGAGCGCGGCGAAACGCGAAATCCCGCGCGAGCGGGCAAAGCGCACCGTCCGGCCGATCGACTGCTCGGGCAGGCTGCCCATGATGAAAGTGCCGGGAGCCGCCACGCCGATATCGTTGGAGAAGGCGATGATCGGTACCCGCGCCGGGCGCGCAATCGTCGCCACAGCGGTCGCCTCATCACCCATCAGCGGGCCGAGAATCAACTTGTTGCCATCGGCGATCGCGCGGGTCGCGGCCACCGAGGGACCGGCTGCCGTGTCATAGGTGGTGAGGCGCAGGTTGCTTGCCCCGGTGTCGAGCAAGGCCATGGTGGTGGCATTGGCCAGGCTTTGCCCGACGGCGCCGTTGGGCCCGGACAGCGGTACCAACAGGGCGACGCGGTGACGCAGCTGGTCTGCGGGAAGCGTGCTGGCACTCGGCTGCTCGGGCGGGGGCGCGACGGGCGGAGCCTTGGGAACCACCGCGCAGCCTGCTACCAGAACCACAGCCATGCCGGCCATCAGACCGCGCCGATCGAACTTACCGCCAAACATCCTTGCCGCTTCCTCCCAACGTGGTCCATGAGCGCGATCATGGCCACGCCACTTGAACCCGGGCTCTACATCGTCGCAACGCCGATTGGCAATCTGGGCGACATCACGCAACGCGCGATCGACACGTTGCGTTCCGTCGCGGCGGTTGCCTGCGAGGACACGCGGGTCACCGGCAAGCTCCTGCAGCACCTGGGACTGCGCGCGCGGATGATCCGCTACGACGATCACGCCAGCGAGGCGACGCGAGACCATCTTTTACAGATCGCCGCGACCGAGCCCCTCGCGCTGGTCAGCGACGCCGGCACCCCGTTGATCTCGGACCCGGGCTACCGCCTGGTCCGGGCGGCGCGGGAGCGCGGCATAGCGGTGACCAGCCTCCCCGGGCCAAGTGCCGCGGTGGTGGCGCTGACCCTCGCGGGGCTGCCCAGCGACCGCTTCCTGTTCGCCGGGTTCCTGCCGGGAAAGGACAAGGCGCGCGCCGACGTGCTGACCGAACTGGCCGCGGTTAAGGCAACGCTGGTGTTCTACGAGACCGCGCCGCGCCTGCTCGACAGCCTGACCGCGATTGCCACCGTCCTGCCGGATCGCGAGGTGGGCGTGGCGCGCGAACTGACCAAGCGCTTCGAGGAATGTCGCACGGGCAGCCCCGCGGCGCTGAGCGCGCACTATGCCGCCCATCCGCCGAAGGGCGAGATCGTCCTGCTGGTCGCGCCGCCCGGCGCGGCAGCCGCGCCCGCCGAGGCCGATGTCGACGCGCTGTTGAGAGCTGCCCTGGCCGGGGCCAAGCCCTCGCAGGCCGCCGGGCTGGTGGCCAAGGCCACCGGGCTTGACCGCAAGCTGCTCTACGCCCGGGCACTGGCGCTCAAATGAACCGCCGGCGCGCCGAACGGGACGGCCGGCGGGGCGAGGGGCTGGCCGCCTGGTATCTGCGGTTGAAGGGGTGGCGGGTGCTGGCGCGGCGGCTGCGCACCGCTCGCGGCGAGGTGGATCTGGTGGCGCGGCGGGGTGCGACGGTGGTCTTTGTCGAGGTGAAATGGCGCCGGTCCGAGGCCGAGCTCGCGACCGCGCTCGATCATCACCGCCTGCGCCGGGTGATCGCCTGCGCCGAGGCCCTGGCGCCGCGCTTCCTGCGGCCGGGCGACGTGCTGCGGATCGATGCGATCCTGCTTGCACCCGGGCGCTGGCCGCGCCACATCGCCAACGCGGCGCTCGCCTGAGCGCTCCCGGCCGGAACAGGAATGCCCATGACCCTGCGCGTCGCGGTCCAGATGGACCCGCTTGAATCGATCAACATCAACGGGGACTCGAGCTTCCACCTGATGCTCGCGGCCCAGGCCCGGGGCCATGCGCTGTGGCATTACGACGTGGGCTCGCTCGCCTATGACACGCTCGACGGCGCTGGCGGCCGCATCACCGCCTGGGCCGCGCCGGTAACCGTGCAGCGCGTGGCGGGCGATCACTTCCAGCGCGGCGACTACCGCAAGATCGACCTGGGCGCCGAGATCGACGTGGTGCTGATGCGGCAGGACCCGCCGTTTGACCTCGGCTACATCACCGGCACCCATATTCTCGAACGGCTGGCCGGGACCACGCTGGTGGTCAACGATCCCGTGGCGGTGCGCAACGCCCCGGAGAAGGTGATGGTGCTCGATTTCGCGCGGTTCATGCCGCCGACGCTGGTCGCGCGGCGGATCGAGGACGTGCGCGAGTTCCAGGCGCGCAACATCGCCAGGGGGCTGGGCGGCGACCTGGTGATCAAGCCGCTCCACGGCAACGGCGGCAAGGCGGTGTTCCGGATCCCGGCCGACGGCAGCAATCTCGGCGCGCTGATCGAGATGTTCCACAACGCCTGGGTCGAACCCTTCATGGTCCAGCCGTTCCTCCCGGGCGTGGCCCAGGGCGACAAACGGATCGTGCTGGTTGACGGCGTGGTTGCCGGGGCGATCAACCGCAAGCCAGGTGAGGGCGAGTTCCGCTCCAACCTTGCCGTGGGCGGATCGGCGGAACCATGTGACCTGACCGCCCGGGAAGAGGAAATCTGTGCCGCGCTCGGACCGGTGCTGCGGCAGCAGGGGCTGGTCTTTGTCGGGATCGACGTGATCGGCGGCGAATGGCTGACCGAGATCAACGTCACCAGCCCGACCGGCATCGTGGCGATCGACCGGTTCAATGGCAGCGACACGGGCGGCCTGATCTGGGACGCGATCGAGCTCCGCCACGCAGCCATGTTGCGCGGCTAGCGGCGCTCGGCGCAACGGCGCGCGGGCACGAACCGGCCCGCGCGGGGTTGACGCCACGCCATGCCCGAGACGCCATGAACGCCTGGATCATCCATCTTATCGAACAGGGCGGATACGCCGGCATCTTCCTGCTGATGGTGCTGGAAAACGTGTTGCCGCCGATCCCGTCCGAGCTGATCATGGGCCTGGGCGGGATCGCCGTGGCGCGCGGGAGCATGACGTTCTGGCCCTTGCTGCTGGTCGGCACCCTTGGCTCGACGCTGGGCAACTATGTCTGGTTCCTGATCGGCGACCGCTTCGGCTACCTGCGGCTGCGGCCGATCGTCGGCCGGTGGGGCCGCTGGCTGACAATGGACTGGAGCGCCGTCGAACGGGCCACCGCGTTCTTCCAGCGCCATGGCCAGTGGGTGGTCTTCGCGCTGCGCTTCTCGCCCTTGCTGCGCACCATGATCTCGCTGCCGGCCGGTCTCGCGCACATGTCGCACGCCCGCTTCCTGGCGTTCACCTTCGCCGGGGCGGCGGTGTGGAACACCCTGCTGATCCATGGCGGCCGGCTGGTCGCGCGCTACCTGTCGGCATTCGAGGATGCGATCGGCTACGGCATCGTCGGCCTGACCGGGGTGGTCGTGCTGTGGTACCTGTGGCGCGTCGCCACCTGGCGCCCGCGTGACTGAGCCGCGCCCGCCAGGCCCATCGGGCCGCGCCACTCAGGCCTCGCGCGGATGGGCGTGGCGATAGACGTCGAGCAGAGTGGCCGCATCGACCTTCGTATAGATCTGGGTCGAGCCGAGGCTGGCATGGCCGAGCAATTCCTGCAGGCTGCGCAGATCGGCTCCGGCGCCGAGCAGGTGCGTGGCGAAGCTGTGGCGCAGCGCATGCGGCGTCGCGCTTGCGGGCAGGCCCAGCGCCATGCGGGCCCGAGCCACGGCACGTTGCACCAGCCCAGGGGACAACGGCCCGCCGCGCGCGCCGCGGAACAGCGGCCCTTCCGGCGGGAGCGGCCAGGGGCAGCGCGCGACATAGTCTGCAACAGCGGCACGGACCAGCGGCAGCACCGGCACCATGCGCTGTTTGCTGCCCTTGCCGGTCACCACGATCGTCTCGCCCAGCGGCAGGACCGCCGCGGTCAGCGACAGCGCCTCGGCGATGCGCAGCCCGCTGCCGTAGAGCAGCAGCAGGACGGCGCGGTCGCGTGCGCCGATCCACTCTTCCGTGGCATCCTCGTGCACTGTCGCCGCCAGGTGCACCGCCTCATCGGGGGTAACCGGGCGCGGGATGCCCTTCTTGACCCGCGGCGCGCGCAGCCGGGGCGCCAGCGCCTCGGGCACGCCGGCCCGGGTCCTAGCAAAAGCGAGGAAGGCCTTGAGCGCCGAAAGCTCGCGTGCGGCCGAGGCATTGGTCAGGCCCTCGGCGCGGCGCGCGGCAAGGTGCTGGCGCAAGGCTCCGGCGTCAAGCGCCGCCAAGGCCTCCCACCTGTCCACACCGCGCGCGGCGATCAGCCGCGCCGCGGTGGCGACATAGGCGCGCACGGTGTGGGGCGAACGGCGGCGGCCGTGGGCCAGATGATCGTGCCAGGCCTCAAGCAAGGCGGCACGTCCAGTCATGACGCCACCAGTTCGGTGGACACCAGTTCGGCCAGCAGCCCGTCGAGCAGCGGCAGCCCGGCCGCGGTAACGCCGATCCGCCCGGCGCGAGACCAGACCAGGCCCTGATCGGCATAGAAGCCGAGGCGCGCGGCATCGACCAGAGCGTCGCGTGCCAGGCCGAACCGGTCGGACAGGGCGCCAAGGTCGATCCCCTCGACCAGCCGCAGCCCCATCAGCAGCGCCTCGGCCGCCTGCTCGGGGCCGGGCAGGGGGCGCTCCTCGGCCAGGCCATGGCCCTGCGCCGCCACGGCGGCCAGCCAGTTCTCGGGCTTGCGGTGGCGGACCGTGGCGCAGCCCCCGCGGCGACCGTGGGCGCCCGGCCCGATCCCGGCATAGTCCTGATAGCGCCAGTAGGCGAGGTTGTGGCGGCTCTCCTCGCCGGGGCGGGCGTGATTGCTGATCTCGTAGGGAGGCAGGCCGTGGTCTTCGGTCAACGCGCCGGTCAGCGTATAGAGGTCGGCGGCCAGATCATCGTCGAGCGGGACGAAGCGGCCCTCGCGGACCAGCGTGGCGAACCGCGTGCCGGGCTCGATGGTCAGCTGGTAGAGCGACAGGTGGCCGGTGCCGAAGCCCAGCGCGCGGCGCAGCTCGGCCTCCCACTGCTGCGGGGTCTGGTCGGGGCGGGCATAGATCAGATCGAAACTGACCCGTGCGAAATGCCGCTGCGCCACCTCCAGCGCCGCCAGCCCCTCGGCCACGCCGTGCAGCCGGCCGAGGAAGCGCAGTGCGGCGTCGTCGAGCGCCTGGAGCCCCAGCGAAACGCGGTTGATGCCGGCCCCGGCCAGCGCGGCAAACCGATCCGCCTCGACCGATGAGGGGTTGGCTTCCAGCGTGATCTCGATCCCGGGCGCGAAGCCCCAGAGCCGCTCCGCCTCCGCCAGCAGCGCGGCGACCAGCGCCGGCGGCATCAGCGAGGGGGTGCCGCCCCCGAAAAACACGCTGGCGAGCGGCTCACCGCCCGCCACCGCCGCTTCATGCCGAAGTTCGGTAAGCAGGGCGTGCTGCCACTGCGCATGGTCCACCCCGTCGCGGACATGGCTGTTGAAGTCGCAATAGGGGCACTTCTTCAGGCAGAACGGCCAGTGGATGTAGAGCGCGCGGGCCATGCGCCGGGTCTAGGCGGGAAACTGCTCGGCGACCAGCTTGGCGAAGGCATCGGCGCGGTGGCTGATGCGATGCTTCTCCGCCGGGTCGATCTCGGCGAAGGTTTCGCTCCGCCCGAGCGGGACGAACACCGGATCGTAGCCGAAGCCCAGCGCGCCGCGCGGCGGCCAGGTCAGCGTGCCATCGACCCGCCCTTCGTAGACGGCGCTGGCACCGTCGGGCCAGGCGATCGCCAGCACGCAGGCGAACCAGCCCGACCGGTCGACCGCAGGGCCCTGTTCGGCCAGCAACCCTTCGACCTTGCCCATCGCCATGTACCAGTCGCGACCCTGCCAGTCCTTTCCGGGTACGCCTTCGAACCACTGCCGCTCGGCCCAGTCGGCGGTGTAGACCCCGGGCCGGCCGTCGAGCGCAACCACGCAGAGCCCCGAATCGTCCGCCAACGCCGGCAGGCCCGAAGCCTCGGCCGCCGCGCGAGCCTTGATCAGCGCATTCTCGACAAAGCTCGTCCCGGTTTCGGCGGGCTCGGGCAGCCCAAGGTCGCCGGCCGACACGCATTCGACCCCATAAGGCGCCAGCAGCGCGGAGATCTCGCGCAGCTTGCCTGCATTGTGGGTGGCGATGACGAGCTTACCGGCGAGCCTGGGCACGGGATCAGCCCTTGGCCCGCGCCACGGCCTCGGCCTGAGCCGCGAAGATCCGTTCGCAGCCGATCCGGGCAAGACGCAGCAGGCGGAGCAGGCCCTCCTCGTCATAGGTCGCGCCCTCGGCCGTGGCCTGGACCTCGGCGATCCGGCCTCCCTCGATCAGGACAAAGTTGGCGTCGGCATCGGCACTGCTGTCCTCGATGTAGTCGAGATCGAGGACCGGGGTCCCCTGGGTGATCCCGCAAGACACGGCGGCGACCCGTGCGGTCATCGGATCGTCCTTGATCAGGCCTTGCGCCATCAGCTTGTCGATCGCGATGCGCAGCGCCACCCAGGCCCCGGAGATCGCCGCGGTGCGGGTGCCGCCGTCGGCCTGGATCACGTCGCAGTCGAGCACGATCTGGCGTTCGCCCAGCTTCTTGAAATCGCACACCGCGCGCAGCGAGCGCCCGATCAGGCGCTGGATTTCCTGGGTGCGGCCTGACTGCTTGCCCTTGGCCGCCTCGCGGCTACCGCGGGTGTGGGTGGCGCGCGGAAGCATCGAGTATTCGGCGGTCACCCAGCCTTCGCCCTTGCCGCGCAGGAACGGGGGCACCTTCTCCTCGACGCTGGCGGTGCAGATCACCTTGGTGTCACCGAAGGCGACAAGAACCGATCCTTCGGCGTGCTTGGTGTAGTGCGGCTCGAACGAAAGGGTCCGCATTTCGTCGGGCGCACGGCCGGAAGGGCGCATCGGGTCATTCCTCTGTTGCAGGGCAGGATAAAGGTGTCAGACGGGGCGTTTGGCGCTTCGGGCTTGAGGCTGCAAGAGCAGGGCGTAAATAGGTGAACGGAAAAATGCCCACTTTGCCCATCACCGAACTGACCGACCGTGCCCGGGAGATCTTCCGCCTGGCGGTGCAGGGCTATCTTGATTCGGGCCAGCCGGTCGGCTCCAAGACCCTGGCAGGCGCCGGCGGGTTGCGGTTGTCGCCCGCCTCGATCCGCTCGGTCCTGCACGATCTCGAGATGCTCGGCCTGCTCGCCGCACCGCACACCAGCGCCGGGCGGATGCCCACCGAGTTGGGACTGCGCCTGTTCGTCGACGGGATGATGCAGGTGGCTGAGCCAACCGCCGACGAGCGGGCGGCAATCGAGCGGCGGCTGGCCGCGCCCGGGCCGGTCGAGGCTGCCCTGGCGGCCACCTCGGCGCTGCTGTCCGATCTGTCAGCCGCTGCCGGAGTGGTGATGGTGCCCCGACGCGAACCGGTGCTTCAGCACCTGCAGCTGGTGCCGCTGGCCCCGGGCCGCGCGCTGGCGATCCTGGTCGGCGAAGATGGCGGGGTGGAGAACCGCATCCTCGACATCGACCCCGGCGTCACCGCGGCGACGCTGCAGCAGGTGTCCAACTATCTCTCCGCCCACCTCGGCGGGCGCACGCTGGCTCAGGCCGTGGCGGTGATTCGCGCCGAGATTTCAACGGGCCGGACCGCGCTCGATGCGGCGAGTCGCGACCTGGTCGAGCGGGGGCTGGCGGTGTGGAGCGCCGATGCCAGCCAGCGCCCGGTGCTGATTGTCCGCGGCCAGGCCAACCTGCTCGACGAGACCGCACTGGAAGACCTCGAACGGGTCCGATCGCTGCTCGACGATCTGGAGAACAAGCAGTCGGTCGCCGAACTGCTCGAGGCGGCGCGCGAGGCCGAGGCCACGCGGATCTTCATCGGCGCCGAGAACCGTCTGTTCGCGCTGTCGGGCTCGGCGGTGATCGCCTCGCCCTATCGCAATCGCGAAGGCCGGGTGATCGGCGTGGTGGGGGTGATCGGACCTACGCGGTTGAATTATGCGCGCGTCGTCCCCATGGTGGATTTCACCGCCCAGTCGCTGGGCAAGCTGATCGGATAGCTGGAAAACCAACGGATATGAGTGAAGAGACCAAGCCGCAGGACGCCCCGGCGGCCGCAGAGGACATGACCGAGGCTCAGGCCGAACCCGGGGATTCGCTGGATGCCGCGCTGGAGGCGCTGCGCAACGATCTGGAAACGGCACGGCAGGACGTGCTCTACGCCAAGGCCGAGACGCAGAACGTGCGCCGCCGCCTGGAAAAGGACATCGCCGATGCGCGCGCCTATGCCGCCACGGCCTTCGCCCGCGATATCCTGTCGGTGGCCGACAACCTGTCGCGCGCGCTTGAGGCGATCCCGGCCGAGTTGCGCGCCGACGACAAGATGAAGAACCTTGTCGCCGGGCTCGAGGCGACCGGGCGCGAGATCGAGAAGGTGTTCGCCAGCCACGGGATCACCCGCATCGCCGCGCTGGGCCTGCCGCTCGACCCCAACCAGCACCAGGCGATGATCGAGATGCCCTCGGCCGAGGCCGAACCGGGTACCGTGCTGCAGGAACTGCAGGCCGGCTACATGATCAAGGACCGCCTGCTGCGGCCCGCGATGGTGGCGGTCGCGAGGAAGCCGGACTGAGCTGCGCGCCCGGCGGCCTGTCGGCCGGCCGGGAACCCGGCACTTGCGGCACGCGTTGCGGCCGGTTCAGTTTTGAAGAAGAACGGCCGCTGCTACCGGGTGGACTGCAACCGCTATAAGCGCCGCGGGCTCTGCTGAACCGAGCGCAGCAGGCGTTCCAGGATCTCGGGCGGGTGATCGCCCGGGATCCGTTCCCCGATCCGGTTGAACCACGCGTGACGGATGATCTCGGCCTGCTGCTCGATGCCATAGCGCTCGAGCGGCCAATCCGGTCTCAACCGGTAATCGTAGCGGCAGAACGGATGGCGCCGCAGCGGCAGCCACCAGACGCCATGGCGCTGCGTCTGCCAGACATGGACCAGTTCGTGCACGAACAGGCCCTGCGCGGCAGGACCGGCGGTGGCGAAGTCGTCGCTGTAGCAGCGGCCTTCAGGGTGAAAATGGATGTGTCCGCAGGGCGCCATCACCGTCTGGCGAGGCTGGAACACGAACCACTTGCGGCGCCGGATGGTGATCTCGTCCAGTGCCAGCGCCGGGCCGAACACCTCGCGCGCGATCGTGCGTTCACCCGGCGTCAGCGGCCGGATGCCGCCGGGGGCCAGCTGGTAGGGCGGGCTACTGTCCACCCGCCGCTGCGCCGCCAGGGGCCTCGAGCGGGATCGTCGCCGAGAGCTTGTCGCCATCGGCAAAAACCAGCGTCAGTTCGACCGTACCGCCAGCCTTCCAGTCCGCTGGCAGGCCATCGACCATCA
Source organism: Novosphingobium piscinae (assembly GCF_014230355.1). GTDB lineage: Bacteria > Pseudomonadota > Alphaproteobacteria > Sphingomonadales > Sphingomonadaceae > Novosphingobium > Novosphingobium piscinae. Next base: position 95,099 of record NZ_JACLAX010000008.1, read on the forward strand.
CGTGCTTGCCGCCCGGCGCCAGCACCAGCGTTCCGCCGGCCGGGACAACCGGGTCGGCGAGTTCACCCATCTCCGAATGGCCGGCGATCTCGCGGGTTTCGTGCAGCATGGCCATGCCGGCGCCGGCCACGTCGACCGCGGCAAGGGTGGCCGGGGCCGCGGCGCCGTTGGTCAGGGTGAAGTAGACCGCCCCGGGATTGCCCTTGACCGCAGGCAGGACCAGTCGCCCCCCGCTGAGCGCGAGGCCGGGCTTGGCTTCAGGCGCCGAGCTGGCCGCATCGGTCGACGTCGCCGCCGGCTGGTCGGTTCCGCAGGCGGCCAGCAGGGCGGCCAGGGCAAGCGGCGCAAAACGGGCAAAAACAGGCATCCGGCTATCCTCTGGGCAGGGCAAGGGTCTGGGGCGGCCTAGTTGGCCACGGCTCTTGTGCCAAGCGAAAGCACACCTATATCGCCCCCGTCAACGAGCCGCCGAGGCGGTCTTGCCCGTCCCGGGGAGGCCTACCGCGCGGTGTCACCTATCGACGTGAGGAATGGGGTATAATGGGTAAAGTCATCGGCATCGACCTCGGCACCACCAACAGCTGCGTGGCCGTCATGGACGGCGGCAAGCCGAAGGTCATCGAGAATTCGGAAGGCGCGCGCACGACGCCGTCGATCGTCGCCTTCACCAAGGACGGCGAGCGACTGATCGGCCAGCCGGCCAAGCGTCAGGCTGTGACCAATGGCGACAACACGATCTTCGCGGTGAAGCGCCTGATCGGCCGCCGCTTCGACGACCCGGTGACCCAGAAGGACACCGAGCTGGTGCCCTATACCATCGTCAAGGGCAAGAATGGCGACGCCTGGGTCCAGGCGGGCGGGCAGGACTACAGCCCCTCGCAGATCTCGGCCTTCACCCTGCAGAAGATGAAGGAAACCGCCGAGAGCTATCTGGGCGAAACCGTGACCCAGGCGGTAATCACCGTCCCGGCCTACTTCAACGACGCCCAGCGTCAGGCGACCAAGGATGCCGGCCAGATCGCCGGGCTAGAGGTGCTGCGCATCATCAACGAGCCGACCGCGGCGGCTCTGGCCTACGGCCTTGAAAAGAACGACGGCAAGACCATCGCGGTCTACGACCTTGGCGGCGGCACCTTTGACGTTTCGATCCTGGAGATCGGCGACGGGGTGTTCGAGGTGAAGTCAACCAACGGCGACACCTTCCTCGGTGGTGAGGACTTCGACACCCAGCTGGTCGAGTACCTGGCCGAGCAGTTCAAGAAGAAGGAGGGCCTCGACCTCCGCACCGACAAGCTCGCCCTGCAGCGGCTCAAGGAAGCCGCCGAAAAGGCCAAGATCGAGCTGTCGAGCGCGCAGACCACCGAGATCAACCTGCCGTTCATCACCGCGCGGATGGAAGGCGGCGCCACCACGCCGCTCCACCTCGTCGAGACGATCACCCGTTCGGACCTCGAGCGCATGGTCGCCGACCTGATCAAGCGCACGATGGAACCCTGCCGCAAGGCGCTGGCCGATGCCGGGCTCAAGGCCTCGGACATCGACGACGTCGTGCTCGTGGGTGGCATGACCCGCATGCCCAAGGTGCGCGAGGCGGTGAAGGAGTTCTTCGGCAAGGAACCGCACACCGGCGTGAACCCGGACGAGGTCGTCGCCATGGGCGCGGCGATCCAGGCCGGCGTGCTGCAGGGCGACGTCAAGGACGTGCTGCTGCTCGACGTGACCCCGCTGTCGCTGGGGATCGAGACGCTGGGCGGGATCATGACCAAGATGATCGACCGCAACACCACGATCCCGACCAAGAAGAGCCAGATCTACTCGACCGCCGAGGACAACCAGCAGGCGGTCACGATCCGGGTGTTCCAGGGCGAGCGCGAGATGGCGCAGGACAACAAGCTGCTCGGCCAGTTCGACCTGCTCGGCATTCCGCCGGCGCGGCGCGGCGTGCCGCAGATCGAGGTGACCTTCGACATCGACGCCAACGGCATCGTCAACGTCAGCGCCAAGGACAAGGGCACCGGCAAGGAGCAGCAGATCCGCATCCAGGCTTCGGGCGGTCTGTCCGACGCCGATATCGATCAGATGGTCAAGGATGCCGAGCGCTTCGCCGAGGAGGACAAGAAGCGGCGCGAGGCGGCCGAGGCGCGCAACAACGCCGACAGCCTGGTCCACGCCACCGAGCGCCAGCTCGAGGAGAACGGCGACAAGATCGACGCCGGGCTCAAGTCCGAGGTCGAGGCGGCGATCGCCGCGGCCAAGACCGCGATCGAGAGCAACGATCCGGCCGAGATGACCGCCAAGACCCAGGCCCTCACCGAGGTCGCCATGAAGATGGGCCAGGCCATCTACGAGAAGGAGCAGGCCGCCGGCGCTGCCCCGGGGGCCGCGGCCCCGCAGGGCGATGACGACGTGGTCGACGCCGAGTTCTCGGAAGTCGACGACAACAAGGCCTGATGCGCTGGACGATCCACGCCCGTCATCGCCGCCCCGGCGGCGGTGACGGGTCGGTTCGGGGGGACTGACCGTGTCAGCCGAAATCGATTACTATGCCCTGCTCGAGGTCGAGCGGACTGCCGACGACGCAACGCTGAAAAGCGCCTACCGCAAGCTGGCGATGAAGTTCCACCCGGACCGCAATCCGGGCTGCACCGAGAGCGAGGCGCGCTTCAAGCAGATCAACGAGGCCTATGACTGCCTCAAGGACCCGCAGAAGCGGGCCGCCTATGATCGCTATGGCCACGCCGCCTTCCAACAGGGTGGACCTGGCGGCGGCGGGTTCGGCGGGGGTGAAGGCTTCTCCGACATCGGCGACATCTTCGAGACCATCTTCGGCAACGCCTTCGGCGGTGGCGGCGGCGGGCGCCAGCAGGCGCGGCGCGGCGCCGATCTGCGCTACGACATGGAGATCACGCTCGACGAGGCGTTCCACGGCAAGACCGTGGCGATCGATATCGAGGTCTCCTCGCCGTGCGACCCCTGCGGCGGCTCCGGGGCCAGTCCGGGAACAGGGACGCGCCGCTGCAACCTGTGCGGCGGCCATGGCAAGGTGCGCGCGCAGCAGGGCTTCTTCATGGTCGAGCGCACCTGCCCGACCTGCCATGGCCGCGGCGAGGTGATCGAAAGCCCATGCCGCTCGTGCGGGGGCGAGGGCCGGGTCGACAAGCCGCAGAAGGTTGAAGTGCAGGTTCCGCCCGGGGTCGACACCGGCACCCGGATCCGCCTGTCCGGCAAGGGCGAGGCCGGGCCGTTCGGTTCGCCGCCGGGTGATCTCTACATCTTCATCCACACCAAGCGCCATGCGGTGTTCGAGCGTGACGGCACCACGCTGCTGACGCGGGTTCCGATCAGCTTCACCACGGCCGCGCTGGGCGGGGATATCGAGATCCCCGGGCTGGACGGCTCGCGCCTCGCGATCACCATCCCGGCCGGGATCCAGTCGGGCAAGCAGCTGCGTCAACGCGGCGCAGGCATGCCGGTGCTGCAGGGGCGCGGCCGGGGCGATCTGATCATCGAGATCATGGTCGAAACCCCGACCCGGCTGACCGCGCGGCAGAAGGAACTGCTGCGCGAGCTGCAAGCCACCGAGACCGGTGAGGAATGCCCCCAATCGCGTGGATTCTTCGACCGGATCAAGAACGCCTGGAGTGACCTGACCGAGTAGGCCGGCCACGGCCGGCCGCGATCGGCGCTGGCCTAGGAAGGGTCAGGGGCAGGATAAGGGGCAGGGGCTCAGGCCGTCGGCGCAAGTCCGCCCGGTTCGCCCAGGCGCGCCAGCACCTCCTGGCGGATGGTCGGGATCAGCCCGGGATCGGTGCAGAGCCGCTCTTCCTCCTCGGCCAGGATTGCCAGGAAAGCCTCGCGCTTGAATCGCCGGATCTCGGACGGGGCCATCGCGCGTGCCGCAGGCAGGGCCGAGGCGACCAGATCGACCATCCGCTCGGCCCCGTGCAGGCGGCCCCACAGATAGTCGTTCTCGCGGTAGGCGCGGCTGAAGAAAGCGCCGAAGTTGTAGAACTCCACCCCGCGCAGTGTGGTTTGCGCGCCGCCAGGGCGGATCGACGAGCAATCCTCGGGCGAGATCCGGTCGACCTTGACAGGATCGAACTCGGTCAACCCCTCACCGCGCATCAGCGGCAGGGTCACCGCATCGTAGTAGGGAAAACCGAGATAGGTCAGCAGCACCTTGCGCCGCAGCGGCTTGGGCATCGCGGCCATCGCTTCGGCCAGGACCGCATCGGCCACATGATCGGCGGCGATCAGCTGGCGCCGTGCAGCCATCAACGCCAGCACTGCACCGGGATCCTCGTCGACGTGCGCGGCGAGCGCGGCAAAATCCTCGCCCAGCACACTCAAGGGTTCGCGCTCGAAGTACAGCGCCATCGCCCGAAAGATTGCATCGCGCGCGGCGTGGCGGGCATCGTCCGGGATGTCGGGATCGTCATCCCAGTCCTCGCTCAGCCGCCGCACCAGCAGGCGCAGCCGGCGGATCCGGAACGACAGGTCATGTTCGCGCAGGAAGGCGATCGCCGCAGGGGTGACCAGCCCCTTCGCGGAGGACAGCCGGCCGAGCCCCTGCTGCCGCAGATGGCCCATCACCCGGGCCAGCACCGCGTCGTGGCCAAGCTGCGGCGCCGCCTGGACAACCGCGGCGACCAGGGCCTCGACAATGCCGGCGAACTTGAGCTCGACATAGCCGTGCCAGGCGAAGCCAGCCTGGCGCCGGGCCGCCTCGTGCGCCCGGTCACGCCAGGCGGCAAGCCGGCGCACGGTCGGCCGGTCGAGGAACAGCGTGTGGCCGAACTGGCGCTCGACCGCCTCTTCCACCTCGGGTCGCAGCGCTTCGACGATCGTTCGTAGCCTCGCCATTTCGCGCGACTGCAGGGCCAGAACCTCGAGATTGTCGCGGATAGGCTGCTCGCGCGGGATCGACGAGAGCGAACCGAAGATCACCGAAAACCAGCTGGGCGGGCGAGGATCGTCACGGCGCAGCCCACCGACGCGATCGGGATGGGGATCGATATAGACGAAGCGACGGTCCACCTCGCGCTGGGCCGGGCGATCGCGCAACACCCCCATGGCTTCGGCAAAGGGTGCGTTGACCAGCACCGAACCGTCGATCAGGGCCAGACTGTCGCTGTCGATCGCACCGCCACGGCCAGGCAGCAACCCGCGCAGGAAACGCTCGCGCCCGGTCCAGTCGTGCCCGCGTTCGGCGGCGAGCCGGTCGAGTTCGGCCACCTGCAACGCCGGGAAGGCGCCGGGAAAACTGGCCGTGGCGCGGGCCGCGAAGATCAGCTCGAGCGGGTCGGCGAGGGCCTGCCCGGCCGTCGCCGGGGTGGCGGCGCGAAAGCCGATCGAGACGCGGTGCTCGGGCTCTTCCACCTGCGGCGGCGAGTGCAGGGTGATGGTCTCGGCATGCCCCTTGAAGTCGGTCGCGGTGACGAACAGGTCGATCGGGTGGCCGGCGGGCAGCAACGGCGCCGGACCGGTGGTCCGCGCCATGGCCTCCAGCGCATCAGCGATCAGCCGGGAAAAGCCGATCCCGCCGAACGGGGCATCGAACCAGCGCGAGCGGATCAGCCGCGAGAGCTTGGCCCGCACCTCGGAGCGCGTTTCCGGCGCCACGCTCTCGGCCACGACGTTGCCCGGACGCTTGAGCGCGAACCAGATCAGGGGCGCGGCCCAGAACTTGGCGAAGCGCCACCCCGGCTTGGCCGAGGGATCAAGCAGCACGTCGACGTCGGCCTTCTCGAGCCACAGGTCGGTCAGCGGCTCAAGCGACTGGCCGGAATGGATGGCCTGGGCCAGGAACACCCCGTTGATCCCCCCGGCGCTGGCCCCGGCGACGATGTCGGCAAGGACCCGCAGACGCAGGCCGTGGCGGGCTTCAAGATGGCCCAGCAGCGTGCGGTAGACTCCGAGACTGCCGCCAGAGGCTGGCTCGCCGGCATGGTACGAGCGGCTGGCACAGGCGAGCTTCCACAGCTCCTTGGTGACCCCGTGCATATAGACCGCCAAACTGACGCCGCCGTAGCAGACAAGGGCGATCCGCAGTTCTTTCTGCCGCATGACGCAGGCATGCACCGGATCGCGCGGGAACGCAATTGCGTTCCCATTACGTTCTGTCTAGACCGCCGCACATGGCCAAACCGAAACGCCGCTATGTCTGTTCCGCCTGCGGCAGCGTCACCTCGCGCTGGCAGGGGCAATGCGCCGATTGCGGCGAATGGAATACGCTGACCGAAGACGCCCCTCAGACGGTGTTCTCAACCCGGCACGACCTGTCCTCGGGCGGGCGGCCGATCGCCTTCGAACCGCTCGACGCACCCGGCAGCCTGCCGCAGCGGCGCACCACCGGCCTGGCCGAGTTCGACCGGGCGCTGGGGGGCGGGCTGGTGCCCGGCTCGGCCATCCTGATGGGCGGCGATCCGGGGATCGGCAAGTCCACCCTGCTGCTCCAGGCCGCGGCGCGGATCGCTCAGGCCGGCGGGCAGGTGGTCTATATCAGCGGCGAGGAGGCGGCCGGGCAGGTGCGCCTGCGGGCGGAACGGCTCGGGCTGGCCGGCGCCCCGATCAGCCTTGCCTCGGCCACCTCGGTGCGCGACATCCTAACCACGCTGGGCTCGATGGACGCACCGGCGCTGCTGGTGATCGATTCGATCCAGACCATGCATTCCGACCAGATCGAGGGGGCGCCCGGCACGGTCAGCCAGGTGCGCGGCTGTGCCTTCGAACTGATCCGCTATGCCAAGGAAAACGGCACCGCGCTGGTGCTGGTCGGCCACGTCACCAAGGATGGCTCGATCGCCGGGCCGCGCGTGCTCGAGCACATGGTCGACGTGGTCATGGCCTTCGAGGGTGAGCGCAGCCACCAGTACCGGATCCTGCGCAGCCTCAAGAACCGGTTCGGCCCGGTTGACGAGATCGGCGTCTTCGCGATGGCCGGACAGGGGCTGCAGGAGGTGGCGAACCCGTCCCTCCTGTTCCTGTCAGGCCGCGAAGAACCGGTGCCCGGTTCGGCCGTGTTCCCGGCGATGGAGGGCACCCGCCCGGTGCTGGTCGAGATCCAGGCGCTGATCGTGCGACTGCAGAGCGGTGCCACCCCGCGCCGGGCCGTGGTCGGCTGGGACAGCGGCCGGCTGGCGATGCTGCTGGCCGTGCTGGAAGCCCGCTGCGGGCTGAACTTCTCTTCAGCCGAAGTCTATCTCAACGTGGCCGGGGGCTATCGCCTGGCCGATCCGGCGGCCGATCTGGCGGTGGCCGCCGCGCTGGTCTCGGGATTGGCCGATCGTCCGCTGCCCAAGGCTTCGACCTGGTACGGCGAGGTGTCCCTGGCAGGCGAGGTGCGTCCGGTCGCGCATGGCGGGATCCGGCTGCGCGAGGCCGCCAAGCTGGGCTTCGCCAGCGCCTATGCCCCGGCCGACAGCAGCGGCGAGGTCGCCGGCATCCGCCGCCACGACATCGCCATGCTGCCGCGGCTCGTTGACCGGATCATGGGCGACACCTAGGTTCGCAACATGACGGGATTCGACATCTGCGTGCTGGTACTGGTCGGGCTGGGCGCGGTCATGGGGTTTCTGCGCGGCTTCGTACAAGAGGTCCTTGCCCTTGCCGCCTGGGGGGTATCGCTAGTGGCGATCCACTATGCCCATACCCCCGCCAGCCTGATGCTCGAGGGCTATGTGGGCAACCGCATGGGCGCCAATGCCATCCTCGCCTTCGCGCTACTGCTGCTGATCCCCTATGTTGTGGTCAAACTGATCGCGGGTCGGCTCGGCCAGGCCAGTCGTAGCTCGTTCCTTGGCCCGGTCGATCGCGTGATCGGCTTCGGCTTCGGCGCGGTGAAGGGCATGCTGATCGCGGTGATCGGGTTCTCGATCCTGGTACTGGGCTATGACACGGTGTGGGGCGTGGACGGCCGGCCCGACTGGATCACCCAGTCACGCACCTATCCGTTCATCAACGCCAGCAGCGACGCGTTGGTGACGATGATCGGCGAACGCCGGCGCGAGGCAGCCGAAGCGGCCTCGGCCGAAGCCGGGCGCGACGAGGAGGCTCCTGCAGAGCGCCGCTCGCGGCGGCGGCGGCCGGCCCGGGCCGACTGAATGAGCGCCGTCACCCGGCTTTACACCCCGGACATCCTGGCCCTGGCCGTTCGTCTGGCGGAACAGCCACTCGATCCGGGCCATCCGCATCATGGCCGCGCGCGCTCGGCCAGCTGCGGGAGCACGCTGGAGCTGTCGCTCGCGCTGGATGACCAGCAGCGCATCGCCGCCCTCGGTGCGCGGGCCCAGGCCTGCGCCATCGGCCAGGCCAGCGCGGCGCTGTTCCTCGACGGGGCGACCGGACAGTCGAGCGCGCAGCTCGACAGGTCGCGCGCTGCGCTGCGCGCCTGGTTGACGGACGAGGGGCCCCGGCCCGACTGGCCGGGGATCGACCTGCTCGAACCGGCCCGGGCCTTTCCGGCCCGCCACGGCGCGATCCTGCTGCCGTGGGACGCCGCGCTCGACGCCCTTTCACCCGGCGGGAACCGTCGCTAGAACGCCGGGCTCGACTGGGAGGACACCGTCACGATGAATGCAGCAGCGCAGCAGGCCGGTAGCGGCGCCCCGCTCGAACCGAGCGCGTCGGACATGCGCCTGGTGATTGCCGCCTCGTCGGCCGGCACCGTGTTCGAATGGTACGATTTCTTCATTTACGGGACGCTCAGCACGATCCTGTCGAAGACCTTCTTCCCGACCGGCAATGCCACCCTCGAACTGCTCCTGTTCTGGCTGGTCTTCGCGGTCGGCTTCGGCTTCCGTCCGCTTGGCGCGATCCTGTTCGGGTTCCTCGGCGACCGGCTGGGGCGCAAGTACACGTTCCTCGTCACGGTGACGCTGATGGGCGTGGCGACCGCCGGGGTCGGGCTGATCCCGTCGGCCGCGACGATCGGCTGGTGGGCGCCGGGCTGCGTGATCGCGCTGCGCATCCTGCAGGGTCTGGCGCTGGGCGGGGAATACGGCGGCGCGGCCATCTATGTGGCCGAACACGCCCCGTTCAATCGCCGCGGGTTCTACACCAGCTTCATCCAGGCCAGCGTGGTCGGCGGCTTCGTGCTCAGCCTGCTGGTGGTGCTGGCCTGCAAGTTCGCGCTGCCGGCCGAAGTCTGGGCCGCGTGGGGCTGGCGGGTGCCTTTCCTGCTCAGCCTCGCCTTGCTGGCGGTCTCGCTGTGGATGCGGCTCAAGCTGTCGGAAAGCCCGGTGTTCCAGGCGATGAAGGAAGCCGGCGAGATCTCGGGCAACCCATTCGTCGAGAGTTTCACCTATCCCGGCAATCCCAAGCGAATCTTCGTTGCCCTGTTCGGCGTTGCCGCTGGGCTGACGGTGATCTGGTACACCTCGATGTTCTCGGGGCTCGCCTTCATCAAGGGGACCATGCACGTCGAGGACACGACCGCCGAAATCCTGGTCGGCCTGGCTGCGGCGCTGGGCATGGGGTTCTACCTGCTGTTCGGCCACCTGTCCGACCGCGTCGGCCGCAAGCTGCCGATCGTGGTCGGCTATGCCTTGACCCTCGCGTTGCTGATTCCAGCCTTCTGGTTCCTCGGCAGCACCACGGCGCGGCCCGGCGCCAATGTGCAGTGGACCATCTCCGGACCGGACTGCAGCTACAGCGCCTTCGCCACCAAGCAGACCAGCGACTGCGCCAAGCTGATGGCCGACTTCACGGGCGCCGGGCTCGGCTACAGGCTGACTTCCGCACCCACGGTCGGCCTCGCGATGGACGGTCGTGCCCTGCCTGTGGGCGCGCTCGACTGGAGCGATGCCAAGGTTCGCAAGCTCCAGATCGAAGCGCTGGCCGGGCTCAAGGTGTTCAACGCCGCCAAGATCCAGCCGGATCTTGGCCAGTCGCTGCGGATCATCGCCGCCCTGCTGCTGGTCATGGCGCTCTCGGGGGCGACCTATGGGCCGGTTGCCGCGCTGCTGGCGGAGATGTTCCCGCCGCGGGTGCGCTACAGCTCGATGTCGATCCCCTATCACATCGGCACCGGCTATTTCGGCGGCTTCCTGCCGTTCATTTCCACCTACATCGTCGCCAAGACCGGCAATCCCTACAATGGCCTGTGGTACACGTGGGGCGTGGTGCTGATGGCCCTGGTGGTGGCCTGGTGGGGCCTCAAGGGTGGCCGACCGACCGAGTTCAAGCCTGATGCCGCCGCTGATGCCGGCTGAGCCTAGCTGCCCTCCACCTCCGCTGCGTCTAACGCTCGACCCCGCAGCCCTTGCCCACAATTGGCGCGCGCTGGACCGGCTGTCCGGGACAGCCGCGGCCGGGGCCGCCGTCAAGGCCGACGGTTATGGCATCGGCGCGCGCCGGGCGGTCCCGGTGCTGGCCGCTGCCGGCTGCCGTGATTTCTTTGTCGCGCACTGGGCCGAGGCGGCGGCGCTGGTTGATCTGGTCGATCCTGCCTGCCTCGCGGTTCTGCACGGACCATTGACGGCGGCCGAGGCCGCCTGGGCGCAGGCCAACGGCGTACGGCCAGTGTTGAATTCCCTGGAACAGATCGAACGCTGGCAGGCTGTCGGGGGCGGCGTCTGCCATCTGATGGTCGACACCGGGATCAACCGGCTCGGCCTGCCGCTGGCCGCGCTGGGCGATTCCCGCCTGGCTGCGCTTCGGGTCGACATTCTGCTCTCCCATCTGGCCTCAGCGGATGAGGAATCCCCCCTCAATGGACGCCAGCTCGAAGCTTGGCAGGCGGCGCGCCAGCGGGTGCCGCATCGCCGAGCCAGCTTGGCCAACAGCGCCGGGATCACGCTGGGCGCGGCCTATCATGGCCAGCTCACCCGCCCGGGACTTGCCCTGTACGGCGGGGTGCCCTGCGCAGCCCTCGCTGGCCAGATCAGGCCGGTCGTCCGCCCGGAGGCCGCGATCCTGCAGGTGCGAACCATCGCGGCGGGAGATACGGTCGGCTACAATGCCACCTTCACCGCGCCCGGACCAATGCGGGTCGGGGTGGTCGGACTGGGCTATGCCGACGGTTACCTGCGCGCGTGGTCGGGCTGCGGGTCGGCCCATTTTGACGGGGTGCGACTGCCGGTGCTGGGCCGCGTCTCGATGGACATGACCGTGATCGACCTGACCGCCACGCCGCGTGCCGGTGAGGGTGACTGGGTGACGATAGACTATGACCTTCCCGCTGCAGCGCAGCTCACCGGTCTGTCGCAGTACGAACTGCTGACTTCGCTTGGCCAGCGGCTGGCGCGGAACTAGGCGCAGCGGCCTTTTGCTGCGCAACATGGCCCGTGTTGCGTTGCAAAGAAGTCTGGTGCTAGGCGTTTGAATGGACCGAATCAGGCCCCGGGGACCCGCACAATGAGCAACAAGCCGACCGACCAGGACGACGTTGTCATCATCAAGAAGTACGCCAACCGCCGGCTCTACAACACGCGGTCGTCCAGCTACATCACGCTCGACCACCTCGCCAAGATGACCCGCGAAGGGGTCGACTTCAAGGTGGTGGATGCCAAGACCGGTGGCGACATCACCCATTCGATTCTCACCCAGATCATCATGGAGGAGGAGGCCAACGGCGGCGAGCAGATCCTTCCGGTCAATTTCCTGCGTCAGCTGATCGCGATGTATGGCAATTCGATGCAGTCGCTGTTGCCGCACTACCTGGAAGCCTCGATGGAGCATTTCCGCGAGAACCAGCTCAAGCTGCGCAAGGCCTTCGAGGAGAGTCTGGGCAACAACCCGCTCGCCGCGATTGCCCAGCGCAACATGGAAATGTTCAAGGCAGCCGCGGCTGCCTTCATGCCCGGGATCGACGGGAGTGCTCCGCAGCAGGCGGCCAGCCAGGCCGAAGAGGACAAGCCGGCTGACGACCTTGCCGCGCTGAAGGCGCAGATGGCCGAGATGCAGAGAATGCTCGACCGCCTGGCCAAGTAGGCGCAAGCGCTGCGAAAAAACGGGTTCCCAGTTCCGCGGCCGATGCTCTAACAGCGCGGCCATGACTCAGCCCAGCATCAAGCACGCCCTGTCCGTCACCCGCGAGAGCGATTTCGCTGCCTGGTACCAGGAGGTTATCGCCGAGGCCGAGATGGCCGAGGAATCGGGCGTTCGTGGCTGCATGGTGATCAAGCCGTGGGGCTATGGCATCTGGGAGCGCATCCAGCAGATCATGGACGGCCGCATCAAGGAGGCCGGAGTCCAGAACTGCTACTTCCCGCTGTTCATCCCGCTGTCCTACTTCGCCAAGGAGGCCGAGCACGTCGAAGGCTTTGCCAAGGAGATGGCGGTAGTCACCCACCATCGCCTGGTGAGCGACGGGAAGGGCGGGCTGGTCCCCGATCCCGAGGCCCGGCTCGAGGAGCCGCTCGTGGTGCGGCCGACCTCGGAGACAGTGATCGGCGCGGCGATGGCGCGGTGGATCCAGTCGTGGCGCGACCTGCCGCTGCTGACCAACCAGTGGGCCAACGTGGTCCGCTGGGAGATGCGCACCCGCATGTTCTTGCGCACCAGCGAATTCCTCTGGCAGGAGGGCCACACCGCCCACGCCGACCGGTCAGACGCCATGGCCGAGACGCTGCGCGCGCTGGAGATGTACCGCAGCTTCTCCGAGGATGTCCTGGCCATGCCGGTGATCGCCGGCGAGAAGCCGGAGAACGAGCGGTTCCCCGGCGCTGTTGCGACCTATTCGATCGAGGCGATGATGCAGGACGGCAAGGCCCTCCAGGCCGGCACCTCGCACTACCTCGGCACCGCCTTCGCCGAGGCCGCCGGGATCCGCTATCAGGACCGCGAAGGCCAGCAGACGCTGTGCCATACCACCAGCTGGGGCGTGTCCACCCGGATGATCGGCGGGGTGATCATGACCCACGGCGACGATGACGGGCTGCGAGTGCCTCCCGCGATCGCGCCGCACCAGATCGTGATCCTGCCGATGTTGCGCGAGGACGACGGCGACGCGGCCCTGCTGGCCTATTGCGAAACGCTGCGCGCCGAGCTGGCGCAGCAGAGCGCGCTGGGCGAGCGGGTTCGCGTGCTGCTCGACAAGCGCCCTGGCAAGGCCACCCAGAAGCGCTGGGGCTGGGTCAAGAAGGGCGTGCCGCTGATCCTCGAGATCGGGGGCCGCGATGCTGCGGGCGAGCAGGTTTCGGCGCTGCGCCGCGACCGGCTGTGGCGAGCCGACGGCAAGGTCAACTTCGTTGGCCAGTCGCGCGGCGATTTCGTGGCGGGCGCCGCCGATGCGCTTGAGGACGTGCAGCGCAGCCTGCATGCCGAGGCGACCGCCCGGCGCGATGCCCAGATCGAGCGTGGCGTGAGCACTCTGGACGGGCTGGCCGACTATTTCGCCGAGGGCAACCGCTACCCCGGTTGGGTCGAGCTTGGCTGGTCGCGGCCCACCGGCGCGGCGCTGGAAGCGGTCGTGGCCAAGCTCAAGGCGCTCAAGCTGACCATCCGGAACACGCCGATGGACGCGCCGGCGCCCGGCGGCACCTGCCCGTTCACCGGCGAACCGGCAGTCGAGACGATCTACGTCGCGCGGTCGTACTGAGGCAGCCGGCGCGCGCCCGGATACCTTCTCGGGCAGGCGCGCAAGCCAGCGCTTGAAATCGCGCCGCGCCGGGCCGACAACGCAGGAATGATCCTGCGCACACTTGCTCCCCTGTCGCTGCTCCTGTCCACCGCCGCCCTGGCCCAGGCTCAGCCGGGAACCGCGCCCGAAGCCGTGTCCCAGGCCCGCCTGCGGGCTGACGTCGATCGGCTGGTCGGCTTCGGCACGCGGCATACCCTGTCGAGTCAGACCGATCCCAAGCGCGGTATCGGCGCTGCCCGCACCTGGGCCGAGGCCGAGCTGCGCAAGACCAGCAAGGCCTGCGGCAACTGCCTTGAGATCACGCTGCCCGAGAAGATGGTGTCGGGCAACCGCATCCCGACCCCGGTGCGACTGGTCAATGTCGTGGCGATCCAGCGCGGCACCGAGCGGCCGAACGAGGTCGTGATCGTCCAGGCACACATCGATTCGCGCCGCACCAATGAAATGGACTTCACCGGCGATGCCCCCGGCGCCAACGACGACGGCTCGGGCACCGCGCTGGTGCTCGAGGCGGCGCGGATCCTGTCGCGGCAGCGCTTTCCCACCACGATCGTCTATGCCGTGCTGAGCGGGGAGGAGCAGGGACTCTACGGCGGGCGCCTGCTGGCGGAGTATGCCAAGGCCCAGGGCTGGACCGTGAAGGCTGTCCTCAACAACGACATCGTCGGCAATTCGCGCGGGTCCGACGGTTATGTCGACGATCGCCACGTGCGGGTGTTTTCCGAAGGGCCGCGCGCCGATCTCGACGAGAAGACCCGCAAGGCGCAGCGCGCCTATGGCGGCGAGAACGACAGTCCGAGCCGAAACCTGTCGCGCTACATCGCCACGCTCGCCGGGCAGCGCAGCGATGGCTTCGCGGTGCGCCAGGTGTGGCGAGCAGACCGGGCCGGCCGGGGAGGCGACCATCTGCCGTTCGAGGAGTTCGGCTATCCGGCGATCCGCTTCAGCGTGGCGGTGGAGGACTTTCATCGCCAGCACCAGGACGTCCGGGTGGACAACGGGACACCGTACGGCGACCTGCCCGAAGCCATGGACTTTCCTTATCTCGCCCGCGTGACAGAGCTTAACATCGCCGCCCTTGCAGCCCTGGCGCGCGCGCCGATGCCGCCGGTCGCCAAGGCCGACTTTGCGGTGAAGACCTACACCGACCTGAACTGGACCCCGGTGGCCGGAGCGGCGCGCTATGCGATCTGGCGCCGCCGCACCGATGCCGCGACCTGGCAGGGCGATCCCGTGCTGGTCGACGCCCCCGCCACGACCACCCGGTTCGAGGGCTTGCGCGGCGACGACTGGGTGTTCGGGGTCAGCGCGCGCGCCGCCGATGGCAGTGAAAGCCCGATTGCCTCGGCCCTGCCGGGCGGCCAGTTCACCCCGCTCGCCCCCTGAGCACGGGCATTCCCGGCATCCGCCGGGCACAGGGCGGATTGTCTTCGCGCCACTTTGCCCCCAAGGACGGCGGAACATGGCCAAACCTCCTCTCCGCAAACCCCGGCTGCCGCAAGGTCTGCCGAGCCGGCAGCAGATCCTTGACTTCATCGCGCAGTCCGATGAACCCGCCGGCAAGCGCGAGATCGCCCGGGCCTTCGGGCTCAAGGGCAACGAGAAGATCCAACTCAAGGCGCTGCTGCGCGACATGGCCGACGAGGGCCTGATCGACGGCAACCGCACCGCCTTCCACCGCATGGGCGGGGTGCCGCGGGTTACCGTGCTGCGCGTGGTGGAGATAGACGAGGGCGAGGCTATCGCCATCCCCGCCACCTGGCAGCCCGACGATGCCACCCCGCCACCCCGACTGCGGCTGATCGAAGGCAAGGGACGCGGGGCTGCGCGCGCACCGGCGCTTCGGCCCGGTGACCGGGTGCTGGCGCGGACTGAGGAGGCCGGCAGCGGCTGGATCGCCCATCCGATGAAGAAGCTCGCCACCGAGGACGAGCAGGTGCTCGGCGTGGTCGAGATCGACGGCGCCGGCAAGGGCTGGCTCGCCCCCGTCGACAAGCGGGTGCGCAACGCCGTGCCGATCTCCGATCTCGGCGGCGCGGAGGCGGGCAACCTGGTGCTGGCCGAGCCGGCCGGGCGCAGCCCGCGCGCAGGGGTGAAGGTGACCGCCGTGCTGGGCGATCCGCTGGCCCCCCGGGCCTTCAGCCTGATCGCGATCCACAAGCACGGCATTCCGCACGTCTTCACGCGCGAGGTGCTTGATGAGGGCGAACGGGCCGCGCGGCTCCCGCTCAGCGAGGCCCGCCGCGAGGATCTGCGCCACCTGCCGATCGTGGCGATTGACCCCTCTGACGCGCGCGATCACGACGACGCGATCTGGGCCGAACCCGATGGGGAGGGCGGCTTCCGCGCGGTGGTGGCGATCGCCGACGTCAGCTTCTACGTACGGCCGGGCTCGGCGCTCGACCGCGAGGCACGCAAGCGCGGCAACTCGGTCTACTTCCCCGATCGGGTGGTGCCGATGCTGCCCGAGGTGCTCTCGGCCGACGTCTGCTCGCTGCGCAGCGGCGAGGACCGCGCCGCTATGGCCTGCCACCTCGCGATCGACAGCCATGGCCGGATCCGGGACTTCCGTTTCAGCCGCGCGCTGGTGCGGATCGCCGAGGTGATCGCCTACGAGGAGGCACAGGCCCGGATCGACGAGGATCGCGCCGAACCGCACCTGCAGCACCTGTGGGAGGCCTGGCGCCTGCTGAGCAAGGCCCGCGACGCGCGCGACCCGCTCGAGCTGGACCTGCCCGAACAGCGCGTGAAGCTGGACGAGCAGGGCCGGATCACCGAGATCGCGGTGCGCGAACGGCTGGATGCACACCGGGTGGTCGAAGACTTCATGATCGCTGCGAACGTGGCGGCGGCCAAGGCGCTGGAAAGCCGCACCGCCCCGGTGGTCTACCGCATCCACGAGCCGCCGAGCCGCGAGAAGCTGGTCGCGCTCAAGGACTATCTCGCCACCTTCGGACGCAAGCTGGCGCTTGGGCAGGTCATCACCCCGGGCCTGTTCAACCGCATGCTCAAGGACATTGCCGATGACGCCGAGAAGGCGCTGGTCATGGAAGCCGTGCTGCGCAGCCAGACCCAGGCCTATTACGGCCCGCGCAATGCCGGGCACTTCGGCCTGTCACTCGGCTCATACGCCCATTTCACCTCGCCGATCCGGCGCTATTCCGACCTGCTGATCCACCGCGCACTCGTGGATGGCTTCGCGCTCGAACAGCCGGCGCCCGAGGCCCCGCTGCCGGCGCATTCCGGGCTGTCCGAACGCGATCGCAGCGATCTCACCCGGATCAGCGAGGCGATCAGCGCCGCCGAACGCCGGGCGATGATGGCCGAACGCGAGACGATTGACCGCTACGTCGCCGCCTGGCTCTCGGCCCGGGTGGGCCAGGTGTTCCGGACCCGGATTACCGGCGTGCGCAGCTTCGGGTTCTTCGCCACGATCGTGGGGCTTGGCGGTGACGGACTGGTGCCGGTCTCCACTCTGGGTGACGAGCATTTCGGCTATGACGAGAAGGCTCAGGTGCTGGAGGGCAGCCAGAGCGGGGTGCGCTATGCGGTCGGGCAACTGCTCGAGCTGAGGTTGGCCGAAGCCAACCCGCTGACCGGAGCGCTGAAGTTCGAGCTGGTCGACGGCGGCGGCCGGATCGAACCACGCGGGCGGCCAATGGCCAGCAAGACCCGCGGCGGACACCTCGTCGGGCGGCGCGGCCGGCCGGCGAACATCCGCCATCAGGGCAAGCGGCGCTAGCGGCGCTAGCCCTTGCGAAAACGCTGCACCGGCCCTGTGCCAGGGTCATTGATCCGGCGACCAACGCAGGGGGACAGTCTCAGCTGAGATCGTCTAGCCGGTCCTCGTCGAGCGAAGGCGGTACGATGTAGAGCGGGCAGGGCAGGGTGCCGATGCCATTCCCGGCGAACCAGGTGACCAGGGGGCCCGGCGCTCCGTCGGTGCCGGCCCCCAGCACCAGCGCCGCCACTTCGGGATGCTCCGCCAGATAGTCAGTCACGACCCGGATCGCCTCACCCCGGCGCACCGCGATCACCGGCATCCTGCCGCTTTCCGAAAAGACGTCGCCCGCCAGAGCCGTCACCAGGGTCTCGGCTCGGGCATGGGCCTCCTCGGCAATGGTCGCCTGGACGCCGCCGAAGGCTACGAACTCCTGGCGCGGGACAAGGGCCAGAAGATGCAGCGCACCACCGGTCTTGGCGGCGCGGCGCGAGGCAAAGCGCAAAGCGGCCCGAGCCTCCTCCGTTTCGTCAAGAACAACCAGATAGGTTCTCATTCGACCCTCTCAACGTATTCAAATCGCCAATTCGGTTATTTGCACGCAATATCGCTTGCGTTCCTGCCTCATCCGCTGGAACAATCAGCGGTAAGCCGAGACCACTTCAGCAACCGGGAGCCAGAGCGCCGCGATGCCTATCGAGATCAAGATGCCCGCCCTTTCGCCCACGATGGAGGAGGGTACGCTCGCCAAGTGGCTGGTCAAGGTCGGAGATAAGGTCGGACCCGGCGACATCCTGGCCGAGATCGAGACCGACAAGGCCACCATGGAGTACGAGGCCGTCGACGAGGGCACGATTGCCGCCATCTCCGTCGCCGCAGGGACCGCCGGGGTCAAGGTCGGTGCCGTGATCGCCACGCTGGCCGCCGAGGGCGAGGATGCGGCGGCCCCGTCCAAGCCTGCCTCGCCCGCTCCCCAGCCCGCTGCTGCTTCGGCACCGGCCGCCGCCAAGGCCCCGGCCGCGGCTGCCGCACCCGTTGCGGCGGCGCCAGCAGCCGGCGGCAAACGCAAGGCCGCCTCGCCGCTGGCGCGCCGGCTTGCCGCCGAGAAGGGCATCGATCTGGCGGGCGTAACCGGCACCGGCCCCAACGGCCGCATCGTCCGCGCCGATGTCGACGCGGCCAAGGCAGGCTCGGCTGCAGCGCCGACGGCCGCCGCTCCGGCCAAGGCCTCGGCATCCGCGCCGGTCGCTGCGCCAGCCCCGGCTGCGGTGGCACCGGCCGCCGCTTCGACCGCCGCCCTGCTTGACGACCGCATCCCGCACAGCATCCAGAAGCTGTCGAACATGCGCAAGACCATCGCCAAGCGGCTCACCCAGTCGATGCAGCAGGCGCCGCACATCTACCTCACGGTGGACGTCCAGCTCGACAAGCTGCTGGCGCTGCGAACCGAGCTCAATGCCGCGCTTGAGAAGGACGGGGTCAAGCTCTCGGTCAACGACATGCTGATCAAGGCACTGGGCCGCGCCCTGCTGCGTGTGCCCGAATGCAACGTGACCTTCGCCGGGGACGAGATGATCCGCTACGAGCGGGCCGACATCTCGGTAGCGGTAAGCATCCCCAACGGTCTCATCACCCCGATCGTCCAGGACGCCAGCGGGCGCAGCCTCAGCTCCATCGCAACGGCGATGAAGGACCTCGGCCAGCGCGCCAAGGAAGGCAAGCTGCAGCCTGGCGAGTATCAAGGCGGCACGGCCAGCATTTCGAATATGGGCATGATGGGGATCAAGCACTTCACCGCCGTGATCAATCCGCCCCAATCGACCATCCTGGCGGTCGGCGCGGGCGAGAAGCGGCCGTGGGTGATGGGCGATGGCTCGCTCGGCGTGGCCCAGGCCATGACGGTGACCGGCAGTTTCGATCACCGCGCGGTCGACGGGGCCGACGGGGCGCGGCTGATGGCGGCGTTCCGCGAACTTGTGGAAGCCCCGCTGGCGCTGCTGGCCTGACGCAAGTGAGGGTTGGTCGTCGCCAGCCTTCGTGGCACCCCGGGGGTGCGGGAGCCGGGATCGCGGGCCGCTGGCCCCCAAACCGGATAAGGCCGCCGCGGCCCCTTGAGGGCCGGCCGGCGGAATTGGGATTTCAGGAGAACAGACAAAGTGGCTGACCAGTATGATGTGATCGTCCTCGGTTCGGGCCCCGGCGGCTATGTCGCGGCGATCCGCTGTGCCCAGCTCGGGCTCAAGACCGCCATCGTCGAGCGCGAGAGCCTCGGCGGGATCTGTCTCAACTGGGGCTGCATCCCGACCAAGGCGCTGCTGCGCTCGGCGGAGGTGCTGCACCAGATGAAGCACGCCAAGGACTACGGCCTGGCTGCTGACAACATCACCGCCGATCTCCAGGCGATCGTCGCGCGTTCGCGCGGGGTGGCCAAGCAGCTCAACATGGGCGTGACCGGCCTGATGAAAAAGAACAAGATCACCGTCCACATGGGGGCCGGCAAGCTGGTCGGCCCGGGCAAGCTGGAGGTGACCGGCGACAAGGGCAGCGAAACGCTCAGCGCCAAGCACATCATCATTGCCACCGGCGCCCGCGCGCGCGAGCTGCCCAAGGCCCCGTCGGATGGCAAGCGGATCTGGACCTACCGCCACGCAATGACCCCGGGCGAACTGCCCGGCAAGCTGCTGGTCATCGGCTCGGGCGCGATCGGGATCGAGTTCGCCTCCTTCTACAACGACCTTGGCGCCGAGGTTACCGTGGTCGAGATGATGGACCGGATCGTTCCGGTGGAAGATGCCGACATCTCGGCCTTCCTCGAGAAGGCCCTGACCAAGCAGGGCATCCGCATCCTCACCCAGGCCAGCGTCGGCGACATCGCCAATGGCCCCGATGGCGTGAAGGTGGCGATCAAGGACAAGAGCGGCGCGACAACGACCGAAACGTTCAGTCACGTCATCGTCGCGGTGGGCATCGTCCCCAACGTCGAGAACATCGGCCTGGAAGAGCTGGGGATCGAGCCCGACAAGCGCTTCCACATCAAGGTCGACGGCTATGGCCGCACCAACGTCAAGAGCATCTGGGCGATCGGCGACGTGGTCGAGGGGCCCTGGCTGGCGCACAAGGCCAGCCATGAGGGTGTCACCACCGCCGAGGCCATCGCCCAGGAGCTGGGCAACACCGAGGTCCACCCCCATCCGCTTGACCGCCGCAACATCCCCGGCTGCACCTACTGCCATCCGCAGGTCGCCAGCGTCGGCCTCACCGAAGCCAAGGCCAAGGAAGCTGGCTACGAGCTGAAGGTTGGCAAATTCCCCTTCATCGGCAACGGCAAGGCAATCGCGCTGGGCGAGGCGGAGGGCCTGGTCAAGACCGTGTTCGACGCCAAGACCGGGGAACTGCTCGGCGCGCACATGATCGGCGCCGAGGTCACCGAGCTGATCCAGGGCTATGTCGTGGGCCGCACGCTGGAGACGACCGAGGCCGAGCTGATGCAAACCGTGTTCCCGCACCCGACGCTTTCGGAAATGATGCACGAAAGCGTCCTGCAGGCCTACGGCCGCGCGATCCATATCTGACCGCTCCGACCCGGCCGAATGGGGCGGCAGTGCCGCTTACGCGGCCGGGTCAGTGCTGTTCCTGTTGCAAACTCGGGTTTTTGCAGCCGTTCGGCCAGCGGGCTAGCCTGTGCGGGTGAGCGGTGTGGCAAAAGATCAACCCCACCGCACCCGCATCATTTCGTAGAACCGGATATCCTCCTGCAAGGTATCGCGGAGCCGGGACATGAGCTGGTGGTCCGCAACGATCTCGCCGCGCGTGACCGCGTGTCGGCCCGGCGTCCTGTTCAGATGGAGCTCGGCCGTGATGGGCTTCCCGATGATGGTCGAAAGCACCCGGGCCGTCCGCTCGCGCCGGTCGAAAAAGCCAGCATAGTCGAAGCGCCCCACGTCGTATCCACCGAAGTAGCTGTGCGACTGGCCGAAGGCTCGGATTTTGGCGGACAGGGTGGGATTCGAACCCACGGTGAGCTTGCACCCACGGCGGTTTTCAAGACCGCTGCCTTAAACCACTCGGCCACCTGTCCGCACGGTCAGTGGCGCTAGCGCGCAGCGGCGCGCTTGTCACCCCCGGCGCGGCGGGGACAACGCGATCATTGCGGCCGAATTTGCGCCGGCGCGCATTTGCAAGGCTGGCGGGCTGTGCAAAGACTGGCGCGATGACCCGGTCCTTCCCGTTTTTCCGCATGAGTGTGGTGAGTGCTGCTGCCCTGGCCCTGGGTCCGGCCATGGCGCAGCAGGGCACCGTCCCCGAACCGGAAGCCGCCATGGCCGATGCGCCGGGAACGGCCCTTCCGGCGCAGGCAGACAGTGCCTTCCGGGCCTATCTCCAGCTGCTGGCGGCGCGGGCGCGCGGCGAAGGCGTGAGCGAGCCGACGATCCAGGTGATGACCGCCGGGCTCACCCCAAACCCGCGGGTTATCGCGCTCGACCGCGCCCAGCCCGGTGCATCGCCCAGCACGATCCCGGCCTTCGCGCCCTATCGCCGCACTCATGTCGACGCAGCCCGGATCGGGGCAGGGCGGACGATGTACGCCAGCCTGGCAGGGCTCATCCCGCAGATCGAGGCGCGCTATGGCGTGCCCGCGCCGATCCTGCTGGCGATCTGGGGGCACGAGACCAATTACGGGCGCTACACCGGCGATTTCGACCTCGCCCGCTCGCTGGCCACGCTCGCCTACGAGGGGCGCCGCCGCGAGCTGTTCGCCGCGGAGTTCGTCGCGGTGCTCAAGATGGCGGACCAGGGTGTGCCGCGCAGCCGGCTGAAGGGCTCGTGGGCGGGGGCCTTCGGCAATCCGCAGTTCCTGCCCAGCATGTACCTGCGGCTCGCGGTCGATGGCGATGGCGACGGCCAGCGCGATATCTGGAGCAGCCGGGCCGACACGCTGGCCTCGATCGCCAACTATTTCCGCGATGCCGGGTGGCGTCCCGGGCAGCCGTGGGGGGTTGCCGCGAGCGTTCCGGCCGGGTTTGATCGCGCCGCGGTGGCGAGCCGGCTGACGGCGCCAGAGTGTCCGCGCGTCCATGCCCGCCACTCGCGCTGGCGCACAATCCGCGAATGGCGTGCCAGCGGGGTCACTCCGCTCGGCCCGATGGCCGACGACGTGCTTGCCAGCCTGATCGAACCTGATGGCCCGGGGCAGACCGCCTACCTGTTAACCGGGAATTATCGGGTCATCCTCGAATACAACTGCTCGAACTTCTACGCTTTGTCAGTGGGGTTGCTTGCAGATGAAATCGCGCGCTGACCGTTTTTCGCGGGGTCTGTTGACCACGATGGCCCTGCTGACCGGTGCGCTGCTGCCCGATGGCCCGGCGCTCGCCCGCGACAAGGCCCCGCCGCCGCCGGCAACCGGCCCTGCCGCCGACTACCCGATCGTGCTGGGCGCGCCCTTTGTAGTCGACGGGGTGACCTATACCCCGGTCGACGTGATGAACTACGACCAGGTCGGCTACGCCCTGATCGACCCGGCCGGCGGTGACCGGATCAGCCTGGCGCACCGCACGCTGCCGCTGCCGAGCTACGTCGAGGTGACTTCGCTGCGAACCGGCAAGACCATCCTGGTCCGGGCGGAACGGCGCGGGCCGATGACCGGGGCTGGGCTCGTCGCGCTTTCGCCCGCCGCGGCTGCACAGCTCGGCACCAGCGAGGCGCGCACGCCGATCCGCATCCGCCGGGTCAACCCGGCCGAGCCTGAGCGCGCCTTGCTGCGCGCCGGCCAGCGTGCTGCCGACCGGATGGACACGCCGATGTCGCTGGTCGGCGTATTGATGCGCAAGCTCGAACCGGCAGGGCAGCCTCCCGCACCGGCTGCGGCGCCAACCACTGCGGCGGTAGCCGCGCCAGCGCCAGCCTCAGCAGCCAAGCGGCCCGCGGTGATGCCGCCCAGCCTGAAGCCGGCGGCGGCGGCAGCGATCCCACCCGCTCCGAAGCCCGCCACCCAGCTTGCGCCGCAGCCTGTCGTCAAGCCGGTCGTGCCCATGGCTCCGCCCATCGCCCGTCCGGTCGCGTCGGCAGCACCGGTCAGCAGTGGGCCCTTCGTGGTCCAGGTCGGCGCCTATTCCAGCCGGACCAACGCGGCGGCCGTGGCGGCTCGCGTCGGCGGGGGGGTTAGCCCAGCCGGGCGCCTCTTCCGCGTGCGCATCAGCGGCCTCACCAGCCAGGCACAGGCCAGCGCCGCCCTCGCCAAGGTGCGGGCTGCGGGCTATACCCAAGCCCGAATCCAGCGCGCCGACTGATCGCCCCTCGGGCCCGGGCGGCGCGCCGCCGCATAGCCCGGAGCCACCTTGACCCGCACGCCTGCCGCCCTGCTGGCCACCACCCTGCTCGTTGCCGCGCTGCCGCTCGTTCCGGCTGACGGGCAGTTGCGGCCGCGGCCAGCCCCCGCGATGGCAACCCCCGCCGATCCGGCCATGGTCCCGCCCGAGGTCGCCGCCGTTCCGGTCGCCCTGCTGGTCGATCTTGGCTCGGGTCAGGTACTGTATGCCAAGGAACCCGACCGGCGCTTCGTTCCGGCCTCGATCACCAAGGTCATGACGCTCTACGTCGCCTTCGAGCTGCTTTCGCGGGGTCAGCTACGCCCAGATCAGGTCTTCCGGATGAGCGAGGGCGCCTACCGTCAGTGGCACGCGGTCGGCTCGACCATGTTCATCGACCGCGACCACCCCGTCACGGTCCATGACCTGCTGATGGGCATCGCCAACGTCTCGGCCAACGACGGCTGCGTGGTCCTGGCCGAAGGGGCGGCGGGATCGGTGCCCAACTGGCTCGCCCTGATGAACGCCGAAGCGCGCCGGCTGGGGATGAAGGACAGCCACTTCGGCACGCCCAACGGCTGGATGGATGAAGGGCAGACTTTCGTCTCGGCGCATGACCTGGCCGTGTTGGCCCAAGCCATGATTACCCGGCATCCCGATCTCTACCACGCCTATATCGGCCACCCGACGATGACGTGGAACGGCATCACCCAGCGCAACCACGATCCGATCCTGGGCAAGCTGGAAGGCGCGGACGGGATCAAGACCGGGTTCACCAATCAGGCCGGCTATGGCTTCCTCGGATCAGCCGAGCGGCAGAGCCGGAGGCTGGTCATGGTGATCGGCGGAGCCTACACCCCGAAGGATCGGGCGGGCGCCGCCGAGGCGCTGATGAACTGGGGCTTCGCGGCGTTCGACAGCCGTACCCTGTTCCCGGCAGGGGCCGTGGTGGGCACGGCGCAGGTGCAGGATGGCGAGGCACGCAGCCTCCCGCTGGTGGCCTCGGGCGCGATCTCGGCGGCCAGCCCCCGCGGCACGCGCGCACCGGTCCAGCTGCGGATCGTCTATGACGGGCCACTCGAGGCGCCTGTCCGCAAAGGTGATATCGTCGCCCAGCTTGAGATCACCGTCGGCGGTCAGGCGCCGCACCGGGTGCCGCTGGCCGCTGGCGCCGACGTGCCGCGTGCCGGTCTGCTGGCGCGGCTGCGGAACGGCGTGCTGGGCCTGTTCACGTGAGCGCTCCGGGGCGGTTCATCGCGCTCGAGGGCGGAGAGGGGGCCGGGAAGTCCACCCAGTGCCGCCTGCTGGCCGAGGCCCTGACGGCCCGTGGGATCGGCACGGTGGTCACGCGCGAGCCGGGCGGCACGGCGGGAGCCGAGACGATCCGCGGCCTGTTGCTCGGCACCGAGGGCGAGGGCTGGGGACCGCGCGCCGAGGCCCTGCTGTTCGCGGCCGCCCGCTCCGACCATGTCGAGCGCCTGATCCGCCCGGCCCTGGCCCGCGGCGAATGGGTCATCTGCGATCGCTTCGTGGATTCGAGCCGCGCCTATCAGGGCGGCGGAACGGCGCTCGGGGATGAAGATATCCTCGCGCTGCACCGTATTGGCAGCGGCGGGCTGCTGCCTGACACGACCCTGCTCATCGAGGTTATCCCCGAGGTAGCCGCTGTAAGGCTCGATGCCCGCGATCAGGGGCGAGCCGACCGCATCGGTGGCCGCCCTGCCGACTATCACGCCGGCGTTGCCGCGCGGTTTGCCCGGATGGCGGCGGCCGAGCCGGCGCGCTTTGTGCGGATCGACGGTAATGGATCCCCGGAGCAGACCCATGCCGCGGTCTTGCATGCGCTGGGGTTGGAGACATGACCGGGCTTATCGGCCACGCGGAACCGTGGCGCGAATGGCGCGCGGCACTGGCGTCCGGCCGCATGCACCACGCATGGATCCTGGCCGGGAGGCAGGGACTGGGCAAGGCAGGTTTCGCCCTGGCTGCCGCGCGCGAGCTGGTGGCCGAGCCCGGAGTGCCGCAGCCCGGGCTCCATCCCGACATCATCGTCCTCGAGCCCTTGCCCGCCAATGAGGATGAGGCGCGCAAGAGAGACGAGGGCAAGCCCTATGCCACCAAGCGCAACATCTCGGTCGATCAGGTGCGGCAGATCCAGCACCGCCTGACCACCCGGCCCACGCTCGGCACTCGCCGTGCGATCGTGATCGACCCGGCCGACGATCTTGAGAAGAGTGCGGTCAACGCCCTGCTGAAGAGCCTGGAGGAGCCGCCGGCCGGCTGCGTGTTCCTGCTGGTCACCCATCGTCCCGGCCGCCTGCTCCCCACCATCCGCTCACGCTGCCGGACCTTGCGCTTTCCCACCCTGACAGCCGCAGATCTGGGACCGCTGCTGGCGCGGCTGGCGCCGCGGGCCACCGAGGCGACCCGCGCTGCCGCGATCGCCGCTGCCGATGGCTCTCCCGGAGCTGCGCTAGGCTTTGTCGAACAGGAACTCGGAGCGCTCCACGCCATCATGCTGCGCCTGCTGCACGAAGGTGATGAGCACTTTGTGCTGCGCGGCGAACTGGCGGCCGAGATCGGCGCCCGCCCCGATCGCGAACGCCAGCTGGCCACGCTCGATCTGGCTCGGGCAGTGCTGGTGGAGTCGGTGTGCACCGCGCCGGGCCCACAGCAACCGCGGATCATCGAAGCCCACGCCGCGCTGGCGACACTCACCGCCCAGGCGCCGACCTACAATTACGATCCGGGGCTGCTCGCGATGGAAATCGGCGGGTTGCTCGTCTCGGCCGCGCTCCCTAGAGAAGCGGCCTGACACCTCCAGACAGGCCGGACATGGGCGAACCCTACTACATCACGACCGCGATCTCGTATCCCAACGGCAAGCCGCACATCGGCCACGCCTACGAGGCGATCGCCGCCGACGTCATCGCCCGCTTCCAACGGCTTTGCGGCCGTACCGTCCGGTTCCAGACGGGGACCGACGAGCACGGCCTCAAAATGGCCCAGAAGGCCCGCGACCTGGGGCAGACTCCGAAGCAGCTGGCCGATGAAATGTCACAACATTTCATTGATATGTGTGATGTTTTGAACGTCAGCTATGACGTTTTCATCCGCACCACCGAAGCGCGCCACCACCAGGCTTCGCAGGAGCTGTGGCGGCGTATGCAGGCGAATGGCGATCTCTACCTCGACCGCTACGAGGGGTGGTACTCGGTCCGCGACGAGGCCTATTACGACGAAAGCGAACTGACCGTCGGGGAAGGGGGGCAGAAGCTCTCGCCCCAGGGTACCCCTGTCGAATGGACAGTCGAGGAAAGCTGGTTTTTCCGTCTCTCGGCCTATGCTGAGCGGCTGCTCGGGCTCTATCGCGACAATCCCGGCTTCATCCAGCCCGAGAGCCGCCGCAACGAGGTGCTGCGCTTTGTCGAAGGCGGCCTGCGCGACCTGTCGGTCTCGCGCACCAGCTTCGACTGGGGGGTCAAGGTTCCCGGCAGCGAGAACCATGTCATGTATGTCTGGGTCGACGCCCTGACGAATTATCTCACCGGGCTGGGTTTCCCCGAGGAAACTTCGACGGTGGAGACCTGGTGGCCCGCCGATCTGCATCTGATCGGCAAGGACATCGTCCGGTTCCACGCGGTCTACTGGCCCGCTTTCCTGATGAGCGCGGGCCTGCCGGTGCCGCGCCAGGTGTTTGGCCACGGCTTCTTGCTCAACCGCGGGCAGAAGGAATCGAAATCTCTCGGCAATGTTACCGATCCGCTCGACCTGGCTGATCGGTTCGGGGTGGACACGCTGCGCTACTTCCTGTTGCGCGAGGTCGCCTTCGGGCAGGACGGGTCCTATTCGCCGGAGGCGATTGTCACCCGCGCCAATGCCGAGCTGGCCAACAGCTTCGGCAATCTGGTGCAGCGGGTCTGCTCCATGATCTTCAAGAACATGGACGGCGTGCTTCATGCCTTTGATGAAACTGAAGCCGATCGGACGCTGCGCCAGCTTGTGTCTGACGCCTGCCGCGTCGAACTGCCCCGCGAATTCGCCGCACTCAACTTCTCGGCCGGGATCGAGGCGTGGATGCGCGCCGTCTTCGCCTGCAACGCCTATATTGACGAGCAGGCCCCCTGGGCGCTGAAGAAGACCGATCCGGCGCGGATGGAAGCGGTGTTGCTCACCCTGTTCATGGCCATCCGCGACCTGACCATCGCGATCAGCCCGGTCGTTCCTGCTGCGGCTGGAAAGGTGCTGGACCAGTTGAGCATTCCGGCCAGTGAGCGCGATCTGGCGGCATTGGACGATCCGGCCTGGTTTGCCCGCCGCGTGGCCACAGGCGAGCCGCTGGGTCAGCCTGCCCCGGCCTTCCCACGGATCGAACTGCCCAGCGAGGACGCGGTGGCCTGATGCTGATCGATTCGCACTGCCACCTCAATTACAAAGGCCTGTGCGAGGATCAGTCGGGCGTACTGGCGCGCGCGCGGACGGCGGGGGTCTGCGGGTTCCTCAACATCTCCACCCGGCGCAGCGAATGGGCCGAGGTGATCGCCGTGGCCGAGCGTGAGCCGGATGTCTGGGCCAGCGTCGGCATCCACCCTCACGAGGCCGACCAGCACGCAGATCTCGGCGCCGAGGTGCTGCTCGGCGCGACCTGCCACCCGCGCGTGGTCGCGATCGGCGAGACCGGACTGGACTACTACTACGACCACTCGGATCGGCAGGTGCAGCAGGATCTGTTCCGGGTGCATATCGGCGTGGCGCGTGAGACCGGACTGCCGCTGATCATCCACACCCGCGACGCCGAGGAGGACACCGCCCGGATCCTGCGCGAGGAAATGGGGAAGGGGGCCTTCCCCGCCCTGATCCACTGCTTCACCGCCTCGGCCGAATTCGGTGCCGAGATGCTCGAACTGGGGCTGACCATCTCGCTTTCGGGGATCGTCACCTTCAAGAACGCGGTGGCGCTGCAGGACGTGGCCCGGACTGTTCCGGAAGATCGCCTGCTGGTCGAGACCGACGCCCCGTTCCTCGCTCCCGTCCCGCACCGGGGCAAGCCCTGCGAGCCCGCCTTCGTGGCCGATACCGCGCGCTTCGTCGCCGCCCTGCGCGGGACTACGCCAGAAGCCCTCGCGGCCACGACGACACGAAATTTTCACGCTTTGTTCTCCAAGGTCGGAGGGCAGGGCGCGTGAAGCTGATCATGTTGGGTTCGGGAACCTCGACCGGCGTGCCCCGGATCGGCGGTGCCGATGGCCGCGGCGACTGGGGCGATTGCGATCCGGCCGAGCCGCGAAACCGGCGCTCGAGGGTCTCGATCGTGGTCGAGAGCAAGGCCGGTGCACGCCTGCTGGTCGACACGTCACCCGATCTGCGCGCGCAGTTGCTGGCGAACGGGATCGACCGGATCGACGCAGTGTTCTGGACCCACGACCATGCCGATCACACCCACGGCATCGATGACCTGCGCCCGATGCGCTACGGCCGCGGGGCGCCATTGCCCGGTTATGGCCACGAAGAAACCGTCAGGCGATTGCGCAGCCGCTTCGGTTACGTTTTCGCTGGACAGCATGGCTACCACACCATCTGCACGATCGACACGCTCGACCGCCTGCGGCTGTGCGCCGGATTCGGCGTACGTTGGTGCCAGATGGACCATGGACCGGCGCAGAGCACTGCCTACCGGTTCGATGCCGACGGCCGCTCGATCGGCTATGCGACCGATTTCAGCGCGATCAACCGCGAGATGGTCGACCTGTTCGACGGTTGCGACCTTCTGGTAGTCGACTGCCTGCGCCGCGAGCCACATCCAACCCACGCGCATCTCGGCATGGCGCTCGAACTGGCCGCGGCGGCGCGGGTCGGCCGCGCGGTGCTGACTCACATGGATCGCTCGATGGACTATGCCGCGCTCGGCGCCGAGGTGCCCAGCCACGTGCTGGTCGGCTATGACGGGCTTGTGCTCGAGGCATGACCCCGCGGCTACCCGACGGCGATACGATCGTCGCGATGGCGGGCCTCGTCATGTCACTGTTCCTCGTCTCACGCAGCAGCGCGCTGCAGCAGTTGAGCGGCCAGCGGCGGGTTGTCTATGCGGTGGTGTGGGCCGTGCTGATCGGCGCGTTGGCGGCGCTGGCGGCCCGGTTCGGAGGCTAGGGCGCCCTATGCGCTCCCCCGTCCTTACCCCAGTCCAAATTAACATAATGTGCATTATCACAATAAAAGGTCCGCGACGATGACCCCACCCGCCGAGACACCCGCCCTGTCGCGTCTGCTAGCGATCATGGCGCGTCTGCGCGATCCGGAACGCGGCTGTGACTGGGACGTGGCGCAGACCTTCGCGACGATCGCGCCCTATACGATCGAGGAAGCCTATGAAGTGGCCGACGCGATCGAGCGCAACGACATGGCCGCGCTGCGGGACGAGCTGGGCGATCTGCTGCTGCAGGTCGTCTTCCACGCGAGAATGGCCGAGGAAGCCGGCCTGTTCGCTTTCGACGACGTCGCCGCCGCGATCGCCGACAAGCTCGAATACCGCCATCCGCACGTGTTCGGGACAGACACCACCGTGGAGCAGCCGCGTGAGGAGCGCTGGGAGCAGCTCAAGGCCGCGGAACGCGCCGCTCGGGGGGCGACATCGGCGCTCGCCGGGGTTGCCTTGGCACTGCCCGCGCTGATGCGCGCCGAGAAGCTGCAGAAGCGCGCAGCGCGGGTCGGGTTCGACTGGGAGGATCCGGCGGGACCAGCCGACAAGGTGCGCGAGGAGTTGGACGAACTGCGTGCTGCGGGATCGGATGCCGAACGCGTGGAGGAAGCCGGTGACCTCCTGTTCGCTGCGGTCAACGCTGTGCGGGTCTATGGCATCGCGCCCGAAGAAGCCCTGCGTGCGGCCAATGCCAAGTTCGAGCGCCGCTTCCAGGCCATGGAGGCGCTTGCCGGGCAGGACGGTGAGGATTTCGCCGCCCTGCCGATCGCCCGGCAGGAAGCACTCTGGCAGCGGGTCAAGGCAGCCGAGTAACCCGGCGCCGGTCGATGACCGCTAGAGCCGTGCAAAACGGCCAAGATCGCGCGGACTGAGCCGCACCGCGAGGCGGCGGCGCGGGCCGTCCTCCCCTTCCCCGGCGTCCTCGTCACCCACCACCTCGCCATGCGCATGGAGCCAGGCGATCCGCTGCCCTGCGCTGGCCGGCAGCACGAAGGTATGCAAGGCGGCGTCGGCTGTCAGCAGGTCCGACAGAAGAGCCAGCAAGCCTTCACAGTTTTCGCCAGTAAATGCAGATAAAGGAACGATTTTATCCTCAGGCCGGCGCGCCATTTCAGCGCGCAGCTCGATCGTCTGGTCGGGCGTCAGCAGGTCCCACTTGTTCCACACCTCGACCATCCGAACCGGCGCCTCCTCGCCCTCGGCCCCGATGATCCCAAGGTCGGTGAGCACCTCGAGCACCTGCTGCTTCTGCGCCACCGTATCGGGATTGGCGATATCGCGGACATGGACGATCACGTCGGCGGCCGTCACCTCTTCGAGCGTCGCGCGGAAGGCGGCGATCAGCTGGGTCGGCAGGTCCGAGATGAACCCGACCGTGTCCGACAGGATCGCCTTGTCGATCCCGGGGAGGCGGATCGCCCGCATGGTCGGGTCGAGCGTGGCGAACAGCAGGTCCTCGGCCATGACCGAGGCCCCGGTCAGCCGGTTGAACAGCGTCGACTTCCCGGCATTGGTATAGCCAACCAGTGCGATCACCGGCCAGGGCGCCCGGCCGCGGCGCTGGCGATGGAGGCCGCGGGTGCGGCGGACCTGCTCGAGCTCGCGGCGCAGCCGGGCCATGCGGTCGCGGATCATGCGGCGGTCAGCCTCGATCTGCGTCTCGCCCGGACCGCCGAGGAAGCCGAAGCCGCCTCGCTGGCGTTCGAGGTGGGTCCACGAGCGGACGAGCCGGCCGGCCTGGTAATCGAGATGGGCCAGCTCGACCTGCAGCCGGCCTTCTGCCGTCGCCGCGCGTTCACCGAAGATCTCCAGGATCAGCCCGGTGCGATCGATCACCTTGCGCTTGAGCTTTTCCTCGAGGTTGCGCTGCTGGATTGCCGTGAGAGAACCGTCGACGATCACCAGCTCGGCATCCTCGCGGTTGCAGGCCACCGCAATGTTTTCAATCTGGCCTTCGCCGAACAGGGTACCGGCCCGCGCCTCGCGGATCGGGATGGCAAAGGCTTCCACCACCACGATCCCGATCGCCAAGGCCAGGCCGCGCGCTTCTTCCAGCCGGGAATCGGTATCGACGGCCACCCGCTGGCGCATCGCCGGATAGACGATAACGGCCCGGGCTCCGCGCGAAACCTCTCCCTTGAGGTCGTCGTTATCGATCAGACGTCGTCCTCTTCCTCGTCCAGCTCTCCGCCGGTGAGATCGACCGGGGTGACCGGCTGGATCGTCGATACGGCATGCTTGTAGGCAAGCTGCACGTAGCCTTCGCGTTCCAGCAGCATGCAGAACAGGTCATAAGCGGCGACCCGGCCCTGCAGCATCACGCCGTTGACGAGGAACATCGTCACCTGCACGCCCGCCGTGCGGATCGAGGCCAGGAACACGTCCTGCAGCAGCCGGACCTTCTTGTTTGCCGTATCGGGGCCGCCACCAAACTGGCGCGCATCGATCGGCTGGCTCGGCATGATCGTGCTGACGGCGTGCTTGTAGACCAGCTGCGACTGGCCATCGCGCCGTAGCAGAATCGAGAAGTTGTCGAACCAGGTGACGATGCCCTGCAGCTTGACCCCCTTCACGAGGAACATGGTGACGGGCACCTTGTTCTTGCGGAGCAGGTTGAGGAACTGGTCTTGCAGGTTGGGGCTGCCCTTGCCGGAAGGGGGCGGCGGCGGGGCCTCGGGTTCGGCCTTGGGCGCGCGTGGGCGGGCGGTAAGAGTGCGTCCGGTCACCAAAATGCTCCTTCTTCTTGGCAGCCGCCTTCTGGCGGTCCGCGATCAGGCGGAAGCGCACCCAGCAGGGCGCGATTCAACCGAAACCAGCGTGAAACTATCGGTTTCCTTCCGCCACGTAAATTGGGAAAAGCCGCGTATTGCGGCAGGAGCGCATTTCGGCTTGGAACGGGTGGCTCCCGCGGCCGGGGCGTCACCCCTCCCCGTCTTCGCTCCCCCGCTCGACCATGCCGAGCAGCTTGAGCTTGCG
This sequence comes from Novosphingobium piscinae, assembly GCF_014230355.1. Classification (GTDB taxonomy): domain Bacteria; phylum Pseudomonadota; class Alphaproteobacteria; order Sphingomonadales; family Sphingomonadaceae; genus Novosphingobium; species Novosphingobium piscinae. Next base: position 127,882 of record NZ_JACLAX010000008.1, read on the forward strand.
GTGCAGGGCAGACCGTTCCATCCCGATGAAGCTGGCGGTCTTCGAGATATTGCCTGAGAACCGCCGGATCTGGACCCGCAGGTATTCGCGCTCGAAGCTCTCGCGAGCCTCGCGCAGCGGGACCCCCATCAGTGTCGACATACCGGAATCGCCGCCCAGCCGGCCGCTGCCGATTTCGGCGGGGAGCATGTCAGCCTCGATCCGCGCCAGCCGCTCGAGCGGGGTCAGGATCACCGTCCGCTCGACCACATTGCGCAGCTGGCGCACGTTGCCGGGCCATTCATAGGCCTGCAGCGCGGCCATCGCATCGGGCGCGATCTCCGGCGGGGCGACCCCTTGGTTGGCCGCGAAGCGCGCAAAGAAATGTTCGACCAGACCGGGAATGTCGTCGCGCCGCTCGGCCAGCGCCGGGACATGCACCGGGACCACGTTGAGTCGGTAAAACAGGTCCTCGCGGAACCGCCGTTCGGCGATCTCCTTCTCGAGATTGCGCGAAGTGGACGAGACCACGCGCACATCGACGCGGATCTGCCGGTGACCGCCAACCCGGACGAAGGCCTGCTCGGTCAGGACCCGCAGGATCCGCGCCTGGGTAGACAGGGGCATGTCGGCTACCTCGTCGAGGTAGAGGGTGCCGCCATCGGCCATCTCGAGCAGGCCGGGGCGGACGAGATGTCCGTCCTGCTCCTCGCCGAACAGCTCCTGCTCGAAGCGTTCGGGGGTGATCCGCGCCGAATTGACCGAGACGAAGGCGCTGTCGGCACGCGGGCTCCAGGCGTGGAGCATCCGCGCGGCCACCTCCTTGCCCACTCCCGCCGGGCCCGAGATGAGCAGCCGACTGCCGGTATTGGCGACGCGCTTGAGCGTAGCGCGGACCTGGTTGATCGCCGTGCTGCTGCCGGTGAACTCGTAGGCGGTGGTGTCGGCATGCTTCTTGAGCTGGGCATTCTCGCGCCGCAACCGTTCGGTCTCGGTGGCCCGGCCAACCAAATGGAGCAGCCGCTCGGCCTCGAACGGCTTCTCGATGAAGTCCATCGCCCCGCGCGAGATCGCCGAGACCGCCGTGTCGATGTTGCCGTGGCCGGAGAAGATGATCACCGGAAGTTCAGGCTCACGCACCTTGATCGCATCCAGCACCTCGAGCCCGTCCATCGGCGAGCCGTGAAGCCACACGTCGAGCAGCACCAGACTGGGGCGACGCTGATCGATGGCCTCCAGCGCAGCACGGCTGTCGCCCGCGGTGCGGCATTCGTAGCCCTCGTCGCTGAGCACCCCCGCAACCAGTTCGCGAATGTCGCGTTCGTCGTCGACGATCAGGATATCGAGCGCCATCAGAACTCCTCACGGGTGGCAGAACGGGGAACGGGGCGGCAGAGGCAGGTCATTCCGCCGCCTCGGGCCGGGCTGCTTCCTGGCGGCCCAGCGGATCACGGGCGAAGCCCATGCGCACGGTGGTGCCCCCACCGTCGGTGGTGGAGAAGGACATTTCGCCGCCATGTTCCTCGATGATCTTCTTGACGATCGCGAGACCGAGACCAGTGCCTTTCTCGCGGGTGGTCATGTAGGGTTCGGTGATCCGCTCTCGCTCGCTCGGCAGACCGATTCCGTTGTCGGCGATAGCCACGGCGATCATGGCCGCGTCGCCCTCCATGGTGACCGCGATCCGGCCGCGGTAGTCGGGCTCGCCGGCGCGGGCGCGGGCCTCGATCGCCTCAACCGCGTTCTTGAGCACGTTGGTCATGGCCTGGCCAAACTGGTGGCGGTCACACAACAGGTGGCCCAGCGGCGGCCCTTCCCCGGCGGGGTTCTCGGCGCGGAACGAGAAATCCAGATCGGGCCGCGCCACTTCCTGGAGAAAGACCGACTGGCGGGCCAGGTCAACCGGATCCTCGACGCGGAACACTGGCTTGGGCAGTCGCGCGAATGAGGAAAACTCGTCGACCATGTTACGCAGGTCCCCAACCTGGCGGATGATCGTGCTGGTCAGTTCCTCGAACAGCTGCGGGTCGTTCTCGATCTGGCGACCATAGCGCCGCCGCAGCCGCTCGGTGGCGAGCTGGATCGGGGTCAGCGGGTTCTTGATCTCGTGAGCGATCCTGCGCGCCACATCCGACCACGCCGCCTGTCGCTGATCGAGCAGCTGGCGCGTGATGTCCTCGAAGGTGATCACGTGTCCGGTGCGGTCGCGCGATATGCGCACGGCCAGGGTCAGCAGCTCGCCTGCCTTGCCATGCTGAATCACGGCGCTGTGCTGTCCGCGTTCGACCAGAGCGGCGATGCCCGGCGCGATCTCGGCCAGCGGCTCGCCAATCGGGTGTCGGTCAGCAAGACCGAACAGCAGTGCATTGGCGGGCGTGTTGATCAGCAGCACCTGTCCGTTGCCGTCGATCGAGATGATCCCGGCGCTGACCGATTCGAGGACGGCCTCGATGAAGGCCCGGCGCTCGTGCAGCTGCTGGTTCGCCTCGACCAGCGCGCTGGTCTGGCGCTCGATCTGCGCGGTCATGCGGTTGAACGCCCGGTTGAGCTGGCCGATCTCGTCCGGCCCGGTGCGCCCGTCCACGCGCAATGCATAGTTGCCGCTGCCGACGCGCCGGGCAGCCCCGACCAGATCGTAGAGCGGCTTGACCTGATTATCGGCAAACCGCAGCGCGAACCATACCGACAGCCCGACCAGCGCCAGGCTGGCCACGAACAACGCGACGTTGAAGCGCAATTGCAGTGTGCGGGCGCGGCGGGTCAGCACCTCGTAGGCGCGCACGATGTTCTGCGCTCGCTGCCCCTGGCTGAAGGCCAGCAGGTCCGAGCTGCGCGCAGCATAAAGGTATATCCCTGTCGCCCGATCGATCGCGGTCACCGCCTCGATGCGGTTGGCATTGGCGCTGACCACCATCGGTTCGCCGGCCTCGAGCCGGCCGAGCACTTCGCGCGTCACGCGTTCCCGGTTGGAGTTTTTCTCGGGGTCGACAATCGCCGCGGTGCGCAACTGCCCGTCGCGTCCCTTCTCGATGATCGCGCTCTCGTTCAGCTTGCGGCTGACGACCTGGTAGGAATAGCCCTCGACGAAGGCGGGACTGGCGATCGGCGCCTGACCCAGATAGTCGCGCAGATCGCTGGCCATGGCGACGGTCTCATTGCCGACGTCGCGCAGGTTCTGTTCGTAATAGCCGCGCGCGAGCTTGTTGGCATTTTCGAGCAGCCCGCGCGAGCTGTCCGAGAACCAGAATTCCACGCCCGACTGGAACAGGTAAGAGGCAAAGACCACGACGAGCAGGGTCGGAATCGCTGCCAGCAACGAAAAGAAGAAGACCAGCTGGGTGTGGAGCCGACCGGTCCCGCCCAACGTCTCGGCGGCCCGCCGCAAGGCCATGCGCCGACCGAGCAGCACCAGCAATGCCATCGCGGGCACCAGCGTTCCGACCAGGAGGGTGGCGGTGAGGTCGGACGGCATCAGTTCGCGGTCGGAGCGGGCCCGGATCGTCGCGAAGGTCACCACGGTCATGGTGATGAAGGCGATCGCTGCGACCACCTCGATCACGGCAAACAGATTGGCGCGCCGCGCAGACACCTGCAGCCGACGCCGCCATCGCGGCCAGCCGGTGCGCCGTGCCGGAACCTCTCCTACCGTTTCCACCGCCATCGTAACCCAACAACAACACCTGCTGTTGCAGATATGCAAGAGGGATTGTGGGACAGGTCCCGCCCCGCGCGACGAGCGGCGCGGAGCGCACGATCAGGTCAGGGGCGGCCAGGTCAGGAGCGGCGGGCGAACCCGTCGGGATCGAGTCCGAGCTCGGACAAGCGCTTGCGCAGGGTGTTGCGGTTGATCCCTAGAATCTGCGCCGACCGCAACTGGTTCCCCCCCGTGTTGCGGAGCACCTCGGCGAACAGCGGACGCTCGAAAGCGGCCAGCGCCAGGTCGTAGACCCTGCCCGGCGCCGGGGCTTCCCGCTCGATCCATTGCGCCACAGCCTGGTCCAGACCGGGTGGCTCAGGGGCCTGCTCGGCCTCGGCACGCTGGCTTTGCAGCAACAGTGGCTGGATCGTCTCGGCATCGACCACGTCCTCGCGCGCCAGCAGCGCAACGCGGTAGATGAAGTTCTTGAGCTCGCGCACGTTGCCGCGCCATGGTTGGCGCTCAAGCAGCGCCGCACCGTCGCGGGTCAGTTGGCGCCGAGGCAGGCCTTCGGCGGTCGCCAGCTTGAGAAAGTGGTTTGCCAGTGCCTCGATATCTCCGGCCCTTTCGCGCAGGGCCGGCATCGTGATCGGGACGACGTTCAGGCGATAGTAGAGGTCTTCGCGGAACTGCCCGGCAGCGATGAGCGGTTCAAGATCGCGATTGGTCGCCGCGACGATGCGCGTGTCGATCGCCACCTCCTCGCGCCCGCCAACCCGGCGGATCGAACCCGATTGCAGCGCCCGCAGCAGCCTTGTTTGTGCCTGCATCGGCATGTCGCCGATCTCGTCGAGAAACAGGGTGCCGCCCGCCGCCTGCTCGAACTTGCCGACATAGCGCGCCACCGCACCGGTAAAGGCCCCCTTCTCGTGCCCGAACAACTCACTTTCAATCAGCTCGGCCGGGATGGCGGCGGTGTTGACCGCCACGAAAGGTCCACCGCGACGATGGCCCAATTGGTGGATCGCTTCGGCCACCAGCTCCTTGCCCGTACCTGATTCGCCGAGGATCAACACGGTCAGATCGTTGCGCAGGACGCGCGTGATCATGCGGTAAACCGCCTGCATCGGTGCGCTTCGGCCCACCAGGGGCAGACCTGCGGGCTCCGCCTCTTCGCCCTCCTCCCCGCTCGCCTGACTCGTCGCGCCCACCGCCTGGCGCACAGTCCGCGCCAGCTCGTCGATGTCGAACGGCTTGGGAAAGTACTCGAAGGCCCCCGTATCGCTCGCCCGCACCGCCGTATCGAGCGTGTTCTGGGCGCTCAGGATGATCACCGGCATGTCCGGATGCCGTGCCCGCACCGCCGGCAAGGTCTCGATGCCATCGCCATCCGTGAGCTTGACGTCGGTGACCAGCGCCGCGAAGCCCGACTGCGCCAGCAACCGATCACGCTCGGCGACGGAATGGCAGTGGTGCACCACGAAACCCTCGGCCTCGAGCGCTGCCGTGATCACGATGGCGATGGATTCATCGTCCTCGACGAGCAGGACCGTCATGGCTGTTCCCTCTGCGTGGCGGGGCGCGGTCCCTTGGGTTCGGGCGCCAAAGGCAGATGGATCCGAAAATGGGTCCAGCCCCGCGCTTCGTCGCGTTCGTGCGTGATCCGCCCATTCATGTCGCGCACCAGTTTGCGGACCAGCGCCAGCCCCAGCCCCTGCCCACTCTTCTTCGAGGTCACGAACGGCTCGAAGATGTGGTCGCGCATGGCCGGATCGACCCCTGGGCCATTGTCGCTTACCCGCAGTTCGATTGGCAACCGCACGGGCTTTCCGTCGCTTACCGCATGCAGTTGCAGGCCGCTCGAGAAACGCGAACGCACCACGATCCGGGCCGCGGCCTGGACGGCGCAGGCTTCGGCCGCGTTGGAGAGCAGGTTGATCAGCACCTGAACCAGCGCATCGGCGCTGCCCAGCACCGGCGGCAGCGAGGGGTCGAACTCCTCTTCGATCCGCACGCCCTTACCTGCCGCATCAATCACCGCACGTGCGCGGCGGACCGCCTCGTGCAGGTTGCACGGCGCGACCGGCGCTGTGGTGCGCCGCGACAGCGTCTGCATCTCGTCGATCAACTTCGCGATGCGGTCGACCTCGTCGGCGATCAGCGTGGTCAGCGCGCGGTCCTTGTCCGCCACCTTGCGACCCAGCAGCTGTGCCGCGCCACGAATGCCCGCGAGCGGATTCTTGATTTCGTGCGCCAGGATCTCGGGCGCGCGCAGCACCGAATCCTCGGTAGTACCCGGGTCCTCACCGAGGGCCTCGGCGGCGCTGGCATCCTGCAACGTCACCACCTGCCAGCCCGGGGTCTCGGTCACCGGCGAGACCGTCACGTCGAGCCGGCGGGAACCGACGCCAAGGATCAGAGCTCCGGCATCACGCGCCGACAGCGGCGCATCGGTCTCATGGACCCGGGCCAGCATGCGCGGCTCATCGAAGCGCACAAGATCGAACAGCCGCTTGCCGGCGATGCGCCGGATGCTCTGTCCGAGGAACTGCTCTGCTGCGGGATTGGCGCCGGCGATGCGCAGGTCCGGGCCCAGCAGGACCACCGCCAGGGACATGCTGGCCAACTGCCGCCAGGCATCCGGTGCCACCTGGCTTGTCGCCACGGTCAGGCCGCCTCGCGCCGCGCCGGATCGAGGTCTAGCAGCGGCGCGTAGAACCCGCGCAGCTGACGTACCACTTCGTCGGCATCGTCAATGAAGTTGACCTTGTTCCGGAACTCGGCCGAACCGGGCAAACCCTTGGTGTACCAGCCCAGATGCTTGCGTGCCATGCGCACCCCGGTCATCGTGCCATAGTGCTCGAGCATCGCCTCGTAGTGCTCGAGGATCACGTCGAACTGCTCGGCCAGCGCAGGCTCAGCCAGCACCTCGCCCGTGCGCCACCAATGCATCACTTGGGCCAGCAGCCAGGGTTTGCCGTAGGCGCCGCGACCGATCATCACCCCGTCGGCCCCGGATTGTTCGAGCGCCTGGGCGGCATCGGCGATCCCGCAGATGTCACCGTTGACGATCACCGGGATCGACACGGCCTGCTTGACGCTCCGCACGAACCCCCAGTCGGCACTTCCCTTGTACATCTGGTTGCGGGTGCGACCGTGTACAGTGATCATCCTGGCGCCAAGATCCTCCGCGATGCGGGCCAATTCAGGGGCATTGAGGCTGTCGTGGCACCAGCCCATGCGCATCTTCACCGTCACCGGCACCTTCACCGCCTTGACCGTCGCGGCGATCAACTGGGTGGCGAGCGGCACGTCGCGCATCAGCGCCGATCCGGCATCGCCATTGACGACCTTGCGCACCGGGCAGCCCATGTTGATGTCGATGATCGCTGCGCCGCGATCCTCGTTGAGCCGGGCCGCCTCGGCCATTTCAGCCGGCTCGCAGCCAACCAGTTGCATCGACACCGGATCCTCCACCGGATCCCAGGCCGCCTTCTGAATCGACTGGCGGGTCTCGCGGATCGCCGCGGCGCTGGCGATCATCTCGGTCACATTCAGGCCCGAACCGTAGCGGCGCACGAACTTACGGAATGGCAGATCGCTGACGCCGGTCATCGGGGCAAGGATCACCGGGCATTCGATCGGCACCGTACCGATCCGGATCGGTGCAAGCGCTGGGGGAACGGGGGCTTTGGTCATGATCAACGCACGGTCGCCGGCTGCCTAAAAAACAGGCAGCGCATAGTGGATTGTCCTTTGCCCCGCAAGCGATTACCGGCGCGGACGATGGCCGCCGAAACTGCCTCTCCCCCCGCCGCGCCGGCAGCCCCGGCTGGCACGGCTGCGGTCGTCGTGGCTGCCGGTGCCGGGCTGCGCGCCGGTCAGCCGCTGCCCAAGCAGTTTGCGATGTGGCGCGGCAAGCCCGTGGTGCGCCATTCGGTCGAGCGTCTGCTCGCTGCCGGCTGTGCCCCGGTTGTCGTCTGCATACCCGCCGGTGCCGCGGCGATCGCGGGCGAAGCCCTGGCTGGGCTGCCAGTGATGCTGGTCACCGGCGGCGCCACGCGCCAGGGTTCGGTCCTGGCCGGGCTTGAGGCCCTTGCGCAGGATCCCCCCGCGAGGGTGTTAATCCACGACGCAGCCCGGCCAATCCTGCCCGAGGCCGTGATCGAGCGGCTCTGTACCGCGCTGGACGCCGCGCCCGGCGCGATCCCGGTGCTGCCGGTGGTCGACAGCCTGTGCCATGATGCCGCAGGCACGATGGGCGCCCCGGCAGACCGCGCGGCACTGCGCCGGGTGCAGACCCCCCAAGCTTTTGGCTATGCCGAGATTCTCGCCGCCCATCGCAGCTGGAATGGCGCGACCGAGGCGGGCGATGATGCCCAAGTTGCCCGCGCCGCCGGCCTGACGGTCGCCCTGGTTGCAGGAGACGAAGCCTTGCACAAGCTGACCTTCGCCAGCGACTTTGCCCCGGCCGCTCCCGCGGTCCGGATCGGAACCGGCTACGACGTCCATCGCCTCAGTGCGGGGGAAGCGCTGTGGCTGTGCGGGGTGCGGATCGAGCACAGCCACGGCCTGGCTGGGCACAGCGACGCCGACGTAGCGATCCATGCGCTGGTTGATGCCCTCCTGGGAGCGATCGGTGCCGGGGACATAGGCAGCCACTTTCCGCCCAGCGATCCGCAGTGGAAGGGGGCAGCCTCATCCCGGTTCCTTGCCCATGCCGCAGGGTTGGTCCGCGAGAGCGGCCATGCCGTCGGCAATGTCGATGTCACGATCATCTGCGAGGCCCCGAAGATCGGACCGCATCGCGAGGCCATGCGGGCAAGCCTGGCCGGGATCATCGGCGTTGACATTGCCGCCGTGAGCGTCAAGGCGACCACCACCGAGGGACTCGATGCCACCGGACGGCGCGAGGGCATTGCCGCGCAGGCAGTCGCCACCGTGCTCCGCGTCTGAGCCCAGCACAGGAAACCACCATGCGAACGCTTGCTCTGCTTTGCTCGTCGCTACTGCTTGCCGTGCCGCAGGTAGCCGCGGCCCAGTCCAGCACACCTTGCCTGACCCCGCGCGAGTTCACCGCACTATCGACCTATGCTTTGCCGAGCGTGATCAGCGGAACCAGCCGGGCCTGCGCCACGGCCTTGCCAGCCGGCGCATTCCTTCGCCAGGGCGGCACCGAACTGGCCCAGCGCTATGCGACCGGCAAGGCAAAGGCCTGGCCTGAGGCCAAGTCGGCCTTCCTCAAGATGGCCTCGGCAAAGGACGCCGGCTCCGCCAGACTGTTTGCGACGATGCCCGACGATGCCCTGCAGCAGATCGCCGATGCCGCCTTTGCCGGAATCGTGACCGGGCAGATCAAACCCGATTCCTGCACCACCATCGACCGGGTCGTCGCGCTGCTAGCGCCGCTTCCGCCGGAGAACACGGCTGAACTGATCGCCGTGGCAGTCGGACTCGGCAGCAAGGCCGGGACGTCGAAACTCGGCAACTTGCCGCTATGCAAGGCTTGATGGCATGACCGACAGCCTGCTTCCGGACGACGTACTCGCGCTGGCGCGCCGGGTGATTGAGGAGAACGCAGCGCTCGGCCGCACCGTGGCGCTGGCCGAGAGCTGCACCGGTGGACTGGTCGCCGCGGCGCTGACCGAGATAGCCGGCTCGTCGGCGGTTCTCGATCGCGGCTTCGTCACCTACTCCAACGCCTCGAAGCGCGAACTGTTGGGCGTCCCGGGGGACATCATCGACACCTTCGGCGCGGTCTCGATCGCCTGCGCCTGGGCCATGGCCGAAGGGGCCCTGAAGCGCAGCGGCGCCGATGTCGCGGTGGCGATCAGCGGAGTGGCGGGCCCGGCTGGCGGATCGGACACCAAGCCGGTCGGCACAGTGGTCTTCGCCCGCGCGCTGCGCAATCCGGCCGATCCCGAGGCCGGCGAGGCCGAGGAACGGCACTTCGCGGGGGAAAGCCGCGCCGCGGTGCGCCGTCAGGCGACGCTCTGCGCGCTTGAGTTGCTGCTGCCGTAAACCGCGGCGGCGCGCTGCTCGAAGGCCGTCACCATCTTGCGAAAGGCCTTGTCGAGATACTGGTTCGCCAGCTTCTGGAACAACGCATTGCGAAAGGCGAACTCGACGCAGAAGTCGATCTCGCAGGCATCGGGCCCGTCCGGACGGAACACCCAGCGGTTGTCGAGATCACGCAGCGGTCCGTCGATGTAGTGAACCTGGATCCGCCCCTCATCGGCCGCATCGCCTGTTCCCTCAGGCGGCGCCTGCTTCTCGACGCGCGAGGTGAACTTCTCGCGCAGAGCCGAGAAGCCCACGAGCATGTCGGCGACCATCTCGGTCTCGGAATCGGAGCGCACCCGCGTGGCCACGACCCAGGGCAGAAACTCGGCATAGCGGCCGACATCGGCCACCAGGTCGAACATCTGCCGGGCGCTCCAAGGCAGCCGGCGAACCTCGTGAATCCGCGCCACCGGCTCAGCGCCCCTGGCACTTCGCCAGCTGCGCCTCACGGGCGGCCCGCATCTGCGCGAAGTCCTCGCCGGCGTGATAGCTCGACCGCGTCAGCGGGCTTGCGGCAACCTGCAGGAAGCCCTTGGCCCGGGCGATGGCGCCATAGGCCGAAAAGGCCTGGGGGGTGACGAACTCCTTGACCTCGGCGTGCTTGGGGGTCGGCCGCAGGTACTGGCCCATCGTCAGGAAATCGATCTGCGCCGAGCGCATGTCATCCATCACCTGGTGCACCTCGAGCCGTTCCTCGCCGAGCCCGAGCATGATCCCGCTCTTGGTAAAGATCAGCGGGTTGTGGGCCTTGACCTCCTCGAGCAGGCGCAGCGACGCATAGTAGCGTGCGCCGGGGCGGATCGTCGGATAGAGCCGCGGTACGGTCTCAAGGTTGTGGTTGTAGACGTCGGGCCCGGCCGCGACGATCGCCTCGACCGCGGCCCTCATCTTGCCGCGGAAATCGGGGGTGAGGATCTCGATCGTGGTCTGCGGCGTGGTGCGGCGCAGCGCCTCGATCACCTTGACGAACTGGCCGGCGCCGCCATCGGGCAGATCATCGCGATCGACCGAGGTGATCACGATATGCTCGAGACCCAACTTGGCGGCAGCCTCGGCGACATGGGCAGGCTCGTCCACGTCGACCTTGCGCGGCATCCCGGTCTTGACGTTGCAGAACGCGCAGGCGCGCGTGCAGACGTCACCGAGGATCATCACCGTGGCATGCTTCTTGGACCAGCATTCCCCGATATTGGGGCAAGCAGCCTCTTCGCAGACCGTGTTCAGGCTGAGCTCGCGCATCAGGGCGCGGGTCTCGCCATAGGTCTTGCTGGTCGGCGCCTTGACGCGGATCCAGTCAGGCTTGCGCTGGCGGACGGGAGCCTCGGCGGGACCATCGACCGCGGACGGGGCCGGGTCGACAACCGGTTGTGAGGCGTGCAGATCGGGTGCAAGGTCGCTCATGCAGCGCAGATAGGCGCATTGCCGCCCCCTTGCCAGAGGCAATTGGGGAGGCCATGAGGCTCCCCATGTCCGATGCCCCCTCCCCGCAGCTGGCCCGCCTGCTTGCTGGCTACCGCCGGTTCCGCAAGACCGGGTGGACCCCCCACCGCGACCGGTGGACCGCGCTGCGCGAAGGGCAACAGCCTGAAATCATGGTCATCGCCTGCTCTGACAGCCGGGTCGATCCGGCCCAGATTTTCGACGTCGATCCCGGCGAGATCTTCGTGGTCCGCAATGTCGCCGCGATGGTCCCCCCGTTCGAAACCTCGCCGGGCCATCATGGGGTCTCCGCAGCGCTCGAGTTCGCTGTCCAGGTGCTCGGCGTGCGCGAGATCGTGGTGCTCGGGCATGGCTTGTGCGGCGGCTGCAAGGCCGCGCTGACCCGGGAGCTACAGGGCGCCGAACGCGGGGCGGGCGGATTCATCGCCGATTGGATCGCCCTGCTCGACGAGGCGCGCGAGCCGGTTGTCGCGGCGCACGGGACGCATGGCCATGCGGCCGAACGGGCGATGGAACTCGCCGGCGTCAAGGCAAGCCTCAAGAACCTGCGCAGCTTTCCCTGCATCCGCGACAAGGAACGCGACGCCGAGTTGCGCCTGACCGGAGCCTTCTTCGCCATCTCCGATGGCATTCTGCACGTGCTCGACGAGAGCGACGGAGAGTTCCGCCCCGCCGCCTGATCAGGTGATCGCGTCCGGTCGCCATGCGAAAAGGGCGGCAGTTGCCTGCCGCCCTTCCGATAGCCTGCGCAGCGACCGGCCCGAGCTCAGCCGCCCTTGGCCTTCTGCCCCGCATAGACGGCCCAGAGCTGAGCGATCGGCTTGCGAGTCCCGTTGACCTTGGCGAAGGTGGCTTGGGCCTCGGCGAACTTGCCCTGGCCGAACTGGGCAATGCCCAGGCGGGTCAGCGCGCGGTCGGCATCCACCCCGGCCTTGCCGAGCGCGGCCTGGTAGAAGCCCTCGGCCTTGGCCCACTGGTCATAGCTGAGGAATGCGTCGCCCGCCGCCATCACCGTTGCGACCGGCGCGCTGGCCACGCTGGCGTCCTTCTCGAGCGCGGGCAGCGAGGCCTTGTCGCCGGCGAGGCGCGCCTGGGCGATGTTGCGGTTCTCGCTTACGAACACGTCACTCGGCGCCAGCTTGCCGCTCTTGACCCCCTCGTCGAGGATCTTGAGCACTTCGGCCGGGGCGCGACGCGCGTCGGCGGCCTGAAGGTACTCGGCATAGTCGCTGGTGTCGCGGAAGCTGCCGGTGCGGTCCATCAGACGCATCAGATCGAGCGTCTCCTGGGCCTGAAAGCGTCCGGCGGTGCGGGCCAGCCCGATGGCATCGGCCCAGTTGTCGGCGGACGGGTAGCCCTCTACCAGCCCGGCACCGAAAGCGAAGGCCGAGCCATAGTCCTTGGCCTTGTAGGCCACGCTCAGCCCGCGGATGAACCATTCTTTCGGCGGCAAAGCGCCGGCTGCCTTGCGCGCGGCAATTGCCGTGCTCAGCAATTCCATGCCCTTGGGGTTCTCGTTGGTGGCGAAATAGGTTTCGGCCAGCAGGGCCTGGACGTCATTCTCGGTATAGCCGTTGGCGATCGCATTGGCGAAGGCCGTGCGGGCCGCCGCATAGTCCTTCGCGTCGAAGGCCATGCCGCCGAGGAAATAGTTGTACTTGCCAAGATCGGGGCCGGTCATCTTGCCGCTGCCGATCACTGTTTCCAGCCCCGTGCGCATCAGCGCCGAATCCTTCGCGGTCTGGCCGATCTGGATGGCGAACTGGCCGCCGAAGAACTTGTCGTCCGGCGTGGTTGCGGCAGCGAGCGCGGCCGTCACGCGGTCCTTCAGCGCCGCGGCCCCGGCCTGGTCCTTGACCTTGGCGATGTCGGCCTGGAGCGGACCGGCCAGCGCGGTGAAGGGCTTCGACAGCTTCGGCGGCTCAGGCTTGGCCTCCTTCGCGTCCTTGGCGAAGGCGACCGACCCGGACAGGGCCATGCCACCGGCCACACCCAGCGCCAGGGCTGCGCCCAGAGCCACCCGCGAAACGAATGTGCCGCCAGCGCGGCTGGAAATCGGGAACATGCTGCCTTCGTCTCCTTCTCTGTCCCGGCCCTCGCGTGAGCGATCGACCGGAACCCAATATCGCCGCCCGGACGCCTCAAGCATCCACCGCTGCCGCGCATGCAAATGACCGCAAATCACGGCAATGGCAACAGGCCGACGCGGTAAATTGCCGCGCTTGAACGGTGATTGAATGGCGCATGTGCCGGGAGTTCAGAATGGCCGCGCGAGAGACCATTCGGGAGTGTCACCGAGATGTGGAAAACGCCCCGTTTTCCGGCTTTTCGAGGCCCCTTGTCTGGCCTTGGCGGGATGGTTGCCCTAGGGCTTGGGCCATCCCATTTCCGGTAAAACAGAAAAGACAGTCCCAGCCGTGAGCGACGACACCGATACCCTGGCCTCGCCCTTCCCTGCCGGCGAATTTGCGCGCGTCGACATCGTCGACGAGATGAAGACGAGCTATCTCGATTACGCGATGAGCGTGATCGTCAGCCGCGCCCTGCCCGACGTGCGCGACGGGCTCAAGCCAGTCCACCGCCGCATCCTCTTTGCCAGCCAGGAAGGCGGTTTTGTCGCCGGGCGGCCCTACCGCAAGTCGGCAAAGATCGTCGGCGATACCATGGGTAACTACCACCCCCACGGCGATGCCTCGATCTACGACGCCCTCGCCCGCATGACCCAGCCCTGGTCGATGCGCGTGCCGCTGGTCGACGGCCAGGGCAACTTCGGCTCGATGGACCCGGATCCGCCAGCGTCGATGCGCTACACCGAAGCCCGGCTGGCGCGCGTCACCAATGTCCTGCTCGACGACCTCGACAAGGACACGGTCGATTTCGTCGACAACTACGACGGTTCGCGGCAGGAGCCGTCGGTCCTCCCGGCACGGTTCCCCAACCTGCTGGTCAACGGTGCCGGCGGCATCGCCGTCGGCATGGCGACCAACATCCCGCCGCACAATCTGGGCGAAGTGATCGACGGCTGCCTGGCCTTCATCGAGAACCCGGCCATCACCACCGACCAGCTGATCGAGATCATTCCCGGTCCCGATTTCCCCACCGCCCCGCTGATCCTTGGCACCGCCGGGGCGCGGAGCGCCTATCACACCGGGCGCGGCTCGATCATCATGCGCTGCCGGCACGAGATCGAGGAAGGCCGGGGTGACCGGCGCTCGATCGTGCTCACCTCGATCCCCTACCAGGTGGGCAAGTCCAACCTGGTCGAGAAGATTGCCGAGGCGGCAAAGGACAAGCGGATCGAGGGCATCTCGGACATCCGCGATGAATCGAACCGCGAAGGCATGCGGGTGGTGATCGACCTGAAGCGTGACGCCACGCCCGAGGTCGTGCTCAACCAGTTGTGGCGCAACACCCCGGCGCAGTCGAACTTCCCCGCCAACATGCTCGCGATCCGTGGTGGCCGGCCGGAAGTGCTGTCGCTGCGCGACATCATCCAGAGCTTCATCGCCTTCCGCGAGGAGGTGATCACCCGCCGCACCAAGTTCGAGCTGAACAAGGCGCGCGACCGGGCGCACATCTTGCTGGGCCTGGTCGTCGCGGTGACCAACCTCGACGAGGTCGTGCGGATCATTCGCGGCGCGCCCAATCCCGCCGCCGCGCGCGCCGCCCTGCTGACGCGCGACTGGCCGATCGGCGACATTGCGCCCTATATCCGCCTGGTCGAGGCGATCGAACCGAATGCCGAGCAGGAAGGCGGCACCTACCGCCTGTCCGAGGTCCAGGTGAAGGCGATCCTCGACCTGCGCCTCCATCGCCTGACCGCGCTGGGCCGCGACGAGATCGGCGACGAGCTCAAGCAGTTGGCCGCCGCGATCGAGGAGTTCCTGTCGATCCTTGCCGACCGCAAGAAGCTCTACGGCGTCATGCGCGACGAACTGGTGCTGGTGCGCGAGCAGTTCGCCACGCCGCGCACCACGCTGATCGCCCCCGCCTGGGACGGGATCGATGACGAGGACCTGATCGAGCGCGACGAGATGGTCGTGACCGTCACGATGGACGGCTACATCAAGCGCACCAGCCTTTCCGCCTTCCGCGCCCAGAACCGTGGTGGCAAGGGCCGCGCCGGGATGGCGACCAAGGACGAGGATGCCGTGGCGACGATGTTCGTCACCAGCACCCACACTCCGGTGCTGTTCTTCTCCACCGCCGGCAAGGTCTACCGCCTCAAGGTCTGGAAGCTGCCCGAAGGCGGCCCCGCCACCCGCGGCCGGCCGATCGTCAACCTGCTCCCCGCCCTCGACAAGGACGAAACCATCGCGGCCGTCCTGCCCTTGCCCGAGGACGAGACCGAGTGGGGCAAGCTCCACGTCGTCTTCGCGACCGCTCGCGGCAACGTGCGGCGCAACGCGATGGACCTCTTCGCCAACATCCCCAGCAACGGCAAGTTTGCCATGCGCTTCGAGGAGGGCTCGGACGACCGCCTGATCGGCGTGGCCCTGCTCGAGCCGGCTGACGACGTGCTGCTCGCCAGCAGGCAGGGCAAGGCGATCCGCTTCGCCGGCGACGACGTGCGCGAGTTCCAGAGCCGCACCTCCACGGGCGTGCGTGGCATGCTGCTGAAGGATGGCGACGAGGTGATCTCGCTCTCGATCCTCCACCGCGTTGGCGCCAGCAGCGATGAGCGTGAGGAGTATCTGAAATTCGCGCCGTGGAAGGGTGAGAAGGACGGCGAGACCACGATCGCGCCCGAGCGCATGGCGGAACTGGCCGCGCGCGAAGAGTTCATCCTTACGGTCTGCGCCAATGGCTACGGCAAGCTGTCCTCGGCCTATGAATACCGACGGACCGGGCGCGGCGGCCAGGGGATCACCAATATCGACAACATCGCCCGCAACGGACCGGTGGTGGCCAGCTTCCCGGCCACCCAGGCCGACCAGCTGATGCTGGTCACCGACCAGGCCAAGCTGATCCGCCTGCCGCTCGATACGCTGCGCGTGATCGGGCGCGGGTCGGCCGGGGTGCGGCTGTTCAATGTCTCAGACAATGAACACGTGGTCAGCGCGGTGCGGCTGGCCGAAAGCGAGGACGGCGGTGAGG
Source organism: Novosphingobium piscinae (assembly GCF_014230355.1). Lineage (GTDB taxonomy): Bacteria > Pseudomonadota > Alphaproteobacteria > Sphingomonadales > Sphingomonadaceae > Novosphingobium > Novosphingobium piscinae. The sequence continues at coordinate 144,098 of NZ_JACLAX010000008.1, forward strand.
AGCCGGACAGCGAGAGCCCTGCGGCGGAGCCGGCCGGCGACGCCGGAGAATGACCACCCCGGCGTTGGCCTACAAGGTGCTGACCGGCGCGCAGCGCGCCGCGCTGCTGGCCGATGGCCGCTTCGCTGGCGCGCCGATCGACCTGGCCGACGGCTACATCCATCTGTCCACCGCAGAGCAACTGGTCGAAACACTGCGCAAGCACTTCGCCGGGCAGGATGATCTGTGGATCGCGGCGATCGACCTCGATGCCCTGGCGCCGCAAGTGAAGTGGGAACCCTCGCGCGGGGGGCAGCTGTTCCCCCATGTCTATGCCGCTCTCCCGCTGAGCGCGGTGATCGCCGAAGGCCCGGTCGATTGGCTGGACGAAACCGCCGTGCGCCTGCCCGGCTCGGACACGCCCGGCACTGCCCCTGCATGAGCGGGCAGGAGCGTGCGGCCAGACCTGTCGCGGCCGACCAGCGGCGCGGTGAAGGTCCGTGCGCTCCGGCAGCGCTTGGTTTCCGGCGATGACGGGGCAATCGCCAATTCCGCTGATTCACCTGATCACCGGCGCGACCGGGGCCGGCAAGACCACCTATGCCCTTGCCCTGGCCGCGCGCTGTGATGGGCTGAGGTTCTCGATCGACGACTGGATGACCACCCTGTTCTGGATGGATAGTCCCAGTCCGATCCGACACGACTGGGCGCTCGAGCGGATTGCCCGGTGCGAAAGCCTGATCGGCGAGCAGGTCCGGCAGCTTGCCGCCTTGGGAATCCCCGCGATCCTCGATCTGGGCTTCACGACCGCCAATCACCGACGGGCTTTCGCCGACCTCGCCCGGCAGATGGGCCTCACCGCGCAACTGCACTGGCTCGACGTGCCAGCCGAAATCCGGTGGACGCGCGTACAGGCGCGCAATGCGCAGCGCGGCGAGACCTTCCGGATGACCGTGGACCGGGCGATGTTCGATTTCATGGAGGACCTTTGGGAGCCTCCCGGAGCGGACGAGATGGAGCGGCTCGCCGGGGTGCGGATCAGCTCGCCTTTGGCCGACTGACCCTTCGGGCCGTCGCGCGATCGGCGCGCTTGGCAAGTCCCGGCAAAAGCCGCTAACGCCCGCGCCATGACGCATGACATCCACATCATTGGCGGCGGTCTGGCCGGGACGGAAGCCGCATGGCAGCTGGCGCGGCGGGGCTGGCGGGTGCGGCTGTCGGAGATGCGCGGGACGGGGGAGCGCTCGCCCGCACACCAGACCGATGGCCTGGCCGAGTTGGTCTGCTCCAACTCGCTGCGTTCCGACGATCACGAGAAGAATGCCGTGGGCCTGCTGCACCACGAGATGCGCCTCTGCGGCTCGCTGATCATGGCTGCTGCGGAAAAGGCCCGCGTGCCCGCCGGATCGGCACTGGCGGTCGATCGCGAGGTGTTCTCGGCCGAAATCGAGGCGGCCCTGACCGCCCAGCCCAGCCTGACCCTGGCCCGAGAGCGGATCGATCGTCTGCCCGAAGCCGGACTCACCATCGTCGCCACCGGGCCGCTCACCGCCGAGGCCCTTGCCCAGTCGATCGGGGCCGCCACCGGCGCCGAAAGCCTGGCCTTCTTCGACGCGATCGCCCCGATAGTTTATCGCGATTCGATCAACATGGACATCGCGTGGATGGCGAGCCGCTGGGACAAGGGCGCCGAGGCCTCACTCGCGCTCGGCGGTGACGGGCGTGACTACATCAACTGCCCGATGACCCGGGACCAGTATCTGGCCTTCCGCGAGGAGATCCTCGCCGGCGAGAAGGCGGTGTTCAAGGAGTGGGAGGCCAATACCCCCTATTTCGACGGCTGCATGCCGATCGAGGTCATGGCCGAGCGCGGGGTGGAGACGCTGCGGTTCGGGCCGATGAAGCCGGTCGGGCTAGACAATCCGCACTGGGCCACGCCCGAGCATCCCAATGGCCGCTGGCCTTATGCCGTGGTCCAGCTGCGCCAGGACAATACCCTCGGGACGCTGTGGAACATGGTCGGCTTCCAGACCAAGCTCAAGTATGGCGAGCAGCAGCGCATCTTCCGCACCATTCCCGGACTGGAGAATGCGGAGTTCGCACGGTTCGGCGGGCTCCACCGCAACACCTTCCTCAATTCCCCAACCTTGCTCGACCGGCAGCTGCGTCTGAAGAGCGCGCCGCATGTGCGTTTCGCCGGGCAGATCACCGGCTGCGAAGGCTATGTCGAAAGCGCCGCGGTCGGCCTGCTCGCAGGGCTCATGGCGGCGCACGAACTGGGCGGACGGGACTGGCAGTCACCCCCGGCAACCACCGCGCTCGGCGCGCTGCTGGCACACATCACCGGGGATGCCGATGCTGCGAGCTACCAGCCGATGAACATCAACTTCGGCCTGTTCCCGCCGCCTCCGGAAGAGGTCAAGAAGAAGCAGCGCAAGGAGGCCTATACCCTGCGCGCCAAGGCCGCCCTAGCCGACTGGCTCCCTCTCCTCGGCTGACAGAAAATCCGGATCGTCGAGTGGGCCGGCCGGCCCGCGGGAGTCCGGCCTGGGCTGGCGGCGGCAGGCGCAAGAGGGCTCCACTGGCGGCTTGGGCCGGGTCGTGGCAAATTCGAGCCGGTCTAGCTTGAGGTCGCCGTTACGGTCGGCCCCGCGGAATCTTGTGGCGGTGACCACGGCCCATTCCTCGAAGGTCAGGAGGTTGTTGCCGTCGGCATCAAGCTTGCGGAACACCGCTGCACGCGGGACCAGCATTTCGGCACGGCTGATCCTCCCGTCACGGTCTCGGTCAATCCGGTCGAACCGGCGTTGCTCGCGGGTCTGTGCAGTGGCCTGGGGTAGGTCCGGCCCCCGCAAACCCCCGGGTGCAGCGCTAGGCAGGTCAGCTGGGCCGAGGCTTGTCGATACCTCAGGGGGGAGCGTCCCAGGGTCAATCATGGCCCGACCTTGCCACCAGAACAGGCCGGCTGCGGCCAGCAGCAAGGTGGCGAACGCGCCGAGCAGCGTACGGGTCATCTCAAGCTCCGGCGACCCGAAGCAAGTGTAACCTATCTGGAAACAAAACCAAGCCGGATCGCGGCCAGCAACGCGACCGGTCCGTCGAGTGGATCTCTCGCGCCACGCCGGAGGGCGCGCAGATTGAGCCCGGCCATCACGGCCAGAGGGCGCATGGCGCGAGGCAACCGCGTCACCTTGGATGAACCGATGAGAGCGCTGGCGCACGCCCGCTCGGCTGGATCGCCAAGATGCAGGGCCAGATCGGCCAAAGCCCAGTCTCGCGCAGCCGCGACAACTTCATCCGGTCCAACGCCGACCCGCGCCGCAAGTGCACCAATGGCGGCGCTACGGCCACAGACGAAGCCCTCGATCGCCGCATCTGTCAGGGGCGGTTCATCGAGCAGAGCCTCCCAGCCGTCGACCAGCGCCACGAGCCCGGCCGCCTGCTTGCCCCAATTGGCAAGCGCGGCCAAAACGGGTTCGCCGCGCGGCCAGACGGTCGGGTCTTCGCTCAGTCGATCTCGCCACCAAGCAAGGCGCAGCTGCGCCAGCATCGGCTCACGGGCCGCGCGGACCACGCCGGCCAACCGCGCATCGAGCGCCAGCACCACCAGCCAATCCGGCCGCGCCCGCGCCGGCGCATAGGCCAGCGCGAGCCGCGCCAGCGGCGACAGCAGTTCGCTCAGCGCGTCGGGATCAGCGATAGCAGACCTGCTTGACGGCCTTCACGATCCCTTCGGCATTGATCAGCGCCGCCTTCTCGAGATTGGCCGCATAGGGCAGCGGCACGTCCTCGTTGCAGACGCGCAGGACCGGAGCATCGAGGTGGTCGAAGCCTTCCTCCATGCAGATCGCGATGATTTCCGAGGCGATCGAGCAGACCGGGAAGCCCTCCTCGGCCACGACCACCCGGTTCGTCTTGGCCAGGCTGTCGAGCACGGCCTGCTTGTCGAGCGGACGCAATGTGCGCAGGTCCAGCACCTCGGCCTCGATCCCTTCGGCGGCAAGCTGCTCGGCGGCTTCCAGCGCGAAACCCACACCGATCGAGTAGGACACGATCGTCACGTCGCGGCCTTCGCGCATCACCCGGGCCTTGCCGATCGGCAGGACATGATCGTCCAACTCGGGCAGTTCGAAGCTGCGGCCGTAGACCAGTTCGTTCTCGAGGAACACCACCGGGTCCTCGCTGCGGATCGCCGCCTTAAGCAGACCCTTGGCGTCGGACGAATCATAGGGTGCGATCACCACCAGTCCGGGCACTGAGGCATACCAGGGCCCGTAGTTCTGACTGTGCTGCGCACCAACGCGAGCTGCCGCGCCGTTGGGACCGCGGAATACGATCGGACAGCGCATCTGCCCGCCTGACATGTAGTTCGTCTTGGCTGCCGAGTTGATGATGTGATCGATCGCCTGCATGGCGAAGTTGAAAGTCATGAACTCGACGATCGGCCGCAGTCCGCCCATCGCCGCGCCGGTGCCGATGCCGGCAAAGCCATACTCGGTAATCGGCGTGTCGATCACGCGTTTGGGGCCGAATTCGTCGAGCAGACCCTGGGTCACCTTGTAGGCACCCTGATACTGCGCAACCTCCTCGCCCATCACGAAGACCCGGCTGTCGCGGCGCATTTCCTCGGCCATGGCATCGCGCAGCGCCTCGCGCACGGTTACCGACTTCATGTTGGTGCCGACCGGAACCTCGGGATCCTTCTTCGCCGCGACCGGAACCGGAGCTGCCGCTGCGGGCGTATCGACCGGAACCGGAGACGGCGCCGCGGCAGAAGCCTCAACCGCAGCGGCCGGAGCCTCGCCCTCGCCGTCCAGCAGGGCGATCACCGAGCCGACCTTGACCCCGGCCGTACCCGCCGGAATCATGATCTTGCCAAGCGTGCCCTCATCGACCGCCTCGAACTCCATCGTGGCCTTGTCGGTCTCAATCTCGGCGATGATGTCGCCCGAGCGGATCGCATCGCCCTCGCTTTTCAGCCAGCGAGCCAGGGTGCCCTCTTCCATGGTCGGCGAGAGGGCGGGCATCTTCAGTTCAATCGCCATCAGTAGCGCTCCACCAGCACGTCGGTATGGAGTTCGGAGAGTTCGGGCTCGGGCGAGTTCTCGGCGAAGTCAGCCGCCTCGGAGACCTGCTGGCGGATCCGCTTGTCGATCTCCTTGAGCTTGTCCTCGGCCATGCCGCGAGCCAGCAGTTCGGCCTTGGCGGCCTCGATCGGATCATGCTTGTCACGCATCTCCTGCACCTCCTCGCGCGTCCGGTACTTGGCCGGATCCGACATCGAGTGGCCGCGATAGCGGTAGGTGTGGAGTTCCATCAGCACCGGGCCATTGCCGGCGCGAACATAGTCGAGCGCGACTTCGGCGGCCGCGCGCACCTCGAGCACGTCCATGCCGTTGACGTCGAGACCGGGTATCCGGAATGCCGTGCCACGGCGGTAGAAATGCGTCTCGGCCGAGCCGCGCTGCACGGCCGTACCCATGGCATAGCCGTTGTTCTCGACCACGAAGACGATCGGCAGCTGCCACAGGGCGGCCATGTTGAACGTTTCATAGACCTGGCCCTGGTTGGCCGCGCCATCGCCGAAATAGGCCATGCAGACGCCGCCATCCTCGCGGTATTTGTGCGCGAAGGCCAGCCCGGCGCCGAGTGGCACCTGCGCGCCGACGATGCCGTGACCGCCATAAAACTTATGCTCGGTGCTGAACATGTGCATCGAGCCGCCCTTGCCGCGACTGATGCCAGCCTCGCGCCCGGTCAGCTCGGCCATGATCACCTTGGGGTCGATGCCGTAGGCCAGCATGTGCCCATGATCGCGATAGCCGGTGATGACGCTGTCATGCCCTTCTTTGAGCGCCGACTGCAGGCCGACGGCCACCGCTTCCTGCCCGATGTAGAGGTGACAGAACCCGCCGATCAGTCCGAGCCCATAAAGCTGACCGGCACGCTCCTCAAAGCGGCGGATCAGCAGCATCTGCTCGTAGAAGGTCAGCAATTCCTGGTCGCTGGCAGGATACTTGCCCTTGGCGGCAAACGCATCCTGCAAGGAACGCAGGGCAGGCAGCTCATCGCCTTCGGTGGCCACAGCAGCCTTTGCCGCTGCGGTGTTCTTGCTGGCCGGCTTTGCCAAGTTCATCTCTCCTGAGGGGACATCCAGGGCCGTCTATAGGACAGCACACCGGACGAAGGAAACGCTCCATACGTATTTTGTTATCGGTGCGCGCAATTTCCAATCCGACACGCGCAGGGCGACCCCTAGCGCTTGAGCAGCATGACCATCTCGTCCGGATGGACGACGTTGAGGTTGCTGCGCAGCAGCTCCCCGGCCAAATCGGGATCGGCGTGACGAGGATCGAGCAGCGCGACACGGTTACGCAGATCATCCCGCTCGGCGGTCAGCTGCTGGACCTCCTTCTGCCGCTGCTCGAGCAGCCGGAGGTTCTCGCTCCAGGCCAGCAGACCGCTGGGCCCGGCCAGAACCAGCCCACCCATGATCAGGAGACAGCCCAAGGCCAGCAGATGGGTCACACCTTCGCGGGGCAGCCGGGGCTCGGTTCGGGTCCGTTTCATACCCCGTTACAGAATCACAGTTGAGTCAGCGACACAAGCGCTTTTTGCCGGGCAATTGCATAAGCATTACGGCCGCTTGGCTCCGGCATCGCGAGCGTCGGCGGCGGGATCTCCACCCAGCGCGCGGAACAGTTGCACCCGGTTGGTCACCAGCGCGAGCCGCGTGGCCACCAGCTGGCGCCGCGCCGCATACTGGTTGCGCTGCGCCACCAGATTGTCCAGCGCACTGGCGACTCCACCGCGATAACGCGCCTCGACCAGCTGGGCGGTATCGCTGCTGGCCTCTGACTGGCGGGTGACGGCAGTGAGCTGGTCGCTGATCGTGCCTTGGCGCGCAAGGGCGTCCGCCACCTCGCGGAAGGCAATCTGGATGGCCCCTTCATAGCTCGCCACGGCGGCCTGCAACTGCGCGCGGCTGACCCGCAGGTTGGCCCGCGCCCCCCCGCCGGCGAACAGCGGGTAATTGATGCTGCCCCCTGTGGTGGTCGTTTCGGCACTTTTGGCGAACAGCGAGGACAGGCTGGCGCTCGCAAAGCCGAACAGGCCGGTCAGCGAAATGCGCGGGAACAGGGCCCCGCGGGCCGCACCAACATCGGCATTGGCCGCGCGCAGGGCATATTCGGCCTGCATGACGTCGGGGCGAAGGAGCAAGACCTCAGAGCTCTGCCCGGCAGCCAGCGGGCGCACCCCGGCGATGACGCTGCCGAGATCATCTGGCAGCAAGCCCGAATCGACCGGGGCACCGACCAGCAGCTCGATCAGATTGCGGTCCTGGGCCAGCGCCGTGGTCTGGGCAGCCAGATCGGCCTCGGCTCCGGCGAGCAGTTCCTCGGCCTGGCGCAGGTCGCTGCGGGGCGCGACACCGGCCTGCAGCCGGGCGGAGGTCAGGGATACCGTGTGCCGGGCATTGGCGGCGGTCTCTTGCGCCAGACGGAGCAGTTCGGCGTCCGCGCCGTAAGCAGCCCAGGCCGTCGACAGGTTGGCCACGAGCGACAGGCGAACGACCTGCGCTGCCGAGGCGGAGGCCAGGGCAGCATTGCGCTGCGCTGCCGTGGCCGAGGCGAGGCGCCCGAACAGGTCCAGCTCAAAGGCGCTGATACCCGCCGTGGCGGTGTAATTGGTACGGGTGATGATAAAGCCCAGCCCGCTGGTGTCGCCGCTCCGGCGGGTCACCCCGGTTCCCACACCGAGCTGCGGCAATCGTGCCGCACCCTGGGCATCTGCCCGGGCCTGCGCCGCCAGGACATTGGCGGCGGCCACCCGCACGTCGCGGTTGGTAGCCAGCGCCTGGCTGACCAGCTGTTGCAGCCGCGCGTCGGTGAAGATGCTCGAGAACGGCAGAGCTGGCGCCGTGGCCGGCTGGTCCTGCGGATAGGCCGCGCCGGCCGGCCACGCGTCCGGCACTGGCGGTGCCGGCCGCTGATAGTGGGGCGCCATGGAGCAGGCGGACAGGGTGAACAGTCCGGCCAGCGCGACGCCGGCCGAACTCAGCCGAGACCCGCCAGTCATGCCGCCTGCTCCCGGCGATGCGCCATGTGTGCGCGGACCGCCTTCAGCCCATCGCGTACGCCGCGCCGCACCAGGACGAAGAACAGCGGGATGTAGAAGATCGCCAGCAGCGTGGCGGTCAGCATACCGCCGACGACCGAGGTACCGATGGCGATGCGGCTGTTTGCGCCGGCCCCGGTGGCGAGCGCCAGCGGCAGCACGCCGAAGATGAAGGCGAAGCTGGTCATCAGGATCGGGCGCAGGCGGATGCGCGCCGCTTCCAGCGCGGCGTCGATCACCCGCGCGCCCTTGCGCTCGGCCTGTTCCGCGAACTCGATCATCAGGATCGCGTTCTTGGCGGCGAGCCCCATGGTGGTGAGCAGGCCGATCTGGAGATAGACGTCGTTCTCAAGCCCGCGCAGCGTCACTGCGAACACTGCTCCGACCAGCCCAAGGGGGATGACCAGCAGGACGGCGACCGGGATCGACCAGCTCTCGTAGAGCGCTGCGAGGCACAGGAACACCACCAGCAGCGAAAGCGCGTAGAGCACCGGCGCCCGACCCGAGGCGAGGCGTTCCTCGTAAGACGAGCCCGACCATGCGACCGTTGTTCCGGGGACCTGCGCGGCCAGTTCCGCCATCACCTCCATGGCCTGTCCGGAACTGACCCCGGGTGCCGCCTGGCCTTGGATCTCGACCGAAGGCACGCCGTTGAACCGGCCGATAGTGGCGGGTGCGGTTGACCAGCCAACCTTGGAAAAGGCGGTGAACGGAGCCATCTGCCCGGTCGCGGTGCGGACGTACCATTGGCCAAGGTCCGAGGGATCGGCCCGATAGGCGGCATCGCCCTGGACGAACACGCGCTTGACGCGGCCCTGATCGACGAAGTCGTTCACGTACCGGCCGCCCCATGCCGTCGCCAGCGTGGCGTTCACATCGGCCTGCGAGAGGCCGTAAGCAGTCAACCGCTGCTGGTCGGTGTCGATCTTGATCGTCCCGGTGTCCGGCAGGTCCGAAGCTCGCACGCTGGCCAGGCGGCGATCGGCACTCGCCAGCTGGATCAGGCGATCGCGCGCTTCAACCAGCTGCTCGTGGGTCATTCCCGCAGCATCCTGCAGCTGCATCGAGAACCCGGCAGACTGACCGAGCCCTGCCACGGCCGGGGGCACCAGGATGAACACCTGCGCATCGCGCAGATTGCGGAAGGCTCCGCTGGCCCGCTGCGCGATCGCATCGGCGGAACGCTTCGCACCTGGGCGCTTCGACCAGTCAACAAGATTGATGAAGCCCGAGACCGTGTTTTGCCCTGAAGGACCCGCCGCCCCGCCGCCGCCTGCCGTCACGAACAGCACGCTCAGGTTCTTGCCCTCATCGCCCCGCAGATAGTTTTCGATCTGCCGCGCCACGACCTGGCTGCGCTCAAGCGTCGCGCCGGCCGGAAGGCGCGCCTGAAAACGCAGCGCGCCCTGGTCCTCGGTCGGCAGAAAGCCGCCGGGCAGCCGCACGAATAGCCCCCAGAGCAGCAGTCCAACCAACAGGTAGATCACCAGAAACAACCACTTGCGCTCAACCGTAACCACCACGGCCGCACGGTAGCGGTCGCTCAGACGGGTGAACCCGTCATTGAACCACTTCCCCGCCCCGGCCAGGCGCCGGGTCAGTGCGCCGCGCGGCGGCGATCCGTCGCCGGCCTGCTGCGGCATACGCAGCAATGTGCTGGTCAGGGCCGGGCTCAGCACCAGCGCGACCAGCACCGAGAGTACCATGGCCGAAATGATGGTCAGCGCGAACTGCCGATAGATCACCCCGGTTGAACCGCCGAAGAAGGCCATGGGCAGGAACACCGCGGACAGCACCAGCGCGATGGCGACCAGCGCCACCTGGATTTCGTCCATCGACCGGATCGTCGCCTCGCGCGGGGACATGCCCGGGTTCTCGTGCATCAGGCGCTCGACGTTCTCGACCACCACGATGGCATCGTCGACCAGCAGGCCGATCGCCAGAACCAGGCCGAACAGGGTCAGCGTGTTAATCGAGAAGCCGACCAGATAGAATACCGCGAAAGTGCCGAGCAACACCACCGGAACGGCGATCGCCGGGATCAGCGTGGCCCGCCAGTTCTGCAGGAACACGAACATCACGATCACCACCAGCACCACGGCCTCGAGCAGCGACCACACGACCTCCTCGACCGACAGGGTGATGAAGCGGGTGGTGTCGTAGGCGTATGCGAACCTGACCCCATCCGGAAAACTGGTCGACAGTCGCTCGACTTCGGCCTTGACCAGGGTTGCGGTCTTGAGCGCGTCGGCGCCGGGCGCGAGCGAGATCGACATGCCTGCGCCGGGATGCCCGTTGACGCGCCCGGCCGAGTTGTAGTTTTCCGAGCCGAGCTCAACCCGCGCCACGTCCTTCAGCCGCACGCTCGAGCCATCCGGCAGCATCTTGACCACGATCGCCTCGAACTGCTCGGGCGTCTGCAAGCGGGACTGGGCGGTCACTGTGGCGTTGAGCATCTGGCCGCGTGGCGCCGGCTGACCACCGAGCTCGCCGGCCGCCACTTCGGTGTTCGACGCGGTTATTGCACCGACCACGTCGGACGGCATCAGAGCAAAGGCAGCAAGACGTTGCGGATTGAGCCAGATCCGCATCGCGTGCTGGGCACCGAAGATATTGACGTCGCCCACGCCTGGCACGCGCGACAGCGGATCCTGCAGGTTGGAGCCAAGATAATCAGCGATATCCTGCTGAGTGCGCGTGTCCGATTCGTCGTACAGCGCCAGCGTCATCAACTGGTCCGTATTGGACTTGGTGACCCGCACGCCTTGCTGCTGGACCTGCGCCGGCAGGCGCGAGACCACCGAGGCGATCTGGTTCTGGACCTGGACCTGCGCCGTATCGGGATCAGTGCCCTTCGCGAAGATGATCGAGATGGTCGCCTGACCGCGCGAACTGGAACTGGACGAGAAATACAACATCCCGTCGAGCCCGCTCAGCGACTGCTCGAGCACCTGGGTAACGCTGGTCTCAAGCGCCGCGGCCGAGGCTCCGGGATAGGTCGCCCGGACGTTGACCTGGACCGGGGCAATATCGGGGTACTGCGCGATTGGCAGACCGAACAGGGCCCCGACCCCGGCCATCATCACGATGATCGCCAGTACCCAGGCGAATATCGGCCGATCAATGAAGATCCGCGACATGGCAGCTCAGCGCCCTGCGCCGGCCGGAGTTCCACCGCCGGGCGCAATCCGTTCCGGCGTGCTGGCCGGGACCGGCCGGATCGGCGCCCCCTGCTTGAGATTGGCCGTACCCTGGATAATCACCCGGTCACCCGGCTTGAGCCCGGCCGTCACGATCCAGTCAGCCCCGCGCGTGCGCGCCGTCTCGATCTTGCGGCGCACCGCCTTGTTGCCCGGACCGACCACGTAGACGAACGAGCTACCACCGAAATCACGCTGCACCGCCTGTTGCGGCACCAGATAGGCCGAGGGGTTGATCGATTCGTCGAAGGTGGCCTGCACGAACATGCCCGGCAGCAAGAACCCTTCTGGATTCGGAAAGCGGACCCGCAGGGTGACCGTGCCGGTCGCCTCGTTGACCAGCATTTCCGAGAACTGGACCGTCCCCGTCAGCGGATAGTCGCTGCCGTCCTCCAGCTTCAGCCGCACCCGCGTACTGCCCGCCTGGGCCCCGCCACTGGCGAGTGCGCGGCGCAGAGACAGCAGGTCCGCGCTCGACTCCTGAACGTCGACGAAGATCGGGTCCAACTGCTGGATAACCGCCAAGGGCTCAACCTGATTGGCGCTAACCAGCGCGCCCGACGTGAACAGAGCACGGCCGATCCGGCCCGTAATCGGCGCTGGAACAGTGGTGAAGCGCAGATTGATTCGCGCGGTTTCCAGTTGCGCCCGGGCTTGCGCAACAGCCGCAGCGGTTTGCCGAGCCTGTGCCGACGCGTCGGTGTATTCCTGCTGAGATACCGCCTCAAGCTTCGCCAGCGGTCGCAGCCGTTCAGCGCGCGTCGCGGCGGCTTCGGCGGTCGACTGCGCACTGAGCAGATTGGCCTCAGCCAAATTCACCGCGGCGCGATAGAGGCTCTGATCGATCTCAAACAGCGGCTGTCCCTGGCGGACCAGCCCGCCCTCGACAAAGCGCCGCGCGCGGATCACGCCGGTGACCTGCGGCCGAACCTCGGAACTGGCAAAGGCCACTGTACGCCCGCCCAGCGTCGTCGCCATGGGCACCGCTGTGGGGGTCACGATGATGAACCCCACCGCGGGAACCGGACGCTCTTTCTTCTTTTCGCCCCCCCCGCAACCGGAGAGAACGAACACGAGAGCCAGAATCAAGCCAGCGCGCACAACCACCTACAAATCTGTCTGTCCAAACCACGGGACCGCGAAGTCGAACGGGGCGCCGATGCGACCGGAACAAACCGTCCCGGATGTGCCAAGACGCCACAGCGGCAGTCAATTCCACTGTCAATGCAGCACTTTACCGGACCGTACGAGTGTTAAGTTGTAACCATTCGTCACAGATGGACACAACTAAGCCCATTGTGGGTGTGCTGTGCGCCCCCAGCCAAGATCTGGTGCACATTGGAGCCGGACGCGAGCGGGTGCGGCACACCCGCGTCAGGCGCGGACAAGCGCCTGACGCACGATCGTGTCGTATTCGTTGAACAGGCCCGCGAAATGGTCTTCCATGGTCACTGTCGCCGCCGGAACGCTGTTTGCACCCTCGGGACGGGAGAGCAGGGCAAGAATGGCCTCGGCGGCGGACTGGGCATTGCCCGCTTCATAGATCACGCCAGCCCCACCGCGGGCATGATCGGCGGCTCCCCCACGGTCAGGTACGATGACTGGAACCCCGCAGGCGCGCGCTTCAGCGGCGGCCATGCAGAACGTTTCGGCCTCGCACCCGTGGATCAACGCATCCGCGCTGGCCAGCAATGTTGCAAACCGCACCCGGTTGCGTTCGGGCGTAAGCAGCCGGATGTGCGGATTACCGGCGATCTGAGCGAGGATGCGGCGCTTCTGCCGCCCGCCTCCCAGAATGATCAGACCAATCGGCAAGGTCCGGCTGGCGGCGGCAACGGCATCGATCACCATCGGCCAGCGCTTTTCTGGCGAGAGGCGGCCAACCGCGATCAGCAGGTGCGCGGTCTCGGGCAGGTCGCAAACCTCGAGCAGTTGCCGGCGCACCTCGGCATTGCGCCGCTCGGGCAGGAACAGCCCGGGCTCGACGCCCATCGGGTGGAGGCTGGTATTGGCCACCCCGCCTTCAGCCAGGCGGGCTTGCAACTCGCCGCTGGCACAGACCACGCGGTCGAAAGACTGGCCCAGTTCACGCAGATGGTCCCAGAACATCTCGAAGCGGCGATCGATCGTCTCGCGGCTCAGCAGCGCCCCGAACCAGCGGTAGGCGTAGGCCGAAAGCGGATCTGCGTGCATCACCAGGGCGCGCGGCGCGGCACCGGGCCAGCGCCCGACCATGCTGGCGCTGCGCCACGGCGAGGAGGCTTCGACGAAGTCCGGTGCCTCGGCGTCAAGCGCCGCGTGCAGCCGTGCTTCGTCATCGAAATACCAATACTTGCGGTCGAGCGGAAACCGCGGGCTGGCCAGCTGCACCACCTTAGCACCGGGTCCGCGAACGATCACCTCATCACGGTCTCCGGGGGCAATAATGACGATCTCGTGTCCCAGCCGGGGCCCGATTGCCAGCTTCTGTTCGATGTAGGTCTTAACGCCTCCGCCGTGCGGCGAGAGAAAGGCGCAGACGTCGACGATTTTCATGGCGTCGGCTTACCGTTGCGCGCGCGCCCCGGTCAATTGCGCAGCGGACCGAAGCTGAACAGGCCGGTGCGGTAATTCATGATGATGTGCAGCCGGGTCAACCCTGCCCCGGCCATCACCCGGGTCTTGGCCGCCTTGGGCTTGCTCAACCCCAGCTTGGGGTTGGCCGAGAGCCCGACCCCGTCGACCGTCAGACCGAACTTCCGGTTACTGTCGCGGTCATGCAGAACGGTGATGCTGTAGGCGCCAGGCGCCGGAATGCGCACGCACAGTTCCGCCTCGCCAGCCGGGACGGGTATCTCGACCCGGCGAAACACCTTGCCGGCGTTGATCAGGATATTGTCGTCCTGCAGGAAGTCCTCGTCATTCGAGGGATAGACCTCGAGCTTGAGGTTGCCTTTGCGGTCCTTCAGGCCATCGATGCTGACCATGAAGGCCGGGCCGGTCTCGCCCGGACGGCAGCGGGCTTCCGCCTTGCCCAGATCGGGATGGCTTTCCACGGCCTCCGCCGCGGCGAGCGGGAGCAGGGCCAGGGCGGCGGCTCCGGTCAGCATCCACTTCATCGCAACGCGCTCCTCTGCGTGTCCACCAGTCCGGCGAGGCCCGAGATCACCCCGGCCACGACGTGGGCGCCCAGGGTAATCACCGCCATCATCGTCATCAGGGCGGCGATCTCCAGGTCGTGGCCCAGCAGGAACACGGCGATGCCGGCGAAGACGATATCCTTGTTCGGGATCAGTGGCAGGCGCGAGACAAGCATCCGCAAGGTCGCCAGCACCATCCACAGCCCGAGCCCCACCTCAGGCAGCACGAAATGCCAGAGCGTGGCTGACAGCACAATGAACAGGATCGTGCGTACCACATGGATCAGCGTGATGAACCACAGCTCGCGCCGGTCGAGTGAAAACAGCTTCTTGCGCAGCACCAGGATCAGACAGGACGTGGCCAGGACAACCGACAGCGAAAGGAAGACGTCGCGCATCGGCATGCCCAGGCTGCCGGAGGCGACGATCGGCCAGGCGAAGGCCAGCATGATCAGGGTAGCCGCATTGCCGGTCAGCGCCGACAGGATCGCGACATCCTTGATTGCCCCGAACGGGGCGGAGGTCAGATTGGCCCGTGCCCTCGTCCAGGCGTAAAACTGGGCCTCGCCGAGGTAGCCAAGCACCAGTTCGTTGCTGACCAGCTTGCGGGTCAGGGCCAGCACCCCCGAGATCAGGGGGATATGCCACAACCGCCGGAAGATAACCCATTCCAGCACCGGTCCCTGCATGTAGTAGAACACGAAGGCCGCCCAGAAGTACCAGGTGCGCGGCACCATCGCCTCGACCGTCTGCCACTTCAGGTCGCGGTAAGCGAAGGCCGCAGCAAGCACCACCGCGATCGACAACAAGAGCCCGAGAAAGGCGAAGATGCGGCGGGCATTGCCTCCGCCCTCCGCGCTGGCGGCGGCGGCCGAAGCGGCCAGTTCGCCCGGGGCGAAGCCATCCTGCTGCATCGTTTCGATTGCCTGCATACTCCGCCGGATCTGCCGCATCGGTCCCTAGCCGGTGCGGCGACGCGGTCTCATTTGCCTGACAGAATGCCGCAGGCCGCGTTGCCATCACTTGTGCCCAGCCGGTCTTTATCGCCACGCAACGATTGCGCAAGCGCCAAAGCTGCCCCGGCCGGGGGCGCGCTCAAGTGCCCATCAAAGCTGCATAGCGACCGGCAGGCCGCCGGGCAACAAACCGGGCGAGCGTCCGGCGGATCGAGTCCAGCAGGGCGGGGACGCTGGTATCCCCGGGATGCGTCGCCACTCTCACCACATCAAGCCCGTGGAAGGTGCTGCGTGCCAGCGCCGCCACCGCCAGCGAGCTAAGCTGACGCGGCCGGCTACGGCTGGCCCAGGTCACCACGGGCCCGCGCGCCAGCGTGGTTCCCGTGGCCGCATCCCACACGCGCAGATGGTCCTCGGCCAGAGCAAAGCCTCCTCCGCGCAGTGCAGCCAGCGCACCGGGACCATACAGCCAAGCCGGCGCGATAAACCCCGCCGCGGGTCGTCCGATCGCGTCCTCGACCAGCGCCTTGCCATCGGCCATACGCCGCGCCGCCTCGGCCTCCGACAGCCCGAGGAACTCACCCTCGCCTGCAGTCATGTGCCGGGCCTTGAACCCGGCCACCCCGGCATGTTCGGCCAGGTCCTTGTGGTACCAGCCGTGCACGAACATCTCGATGCCCTGATCGGCCCAAGCGCGCAGGCGGGCGCGGAACGCCGGAGCCGCGCCAAGCGGGGCAAGGCCCCAGTGATCCGGCACTACCAGCATGGCAAAGCGCGGCCCGCCCAGCACCGCGCCCATCAGCTCGGCCAGCCGGTCTACCTCGCTCTCGAAACGCGGCCCGACATCATGGATCGAGGCGAGCAGCAGCTTGCCCACGGGGTCAGTCGGCCGCCCCGGCGTAACGCCAGCCGATCGTTTCACCGGCCAACCAGGGGACGATCTCACCATCGCCGATGGTCACCCGGGCGGGTACCGCGATTTCGGTCCGCTCCAGCACGATCCGCCCCTCGTTAAGGGGCAGGCCGTAAAAGCGCGGGCCGTTCTCGGAGGCGAAAGCCTCGAACCGGTCGAGCGCGCCCTCCTCGTCAAAGACAGTTGCGTAGCTTTCCAGCGCGTGAGGCGCGTTGAAGATCCCGGCACAGCCGCAGGCGCTTTCCTTGGCGGCCACCAGGTGGGGAGCCGTATCGGTGCCGAGGAAGAAACGCGGATGCCCGGAGGTGACCGCCTGGCGCAAGGCCAGCCGGTGAACCTCGCGCTTGGCGACCGGGAGGCAATAGGCATGCGGCCGGATACCGCCGGCGAACATGGCATTGCGGTTGATCATGAGGTGGTGCGGAGTCACCGTGGCCGCGACCCGGTCCCCTGCATCGCGCACGAACTCGGCGGCATCCTGCGTCGTGATGTGCTCGAACACCACGCGCAGCGCCGGAAAATCGCGCAGGGTGGGCATCAGCACCTGATCGATGAACACAGCTTCCCGGTCGAAGATATCGATCGCCGGGTCGGTCACCTCGCCATGGATCAACAGCGGCATGTCGATGGCCTGCATGCGCTCGAGCACGCCATAGATGTTGCGGATATCGGTGACCCCATGGGCGGAGTTGGTCGTCGCATGGGCGGGGTAAAGCTTGCAGGCGGTGGCGATGCCGAGCGCAAAGGCGCGCTCGACGTCGGCCGGGTCGGTCTCGTTGGTCAGATAGAGCACCATCAGCGGTTCGAAGTCGCTTCCGGCCGGGCGCGCCGCCAGGATCCTGTCGCGGTAGGCCGCGGCGGCCGCTGCTGTGGTCACCGGCGGCGAGAGGTTGGGCATCACGATCGCACGGGCGAACTGGCGCGCGGTATAGGCGAGGATGTCGGGCATCAGCGCGCCGTCGCGCAGGTGCGTGTGCCAATCGTCGGGGCGGCGGAGGGTCAGCGTCTCGGTCATCGCGGGCGCCATACCGCAAGCAGGCGCTCAGGCCAATCGCGCCGATCGCGCGGGTTTCAGGCTGCGCTGGCGATCCGCTCTTGCTGGAAACCAACAATCGACGCTGCAGGCACGGGGCGGCTAATCGCGTAGCCCTGCGCCATGTCGCAGCCGACGGCACGCAGGAACGCGAGGCATTCCGCTTCCTCGACCCCCTCGGCCACAACCTTGATGCCGAGCTCGTGGGCGAGGCTCACCGTGGACTGGACCAGGATGGCGTCGTCGCGGTTGCGATGGGCGTTCTGCACAAAACGGCGATCGAGCTTGAGCTCGTCGACCGGCAGCTGGCGCAGGTAGCTGAGCGTCGACTGACCGGTGCCGTAGTCGTCGATCGAAATCGCGATACCGAGCCGGCGAAACGATTCGAGTGCCGCCGCCGCAGCAGCCACGTCCGTCATCGCGGCTGATTCGGTCACCTCGAAGATCAGCCGGCCGGGCGGGACCGCACTCGCTTGCACCAGCCCCTGCACCACCGCGCAGAAATCCGGGGCATCGACCAGCTTGGCTGAAATGTTGACCGCCACGCTGAGCTCCAGACCCTGGGCCTGCCAGGCCGCGAGATCGGCAATGGCGCGACCGAGGACATGCAGCGTCAGGCCGGCGATGCGGTCGCTGCGCTCGGCCAGCGGCACGAAGACATCAGGCCCCAGTCGCCCGCGGGTGCGATGGTTCCACCGCACCAAGGCCTCGACGCTGGCAATGCGATCGGTGGCAAGCGCAAGCTTGGGCTGATAGACGAGCTCGATCTCGCCCGCGGCAATCGCTTCGTCCAGTTCACCGAGCAGCGAAAGCTCCTGCGCCAGCACCTCGTCCGCGAGCGTGTCATCGCCATGCCATGGAGCGCCCCGCGCGAGCGCCTGATCGGCGGCCAGCAGGCTGCGCCCAAGCAGATGATTGGTGCTTTCCGCAATCCGTCGCCACGCGAAACCATAAGACAACGACACATCGATGCGGCGCCCGGACACTTCGACCGGGGGCAGCATGATGGTCCGCAGGGTCCTCAGGGTGGCAAGCAGGGCGGGCTCGTCGGTCGCTGTCCACGCCAAGGTGCGATCTTCAACCCGATAAACCGGTACCGAGCCCACCACCAGGGCGATCCGTTCCTGTACCCGGCAGACCAGGTCAGCGGTGGCCCGGTCGCCCAGGGCGGCAACCAGCTTGTCGTAAGCTGCGAAGCGCGCCACCACAACGCCCGCGCTGTCGGCGGGGCCGGTCCGGCCACACAGGGCAAAGCGATTCGGCAAGCCGGTTGCGGCATCCTGCGTGCGCCGCTGCTGCCGCGCCGCCCAGCCCCGCGCGGCGACGGCCAGCGTCGAGACCGTCACCAGAACGACCAGGCCAGGAACGATCTGGAGGGACCAGTTCAGCAGGGCCTTCACGAGCACCGCTGCGCCGAAAAGGCCCAGCGGCAAGATCGCCGCCGCGGCTGCCAGCCAGCGGCCGTCGCGGAGCCGCAGGATCACGGCTGCGCCAAGTAAGCCAACCACCAATGGCACGGGCCAGCCACTTTCACGCGGCAGCCCGTCGCGCAGCGTCTCGGCGGCCAGGGCCTGGATCACCACCCCGGGAATCACGCCATAACCGGGCACGGCATAACGATCCCCCATCTCGATCGCGGTCGCGCCAATCACCACGTGTCGTCCCGCCACGCGTCGCGGGTCGAACCGACCGTTGCGCAGGTCGATGAAGCTGATCCGCGGTATCGTCTCGGGCTCGATCGCGTAGTCGATGGCGAAGTCGACATTGGCCGAGCCTGCAGCCAGCCCGGCGAGCGCGGCCGAAAGCGAGGGACGCGGTACCCCGGCCGTAACCGTTCCGACCGGAGCGCGGCGGACCATACCGTCAACATCGGGCAGGATGCTGACAGCTGCGAGGCTGGCGTGCTCGCGCAGACCGGCAATCGGCAGAGAATCAGTCCAGCCCGCTCGCCCCGCACCCGATTGCTGAGCAAACGTGGGCAAGACCACCGGGATGCGCGTCCGCGCCAAAGCCGCCGCCAAGGCGGCGTCGTCCACCGGATTCGAACGGGCCGAAAGATCAACATCCAAGGCCACGCTGGCCGCACCAGCCTGCTCCAGACGGTTGATCGCCACTGCATAATTGCGCCGTGGCCAAGGCCACCGATCGATCGCGGCGATGCTGTGCGCATCGATCTCGACGATCACGAACTTGCCGCTGGCGGAGTGTCGCCGCAGGCCCGCGCTGGCTTGGGCCAGGCTCTGTTCGAGGCTGACCCCTGGCGCGCTCAGGCCGACCAGCAGCGCCACGCCAAGCGACAACAGCAGCGCTGCCACGCGCCAGTAGCGCGGCAAACCGTAAGCAGTGGCCAGGTCCGCTCGCACCTGCGCCATGACAGCCTAGCGGTTGCCGCCGCGGCCAAGGCCGGAAAGCAACCCACTCCCTGCCGGGCCGGGGGCAGTGCTGCCAACTAGGCCACCAACCGCACCCAACACAGTGCCGACGACGCTGTTCCCGGTTCCGGTGTTGCTGCCGCTGTTGCCACCATTACCATTGCCACCTCCGCTCGAACCGGACGTGCTGCCCGTGCTGAGGCCCGCGCTTAACTCGAGCGCCGCACTTCCGCCGACGCCGAGCCCGACACCAACATCGACCGGCGTAGGACTGGTGGTGCCGCTACCCAGGCTTACCCCGACATCGACCGACACAAGGGCGTTGTCTGCCGCTGGATTGCCATTGCCTGTCCCGAGAGCGGCGCCGACCTCGATGGCGGCAGGGCTACCGGCAGCACCGGCATTGCTGCCGGGGTTGCTTCCCAGGGCGGCGCCGACTTCCGCAGCAGCGAGTGCACCGGCGTCATTCGCGCTGCCGGCGCTGCCAGTACCGACCTCAACGGCCGCCAGCGCTCCGGCGGCGGCGGAGCTATCTCCTCCGTTGCCGCTGCCGCTGCTTCCGACGTCAAGCGAGGCCAGAACGCCGGCCGCCGCGGCAGTGCTGCCAGTGGCGTTGCTGTCAGGACCGGAGGGTAGGTTGTCCCCGCTGGCGAGCGCCTGCGGCGGCAAAGCGCTGATGGCGTTCTCGCTGGGATTTGCAGCGGCCAGTGCCGGGATACCACCCGACGAGCCGGGTACCGGTTGGTTCTCGCCAGCGGCCGTGTTGCCAGCCAACTGGGTTTCGCTGGACCCGCCGGCCAGCGGGGCTTCGCCCGGCCCACTCTCACTCGCCGCAGCCGCCATTGCCGGCAAATCAGGCGCGCTGCCGTTGTCCGCATCCGGAGCGGGCTCCGCACCGCTCGGGCGACTGGCGTTGACATCATTGGCGGCCTGCCGGTTCGCGACGACTGCCGCATTGATCGCGATCAGCTCCGAGCCATTGCTGATCAGGCCAGCGGTGGCCCGCGCCAAGTCGACCGGTTGCGCCACAACGGTGGCAGCGATGACCTGCCCACCCGCCGCATTGGCTGCGCTATCGCCCGCCTGACTCTCTGCGGCTGAGCCGGGCGGCTCGGTGAGAACGCTTTGAGCCACGATTGTAGCAACCGATGGCGAGGACGGCGCAGCGCCGGCAGCGGGGACAGCCGCCCGGGGATCGCGGCGCCGGGGCGAATCGATCGCCTGGGCCTCGGCACCCTGCACCGACAATCGGTAGGGGTCCTCGCTGCGCACGATGGCGACGGCACCGGGCCGGATCAGATCGCGCGCACCGCCGTCGATCGTCGAGGTCTCGACCAGGCCCTCGACCACCTGCAGCGAGGCCCCTTCCGCCCCCACCGTGATCGAGAAGGTGGTGCCCTTGACCACGGCCGCGAGGTAGGGCGTGCGGACCCCGAAATGCGGCTTGGCCTGCTTCTCGACCTGGAAGATGGCATTGCCCCATTCCTGCACCAGCTGCAGGAAGCCGCGCTTGTCTTGATGCGAGGGGAGCGCCAGCCGGCTGCCCGGTGCCAGCGTCACGAAATCGCGGCCGCGCACGACGATCGCGCGCGATCCGGCGCCGGTGGACAGGGTCGCCCCGGCGGGCACCACCATTCCTGGCGTCGCCGCCACAGTTCGCCCGGCCTGGCTGACCAGCACGGTGCCGGCCGCCTCGCTGATCGTCCAGCGCTGGGCGCGGTCCTCGGCATGGCCGACCGCTGTCGTCGCCAACAGGACCGCCCCCGCCAGTATTCGCCGCGAAAATGTCATGAGCAGACCCTTTCCATCCCGCCCCGCGCTAGCACGCGCAAACTTGCGGTCCCGTTTGAAGGCGTGGTTAACCCGGCCTGAGTTTGAGAGATTCGTAAGATATTTCCGTCATTTCGTTCCCCACCTGCAGGCGAGAGGGAATGCGGACGGTTCAGGGATCATGGCTGGCCATGCTGCTGATGGTGCTGTTCGGCGCCACCCCGGCGCGTGCCCAGCTCGGTCCGGACGGAATCGATCCCGGGCTCATCACCGGAGAGCGACAATTCCAGCGCGAGCGTGCGCCCGAGCGACCGAGACCTCCCGCAATCTCGGTTGCCCCCAGCGCAGCGCTGCCAGCGAGCCCGAAGGGAGCCGTGCTCATCGGCGCGATCACCATTACCGGTCTGCAACGCCTGAGCCCGGCCGACTTTGCCGATATCGTCGCAACGCACCTCGGCCAGGCGCTAGGCCCGCGCGACCTCGCCGGACTTGCCGATGCCGTCGCGCAGCGCATGCGCGCGCGCGGCTATCTGTTCGCTACGGCCACGATCGCGGTCCAGCGCGTTGAAGCCGGCGTACTGCAGGTGGTCGCTGATGAGGGCGCGATCGACGAAATCCGGTTCGACGGGCCGGTCAGCGAGGCGGTGCGGGCCGATCTGGCACCACTGGTGGCGACGGGTCCGGTGACCGCACGCCAGGTCGAGCGCCGGTTGCTGATCGCCGGCGACAACAGCGGCGCCCGCATCCGCTCCAGCCGCTTCCTGCGCGAGCGGGGCAGAGGCGTCCTGCTGGTGAGCGTCGCGCACGATCCGGCGGCCGTCAGGCTGACCCTGAGTAACCAGGGCACGCGCACGGTCGGGCCGGTCCAGGTGCGCATCGATGCCGATCTCAACGGCCTGATCGACAGCCGCGACCGCTTGTCCCTGACCGCCTCGACCACCCCGCTGCAACCCGCGGAGCTGCAGTTCGCCCGGATCCGCTATGCCCGCGACCTGGGCTCGGAAGGGACCGAGGTGGCGCTCTCGGCAACTGCTTCAGCGACCCGTCCGGGCTCCTATCTGGCCCCCTTCGCCTTCCGCACCAGGTCCTGGGCGGTTGCCGCAGGGCTGAACCACCCCCTGGTGCGGCGGCGCAGCGCCAGCCTGTGGGTAGAGGGCGAATTTGGGCTGCGAACCTTCCAGCAATGGCGCGAAGACAACCTGCTTCGCCGCGACCGGCTTACCACCGCCCGACTGACCCTTTACGGCAATGCCCGCGTCGCTGGCGGCCAGTTGCGGATGAGCGCATCCCTGACCCAGGGGCTCGGCTGGCTGGGCGCCACCCAGCTGGGCGATCCGCTGGCCCCACGGAGCGATGCGGACGGCACCTATACCGCCCTGTCCGGCTGGGGCGACTGGACCACCGAACTCGGCCATGGGCTATCGCTGCGGCTGGCCGCGCAGGGACAGCTCGCGGCGCAGCCTCTGCCGTTGTTCGAGGAACTGACCCTTGGGGGCAGCGCGTTCCTGCGCGGCTATGACTGGGGCGAGCGCAGCGGCGACGAAGGCGCCGTGGGCCTCGCCGAACTGCGCTACCTCGTCGATCGTCCGCTGGGCCTGGTGCAGCGTGCCCAGCTTTACGCCTTTGCCGATGGCGGAGTTGTGTCGAACCGGCAGGATGGCCCCGGTGGCGGGGCGCTTGCTTCGGCCGGCGGCGGCCTGCGGGTCGATCTCTCCGGAAGGATGGGTGCGACCATGGAGGTGGCGGTGCCGCTCAGCGGCCCGCGCTACGACACCGGGACCGAGAGCCCGCGGGTCAATCTCGGGCTGATCCAGAGCTTCTGATCCCGGGTTCAACTGCGGGGATTTGACCCACCGCAATGCGCCGGCATCCACCGGGTCCATGCTGCCAGTGGACCTGAGAAGGAGCCGACATGAGCCACGTTCCCAACGATCTGCACGACAGTTTCCCGGGTGACCGGCCGCTGCTGCACAGCCTCAAGCTGAGCGATCCCCATTTCCAGCGTCTCGCCACGCGCTACTACGAAGTCAACCGCGCCATCCACCGCATCGAGACCGAGGTTGAGCCGGCGTCGGACAGCTATCTTGAAACGCTGAAGAAGGAACGGCTGGGGCTGCTGGACGAAATCGCGCAGATCCTCGCCCGCGCCCGGATCCGCGGATGAGCTTGGCGCGCAGAATGGCGGTCGCTGCGAACAGGCACCGGTGGAAGCCCGGTCACCCCAGGCGGTTCATCCGCTCGACCCGGCATGACAGTCTGGAGCGGCTGGGCCTGCCGATCCCGCGTGTTCCAGATCCCGGCACGCCCAACAGCTGTCGGCTGTTGGTAGCGACGGGTTCAAGGCGCCGCCGCCCTTCCCTCACTGGCCTTGAGTAGGGCCAGCCGTCGTCCGGTTGCCACCATAAGGCCCATCATGACGTTTGATTGACTGGTTGTGGTGCGCCCGGCGGGATTCGAACCCACGGCCCCAAGATTAGGAATGAAAGGCCGAGGGGCGGGAACGCGAGGCTTCAGTTTCCGAAATCCCAGATTTCCTCGCTTTTCTGTAGCGGGAGATAACCGCGCATTGCAGCCAATCACGGTTTCGTGCATGTAGCGTGATTGTAGGAACGGGGGTGCACGTGGCACGCGGGACCATATCAAAGAGCGTCGTGGATGCTTTCAACCCGACCAAGCAGGAGATGCTTTGGGACGATCGGGAGGTTGGCTTTGGGCTCCTGGCCATGCCTTCGGGCACGAAGAGCTATGTGTTTCAGTATCGCCTTGGCGGCCGTGCTGGGAAGACCAAGCGCTACACCATCGGGCGCCATGGTGAGTGGACCCCGGACCGCGCTCGAAAGCGGGCCCGGGAACTGCGGGCAGAGGTGACGCGCGGCGTCGATCCGATGGAAGCAGAGCGCGAACGTCTGGCCGCGGCAGAGAGTGCCAAGGCCGCGAGGTTGGCGAAGGAGCGGCTCCACCGTGAATTGGCATTCGAGAAGGTCGCCGAGCGATGGCTGTCCGAGTATGAACTCGACCACAGGCCACAGACCCACGCACAGGCCAAGCACGTGGTCGACGTACATCTGACCCCGGCCCTTCGTGGCAAGCCCCTGCCCCATATCACCCGCGCCGACCTTCAGCCGATCCTCGACAAGATCCCGGCGCGGCGGAAGGCCAGCCGGTTGGCCGTCTATGCCTATGCGTCCGTTCTATTCAGGTGGGCCATGGAGCGCGGCGAGATAGCCGACAACCCGGTACGCATGATGGCCAAGCCGGAGGGGCCGCCGGCTCGCGACCGGGTGCTTACGGACGATGAGCTTGCGGCGGTGTGGAGCGCTGCAGTCGAC
Source organism: Novosphingobium piscinae (assembly GCF_014230355.1). Taxonomy (GTDB): domain Bacteria; phylum Pseudomonadota; class Alphaproteobacteria; order Sphingomonadales; family Sphingomonadaceae; genus Novosphingobium; species Novosphingobium piscinae. Next base: position 168,887 of record NZ_JACLAX010000008.1, read on the forward strand.
CTCCGTGATCCCTACGGGGCGTTCTATCGCTTGCTGATCCTGACCGGGCAGAGGCGGGAAGAGGTGAGCGGCATGACTTGGGCCGAGCTCGATCGTGCCACCTCGACATGGACGATCCCGGGCCCTCGGGCCAAGAACGGCAAAGCCCATATCGTCCCCCTCGCCCCGGCCGTGGTGGCCGAGTTCGATCGGCTCGCACTGGCCGTACAGGTGGCCGCGAAGGAGAAGGAACCCGACGCCCGGAGGTGGCCGAAGTCTGGCCCAGTCCTGCAGACCTACAAGCGGGTTGCGATCCGTTCCTACTCCAAGGCGAAGGCGGAGCTTGACGCGGCAATTACCAAAGCCCGCGGCGAAGCTGGCCCTCTCTCGCCTTGGCGGGTTCATGATCTCCGCCGGACGCTCGCCACGGGCCTGCAACGCCTCGGGGTCCGGTTCGAGGTTACCGAGGCGACGCTCAACCACGTTTCAGGATCCCGCGCCGGCATTGCTGGGGTGTATCAGCGACACGATTGGCGCGAGGAGAAGCGGGACGCTCTGCGCAGTTGGGCCGCGACCGTTGCGGCCATCGCGGCCGGGCACCGTCCCGCCCAGTTTGCGAACGCGGCGGGCGAGGCCGACCCCGAGGCATGGCGGGCGTTCATCCGGGCGTGTGTCGAGAACGGCGGGCAGCCGGTGGAGCGCGAACCCAACAACGTGGTCGACATCACGACCGCCAAGAAATCCGGGTGACCGGAGAAGCGGCCCGACCGGAAGCTGGTACCTTCCCGGCCGGGCCTAACCAGACCGACGACAGGAGTCGAACATGGCTAAAGAGACCGTATCCGAGAACTTCCCTTCCTACAGCCCCGAAGCCGAAGCGCGCGACCGTGAGGCCTCGATCATTATCTTCCTTGGCACCTTGCTACGGAACGCATGGGACGACATTGAAACCGCCATGGAGGGCCTGCCCAACGACACTGAACACGGACGGGCAGCCCTGGACGCGTTCAATGGGATCGAGGTCTCGCTCGAGTACCTGAAACAACTCGACCAACTCAGGTTTCGGCCGATTGCAGGCTCACCCTCTGCGCGATAACCTGAACAGGCGGGGATAGGCCGGCCAGCCGACACGGGGGCATCCGCACCCCCTTCCCCGTCGCAATAGCGGACCGGAGCGGACCGGATGTGGACTTTCCAGCAGTTCTTCGCCGAGGCGCAGGTGCGCGGCTGGTCGGCGCATGAAGCGGCGAACCGGCTTTTGCATAGGATCCGGGCTCCTGCAGCCCAGGGCCGAGTTGTTGGCCTTCGAAAGGAGGAACATTGCCGGGTTCCCAGCATCGCAGAGTGCCACGCCGCCGGTGAGTACCTCGGCCCGGTGTGGACAATCGCGCGGCAAGATTTTGAACCCTCCGCCGTTCCTTGCGCCATTTGGCGCGAGTTCACAGGCGTTGGACCTGACCTCGTTTCGGTTTGGCAGGACGACGAAGAAGACCCGATGGAATGGGCAGAAGTCGATTGGCTCGCCGGGACCATCAAAGCATCGGATTGGAGCAATTCCTTTGTAGCAGGAGAACCGGACGACGCGGTGATTGAGTTCACCGGACTGCAAATCGCTCCTGCACTAGGTCAGGACATTCTGACCTACTCCGACGACGAGTTGGCTGCGCTTGTGGTACAGTGGCCCGGGACCAACAGTGCGGTTCTATGGGAGGCCTTGAAACAGGACCCCAAAGCAGAGGGCGTCACCCAAGGGGCGGTCCGGAAACTCTGGAAAAATCGCCGAAATCCGGAGGGTAAGCGGACAGGAAGGCCTCCCTCCAAGTAAGTTGGTGACGGGCCGGATTGGTCCACCAAATTACCACCCATAACAAAGCGTCACCACTCAAATGAGGTGACGCGATGACGGACAGAATGACCACCAAGGCCGTTGAGAACAGCGGCCCCGAACTCTCCTGGGATAACAACACGACCGCCGAATTTCTCGGCTGCCACCCGGGCCACTTGGCCCGTTTGCGGGTGACCGGAGAAAGCCCCCCTTACTTTCGGGTGGGCAAGAAGGTTCGGTATGATCCGGCCGACGTGCGGGCCTGGATCAACGCCCGCAAGCGGCGCTCCACGAGCGAGGCCACCTAAGTGCCCCGCAACGCGAAAGGGGCGGCCGCTGGCACGGTCCGCCCCGCTCACTCGACCAACGCCTCGGTCGCCGCAACATCTACCCCGCCGACCTGGCGCGCGCAACTGATCGCCGCCCGGTTCGCCCTGCCGATCGAGCTCGCCGCGACCGTGGCGCTCCTCGCCTGGGGAGGCACCCATGGCTGACTTTCGGATCATCGGTGAGGTCGAGATCGCCAAGCGTGACGGCGGCTGGTGGATCGAGGTTCGGACGCTCAACCCGGCCGGCTGGCGGACGCTGAACGGCCCCACGCGCTTCCCAACTTACCGCCGCGCTCGCCAGGCGGCCGAGGTCGTTATTGAGGCCAACGCTAAGGCCGGGATGCCCGTCGATTTCGAGATCGTGGACGCGACGCGGGAGGCGAGCAATGAGGTTTGACCTCCCCCCGCTTCCCGCCGGTACCTGGCTGGGCGTGATCCTCGAGCGGCACGAGTTGCCCAGTATCCATCCGGTGAGGGCCGCGGCGTGATCCCGACCGGATCGTAGGCCGGGTTTATGCGGCGAGCTTTGCAGCGCGCGGTCCCCAGTTCCAAGGCAGGAGCTGATCGAGCTTGGTGGCGGGATGAT
>NZ_JACLAX010000009.1 GCF_014230355.1 Novosphingobium piscinae
TGGGCGGCGCTGGCGGCGAGCGCCGCGATCGTCAGCGGCACGACAATGTCGAGGGCCTTGCCGAGGGGCAGGGCGGATCGCCGGGGGAGGGTGAGAGAGGTCATGGGGATGCTCCAGCTGGAGGGTGTTCACAGCGCCTTGCTGTCGCTGCGAGATCCACATGAATCTAGGAAACGAGTGTAGGAAATAGTATGCTGCTATCGAGCGTGCCAGGCGGATCGATGCGGACTTATCCTTTGTCCCTTGTCGCACCTCATCAGCGCATAAGCTGGTAAAATCGTTCCAAAGAGACGACGTCCGCCATGCTCGGCGACGGTATTCTCCGTCGACTCGCAGGTAGGACGTGATTCGTTTTTTACCGAGATGTTCCGTTATTGTTCTTTCTTGTTTCCTACGCACCGCCGCCTGCGATATTCTCTCGACTCGAACCGGATCAGCCGACGAGGAGCACAGACATGACCGCAGCATCTCCCCCTGCAGACCTGGCGAACCAGGCCCTGGCCCGCGTGTTGACCCACGCGATTGCGGCCTCGGGCCGGCCCCGCCACATCATCGCGACCGAGTGTGGCATGCACCGCGAAACCCTGCTGCGTGTTGCGCGCGGCGACCGCGCGATCGGCCTCGACGAAGCGGCCCGCGTGCTTGGCGCCTGCGGCGCCTGGCCGCGCGCCAGCCTGATCCTGCTCCTCGCGGGCGAAGAGGACCTTGCGCGCGAATGGATGCACGGAGCGATGGGCGAATTTCTCGAGGAGTTCCTCGCTGGCCTTGCAGGTCAACTACAGCGGGTGCTTGGTCGGCGCGTCGAGGAAATCCGGCCCAAGTGGGCAGGGGGCACCGCGCAACTAGTATCTAGGTTGCTTGCCAAACACATCGACGATGTCGGTAGCCGCGATATCACCACGTTCTTGAATCGCTAGGCCACTGAGTTCGGAGGTATCGTATCTTCTGAATCGAGGATCAAAATGCAAGAGATCAACCACCTAAACAGTTCGAATGCAGCGGCAGGCGGCGGGCTCGGGCCCGCGCGTCTCCTCCGACTCCCCGAAGTCATTTCGCGTGTGGGTCTGGGGCGTTCCGCTATTTATCAGCGCATGAGCGAAGGGCGCTTCCCGAAATCACGATCACTTGGACCCAAATGCGCGGTCTGGGTTGAGTCGGAGATCGATGACTGCATACGCTCGGTCGCTTCGTCAAACCGTTCATAAAGGCACACTGAATCAGAGGGATTGGTGTGCACATTAAAATGGGTGGAATCTGCGGTCGTTCCGAAAGCGACTTTGAATAAATCAAAACAAAAATTTGCATAAAAATGAATTATAATGTCAATATTTGGAAAAGTTGTAATGAAAAAGTACAATTTTGTAAATAAAAATCAAATATATTGAGTAATATATTTATGACTAAACACAATATACCATTTAGTGTGACTGGATTAGACCATGTTGTGCTTCGAGCGCAGGATGCGCCAGGGCTGGTTGCATTCTACATCAATTGCATAGGCTGTAAGCTGGTCTGGGAACGCCCCGATCTGGGGCTGTGGCATCTCGGCATTGGCAATGCGATGCTCGATATAGTCAGTTTTGCAGGTCCTCTCGGTCAGTCTGGAGTTTCTGCTCCCGCCGGTCTTGGAAGGAATGTAGATCACATCTGCGTGACAATCGACAAATTTGATTTTGATAAAATTAGTAAACACTTCGCATGCTTCGGTATAGAGATTGACTATCCAAAATCACGTTATGGGGCCAAGGGCTACGGTGATTCAATTTATATACGAGATCCTGAGGGGAACGGAGTGGAGCTAAAGCGGGACACATTTGTTTGAATGTTTATTTGCAAAAGTCACCTCGAAATAATACGGCTGTAATATATAAATATGCAATAAGATCTATAATCTGATAAAATGTTTGGTTACGATCTATGTGATTTATGTGAATGGGGGATTCTGAAATATTAGCATACGGCGTGTGTTCGAGCGATAGATCTACGCGCTTCGATGATGTTCTGCCCATGCACTTTGCCTCTGGAAACCGCGATTATTTCGGCGTTGTCCTGACTTGCGCCGCGGTACGCGTCGGGAAGGCTGTCGCGCGTTTCGGCGATCTGGGCTCGAGCGAAGTCTACATCTTGCTGCGCTGGTAAGCCCGGTTCGCTTGCGCGATCGGCATTGACAAAGGTCGATGCGCCCCCCTATCAACGTCGGTGTTGATAAAAGAGTCTGGGGATCGAGGCGATGAAGTTTCACCTGATGCAGACGGGCGTTGTCGGGCGCCGCCACGAAATCGAAGCGGGCATGGCTGGCCAGCGCAACGACCTCTATCAGCGTTTTCTGGAGGAGGTTCGAGGGTATGTCCGGCTCGCAGATGATCTCGGATACTATGGCTATTGCCAGCCTGAGCATCATCTCCAGATCGAAGGCTTCGAGGCCAACAATCACCCCGGCATGTTCAGCCTTTTCGTGGGTCAGAACAGCAAGCGGTTAAAGGCCGGGATCATGGGCTACACCATGACAACGCACAACCCGGTCCGTGTCGCCGAGGAAATCGCCACTCTCGACCACATGCTTCAGGGCAGGTTGTATTGTGGCTTCACGCGCGGATACCATGCACGCTGGGTTGACAGTTATGCGGCGAAGGAAGGCGTGAGCGCCACTACCCCGGATAACGTCAAGGCCCGGGATGAGCAGGATGCGCGCAATCGCTCGATGTTCGAAGAAGGTGTCCGGGTCGTCAAGAAGGCCTGGACCAACGACGTGTTCAGTCACAAGGGTGAGAACTGGGAGTTTCCGCCGAACGGGGGCTCTGCTGGTCATCCCGCTTACGCCAAGTTCGGGAAAGGGCAGGACGCCGACGGCGTCGTTCGGGAGATCGGCATCGCCCCCCGGTGCTTCCAGGATCCCCATCCACCCATCTACGGCGGCTTTGCAGCGTCGGGGCGGACGATCGATTTCTGGGCAGAAGAGGGGGGCAAGCTGATCGTGCTCTCGGACAACCTCGATTTCTGCGAGTCGCTTAACAACCGCTACATCGCGTCAGCGGCCAAGGTTGGTCGCGAGGTGACCAACACTCAGGCGTCCGCCTGGGGAGGGTTCCTCATGCTGACCAGCGACAAGGACCGTGCAGCCAAATTGATGGAAGAGCACATGTGGTTCTGGGATGAGTGGTTCATCCCGATGGGGCAGCGGCCGCCGAACGTTCTGATCGGATCGGCTGACGAGATCGCCGACCGGATCGGCCAGGCTCACGATCGCCTTGGCTTCGACGAACTCTTTCTGATGTTTGGTCAGGGTCATCTTGAACCTGAGGAAAACCAAGAAGAATTGGAAAAGTTTATCAGCAAGGTCGCACCCCGCTTTTCGACGAAAAACGACGAAGGCGTGTTCGTATGATATCGCGTTGATAATTTGAAATATCTTTCGTTGGGAGAAATAGAATGTCCATGCAGTGCGGAATCTTCATGACCCCTTACAATCCGCCGAGCCGCACGCCGCGGCAGGTGTTTGATTGGGCTGTCGATATTGCGCGCATCGCCGATGAAGCCGGCTACGCAGACTTCATGATCGGCGAGCATTACACCCTCGGCTGGGAAAACATTCCCATGCCGGAGGCGATCATCGCGGCCTGCGCTCAGACCACCAAGCAAATCCGTTTCGCGCCGATGGCCCACCTCCTGCCGTACCACGATCCTGCCACTCTGGCCGTCCGTATCGGCTGGCTCAGCCAGGTCATGGAAGGCCGTTATTTCCTTGGCGTCGCGCCCGGGGGACATCATACGGATGCGATCCTGCATGGATTTGACGGGATCGCAGAACTCCCGCCACGCCAGCTCGAGGCTTTGGCGCTCATGGAACGTGTCTGGGAGGGCAAGCCGTTCCTCGAGAAGGGCAAGTATTTCCAGGCTGGTTTTCCGGGTCCGGACACCATGCCCGAGTACAACGTCGAGATTGCGAACAACGGCCCCTATGGCGGGCGCGCAGCGCTCGAGTTGGCGGTGACCGGCCTGTCGCAGAAGTCATCGTCGATGAAGTTTGCCGGAGAGCGCGACTATTCACCCATCTCGTTCTTTGGTGGCACGCCCCAGATGAAGGCGCACTGGGACACCTGGGCCGAGGCCATGGAGTCCAAAGGGCATACCCCGGACCGCAAGCGCTACCGGGTCTGCCGCGATGTTTTCATCGCAGACACCGATGCCGAAGCACAGCGCCTTGTTCGCAAGACTGGGATGATGAACACCTGGCACCTGTATCTCAAGGAAATCTACGTCAAGTTCGGCCTGTTCGACGGCATCATTCACGACAGCGGCGTGGACATCACGCCCGATGGCATCGATGAGCAGTTCCTGATCGATCACGTCATCCTGTGCGGCTCGCCCGAGACGGTCATTGAAAAGCTTGAAAAGCTGGCCGACCAGGTCGGCGGCTGGGGGCAGATCGTGGCCAACCAGCACGACAGCATCGAAGATCCCAAGCCCTGGGAAGAATCGCTCCGTCGGCTTGCAACGGAAGTCTGCCCGAAGGTGCGGATGCCCAACTGACCCTGCCGGACTGCCGGTGCTGGCGCGAACTATCGTGCCAGCACCGGATTTTTGCCCGAAGGGCAGAGGAGGCCTTATGAGCACTGCACGTGCCTGCGTTCTTGTTGAACCCAATCGCGTGGAGATCTGGGATGTCCCCGTGTTCGACCCGGAGCCGGGCGGAGCACTCGTCCGCATTGTGGCTGGCGGTGTATGCGGCAGCGATGTTCACATCATGTCCGGTGAAGCAGGCACCATGCCGTTTCCTATCATCCTCGGCCATGAAGGCGTCGGGCGGATCGAAAAGCTGGGCGCTGGTGTAACCACGGATTACGCTGGCGTAGATGTCAAGCCTGGAGACCTGGTGTACTGGGCGCCCATAGCACTCTGCCACAGGTGTCATAGTTGCACGGTGCTCGACGAGACGCCCTGCGATAACTCGCAATTCTTCGAAGACGCGAAGAAGCCAAATTGGGGCAGCTATGCTGACTTCGCCTGGCTTCCCAATGGACTGGCCTTCTTTCGTTTGCCTGACGGAGCCTCGGTCGATGCAGTGATCTCTCTTGGCTGCGCCTTGCCGACGGTACTGCGAGGCTTCGAACGGTGCGGTTCCGTCCGGATGGGCGATACGGTCGTGGTGCAGGGGGCGGGACCAGTAGGTCTTTCGGCAATCCTGGTTGCCAAGCTTGCTGGCGCACGCGAGATTATCGCCGTCGACATGCATGACAACCGTCTTGCCATCGCACGTGCGCTCGGGGCAACCGCTACCATATCGCTAAAGGACAGTCCGGGAGAGCGGCGTCGACAGGTTTATGACCGGGTTGCCGTCAATGGTCCCGACATTGTCGTCGAAGCAGCCGGCGTGCTGCCTGCTTTTCCCGAGGGCGTCGATCTTGCCGGAAACCATGGGCGCTATATCATTCTCGGTCTTTGGGGAGCCATAGGAACGCAGCCAATTTCGCCTCGCGACCTCACCATCAAGAATCTTACGATTGCCGGCGCAACATTCCCCAAGCCCAAGCACTACCATCAGGCGCTGCATCTGGCTGCAAGGATGCAGGCCGACTATCCGCTCGCCGCGATCGTCAGTCACCGCTTTGGAGTCAGTCAGGCACGTGACGCACTGACCGCGACAGCGTCCGGCTCGGTGATCAAGGCCGTTATCGATCCCGACCTTAATTGAATACGGAGTACAGACCATGACCAGCACGGCTGTTCCTGACGCACGCGTTCGCGCCGTTCGCCCGGCGCATGTACCGCAGGAGCTCGAGCGCGATATCGACATGTATGCTCTGGATGGCATCGCCAACGGTTATCACGAAGCGTGGAAAGCCCTTCAGACAGTCGACATGCCTGAACTCGTGTGGACACCGCTAACCGGCGGCCATTGGATTGCCACGCGCGGAGACGTGGTAAAGGAAGTCTACAGTGATCCAACGCGGTTCTCCAGCGAAGTCATCTTCTTGCCAAAAGAGGCGGGTGAAAAGTATGCCATGGTTCCAACTCGCATGGATCCTCCTGAGCATACGCCTTATCGCAAACTGCTCGATAGCGGGCTGAACCTTGCACAAATCCGCAAGGTCGAAGAACAAGTCCGACAGGCAGCTATCGATTTGATTGAACCGCTCGTCGCTAAGGGTCAGTGTGATTTTGCTGCTGACTACGCTAATGTTTTCCCGGTTAAGGTCTTCATGGCAATGGCAGATCTGCCAATGTCGGATGTTCCCAAGCTTTCCGCTCTGGCCAAGGACATGACCCGTCCGGCGGGAAATTCACCGGAAGAAATGGCGGCCACGCTCGAAGCGGCAAACGAGGGGTTCTTTGCCTATGTCGATCCGATCATTCGCGAGCGTCGCGGTAAGGATGGCACAGACCTGATATCGGTGATGGTCAACGGCCGCATCAATGATGAGCCGATGCCACACGATAAAGCGCTGGGTTTGATTTCGCTTCTGCTGCTTGGCGGCCTTGACACTGTGGTCAACTTCCTCAGTTTTTCGATGATCTACCTGGCACGGCACCCGGAGAAAATTGAAGAAATCCGGTTTGATGAGTTGAAGCTCCGCCGCGGCGTAGAAGAGCTATTCCGGCGATTCCCGGTGGTATCTGAGGCGCGCATGGTCGCGGTAGACCAAGTTTACCGCGGAGTGGAGCTTAAGCGCGGCGATATGATCCTGCTCCCAACCGCTTTGCACGGTCTGGACGAATCCGCCAACGCCGACCCGTGGGATCTGGATTGGGAGCGCAAAGCTCCGCAGCACAGCACATTTGGTGGCGGTCCGCACCGCTGTGCTGGGCTGCACCTGGCCAGACTGGAAGCGACAGTCACACTGCAGGAATGGATCAAGCGCATTCCAACCTTCCGCCTCGCAGAAGGTGCGAACCCCGTTTATCATTCGGGCATTGTCGCAGCGGTCGAGAACGTCCCGCTGGTATGGCCCTGACCCCCAAAAAAGTCACAGAATGAGGATAGTGTAATGGCCAAGCGGCTCGAAGAACGCGTCTGTGTTGTCACCGGCGCTGCACAAGGTATGGGCCGCGCAAGTGCCCGTGAGATGGCCCGTGAAGGCGCCAAGGTCATCGTCGCGGATATCAATGAGGCGGCAGGGCGGGACGCTGTTGACTTGATCATCAGTGAGGGAGGTACCGCTCAGTTCATCAAGGTCGATCTGCGCAGCAGCGAGTCCATTCGCAACCTAATGGACCAGACAGCCAAGCTGTACGGTGGGATCGATGTGGTGCACGCGAATGCAGCGATACATGAGACTGATCTCACCCCCAACACCTCTATCGAGGAACTTCCCGAGGAAATTTGGGATGTCGTGAACGACATCAATCTGAAAGCTGTTTGGCTCTGTACCAAGTATGCTGTCCCCTACCTCAAAAACTCGGAGGCGGCGGCAATCGTTAATGTAGCGTCGACCGGTGCAACCGTGGCCTATCCCATGGCAGCAGCATACTGTGCGACGAAGGGCGGTGTCGAAATGCTGACCAAGGCAAGTGCAACCGACCTCGCGAAGTTCGGCATCAGGGTCAATTGCTACTGTCCTGCAGCGATCCGGACGCCGATGCTGGAAAAGTACATCAGCGCGGCCGATGATCCTTCTGCAGTGGAGGCATTCCTGCGGGGCGCGCACCTGCTGCCACGTTTGGGCGAACCTGAAGAGGTTGCAAAACTCGCAGTGTTTTTGGCGTGCAGCGACAGCTCGTTTATTACAGGTGCCGCCTATCTGATCGACGGCGGCGCACTAGCTTGGCGTGGCCTCAACGCAGCGTGATCAATCGGTGCCGCGGTGCTCTGGTGCCGCGGCAGCGATATCCATAGCCTGCATGATCGCCAGACGGCCAACACCGAGCCCGACCGCATTCTTAAGGTGGACTCGAAAGCCAGGACGAAACCGGTGACTTGGCGCCGCATCGCAGGCCAAGGCAGATAGCTCCTTGATCCGGGCACGGACCGTACCGCTACGCCAAGGGATGGCACAGTATTCGAAAAAGCCCGTGAACATGTCCGGCGACAACCTCAGCAGCGATTCAAGGAACCCGGGCAATTCGCTCGAAAACCCCTCCCAAAACGGATCGTCGCCGACATATTGGTTCCATAGGTCCTGGCTTTCCGGTTCCAGAGGCGCTTGAGGGTCGAGCAGTCCCCGCTCTGCTGCCGCATCAAGTACCGCTGTCGCTGTCACCATAAGGGAATGCACACCTAAACCAGAGGTTAGCGCGATAATCTCTTGGACCTGCGCGACCGACGCGCCAGCATCGAGGCAGCGTTCGATTGCTGCGCCGACTTCGGCACGGTCAAGCGCTGTAACAGACGAACTGACTGCAAGGGTAACGAGGGCGGCAGATAGGGCGTCTAGCGGCTCTCCATCGGCGAGGTCCCGCGTGTAGCGCTCAGCTTCATCGCGCAATGCGGCAATGGTTACATCGGTCATGAGGTAACTTTGGTACCGGCTACGCATTCTGTCAACTTAGGTGTTGACCGTCACGGCCTGCTCGTCATACACACGATCTGGGAAGAGGAGAGTCGGCTGTGGCGTCGCTTGAAGAGCGTATCAAGAGGCTGGAAGATCGCGCTGAAATCCAGGATTTGGTTGCAGGATACTTCCGTGCTTCCGACGATGACGACTTCGATGTCCTTGCGACCTGCTTCACCCATGACGCCCGTTTCGAAGCTTCTGGTTTCGACGATGCTTCTGGCCCTGCGGCAATTGTTGGTCTGATCAGAGCCGCGAGATCTGGCATGGGCCAGACCGTGCATACGCCCAATTACGTGCACATCAGCTTTACGGGGCCAGATTCTGCCGACGGGACTGCCTGCGCCCATCTTGAATTAGGCCTTGGTGCCGAAACCTATTTTGGCGCCGTGCGGTACCTCGACAAGTACGTCCGCGAGGATGGCGTGTGGCGTATCGCTGTACGAGCCATGAAGGTGGTGCACATAGGGCCATGGTCTGAGGCGGGACAGTCGTTGACCTCCGAGCTTAATGTCCGTTGGCCTGGGGCTGAGCCTGCACGCAGTGATTTTCCAAGGCTGTAAGGGCGGCAGATTTTTTTTGCCCAACCAGTCAACGTTAATGTTGAACCACAAGGTGCCGATGAGCGCCAAGACGGGAGAAAAGTGATGAAATTCACCAACCAGCGTGCGCGTTCGTCTGTGTTGTTTGCTGGGGCCTCCTTGGCTGCCTTGTTGGCCGCTCAGCCTGCAGTGGCCGCAGAGGCGCCGGAGCAGCCTGCCACGCCGCAGGCAAGCGACAGTGCTGATCAAGGTAGTGCCGACGCGATCGTGGTGACCGCCCGCCGTAAGGCGGAAAAGCTGGCCGATGTCCCAGTCTCGGTAGCCGCGCTCGGTGCCGGTGAGCTGACCGAGCGTCGGATTTTCTCTGAATCGGATCTGCAGACCGCTACTCCTGGCCTTACTGTTCGGCAGACCAACTCGTCGAACCAGATCAGTTTTTCGCTGCGTGGTCAGTCGCTGGATGCGTTCTCGTTCGCCTCGCCTGCGGTGCTGAACTATATCAATGAGTTCAATGCCCAGTCGACGTCTTCCAGCGCGTTCTACGACCTGCAGTCGATCCAGGTCCTGAAGGGCCCGCAGGGCACACTGTTCGGCCGGAACGCGACTGGTGGCGCGGTGCTCTATGAAACACGCAAGCCCGACGCGAATTTCGGTGGCTATGCCCGTCTCAGCTACGGCAACTACAATAACGTAGTCGCGGAAGGTGCTATCAATGTGCCTGGCGAGGTCATTTCCGGGCGTGTAGCGGCGCAGTACCAGAAGCGCGACGGCTATCAGCGGAACCTTCTGCTCGGTACGCGCAACGCGTCGATCGATAACTTCTCGGTGCGTCCTACAATTCAGATCAAGTCCGGTGGATTCACCAATACTACAGTCTACCAATATGCCTTCACAGGGGGCGTCAGTGCCGGCCTGCGTGCTACCAACTACTATGGCGTGAACGGCAGTTCGGGCGCCAACACCGATGCCAAGAACAACTTTGTGAATGGTCAGCCTTACGCTGGGCAACTCGGCTTCGGTCTTCCTTCGGCCACGCTCTATCCTGACGGAATCGCACCCAATCTTGAATATGGAGCACAATTTGCGAAGTTTGGTTTCAGCGGACTGCCGAGCTTCATCAATGCGCAGAAAAACTTCGGCTTTTACGATATTTTCAACAATCAGACCGGAGCCCATCAGGGGCGCCAGCACCTTCTGACCAACACCACAACATACGAGTGGGACAACAATCTTCAGTTGAAGAACGTGTTCGGCTTCAACCACTCGAAATCGCGAGATCGAACTGACGTGGATGGTACGCCGTTCGAGCCGCTCAACATCGGGTTTGATGGCGGCACGTCGGCGACCAATTTCGGCAATCCCAAGATCGGTGGTCCGGGTGCTGAAGGCTATACTTATGTTCAAAGGCAGCTGTCCGATGAGCTTCAGCTGTCAGGCAAGTCCGGTAGGCTGACCTACATCGGTGGCCTATACTACTTTGAAGGCAAAGATGCCCAGCGCCTTCCTCTCGTGTTTGCTCCAGACTACGTCGCTGCTCTTGGCGACAACTTGGGCAGCTTTCTCCGTGAATACCAGGTCGTATCAAAATCCAAGGCGGTTTACGCCCAGATGACCTACGCGCTGAGTGATCAGCTGAATGTCACGGGTGGTGCTCGCTACACTTGGGAGCAGACCAACTACACGCCCGCAAGGCGTACTGCAGGCTTCAATCCTTTCCTCGATGACTTCAACGTTGGGCAGGGAGTCGGGCCGGAGGAGCTGAAGGCCAGCAAGCCAAGCTGGACGGTTTCTCTGGATTACAAGCCGACCAGCAGTCTCCTCCTGTATATCACGCACCGTGGCTCGTGGCGCACTGGAGGGTTCAACGGCACCGCGACGTCGGTGAACTCAGCCGGCAAGACGGTTGGTAATCGCTTCCTGCCTGAGACCACCTACGACTTTGAAGTCGGTGCGAAGTTCAATGGCGAAATCGGTACCATGCCAGCTACGCTCAACATCGCTGCCTACGACCAACATATCAGCAATGTCATTCGCGCCGTCTATCTGGGTGTCGCCGCCGTCAGTGGTAACGTCGAGAAGGCTCGCGTCACCGGGCTCGAGGCGGATGCATCTCTGCGGGTGTCGCCATGGTTCCAGATTGGCGGGACGCTGGCTTACACCAACGCGCGCTATACGAAAAACACGGCTATCGTGGGTAACACCGTGGTCAAGTTCGGTCCCTATGGCGACGTGCCTGAATGGACTGGTTCGGCCTACGCCAAGGTGGAGCACGAAATTGCCTCGGTTGGTACAGTGTCACTGCGTGGCGATATGTATAGCCAGTCGGCATTCTACTACTCGAATGCCGCGGCAACCATTTTGCCTGGTACGCGGATCGACGGATACACTCTGTTCGATCTTCGCGCCGAACTCAGCAATGCTTTCGGAACCGGCGCCACCGTCTCCGCCTATGTCAAAAACCTGACGGACAAGAAGTACAATGTGGGCGGTTTCGCACTCGGTGCGGTCAACGCTATCAATTCGGTCCTGCCGGGTCTGCCGCGCATGTACGGCGTGGAAATCAAGTACGACTTCTGATCGGCGACCAAGCTGCCCCGTGAGCATCGCGTGACCGCATCAAAGATGCTGCACGGGGCAGGCGTTCAACTGCCAAGGAGAATGACTGTGGACCCTGTTATTAGGATCGCCGAGGAGCGCGAAATCGAGCGCATCGTATTTGACTACGCCTACTACCTCGACATGAACATGCCGGAAAAAATGATCGAGCTTTTTACCGAGGAGTGTGAAGTCAGCTATGCCCCAAACTTCGGGGCAACTGGCATTGAGGCCTATGCCAAGACGCTTGACGGGATCGGAACATTCTTCCGCGCAACGTCGCACCACGTCTCAAACATCGTGATCGACTGGGTGAGCGACACCGAAGTTGTGCTTCGGGCCGCCGTTCTGGCCATTCACCGCTATACCAAGGATCGTCCAGATGGCATCCTCTATGGTCAATACCACGATGTCATCGTCAAGCGTGATGGCCAGTGGAAGTTCAAGCGGCGGATTCTCAAGACTACGATGACCACCGACTACCACGTCAAGGCGTCGAACCCGATCGGCCGTCTGGAGTAAATTCACATGCGAGGCGACTACACCAGCATCCGGATCGAGCATGAGGAGGCACTCAGCTGGATCGTGCTGGATCGCCCTGAGGCGGCGAACGCGCTCTCGCCCCAGCTGCTCGACGAGTTTGCAGATGCGCTGGAGCGGCTCAAGCGAGAGGGCGGTCCCGTCATCGCCATCCGCGGCGAGGGCAGGGGCTTCTGTGCCGGGATGGACCTGTCCAGCTATGGAGCGGGCGACAATGGCCCGGCCGATCCAATGCTGGACCATGAACGTCTTCGGTCGAACGTCGCGCGCTGGCTGATGATGTGGGACCATCCCAAGCCCGTCATCGCCGCGGTTCATGGCTTCTGCCTTGCTGCCGCAGCGCAGATGTGCGTCTTCGCGGATATCACTGTCGTCGCGGACGACGTGCGCATTGGCGAGCCGACCATCCCGATCGGCGGCGGCTTCATCGCCCCCACCTGGGTCAGTCTGGTAGGACCGAAGCGCGCCAAGGAGTTCGCCTTTGTGCCCGGTAACTGGATCGATGGCCCGACAGCCGTCGCCTGGGGATGGGCCAATCATTGTGTTCCCGCAGCGGACCTGATTCCCGCGGTTCGCTCGCTCGCCCAGCGCGTCGCCATGACCCCGCCCGACGTGCTGCGGCTGAAGAAGCTATCCATCAATCGCGCAACCGAGGCAGCAGGTTTCCGCCAGGCGCTGTCCGGGATCGCCGATATCGATGCGCTGCTCCATCTCGCACCCGCAGTGCTCGAGGTCAGGCAACGCATGAAGGACCAGGGCCTCAAGGCCGTGATCCAGCAATTCAAGGTTGCGCCGACGAGCCCGCTCGTGGCGCCGAAGGAGTAGTTCATGGCAGACGTAGAGTTTTCAATCAAAGGGCATGTCGCCCATGTTCGGCTGAACCGCCCGCAGGGTCTCAACGCAATCACCCAGGAGATGGACGACCTGCTGTTCGATGCGTGGTCGACGATCAACACCAACCCCGACATCTGGTGCGCCGTCCTGTCCGCCGAAGGCGAGAAGGGCTTTTGTATCGGGGCGGATGTGTCTGGCGGCGCCGAGCGCAAGGTGCGTATGGCGCTGGGCGGCGGACTTACCGGGATCGGGGGGCCGTTGGTGACACTGCGCAAGCCGCTCATTGCTGCAGTGCAAGGCTTCTGCGTCGGGGGCGGCTTCGAACTCGCGATGTGCGCGGATATCATCGTCGCTGCTGAAACCGCACAATTCGGCCTGCCCGAAACCAAAGTCGGCATTATCGGGGAATGCGGAGTCGTTCACCGTGCGATGCGGCAGTTGCCTCACCACATTGCCATGGGCATGATCCTTACCGGAGAGCGGATCAAAGCTGACGTCGCCGAAAGGTTCGGGCTGGTCAACGAAGTCGTGCCCTTCGCAGATCTGTCCCAGGCCGCGCAGAAATGGGCGGACAAGATCAACGCCGCATCCCCGCTGGCCAACCAGGCGGCAAAGGCTGCCGCGCTCGGCCGCCTGGGCCACCCACTCGAAGTCGCTTTGATGACGCGCTTCGAGGAGATCGAGCAGTACGCGGAAAGCCAAGACAAGCGGGAGGGCGAACTGGCGGGGGCCGAGCGGCGCAAGCCGGTCTGGACCGGTCGCTGAGATGGCGGTCGATGGCGCGCCCGGATCCGTAGAAACCGATATCCGGGTGGAGATCGATCCGGGCCATTTCCGCTCGGTGCTCGGCAACTATCCGACCGGTGTCTGCGTAATCACGGGCATCAACCAGGATGGAGAAGCTGCCGGCCTGGTGGTTGGATCGTTCACTTCGGTGTCGCTCAACCCGCCGCTCGTCGCGTTCTTCCCCGACCGCTCGTCCAGCAGCTGGCCGCTGGTCAGGGCCGGTGGGTACTTCTGTGTAAACGTGCTCGCCGAAGACCAGCTGGAGCTTTGCCGCCGGTTCGCTTCACGCGGCGGAGACAAGTTCGCCGGCACGTCGCACCGCTTGTCCGCCCGCGGCATCCCGCTGCTCGACGATGTCGTTGCCCATATCGAATGCGTTATAGCCGACGAGATCGAAGCAGGCGACCACACGATCGTGCTGGGCCGGGTGGAACACCTGGTCGTGGAACGCGCGGCCGGCCCCTTACTGTTTCTGAAGGGCGCCTACGGCCGGTTCACCGAATCAAGCTGACAGACATTGTCTGCCGATCTGCACCACTATCCGCCCAATCCCGACTACGGGGGGGGCGTGTTCCGGCGGCGGATAGCCTATGAGCGCAAGGCGTGCGGGGCACAGATCTCCCTTCTCGACGAGTATCACGACATGGCCATGGCCATCGTCCTGGCGGAGGGTGTCATCTCTGACGTGCGAGCCAGAATGGACCGGTACCCCAAGACTAGCTGCCAAGGCGCCATGGCTGCGCTTGGAATGCTGAAGGCGCAGCCGGCGGCAGCCGCTCTCGGTTCGCTTTCAGCTTTAGATCGCAGCAGCCATTGCACCCACCTTGTGGACCTCGCCCGGCTCTGTCTCGGTTGGCTACTTCGCGACGAACCCGACGCGGTGATCGAGGTGGCCCTGACCGATCGTGACCCGGGTGGCTGCCAGCGGCTTGACGTCAGGAAGAACGGAACGGTTGTTGTCGCCTGGGTGCTTCAGGACGAGATCTTGGCAGAGCCTAGAGCGTATCAGGGGCAAAGCCTCTTTGGTGGGTTCTCGCGGTGGGTCACGGAGCAGTTCGATGCAGCCGAAGCGGAGCTGTGGCGGATCGCCCAGATGGCGGTCTTCGTCGCGCGCGGACGAGCCTATATCGTCGACAGCCCGGTGCCGCGCCGGGTGTCAGAGGAGCCTCTGCGGCGCGGTGCCTGCTACAGCTTCAGCGGAGCCCGGTTCGAGACCGCTTACGACAACATGGACTACGTGCGCGACATGAGCGACGGGCTGCCGCCGCTGGAGGCGGCGACGTCGCCCTGTGCGAGAGAAGGGGAAGCGCAATGACCGCAATCGCCAGCATCGACGACATCATCGACGAGGCGCGCAATGCGCGACCGTTCATTCTGGTCGATGCCGACGACCGTGAGAACGAAGGCGACATCATCGTTCCCGCCCAGTTCGCAACGCCCGACCGGATCAACCAGATGGCCATCCACGCGCGGGGCCTCATCTGCCTGGCGATAACGGCACAGCGCGCAAGCGAGCTGGAACTGCCCTTCATGTCGAGCGACAACCGGTCTGGGCATGGAACGGCGTTCACGGTGTCGATCGAAGCTCGGGAAGGGGTGACTACCGGGATCTCGGCCTATGATCGTGCGCGGACGATTTCTGTCGCGGTGAATGCCGCTTGCGGACCACAGGATCTCGTTTCACCCGGCCATGTGTTCCCGCTGGTTGCCCGCGACGGCGGCGTGCTGGTAAGAGCCGGGCATACCGAGGCAGCCGTGGACATCGCCCGCTTGGCGGGGCTGATCCCGGCGGGGGTGATCTGCGAAGTCATGAACCCTGACGGGACAATGGCCCGCTTGTCCGATCTTGTTCCGTTTGCCGAAAAGCACGAGATGAAGATCGGCACGATTGCCGACCTAATCGCGTGGCGCCGGCGGACCGAATCCCTTGTCGAACGGGTCGCCAGTGGCCCTTTCGAAAGCCACTATGGCGATAGCTGGACCATTCACGTTTACCGCGACCGGGTCGACCAGGCAGAACACGTCGCTCTGGTGCGCGGCGCGATCAGTCCGGGGTGCGACACACTCGTCCGCGTTCACCAGTTCGATCTCACCGCGGACTTGCTGGGCTATCGCAACGCGCACCCCGATTATGTTCCTTCAGCGCTTCGCCAAATGGCCCAGCATCACGGTCCTGCAGTGGCGGTTTTTGTCCAGGACCCCGACCGCTCGTCAATCTCGCGCCGCGTGCTTGGCGGGCGGGGCGAATATGCGCGCGTGTCCAGCGAACGCGATTACGGCATCGGTGCGCAGATTCTAAAGGATCTCGGCGTCGGCCGGATGGCTCTACTCACCTCCAGTCGCCGCAAGATGGCGGCGCTGGAAGGATTCGGGCTGGAGGTGGTCGACCGCCGGGCGATAATCGGGAGCTGACGTTCTGTCTGGACCTGCCTTGTCATCGCTGCCCGAGATGGATAGGCCACAGCACATGGCAACGACCAGCAACATATCCAAACGCCGCAAGTCTGCACTTGAAGAAGGCAGTGCCGACTATCTGGCCAAACGCGCGGAACTGGTCGAGATCGCGGGCCGGCAGTTCAAAGTTCACGGCTTCAAGGCAACAACGCTGGCCGAAATTGGCCACAAGGCAGGACTCGATCGCGCCACTGTGTATTACTACTTTGGCAGCAAGGAAGAACTGTTCCGCGAGTGCCTCAGGGTCGGCGTGGAAGCGAATATTGCCGCATGCGAGGCCATTTTTGCGGACAAAACGCTCGAGCCGGCACAGAAGCTGAGGTCAGTGATAACCCAGCTGATGTCCGCCTACGACCAATACTATCCCCACATGTACGTCTACATTCAGGAGGAAATGAGCCGGATCACGAGCGAAAAGAGTGCCTGGGCTCAACGCATCGTGACCAAGACCCGCACCTTTGAACGAATTGTGTTAAGCCTGATCAGCGAATTGATCAGCAGTGGGGAGATGCGTAGCGACATCGCAGTTTCGGTGGCGGCCAATGCCGTGTTCGGCATGCTCAATTGGACGCATCGATGGTATCAACCCGGCGGTGCGCATTCGGCGCCCGAGATATCCGACGCTTTCTGCGAGATATTCTTCAGCGGGATGCAAAAGCGGTAACTCAGCCGCCCGATTGAAGCCGCGCCCGCAAGACCCGTTTGTCCACCTTGGTCGCCGACATCGGCCATTCGCCGTCGGAAACAAAGAGCACCGCTCTAGGCACCTTGTAGCTCGCGATCTGGCCTTGGCAAAATGCGATGAGTTCAGCTTCGCTGGCATTACATCCAGGACGCAGTTCTACAAATGCCACGGGGACCTCATCGAGACGGGGATCGGGACGACCAACCACCTCGGCCAGCTTTACAGCGGGATGGCCGCAAAGATAGGCCTCGACCTCGATTGCTGCCACGTTCTCGCCGCCTACTTTCAGCATATCTTTGGCGCGGCCATGGAATGACAGTTGGCCATCGGGGGCGCGAGCATAGAGGTCGCCGGTGTGCAGCCACCCCTCGCCATCGAGCGCCTCCGCGGTCTTTTCAGGTGACCGGTGGTAACCGTCCATCACGCAGTATCCGCGAACCAGAATCTCACCCACTTGATTGGCAGCGAGTTCCACGCCGCTGTCGGGATCGACTATCTTCACCTCGACACCCGGCACGGCTTTTCCCTGGCTGACGGTGCGCTGCTCGGGTGTTTCATCGGGCGAACACAAGGCGAAGATGCCCGCGGTCTCGGTCATGCCGCAAGCTTGCATGAACTCGGCCTTTGGGAATGTGCGTTGCGCGCGGTCGACCAAGGCTGGGGGAGCGATGAGGAGCACCTTGCGCAGCGCCGCCAAGCGGCCAGGATGAAACTCCGGATGGTCGAGCAAGGGCTGCAGGATGGCAGGAAACCACGGCCATGCCACGCTGACCCGCTCACGCTCCATCAACTCGAGGGCGCGGCCCGCATCGAACATCACATCGGTCACGTAGGTCCCGCCCGTACCGATTACGCCGATGAACGGCGCAAGCGAGCCGATGTGGAAAAGCGGGCCGCCTCCCCAGGTCACATCGTGCTCCCGGGCGCGGAAGCGTCGCCCGGCTCGCTCTACCGGCCCACGCGTTACGGCTTCATGGCTGAGTAGGCAGCCCTTCGGATTTGCAGTTGTACCAGAAGTATAGATGATCAGAGCCGTGTCGCGCAGCCGTGTCGCGCGGCGTGCTGCATCGACTCGGGCGAAAGGCACGCTGTGGGCCGCCTCGATCAGCGCCGATCGGGTCATGAACCCCGCCGGCGCATCGCCTTCTAGCACTACGATGGCGCGCAGCAGGGGAGCTTCTGCAAGCGACAGCGGAGCATCTGCGCTGCTCGCAGCCAACGATGGCAACGCATTCGTCAGGACTTCGCGGAAGTCGACGTACCGCGTATCTGCTGCTGTCGTAAGGATCAGCGCAAGGTCGGCATTCTCGATGATGTAGCCGAGTTCTAGGCTCTTGTGTCTGGCATTGAGCGGTACCGCCACGCAGTTGGCGAGGGCGGTCCCGAAAAGGGCTGTCACGAGTTCCCGGCTGTTGTTCGCTAGGATACCGACCTTGGCCCGAGCGCTGAGACCCAGGCCGAGGATGCCGCGCGCGATCTCCGTCGAGGCCTCGTACAGTTCGGCATACGTCAAGGCCAGCCCGGGCATGACGAGCGCACTGCGGTCGGGGTGCGTGGCTGCGCTGCGAACAAGCAGGTCCGCTAGCGGCGAAACCTCAGACCACTCGGTTGCTAACAAGGCGAAACTCTCCCGCGCGATCGCTTGTTGGTTTCAACATGTAGATTGATGCCCACGCTGTCAACGGTAATGTTGATTGTATATGTGGAGGCTCACGCCAGTTCGAAGCCCGCATAGTCATGATAGGCAACCTGCTCACAGCGCTTGCGGTATTCTGGCCCGCCGCCCACGTGGACCAGCGTGCGCCTGACGACGGTACCGTCCGGTTTGGTCGTGGTCCTGACCCACCAAGCATTCGCTTCGGCCAGCAATGTCCGCGAGAACTCTTGGTAAATAGACTCGGTCCACTCTTCCTCGGCAGCCTGCGAGGGTTCGGAGAAAGTGAGCCCTTTGGCTGAAAGATAGATGAGCATTTGCGTGACCCATTCCGCCTGCAGTCCCCCGCAGACGCCGACGTTGCAGAACGCCGATCCGTTGTGCGGCCCGACCAACGTGAAGAAATTGGGGAAGCCGCGCGCCTGCAGGCCAAGGTAGGTGGAGGGTCCCTCCGCCCAGGCCTCCTTCAGGGGGCGGCCACTCTTACCGCGAATGTCAATGCGGTCGAGCGAGCCTGTCACCGCGTCAAAGCCGGTCGCGAAGATGATGACATCAAGCTCATAGAACCCGTCGGCGGTCTGAATGCCAGTCTCCGTGATCCGCTCGATCGGTGCCTCCCGGATATCGACGAGGCGCACGTTGTCCTTGTTGAAGGCCTCGTAGTAGTTGGTCTCCATCGGCACGCGCTTGCCGCCAAACGGATGGTCCTTGGGGATCAGCTTCTCGGCGACTGTTTGGTCCTTAACCCGTTGGCGGATCTTGCCGGCGATGAAGTCAGCGAGGAACTTGTTTGACTCCTTGCTGACGAGAAGGTCACGGAAGCCGCTGAGCCAGATGCCGTAGCCAGGCTGGTTGTAGAGTTCCTCGAAGAACGCTTCTCGCTCCTCGGCAGGCACGTCGATCGCCTTGCGGCGGTCGCGGTGATACGGAAAGGCCGTGTCGGTGATCTTCACGTATTCGAGGATGCTGGGGAACCGCGCCTTGATCACCGACATCTCTTCCGCGCTGATCGGCGTGTTACCAAGCGGCGTGCACCAGTTGGGCGACCGCTGGAACACGAAAAGTTCGCCCGCGCTCTCTGCCACGATCGGGATGATTTGCACCCCGGTGGCTCCGGTCCCGATGATCCCGACGCGCTTCCCGGCAAAGTCGATGTCTCGCGGCAGGCCAGCATCATCGACCGGCCAGCGCGATGAGTGGAAGGACTCGCCCTTGAACAAATCGATCCCGACGATGTCGGGCATGCGCGTCGCCGAGAGGGGCCCCGTCGCGGAGATCAGGAAGCGGCAAGTGATGACTTCCGACGTGTCGAGGTTCACGGTCCAGACGTTGGCCTCATCCTGATAGTGAGCGGCCACAACCTTGGTATTGAAGCGGTACAGTCTACGCACATCCATGGCATCAGCTGCGCGATTGGCATAGCGCAGCATCTCAGGCTGGGCGGCGAACCGCTCCCGCCAATCCCAGTCGGGGATGATGCCCTTCAGGGCGAAGTAGCCATAGGCATAGCTCTCGGTGTCGAGCCTGCAGCCCGGATAGCGGTTCCAGAACCAAGTTCCTCCCACGTCTGCGCCAGCTTCAATTCCGCAAACGGAAAGGCCGGCCTGCTCCAGCAGGTAAGTCTGGTAGATGCCGGTGACCCCGGCGCCGATGACAACAACATCGAACTGAGGCTTCTGCTCACCGCTTACCATTGGACCACCTTCGCGATTCCGTCAGCGGAACGGCCCGCTGCGTCAAAAATACTCTAACGAATATGGATATTCGGTCAAGAATAAAATTCCGCGCGTCATGCCCGCCGCAGCACCGCATGGCGCGGGCTAGGTGTACTCAGCGTGAGGAGTCAGCCAGACGACCTCAGGCAGGTTAGCAGAAAAATAAGGTGACCCTGGCGCCCTGGGTCAGGGAGAACCCGCAGCGTGCACTGCCGAGGGATCGCTGACGCCTACTGTTCTGAGCGCCAATACCGCCAGTTCAGCCGCTACCGCTTCGGCATCCCAACGGCCGTCCGGTTGAAACCAAGTGAACGCCCAGGACGCCATCCCCCCCAGTGCAGAGGCTGCAAGCGAGGGATCGGAAAGCGCAAATTGTCCGCTGCTTGCGCCCTCGGTCAGCAACCCTCGCAGCATGCGGTGGAAATGGTGTTTAGACTCGTTGATGGCATCGCCTTCCGCAGCAGGTAGACTTTTGGCCTCCCTAAAATATAGTGCGACTTCACGGCGATGCTCGATCTGTAGCTTCACGAAATAGCGTATGACTTGCGCCAGACGAGCTGCAGGGTCGCCGATGAGCGTCGTGCTGTAGGCAACGGTCTTGTCTGCAGCCGTAGCTCCTGCCCGGCACACGTGCACGAGCAATTCCGCTTTGTTGCGGAATCGCGAATAAATGAACTGTTTCGTGACACCGAGCTCTTCTGCGATCGACTCAAGTGAGGTTGCGTCATAGCCCTTCTCAAAGAACTGTCGCACAGCCTCCTCGAGGATCCGGCGTCGCTTGATCTCGTCGACTTCCGCCTTGATAGGATTAATCTCAACTGTGGGCATGGGAAGGCTTCTCGACATTGGGCCCAGCGCAAACCAGTTTGCGTGTTTAGATTGGCGCAGACCAGTAGGGCTTATCCAGGGCAGCTGACAACTGCCGAGGATCGTCTTGGCGGTCAAGCGACTCAGCGAAGCGCGACAAGTTTGTTCCGTGCAAGGGCTGGGCTTTCGCTGAAAAAGGCAGGAGCGCGTCTTCAAGGCAATTCATGGAAACAAGTGGACGGCCTACCATTCCAGCCGGCCGGTACCGCGGCTGCTAACCGAGACAGGTCTCTGCCGGCCAGGTAGACAGCCCGAGACCTGCGTTGCTGTTCGTAGCTTTAGGCTGTTGACGCTCGCTGTATCGCTGGGGACTTCGGCGTAAATCCAGGCGCAAGCTGATGGCTATGCTAAGCAGGCCATATCTCGCGCAAGCCCGCAGACAATGGTATTCTTGACAGAATATATTTATTCTCGTACGAATTTTATCTGATTGGATGCGATGTGGCTGAAACGGACCCCGGCGCGCTACGGAAGCCGGAAGCCGGAAGCCGGAAGCCGGAAGCCGGAAGCCGGAAGCCGGAAGACGGCAGCCGGCAGCGGGCTGGCTGGTCGGTTGAGATTTGCAAGGGCTAGCAAAGTGAGCGAAGAGGTTCTTGCGCTTGTTGACGGAGCTGTTGGGCGAATATCTCTAAACCGACCCCGTGCTCTTCACGCGCTAACAACCCGTATGGTGAAAACGATCACGAACGCCCTGCTGTGCTGGCGAGGGCGCACAGATATTCAGGCGGTGCTGATAGACCATTCCGCGGAGCCCGATGATGACGCGAAGCGCTCACGCGGGTTCTGTGCCGGCGGCGATATCAATCTGCTCCGTCGCAGCGCGATCGAGGACAACGGCAGGGAAGGTCGTCGATTCTTCTTTGACGAATATCGTCTGAACCATCTCCTTTACATGTACGAGTCCGGCTTTGGTGGGCAGCCCATCGTCGCGTTCATGGACGGTGTCACCATGGGTGGCGGCGTGGGTATCTCGCAGCCGGCCCGGTTCCGCGTGGCTACGGAGAATACGCGCCTTGCCATGCCGGAAAGTGGCATCGGTTTATTCCCTGATGTCGGCGGCGGATGGTATCTGTCTCGCCTGGCGGGCCGGCTTGGACAATACCTTGCGCTGACCGGAGCTCGCCTCGATGGCGCCGAATGTATGTGGGCAGGGCTTGCCAGCCACTACCTCCCGGCCGAGCAGATCGAAGTAGCTAAGGCACGTCTAGTCTTTGGTGAAACGCCGGAAAACGTGCTCGGGGATCTGTCAGTAAACCCGCCTGAGCCTGCGCTGGCGCGCTATGCCGGTGACATTGAACGCCTATTTGCCAGCGACCAACTTGATGAGATCATCGCTACGACTGCAGCTGAAGGTGGAGCCTTTGCCGCGAGCATTCTCGACAAGCTTAGGGCCAAGAGTCCGACGTCGTGCAAAGTCGCGCTGAGGCAGCTGGCGACCAGTCTGAAGCTCCCAGACTTCGCTGCAAACATGGCCATGGAATATCGGTTAGCTGCGCGCGTGCTCGTCATGCCGGATTTTGCCGAAGGGGTCCGCGCGATGATTGTCGACAAGGACAACGCTCCACTTTGGTCGCCCTCGACCTCAGAAGCGGTGAGCCCCGCCACGCTTGATGCAATCTTCAATCACCTGCCACAACATGAAGAATGGACTCCGCTGTGACTTATGAAACTATCTTGGTTGAGACATTTGGCGCAGTGACGCTTATCACGATCAATCGCCCCAAGGCCCTGAACGCGCTCAATTCCCAAGTCTGTGCCGAGCTCGTGAGAGCGTTTGCGACATTTGAGGCTGACGAAGCCCAAGGGTGCGCTGTGCTGACCGGCAGTGGCGATAAGGCATTCGCTGCGGGCGCGGATATCAAGGAAATGGCGGACAAGCGCGCGGCGGAATTCTTTCTCGCAGACTTCTTCGCCGATTGGCAGTCGCGTTTAGTCAAGTCGACGCGCAAGCCATGGATCGCCGCAGTGAATGGCTTCGCGCTCGGTGGCGGATGCGAGCTCGCCATGATGGCCGACTTTATCATTGCGGCCGATTGCGCCAAATTTGGTCAACCCGAGATCAAGCTAGGTGTTGCTCCGGGAATGGGCGGGTCCCAGCGGCTCACTCGCGCCGTTGGTAAAGCTAAGGCGATGGAGATGTGCTTGACGGGTCGGATGATGGACGCCGCAGAAGCCGAGCGGAGTGGCCTAGTAACGCGGGTCGTGCCCCTGAAGGAGCTTGCAGAAGATGCACTTCGCACCGCAAATCTTATCGCCAGTATGCCGCGCATGGCTGCGATGGTGAATAAGGAAATGGTCAACACCGCGTTCGAGACCACTCTGGAACAGGCCTTGGTTAGCGAACGGCGCCTGTTCCAGATACTGACCGCTACACAAGACAAGGCGGAAGGCATGGAAGCATTCATCAAGAAGCGTCCAGCAGTTTGGCAAGGCCGCTGAGCGTCGCGAGCCTTTATCGATTGTCACGTGCGCACCGGAAACAAAGTGCCCCTAGGCTGCTCCCAAAGCATGACAGCGTCGGATGCTTACACCAGGCAAGCGTTACCTGACGCCTGCCTGGTGGTGAAAATTTGGGCTGCTGGACGCATCAGTGGCCGCATGCAGACTCTAGAGAACGGGTTCGAGTTTGCTTCCGAGAAACAAGTCATTCTCGAGCTGTGAACCACCAGCCCAAGCTTCAAACGGCAGCGAGTTACGCCGGTGCATACATGTTGGTACCGAACCGAAAAGAGGGTCGAATCATGAGCGGAGCGGAAGTGGTCATCGTCGGGGCCGGCCATGCCGGCGCCCAGGCGGCGCTGGTGCTGCGCCAGGCGGGCTTCACCGGCTCGGTAACCATGATCGGGCGCGAGAGCGAGCCGCCCTATGAGCGCCCGCCGCTGTCGAAGGAATACTTCGCCCGCGAGAAGACCTTCGACCGGCTCTACATCCGCCCGCCGCAGTTCTGGGGCGAGAAGGACGTGGCGCTGAAGCTGGGGGTCGAGGTCACCGCGGTCGATCCCGCGGGCAAGGTCCTGACCCTGTCCGACGGCACCGCCTTCACCTATGGCACGCTGATCTGGGCCACCGGCGGCGATCCGCGCAAGCTGACTTGCGCCGGGGCGGACCTCGCCGGGGTCCACGCGGTGCGCACCCGCGCCGACTGCGACCAGCTGATGGGCGAGATCGACGGCGGGGTGAAGCGCATCGTGGTGATCGGCGGCGGCTACATCGGGCTCGAGGCGGCCGCCGTGCTGACCAAGCTCGGCTGCCATGTCACCCTGCTGGAAGCCTTGCCCCGCGTGCTCGCCCGCGTCGCGGGGCCCGAGCTCTCGGCTTTCTACGAGGCTGAGCACCGCGCCCACGGGGTCGACCTGCGCACCGGCGTGGCGGTGGACTGCCTCGTCGGAGAGGGCCGCGTCACGGGCGTGAAGCTCGCCGACGGCAGCGTGATCCCGGCCGAGGCGGTGATCGTGGGGATCGGCATCGTCCCAGCGGTGAGCCCGCTGATCGCGGCCGGTGCCGCGGGCGGCAACGGAGTGGAGATCGACGAGTACTGCCGCACCTCGCTGCCCGATGTCTACGCCGTGGGCGACTGCGCGAGCTTCGCCTGCGACTATGCCGGCGGCATGGTGATGCGGGTGGAATCGGTCCAGAACGCCAACGACCAGGCCGCCTGCGTGGCCAGGGCGATCTGCGGCGAGGCCAAGCCCTACCGGGCACTGCCGTGGTTTTGGTCGAACCAGTACGACCTCAAGCTGCAGACCGCGGGCATCTCGGCGGGCTACGACCAGGCCGTACTGCGCGGCAACCCCGACGACCGCTCGTTCTCGGTCGCCTACCTCAAGCAGGGCAAGTTCATCGCGATGGACTGCGTCAACGCGGTCAAGGACTATGTCCAGGCGCGCAAGCTGGTCGAGCTGGGAGCGGTGGTCGATCCGGCGGCTCTGGCCGATGCCACGGTGGCACTGAAAGAACTCGCGGCGATGTAAACGAAAGGTTTTTGGCAAATTAGCCCAAGCGCTTCGGCAAAATGCAGCCACAGTCGATCGTTCAGAACAGTAATAGAAAAATTCACTATTCTAAAAACGCTGCGAATATAATCTGAAAAATCCGTCCATACTTCAACCGAGACGGATGATTCAAGACGTAGCGAGCCACCAACCATATGATGACTGACGCCGCAAGGACTTGGTGATCAAACTTTTTGTGGAGCGCCGATGTGGTCGCCAAGGCAAGCAGCTAATCCGAAACGCCTGCGAGATACCTGGGGATCATAAACGGGAAGGGGCCAGCCAGATAGCGTCGGATGAAGGCTCCGCAGCAGGTGACTGTCTATTCCGCGCGCCAACCGCATGCGCCCGAAGCTGCGTCAAGAGCCTGACCATAAGGATCATCGCGTCGACTAGTGCATGGTCTTGTCTTGAGAACGATGTAAGCTGACCTGCTGCCGATCAATGCCGAGGATCGTTGCCGGCAGTAGGGAGTTGGGTAGGTGCACATCGGTCCACGCTCATCCACGTTTTTTTTGGGGCATTGCTGGGGGGCTAATACGTACCCATCCGGTGAGCCCCGCCTTGTCCGGCCCCTGAGTGAGCGCTGTTAAGCGTACTCTTGTGCGTGCGCTTAGGAGCGGTGGATGAGCCAGATCACGGTGTTTCCGGGGCCGGAACGGCGCCGGCGGTGGAGCGAGGAGGAACGGCTGCGCGTGCTGGCCGAGGCGTTTTCGCCGGGAGCCTGCGTGGCTGAGGTCTGCCGGCGGCACGATATCTCGACCTCGCTGATCTACACCTGGCGCAACAAGCTGCGGCAGGCTCATGCCGAGGCGGAGGCCAGCGAACCGGCCGTGCCCGCCTTTGCCGAGGCCGTGGTCGTCGATGAGGATACAGGGTCGTGCGCCAGGGCAGCTCCAGCCAACCTGCATGGTGTTTGACTCACGGGGGATTCCCAAGTCGGCGAAAATCTGAATCTATGGCGCTCTGGCATTGGAGTACGGGACCATGGGTTCAGCGATCGGCTTGCGGGAGGATTTCGACGGGCCTGCCCTACGGCGATTGTCAAGAACGACGAAAAGCGCGAACCAAGCGCGTCGGCTGTTGGCTTTGGCCGAGATTTACGACGGCGGTAGCCGGAGTGCGGCGGCCCGGATCGGCGGCGTCGGGCTTCAGATCGTGCGGGACTGGGTTATCCGGTTCAATGCCCGTGGTCCCGATGGACTTCTGGA
Organism: Novosphingobium piscinae; assembly: GCF_014230355.1. GTDB lineage: Bacteria > Pseudomonadota > Alphaproteobacteria > Sphingomonadales > Sphingomonadaceae > Novosphingobium > Novosphingobium piscinae. The sequence goes on from NZ_JACLAX010000009.1 coordinate 26,365, forward strand.
TGGCAAGGCGCCCGGCCCCCGTTCGCGGTTGAACGATGTGCAGCGGCAGGCACTGGTCGATGTTGTCGAACGCGGTCCGATCCCGGCGATCCACGGGGTGGTGCGCTGGCGGCTGATCGACGTGGCCCAGTGGCTCCATGACGAATTTGCCGTCTCGCTCGACGAGACCAAAATCAGCCGCGAGTTGAAGAAGCAGGGCTACGTGAAGCTGACCGCGCGGCCTCGACATCATGCCCAGAACGAGCATGCGATGGAGGCCTTCAAAAAGGGGGCTTCGCTGCCGAGCTGGCAATGGTCCGAGCAAGCCTCCCGAGGGGGACGCCCGTAGAAATCTGGTTCCAGGATGAAGCCCGCGTCGGCCAGAAGAACAAGATCACGCGGCGCTGGGCGAGGCGCGGGACAAGGCCCTCGGCGCCGAAGGACCAGCGGACGAAATCGGCCTACATCTTCGGCGCGATCTGCCCGGAACTTGGCAAGGGCGCCGGGCTCGTCCTACCCTTCTGCAATACCGAAACCATGGCTTTGCACCTCGCCGAAATATCCCTTGCCGTCGCGCCGGGTGCCCATGCCGTTGTCCTGATGGATCAGGCCGGATGGCACACGACCGGCAAGCTCGAGGTGCCCGCCAGCATCAGCATCATCCCGCTGCCGGCCAAGTGCCCCGAGCTCAACCCGGTCGAGAACGTCTGGCAGTTCATGCGCGACAACTGGCCGTCAAACCGGGTCTTCACATCCTACGACAACATCATTGACCGCTGCTGCGAGGCTTGGAACAAGCTCATCGATCAGCCATGGCGCATCTTGACAATCGGTCGCCGGAAATGGGCGCGTGGGTCATGATCAATGCAGGTTGGTATAAGCGGTTTTGCTTCAGAGAAAATGATTGAAAAGCATATTTATTGGCGACTCTTCCGACTCCTGCTTTCGTTGCCGCTTTCCCGTTTGAGCTCGCCGATCAGCCCGCTGCTTTCCATGATCAGCCTGCTGCGCTCCCGGCGGCGGAGCCCGAAGCCGTCTGCCCCGACCACGGCATCGCAGCGGCCGGTCTCGCCGGTGTTGAGGTCACCGTCACGCCATCGTTCTCTTGCGCCAGGTCCGTGACCTTGCCCCCGAGGCGAACCCTGTCGGTCGCCGGCGTCATGACTTGCTGGCGCTAGGCGCCATCGCTGCGATAGTCCTTTTAGCGGAACGTGACCCTGGTCTCGTCGAGGGCAATACGCCGCCGGTTGGAGATCGCGATATTGTGGGTGTAGCGCGACAGATAGGCTAGCAACGCCTGAGGCCCAGCGAACGGAGGCTTGGCGTAGATCACCCAAGACTTCATCCGGATCCAAGATAGCTGCCGCAGGAAAGCTTTGCGCTTTGCTCAGCATCGCGTCCGCCGCCGCGCGGAAATGGAGGTCAACCGCCAAGGATTAAGCCTATTCACGAAGGCTTAAGCGCCCGCCCTTCTATCGACGTTCGGTTTGCCGCACGGGAAGTGCACTTCGTCTCGAAGGGGCGAAATGTGGGGGTACTTTTGGGGGTATCGCTATGCTTTGGCTGCAGCAAGCAAGCTAAAACAACGTTTTAGTGCGATTTTCTCGATCCCTCCTCCGCTACCACCATGGCAGGCACCTGAAAAAGCGGTGCAAAATCCGAGAGCGGAACCCCAGGATATCGAGGTTCGCCTTTCAAGGCAGCGGGTGACCCGCTGGAATCACACGATTATCAGTCACTGGAGTTGGTCGCCGGCAGCGTCGGGCGTCAGCCAGGGTGAATGCCTTGGTGGGCTTCGGGGGCTATCGCGGACCGGCTGCGACAGTCTTGTCGTCGGGAAGGGTAGGGCGCGCATCCGCCATCGGCAGTGGCCCCGCGCGGCGCATCCTCGGTCGTTGCGGGAACGCCGGCAAGGCATCCGGATGCCGACCGGGCCGCGCCTTGTCCGCAGGTTCCGTCAGCGCATTTAATCAGCCATAATGCGGCCATGATCGCTTTTGGCCCGATGAGTGTGACGCTGCTGCTGTGTTCGGTGCAGGGCCTCATGCTGGCGGCGCTCTTGTGGCGGTCCCGGTTCAATCGAGCCGCTGGCCGGTGGTTGGCGCTGCTGATCATCGCGGTGGCCGCGCTGATCACGCCTTACACCATCGGCTATGCCGGGTTTTATGACAGGTGGCCGTGGCTCAGCTTTGCGCCGCTGTCCTTCACGCTGGCATTCGGGCCGCTGCTCTATGGCTATACCGCGGCGCTGATCGGCCTGCCCGTGCCCCGCGCCTGGCCCCATTTCGTGCCGGTTACGGTGCAGTTCCTGGCCTATGCGCTGGTGTTTCCCTTCCCGCTGTCGACCAAGAACTGGTGGAACACCATCATTCACGCGCCGATCATCGATCCCGCGTTCGATATCGCCGCGCTGGTCAGCATTGCCGCTTACAGCGCGGCGGCCTGGCGCGCCTATCGCGGGTATCGCCGGTGGCTTGATCAGAATCGCACCGACGGTGTCGATTTCGATCCCGTCTGGATCCGCAACTTTCTGGCTGCGCTCTTGCTGGCCCTGTTGGTCTGGGCAGGATTCCTGATCGCCAAGCAAATCGATCCGACCCGCGATTACTTCGACCAGTTTCCGCTGTACGTCGGGTTTTCTGGGCTGGTGATCTATCTCGGGATCGGGGGCTGGCGACATTCGGCAACGCCGTTCCCGTCCATGGAGGCTGGCCCGTTGCCCGAGGAGGCCGAGCCGCCCGACATGGCCGCAGCCGCCACGCCGTCCCGCGATTGGGCGCAGCAGGGCCAGGCATGGCTGGCCCGGATCGATAACGAAGCCTTGTGGCGCGATCCGGCTCTGACGCTTGCGGGGCTGGCGCGGATACTCGGGACGAACACCACCTATCTGTCGCGCGGGCTTGGCGCGGCGGCGGGCGAGAACTTCAACGCGGTCATCAACCGTCGCCGCGTGGCAGAGCTGCAAACCCTGCTCCAAGCGCCGGGCGAAGCCCGCGATCTGCTTGCGCTCGCGTTCGCGGTTGGCTTCAATTCCAAGGCCAGTTTCAACCGCGCGTTCAAGGAGTTTGCCGGAATGAGCCCGAGCTCATGGCGGCTCAAATCACAAAAATTGCAGATGGCCTGACCATTGAGGCGCGCATGACGCGTGCCTCGTCCAGACCGAGGTGGTGACCGATCCAACCGGAGCCATCCCGATGAAACGCTTCACCCTCAGAGCCGCGGCAGCGCTAGTCGCCATTTTGTTTGCACCGCTTGCCGTGTCCGCAGCGCCCACCGCGGCCGAGGCTGACGGGCCGGCCTCGCCGCGCTATGCCCCGCGCATCCTTTCGGCCGAGCAGGCCACCCGCGATGTGGCCCTGTTGCGGCGCGCTCTGGAAACCGTGCACCCCGGGCTCTACCGCTACGCCGCCAAGACCGAGCTCGACGCGGCCTTCGCCCGGCTCGAGGCCGTTGCCGCCGCGCCCGTCAGCGAACTTGCCCTCCACGCCGGAATCGCCCGTCTGCTCGCCGCGATCCACTGCGATCACACCAAGGCGGAAATGTCGGAAGGATTGACCGCCTATCGCACCGGCAACCCCACCCACCTGCCGCTCCGCTTCCAGCTGATCGAGGGGCGCATGATCGTGCTGTCGAACGATGGGCAGGCCGGCGCTCCGCCGGTCGGCAGCGAGATCCTCGCCATCAACGGCATGGCGGTGCCTGTGCTGCTGCTCAAGCTGGCGCCGCTGGTATCCTATGATGGCACCACCGACCAGGCGATCGCCGCCAAGCTGGCAGACGACAGCGACCTGATGGGCGATGATTTCAACGAGAACTATCCCGCGCTGTTCGGCTTTCCCGATAGCTGGCGGATCGAATGGAAACCGGTTGGCGGGCAGCAGGCCGCCACTGCCACGCTGCGGCCGATCCGGTTCGCGCAGTGGACGACGCTGGCCGGCCCGGGCGCCAGGTATCGCAGCGAATTCTACAACGCGGTCACCTGGCGGATCAGCGGCAAGGCCGCGCGGCTCGGCATCGACACCTTCGTCAACTATCGCAACCCGGTGCAGGCCACCGCCTTTCTTGGCGGGTTCTTCGCCGCGATGAAGGAGGCCGGGACCGAGCACCTGATCCTCGATCTGCGCAACAACGGCGGCGGGTCGGAAGATGTCTCGGTGGCGCTGGGGCGCTACCTGATTGGCCGGCCCTTCACCTGGTCGCTGCCGGTTCGCTACAAGGCGGTGCGCTATGGGGATTTGCCCCAGTATTTCGAGACCTGGGGCAACCGCGAGGCCCGCTTCAACCCACCGCTCGCCGCTTTCACCCGAACCGCCGATGGCTGGTATGATCGCATCCCGGTGCTGAGCGGGACGCAGGTGAGCGACGGTGACACCACCTTCGAGCAGCAGCCCATCGCCGCGCTCGGCTTCACCGGGCGGATCACGATCATCAGCGGCCCGCGCAACGGATCGGGTGCAACGCGGACGATTGCCCAGTTGAGGGAGAAGGCCGGCGCTGCGGTGATCGGCGAGGATAGCGCCGGAAGCGCCGAAGGGCCGACCTCGGGCAGCATCTTTCTGATGACGCTGCCCGCCAGCGGGATCAGGGTGCGCATCCCCGAAGCCTGGAACCGCACCGCCATCGCCAACTTCGTGCCGGGCAAGGGCGTGGCGGTGGATCAGTTGGTCGTCCCCACGCTCGCAGATCTCGAGGCGGGCCGTGACCGTGCGATCAGCGTCGCGCAGGGCCTGCTGCCCGCCCGCAGCATGACGGCTGAACGTCTTTCCGGAGCATTTGCGGGCACGTGGACCGGTACGCTCGACTACCGCGACTACGGCGACGACACCCGCACAACCTTGCCCGCGGTGATGCAGGGCGATGGCTTGACGCTGTCTTGGACCTTTGCCGACGGGCTGGGCAAAACGGTCCGCTCGTCAGAGACTTGGGCCGTCGATCCTGCGGGACAGCGCGTGACGATCTCTGGCGGTGATAGCGTGCCAAGCCTGTGGCGGGTGGCCGAAGCGCGCGCCTCGGCGGATGGCTCCTCGCTGACCATCGTGCTTGACGGAACAGGGGCGGAAAATGGCCGCACGGTCATGGCCCGCAAGGTCCTCACCCGCGACGGCAACCGCCTGCGCATCACGAAACAGACCCGCGTGGCCGGAGAGCCGTTCATCATGCGCCAGAGCTACGAGTTGCACCGGTGACGCCGGCCGGGCCAACGGGTGATCCGCTCGATGCGCATTGCTCATTCGCACGCCGTTCCGGTCCGCCGTGGAGCCATCGCGCGCTCAGGCCCCGCGCGAGGTCCTCATGCCCTTGGCCATCGCCGCCAGCGCGTCGCGCCGGGGCATCGTCGTCAGCTGCTCGAACAGCCTGCGGTAGTGATCGCTGCTGATCAGGATTGGCCCGTCAGCCAGGCCGGCAAGGGCCTGCTCGGCGACCGCGTCGGGCTGGTCCATGTGCTGGACGGTCGATGGATCATAGCCGCCCCTGGCGGCGCCTTCGGTCGCGGTGGCGCCGGGGCAGAGCGTGAGCACGTCGATGCCGTCGTTGCGCAGTTCGGCCCACAAGGCTTCACCCAGCGCCTTCACCAACGCCTTGGTGGCGGAATAGGCCCCGGAGTAGGGGCAGCCGATCAGACCTTCGACCGAGCTGGTGAGGATGATGCCGCCGCGGCCCCGGGCCCGCAGCCGGGGGATGAAGGCGCGGGTGAGTTGCAGGGGTGCATGGCAGTTGACCATCAGCAGTTCGGTCAGGGCTGCGGGATCGTTGCCGGCATGGTCGCCTTTCAGGCTGAAGCCGGCATTGCTGACCACAAGGCCGATATCGAGCGCCGCCGTCGCTTCGGCGACCTGCTGCGGACCATCGGTCGCCGCCAGATCGGCCTGGAGCACGGTCACCCCCACACCGTGGACGGCGGCCAGCTGACTGGCCAGGGCCTCCAGTCGATCGCGCCGCCGGGCGACCAGCACGAGGTCCAGACCACGGGCGGCCAGCCGCTGCGCGAAGGCCGCGCCGATGCCCGAGGAGGCGCCGGTGACCAGCGCCACCGGCCCATAACGCCGGGCGCAGTCCGGCCCCGCACCCGCAGCATCGACGGCGACTGCCCCGTTCATGCTGCGGCGTCCCGGGCCGACCGCGCCGCTGCCAACAGGTCGCGCGTCGCGCGGACGCATCGGCCGAGCCGCTCCTTCGCCCCCATTCCGGCCCGGGCCTCGGCCCGCAGCGGCACCTCCAGGGCATAGATCCGCTCGGGCGGCAGCACCGCCAGCAGCTCGGCCAGTCTCAGTTCGCCCTCGCCGGGCACCATGCGCTGGAACATCGATTCCTCGAAGTAACTCGCGAAGCGCGGCTGGAGCGGCGCATCGCTGACCTGGACATAGTCGATCAGCGCCGGATCGAGCGCGGCCAGATCCGCCGCGGTCGCGCCGGCGCGGCCGAGGTGCATCGTATCGATCAGCAGCCGGAAGTCCGGCCGGCCGACGTGCGCCACGGCCGCCAGCGCCGTCGGGAGATCGGCCACGGTCAGCGAGGGGGCCAGTTCGGTGGTGGTCACCATGCCCCGTTCGGCAGACAGTTCGGCCAGTACGGCGAACTGGTCGAACGTGCGGGCGCGGTCCGGGTCCATGCTGACCGTGTTGATGCGCTGGACGCCCAACTCGCCAAACAGGTCGAGATCCGCGCGATAGTCGCGCGCGTCGACGCCGGGGCGGATGGTGCAGCCTTCACCCAGCGAGATGGAGACGCCGGTATCCCGCATCGCGGCGATCATGTCGCGGCGCAGCCGGGCATCGTCGCGCAGGGAATAGGGCGCATGGTCCTCCACCCCGAAATCGAAGCTGGTGAGCCCGGTGGAGATATGCTGGCAGCCGAGCTCCGCCGCCAGGGCGACGAAGTCCACCGGCGGCATGCCGAAGACGCTGATCGCCTCGATCCCGATGCTGGTCATGGCTGGTCCGATCCTGCTTGCGTTGGGCTTGGCCGTTGCTCCGGCGGTTCTAGAAGGACACGCAGACCTTCTGCGCTGCAAGGGCATTGCCGCCCATCGCCAGGGCCTCCGCAATCTGATCGATCTTGAACTCGTGCGTAACCAGCGAGGACAGATCCCAGCGTTGTGAGCGCATCATCGCCAGGATGTCGATCAGGGCATCCTCGGTCGACAGGGTGCCGCATCCGCCAATGCGCCAGTTGCTGTAGCACAGGCCGAGCAGATCGAGCGGGACGGGCGCGTGGTGAACCCCCACGATGGCGAGCGACGCCTCCCGGCCGGCGAGCATCGCGAAATGGTCGATCGCGGCCCTGGCCCCGATCGCGTCGACGTAGAGCTGAGCGGCGCAGCGTTCGCCGAGAAAGCTCGTGGTAGTGCCGAACTCCGCAAGGGCGCGGGCCTTGAGGTCTTCATTCGCCGGGTCGCAGGTGAGCAGGCCGAACCCGCGCGCATGGGCAAGGCGCGTGGCGGACAGGTCGACGACCATCACCTGTTCGCAGCCATACCAGCGCAGCATGATCGCCGTGGCCATGCCGATGATGCCAGCCCCGAACACGATCGCCGACTTGCCGGCACCGGGCGCCAGGCTGTGCGCGGCCCGGGTGCCGATGACGAAGGGCTCCACCAGAACCGCGGTGCGCACCGGAATGGCCTTGTCGATCGGCAGCACGCTGTAGCCCACCTCGCACTGCGGGATGCGGACGTACTCGGAAAAGCCGCCCACCGTGGCCATGCGTCGCATGTCGCGCAGGGCCTTGCCCTGGTTGACGAAGACATGGTCGCCGATCGCCAGGCCGCTGACCTTGGCGCCGATCTCGACCACCTCGCTCAGGGCTTCGTGGCCGAACTCGTGATCCGCCCAGATCATGTTGGCATCGCCGCCCTGGCGAAAGGCCGATACGTCCGACCCGCAGACCCCGGTCAGCAGGTTGCGGACGATCACGTCGTGCTCGCCGCACTGCGGGTAGGGCAGGTCGACCACATCAACCCGGCCGATGCCGCGGTAGATCGCGGCTTTGTAGGTTCGCTGGCCCAAGGCATTCTCCCGCAAGCGCGCTGGCGGGCGGTCGTGGTGCCACCCGCTGCCATGCCGGTGGTGGGGCAGCGACGATGCTGCGGGCAAGCGTGATCGCGTAGGAGATCCGGCCGTCGCTATCGAAAAGCGGACCCGGCACCTGGCGCTAGGCGTTGCTCCGGCGGAACAGGCTGGGGGGCATCCCGTGCGCGCGGCGGAAGGCGAAGGAGAAGCTGGACGGTGAGCCGAAGCCGAGCGCGTAGGCCACCGCCTTGACGCTCTGGCCCTGGGCCAGCGCCGCCCGCGCAGCCTGCATCCGCACCGCGGCCACGTGGTCGCCCAGGGTCGTGCCAGTGCTGGCGCGGAAGGCGCGGGACAGGTGCCGGACCGAAAGCCCGCACAGCCGCGCAAGCTCCACCAGCGTCGGGGGTGGCCCGGCCTGGCGGATGCGGTCCTCGATCAGCCGCAGCCGCCGGGGCGAAAGCGGATCGGTCCCGGCCGGCGCGGCGAGCTGCCGGTAATGGCGCTCGAGCAGCACGGCGATCTCCACTGCCAGCGCCTCGATGATCAGGGCCGTGCCGAACCCGGGGGCGCGCGCCTCGCGGGCGGCACGCATCAGCAGCTCGCCCACCGGCCCGCTCGGCACGTCGAGGCTGGCTTCGAGGCGGCGGTCGGACCACTCGACCGGCGCGTCGAGCCAGGCCTCCATGCGACCGACCGGGAGCTGGCAGATCACCGCGTCCTGATGGCCCAGCCCGTTACGCACCAGCATGGTCTCGTCCGGCGGCAGGACGAAGAGGCGTCCGACGGGCTCGTAGCGATGCGCGGCCCACCGGTCGGTGAACCGCACGGCGGTGCCCGGCAAGCGCGGATCGAGGCTGAGGTCGAGCCGGTACGCGCCTGCTTCGCGGAGCTGCCGATAGCCCGACCGCACCAGATCGAGCGACAGAAGCCGGACCGAGGCCGACGGCAGGCACAGTTCCGCCGTGACGGCCGCGCGTCCAATCGGGGCGGGTGAACCTTGCATGACCTCACCATAACCGAACTTGCCGCGGCTGTTGACTGCCGATGTGCGGCGCCGGGGCCCATGGTTGGTGGTGCGGGCAGGGCGCTCCGATCAGGGGCAGGACAGCAACGCCTTGTCCAGCGGATCGACGATGTCGGCCCGGTCGGAGGCGGTCAGCCCGAACTGCCGGCCGTAGGCCTGCCACGCCGCCAGCGCGGCCCTCGTGCCCTGGCAGCCGGCCGCCTTGCCCGAGGTGCGGGCGAGCAGCTCCACGCGTGTGGCTAGGGCTCGGGCGCGGTTCCGTGCGATCGTCAGATCATCGGGATAGCGCCGCGCCAGGTCGTCGTTCATGCGCGTGATGTCGGCGGACAGGGCCAGAGCGTCGGCGCCGCGTCCTGCCGCGGCGAGGACCATGGCACGATCCCCCTCGAGCGAGAGCAGATTGACGAAGGTTCCGGTATCCTCCGGATCGCGCTGGACCATGCGGCGGTAGAGGCGGCTGCCTTCCGTCAGCAAGGCCAGGGCGCGCCCATAGTCCCTGGGCACGTTGGTGCTGGCTTGTGCAGTGATCATCAGCGCGGCGACATAAGCCCTGACGAAGGTCAAGGTATCGGGATGCTTGACGATCAGCGGCCTTAGCACCCCGACGGCAGTTGTCCCATGGGCGGCTGACTGCGCGAAATCATTGTCGTAGAAGGCCGCCTCGGCAAGCAGGCGATAGGCCAGCCCCAGTTCGCGGACGAGATCGTCGGTCATCTGCCGATGCTCCATCCGCGCTCTGGCCGCGGCGATCTCCGAAGTCAGCAGCGCGATCGCCTGCTTCGGCTGGTTCAGCCAGGTATAGGCGTCGGCGCGGCAATCGCGCGCCGTCCAGACCACATCGCGCGCCGCTGCGCCGGGCATGGCGGCCAGCAGGTCCTCGGCAGACTGGGCGAAGCGGATCGCGGCTTCGACGCCGTGCTCGGTGTAGATGCTGCGGGCACAGCGCTGGGCGCGCAGCGCGGCGAGTGCCATGCGGATATCGGCGCGGTCGGGAAACCGCTGCAGCGCGTCGCCCAGAACGGCATCGGCGCGCGCGAGGTTCTGGCCCGCCAGCTTGCTGAGTTGCAGGTTGGGTCCGCCGCGCCGGCCCGCCTGGACAACGGCGAGCCGGGTAAAGCCCTGTCCGATATCGAGGGCCAGGTCCGCTGACGGGGTGCGGTCGGCGGCCAGGCTGTTGAGATAGGCCTGGCTCTTGTCGAGCAGGGCCAGCCTGACCTTGAGGGTGCCGGGAACCCGGGCGAGACCGTCGAACTGGTCATAGAGCATGTACCGCGCCAGACTGCGCACCTCGGCGAAGCGGTGTTCGGCCTGGGCCTGGGCCTGTTCGGCGCGGATGTAGAGGACGCTGGTCACGCTGGCGGTCAGCGCCAGCAGGGCAATGCCCACGGCAAGTGCGCGGTTGCGGCGCAGGACCATCGCGCCCGCGCGCAAACGTCCCGGCGGCCGCGCCTGCACCGGCTCGTGCCGCTGCCAGCGATCGAGTTCCGCGATCAACTCGCTGACCGCGCCGTACCGCGCGGACGGTTCGGGGGCTGCGGCCCGGCTTGCTACCGCGCGGAGATCCTCGTTCACCCCGTCCACGCCCGCAATCAGCTGCCCGAGCAACACGCCGAGCGCATAGACATCATCGCTGGGCGTCGCCCGGGCGCCAGACTGCCGGGCCGGGCTGGAATAGCCGGGGGTATGCGCCATGCCGGGCAGGGTGCTCTCGTCGCCCACCAGCCGGGCAATGCCGAAGTCGAGCAGTTTGACCCCGAACCCCTCGGCCACGACGACGTTGCTGGGCTTGACGTCGGCATGCACCACCAGCTCGCGGTGGGCATGCTCCAGCGCGGTGCAGGCATCGCGGAACAACGCGAGCCGCTCGGCCAGGGCCAGCCCGCGCCGCGTGGCATGGTCGGTGATCGGCGCGCCCCGGATCAGTTCCATGATGATATAGGGCGAGCCGTCCGCGCTCACCCCGCCATCGAGCAGATGGGCGATATGCGGATGATGCAACCGCGCCAGGATCCGCCGCTCGGTGGCGAACTGCGCCAGGGTCGCGTCCGAGAAGATCGTGCGGCGGATCACCTTGATCGCCACTTCCTGATCGAACAGCCCATCGTCGCGGGCGGCGCGATAGACCAGCCCCATGCCGCCCCGGCCGATCTCCTCGATGATCCGGTAGCTGCCGATGCGGGTGGGAGACGGGGCATCATCGACCAGCGCGATCGGTGCGGGTGGCAGCGTCGGCAGCAGGGCCGCGGCGGCGTCGGCCTCGAGCATGGCCAGGACCGCGGCAAGGACCTCGGGTTCGCTGGCCAGCAGCGCGCTCAGCCGCTCGCGTCGGGCCGGAGGCGGCCAGTCGAGCGCCGTTTCGAAGAGCTTCATCACCCGCTGTTCGGTGGGGATGTCCACCGGTCAGTCGCTGCCGTTCAGTTCTTTGATCAGCCAGGCCCGGGCGGTCCGCCAGCGGCGCTGCACGGTGCTCTCCGACAGGTCGAGCGCCGCGGCGATCTCGGGCAGGGTCATGCCGGCGAAGAAGCGCAGCTCGACGATCCGGGCCCCCTCGGGCTCGATCCGCGCCAGCCGTTCGAGCGACAGGTCGAACAGCTCCAGGTCGAAGCTCCCCGCCAGACCTTCAGCCTCGGGCCACAAGGTCACCACGGTGCCGCGCTTGGCGGCGTGGTGCTTGCGGACCTCGTCGATCAGCGTGTTCCGCATGACCCGGGCGGCCAGCGACAGCAGATGCGTCCGGTCGGTCACGGCAATGGCGGATCCGCCGAGGAGGCGCACGATGGCCTCGTGGACCAGATCGGTCGGTTGCAGGCGCAAGCGATGGCTGTCGCCGCTGAGGATGCGCCGCGCCACGCGCCGGAACTCGGTGTAGTAGAGCCCCAGCAGCCGGTCGCGGGCGGCGATGTCGCCGCGCGAGAAGTCGGTCCAGAGCCGGGCCAGCTCGGACATCGGCAGGGACTGGTCCGTGCTAGCGCTCATGCTGGGGGTCCATGCCGTGAGAAAGCCGCAAAGCGCGGTGCGATGCAACCGGAATGGATGATACTTTGGCAGATCGCCCGCGCCATCTGTCCAAACGCCGACTGTCCCGCTTCGGGGCAGGTTCTCGCGGTCGGCAACTTTTTCGCCGGGCCGTGACCGGATTCGCGGAGCAATTCCGCTCCTCCCAATGACGGCACAGTTCTGCCGTTAGTGGGCATCGCCCCGCCGCGCACCCCGAAGCCGTCCCCCTGCCGAAGGTTTCGGCAGGCACCGGGCCCGGCCAGCAGAAAAGGATTGGTGATGAAGATGACCAAAGTGACGAGAGCGACCCTCGCGGTGTTCGCCACGTTGATGTCGGGAGCGGCGCAGGCCGCCACGGTGTTCGAATCGTTTCCAAACTATGCGGCATCGGGCGACACCCCGCTCAACTTCTGCTCGAGCTGCACTGGCGCTGGCGCGATTTTCGTCAGTTTCAACCTTGCCGCGGCGCAGACGCTCGACAAGTCGTTCGTCCTGGTCTCGACCCTGGCCAGCCAGGCGGACCAGGCCGCCAATCCGATGACGATCAGCATTTTCACCGATGGCGGCGATGATCTGCCCAGCGGGGGTTCCAGCGGCGCGATCGTCAATCCGTTCCTGTCGCAGGGCTTTACCAACCCGACCAGCGTGGTTCCTGGTGGAGCCCGCACCGACGGCTATGCGAACTATGTCGCCGAGTTCGCCCTGCCGAACTGGAACCTGGCAGCCGGAAAGTACTGGATCCGCTTTGCCGGCTTTTCCAATCTGATCCCGCTGTTTCCGACGGCCACTCCGGCGAACAGTCGCGCGGTGGGGACCGACTTTCTGCTGGAAGGCCGGGCGATCACCTTGAACCCGCCTGCTCTCAGCGCGGGTTTCTCGCTCAATGGCGTCTCCAGCAGCGTAGCCGGTGCGGTGCCCGAGCCGTCCACCTGGTTGACCATGATCGGCGGCTTCGCGCTGATCGGCATGGCCATGCGGCGCCAGCGCATGGCTCTGGCCTGCGGGTGAGGTCGAGGCCGTACCGGGGCCGCCGGTCCCGGTGCGGATCGGCGGCCGCAGGACCCGGCGGGCAGGGGCCGCGCGGCCGGGCGGACCGGCCTAGAAGTCGAACCGGAGCGAGCCGGACACCGTGCGGCCATTGGCGGCGCGGGCGAAGCCGATGCCATTGGCCGGCACGGCCGACTGGTTGACCTCGAAGATTCCCAGCGTGTTGAACAGGTTCTGGGCGTTCAGGGTCAGCCGCAGGCGGTCGGTGGCAGCGAACTGCAGGAACGAACCCACCGTGGTGAAGCCCGGCATGCGCAGGAGGTTGTTGTCCTGCGCATAGCTGCCGGTGATCGTCACGATGCTGGCACCGGCCGACAGGCGGCCGAGATCGAGCTGCGGTACGGCCACCAGCGTCCAATCCGGCTGATGACGCGGTTCCTTGCCGGTAAGGGTCGGGTCAAGCCGGTCGAGCGTGATCTTGGCGCGGGTGTAGGTGGCGCCCACCATCATGCTGAACGGACCACGCTGGATGGTGCCTTCCAGTTCCACGCCGTGGGCCTCGTAGGAGCGATCGGTGCGGTTGGCGGCGCCGTTGAGCACGTTGTGATCGTCCGCCGTCACCCGGAAGACCGTGCCGTTGAGGGTGATCCCGTCCTTGCGGAACTTGAAGCCCCCTTCGATCTGGGTCACCCCGTCCGCCTTGTCGCGCTCGTTGGCGATCGCGCCGGTGGCATTGTTGATCAACGGCGTGAACAGCACCTTGTCGGCATTGGCGCGGGCGCCGTGGCTGTAGCGGGCGAAGACCGAGAAGGGTTCGGCCACGCGGTAGTTCACCCCGGCCGAATAGTTGAGATAGCCATAGTTGTAGCTGACTGCGCCGGGGCGATCGAACGGCAGGAAGGCAACGCGGGTTTCCGCGGCGCTGATCACGCCGTCGCGGTTGATGTCCTGCGAGGTCAGGCCGACCCGGCCTTCGCCGAGGTCGGCGCCGACCAGCTGTCCGCGCACGCGGCCCATGTCGTAGCGCAGGCTGCCGCCGATCGCGATCTTGCCGAAGTGGTAGTTGATCGAGCCATAGGGCGCGACCACCCGGTAGTCGACGTCGAAGGCCCGCCGGAACAGGCTGCTGGCCCGGGCGAAGGCGAAGTAGCCGTTGACCGTCTGCTGGACGCCCGCGGCATTGGCGATGTTGACCATGGCCGTGTTCCCGCCGCCGTTCGCATCGACGTTCATCGCGGTGTGAAGCCAGGTGGTGCTGAGCGCCTGGGTGGCCACGTAGAGCCCGCCGGTGGTCGTCAGCTTGCCGCCCGGCAGTTCCCAGACCCGGCTGGCACGCAGATCGTTGGTGAAGTTGTCCAGATTGCGCGCCCGGACGAAGGACACGAAATAGAGCTGGAGCAGCCCGTTGCCGTTGATCAGGCTGCCGCCCGGAATAGGCTGGCCGGTGAGCGGACCCGAGGCATAGCTGGCCGTGGCCCCGGCGCCGCTCTGCCCGGCGGCAAAAGCGCTCACGGTGTTGGCGCTGTTCGGGAAGGCACGGCTGAAGTCGCCGCCGTTCGCGGCGAAGCGGGCCCGTTCGGTGATCGTCCAGCCGGCGATGTCGAACTGGGTCTCGAAACCGAATGATTTCGACACGGCATGCTGGCCGGTATCGATCGGCAGCGCCGCCAGGTTGTTGGCCTGATCGAGCGTGATCACGGGGCCAAGATAGCGCGAGAGCACCGAATCGCGCCGCAGGTCGAAACCGGGGAAGCTCTGGAACGTCGGATTGTCGTTGGTGCCGGTGATGTTGACGACATAGGGCGCGAAGGTCGGCGAGCGATCGTCGAGATACTTCAGATAGACGCGCACATAGCCGCCATCGTCGAACTCGCGTGTGACGTTGAGCTTGACCTGGCCGCCGCGCCATCCGTCGAAGCCGATCCGCCGCGGTCCTTCGCCCTGGCGGTAGAAGCCGCCGATGTGGAAGCGCGTGTTGCGGTTCAACCGGCCGCCCATGGCGAAATCGAGCCGCTTCTCGTCATAGTCGAGCCCGGTGGAGAGCTGGACCGAGCCGCCCTCGACATCGCCGGTGCGCGAGATCAGGTTGATCAGCCCGCCCGGCGAGTTGGAGGCGAAGGTCGAGGCCGACCCGCCGCGGATCGTCTCGATCTGGTTCACGGTGAAATCGTTGCGCAGGTAGACGTCGGTGCCGACGTTGAAGAGATCGCCGAACTCCAGTACCGGCAGGCCGTCTTCCTGGAACTGCATGTACTTCGAACCGCCGGCAGCCAGCGGCAGGCCGCGCACGGTGTAGTTGTTGTTGCCTTCGCCGATGCCGCTCGCCACGCGCAGGCCGGCCATGGTCCGCAGCACGTCGCCGAGCGCACGCGGGCCGAACTTCTGGATCTCGTCACCGCGCAGCGCGCTGGTCGAGGTTGCGCTGTCGAGCCGGTCGCGGCCCTTGGCCACGCCGGTCGAGAACACCTCCTTGGGCGGTGCCGCTGGCGCCTCGGCCTTTTCGGCGCTGTTCGCCGGTGCGTCTCTCTCGGCCTCGGCGAGGGCAGGTGACGAGATCGCGGCCGGAGCCGCCATGAGCAGAAACAGGGCCTTCCTCATATCGCTCTCCGAATGGCGCAGTCTTGTCGGGGTCATGCTGTGCGGGTGATTGGGCACAATATGCCGCGGAGCGATGGCGGTCCCGTAAAGCCGGGCGTTGTGGCGACTACCCAGTTGCCGACAAGCCACGGCGCGGCGCTGCGGGGGTGGATCGGAGCCGGGCGCTGCCGTTCTGGCAGGACCACTACCCGACGCGATCGCCGGTCCCTGCGGTCTTGGGGGCATGCAAGATGCGGAGTTCGGCCACGGCGCGCCGCTTGCTCTCCCCGCCGGAGCAGCATGTTCCCGCCCCGGCTGGCGGCAGGGTCAGGTTGAGCAGGTCGTCCTGATGCCTGTCACGACCGCTGGCCCGCGCCGCAAGGCTTGCCAGCCGGATGCCGCCGGCAAGCGCAGGCGATGGTTTTCCGGGTCCGGCAAGGCGGCGCGGCCGATCTGTCGCAGGGACCGCGCAGGCGAGGGAGGCCGCTGCTCCGCGTCTTGTGCCGACCGCTTCCGCGGTTGACCCTAGGCGACACTGCCCTCGAGGATCTGCAGGGTCTTGAGGTCGGAGTGGAAGTCCAGCGCGTAGTCTCCGCCTTCGCGGCCGATCCCGGATATGCCGATCCCTCCGAATGGCGCGGTCAGATCGCGGACCAGGAAGGTGTTGACCCACACCGTCCCGCCCCGAACGGCCCGGCCGACGCGTTCGGCGCGCTGGGCGCAGCCTGTGTAGACGATCCCCGACAGCCCATAGGGCGTCGAATTGGCAAGCGCGATTCCCTCGGCTTCCGTCCTGAAGGTCTGAAAGGTCAGGACCGGCCCGAACACCTCGTTCTGCACCACCTCGCTGTCGTTGCTGCGGGGCAGGATCAGGGTGGGTTCGATCCAGTTCGCCCCGGCCTGGTGCAGCTGACCGCCGCGGACGATCGTATCGCCTGCAGCCCGCGCGCGCGCGATGAAGCCAAGCACCCGCTCGACGTGGACCGGATGGATCAGGGCGGACATGGTCGTGGCCGGGTCGCGGCTGTCGCCCATCACATGCTGGTCGACATGGCGGTGGAAGCGCGCGAGAAACGCCTCGGCCACGCTCTCCTCGACGATGATGCGGGTCCCGGCCATGCACACTTGCCCGCTGTCGTCGAACTGGCCGGCAGCCTTCTTCGCTGCGGCATCGAGGTCGGCGTCGGCGAAGACCAGCAGGGCGCTCTTGCCGCCGAGTTCCGCGGTGAAGGGCACGATGTTCTCGGCTGCCGCCCTGCCGATGATGCGTGCCGTGGGGACGCTGCCGGTAAAGCTGATCCGCTTGATCCTGGGGTCGCTGACCAGGGCATTGCCGAGATCGGCGCCGAGCCCCTGCACGATGTTGAACACGCCGGCCGGAAAGCCGGCTTCGTCGATCAGGTCGGCAAGCAGCGAGGCCGACAGGGGGGACCAGTCGGCGGGCTTGAGGATCACCGTGTTGCCCGCGGCCAGCGCGGGGGCGCACTTCCAGGTGGACAGCATGAACGGCGCGTTCCACGGCGTGATGATCAGCGCCGGGCCGGCGGGCATGCGGATCACCCGGTTCAGGGTCCCGCGCGATGACCAGACGCGCTCCTCATGGCCGCTCGCCAGATCCGCGTAGTTGCGAAAGTTCGCGGCGCCGCGGAGAATCACGCGCAGGCGCAGGCTTTCCAGCAGCATCCCCATGTCGAGGCATTCGATCAGCGCCAGCTTCTCGACATTCGCCTCGATCAGATCGGCCAGCCGGTGCATGCAGGCGGCGCGTTCGGAGGCGGAGAGGGCGGCCCAGGCGGGAAAGGCGGCGGTGGCCGCCCGGGCCGCGAGATCGGCGGTGGAGGCATCTCCCCGCGCCATGTCGGCCAGCTTGCGCGACCAGTCAAACGGGCAGCGCGTCTCGAAGGTGTCCGGCGAGGACACTCGCTGTCCGCCGATGTAGTGGTCGGGCGATACCGAAATGCCTTCGATGTCGATGCGCGCGCGGGTGGTCATGGCTTCGTGTCTCAGACGTAGTAAAGGTAATAGGCGATCTGCTCGGCAGCGGTTTTCGCGCTGAGCTGGCGAACCTCCTCGCGCTTGATCGCCACGAAGTTCGCGACCAGGTCCGCTCCGATTGTCTCGGTCAGCAGCGTGTCGGCCTCCAGCGCGTCGAGCGCGGCGCCAAGGTCGTGCGGGGTGTGGCGATCGGTGTTGATGGTCTCCAGACCGTCGTTCGTTTCCGGTTCCGGCAGGTCATAGCCGCGCTCGAGCCCGAGCAGCGCGGCCCGGAGCAGCGCGGCAAGCGCGAAGTAGGGGCTGGCGGCACAGTCGGCGAGACGGTGCTCGATCCGGGCGGCCGGCCCGGTCTCGGCCGAAACCCGGACCGTCACGCTGCGATGGTCGATCCCCCAGTTTGCCCAGTAGCCCGAGAGGCTGGCGGGCTGCAGGCGGGTATAGGAGTTGGTGGTGGGGGCGAGGATCGCCGCCAGGGCCTCATGGTGCTGGAGCAGGCCCGCAATGGCGCCCTTCATCACGTCCGAGAGAACGCCGGTCGCCACGTCGTCGGCAAAGACATTCGTCCCATCCGCCGCGTTGAAGCTGAGGTTGAAGTGCAGCCCGCTCCCACTCTTGTCGGCAAAGGGCTTGGGCAGGAACGAGAGCAGGTAACCGCGCTTGTACAGGATTTCGCGCGCCATCTGGCGGAACAGGAAGGCGTCGTCGGCCGCCTTCATGGCATCGGCAAAGCGCAGCGTCAGCTCGAACTGGGGCGCGTCAAACTCGGCATTGATCGATTCGATCGGGATCCCGCACGCGCGCGCCATGTCCCAGATCTCGTCGACCAGTCCCGCCGGGTCCGTGAACGGACCGGTCCCGTAGACGAAAGCACCTGGCGTGTCGTAGGGGACCCACGCCCCATCCGGACCACGCTGATAGACGTAGGCTTCCATCTCGACGCCCACCATCGGTTCGAGTCCGCGCGCGCGCCACGCCGCAATGGCATTCTTGAGCGCCGTGCGGCCGCACAGGGCAAAGGGTTCGCCCTTGAACCACAGCTCGCCCAGCGCGACCTGCGTGTCGGCCTCCCAGGACGGGCGCAGGGCGGCCGGGTCGAACCGGACCTCCATGTCGGGCAGACCATCGAGCATCCCGCCCCCTGGCGCCGCCACCAGCTGCTTGTCATAGGTCACCGCGAAAGTGCCGACACACATCCGGGCGTGCCCTTTGCGGGCCTCCGACATCGGGATGTACTTGCCGCGGGCCAGGTTGAGCTGGTCGGCAAAGAGGAGGCGGCAGCGCTGCGCCGTGGCGGCCTGCACCTCGAGGCCAGGGATGGTCGTCATGGTGTTCATCGGTTTCCCTCAGCGCGCCCGGACGCGCACCGGCAGATGTTTGATGCCGTGGATGAAGTTCGACCGCAGGTAGCTGTGATCGGCGACTTGTTCGATGGCGGTCAGCCGCTTGGCGAGCTCCTGCATCACAATCGCGACCTCCAGCTTGGCCAGCCACATGCCCAGGCAGATATGCGGGCCGCCCTGGCCAAACGACAGGAACGGATTGCGTTCACGCATCAGATCGATCTCGTAGGGGCGGTCGATCGCATTCTCGTCGCGATTGCCGGAAATGAACCACAGCAGGACCTTGTCGCCGGCTTTCACCTGCCTGCCATGAAGCTCGAAATCCCGGGTCGCGGTGCGGCGAAAGTGCGTGGTCGGAGACGCGTAGCGGATCATCTCGTCCGCTGCCGCCTCCCAGCTGTGGAAGGCGCCTTGCTGGAGTTGCGTCAGCAGGGCGGGATTGTTGGCGAGGGCATGGATCGTGGCCGAGATCGAATAGCGGGTGGTATCATTCCCCGCCGCTACCAGCAGGCAGAAGAAGTTGCGGAATTCGTCGCGGCTCATCCGTTCGCCGCTACTGGTCGGCTCGCGCACCAGATTGAGCACGCCGATCTGTTCGCCGGCATCCATGCGGTCGAGCAGGTCATTGGCATAGTCGAATAGCTCCATCGCCGCGGGCGAGCGGAACGGGAGCATGCGGTAGGCGTCGGTATTGACCTGATCGACCACGAAGTCGGTATAGTCCGGGTCGGAGTTGGAGATGAGCGCATCGCCCTTCTCGACCAGCCAGGGACCGTCCGCCTGCGGTACGCCCATGATCTGGGCCAGCATCTGCATCGGCAGGCGGCGCGCAATGCGGTCCACCGCGTCGAACTCTCCTTCGTCGAGCGCCACGTCGAGAAGCTCGGTCACGATCGCGCGGATCTGGTCCTCGAAGGTGGCCACGGTGCTCTTGGCAAAGGCCTTGGCGACCAAGGCCCGGAAGCCCCGGTGATGCGGGGCGTCGGTTTCCTGGAAGGTCTTGCGCGCCTCGAATTCCTCCGCGGTCTGGTCCTCCATGCGGATACCCTTGGCGGACGAGAGCAGGTCGGCCTGCCGATTGAGCGCAAGCAGGTCGGCATGGCGGGTCACCGACCAGAAGCCCTTGTCGCCGTTCAGCATCTCGCTCCAGGCCAGCGGGTCCTCGCGGCGCAGTCGCGCAAAGGTGGCAAAGGGCGCGCCGTCGTTGAACGCGTCGAGCGATGACAGGTCGACGTGAGCGTCCTGTGAGCGCGAAAAGGGATACTGCATCAGGGCCTCCTGTCCTGATCCCGTGCTAGTCCGGTCGGCGACCCGCGCACTTGGCATAACCGGACAGACTGGGGCCGGACTATTCAGCTTGCCGGCCAACCCCCGTAATGAACGCCGCCATCCAGTTGTTCTAGGGAGTGCTTGCCATGGGCGAGATCATCGGAGCCGGCCTTGTCGCTCATGCGCCGACCATCATGTTGCCGGCCGAAACCCGGTATGAATTGAACGAAGGCAAGGAGATCTCGCTGGTCCCCGGCCTGCATCGGCTGAAAACCGAGGTCCTAGACGTCCTCAAGCCGGATACGATCGTGCTGTTCGATTCGCACTGGTTCACGATCGTCGAGTTTTGTGTGGCAGCCCACGAACGCCGCACGGGACGTTACACCTCCGACGAGTTGCCGCGCGGCATGTCGCAGATTCCCTACGATCTGAAGGGCAGTCCCGCACTGGCCAGAGCGATGGCCGATTGCGCCACCGAAGCGGGGGTGCGCACCACCGCGGTCGACGACCCCTATCTCCCGATCCACTATCCGACCGTCAATCTCTCGACCTACCTGCATGGCGGCGAGGAATGGGTTTCGGTGAGCCATGCCTACTCCGGCGAACCCGACGATTTCCTCAAGGTGGGCGAGGGGATCGGCCAGGCCATCGCCCAGTCCGACAAGCGCGTAGTGCTGATCGCGAGCGGCTCGATGAGCCACCGGTTCTGGCCGTTCAAACAGATTCCGCTGCATGAAGCCTCGGACCCGATCCATATCTCCTCGCCCGAGGCACGCGAGGCCGATTATGAACGTCTGAGGTGGTTTGCCGAGGGCAACCACGCCGCGGTGATCGACACCATGCCCGATTACCTGCGCCACGCCCCCGAGGCGCGCTTCGGCCATTACCTGATGATGGCTGCGGCTTGCGGCGGAAGGGAGTGGCGCGCGCGGGGTCGACAGTTTTCCGACTACGAGAACGCCACCGGGACCAGCCAGGTGCACGTCTGGTTCGACAAGCCGGATGATGGCTGGAACTGAGGCCGGGGCCGCGGCCCGCTGCTATCCGGGTCGGGCGGCGGTCGCGTCAGGCCAGGGGCTGGCCCCTGCGCCGCCGGACCTCCGGCGGCGCAGGCTCAGTCCGAGCGCGCGGGGAGGACGCAGGCCTCGATCCAGGCGATGATCTCGGCGCGGCGCACCCGGTCATCCGTCACGTCCGCGTCGATGCCGAGTTGCCAGGCCAGCCCCATGCGGTCGGGATCAGCGGCCAGCGCCGCGATCTTGTCGCAATAGGCGCGAAGCTCGGCCTGATCGGCGAAAAAGCCCTGGGCGACCATGTCGTCCGCATAGAGGGTGTAGATCTGGACAAGCTGTTGCAGGTCGAACTCGGGGTGGTACTGCACCGCCCAGACCTCGCTCCGGCCGAGGGGAATGATCGCGGCCTGCACCGCGCTATGGGCATTCGAGGCCAGCAGTGTGGCGCCGTCGGGCAGCCGGACAACTTCGTCGTAGTGGATGCAGGGCGCGTCGAACACCGGGGGTTTCCCCATGAACATCGGGTGGTTGCGGTGCGTCGCGGCCACCGTGATCTTGCGCGCGAAGCCGACTTCCCGGCCCTTGGGGTTGTAGGCCACCTGCCCGCCCGCGGCCATGGCCGCGATCTGCAAGCCCCAGCAGGAGCCGAAAATCGGCAGGGCGTGCCCGGCAGCCTCGGCCACCAGCGCGATCTGGTTGGTCACCGCGAACTCCTGATCGTAGGCGTGGAGCGACGAGCCGGTGATGACAAGGCCGGCGTAGTCGGTCCAGGTGCGGTTACCGGGGATCACCTCGCCGGGATCGGCACCATTGAGCACGTCGAGGACAATGTCGGGGAAATGGGCCGAAATCGCCTCGGCATAGATCTCGCTGGAACTGCGCACGCCCAGCGCGCGCGCGCGGGCGCGCTTTTCGGCGGTGTTTCCTTCGAGCAGAAGCAAGCGGGTCATGGCGGAACGTCCTGCGATCACTGAGCGTTGCGGGCAAGATCGGCCCGCCACGCCTGGGGCGACATGCCGGTCCAGCGATGAAAGGCGCGGGTGAAGTTGCTGTGCTCGGCATAGCCCAGCCGCAACGCGATCTGGGCAATCGAGAGGTCCGGGCGGGTGCGGAACTCGAACAGTGCTTGCCGCATGCGGCACTCGTCGAGCACCTGCTGGAACGATGAACCCTCCTCGGCCAGCTTGCGCCGCATCGTCCGGCTCGACATGCCGATTTCGCGCGCAATCCGCTCCTGCTCGATGCCGTGGCTGTTGAGGTCGCGATAGACGACCTGGGCCAGCCGCTCGACCAGCGGGGTGCGTCGACGTTGATCCACCAGGGTCCGGCTCAGCGCCCGGACATCAGCAGCGGCCGCAGTGGCCTTGCAGTCGGTTTCAGGCAGGGCCAGATCCAGCATAGCCGCCGGAAAACGGATCTGGTTGATGTCGGCCCCGAAGCTGCAGGGAGCGCAGACCACCTTGCCGATATCGCCGCGCATCTCGTATTGCTTGGCCTCGAACGAAAACTCCACCTTCTCCCACACTCCGCGGGTCCCGCGGCGAATGATCTGGCCAACGATGCCGAGACTGAACATCGCATCATGGTGGCGCGGCCAGATCTCCGGATCGAGAATGCGGTAGCTCACCGAGGCCATGTCGTCTTCGCGGTCGAGCCGGATGTCGGTGCAGTCCTGGAGCAGGGAAAAGTACTCGACCAGGCGGCGCAGCGCCGTGCCGACCTTGCCGGCGGCGTTGATCGCATCGCCGACCTGGCCAAGGGATGCGAGGTCGTAGTGCACGCCCACCAGCCAGGGGATCGCCACGTCGCGGGTGCGATTGACCACGCTTTCCGAGAAATGGACGAACTCCGCCAGCGAGATAGCACCCGGAGCCCGCTCGCAGGGCAGCGAGCCGATCGTTTCCAGGCCGGGCGCAAGCGTGCAGAAGTTGTCCCAGCCGTTCAGCGCAGCCGCGCGCACCGTCGCTTCGGTCATGGATTCTCCCCTTTTCGATCTTGTGGGATGGAACGTATCGCGCCGCGTGGGATCCAGATTGATCGTTTTCGTCATTAAGTGACCGAATGGGACGCATACGCGAAACCGCGCAGCGCGCCTCGCCGCCGAATAATTGACCGCTCCGGCCAAGCCGGTCCCGCACGCGTCGGACCAGATCGGCGCCCGACCCCAAGAAGGCGCGCCGATGCCCGATTCGACCCCACCTGCATCCCGTGACGTCGATGTGAATGGCTGGCCGGCCGTGCTGAGCGCGATCGTGTTGGGTACGATCGGGGTTCTTTCGTTCATCATCCAGCCCGGGATCGTGCAAGCCTACGTTACCCAGCTCGGGCTGGATGAGGCCGGCGCAGTGAACCTGGCTGGCATCGAGATGCTGGGTGTCGCCCTGGCGACGATCCTGGTCGCGATCTGGGGCAACCGGATCAGCTGGCGCACGATCGTGATCGGCGGGCTGGCGGTGGCGGCGCTGGGGGATATCGCATCGAGCATCGCGCCGCAGGGACGGTGGCTCGACATCGCGCGCTTCTTCACCGGTCTGGGTGAGGGGGCAATCACCTCGATCAGCTTCACCTTTGTCGGCCTCACCATCCGCGCCGAGCGGAACGTCGCGCTCTATCTGACCTTGCTATTGACCTACGGCGCCTTCGGATTGTGGTACCTCCCCACCTTTCTGGCGGCCTTCGGGTTGGCCGGGCTGTTCGGGACCTTCGCCGTCCTCAGCCTGGCGGCGCTTGTCACCGTGCCCTTCGTGCCGAAAGCCTATGACGCCCAGGCGATGAGCAACCCCGAGGCGCGCCAGCTTGCGCCGGCAATGTTGCTGGTCGCGCTGCTTGGGGTGCTGACCTACAATCTCGCCCAGGGGATCGCCTGGGCTGTCCTGTTCCTTGTCGGAGTGGGCGCCGGCATGGCCGAGCAGGCGGTCGCCGACGCGCTGTTCCTTTCGCAGATCCTCGCCATCGGCGGGGCTCTCGCCTCGGTGTTCCTGGCCGGCCGGGTAAGCCGCAACGGGGCCATTGCGTTTGGCATTCTCGCCGGCGCCGGCAGTATCGCACTGCTGCTCGGCCAACCGGCGCCAGCGGTCTTCACTCTTGGCGTCTGCGGCTTCAATGTGCTGTGGAACTTCGTCCTTCCGTTCATTCTCGGCCGGGTCTGCGATTTCGACGAAACCGGCCGGATGATGTCCTTTGCCATCGCCATGCAGATGGTCGGACTGGGATTGGGGCCGATCATCGCGTCGCACCTGCTGGATGGCTCGGGCCACCGTTCGGCCGAGTTGCTCTGCATCGCGCTTTTCCTGGCGAGCTACCTCCTGCTGCTGATGCCGATGCGGCGTCACCGCGCGCTCATGGGGCAGGTGCGCGCGCCAATCTGAGGCACGGCCGCCCAGCGACTGATTGCGCTTGCCCCGCACCCATGGAGTCCCGGAGCGCCTGGCCGGGCGGCGATTTGGCCAGTTCTGGCAAGCCGACGATCCGCACCGACTGCACATAAACCCTGCCCAATCAAACGAACTTCGCGCTCGCCGTTGTCCCGGGGGACCCGGCGTGCAGTGCGATACATGGGGGGAATTGGCATGTCGTTGATCCGTTTGTCGCTTGCTTCGGTTTCTTTGCTGGCACTCGGTGCCGTGACCGCTCCGGCGCTGGCGCAGGAGGCGGCAAGCCAGGCCGAGACGGCCGATGTCACCGCGACCGGCACGTTTGGCGACATCGTCGTGACCGCCAACAAGCGGAGCGAAAATGCGCAGCGCGTGCCGATCGCGATGACGGCCTATTCGGGCGATCAGCTCAAAGCGCTGGGGGTGACCGATGCCACGCAGATCACCCAGCAGGTGCCCGGGCTGCAGTTGAACGCCTGGTCGCCGAACGTGACGATCTTCAACCTGCGCGGCATTTCGCAGAACAACTTCACCGACTATCTTGAGGCGCCGATCGCGGTCTACGTCGACGATGCCTACATGGGGTCGATGAACGGGCTGTCGGGGCAGTTGTTCGACATCCAGCGAGTGGAGGTGCTGCGCGGGCCGCAGGGGACCCTGTTCGGTCGCAATGCGACAGGTGGCCTGATCCAGTATGTCAGCACGGAGGCGAGCCGGGCGGAGTTCAACGGCTATGTCAACGCTGGCTATGAGCGCTTCAACCGCCGGGCCGTCGAGGGCGCCGTGGGTGGCAGCCTGACGCCAGGACTGCGCTTCCGGGTCGCCGGCAGGGTGACCAAGGCCGATGGCTACATCAAGTCGGCCGCAGCGCTGCCCGGCGTGTTCGACGGCAACGGGCAGGATCTGGGCGCAGAGAATGGCTGGGCGCTGCGCGGCACGGTCCAGGCCGACCTTGGTCCCGATGGTACGCTCGACCTGTGGGTCAAGCACAGCGAGGACAACAACGTGGCGACCGGCGGCTACGTGTTCGACAACTGCAACCTTCAGGACAATGGCTACTGCACCACCGATGCCGCCGGCCTCGGCAATGGTTCGGGTGGTGTGATCAATGGCATCACCGGGGAACGGGCCAGCCCCTTTGCCAACTTCAGCAACACGCCCGGCCTCTTCAACCGGACGACCGATATCCTCCAGGGCAAGCTGCAGTATGATCTGGGCGGGGTGAAGCTGACCTCGATCACCAACTACACCGCGCTCAACAAGTCCTATCAGGAAGACGGTGATGCGCTGCCGGTCACCGTGATCGTGTTCCAGACCCAGGCGCGGTACAAGCAGTTCAGCGAGGAACTCCGCCTGTCCGGCGAGGCGGATCGCTTCCGCTGGCAGACCGGTGCCTATTTCCTCGACATGAAGATCAAGGGCACCATGGCGACGATTGGGGCGCCGGCGGTCGGGGCAGCGCTGGCCGCGGGGCTGCCCGGGGTCAATTCCGCGATCAACGAGGTCTATGATCTTCATTCGCGCAACTGGTCGGTCTTTGGTCAGGCCGAGTACGACCTGTCGGACAAGCTGACCCTGATCGGTGGTCTGCGCTACTCCAAGGACACCAAGTCGGTCGATTACTCATCCTCGGTCGTGGAAGGCAGCCAGTCGGCGCCGATTGCCTCGGACGAGAGCTTTTCGGCAACCCTGCCGGGCGCCAGCCGGATCTCGCACGGCGACATCGCGGCGCGGGTGACGCTGAACTACAAGCCCAACAACGACACGCTGCTGTTCGCGTCGTGGAACCGCGGGATCAAGGGCGGCAATTTCACGCTCAATGGCTACGTCACGGCCGACACCTTCCAGCACCGCCCCGAGACGCTCAATTCCTTCGAGGGCGGCATCAAGTGGTCCAATCCCGCGCGCAGCCTGCGTGTGAACGCGACTGCCTACCACTACATCTACGATGATTATCAGACGTTCGCGCTGATCGGCGGCGTGCCGCAGGTGGGCAACAGCAATGCCCACGCCACGGGGGCTGAACTGGAAACCTATTTCCAGCCGAACAAGCACATCAACATCAACCTTGGGGCCACCTGGGAGGTATCGCGGGTCGATACGGTGCAGGCGGCTGGTTCGCAGTTCCTGTCGGTGCTGGTGCCCGGGGCTTCGGTACCGCAGTATTGCACCGATCAGAATGACGGCACGTACTTCTGCAACTATCCGGCCAAGACCGTCAGCGGGGCCCGTTTTCCGAACCAGCCCCGGTTCAGCCTCAACTATGTCGTTCGCTACAACTTCGATGCGCTGGCGGGCAACATCTCGGCGCAGGTGGACGGGGTCTGGTACGACAAGCAGTTCCTCGAGGTCACCAATGGCCAGTCCTCGTTGCAGCCGGCCTACAACGTGACCAACACCTCGCTGACCTGGACGTCCGACAATGACCGGTTCTCGCTGCAGGTCTTCGGCCGCAATGTGCTGAACCAGGCCTACCGGGCCTACACTCTCAACCTCGGCCCGCTCGGGACGACGTCGGTCTATGCCCGGCCAGCCACCTACGGCGTGGGCGCCACCATCAAGTGGTGAGCCGATCCGGCGCCGGCCCGGCTGTGGCCGGCGCCGGTTCCGGGGCTGCTGGAGCTATCGCGGCGGAGTGATCCGGAACCGGTGCGGGGATTGGCCGAAGTGTCGCGAGAAGCTGCGGATGAAGCTCGCGCTTTCGGAAAACCCGACCGCCAGGGCAATCGCGCTGATGCTGCGGCGACTGTCCCGCAGCAATCGCGCCGCCGCTACCATCCGATGCTCGTGCAGCAGTTCCCGCCAGGTTGTGCCCGCAGCCCGCAAGCGGCGCCCCAGCGTTGGCACGGAGAGCCCGAGGTGCGCGGCGGCATCGGCGATGCTGGGCGGATCGTCCAGCGGGCGGGCGGCAATGTAGGCCGTCACCCGATCCGCGTAGGTCAGCCCGCCTGGATCGCCCGCTTTGCGGCGGAGGTGATCCTCGAGAATGGGATGAAGGCTTGAACTCAGGACCCGCCCGGGCAGGTCGAGGTAGTGCGCGTCGATGCTGAATGCGTTGCAGTCCTGCTCGAAGAACACGTCACAGCCGAAGTACTCCCGATAGCGGGCGTAGTCCCCGACCCGCTCATGTTCGAAGCGGACTTCGCGCAGTTCAATCTCTCCACCGGTGAACTGCCGGGCGAGACTGAACATCGCGCCAAGCGAATACTCGGCATCCTGCCGGCGATGGGGCAGCGATTGATCAAGCACGCCATAGCTGAAGGTCGCGCCGCCTGGCCCGTCCACGAACTGGTTGGTCGAAGCCTGCTGCATGGCCGAAAGGTAGCGGGTGAAACTGAGGAAAGCTTGCCGCAAGGTGGGAGCGCTGAGGAACAGGAAGCTGAGCGGGCCGAGACTGTCCGACCCTGCCAGCCGGCCCGCATGAAGCCCGAAATGGGGATTGCGGACAAGATTGGCCGCTTGCTCGAAGAACGCCAGGAAGCTGGCTAGCGGGATCATGCCGTCGGGATCGTCCAGCAGTTCGCGGCCCACCCCGATCCCGTCCAGCAGCCCTGCCGCCGGGTGGCCGGTCAGCTCCATGCAGTTGGCAACGTGGCGCAGGAACTGCGCCGAGATCATGGCCTCACCCATGGCGCCAGCTTATCCGGCAACCGTCCGTGATCAAGCCTCGGCGCCGCCGTAGATGGACTTGATCTCGAGGAATTCCTCCAGCCCGAACCGCCCCCATTCGCGCCCGTTGCCCGACATCTTGTAGCCACCGAACGGCGCGGCGCTGTCCAGCGGCGCGCCGTTGAGGTGGACCATGCCGGTGCGCAGCTGCCGCGCCACGGCGCGGGCGGCATCCCGTGTTTCCGCCCAGACATAGCCCGACAGGCCATAGGGGCTGTCATTGGCCAGGGCCACGGCCTCCTCGACGCTGTCATAGGCCATGATCGCCAGGACCGGGCCGAACACCTCCTCGCGGGCGATGGTCATGTCCGGGGTGACGCCGCAGAACACGGTCGGCCGCACGAACAGACCGCGCTCGAGCCCTGCCGGGGGCGCGCTGCCGCCAGTCAGCAGGGTGGCGCCTTCGCTGATGGCCTGATCGATCATCGCGATGACCCGGCCGTACTGGGCCTCGTTCGCCACCGGACCCATATCCGGATCGTCAATCGGCATTCCCAGGCGGATCGCTTCGGCCGCGTGCTTCGCCAGGTGGCAGGCGTCATCCAGCCTGGCGCGCGGCACCATCAGGCGGGTCGGGGCGTTGCAGCTCTGGCCGGTATTCAGCATGCAACCCTGCACGGTGGCCGGGATCGCCTTCGCAAAATCGGCATCGGGCAGGACAATGCAGGCACTTTTCCCGCCAAGTTCAAGAGCTACGCGCTTGATCGTCGGCGCCGCATTGGCGGCGATCGCCACACCGGCGCGGGTCGATCCGGTGAAGCTCACCATGTCGACATCCGGATGGCCAGTCAGGGCATCGCCGATCGCGGCGCCAGAACCGTGCACCAGGTTGAACACGCCTGCGGGTAAGCCGACCGAGTCGATGATCTCGGCGAGGATGACGGCATCGAGCGGTGCCAGCTCGCTGGGCTTGAGCACCATGGTGCACCCTGCCGCCAGCGCCGGGGCCACCTTGGTCGCGATCTGGTTCATCGGCCAGTTCCATGGCGTGATCAGCACGCAGACCCCGATCGCCTCGCGCTGCAGCAGGGTTGAGCCGAGCGGGGTTTCGAACGGGTAGTCGCGCAGGACCCGGATCACCTCGCCAAAGTGCTGCGGTCCGGACCCAGCCTGGGCCCGGCGGGCCAGCCGACGGGGGGCGCCCATCTCGCGCATGATCGCATTGCCGATCTCGTCCGAGCGGGCGATGAGCGCGAGGTTGATGGCTTCGAGGTACTCCAGCCGCTGTTCCCTCGTGGTGGCCGACCAACCGGGAAAGGCCGCTCTGGCTGCGGCGATCGCCGCCTCGGCGTCGGCCGGTCCGCCAAGGGCCACCTCGCCGATCACCGAGCGGTCGGCCGGATCGACGACGGCAGCTCGCGCGTCGTCAGCCGGCGCAACCCAGCGGCCGTCGATATAGAAGCGGGTCGCGTCGACCATGGTTGTCATTTCGGGGCGTCGAGGGCGGATTCATAGAACGCCGCGCCCTGTCCACCGGCCGCCCGCTTCCCGCGGAACTCCCAGTCGCCGCCCATGGCAGTGGAGATGACCTCCTCGCTCTCGGTCGGCTGAGCGCCGCAATCCTCGCGGATCGGGGTCGGGCCATGGACGATGGTGTTCGACAGGCGCCCAAGCCCGTCCACCTCGACTTCGACAACGTCCCCGATCTGCACCGGACGGCTGTTGGCCGGCGTCCCCGACAGCAGCACGTCGCCCGGTTCGAGCGTGATCGTTCGCGCAATGTCGGCGACCAGGTAATGCATGTCCCATTCCATGTTGCTGGTGTTGTCTTCCTGCTTCAACACCCCGTTGACATAGGTCCGGATCATCTTGTCGCGGAAGTCCCAGCCGGTGACCAGACCGGGACCGATCGGACAGAGCGTGTCCGAACCCTTCACGCGCAGCATCGATCCGGCATCCGTATCGCGGAAGTCGTGAAGCCCATAGTCATTGGCTACGGCATAGCCGAGAATGTAGTCACCCGCTTCGGCTGGTGAGACGTTGCGGCAGGTCTTGCCGATGACGATGGCAATCTCGCCTTCGTAGTTCAGCCAGTTGCACCGCTCCGGGCGGACAACCGCTCCCTTGTGGGTGTTCAGCGCGGTCAGCGGCTTGTGGAAGTAGGTGGGCGCCGGCGGCAGCTTGGTGATGAATTCCTGCACGCGGCTGTGATAGTTCAGATGAACGCAGATGATCTTGCTGGGCTGGCAGGGGGCCAGGTGCACCGCCTCGTCCACACCGATCGAACGTCCGTCCCGGGTAACGAGCTCGTCACCGTGGCGCGTGGTGAGGATCGGGTAACCATCGAGCAGAATGCGGCGGTATTCGGTGGTCATCAGACGGCCTTCTCGTGAATGGGACGGCACGGTCTAGCGCTGATTGGCCACGGGGGCTTTGGCCGTTGCGGCCAAGCTGCGGCCATGGCTTTCGCGCACAAGCGCCGGTGTTCAACCGTCGAGGGAAGCATGACCGAACTTAAGGGGCTGTTCTATCCGCGTACGCCGACCGGCAAGGCCAGCATCGTTCCGCCGGTGCCATGGCACTATTCGGGCGAGCTGATCACGCTGGAGTATCGCACCGATCCCGCCAAGATCGCCGCCCTGCTCCCCGCGGGCTTCAGTCTGGCCGATGAGGACCCCGGTGCAGTCGCCGCAATCTGGGCCGACTGGCAGTCAACCGGCGACGACCCGGCCCAGCTTCTTGACCCCATCCGTGTGCAGTACAAGGAGATGTTCATCGTCGTCCGCTGCAAGTTCCAGGGCCAGACCTATTCGCGCTGCGTCTACATCTGGGTCGACAAGGAATTCGCGATGCTCCGCGGCCAGCACCAGGGCTATCCCAAGAAGCTCGGTTCGATCCACATGAGCCGGCCGGTCTATGTCGGCAAGGCCGGGCCGCGGCTGGAGCCGGGTGGAACCTTCGGCGTCACCCTGGCCGCGTTCGACCGTCGCCTGGCCGAGGGACGGTTCACGATCGCCGAGGCCTGCGACAAGCCCGGCTTCGTCAACGGCCATCCGATGGCGCATAGCCGGTGGCTGCCGGCGATCGAGACCGATGGTCGGCAGAGCCTCGACGAGGTTGTGACGATGTCCAGCTATGACGTTGATTTTGGGCGTTGCTTCAAGGGGGACTTTGACCTGTCCTACTTCGACAGCCCGGTCGAAGAACTGCTCGACATTGCGCCGCGCGAGCGGATCGCCGGGTACTGGCACGAAGTCGGGGTGTCTTGGCGGGCCGGCCGGACCTTGTCGCGCAACAACCTGGTTGACTGAACCGGGGAAGGGCGGGCTCCGGCCCGCCCGGCCCTGTCATTCGCGGCGGTAGACGCGCTCACCGCCGATATAGGTTTCCAGCACCTGACTGTCGTGGATCCGGCCCACCGGCACGGTCAGAGGGTCGCGGTCGAGCACGATCAGGTCCGCTTCCTTGCCCACCTCGATCGTTCCGCCCCGGTCCAGCCGGCCGAGCAGCGCCGCAGCGTTCCGGGTGAAGATGGTCAGGGCTTCGCGCCGGGTGATGCGTTCGGCCTCGCCCTGGACCGCACCCTCGCCCCCGGGGGCCTGCCGGGTGACCATGGTCTCGATCGCCAGCCATGGGTTGACCGAAGGAACCACCGGCCAGTCCGAGCCGGCGACCACCAGGGCCCGGCTGTCCAACCCTTCGCGGATCGGCCAAAGCCGTTTCATCCGTTCCGCCCCGACAGCACGGGCGATGTCCACGGCCGTGATCGGGGTGGGCCACCAGATGTATGGTGAAAACTCCCAGGCGAATCCGAGCGTGGCAGCACGCGGCAGGTCGGCCTCGGCGATAAAGGTGTTGTGCGCGATCTCATGGCGTGGGCCGCTGAAGCCGTTCGCGGTGCGGGCAGAGGCGATGGCATCCACCGCGGCCCGGGTGGCGGCATCGCCCGCGGCGTGGAACTTCACCTCGAGCCCCTGTTGGTCGAACCGGGTGACGAGAGCGTTGAGATCGGTCTGCGGGATCAACAGCATGCCGCGTTCGTCGCCGTGGACCTCGCGGCCCGGCAGGGCGGCATAGGGGGCAAGCATCGCACCGGTCCGGCTTTCGGTTGGTACCCCGTCGAGGAACAGCTTCACGCAATCCAGCCGGAAGGTTCCGCCCGACAGGGCCTGCCGCTGTGCCAGCAGGGCCTCGCCGCCGTCCGACGTCGGGCCCCAGACGATGCAGCCGCGCGCATGCTGCTTGAGCTGCCCGGATTTGGCATACTGGGACAGGCCCATGACATTCGCCTGGCGGACCGCGGCATCGGTAAAGCCCACGATTCCGTAGGAGAGCATCTCGTCACTGGCCGCTTTCACCGCGGCGATCTGGGCCGCCAGGCTGGGCGGAGGCACCCGGTCCTCGACCAGCCGGGTCGCCAGTTCGCGCAGCACGCCGGTGGGCTCGCCCCGTGCGTCCCGCTCGATGCGGCCGCCCTGCGGATCCGGGGTCTGGCGGTTCACCCCGGCGAGCGCGAGCGCGCGCGAATTGACCCACACGCTGTGCAGCGCCTCGTCGTTCAGCAGAACCGGGTTGTTCGGGGCGGCAGCGTCGAGCACCGCCCGGGTCTGTTCACCGGTCCGGAACGCGGCGCCTACCCAGCTTCCTCCGGTGATCCATGCACCGGGTGCGGCGTGCTGCGCGCAGGCGCGCACGGCTGCCGCAATACGCGCTGCGCCAGCGCCTTGAGGCAACTTGCACGCCAGCTTGTCCTGACCGGCTGCGAAGACGTGGACGTGCATGTCATAAAGGCCGGGCATCAGCGTGCGGCCGGCAAGGTCGACGATCTCGGCGCCTTCGTGGCGCAGGGCCAGCACCTCGGTATCGCTGCCGACCGCCACGATCGACCGCCCCTGGACGGCCACGGCCTGGGCCGTGCCGTGGGGTGTCAGGACATTGCCATGGATGAACAGGCGGTCGGGCTTTGGTGGCTCCTGCCCCTGGGCGCTGCCGGCGAGCAAGAGCGTGGCAGCGCAGCGGACCAAGCGGTGGCGAGTCGAGCGGGACATGCGGTTTTCTCCCATCGGACCGGGATGTCCGGCCTTGCCGTGAGCCGAGTCAATCGCGATGGGCCGGTGGGTGGCAAGGGCGCGGAACTTGGCCGGATATGACAAGCCGCCGCGCGCCGGCAGTCCGTGGCGGGCAGGCGGGGCGGCACCTGGCACAGCCTCACCCTCGCCCGAGGTCTCGGTTCCAGCCATGCCGCGGTTTTCCCGTCACGCATGTCCGCGTTGGGCCAACGACAACGGCGGCCGGGCTTTCGCCCGGCCGCCGCCAGTCACCATCCGGTCCGGATCAGAACCGGTCGGCGTTCATCACCTTGGTCCAGGCCTTGACGAAATCGCCCACGAACTTCGCCTTGGCGTCATCCGAGGCATAGACCTCAGCCACGGCACGCAGCTCGCTGTTCGAGCCGAAGACCAGGTCGACCGGAGTCGCGGTCCACTTGGCGGCGCCCGTGGTGCGGTCCTTGCCCTCGTAGAGCGCGGGATTGCTGGCCGACTTGCTCCACACCGTGTCCATCGCCAGCAGGTTGACGAACACATCGTTGCTCAGCGTGCCCGGCCGGCTGGTCAGGACCCCGGCGGTCGACCCGCCGGCATTGGCGCCCAGCGCGCGCATCCCGCCGACCAGCACGGTCATCTCCGGCACGGTCAGGTCGAGGCTGTCGGCCTTGTCGACCAAGGCCTCGATCGGGCCATAGTGGGCCTCCGCGCTGTAGTAGTTGCGGAAACCGTCCGCCTTGGGCTCGAGCACCGCGAAGTTGGCCACGTCGGTCTGCGCCTGGGTGGCATCGACCCGGCCCGGCGTGAAGGGCACGGCCACGTCCTGCCCGGCGGCCTTGGCCGCCCGCTCGATCGCCACGGTCCCGCCCAGGACGATCAGGTCGGCCAAGCTGACCTGCTTGCCCCCGCTCGCCGCCTTGTTGAACTGGGTGCGGATCGCGTCGAGCGCGGTGACCACCTTGGTCAGCTCCTGCGGATCGTTGACCGCCCAGCCGCGCTGCGGATCAAGCCGCAGCCGCCCGCCGTTGGCGCCGCCGCGCATGTCGGTCGAGCGGAAGGTCGAGGCGGCCGCCCAGGCGGTGCGCACCAGCTCGGGCGTGCTCAACCCGGAGGCGGCGATCGCGCCCTTGAGCTGCGCGACGTCACCGGCGTCGATCATCGCGTAGTCCGCCTTGGGCAGCGGGTCCTGCCAGGCGAAGCTGACCTTCGGCGCGTCCTTGCCGAGGTAGCGGGCCTGCGGGCCCATGTCGCGGTGGGTCAGCTTGAACCAGGCGCGGGCGAAGGCATCGGCGAAGGCCTGCGGGTTCTTCTTCCACGCCATGGTGATCTTGCGGAACCCCGGGTCCTCGCGCAGCGCGATGTCGGTGGTGAACATGATCGGGGCGTGGCGCACGTCGGGGCGGTGCGCGTCGGGCACCAGGTTCGCCGCCTTCGGATCCTTGGGGATCCACTGGGTGGCGCCCGCCGGGCTCTTGGTCTTGACCCATTCGAAGCCGTAGAGGTTGTCGAGGTACTGGGTGGTGAAGGCGATCGGATTGGCCGACCAGGCACCCTCGAGCCCGCTGGTCACGGCATCCTCGGCCTTGCCCTTGCCACAGCTGTTGGCCCAGCCGAGGCCCTGCTGCTCGATCTTGCCCTGGCCCGGATCGGCCCCGACGCAGCCCTCCGGCTTGTGCGCGCCATGCGCCTTGCCGAAGGTGTGCCCGCCGGCGATCAGCGCGGCGGTTTCCTCGTCGGTCATGTTCATCGCGCCAAATGCGCGGCGGATGTCGGCGGCGGCGAGCAGCGGATCGGGATTGCCGTTCGGGCCTTCGGGGTTGACGTAGATCAGCCCCATCTGGGTCGCGGCAAGCGGGCCCTTGAGATTGCCCTTGGCATCGCGGCGCTCATCGGCGAGCAGCTTGGCCTCGGGGCCCCAGAACACCAGGTCGGGCTGCCACGCGTCGATCCGGCCGCCGGCGAAGCCCAGCGTCTTGAAGCCCATGTCTTCCATGGCGACGTTGCCGGCGAGGATCATCAGATCGCCCCACGACAGCTTGCGGCCGTACTTCTGCTTGATCGGCCAGACGAGGCGCCGCGCCTTGTCGAGGTTGACGTTGTCGGGCCAGGAGTTGAGCGGCTCGAAGCGCAGCTCGCCGCCATCGGAGCCGCCGCGACCATCGCCCGAGCGGTAGGTGCCGGCGCTGTGCCAGGCCATGCGGATGAAGAACGGACCGTAGTGCCCGTAGTCCGCCGGCCACCATGACTGCGAGGTGGTCAGCACCTTGCGCAGATCGGCCTTGACCGCGTCGAGATCGAGCGTGGCGAACTCCCGCGCGTAGTTGAAATCGGCGCCATAGGGATTGGCCTGCGCCTCATGCTGGCGCAGGGCCGAGAGATCGAGTTGCTTGGGCCACCACTCCTTCGCGGCGGGGGCCGCCGTGTCCGCCCGGGCCGGGGCGGCGAGGGCAAGGGCCGAAGACGCCATCGCCGCGGCGATGAGCGCAAGCCTGGTGCTGGTCATGGTTGGTCAATCCTCCTGTCGGGGCCCAATCGTTGCCGGGCCGGACCAGGTGGCTACCGCGTGAGGGCCAGGGTTCCCAATTGGAAGCTCGCGTGACTGTAATCGGCAACATCAATGAGCCGGGGCGAAGGCGCTGCCGCTCCCGCTCCCGGGCGCGCCGATCAGCCGAGCAGCGCCTGCAGAGCCGGGACCAGATGCGGCCGATGTTGGGCCGGGATCCGTTCGAGCAGGTCGGCCTCAAACTTCTGGGTCACGGCGCGCACCTCGTCCAGCCGCGTGCGGCCGTGCGGTGTCAGCACGATCGCCTGTGACTTGCGGTTGATCGGTACACGGTGAATCAGACCCGCCGTCTCAAGGCGCGCCAACAGCGGCACCATGTTGGCGCGCTGGATCTCCAGCAGTTTTCCGATTTCGGCCGAGGTGAGATCGGTCCGATCGTTGATGAGCAGAAGCACGGTTGCCTCCGAGATGCGCAGTTCATGGGCATTGAGCCGGGTCCCCAGCTCGGCCATCATGGAGTTGGCAGCGCGCCTCAGGAGGTAGCCTGGAAGGTCGGCCAGCGGATCGACCGCGGACACGGGCAACGCGTCCGCGGAGTGGGTGGAACCTGTCACAAAGTCCGTCATGCTCGCCGTCCTACAGGCTCAGACCGCTATTGACTATAGCAGAGAGAAAGCTATCCATCATAGCAATTGGATTCGTTTCGTGGGGAGTGCCATGTCTGAGCGTGCCGAACAGGATACCGTTGCCGTCAAGGTCGAGAACCGCATCGCCTGGGTGTCCTATAACCGACCGGAAAAGCGCAACTGCATGAGCCCCAAGCTCAATCGCCAGATGCTGCGCGTGCTCGAGGAGCTCGAGTTCCGCGAGGATGTTGGCGTGCTGGTGCTGACCGGCGAGGGCGATGCCTTTTCGGCGGGCATGGACCTGAAGGAATACTTCCGCGAGAACGAGGCGCTGGGGATCGGTGCTATCCGCAAGAGCCAGCGGGAAGCCTACAGCTGGTGGGACCGCTTGCGCTGGTATGAGAAGCCGACAATCGGCATGATCAACGGCTGGGCCTTCGGTGGCGCCTACGGTCCGCTGCATGCACTCGACATCGTGGTCGCCTCGGATGACGCCACCTTCGGTCTCTCGGAGATCAACTGGGGCATCCTGCCGGGCGGCGGCGCGAGCAAGGTGGCGCAGGAGCTTATGCCGTTCCGCAAGGCGATCTACCATGCCATGATGGGCGAGAACCTGACCGGCAAGCAGGCCGCCGAGCAGGGGCTGGTGACCGAGAGCGTGCCGCACGACCAGCTGCGGGATCGCGTCTTGGAGATCGCCGAGGTCCTGCTCAAGAAGGATCCGAATGCCCTGCGCGCCACCAAGTGGGCCATGCGCCGGATGAGCGAGATGACCTTCGACAATGCGATGGACTACCTGATCCGCGCTCAGGAAGCGCTCAATGGCATGGGCGGCATGGCGGCGCGCAAGGAGGCGACCAAGCAGTTCCTCGACGACAAGACCTTCAAGCCCGGGCTTGGCGCGTTCGACGCCACCAAGGTGGCTCGCTAGGTCGGCGCGGGGAGAGGGCAACATGGCGGGCAAGCTTGCAGCGGAACAGATCGCACGGCTGCTGCGACCGGGCTCGGTCGCAGTGGTCGGGGCGAGCGACAAGCCCGGAGCGCTGGGTGCTTCGGTGATCGGGAACCTCGATCGCAACGGCTTTGCCGGGACGGTCTATCCGATCAACCCCAACCGGGAGGCGATCGGTGAGCGCCCTTGTCTGCCTTCGGTCGAGGCCTTGCCCGAGGGGGTCGACGTGGCTGTGCTGGCGATCCCGCAACCAGCCGTGCTTGATGCCGTGCGCGGACTGGCAGCGCGGGGCTGCGGTGCGGCGATCGTGTTTTCCGCTGGGTTCGCCGAGGGGGGCGAGGAGGGCCTGGCGCAACAGGCCGAGATCGCCCGGATCGCCGCGGCGGCAGGGATGGTGATCGAAGGTCCCAATTGTCTCGGCATGGTCAACCATGTCGACGGCATCCCCCTGACCTTCGTCGAGACGCAGTGTGTTGCGCCCGCCGGG
The DNA here is from genome assembly GCF_014230355.1 of Novosphingobium piscinae. Taxonomy (GTDB): domain Bacteria; phylum Pseudomonadota; class Alphaproteobacteria; order Sphingomonadales; family Sphingomonadaceae; genus Novosphingobium; species Novosphingobium piscinae. The sequence goes on from NZ_JACLAX010000009.1 coordinate 64,151, forward strand.
CGGCGGGCTGTCGGGATCGTCTCGCAATCAGGCGCCATGGCGGCCGTCCTGGCGACCACGCTGCAGGCGCGCGAGGTTGCCGTCAGCTACTCGATCTCGACCGGGAATGAGGCTGGCTCCTCGGTCGAGGACTATGTGGATTGGCTGGTCGACGAGCCGAACACGGCTGTCGTCGCGATGATCGTCGAGCAGTTCCGCCACCCGCGGCGCTTCCTTGCGGCGGCGGCGCGGGCTCTCGCGGCGGGCAAGCCGATCGTGCTGTTGCACCCCGGCAAGTCGAGCGCCGCTCGGGAGAGCGCTGCCACCCATACCGGGGCGATGGCTGGCGATTACCAGTTGATGCGAGCCAAGGTGGAGCGCGCTGGCGTTGTCTTCGCCGAGACGCTGGAGGAGCTGGGCGACATCGCCGAGATCCTCGTGCGCTGCGCGCCACTGACCCGGCCCGAAGTGGCGGTGCTGGGCGAATCCGGGGCGTTCAAGGCCCTGACGCTGGATCTGGCTGAGGAGCTGGCCCTGCCGCTGGCTGCGCTGGCCGATGCCGACAGTCCGGCGCTGCGCGAGGCGCTGCCGCCGTTCGTGCCGGTCAGCAATCCGCTCGACATCACCGCCCAGGGCCTGAGCCAGCCGGCGATCTATACCCGGTCGCTGATCGCGCTGCGCGACGATGCGCGGGTTGGCGGAATCGTCTGCGGGATCATCCAGGGCGATCCGGTGACCAGCGCGATCAAGGTGCCCGCCATTCTTGCAGCACTTGACGAGCGGCCGATGGGCAAGCCGATGATTTTCGCCGGTCTTGATGAGGGCGCCGACATACCCGCGCGGTTCATCTCCGAGTTGCGGGCGCGCGACGTGCCGTGGTTTCCGACCACGGAACGCGCCTTCCGTGCACTCGCGCGGCTCGGTACGCGGTTTGGGCGCGATCTGGCCGATCACCGTCCGGTCCCGACCGCGCTGCCGGGGCTGGGGGATCATCTTGGGGTCATTCCCGAGTACCGCGCCAAGGCACTGCTCGGTCCGCAGGGTGTTCCATTCCCGGCCGGACGGTTTGCCGCTTCGGCGGACGAGGCCGCCGCGGCAGCCGAGGCGCTTGGCTTCCCGGTGGCGATGAAGGCCCAGGCGGCCGCCCTCAGCCACAAGAGCGACGCCGGCGGGGTGATCCTGAACCTGACCGACGCCGCAGCCGTGCGTGCCGCCTGGACCAAGATGCACGCCAGCGTGGCGGCCTACGACGCCACGATCAGGCTCGACGGCGTGCTGATCGAGGCGATGGGTGCTCGCGGGGTCGAGATGATCGTCGGCGCGCGCAACGATCCCGAATGGGGACCCGTCGTGCTGGCCGGCTTCGGCGGTGTGACCGCCGAAATCCTGCACGATGTAAGGCTGATCACTCCTGACCTCGACGAGGCGCAGATCATCGCCGAACTGGGCAAGCTGAAAAGCGCACCGCTCTTGCATGGCTACCGTGGTGCTCCGGCCCTCGATGTGCCAGCTCTGGCCCGGCTGATCCGCACGGTCAGCGCGGTCCTGCTGGCCGAGCCCGGTCTGCGCGAGCTCGATCTCAACCCGGTCATCCTTCATCCGGCGGGACAGGGCGTGGTCGCGCTCGATGCCTTGATCCTGGCTGGCGGATAGGTCGAAAAGACACGAATCACGGCACAAGCCGGGTTCAACACGGCGGGAGAGTGGAATGGTCGAAGCAAGGGACGGGGCAGGGGCGGTCGCTGGTGATCCGCGGCGGCGGCTCGCCCAGGCGCCGATGACCTGGCAGCAGATCGTCGCGATCGCGATGTGCGTGCTGCTCAATGCGCTCGACGGGTTCGACGTCCTGTCGATCAGCTTCGCATCGCCGGGCATTTCGAAGGAATGGGGGATCGATCGCGCTGCGCTGGGCGTGGTCCTGTCGATGGAGCTGATCGGCATGATGGTGGGCTCGGTTCTGCTGGGCCAGCTGGCCGACCGCGTGGGGCGCCGACCGACGGTGCTCGCCTGTCTCGTGATCATGGCTTCGGGGATGGTGGCGACCACCCAGGTCGGCTCGATCGAGGCCCTCGCGGCGACCCGCCTGTTCACCGGCCTCGGGATCGGCGGCATGCTGGCCGTCATCAATGCCCTGGCCGCGGAATTCGCCAGCGATCGGGCGCGCGGTGCGGCTGTCGCGATCATGGCAGCGGGCTATCCCGTGGGGGGCATTGCCGGTGGTGCGATCGCCAGTGGCCTGCTCGCCCAGGGGGACTGGCGCGACGTCTTCTGGCTCGGTGCGGGGCTTACTGCCCTGTTCCTGCCGCTCGTGCCGCTGTTCGTGCCGGAACCCGTCAGTTCCCTGCTGCAGCGCAGGGGCCCCGAGACTCTGCAGAAGGTCAACCGCAGCCTGGTCGCGCTGGGTCACTCCCCGACCGACCAGCTCCCGCCGGTCGATCCCATTGTGCGCTCGAGTTCGATCTTCGAGCTCTTCCGCGGCGGCATGGCCCTGACCACGGTACTGCTGACCGTGATCTACTTCAGCCAGTTGCTGACCTTCTACTTCGTGCTCAAATGGTCCCCCAAGATCGTGTCGGACATGGGCTTTGCCCCCTCGTCGGCCGGCAGCGTGCTGGTCTGGGGCAATGTCGGCGGGCTCGTCGGCAGCTTGCTCTACAGCGCCCTGTCTGTTCGCATGCCGATCCGCAGCCTGATTGCCGGCTTCATGCTGGCGTCTTGCGCCGCGGTTGCCCTGTTCGGGCACAGCCCGGCCAATCTCGGCATGCTGGCCCTTGCCGCGGCGACTGCCCAGTTCTGCGCCAACGGCGTGATCGTCGGGCTCTATGGTCTGGTCGCAAGCAGCTTCCCGACCGCGAACCGGGCGGGTGGAACCGGCTTCGTCATCGGGCTTGGCCGCGGTGGTGCGGCGCTCAGCCCGATGGTTGGCGGCTATCTGTTCAAGGCGGGCTATTCGCTTCCCATGGTCTCGGCGATCATGGCCGGCGGCTCGCTCGTCGCACTCGCCGCACTGTTGATCCTACCCCGAAGAACGGCTGAAAGCTGCTGATTTCTTTTGATTGTTTTGCCTTTTTTGACCCCTGCCGAGCATGGAGAGAGCCATGGAATTCACCCGCATCAATCCGATCACTGGCGAGCCTGCATCCTCTGCCCCCGCGCTGAAGAGCGCCGACATTCCTGCGATTGCCGCGCGGGCCGGAGCAGCGCAGCCGGCCTGGGCGGCGCAGGGCCCGAATGCCCGGCGCGCGGTGCTGATGAAGGCGGCTGACGCGCTGATGGCACGCAAGGATGCGTTCGTTGCAGCCATGATGGCCGAGACCGGCTCGACCGCGGGCTGGGCCATGTTCAACCTCGGGCTCGCTGCGGGGATGGTGCGCGAGGCAGCGGCAATCACGACGCAGATCGCCGGCGAGGTGATCCCTTCGGACAAGCCCGGTTGCCTGTCGATGGCGCTGAAGGAGCCGGTTGGCGTGATCCTCGGCATTGCTCCGTGGAATGCTCCGATCATCCTCGGGGTGCGGGCGATCGCGGTGCCGCTCGCCTGCGGTAACAGCGTGATCCTCAAGGCGAGCGAGACCTGCCCGCGGACCCACGCCCTGATCATCGAGGCTTTCGCCGAGGCGGGCTTCCCCGAAGGCGTGGTCAACGTGGTGACCAATGCGCCCGAGGACGCCGGCGAGGTGGTCGGTGCGCTGATCGATGCGCCCGAGGTGAAGCGGATCAACTTCACCGGTTCGACCGCGGTCGGGCGGATCATCGCCAAGCGCGCGGCCGAGCATCTCAAGCCCTGCCTGCTCGAGCTGGGCGGCAAGGCGCCTTTGCTTGTGCTCGAGGACGCGGACCTGGACGAGGCGGTCAAGGCGGCGGCCTTCGGGGCCTTCATGAACCAGGGCCAGATCTGCATGAGCACCGAGCGGATCATCGTGGTCGAGGCCGTGGCCGACGCCTTTATCGAGAAGTTCGCCGCCAAGGCCCGGGCCCTGCCGGCAGGTGACCCGCGCGAGGGGACGACCCCGCTGGGCGCGGTGATCGATCAGAAGACCGTCACTCACGTCAACGCGCTGATCGATGATGCCGTGGCGAAGGGCGCGCAGATCGTCGCCGGGGCCAAGGGCGAAAGCGTGATCATGGGGGCGACCGTGGTGGCGGGCGTGACTGCCGAGATGAACCTCTACCGCGACGAGAGCTTCGGTCCGGTGGTCGGGGTGATCCGCGCCCGCGACACCGAGCATGCGATCGAACTGGCCAATGACAGCGAATACGGCCTGTCCGCCGCGGTCTTCACGCGTGACACGGCCAGGGGCTTGGCCGTGGCGCGGCGGATCAAGTCGGGCATCTGCCACGTCAACGGGCCGACCGTGCACGATGAGGCGCAGATGCCCTTCGGCGGGGTCGGCTCCTCGGGCTACGGTCGCTTCGGCGGACGTCAGGGCATCGACAGCTTCACCGAGACGCGCTGGATAACCATCGAGACCCAGCCCGGCCACTTCCCGATCTGATGGGAGACGACACCATGACCATGCGCACCGCCTTGGCCACCGCTGCCGCCTCCGTCCTGGCCGGGCCGGCCGGGGCTGGACCGGCGGCACCGGCGCCGACGCTCGAGTATGCCTTCACGGTGACGGCGGAAGTGGCTCCCGCGATCGAGCAAGGGACAGTCGATGGCGGGCGCAAGCGTTTCATCGCGATCACCGGCGGCAAGGTCGAAGGGCCGATGATGAGCGGCTCCGTCCTTCCTGGCGGAGGGGATTGGCAGGTGATCGAGGCCAATGGGGTGACCCGGGTCGAAGCGCGGTACTTTCTGCGCACGGTCAATGGCACGGTTGTCGAGGTGACCAACCCCGGTGTGCGGGTGGCCAGTCCCGAGGTGATCGAGCGCTTGTCCCGGGGCGAGGTGGTTGATCCCTCGCTCTACTATTTTCGCACGACGCCGAACTTCAAGGTCGCCGATGGACCTTACGACTGGCTGCGCCGGCATGCCTTCGTCGCGCGGGGGGTGCGCCAGCCCGACAAGGTGCTGATCGACTTTTACGTGGTGAAATAGGGCGATCGCGTCCCGAGCACGCCAAACGCCCCGCCGCCGGGCGAGGGGGTTGCGCGTGCCGGACGCCGGCCGCGTGGTCGCTCCCGAAGGGCGGCCCCCTTGCGGGAGCCGCCCCCACCGGGGAGGGTGACTTACTTCAGCAGCGAGAGGACGTTCTGCTGGGCCTGGTTCGCCTGGGCAATCATCGCGGTCGATGCCTGCGACAGGATCTGGGCCTTGGCCAGCTTGGTCGTCTCCACCGAATAATCGGTATCTTCGATCCGCGACTTCGCGTCCGACAGGTTCGCGATGTTGCTGGTGAGGTTGTTCACTGCGGATTCGAGTCGGTTCTGCCCGCCACCGAGCGAGGCGCGGGCCGCGTTCACATCCGACAGGGCGAGATCGACGTTGCCCATGGTAGTCGAGGCCGCCGTCGCGCTGGTGACATCCAGCGCTGTTGCGCTGATGTTGGTGCCATCGATCGCGGTTGAGGTGAGGGTGACCACCTGGGCGGCATCGGCACCGGTCTGGATGTCAATGCTGACATCGGTGCCGACCGTGGTGCTGAACAGCGTGATCCCGTTGAACTTGGTGTTGGTCAGCACGTCGGCGACCTGCTGGGTGAGGTTCGAGACTTCCGACTGCATCGCCGCGCGATCCGAGTTCTGGAAGGTTCCCGAGGCGCCCTGGACCGCGAGTTCGCGGATGCGCTGCAGCATGTTCGCCACTTCGGCCAGCGCGCCTTCAGCCGTCTGCGCCAGCGAGATGCCGTCGTTCGCGTTGCGGATACCCTGGGCCATGCCGCGGGTCTGTGCCGTCATGCTCGTCGCGATGGCCAGGCCAGCCGCGTCGTCCTTGGCACTGTTGATGCGCTTGCCCGTCGACAGGCGTTCCATCGCCGATCCGAGCATCTTGTCAGCCGCAATGGACGCGTTCGAGGCGCGCAGCGCACTGATGTTCGTGTTAATAACCGCCATAGGTTGCTCCCGGTGTTGATCAGGGCCATGACGACCCGCCAATGATCACAATCCAAGAGCGGCACCGGTCCCAGAAATTTAAGGGGTCTGGTTACCGGCTAAGCAAGAAATTTTCTAAATATCTGAAATTAAATGATAATGACTAGCTGGCTGGCGGGCCTTCGCAGTGTCTGGAGGCGTCGCAGGCTCGGGCGTCACGCAGCCAGAAAGGCGGTCACATCGGCAATGAAGCTGTCGAGCCGATCGTGATGGAGCCAGTGCCCGGCCTGTTCGTAAGTGATCAGGCGCGCATTGGCGAAATGGGCCATGCGCCCGTCCTCGGCCGGGCTGCTTGCCCAGGAATCGGCGCCCCAGAGCAGGAGAACCGGACAGGTGATCGCCTGCCACAGACGAAAGATCTCCTCGCCGCCAAGCTCGTCCGGCGGGGCGGTGAACAGGTAGTTGTCATATTTCCAACTCCAGCTGCCGTCCTCGTTGCGGCTGGCGCCGTGCACGGTGAGGTGGCGGGCCTGCTCGTCCGACAGGTAGGAATTGGCTTCCTTCATCCGCTGGTATGCCTCCTCCAGCGTCGCATAGCGGCGCGGCTGGCGACCGGCCGCCCCGCGGCGCTCGGTGATCCATTTGCGCATCCGGTCGGCATGGCTCGTCTCGGCCTGCCGCGCGAGGTCCTCGGCAGTGTAGCCCAGCCCCTCGATGTTGACGTAGCGGGCCACCCTCTCGGGATAGAGCCCAACGTAGCGGCTGGTGATATGGCCGCCCAGCGAATGGGCGATGATCGTGACTTGGTCGTAGCCAAGCGTCTGGACCAGCTGGGCAAAATCGTAGACGCAGCTGATCAGCCGGTAGTCCCCATCGGGCGACCACGCGCTGTCGCCATGGCCGCGCAGGTCGGGGGCGATGACATGCCAGTCATGGCGCAGCCGCTGTGCCACCCAGTCCCAGCTGCGGCAGTGATCGCGCCCGCCATGCTGGAGGATCAGCGGCGGGGCCTCGGGATTGCCCCAATCGACGTAGTGCAGTCGCAGGCGCTGGGAGATGAAGCTGTGCGAGGTCGGCCCGAGATCGTTCATGCCCCCGAGCCTGTTCGCCCACCATGGCTCTGTCAACCCGGCGGCAGTCTCTTCCGGTCGGGCAAAACGCCCGGCGGGGACTCGTCATTCCGGCCGCCGCCACCTATCTCCGCAGCGACAGGAGGAACGACGATCCATGGCCACGCACACCACCCGCATGCTCATCATCGGCTCCGGCCCGGCCGGACTGACCGCGGCGATCTATGGCGCCCGCGCGGGGATGCAGCCGATCGTCGTCCAGGGCCTCCAGCCCGGCGGCCAGCTGACCATCACCACCGATGTCGAGAACTATCCCGGCTTCCGCGACGTGGTGCAGGGGCCCTGGCTGATGCAGGAGATGCAGGCTCAGGCCGAACACGTCGGCACCCGCATGCTGTGGGACACGATCGTCGACATCGACCTGTCCGGCCCGCCTTTCCGCGCGATCGGCGATTCGGGTGACGTGTACGAGGGCGAGACCCTGGTGATCGCCACCGGCGCGCAGGCCCGCTGGCTGGGCGCGCCCGGTGAGCAGGAGCTCGGCGGCAAGGGCGTTTCGGCCTGTGCCACCTGCGACGGCTTCTTCTATCGCGGCAAGAAGGTGGTGGTGATCGGCGGCGGCAATACCGCGGTCGAGGAGGCGCTCTACCTGACCAACCATTCGCCTGAGGTGACGATCATCCACCGCCGCGATTCCTTCCGCGCCGAGAAGATCCTGCAGGACCGGCTGTTCGCTCATCCCGCGGTCAAGGTGGTGTGGAACAAGACCGTCGCCCGCTTTGTCGGCGATCCCGCCCAGGGCGGACTCAAGGCGGTCGAGGTGGTCGACACCAAGACCGGCGAGACCTCGCTGATCGAGACCGACGGCGCCTTCGTGGCGATCGGTCATGCTCCGGCGACCGAGTTGTTCCGGGGCAAGCTTGAGCTCGACGACAGTGGCTACATCGTGGTGACGCCGGGCACGCCGAAAACCTCGATCCCGGGTGTCTTCGCCTGCGGTGACGTGATGGACCACACCTACCGTCAGGCGGTCACCGCAGCCGGGACCGGCTGCATGGCCGCGCTCGATGCCGAGCGGTTCGTCGCCGAGCGCGAGTTTGCGCGGGGGCAGGAGGCAGCGGTTCCAGCCTGATCCGGCGCTGCCGCGGCGAGATCAGTCGTGGCACTCGGTCAGCACGGCCAGCACCTGCGTCAGCAGCCAGTCCCGCGCGGCGGGTTCGACAAAGCTGTGCGACGCCTCCGGGCAGACATGCAGGCGGGGATCGGTCTGGTCCCATCCCGCCATGAACACCTGCGCGGTGCGATCGCGGCCTGCCAACAGGATGCGGACCGGGCCGGCGAACCCAGCCAGCCCCGCAGCCATGCGCGCGGCCAGCGACGAGGGCGGCTGGGGTCTGAGCATATCGCGCAGTGATATCAGCAGCTGCCGCGGCGCGATCCGGCCCTTGAGCAGGCGCAGTACGGCTGCCGGATCACGCAGCCGGCGGGCATAGTGGGCACGCAGCGCGGCTGGCTGCGCGGCCGCCTCGGCACCCGGCTCGATCGTCCACGGATTGCTCAGCACCAACGCGTCGCAGCCGGCCCCGGCGCACAGCATCAGGGCTGCCGCGGCGTCGCAGTTGCCCAGCGCGACGATCCGCCGCACTCCGGGCGCCGCGGCCCGGAAGGCCACCGCGGCTGCGCGCAGGTCGGGCTCGCTGCCAAGGAAACCGGTGTTGCGGCCTTCGCTGTCACCCACGCCGCGGCGGTCGAAGCGGAACACCGGAAAGCCCTGCGCGGCGATGACGGCAGCGAGCGCGGCTTGGCCATTCCACGCCCCTGCGCGCAGCTCGTTGCCGCCCGACACGATCAGCAGCCCGGTGGCGCCGGGCGCGAGGTCGAGTGTTCCGAGGCAGGTGCTGCCGGCGCAGGGGAAGGCCAGATGGAGCCGGGTCATGCGGCGAGGCCCGCGGCAATCCGCGCGGCCAGTGCCGCGCTCTGCGCCGCGTTCTCGTCGGGCTCGGCGCGTAGCCACAGACCGGCGCCGCCGATATCGGCCTGGGATATCACGGCGAGCCCGTCAGCCGGGATGGCCTCGCCCAGTTCGACGACCAGGGCCGGGCCGAGCCGGTAGCCGGCCAGTTCCAGTCCGCTGGCGCGGCCCTGCTCGAGCAGGGTCTCGGCCTGTTCGGTGCGGCCAGCCTCACGCGCGGCCAGGAGGCGCGCACGCACCATCTGGCGCAGCAGCGCCGCGCCGCCGAGCGGGGCATAGGCCCAGCCGGGCAGGGCCGGCGCCACCAGCGCGGCGCCGCGGATCGCCAGCACGTGGGTGACGGCAAAGTGGTGCGCGGCGCGTTCGGCTGCTGTGCGCCAGCCGGTGAGCGACTGCCGGTCGAGCGGAGCGAGGCTCTCGTTGGTGCCGGGCAGGTCGGGCAGGACGCTGTCGATCCCGGCCGCATCGAGCGCGCGCATCGCCTCGACGGTAAACCGGCGCAGGCGGTTGCCCTCGTCGAACAGGGCGGGGAGCACCAGCACCCGCGCCGCGCGGCCGCGATCGAAGGTCAGCGCGAGTTCGTGCCCGTCGTCGTGCCCCTGCGTCGAGGCGTCGCGCGCGGGCCAGCGGGCGATCATTCCGTGGGTCAGGCGCTCGCCAGCTTGGCTTCGGTGAAGGCGAGCAGCGAGCCGTAGGTCTCGAGCAGTTCGCCGTCCACGTCCTCATCGTCAATGATGAAGCCGAGCCGGTCCTCCATTTCGGTGAGCAGTCCAGCAACCGACATCGAATCGAGTTCGGGCAGGTGGCCGAACAGGCCGGTGCTGCGGTCGAACCCCGCGACCCGGGCAGGGTCGAGACCCAGCACGTCGGCAAGGATCTGGCGCAGGGTCTGGTCGGCGGATGGCGTCATGACGGGTCCGGTCGTTGTCCTGGTGGGGCCTCTAGCGGGCAGCGGGCTGGCGGGCAAGGCGCCCGCCGATCTGGCCGGTCAGCCGGCGCGAGAGGTGCAGCCACGTGTTGGGCGAGGACAGGCGCAGCGCCTCGAGATGATATCGCGGTCTGACATCTTCCATCCAGTCCTGCTTGTAGGAATCGTTGCCGGTACCGAAATCGATCAGCTCGACCTGGTCGACATCGATGACATGGGCGAACAGCGCGGCGCTGAGCACGGTTCCCGGCGAGGCGCCGCGGGCGCTCTCGCGATGGGCCAGCTTGTGGATGTAGGCGGTGCCCGCCTCGACCGTCCAGAGCTGGGCGGCAACGGCGGTGCCGTCGACGCTTGCCACGCCCAGCCTGAGCCGGCCCGCCGCGCTTTCCGCCTCGGCAAAGGCGCGCAGGAATGCGGGCGAGCCTTCCTCCGGTTTCCAGCTGTCGGCATAGATCGCCTCGTAGTCCGCCCAGACCGCCTCGGCAAAGGCCGTGTGGATGGTGCAGGCCACCCGTCCGGACTTGCGCTTGAGCGAGGTTCGCAGCGCCCCGGGCAGGGTGGCGTGATAGTCGGCATAGCTGCGCCCGTCGACGCGCAGGATATGGTTGCTATCGTGCGACACGCAGCGGGTCATCCAGCCAGCCTTGCGGAAGGCCCGGGTCAGCGCGCTGCCGGTGCCGTCCTCCTCGGGCAAACCGGTCAGCGAGACGCGCCAGCTGTGTTCGGACAGATCGCGGGCGATCGCCTCGAACATCGGCACCGGATTGATCCCCGGGGTCACCAGCGGACGCCAGCGGAAGGTGTACCAGTTGGCGAGGGGAGCCAGCACCCCTTCCTCGCGTTCGACCAGCGGCAATAGGGCAACCCCCTCGCGCGACTGTCCAAGCACGTAGAGCGGCTTGAACCCGCAGTGCCGGCACAACCGCTCCCACCACTCGGTGCGGTCGAACGGCGCAGCCGCGCTGGCCAGCAGGTCCGCCACCGCGGTGTCGGCGGAGGCTTTACGCAGGTCGCTGAGATACTCTACTGCGAACACTCTGGTCCTTCTGGAGCTTGACGGGCACCTTGTCGCGCGAAACCCGAATGGCGGTTCGACCGCTCGATCATCTGGTCCTGACCGGAGCGGACGACAGCCCAGCCCTGTTGCTTCGCGACCGGGTGTTTACGTTCCAAGACTTAAGGAGCCGTATCGCCGCGCTAGGGGGCTGGCTGGCCGACCAGGCGGGCGGACCCGGCGCGCGGGTGGCGAGCTGGGCGGCCAAGGGCGAGCTGACCTGCCTGCTGCCCCTGGCCGCTGCGCGCGCCGGGCTGATCCACGTGCCGATCAACCCGCTGCTTAAACGCGCGCAGGTTGCGCATATCCTGTCGGACAGCGGAGCCCGGCTGCTGATCGGCTCGGCCGCGCGGCTGGCCACGCTCGAGCCCGATGATATCGCGGGCCTATATCGCTGCATCGAGGAGGGGGCCGCGCTGGCCGAGGCCGCGGCGCTGGAGCGGGCTTTGCCTCCGTCCGCAGCCGATCCGGACGATCTTGCCGCGATCCTCTATACCAGCGGATCGACCGGGCGGCCCAAGGGGGTGATGCTCAGCCATGCAAACCTGTGGCTGGGGGCCGAAAGCGTGGCGACCTATTTGGACCTGCGCAGCGATGACAGGACCCTGGCGGTGCTGCCGCTGTCGTTCGACTATGGTCAGAACCAGCTGCTCTCCACCTGGTACGCAGGGGGCGCGGTGGCTCCGCTAGACTATCTCACCCCGCGTGACGTGATCAAGGCGGTGGCGCGCCATGCCATCACTACGCTGGCAGCCGTCCCGCCGCTGTGGGTCCAGCTGGCCGAGCTGGACTGGCCGGGCGAGGTCGCAGGCCACCTGCGTCGGCTGACCAACAGTGGCGGTGCGCTGACCGTACCGCTGGTTCGCCAGCTGCGCGGCCTGTTCCCGCAGGCGCGGCTTTTCGCCATGTACGGCCTGACCGAAGCCTTCCGCTCGACCTACCTCGATCCGGCGCTGATCGACAGCCATCCGACCTCGATGGGCAAGGCGATACCACATGCTGATATCATCGTCGTCAACGACGCCGGCGCCGTGGCAGCCGATGGCGAGGAGGGCGAACTGGTCCATTGTGGCCCGCTGGTCGCACAGGGGTACTGGCACGACCCCGAACGGACCGCCGAGCGGTTCCGTCCTGCCCCGGCTGCGTCGCGCTATGGCGGCCTGGCGGTGTGGTCGGGCGACCGGGTGCGCCGCGAGGCCGACGGCCTGCTCTACTTTGTCGGGCGGCGCGACGCGATGATCAAGTCGGCCGGCAACCGGATCAGCCCGCAGGAGATCGAGGACGCCGCGCTTGCCACGGGCCTGGTCGCCGAGGCGGTCGCCCTGGGGGTGCCCGATCCGCGCCTCGGGCAGGCGGTGCACCTGGTCGCGCGGGCGTTGGGCGATCCCGCCGCCGCTGCCGCCGAGCTGCCGCGGCGGCTGGCTCAGGACCTGCCCAATTTCATGCACCCCCGGGCGATCCACTGGCGCGAGGCCATGCCGGTCGGCCCCAATGGCAAGCTCGATCGGACCGGGCTGCTCGAGGAGCTTATCGGATGAAGCCGCTTGGTCCTGTTCCCAATACTTTCAGTGACAAGAATGGCATTCTTGCCATTGATGACGAGGATGCTGAAGCACTGGTGGCCCGCGCCGGGCGCACTCCCCTGTTCGTCTATTCGCGCGCCTTGATCCGCACCCGGGTGGCCCGTCTGCGCGCCGCCTTGCCGGCAGAGATTGCGCTTCATTATGCCGTTAAAGCAAACCCATATAAGCCTGTTCTTGAGACATTACTGGAAGATGTCGACGGGTTTGATATTGCCTCTGGGGGCGAGCTTGATCTGGTTGTGGCGGCCGGGATCGATCCGCGTCAGGTCAGTTTTGCAGGTCCGGGCAAGCGCGATGACGAACTTTTCAAAGCCATTGGTTTGGGCGTCACTCTTAATGTGGAATCTGAAAATGAGGCGCGGCGGGCGCTGCGCCTGGCGGAGGCCGCCGGCCGGCCGCCACGGATCGCGATCCGGGTCAACCCGGAGTTCGATCTGAAGGGCTCCGGGATGAAAATGGGCGGCGGGGCCAAGCCGTTCGGGCTCGATGCCGAGCGGGTTCCGGCGCTGGTCCGTGAGGTCGTCGCGGGCGGCGCGGAATGGCGCGGGTTCCACATCTTCGCCGGGAGCCAGGCGCTGTCGGCCGAACACATCATTGAGACCCAGGCGCAGACGCTGCAACTCGCGGCGCGGCTGGCCGAGCAGGGCGGGGCGGGCTGTCCGCACCTCAACCTCGGTGGGGGCTTCGGCATTCCCTATTTTCCGGGCGACGAACCACTCGATCTGGAACGCGTCGGCGCGGCCCTGGCCGAGCGGCTGGCGGTGCGTCCGGCGGTTCTGGCGGAAACGCGCATGTGTCTGGAACTGGGGCGTTATCTGGTGGGCGAGGCGGGCGTCTACCTGACCCGGATCGTTGACCGCAAGGTCAGCCATGGCGAGGTGTTCCTGATCACCGACGGCGGCATGCACCACCAACTCGCCGCTTCGGGCAACTTCGGCACGGTCGTGCGTCGCAACTACCCCGTGGCGATCGCCAGCCGGTTCGGCGCCCCGGTCGAGGAGGAGGCCTCGGTGGTGGGTTGCCTGTGCACCCCACTTGACCGGCTGGCCGACAAGGCCGGGTTGCCGCGCGCCGAGGTGGGCGATCTGGTCGCCGTGTTCTGCGCCGGCGCCTATGGCGCAACCGCCAGTCCGATGCAGTTCCTCGGCCAGGGCCCCGCCGCCGAGCTAATGGTCTAGCAGCCTTCCGCCATGGTCCGGCAGCGCCCGGTTCGGGGCTACAGCCGGGTTCGGACATCACCGCCCGACTGGGTTTACCCAAGCCGCGCGGCCTGTGCCGTATCGGGACCGGGCCACGCAAATCCGGCCTTCGCGGGGCATCACTAACCGGTTGTTCACCCTTTTCGCCGATAGCGGGCGCAATGGGCTCAGGCCCGGACCGCGTCGGGACGCCCGGCGCTGCCCGGTCCAGCCGCTTGCGAGGACCTGTCGATGCCGTTCACCCGCGTGTTTTCCCTGCTGGCGCTGTGCGCGCTGGCGACACTGTCGGTGGCCGGATGTGCTGGCGGTGGGGGCCGGACGGAACTGCCGCCGGCTTCGTTCGTGGCGATGCAGGAGGGCCCAGGTGAAGACTACGTCATCGGGCCGCTCGATGAACTGACCATCTTCGTCTGGCGCAACCCCGAGCTTGGCGCGAGCGTCCAGGTCCGTCCTGACGGACGCATCACGACCCCGCTGATCACCGACATGCCGGCCGTGGGCAAGACCCCCTCGATGCTGGCCGAGGACATCAAGCTGCAGCTCTCGCAATACATCCAGGAACCGCTGGTGTCGGTGATCGTCAACAAGTTTGCCGGCACTTTCAGCCAGCAGGTGCGGATCGTCGGCGCCACCGGCAAGCCGGCCTCGATCCCCTATCGTGCCAACATGACGGTGCTCGACGCGATGATCGCAGTCGGCGGCCTGTCCGAGTTCGCGGCGGGCAACCGCTCGAAGCTGATCCGCTTCGACAAGGAAACCGGCAAGCAGCGCGAATATGCGCTGAAGCTGGGGGATCTGCTCAAGAAGGGCGACAGCCGCGCCAACGTGATGCTGATGCCGGGGGACGTGATCATCATCCCCGAGAGCACGTTCTGAGGCGCGGGGGCAGGGCATGAACGGCCTCTTCGACGAAGCGCGCGCCGCGCTGTTCAGCGTCTGGCACCGCAAGTGGATCGCCCTTGGCATCGCCTGGGGCGTCTGCCTGCTGGGCTGGCTCGCCGTGGCGGCAGTGCCCAACAGCTATCAGTCGAAGGCGCGGATCTTCGTACAGCTCGACGATCCACTGGCCGAGCAGATCGGCATCGGCGCGGGCGACCGCCGCCGCGACATCGAACGCGTGCGCCAGACCCTGACCAGTGCGATCAACCTCGAAAAGGTGGTGCGCTCGACCCGTCTCGGCGATGGCATCGCCACGCCCAAGCAGATGGAAGCCATGGTGCTCGACCTGGGCAAGGCGGTGAAGGTCTCGAGCGAGCAGGACAACCTGTTCGAGATCACCGCCACCTCGACCGACCGGCACCTGTCCGATGCGGAAAGCGCCAAGCTGGCGCAGGACATCGCCCAGAAGATGATCGACATCTTCCGCGAGGAGAACCTGGCGGGCGGGCGCGGCGAGATGGCCGAGACGCTCGAATTCATGAACCAGCAGCTCGCCGACCGGCAGAAGCAGCTGGAAACTGCCGAACAACGCCGCCTGCAGTTCGAGGCACAGCACCCCGAACTGTCCCAGGGCGGTGCCTCGCTGCTGCAGCGAATGGAAGCCTCGCGCATGGAGCTGCGCGGGCTCGACGCCGACATCGCCGCGGCGCAGAGCGCGCTGGCCGCGATCAATGGTCAGCTCGCGGGGACCCCGCAGTCGCTGATCGGCCCGGGCAGCGGCGGCGCCAAAAGCGCGCTGAGCGAAGCGCTCGGCCAGCTTGCCGCGCTCAAGGCGCGCGGCCTGACTGACAGCCACCCCGACGTGATCGCGGCGCGCAACCAGGTGGCGCAGCTGCGCACCCTGGCCGGGGCCGAGGGTCCGGGCGGCGGCGTGCCCAATCCGGCCTACAGCTCGCTGCAGTCGATCCGTGCGGAAAAGGCGGCGGCGTTGCAGGGGCTGCTGACCCGCCGCGCCGCGGCCCAGGCCGACCTCGCCCGGACCAGCGGGCAGCAGGTCGCCAATCCCGAGGCTGCGGCCGAGGCGCAGCGCATCAGCCGTGACTACGACGTGCTCAAGCAGCAATACGACAAGCTGCTGCTGGACCGCGAGCAGCTGCGGCTCCGCGGCCAGGTCGAGACCGAGCGCAGCGCGGTCAAGTTCCAGGTGATCGATCCCCCGACCACGCCCCGCAAGCCGGTCGCCCCCAACCGTCCGCTGCTCCTGCTGGCAGTGCTGGTGGTGGGCATCGGCGCGGGCATCGCCGGGGCCTTCGCGGTAGGACAGCTCCGTTCGGGCTTCCACACCACCGGGCGTCTCGAGAAGGCGCTCGGGCTGCCGGTACTCGGCGCGATCTCGCACACGATGACCGATGCCGGCCGGGCGCTCGCCCAGCGGCGGCTCAAGTATTTCATGGCCGGCAGCGCGGCACTCGGCGTGGTCTTCGTGCTGCTGCTGACTTCGGAATTCATCCAGCGTGGCATGGTGGCCTGAGGACTGACGATGACGGAACAGCGCAAGATCATCGTCCCCGAAGACGGCACGGCACCGCCGGACGCGGAACCGGCGGCGCGCCGGGTGGTGCGTTCGTCGGTCGAACGCGCGGTCGAAGGCTTCGACCTGGCGCGGCTGGGCGGCATCGTCCTGCCGGCCGAGGGCCGCCAGCGGGTGGTCATGCGCGAGCTGTCGATCGAGACCCTCCCCGACCTGGCCGAGCCGGTGCCGGCAACCGCCGCAGCCGAGCCCCAGACGCCTGCCGCCGCGGCGGTGCCGGCCGCAACCCCGGTTCCGCCGCAGCTGCCCGAAGTGCCGGTGCAGTTCCCTGCGGTGCATCATCCGATTGAGCGCAAACGCCTGCGCGAGCAGGGCCTGATCGTGCCGGAAGGCACGGTGAGCGGGCTGATGGAGGAGTTCCGCATCATCAAGCGCCAGCTATTGCTCGGCGCGATGGACCTGCGGCGGGCCGGCGCCGGCGGCGCGGCCCAGCGCGTGCTGATCTGCTCGCCATTGCCAGGCGAGGGCAAGACCTATTGCGCCACCAACCTCGCACTGGCGATCGCCGCCGAGAAGGAGAGCGAGGTCGTGCTGGTCGATGCCGATTTCGCCAAGCCCTCGATCCTTTCGACGCTGGGTCTGCCCGGCGGTCCGGGGCTGATGGACGCGCTGACCGATCCCGCGATCGACGTCGCCGACTGCGTGATCGGCACGGACGTGCCCGGCCTGTGGGTGCTGCCCGCCGGCAATGCCACCAACTCGGACAGCGAATACCTCGCCTCGTCGCGCACCCACGCGGTGCTCGATCGGCTGACCCAGGGCGCGCCGCAGCGCATCGTGATCTTCGACAGTCCGCCGGCCCTGGCCGCTTCGCCCGCGGCTGAGCTGGCGCAGTATGTCGGGCAGGCCGTGGTGGTCGCACGGGCCGACCGGACCGGACAGAGCGCGCTGGAGGATGCCATTGCCCTGCTCTCAGGCTGTCCCAACATTCAACTGCTGCTCAATGCCGCGCGGTTTTCGCCCAGCGGGCGGCGTTTCGGGTCCTACTACGGATACAGGGGGTAGGCAGATGGACCGGTTCCCAATCGCACGGCGCCTGGGGGGCGCGATCGCCGGACTGGCCATGGCCGGACAGGCGCTGCCGGCGCAGGCCCAGTCGCTGCCCTATGGCAATACCGCCAGCGGCGATGACACGGTCGCCGCGCCGGGCGGCGGGTCGGGTCAGGCCCCGCGTGGCCGGGGGACCGGGCCGCGTCGGCAGGTGACGGTTTCGCCCTACATCGAGGCAGCTCAGGTGGTCGGCGCCCAACTCTCGCCCGATCAGGAGGTGTTGACCTGGACCGCGCTCGCCGCCGGGGTCGATGCCGGGCTCGCCGGACGCAATACCCAGGGCTCGCTCTCGATCCGCTACGAACGCCGGATCGGCTGGGGCAGGGCCGGCAGCGGCGACGTGCTCAGCGGCCTCGCCCGCGCCTCGGTCGCCGTGGTGCCCCAGGCTCTGGCGATCGAGGTCGGTGGCCTCGCTGCACGCTCGACCGTCGATGGGCGCAGTCCGGCCGTGCCGGGCGGCTTCACCGGCGCCGACAGCGCCCAGCTCTATTCGGTCTATGCCGGGCCCAGCCTGCGGACCCAGGCCGGGGCGGTCGCCCTGACCGGCTCCTACCGGGTCGGCTATACGGAGGTCGGCACCAGCGACACGCTGCGCACCGCGACAAGCACCGCCAACCTCGATACCTTCGACCACAGCATCACCCACAACGCCGCGGTCCGCGCCGGAGTGCGGCCGGGCGATGTCCTGCCGATCGGGGTCGGCGTCGGCGCCGGCTACCTGCGCGAGGACGTCTCGAACCTCGACCAGCGGGTGGAGGACTTCCATGCCCGCAGTGACGTGATCGTGCCGGTCTCCAGCGCGGTCGCGCTGGTCGGCGGGGTCGGCTTCGAGGATGTCCAGATCTCCGGGCGCGATGCCCTGCGCGACGCCAGCGGAGCCCCGGTACGCGGCCCCGACGGGCGGCTCGTCACCGACCGCGCCGCGCCGCGGCAGATCGCCTATCAGACCAAGGGCTTCATCTGGGACGCCGGAATCACCTGGCGCCCGAGCAGCCGCACCGCCTTCGAGGCCCACGTCGGCCGGCGTTATGGCTCGATGACCTACTATGGCTCGTTCGGCTGGCGAGCCAGCTCGCGCAGCTCGCTCAGCGTGGCGGTCTATGACAGCATGACCGGGCTGGGCGGCCAGATCAACCGCGCCCTGGTCGAACTGCCGACCGAGTTCACCGCGCTGCGCGACCCGACCACCGGCAATCTCAACGGCTGCGTCAGCCCGACCGGCAATCCCACCCTCGCTCCCAGCGGATCGAACTGCCTGACCAGCGCCTTCGGCAGCCTGCGCTCGGCGGTGTTCCGCTCGCGCGGGGTCCAGGCGACCTATGCCACCCAGCTGGGACGGCTTGGAGCTGGGTTGGCGGGCGGCTATGACCGGCGCCGTTACGTTGCCGCGCCGGGAACGCTGCTGGCCAGCATCAACGGCATCGTCGACGAGAACACCTGGCTGTCGGCCTGGCTGTCCGGTCGGCTGGACGAACGCTCGAGCTTCTCGACCTTCGTCTATGCCAACTGGTTCAGCAATGGCGCGCTGTCGGGCGGGCAGGGGACCGCGCTGGGCGCCAACGCGCTGTTCAGCCGCGAGTTCGGCAACCGCATCTCGGGCAATGCCTCGTTCGGCATCCAGGGACTGCGTCGCGACCTGACCGAGGACGAGTGGCAGGCCAGTGCCCTGCTGGGCCTGCGCTACAGTTTCTTTTGATCTCGCATTCGATCTCGCATTCAAGGCTGGGGACAAGCCCATGTACGAAAACTTCTATGGCCTCACCGCAAGGCCGTTCCAGCTCACCCCAGACCCGGCCTTCTATTTCGAGAGCCTGACGCACCGCAAGGCGCTGTCCTACCTCGGCTATGGCCTCAACCAGGGGGAGGGCTTCATTGTCATCACCGGCGAGGTCGGGGCCGGCAAGTCGACCCTGGTGGCGCATCTGATGGCGACGATCGACCCGGCTCGCCTGACCGCGGCGCAGGTGGTGACCAGCGCGCTCAGCGGCGAGGAGATCATCCACGTCGTGGCTCAGGCCTTCGGGCTGGTGATCGGCGGGCATGACAAGGCTTCAGCCCTGGCCGCGATCGAGGGGCTGCTCCATGCCGAAGCCCGCAACGGCCGCCGTTGCCTGCTGGTGGTCGACGAGGCGCAGAACCTGTCGATCGACGCGCTCGAGGAGCTGCGCATGCTCTCCAACTTCCAGCTCGGCGCGCAGCCGCTGCTGCAGACCTTGCTGCTTGGCCAGCCCGAGTTCCGCGAGCTGCTGCAGACCAGCCCCGAGCTCGAGCAGCTGCGCCAGCGCGTGATCGCGGCGCATCACCTCGATGCGATGGAGGCCGACGAGCTGCGGCCCTACATCGAACACCGTCTCCGGCTGGTCGGCTGGAATGGCCGCCCGGCGCTGGAAACGGCGCTCTACCCCGTGCTGCACCAAGCCAGCGGCGGCGTTCCGCGGCGGGTCAACCAGATCGCCAACCGGCTGTTCTTGATGGGCGCGGTCGAGCAGATTGAGCATTTCGATGTCGGTCTGCTCGAGCAGGTCCTGGCGGAAATCGCCAACGACACGGCCCTGCCGCTCAACCGCGGCGCCATGCCCCGCTCTGCGGCGCCAGTACCGCAGGAGGTTGCGGCCGCGCTGGACGCCAACCCAGCCAGCCCGACCTCCGGCCTGGATGCGGCCGCGTTCCACACGGCGCTGGCCGAGCGCGATGCGCTGATTGCCGAGCTGCAGCAGGCGGTGATCGAGGTGGCAAACCAGGTCGAGCAGCCCGCCATGGGTGATCCGGTGCTGCGCACCGAGCTCGCCGATCTGGCCGCCCGGCTCACCCGCATGGAGCAGCGGCTCGAGGAGCAGGAGGCCACGGTCAAGCACACCCTGTCCATGCTGATCGAGTGGCTCGAGACAGACAAGAAGGCCGTGGCCTGACCGGCGCACCGCCAGGAGACGCTCAGGTGTCCATCGTCAATGCCTTGTCCGTCGACGTCGAGGAGTGGTTCCAGGTCGGCGCGTTCGAGCGGACCATCGACCGCGCCGACTGGGACGCGCTGGCCTCGCGCGTGGCTGACAATTGCGGGCAGGTGATCGATCTGTTCGCGGCGGCCGGGGTCAGGGCCACCTTCTTCACGCTCGGCTGGGTCGCGGCACGCCATCCCGCGCTGATCCGGCGGATCCACGCGGCCGGGCACGAGCTGGCCAGCCACGGCTGGGCCCATGCCCGGGTCTTCACGCTCGATCCGGCTGCCTTCGCGCGCGACCTGGCCGACAGCCGCAAGGCGATCGAGGATGCCGCCGGGGTGGCGATCACCGGCTACCGTGCACCGAGCTTCTCGATCGACCAGCGCACCCCCTGGGCCTACCCCGTGCTGGCCGAGCAGGGCTTCGTCTATTCCTCAAGCGTCGCGCCGATTGCGCATGACCATTACGGCTGGCGCGAGGCGCCGCGCTTCGCCTTTCGGCCGCTGCCCGATCATCCGCTGGTCGAGGTGCCGGTGACCACGGTCGAGGCACTGGGCCGCCGCATGGCGGCCGGGGGCGGGGGGTTTTTCCGCGTCCTGCCCTATGGTTTCTCGCGCTGGGCGATCAGCCAGGTCAACACGGTCGAACAGCGCCCGGCGATCTTCTACTTCCACCCCTGGGAGGTGGACCCGGAGCAACCGCGCGTGGCTGCCGCGCCGCTGCGCTCGCGTCTGCGCCACTATACCGGGCTTGGCGCCATGGCCGGCAAGCTGCGGCGGCTCACCGCCGATTTCGCATGGGAGCGGATGGACCGCGTGGTCGCCGCCGAGGTGGCCCGGCTTGAGCCGGCGAGGCTGGCTCTGGCCGCATGAACGCCCCGTTCTTCCCTGTCACGCCAGCCGTGCGCTGGGCCGATCCGGCCGACCGGCGGGTCGATGCCTTCCTGCACGACCAGCCGCAGGCCACCCCGTTCCACGCCTCGCGCTGGCTGGCGGCGGTGGAGGCGGCCACTGGCCACCGCGCCCGCCTGCTGGTCGCCGAGCAGGGCGGCCGGCTGGTCGGGGTGCTGCCCCTGAGCGAGATCCATTCGCCGATCTTCGGCCGGGTGCTGGCCTCGACCGGCTTTGCCGTCAGCGGCGGGGTGCTGGTCGAGGAGGGCGTTCCGGCCGAACCGCTATGGCAGGCCGCGACCGAGCTGGCGACCCGGTTGAGCTGTCCCTCGATCGAACTGCGCGGCGGCGCGGTGCCGCCGGATGGGCTGGCCGGGTGGACCCGACGGAGCGAATCCCACTGTGGCTTCGTCACGGCGCTGGCCGCAAGCGACGAGGCGCAGCTGCTGGCGATCCCGCGCAAGCAGCGCGCCGAAGTGCGCAAGGGACTGGAGGGCGCGCTGACGGTGACCATCGGCAGCGGCCCGCGCGACCGCGCGGCGCACTATGCGGTCTACGCCGAAAGCGTCCGCAATCTCGGTACCCCGGTGTTTCCCCGTGCGCTGTTCGCGGCGGTGCTCGATCGCTTCGGGACGGATGCCGACATTCTCACCGTCTGGTCCGGTCCGCAGCCGGTGGCCAGCGTGCTGTCGCTTTACCATCGCGGACTGGTCATGCCCTACTGGGGCGGCGGGACCCGGGATGCCCGGCCGCTGCGTGCCAACGACCGCATGTATTTCGAACTGATGCGCCACGCCCGCGCGCGCGGCTGCCACGGCTTCGACTTCGGCCGCTCCAAGACCGGGAGCGGGGCCTACCACTTCAAGCGCAACTGGGGCTTCACCCCCGAGCCCTTAGTCTACGCCAGCTGGACCGCCTCGGGCCAGTTGGCACGCGATGCCGATCCGACCAGCGACCGGCACCGCGCGCTGATCGCGGCGTGGCAGCGCCTGCCGCTACGCGTGGCGAACCGCGTCGGCCCGTGGATCGCCCGGGGCCTGGGCTGAGCCCGTGGCCGAGATCCTGTTCATCGCTCACCGGATCCCGTTTCCGCCCGACCGCGGCGACAAGATCCGCTCGCACCACATCCTGCGCCGGCTGGCCGCCCTCGCGCCGGTCCATGTCGCGTGTTTCGCCGACAATCCGGCCGACCTCGCCCATGAGCCGGCGCTCGCCGCGATGGCCGCCAGCCATTGCCTCGTGGCGCGGTCGCGGCCGCTGCCGCTGGCCGGGTTGGCGGCGCTGGGGCAGGGCCGACCGGTCAGCCTGACCGCCTTTGCCGACGCCCGCCTGCGCGCCTATGTCGCGCATATCGTGGCGACCCGGCCGATCGCAGCGATCTACGTCTTTTCCGGGCAGATGGGCCAATATGTCCCCCCCGCATTCGCCGGGCGCGTGGTGATCGATCTGGTCGACGTGGATTCGCTGAAGTTCGGGGCCTATGCCGCCGCGGCGACCGGGCCGCGGCGCTGGCTCTACGCCCGCGAGGAGCGGCTGCTGCGCGCCGAGGAGGCACGGCTGGTGGCCCGCGCGGATCGCACGCTGCTGGTCAGTCCCGAGGAGCAGGCGCTGCTTGGCCCGCGCCTTCCGGCCGGGCTCGCCGGCAAGGTCGGCGCAATCGGCAACGGGATCGATACGACGCTTTACGATCCGGACCGGGTCACCCCGGCCGCTGCGCT
The DNA here is from genome assembly GCF_014230355.1 of Novosphingobium piscinae. GTDB lineage: Bacteria > Pseudomonadota > Alphaproteobacteria > Sphingomonadales > Sphingomonadaceae > Novosphingobium > Novosphingobium piscinae. Next base: position 86,979 of record NZ_JACLAX010000009.1, read on the forward strand.
GGCGGAGCAGCCTGGCCCGGCCCTCATCTTCACCGGACAGATGGACTATCCGCCCAATGTCGCCGCGGTCGTGCGTGGGGCCCGCCGGATCATGCCGGCGATCCGCGCGGTGCACCCCGAGGCGACCTTCGAGATCGTCGGGCGCCAGCCCGCCGCCGCGGTGCGCGCGCTCGACGGGATCAATGGGTGCCGGGTGCGCGGCGCGGTGGACGATATCCGGCCCTGGCTCCGCGGCGCAGATCTGGCGCTGGTTCCGCTCGAAATCGCCCGCGGCATCCAGAACAAGGTGCTCGAAGCCATGGCCATGGCCCTGCCGGTGGTCGCCAGTACCGGGGCTGCCACCGGCATCCCGGTGCGACCGGGCGAGGAACTGGCCGTGGCCGACAGCGATGCCGCGATGATCGCAGCGACGCTGGCCTTGCTGGCCGATCGGGCCGCCGCCCGCGCGATGGGCCTGGCCGCGCGGCGCTGCGTGGTGGCAACGCACGGCTGGGACGCGGTGCTCGCGCCGCTGGCGGCAACCCTCGGCCTGGCCGGTGGGGAGGGGCTGCCCGATGCCGCCTGAGGCCCTGCCGCCCGAACTGGTCCTCCAGCCGGTCCGCACCGGCTTGCCGCAGGCCTGGCGCCGGGCGCTGGTGCTGCTGGCTGCCACGCTCGCCGCGCTGCTCGTCGCCTATGCCTCCGACTGGGCGGCCATGGCCGGGCAGTGGTGGAATGCCTCGACCTACAACCACATCCTGCTGGTTCCCCCGATCCTCGCCTGGCTGGTGCTGCAACGCTGGCCCGAGCTGCAGCGGCTGGCCCCGAGCGGCTGGTGGCCGGGCCTGATCCTCTTCGCGCTGGCCCAGCTGGTCTGGGTGGTGGGAGCCTTCGCTGGCTTCTCCCTGCTGCGCCAGGCCGGCGCCGTGGCAATGGTCGGGGCGGCCGTGCTGGCCCTGCTCGGCCCCCGGGTCGGCGCAGGACTGACCTTCCCGCTGGCCTACATGGTTTTTCTGGTGCCCTTCGGTGACGAGCTGGTGCCGCTGCTGCAGATGGTCACCGCGGCGTTGACGATCGCGCTGGTCCATCTGTCGGGGATTCCCGCCGCGATCGACGGCGTGTTCATCCAGACGCCGGCCGGCCTGTTCGAAGTGGCCGAGGCCTGCTCCGGCGTGAAGTTCCTGATCGCGATGATCGCGCTCGGCGTGCTGGTCGGGCACGTCTGCTTCCGCCAGTGGCGGCGGCGGGCAGCCTTCCTGGCAGCCTGCATCGTTGTTCCGGTCCTTGCCAACGGGGTGCGTGCCTGGGGCACGGTCTATGTCGCGCAGTTCGTCGGCGCGGAACGCGCCGGGGGCATCGACCACCTGATCTACGGCTGGGTGTTCTTCGGTGTGGTCATCGCGCTGGTCCTTGCCCTCGGCTGGCGCTTCTTCGACCGCGCCCCGGGCGACCCGCTGCTCGATGCCGACCGCCTGCTGGCGTCGCCTGCGTTGGTCCGGCTCGCGGCGCTGCGGCTCGGCGATGGCGCCTTGATCGCTGGTCTGGTCGCCCTGGTCGTCGCGGGGCAGGGCTGGGCTTTCGCTGCAGACCGGCTCGAGGCCAGCCTGCCGCGGCAGATCCACCTTCCGGAGGTACCCGGGTGGCACCGCGCCGACTATCGTCCCGCACTGTGGTGGCAGCCGCGGGCCACGGGCGCCGATCATCGCCTGCTCGGCCGCTTTGCCGATGGCCAGGGTAACGCGGTTGACGTCTTCGTCGCGCTCTACGCCGGCCAGTCGGAGGGCCGTGAGGCGGGTGGTTTCGGCGAGGGCGCGCTGGTTCCCGACAGTGGCTGGGCCTGGCAGGGCCATGGGCCAGCACTGCCGGACGCCCGCAGCGAGCGGCTGCTCGGACGGGGCGAGGTGGGCCGGCTGGCCATCACGTACTACCGCACTGGCCCCCTGCTGACCGGCAGCAACGGGCGGCTGAAGCTGGCGAACATCGCCGATCGCCTCCGACTGCGCGCGCGCCCGACGATGACCCTGATCCTGTCGGCCGAGGACCGCTCCGGCGCACCGGCAACCCGGCAGGTCACCGCCTTCACCCGGGCGATCGGTCCGGTCGGGCCGTGGATGGACCGCATCGCGGCCGGACGGTAGGACAGGCACCATGTGCGGCATTGCTGGTCTGTTCCATCTTCACACCCCCAAGCCGGTCGATCCGGCGCGGATCGAGGCGATGTGCACGGCGATGGTCCATCGCGGTCCCGACGGCGGCGGGGTTTGGGTCGGGCCGGGCGTGGGGCTGGGTCATCGCCGCCTGTCGATCATTGACGTGGCCGGCTCGCCCCAGCCGATGGCCTCGCCCGATGGCCGGGCCGTGCTGGTGTTCAACGGCGAGATTTACAACTACCGCGAACTGCGCGCCGAACTGCGCGCGCTCGGCGCCACGTTCCGCACCGACGGGGACAGCGAGGTGATCCTGGCAGCATGGCAGCAGTGGGGCGAGGGATGCCTGGCCCGGCTGCACGGAATGTTTGCCTTCGCGCTCTACGACCTCGCTGAGCGGACGCTGTTCCTTGCCCGCGACCGGCTCGGGGTCAAACCGCTCTACTATGCGCCGCTGAGTGACGGCAGCCTGGCCTTCGCAAGCGAGCTCAAGGGCTTGCTGGCCCATCCTCTGCTCCGGCGTGAGATCGATCCGCAGGCGGTCGAGGACTATCTGGCCTGGGGCTATGTGCCCGATCACCGTTGCATCCTGTCCGGTGTGCACAAGCTGCCCGCCGGGCATGCGCTGCTGCTGCGCGGCAATGGCCAGCTCCCGGCACCGAGCCAGTGGTGGGACGTGTCCTTCGCTGATCGCCATGCCGGCAGGCCGGCCGATCTCGAGGCCGAACTGGTCCACCTGCTGCGCCAGGCGGTGACCTCGCGCATGGTGGCCGACGTGCCGCTGGGAGCCTTCCTCTCGGGCGGGGTCGACAGCTCGAGCGTGGTCGCGCTCATGGCTGAGGCCAGCTCCGGCCCGGTCAAGACCTGTTCGATCGGGTTCGACGTGGGCGAACTCGACGAAACCGGCTATGCCGCCCGGGTCGCCCGGCAGTTCGCGACCGATCATCGCACCCGCACCGTATCTCCCGACGATTTCGGCGCGGTCGACACGCTGGCGGCGATGTTCGACGAACCCTTTGCCGACGCCTCGGCCTTGCCCACCTGGCGGGTCTGCCAGCTGGCGCGGGAGAGCGTGACTGTGGCCCTGTCGGGCGACGGGGCCGACGAGGCCTTCGCCGGCTATCGGCGCCAGCGCTTCCATTACCACGAGGACCGCCTGCGCCGGCTGGTGCCGCAGGGCGCGCGCGCGGCGCTGTTCGGATCGCTCGGCGCGGTCTACCCCAAAGCCGACTGGGCGCCGCGGCCGCTGCGTGCCAAGACGACCTTGCTGGCACTCGCGGAAGCGGGCGAGCAGGCCTATGCCCGCGCACTGGCGATCAACGATCCAGCTACGCGCGATAGCCTTTACACCGCTGCCTTTCGCCGAGAACTGGGTGACTATCGCGCCGAGCAGCCGCTGGTCGCGCTGATGCAGGCGGCGCCAGCCCGGTCGGGCCTGGACCGCGCCCAATATGCCGATCTGCGCTTCTGGCTGCCGGGCGACATCCTGACCAAGGTCGACCGGACCAGCATGGCAGTCAGCCTCGAGGCGCGCGAGCCGCTGCTCGACCATCGCCTGATCGAGTTTGCCGCCCGCCTGCCTGAAGGCCTGCGGATCAAGCGCGGGCAGGGCAAGTGGCTGGTGAAGACGGCGATGCGCCGTTACCTGCCGGACGAGATCCTGTTCCGTCCGAAACAGGGCTTTGTCACCCCGACCGCACAGTGGTTCCGTGGACCGCTGGCCGCAACTGCCCGCTCGATCGCCACCAGCGCCCCATTGGCCCGCAGCGGCTGGTTCGATACGACCCGTCTAGGGGCAATCGCGGAGGCGCACATCGCCGGACGGAGCGATCACGGGCGCCTGCTGTGGCAGTTGGTGATGCTGGATCGCTCGCTCGGTCGACTGGGAATGTCCTGATTACAGTGACAAGCATGGTAAGCTTCACCCTCCAGCGCCTAGGCCTTCGCCCTCGCCAGATGGTAAGCCCTTTTTAAACCATTTGCCCTATCCCGGATCGCAAGGTCCTTTGCGGGCGAAAACATGCGGGCGTATCTCAAGCAACCTCTGGTGATCTCGACGCTGGTCGCGCTGCTGTGCGGCCTGTTGTCGCTCGCCCGCCCGCTGGACCAGGGGTATTGGAATACACGTTATCGTTTTGGTCAGAAGCCCGCGCCGCAGTCGGTCGTGCTGATCAACATGGATGCCGAGATCAGCGGCTCCGACCGCCAGACCGCCCGCGTGCTCCAAGCCGTGGCGGCTGCGCAGCCCGCGCAGGTTTACCTCGACCGCAAGACGAATGCCGCCTCGCCCGAACTGCAGAACGCCATCGACCGACTGGGTAACCGCCTCCGGCTGGTCGTTCGCTATGCCAAGCAGGACACGTTCGAAGAGGCCTACATTACCCTCCCGCCCCCAGCGATCGTGCCGAGATCGCGGATCGTGGCCTCGGGCTGGATCACCAACTTCTGGCGTTATGGCGTGTCGACCGCGGCCACAGCACGGGTCGGCGGCGTCACCTATCCGATGCTGGGATCGGCCCTGGCCGGGCGGCTAGGCGAGGCGGACGAAGAGATCCGCCCCGATTTTGCGGTCGACCCGCGCACCGTCCAGCAGATCGCCGCCGAGCGGTTGCTGGCCAGCCGGAGTGCCGGAGCGGCGCTGCGCGGCAAATCGGTCATCCTCAAGGAGCCGCGATCGGGCCCCGGCGTTCTCGTCGGCTACTTCTCGCATGGCCGCATCGATCCTGTCTATCTCGACATCGCCGCGGGCGAGGCCCTCAAGAACGGCGATACGCACAGCATCGACTGGCTCCCGCTGATTGCGGCGTTCGCCGCGATCATGTTCGCCGTCAAACGGATCGCCGCCCGCCGGCTCCGCCGGGCGGCCTACGTCGTCGCGGGTCTGGGCCTGCTGGTGGGACCGGCCCTGCTCGATCACATTGGCATCACCAGCAATCCCTCGGCCAGCCTCGTCGGTCTGACCTGTTTTGTCGCCATCAAGCTTTGGTCCAAGTGGCAGACGCAGGTGCTGCAAACGAGCCGCTCGGGCCTGCCGAACTTCGTCGCGCTCACCGAACAGCCCTTGCCCGGCCAGCACGACGTCATCATCGCCATCGTCGGTCGGTATGAAGAGATCATGGCCACGCTGCCGGGCGACCTGCATGGCGAATTCGCCCGGCAGATCGCCCGCCGTCTGGCGGTTGGGTGCGGTGCCCGGCACATCTACCACGGCGAGGGCGGTCTGTTCGCGTGGATCGAGCCGACCCGCTCGCTCGAGCAGCACATCGACAACCTCGAGGGCCTGCGCAGCCTGTTCGCGGCGCCGCTGCTGGTCGGCAAGCATGTGTTCGATACCAATGTGCACTTCGGGCTTGAGCGGAACCACGAACTGGACGCGGTGACCCGCGTAAACACCGCGGTGGCCAGCGCGACCGAGGCGCTCAAACATGGCCGTACCGTCGAGATGTTCGAGGCGAAGCGGCTCGCCAACGCCGCCTGGGAGCTTTCGCTGCTGGCGCGGATCGACGAGGGCATGCGCAACGGCGACATCTGGCTCGCCTACCAGCCACAGTGGGACTACCATGAGGCCCGGCTCAGCGGAGCCGAGGCGCTGATCCGCTGGAACGATCCGGTTCGGGGTCCGATCCGGCCCGACGAGTTCATCCTCCAGGCCGAGCAGGCCGGCCGGATCGACGCCCTGACATACTGGGTGCTGGATCAGGCGATCAGTGCGGCCGAGCGGTTCAACGCCTTCGGGCCGCGGTTCCAGATCAGCATCAACTTGTCGGCCCAGTTGGTTGATAAGCCTTCGCTGATTAGCTCGGTGGCCGATATCGTCCGCCGCCGCGGGATCGATTGCCGGCTACTCACGATCGAGGTGACCGAGACTGCCGGCATGTGCAACCGTCCGGCCGCGATTCAGAACCTGATGAAGCTGCGGGCGATGGGCTTCCGCTTGTCGATCGACGATTTCGGGACCGGCGAGGCCTCACTATCCTATCTTGCCGAGCTGCCCAGCGACGAGCTGAAGCTGGACCGGCGCTTTGTCTCCAAGATCGTCCATCACGAGCGTGAGCGCCATATCGTGGCCAGTACGATCAATCTCGCTCACGCGCTCAAGCAGACCGTGGTCGCCGAAGGAATCGAGGATCTCTCGACCTTCGAGCTGTTGCGCCAGCTGGGCTGCGATGTTGGACAGGGATACCATATCTCGCGCCCGGAGACTCTGGATCAGCTGATTGCGCGCTACGCGGCGCTCACCAAACAGGGCTCCACCAAGCTTAAGTCTTGTTAACCATACTCCTTAGTGTTAACCATGCTCATCCGTTTCGATGGAGGCATGGAACATGTGGGACTTCTGGAAGTGGTTTCTCGGAGAATAATCCGCTGATTTCCGCGAGTTGGGGGCAATTCCCAACTGGAAGTCTCGGGTTGTTCGTCGAACACGATGCGAGTCGCGGTTTCCTTCGGGGGCTGCGTATGAAGCGAATACATTAACCGCTCCGGCCAATGCCGGGGCGGTTTGCTTTTGTCCGGACGGGGCCTGTTCCTGTCTGTAACCCGGACGGTACGGACCATGGCCGGTCCAGACTATGGCCGGTCTGGCGCCGGTCCGGTCTGATCGTGTGTCGTTCCGACGCTGCCGTTGATGCGATGGCTCGGCGCGGTCGGACCCGCCTCAGCTCTCGCCATGACCGAGCGCCATGTATTCGGCGCTCTGCATTTCCATCAGGCGGCTGACCGTGCGGTCGAACTCGAACCGGCCGTTGTCGTCCGCTGCGCCGGCGCGGGCATAGAGCGCTTCCGGCATGACCGCCGCCGTGGCGATCAGCTTGACCTTGTTCTCGTAGAGTGCGTCGATCAACGTGACGAAGCGGGCAGTCTCGTTGCGCAGCTCAGCCCCGAGCTGCGGGATGCCGACGATCACCACGGTATGGTAGTGCCGCGCCACGGCCAGATAGTCACTGGCGCCCCGCGCCTCGCCGCACAGCCGCTTGAAGCTGAACACCGCCACGCCCTTGAGGCTTTTGGGCACGAACAGCGTGCGTCCGCCGCCGACCGAGAGTTCGGCTGAGGGCACGTTCGCGCTGTCCTCGGGGGGATAGTCGGTCAGGCGGAAGAAGGCCTCGCGCGCCTGGGCGGTCGCTGCGGCGTTGGCCGGGGCGTGCCAGGTGGCCATGCCACCGAGCCGGTCGAGCCGGTAGTCGACCGGGCCGTTGAGCGGCAGCACGTCGAGCTCGCGGCCGATCAGGTCAATGAACGGGAGAAAGTGCTCACGGTTCAGGCCATCCTTGTAGAGGTCGTCCGGCACCCGGTTCGAGGTTGTCACCACGGTCACGCCCTCGGTCCCGATCAGCGCGGTGAACAGGCGGCTCATGATCATGGCATCGGCGCTGTTGTTCACCACCATCTCGTCGAAGGCGAGCACCTTAAGGTCGCGGGCGAGAGCGGCGGCGACCGGCGGGATCGGGTCGCCGCTTTCCTTCTTGCGCTCTTCGCGCAGCAGCGCGTGGACCTCGAGCATGAAGGCGTGGAAGTGGATGCGCCGCTTCTCGGCAAGGTCGAGTGTGTCATGGAACAGGTCCATCAGCATCGACTTGCCGCGCCCGACGCCGCCCCACATGTAGATCCCGCGGGGACGCGGCGGCGGCTTGCGACCGAGCAGGCGGCCGACCAGTCCGCTGGCAGCGGGCGGCGCGGTTTCGAGCGCGTCCTGCAGCTGGGCAAGCCGCTCGGCCGCCGCCGCTTGCTCGGGATCGGGTCGCAGTTCGCCGGCCGTGACCAGCGCATGGTAGCGCGCGAGCAGTCCGCTCATGCCGCTAGGCCCAGTTTGCGGACGGTACTCTGGAACGAGGCGACGAGAGTGCCATCCTGCTCGATCACGCCGCGCAGGAACGCCAGCCGGCCGGTTTCGCGCAGCAGCTCGACCACGGCATCGAGCGGACGGTCGAGCTTTCCCGGTGCGATGAACTGGAGGGTGAGGTCGAGCGTCACGGCGGCACTGGGATCACGGCCGGTGAGCACCCGCAGCGCGGCGAACAGGCTCATGTCGCTGAAACCGAGCAGGGCGCCCCCGTGCACATGGCCCATCGCATTGGCGAGGTGCCGCTGCGGCTCGATCCGGACCCGCGCCACCGTCTCGCTCTCGCGGCGGGCGAGCGTCGGACCGAGCACGCTGGCGTTGAACCCGCCGGCATCGGGAGCGGCAAAACTCAGCCAGCCCGGGTGATCCGGGCTGGGCTCGACACGGAATGACCGGGGTACACCGTCGGCCACGTCAGATGTGGCGTTCGGCCTGCATCTTCTTGATCTCGGCGATCGCGCGCGCGGGCGAAAGTCCCTTCGGGCAGACGTTGGCGCAGTTCATGATCGTGTGGCAGCGATAGAGCCGGAACGGATCCTCGAGCTCGTCGAGCCGCTCGCCGGTCATCTCGTCACGGCTGTCGGCCAGCCAGCGATAGGCCTGGAGCAGGATCGCCGGTCCCAGGAACTTGTCCGAGTTCCACCAGTAGCTGGGGCACGAGGTGCTGCAGCAGGCGCAGAGGATGCACTCGTAGAGCCCGTCCAGCTTCTCGCGCTGCTCGGGCGATTGCAGCCGCTCCTTGCCCGAGGGCGTGGTGCTGACGGTCTGCAGCCACGGTCGGATCGAGGCGTACTGCGCGTAGAAATGGGTGAAATCGGGGACAAGATCCTTGATCACTTCCATGTGCGGAAGCGGGGTGATGCGGATATCGCCCTTGAGATCCTCGATCGCAGTGGTGCAGGCCAGACCGTTGCGGCCGTTCATGTTCATCGCGCAGGACCCGCAGATCCCTTCGCGGCACGAGCGGCGGAAGGTCAGGGTAGGGTCGATCTCGTTCTTGATCTTGATGATCGCGTCGAGGACCATCGGACCGCAGGTGTCGAGATCGATCTCGAACTTGTCGTAGCGCGGGTTTTCCCCGCTGTCGGGATCGTAGCGGTAGACCGTGAACGTCTTGATCCGGGTGGCCCCTTCCGCCTTGTGGACGCGGCCCTTGCCGGTGATCTTGCTGTTCTTGGGAAGGGTAAAAGTGGCCATTATCCGATCCGTATCCCGATCCATGACTGCTGCGGCGCAACAACGCCGATGCACGTCTCTCTAGCGATTCGAGCCGCAAGGGCAAGCCTGCCCGATGGGCAATATCTCAGGCATCGCCCTTAGGGCGGGGTTGCTGATGGTCTCTCTGGTTGACACGGTTGACAGGGTCCAGAAGCGGCAACCGCCAGATCCGATCGGCGCGATGCAGCGGGGCGGTCGCGGAGGAGCAGTGCGGGGCCATCCCGCCTACCATGCCCGGCCTGTGCCGTTTAGGACAGCCAGTGAAAGCGCACCATGCCCGAGACCCCGCCGCCATCCCCGTCCCAATCGCCGATGCCGTCGCCCCGGCCCCGCCGAGTCGCCGTGTTCGGGGCCGGCGGCGGGATCGGTGCGGCGCTGGTCGCGCAGCTGATATCACGCGATGATGTCGGTGAGGTTTTCGCGCTCAGTCGCACGGCGCCGCCGGTTCCGGCAGATACCAGGGGCAAGCGTGTGCCGCTGGCCTTCGACCTGACCGACGAGGCGAGCATCGCCGCCGCCGCCGCCCGGATCGCCGCGCCGCTTGATCTCTGCATCATCGCGACCGGGATCCTGACCCTGCCCGACGGGACCGGGCCGGAGAAGGGGGCGCGGCAGATCGATCCGGCGGCGATGGCGCGCGTCTTCGCGCTCAACACGATCGGCCCGGCGCTGATCGCCAAGCACCTGTTGCCCTTGCTGCCACGGGATCGCCCGAGCGTTTTTGCGGCGCTGTCGGCCCGGGTCGGCTCGATCGGCGACAACCGGATGGGCGGCTGGCATTCCTACCGGGCCAGCAAGGCCGCGCTCAACATGCTGGTGCGCAACTTCGCGATCGAACTCGGCCGAACCCACCGTTTGGCGATCTGCGTGGGGCTGCATCCGGGCACGGTCGACACCGGGCTGTCGGCGCCGTTCCAGCGCGGCGTGCCGGCCGAGCAGCTGTTCACCCCGGAGCTCTCCGCGGCCCATCTGTTGCGGGTGATCGACGGGCTGACCCCGGCCGACAGCGGCGGCTGTTTCGCCTGGGACGGAGCGCGGATCGAGCCCTAGCGGTGCTTGCCGGTTGCGAATGGTGGTTTGCGCCCCAAACCCGTCATCCCAGCGCAGGCTGGGATCTCTCGCCCCGCCGCGGAAGATGCCAGCCTGCGCTGGCATGACGGGATGGAGAGGAGGGCTGACATCGGCTCGGAGGCTTGCGCCCGATACCCGTCATCCCAGCGAAGGCTGGGATCTTTGGCTTCGCCGCGGAAGATGCCAGCCTGCGCTGGCATGACGCTGGGTTTGGCTTTGGGCAGGCCATGAGCGACAGCCCCGTCTACCCAGCAACCCACGTCTGCTGCCCCCCCGTTACGGACGGTTTGGGGGGGGGCGACCGGTGGCACGTCTCGGCCCATCCTTCTTTTGTCGTCGCTTCAGACGTGATCCGGAGACCAGCCGACCTCTCCGGCCGTGGTGGGTGAGCGACGGCAAAGTCCCGGGTCAACCCCGGGGCACCGGGGACGTGGTTAGGCCGGTCGCGCTGGACCGTTGAACGTCCGCTGTCCGCCAGAGTGGCCCAGCCCCATGAGAAACGGCGCGGAACCGGGGTTCCGCGCCGTTCTCGTTGCCGGTCTGGCCTGGCGTTACTCGCCGAAGGTGCGCTGCCACCAGCCGCGGCGGGGCGGCTGGCCGGCAGTGTCCTCGGCCGGCGCCGGATCGGCGGCGTCGGGCTGGGCGACCGTCTCGGCCGCCACGGCCGGAGCTGCCTGGGGCGCGGCCGGCTCGGCCTCAACCTTCTTGCGGCTGCGGCTGGGGCGCTTCTTCGGTGCAGCCTCGGCCTCGGCTTCGGCTGGGTCCGCGCTAACCACCTCGGCCGGAGCCTCGGCAGCGACCGTGTCGGCCTGCTTGCGGCTGCGGCTGGCGCGCTTCTTGGGCGCGGGCACCTCAGCCTCGACCTCGGCTTCGGCCTCCGGCGCAGCGCTGGCCGGTTCAGCCGCGACTTCGGCCTTCTTGCGGCTGCGGCTGGCGCGCTTCTTCGGCGCGGGCTCGGCCTCGGGCTCAAACTCGGCCTCTCCGGCCGGAGCTGCCTCGACGTCGTCGGCTTCGGCCGGCTCGCCCTCGGCGCCATCGGCACCCTCGAGCTGCTCGCCGCCCTCGCGGTTGCGTCCGCCCCGCCGGCGACGGCCGCGCCGGCGACGCTTGCGCGGGCCTTCCTCGCTGCTGTCACCCGCCTCGCCGGCATAGTCGCCGGCGTCACCATCGGCCTCGGTCTCGGTCTCGGCATCCTCGGCTGAGCCGGTCTCGCCGGCGCCGGCGTCGTCCTCGGTGCCTTCGCCCTCGAACTCGCCGCCTTCGCCGCGGCCACGGTTGCGACCGCCGCGCCGGCGCTTGCGCCGCTTGCGGCGACCGCCGCCTTCGCCGTCGCCCTCGTCGTCACGCGCCGCCCGCTCGCCGCGGCCTTCGCCGCGCCCGCCGCCGCGACGCGAGTCCTCGCGGACCTCGTCCTCGGCTTCGTCCTCGGCGAAGTCCTCCTCGTCGATGAGGTCGTCCTCGGGCTCGATGATCGGCTCGAACTTGGGCAGCGAGGTGGGACGCGGACCCGAAGAGGCGACGCGCATCTTCGCGCCCTCGTTCTCACCCTCGGGGATCACCTCGACGCGCACGCCATAGCGATGCTCGATCTCCTGCAGGTCGGCGCGCTTGGCGTTGAGCACATAGACCGCTGCCTCCTGCGAGGCGAACAGCGAGATGATCGTGCCCTTGCCCTTGGCGGCCTCGTCCTCGATCAGCCGCAGGGCCGACAGGCCGGCGCTGGAGGCGGTGCGGACCAGGCCCGAACCGTCGCAGTGCGGGCACGACCGGGTGGTGGCTTCCAGCACGCCGGTGCGCAGGCGCTGGCGGCTCATCTCCATCAGGCCGAAGCCCGAGATGCGACCGACCTGGATGCGGGCCCGATCGTCCTTGAGCGCGTCCTTCATGGCCTTCTCGACCTTGCGGACGTTCGAGCCGTATTCCATGTCGATGAAGTCGATGACGACCAGCCCGGCCATGTCGCGCAGACGCAGCTGGCGGGCGATCTCGCGCGCGGCTTCGAGGTTGGTGCTGACCGCGGTCGCCTCGATCCCGTGCTCCTTGGTCGAGCGGCCCGAGTTGATGTCGATCGAGACCAGCGCCTCGGTAGGGTTGATCACCAGGTAGCCGCCGCTCTTCAGCTGGACCACCGGATCGTACATCGCGGTGAGCTGGTCTTCGGCGCCATAGCGCTGGAACAGCGGCACCGGATCGGCATAGGCCTTCACCCGGCGCACGTGGCTGGGCATCAGCAGCTTCATGAAATCGCGCGCGGCGCGGTAACCGGCTTCACCCTCGACCACGACCTCTTCGATGTCGCGGTTGTAGATGTCGCGGATCGCGCGCTTGATCAGGTCGCTGTCCGAGTGAATGATCGCCGGAGCGCTCGACTTCAGGGTGGTTTCGCGGATCCCGTCCCACAGCCGGGCGAGATAGTCGAAATCGCGCTTGATCTCGGTCTTGGTGCGCTGCAGCCCGGCGGTGCGGACGATACACCCCATCGACTTGGGGAGGTCCATCTCGGCGATGATCGACTTCAGCCGCTTGCGGTCGGCGGCCGAGCTGATCTTGCGGCTGATCCCGCCGCCATGGCTGGAGTTGGGCATCAGCACGCAATAGCGACCGGCCAGCGAGAGGTAGGTGGTGAGAGCGGCGCCCTTGTTGCCGCGCTCCTCCTTGACGACCTGGACCAGCAGCACCTGGCGCCGGTGGATCACGTCCTGGATCTTGTAGCGGCGGCGCAGCGCCATGCGCTTGTCGCGCAGCTCGTCGGCTTGCTTGGCGTGGGCCCGGCCCTTGTCGCCACCCTGACGGCGACGACCGCGGCGACGCGGCTGCTCCTCGCTGGCCTCGCGCGCATCCTCGCCTTCATGGTCGAAGGCGCCCTCGACATGGCCGTCCTCGATCGTGGCGACCTCGTCCTTCTCGGACGTGTCGATCTCGGTCACGCCGCCATAGTCGTCGTGGTCGGTGCCGGCGAGGTCGTCGGCCAGGCTCTCGCCCATCTCGTCGTCGCCGACGAAGTCCTCCTCGCCCTCGGCGACGGCGCGCAGGGCGGCCTCTTCCTCGGCGTGGGCGGCCTCTTCGGCGAGGAGCCGCTCGCGGTCTTCCTTGGGGATCTGGTAGTAGTCGGGATGGATCTCGCTGAAGGCGAGAAACCCGTGGCGATTGCCGCCAAAGTCGACGAAGGCCGCCTGCAGCGACGGTTCGACCCGGGTTACCTTCGCGAGATAGATGTTGCCCTTGATCTGCTTGTGTTCAGCCGATTCAAAGTCAAACTCTTCAATCCGATTGCCCTTGAGCACCGCCACCCGTGTTTCTTCCGGGTGGCGCGCATCGATTAGCATGCGCGTGGTCATCAACGTATCTCCGTGCGCGCCCAGGCCTGGCCCTCTTGTCGAGGTCCGGGCGGGCGCGTTCCTGTGCGAAAACGCCGCGACAACGCAGGGTTGCGGCGGCGGAAGTGCGATGGTGGGGTTGCGTGTCTGCAGGCAGGGGAAGGCGCGGCGAAATCGAACGCGCGATCAAGCGAGGACCTGTCACCATCGGTGCCGTCGCCCCGAAGGGCAAGGGACGGCAGGACAGCGAACAACTTCTCATACCAGCATCAACTCGGTTCAGGAGGCCGGACAGTGTGCCCGGCCGGAGGTGTGGCCTGCCCGAACCTTCTGCATTCCCTTGGTGGAATACGGCGCCACTGGCCCGTTCAAGGGCTGAGACGAAGCAAGGTTTACGCGGGCAGGACGGCCCTCTGTCCCGGTGCCTAGCATCGCTCCCGCCGGACGGCAAGTTGTTGCACATCCGATGAATCGAAGCCGGTTCGAGACGATTGCGACATAGCTGACGAATGCTTAACGAAGCATGCATGTACCGCCCCGACGGGTCCCGTCTGATCGCCCTTGGCCTGCTTGTGCTCGCGCCGGTCGCCGTTTTTGCCGCGATGGTGGCGGTGGACCGGACGTTCGGGGCTCCGGGTCGCGGCATGGGCTATGTCGTGCGGCTCAAGCTGCCCCCGGCCAGCGGCGAGATCGGCCTGCCGCAGGTGCGCGGGCCGCTCGACGCCAGCCGTCCGCTGGTGGTGATCGATGCCGGCCACGGTGGCCACGATCCCGGAGCGGGCAGCGGTCCGGTCAGGGAGAAGGCGCTGACCCTGGCGCTGGCGCTGGCGCTGCGCGACGAACTTCTGCGGCGCGGCGGGGTGCGCGTGGCGCTGACCCGCGAGGATGACCGCTTCCTGGTCCTGTCCGAACGCGCCGGAATCGCGCGCCGGCTCAACGCCGACCTGTTCCTCTCGCTCCATGCCGACAGCGCCCCGGCCGATACGGCCAGCGGGGCCACGCTCTACACCCTGTCGGAGCGAGGTTCGAATGACAGCGCGGCGCGGCTGGCCGAGGCCGAAAACCGCGCCGACACGGTCAACGGGGTGCCGCTGGAGCGGCAGAGCGGGGCGGTCAACGCGATCCTCGTCGACCTCTCGCAACGCGATACCGCGGCGCGGTCGACCGCCTTCGCCGAACTGGTCCTGCGCGAGGGCGCCGGGCGGGTGCCGTTTCGGGCCCGGCCGATCCAGTCGGCCGCCTTCGTCGTGCTCAAATCGGCCGACTTGCCCTCGGTACTGGTTGAATCCGGCTATATCAGCAACCCTGCCGATGCCGCGCGGATGAGCTCGGCCGAAGGGCGGCAGGCGCTTGCCGAATCTCTAGCACGCGCGATCCGCGTCTATTTCGCCCGCCAGGCCGCACCCGATCCGGCCGTGGCCGAGACCCCCGCGGCAACCGCTAGCGAGCCGGCAGCGCCGTGAGCCAAAGCGGCTGGCTTCGACCCGGATCCGCGTGCTAGAGGCGCCGCGATGGCCGACGATCCTGCTCCCGACCAGCCTCAGCGCGTTCGTATCCGCCGTGATGCCGGCGGGCTCCTGGCAGGGCTGGCCAGCCGCATCGCGCCGTGGCGCGGGCGCCTGGTCCAGCTGTGGCGCGACTATGCGCTGGTGCGCTTCGCCGGGGTGGTGCTGGGCGCGGTGCTGGCGGTCTACCTGCTGGTCTGGGCCACCGTGGCCCGCAACCTGCCCTCGGCCGACGGCCTCCTGACCTACCAGCCGCCGCTGCCGACCATGGTGCGCGGAGTGAACGGCGAGATCGTCTACAGTTATGCCCGCGAGCGCCGCGTCCAGCTGCGTTTCGTCGATTTTCCCCGGCCGGTGATTGACGCGTTCCTCTCGGCCGAGGACAAGACCTTCTGGACCCACGGCGGGGTGGATTTCACCGGCCTGGCCGGGGCGGTGGTGGACTATGCGATCAAGTTCGGTTCGGGCGAGCGCGCGCGCGGCGGGTCGACCATCACCCAGCAGGTCGCCAAGAACATCCTGATCGGCAACGAATATTCGGTCACCCGAAAGCTCAAGGAGATGATCCTGGCGCGGCGCATCGAGGGTGTGCTGAACAAGCAGCAGATCCTCGAGCTCTACCTCAACGAGATCCCCCTCGGCCGGCAGAGCTATGGCGTGCAGGCCGCTTCGCAGGCCTATTTCGGCAAGGACGTCGACCAGCTCGCGCTGCACGAGGCCGCCTTTCTGGCGATCCTGCCCAAGGCGCCCGAGATCTACAGCCGTGCCCGCCACGCCGGGCGCGCGCTCGAGCGGCGCAACTGGGTGCTCGACCAGATGGTCAAGAACGGGGTGGCCTCGCCGGGCCAGGCCAGTTTCGCCAAGGCCCAGCCGCTGGGGCTGATCCCGCGCCGTACCGAGAGCTGGGATCCGAGCGTCGGTTATTTTGTCGAGGAGGTCCGTCGCCGGCTGATCGACCGCTATGGCGAAAGCGCCGAGAATGGGCCCAACAGCGTTTACGCCGGCGGTCTGTGGGTGCGCACCTCGCTTGACCTCGAGCTGCAGAAGGCGGCCCAGGACGCGCTGCGCAGCGGCTTGTTGCGCTACCATTCGGGCAAGGGCTGGCATGGACCGCTCGCCCGGCTGAAGCTCGGCGAGGACGACTGGCAAGGCCAGCTTATCGCCAGCAACCTGTCGCTGCGTTACCAGAACTGGCGGGTCGGCGTAGTGATCCGCCGCAGCGGACCGGCAGCCACGATAGGCTTCCCCGACGGGACCACCGCGCCTTTGACCAGTCTCCCCGATCCGCTTCGCCGTGGCGATGTGATCGCCGCGGCGCCGGTGGGCGGTGGCGTCTGGGGGGTGCGGATCGTGCCCGAGGTGTCGGGCGGGATGGTGGTCGAGAATCCGCGCTCCGGCCGGGTGCTGGCTATGGCCGGCGGGTTCGACGCCGGGCTCGGCTCGTTCAACCGCGCCACCCAGGCGCTGCGCCAGCCGGGCTCCACCATCAAGCCCTTCGTCTACGCCACGGCGCTGGACTATGGCATGACCCCGGCGACCATGGTCCCGGACCAGTCGTTCTGCGTCTACCAGGGCGCCGGGCTGGGGCAGAAGTGCTTCCGCAACTTCGACATGCGCGGTGCCGGCGGAGTGCACACGATGCGCTGGGGGCTTGAGCAGTCGCGCAACCTCATGACCGTGCACATCGCCAACGATACCGGCATGCCCCGGGTGGTCAGCACGATCCAGCGCGTCGGGATCGGCAAGTACGATCCCTACCTGAGCTTCGCGCTCGGGGCAGGGGACACCACCGTCGCGCAGATGGTCAACGCCTATGCCGCGCTGGCCAACAACGGCGTGCAATATGCCCAGTCGATGATCGACTATGTGCAGGACCGCAGCGGCAAGGTGATCTGGCGCGCCGACAGCCGCCCCTGCGAAGGCTGCAACATGGCCGAGTGGGACGGCAAGCCCATGCCGCGCCTGACCGCGCGCGGCAAGCAGGTCCTGGACCCGCGCACCGCCTACCAGGTGGTCCATATGCTCGAGGGCGTGGTCCAGCGCGGCACGGCGACCGTACTGCGCGATCTGGGCCTGCCGCTGTTCGGCAAGACCGGGACCACTTCCGGCCCGACCAACGTCTGGTTCGTCGGCGGATCGCAGGACATCGTCGGCGGGGTCTACCTCGGCTATGACCAGCCGCGCTCGCTTGGCGGCTACGCCCAGGGCGGTACCTTCGCGGCGCCGATCTTCCGCCAGTTCGTCAGCCAGACCAAGTCGCGCTGGAGCCATACGCCGTTTTCCGCCCCTACGGATGTGCGCATGGTCAAGATCGACCGGGTCACCGGCAAGCGGGTGTTTGGCGGCGAGCCCACCTCCGATCCCAAGTCGGCGATCATCTGGGAGGCCTTCAAGGCCGATACCGAACCGCCGCGGGCCACCCGTCAGGACCAGCTCGCCGCCGAACGCGAGATGATCATCGCGGCGATCCGCAAGCTGCGCGAGGTGCAGGGCAACGAGGCGCTGCCCGGCGAGGAGGAAGGCGCCGACTTTGTCGAGCAGCAGGGCGGGGTGTACTGACGGGCGGCTGGACTTGCCCGTCGGCGCCTTTGTTGGTGATCTGGTTCGCCCGATCAGCCCTCGCCCCTAGGTGCCGCTTTACCTTCCAGGGGAAGCAAGGCATTCTGTCTGCCATGAACCGTCACGCCCTTGCTCCGCTCGCTGCGCTGGTCGCGCTTGTCTCCACCCCGGCCATGGCCGCGCTGTCAGTCGGCGCGCCGGCGCCGCAGATCGTCACCCAGGGGGCGATTGCGGGCAAGACCTTCACCTTCGATCTGCAGAAAGCGCTGAAGAAGGGGCCGGTGGTGCTCTACTTCTTCCCCAAGGCCTTTACCCAGGGCTGCACGCTGGAAACCAAGGCCTTTGCCGATGCCAGCGACAAGTTTGCGGCGGCCAAGGCGACGATCGTGGGCATGTCAGCCGATGATCTGCCGACGCTGCAGAAGTTCTCTACCGAGGCCTGCCGCAGCAAGTTCGGCGTGGCCACGGCCGGTTCGGCGGTGGTCTCGGCCTACAACGTCTCGCTTCTGCCGGCCGGCATCGGCGGGATGACCAACCGGACCAGCTATGTGATCAGCCGCGACGGGAAGATCGCCATGGTCCATTCCGAGATGGACTGGCGCCAGCATGTGGCCAAGACGCTGGCCGCGGTTGAGGCGCTCAAGGGCAAGTAAGCCGCCCGGCCCGGTGCGCCGCCTGCACCGGCTTTACAAACACGCGCGGCCCGCTAAGCGGGCCGCTCGTTTTTTGGGAGTGCTTGTGACATGCGTGCCGAAGGGCAGGCCCATATCGACCGGATCGAGGCCGCGTTGGCGCTGGTCCGTCGCTCGCTCGACTGGGAGCGCGCGCTGCGCCGGCTGGACGAGCTGAACGCGCGGGTGGAAGACCCCAAGCTCTGGGACAACCCCAAGGAGGCCGAGGCGGTCATGCGCGAGCGCCGCCGGCTCGAGGCGTCGGTCAGCGCGGTACACCAGATCACGGCGGAAATGGCCGATGCGGTCGAGTTCGTCGAACTGGGCGAGGCCGAGGGCGACGACGACACCGTGGCCGAAGGGCTGTCGAGCCTGGCAGCCCTGGCCGAACGCGCCGATGCCGACAAGGTCCAGGCGCTCCTGTCAGGCGAGGCCGACGCCAACGACGCCTATCTCGAGGTTCATGCCGGGGCCGGTGGGACCGAGAGCCAGGACTGGGCCGAGATGCTCCAGCGCATGTACACCCGCTGGGCCGACCGCCACGGCTACAAGGTCGAACTGGTCGACTATCACGCCGGCGAAGCTGCAGGTATCAAGAGCTGCACGCTGCTGATCAAGGGCGAGAACGCCTATGGCTATGCCAAGACCGAGAGCGGCGTACACCGGCTGGTGCGGATCAGCCCCTATGACAGCTCCGCCCGGCGCCACACCTCGTTCAGCTCGGTCTGGGTCTATCCGGTGATCGACGACAACATCAGCATCGAGGTCAATCCGGCCGATCTCAAGATCGACACCTACCGCGCGTCGGGCGCGGGCGGGCAGCACGTGAACACCACCGATTCGGCGGTCCGCATCACCCACGTGCCGAGCGGGATCATCGTCGCCAGCCAGCAGGACCGCAGCCAGCACAAGAACCGCGAAATCGCGATGAACATGCTGAAAGCCCGGCTCTACGAGGCCGAGCTGGCGCGGCGCGAGGCGGCGGCCTCGGGCGAGTATCAGGCCAAGACCGAAATCGGCTGGGGCCACCAGATCCGCTCGTACGTGCTCCAGCCCTATCAGCTGGTGAAGGACCTGCGCACCGGACAGACCTCGACCGCGCCCGACGATGTGCTCGACGGCGCGCTCGATCCGTTCATGGCCGCGGCCCTGGCGCAACGTGTCACCGGCGACAAGGTGGCCGTGGAAGACGTCGATTGATCAGACGCTGCGGTCCGGCGATGCGCGCTTGGCCGGTCCTTGCGTTGGCGCTGGCGGCCTGCCGGCCAGGCGCAGCCGCAGACGAGGCCGGCCGTGCGCCCGCCGCGCGCGGCTTTCCGCGACCCGATCGGCCGGTTTCGACCATCGGCGCCACCCAGTTCTCTTCGGAAGACCTGCGCGACCGCATGGGCGAGGCGCGCACAGTGATGGATCTGGCGCGGATCGCCGAAGGCATGACCGTGGCTGATCTGGGCGCGGGCGAGGGCTATTACACGATCCGGCTGGCCGAGCGCGTGGGCCGCAGCGGGCGGGTACTGGCCGAAGATATCGACAAGGGCGCGGTAGAGCGGCTTGGGCTGCGGGTGGAACGCCAGCGGCTCGACCAGGTCTCGATCCGCTTGGGCACGCCCGAGGACCCGCGCTTGCCAGCCGGCTCGTTCGACCGGGTGTTCATGGTCCACATGTACCACGAGGTTGCCGAGCCCTACGCCTTTCTGTGGAACCTGCGGCCGGCGCTGCGCAAGGGCGGTAGCGTGATCGTGGTCGATGCCGACCGGCCAACCGGTCGCCACGGCACGCCGCCTGGGCTACTGTTCTGCGAATTCGCCGCCGTGGGCTTTCGTTTGGTAGAATTTGCCCGTAGACCAACAATGGTGGGCTATTATGCCCGCTTCGAAACGGACGGTCCGCGTCCGGCGCCAGCGTCCATCAAGCCGTGCAAGCTTGGCGCTGATGGAGCCGCGGTTGGACCATGACCATTTTTCGGGCGACGGGGAAGTAAAGGGCACAATGGCGTTCAAGGGTTTACAGCCGATTCTCTATGGCGGTCGCGAGGTTTGGCCACTGGTGGAGGGCGGTAAGGGGGTTGCCGCAACGAATCACGCCAGCTCGGGTGCATGGGCTGCCGCCGGTGGGATCGGCACGGTCAGTGCGGTCAATGCCGACAGCTATGATGCCGAGGGCAAGATCATTCCCCAGGTGTACCGGGCGCTGACCCGCAAGGAACGGCACGAAGAGCTGATCCGCTATGCCATCGACGGCGCAGTCGAACAGGTCCGCCGCGCCTATGACATTGCCGGCGGCAAGGGTGCGATCAACATCAACGTGCTGTGGGAAATGGGCGGTGCGCAGCAGGTGCTGGAAGGCGTGCTGGACAAGACTCGCGGGCTGGTGACCGGTGTCACCTGCGGCGCGGGGATGCCCTACAAGCTCAGCGAGATCGCCGCGCGGTTCAACGTCAACTACCTGCCGATCGTCAGCTCGGGCCGTGCCTTTCGCGCGCTGTGGAAGCGGGCCTATCACAAGGTCTCCGATCTGATGGCGGCAGTGGTCTACGAAGATCCCTGGTTGGCTGGCGGACACAATGGGCTCTCCAATGCCGAGGATCCCCGCAAGCCGGAAGATCCCTATCCGCGGGTCAAGGCGCTGCGCGAGACGATGAGGGCCGAAGGGGTTGCCGATTCGGTGCCGATCGTGATGGCTGGCGGGGTCTGGTACCTGCGCGAGTGGGACAACTGGATCGACAATCCCGAGTTGGGCCAGATCGCGTTCCAGTTCGGCACGCGTCCGCTGCTGACCGAAGAGAGCCCGATCCCGCAGGCGTGGAAGGACCATCTGCGCCGGCTCGAGCCCGGCGACGTCCTGTTGCACCGGTTTTCGCCCACGGGCTTCTACAGCTCGGCCGTGCGCAACCCGTTCCTGCGCAACCTGGAAGCCCGCTCGGAGCGCCAGGTCCCTTACTCGAAGGTGTCCGCCGGCGAGCACACGGTGCAGCTGGACGTGGCCGTCAAGGGCAAGAACTTCTGGGTGACCCCGGCCGATCGCGACCGCGCTCGCGCCTGGTACGGCGCCGGCTTCACCGAAGGGCTGCGCACTCCGGACGATACGCTTGTCTTTGTCACCCCTGCCGAGCGCGAGGAGATCCGCAAGGATCAGGCGGACTGCATGGGCTGTCTCTCGCACTGCGGGTTTTCGTCGTGGAAGGACCACGACGACTACACCACTGGGCGGCTCGCTGATCCCCGCAGCTTCTGCATCCAGAAGACCCTGCAGGACATCGCCCATGGCGGTGACATCGACAAGAACCTGATGTTTGCCGGTCACGCTGCCTATCGGTTCAAGCAGGATCCGTTCTATTCCAACAACTTTACGCCGACCGTGCGCCAACTGGTCGATCGGATCCTGACCGGCGACTGAACCGGTGCCCACCTGGTCGAGTTGACATCATGGTGGCTGCGCTTCCCGAAAGGCCGGGTTACCTCCGCCACTATGGTGCTGTACTATCTCCAGTTAATATCGATTGCATCGACTTGAAAAACCATTCAGTTTGGTCGACGTTGCATACGAGCTTCGGTTCGCACGTCGGCCCGGGTCGGTCTTCGTGGGGAAGATGACTGGAGTCTCGCAGGTGCCCCGACCGCCGTGTCGGAGTTGGCGCCGGGGCCCCTTTCAATTCTGTTTTTCTCGCTAGAAAATATTTTATCTCCAACGGTTTAGATCGATTGACAAGTCCCCCTTCGGCGATGGTACATCTGCCTGGCGGAGTGGTTAACGCCACCTCGTCGCGGCCGGGAAACCGCGTGGTCTGGTTGACCTGAAGGGGGTTGCAATGATGCACGTAGAACACGACGCCAGTCTGATAAAAGACCTCTGTGGGGTGATCGAGCGGTACTCGACCCGTCGTCCCATGACCGAACTCGAGAACGAACGGGCCATCGATCTCGCCGCTGAGCGGGTCTGGGAGGCGCGCCGCGCCCGCGCTCAGGTGATCGCACCGCATCTGCTGGGCGAACCTGGCTGGGACATGATGATCGATCTGTTCATCGCCGAGCGACAGGGCCGGGTCAGTCTGGTCAAGTCAGTGTGCCTTGCTTCGGGCGTGCCGTACACTACGGCGTGGCGATGGCTTCGCGTGCTTGAGCGTGAAGGACTGGTTCGGCTGACCAGCGACAGCAAGGATCTGCGCCGAGTGGTCGTCCGCATTAGCGAGAGCGGATATGCCAAGATGTTCGACTATTTCCAGATGATGGTCCGGGACAACCGCTGCGCGGCCTAGTTCGGGTCCTGACTGACCATGGCGCCGGCCTCTGCGCTGGCGGGAACAGAGGGCGGGCTGGAATGCGGTCCGCCCTCTCTGGTGTGCTGGTCAGTCAACCATTTCCCAGGCCCGTTCGCCATGCGAGGTGAGGTCCAGCCCTTCGCGCTCGGCATCCTCGGACACGCGCATCGGCAGGATCAGGTTGAGACCCAGCGCGAGGATGACCGTCGCGATCGCCGAATAGGCCGCCACAGCGAGGACGCCGATCGCTTGCGCCACGATCTGGCTCGCCATGGTCATCCCCTCGGCATAGCCGGTGCCGCCAAACGCTGGCGAAAGGAACAGGCCGAGCAGGATCGACCCAGTCATCCCGCCCACGCCGTGAACCGCGAAGACGTCCAGCGAATCGTCGATCTGCAACCGGAACTTGATGAGGTGGATCATCGGATAGCAGATCGCCGCTGCCGCCGTGCCGAAGACGAAGGCTGCGCCGGGCGAGATGAACCCGGCGGCCGGAGTGACCGTCGCCAGCCCCGCGATCGCGCCGGTGGCGAAGCCGATCGACGTGGCCTTGCCGACATGCAGTCGCTCGATCGCAATCCACACCAGGGCGGCAACCGAAGCGGCTGCGTGGGTATTGATGATGGCCGCCGCCGCATCGTCGTTGGCCGCCAGGGCCGAACCGCCGTTGAAGCCGAACCAGCCCATCCATAACAGCGCCGCCCCGGCCATGGTCAGTGCCGGGCTATGCGGGAGCATCAGCGTCTTGGGAAAGCCGGACCGCCTGCCCAGCAGTGCCGCGATGACCAGCGCCGAGACCCCGGCCGTGGTATGAACCACGATCCCGCCGGCGAAGTCGAGCGCGCCCAGCTTGGTTGCGAGCCAGCCGCCGCCCCACAGCCAGTGGGCGCTGGGAGCATAGACCACCAGACCCCACAGCGCGCAGAACGCGACCACCCAGCCGAAGCGCGCACGATCGACCCAGGCGCCGACCATCAGCGCCGGGGTGATCGCCGCGAAGGTCATCTGGAACAGGGCGAAGGCGCTTTCCGGCACGGCATAGCCCGCGCGCACGTTGCCGAGGTTGTTGAGCATCATTGCGGCGTCCCCGCCGAGCCAGCCATTGCCAACCGGTCCGAAGGCCAGGGTATAGCCGGCGATGATCCACAGCGTGGAGCAGGCCGCGATGATCCCGCCGCACTGGACCATGACGGAAAGGAAGTTCTTGGCCCGTACCAGTCCGCCGTAAAACAAGGTCAGGCCGGGGGCGGCCATCAGCAGGACCAGGGCGGACGAGACGAGGATCCAGGCCGTATCGCCGGTATCGGCAACATCTACCGCACCCTCCTGGGCCTGGGCGGTGAGCGGGGCGAGCAGCAGCGCGGCCGCGGCGAGCCGCGCGGTCCATTTGGTCATCGGTTATCCCTCCAGGCGCCGGGTTTCCCGGTCGCGATCCGCGCGCGGCTTAGGAGCAAGCGGCGCCGGGTGCAAGGCACCGGGCCAGCACCATGACCGGGCGTCGCCTGGCCATGCTTCGGCACGAACATGCCTTGAAGCGGCTCGGTGCGCCGGGCTAAGGGGGCGGGATGACCGGTCGCTTACCCTCTCGCAAGCTCTTGATCGCGCTGGGCGCGATGCTGCTCGGCCTGGCTGCCGCGCCGGTGGCGGCCGAGGATCCCGGTGTGCCCTATTGGGCTTCGCTGCGGGCCAAGCAGGCCAACCTGCGCGTCGGTCCGGGTGAGGACTATCGGATCAGCTGGCGCTATCACCGCGAACACCTGCCGATGAAGGTGCTGCGGGTGATGGAGGGTTGGCGTCTGGTGCAGGATCCCGATGGCACGCGGGGCTGGATGCTGGCCCGTTTCCTCAAGCGCGACCGGGGGGCGATCGTCCGGGTACCCGCCGGGGCCGGGCCGGGCTGGCTTGCCGAGATGCGCGCCGCAGGCGATCCAGGGGCACGGCTGCTATGGCGGCTCCAGCCCGGCGTGACCGGCCGTCTCGGCGATTGCGCCAACGGCTGGTGCGAGTTCGAAACCGGCAGCCATCTGGGCTATGTTGAGGCCGCGGCGCTGTGGGGCGCGGGAGAGCCCTGAGATCCAGCCGCGCCGTCCACCTGCGCACAAGAACGTATTTAAATCGCTGGACAATGGCCGCGCGGTGTCAAGGGCCGGGCAGCCACCGATTCCGTGGGAAATTGCGCAGGAGAGGGTGCATATTGCGGCGCACACCACTTGCGCGCGACGCGGGGCCGGACTAGGGCGCCGGGATAGTTCAGCTAGGCGAGTCAGCCCCCTTGGTCGACCTGATCCAATACCTGCCGATCCTGATCTTTCTGGTCATTGCCCTGGCGCTCTCGGCTGCCTTCGTGTTTCTCCCTATGGGGGTGTCGCGGCTCACCGGGACGCACAATCCCAACGCCGAGAAGAACTCGGAGTACGAGTGCGGCTTCCCGGCGTTCGAGGATCCGCGCAGCCAGTTCGATGTGCGGTTCTACCTCGTCGCGATCCTGTTCATCATCTTCGACCTCGAGGCGGCCTTCCTGTTCCCTTGGGCGGTGAGCCTGAAGGACACCGGCTGGGCCGGCTGGCTGACCATGATGCTGTTCCTGTTCGAACTCGTGGTCGGGTTCGTCTACGCCTGGAAGAAGGGCGCTCTGGATTGGGAATGACCCTATGACTGCCGCGCTTTCCCCCGTTCCCGGCGCCGCTGGTGCCGTGGTTGCCCCTGATGCCGCCTTCTTCGACAGCCTCAACAGCGAGGTTTCGGACAAGGGGTTTCTCGTCACCTCGACCGAGGAGCTTTTCCAGTGGGCCCGCACCGGCTCGCTGTGGTGGATGACCTTCGGCCTTGCGTGCTGCGCGGTCGAGATGATCCATGTGAACATGCCGCGCTATGACATGGAGCGGTTCGGCGTCGCCCCGCGCGCCAGCCCGCGCCAGTCGGACGTGATGATCGTCGCCGGCACGCTGTGCAACAAGATGGCCCCCGCGCTGCGCAAGGTCTACGACCAGATGTCGGACCCCAAGTACGTGATCTCGATGGGCTCCTGCGCCAATGGCGGCGGCTATTATCATTACAGCTACAGCGTGGTGCGCGGCTGCGACCGGATCGTGCCCGTGGACATCTATGTCCCCGGGTGCCCGCCGACCGCCGAAGCGCTGCTGTACGGCGTGATGCAGCTGCAGCGGAAGATCCGCCGCGTGGGGACGATCGAGCGGTGATCAGGGCGCGTGGCCTTCGACAGGCTCAGGCTGAGCGGATGTCTTGCCTGAACCAGATCCAGAATCCGCTCGGGCTGAGCTTGTCGAAGCCCGCGCGCAAGCTTTGCCGGATGGGAGTCCAGGTGTGACCGTGCTTCATTCCGCCCCCCGGTTCGTGGCCGAGGACGGCCTGGTCGACCGCATCACCGCCGCCCTTGGCGCCCAGCTTGTCGCCGCGCGCGAGGAATACGGCGAGACCGTGCTCGACGTGCAGCGCGACGGCATTGTCGCCGCGCTGACCACGCTGCGCGACGCGTTCGCCTACCAGCAGCTGATGGAGATCGCTGGAGCCGACTATCCGGCCCGCGCCGAGCGGTTCGAGGTTGTCTACATGCTGCTGTCGGTGACGCGGAACCACCGCGTGATCGTCAAGGTGCGCGCTGCCGAGGACACCCCGGTGCCGAGTGTGACCGGGATCTGGCCGAATGCCGGCTGGCTCGAGCGCGAGGTGTTCGACATGTACGGCGTGATCTTCGCCGGCAACACCGACCTGCGCCGGATCCTGACCGACTACGGCTTCGAGGGGCATCCCTTCCGCAAGGACTTCCCGCTGACGGGCTATGTCGAGCTGCGCTACTCCGAGGAAGACAAGCGCGTGGTCTACGAGCCGGTCAAGCTGGCCCAGGACCTGCGCACCTTCGACTTCATGAGCCCGTGGGAAGGCACAGATTACGTGCTGCCCGGCGACGAGAAGGCGGCGACCCCGCCCGCCCCGGTCGCGCCGGCTCCGGTCCCGGCGGCCAAGGCCGAAGTCCCCAAAACCACCGACAAGCCGGCCGATACCGCCGCAGGCGACAAGGCCAGTGCCGAAGCTGCCAAGCCTGCGCGCGTGCGTAAGTCCAAGGCGGTCGAGGCTTCCGCGCCGACCGAGGCGCGCCCCGCACGCAAGCCGCGCGCCAAGAAGGCCGCTGGCGAAGGCGGCCAGGGTCCGGCGCCGGAGGGTAGCTGATCATGTCCATGCAACTCGAACAGTCGCCCACCACCGGCGACGAGGTCATCACCAACTACACGATCAACTTCGGGCCCCAGCACCCGGCAGCGCACGGCGTGCTGCGCATGGTGATGGAGCTGGACGGGGAGATCATCGAGCGGATCGATCCGCACGTCGGCCTGCTCCACCGCGGCACCGAGAAGCTGATCGAGCACAAGACCTATCTCCAGGCGCTGCCCTACTTCGACCGGCTCGACTACTGCTCGCCGCTGGCGATGGAGTACAGCTACGTGCTGGCGGTGGAGAAGCTGCTCAACGTCGAGGTCCCGCTGCGCGGGCAGTATCTGCGGGTGCTGTTCGCCGAGCTGACCCGCATCTGCAACCACATGCTCAACATCGGCTCGCACGTCATGGACGTCGGGGCGATGACGCCCAACCTGCTGCTGTTCGAGATCCGCGAGGACTGCCTCAACTTCTTCGAGCGGGCCAGCGGCGCGCGCATGCATGCGGCCTGGTACCGCCCGGGCGGCGTGGCCCGTGACGTGCCGGAGAAGCTGCTGGTGGATCTGGGCAACTGGATCGACGAACGGCTGTTCCCGCTGTTCGAGGACGCCATGAGCCTGGTTGTGGACAACCGCATCTTCAAGCAGCGTAACGTCGACATCGCCGTGGTCAGCCGCGAGGACGCGCTGGCCTGGGGCTTCTCAGGCCCGATGATCCGCGCCGCCGGTATTCCGTGGGACCTGCGCAAGAGCCAGCCCTACGACGTCTACGACCGGATGGACTTCGAGATCCCGGTCGGCACCAATTCGGACTGCTACGACCGCATGATGGTTCGCGTCGAGGAGGTCCGCCAGTCGGCCCGGATCATGCGCCAGTGTCTGGCGGAGATGCCGGGCGGCCCGGTGATCAGCACCGACCGCAAGGTGGCGCCGCCGCGCCGCGGCGAGATGAAGAGCTCGATGGAAGCCCTGATCCATCACTTCAAGCTCTACACCGAGGGCTTCCACGTGCCGGCGGGCGAGGTCTATGTCGCCACCGAGAGCCCCAAGGGCGAATTTGGCGTCTATCTGGTCAGCGACGGCAGCAACAAACCCTATCGCTGCAAGATCCGCCCGACCGCCTTCAGCCACCTGCAGGCGATGGACTTCATGTCGAAAGGCCACATGCTGCCCGACGCGACCGCCATCCTCGGCGCGATCGACGTGGTCTTCGGGGAGTGCGACCGGTGAGCAACCTTGCAACCGCCAAGGCCATGATCGCCGCCTACAACGCCCAGGACGTGGACACCTACGTGTCCTACATGACCGAGGATGCCTGCGAGGCGAACTATCGCGGTGATGTCGTGCGCGAGGGCAAGGAGGGCACCCGTTCGGGCCTCGCCGCCGCCTTCGCGCGCTGGCCGCAGAATCGTGCCGAGATCGTCGAGGCTCAGGCCATCGGCACCTACGTCGTGATGCGCGAGCACGTCACCCGCGGCCCCGCCACCGACGGATCGGCGCTGGTCGAGCCGTTCGACGTGGTGGCCGTCTATTCTTTCGAGGGCGACAAGTGCTCTCGCGTGGAGTTTATCCGGTGAAGTCCACATTCGATCTGATGCGCGTCTGGGCAGCGCTGACCGGCCTGGTCCTGGCCGCGTTCTACTTCGTGTCGCTGGGCCTCGGCGCCCGGCCGAGTGACCTGTTGCCGATGCTGATCGCCGCGATCGGCGGGTTCGAGCTGTCGCTCTATGCGCAGGATCTCTGGCTGAAGCGGAGGCGCCAGCATGGCTGACCGTCATATCGAACCCGACAGTCCCGAACTGCGCGCCCGCTGGGGCAACTGGGCCTGGACCCCGGACAACGCGGCCAAGGCGCAGGAGATCATCGCGCGCTATCCCGAAGGACGCCAGCGCTCGGCGGTGATGCCGCTGCTGGATCTGGCCCAACGCCAGGTCGGTGCCGAGACCAACACGCAGGGCTGGCTGCCGATTCCGGTGATGGAAAAGATCGCGGCGCAACTCGACATGCCAATCATTCGCGTGGTCGAGGTCGCGACCTTCTATACGATGTACAACCTCGTCCCCGTTGGGCGCTTTCACGTGCAGGTCTGCGGGACGACGCCGTGCATGCTGCGCGGCTCCGACGATCTGATCAAGGCCTGCCACCAGCGCGGGATGAAGCCGGGGCACACCACGGCCGACGGTCTCTGGACCTTCACCGAAGTCGAATGCATGGGCAACTGCGCCTCGGCGCCGATGGTCCAGATCAACGACGACAACTACGAGGACCTGACGGCCGAGCGGCTGAACACCGTTCTGGATGCGCTGGCGCGGGGCGAGCAGCCCAAGACCGGCACGCAGGAGCCGGGACGCCATACGGTCGAGCCGGTGGGTGCCCTGTCCTCGCTGACCGCGATGGTCTCCGAAAACCATGATTATCGGGGGGAGTGGTAAGTCATGGCTGCCGCCTTCTTGTTCCCTTGCACCACCCCCACTCAGCCAGAGCCGGTCGAAGGCCACGCGCTGCGTGTCGAGCTTGGTCATTCCGCCGCGCGTGGGCTTCGACAAGCTCAGCCTGAGCGGATCTTGTTTGCTGATGAAGGAGGTGAGGCATGAGCCTCGCTGACAAGGATCGCATCTTCACCAACCTCTATGGCTACCAGCCGTGGAGCCTGAAGGCCGCGATGGCGCGGGGCGATTGGGACAACACCAAGGCCCTGCTCGCCCGTGGGCAGGATGCGATCATCCAGGAAATCAAGGACTCCGGTCTGCGCGGGCGCGGCGGGGCGGGCTTCCCGACCGGCATGAAGTGGTCCTTCATGCCCAAGGAAAGCCGCGACGGCCGTCCCAGCTTCCTGGTGATCAACGCCGACGAATCCGAGCCGGGTTCGTGCAAGGACCGCGAGATCATCCGCCACGATCCGCACAAGCTGATCGAGGGCGCGCTGGTCGCCGGCTTCGCGATGCGCGCGCGGGCGGCCTACATCTACATCCGCGGCGAATACATCCGCGAGGCCGAGACGCTGTTTGCCGCCGTCGCCGAGGCCTATGACGCCGGGCTGCTCGGCAAGAACGCGGCCGGCTCGGGCTACGATTTCGACGTCTTCGTCCATCGCGGGGCCGGCGCGTATATCTGCGGCGAAGAGACCGCGATGATCGAAAGCCTCGAAGGCAAGAAGGGCCAGCCGCGTCTCAAGCCGCCGTTCCCGGCCGGGGCGGGGCTCTATGGCTGCCCGACCACGGTCAACAACGTCGAATCCATCGCGGTGGCGCCGACCATCCTGCGCCGTGGCGCGAGCTGGTTCTCCAGCTTCGGGCGTGACAACAACAAGGGCACCAAGCTCTTCCAGATCAGCGGGCACGTGAACAAGCCCTGCGTGGTTGAGGAGGAGATGAGCATCCCCTTCCACGAGCTGATCGAGAAGCATTGCGGCGGCATCCGCGGCGGACGCGACAACCTGCTGGCGGTGATCCCGGGCGGGTCCTCGGTCCCGCTCGTCCCGGCGGAGCAGATCTGGGACGCCCCGATGGACTTCGACGGGCTGCGCGCGCTCGGCTCGGGCCTGGGCACGGCAGCCGTCATCGTGATGGACAAGTCCACCGACATCGTGCGCGCGATCAGCCGCCTGTCCTACTTCTACAAGCACGAGTCCTGCGGCCAGTGCACGCCCTGCCGCGAAGGCACCGGCTGGATGTGGCGCGTCATGGAGCGCCTGCGCACCGGCGATGCCGCGGTCGAAGAAATCGACATGCTGCAGCAGGTGACCAAGCAGGTCGAAGGCCACACCATCTGCGCCCTGGGCGACGCGGCCGCCTGGCCGATCCAGGGCCTGATCCGCCATTTCCGTCCCGAGATCGAGCGACGGATCGCCGAGAACGCGCGGGAGGCAGCAGAGTGACCGTCAAAGTGATCGTCGTCCCGGCGCAGGCCGGGACCGCTGGCCTCATCGACGCCGGCGTTCAGTCCAGTCTCCAGCGGTCCCGGATCAAGTCCGGGACGACGAATGGGGTCCCAAATGCCTAAAGTCACTGTAGACGGCACCGAACTCGAAGTCCCGGCCGGCGCCACCGTGCTGCAGGCCTGCGAGCTTGCCGGCAAGGAAATCCCGCGCTTCTGCTATCACGAGCGCCTGTCGATCGCCGGCAACTGCCGGATGTGCCTGGTCGAGGTGAGCCCCGGGCCGCCAAAGCCGCAGGCGAGTTGCGCGCTGCCCGCCACCGAGGGTCAGGTCATCAAGACCGACAGCGAGATGGTGAAGAAGGCCCGCGAAGGGGTGATGGAGTTCCTCCTCATCAACCACCCGCTCGACTGCCCGATCTGCGACCAGGGTGGCGAGTGCGACCTGCAGGACCAGTCGGTCGCCTATGGCCGCGGGGCCTCGCGCTATGACGAGAACAAGCGGGCCGTGACCGACAAGTACATGGGTCCGCTGATCAAGACGACGATGACCCGGTGCATCCACTGCACCCGCTGCGTCCGCTTCAGCGAGGAAGTGGCTGGGGTGGACGAGATCGGCGCGCTCTATCGCGGCGAGAACATGCAGATCTCGACCTACCTCGAGCATGCCGCCAAGCACGAGCTGTCTGCCAACGTCATTGACCTGTGCCCGGTCGGCGCCCTGACCAGCCGGCCCTATGCCTTCGAGGCGCGCCCGTGGGAGCTCAAGAAGACTCTGTCGATCGACGTGTCCGACGCGATCGGCGCCAATGTTCGCGTCGATGCGCGCGGCCGCGAGGTGCTGCGCATTCTGCCACGCGTCAACGATGACGTGAACGAGGAGTGGCTGAGCGACAAGGGCCGCTTCCAGGTCGATGGGCTGACCAAGCGCCGGCTCGATCGGCCGTGGATCCGCCGCGACGGCAAGCTCACCCCGGCGACCTGGGCCGAAGCCTTCGCCGCGGTGGCCAGCATCAATCCCGGTTCGTCGATCGCGGCGGTGGCCGGTGATCTGGTCGACTGCGAGACGATGTTCGCCGCCAAGGCGCTGCTCGGCGCGCTGGGTTCCAGCCTGCTCGAAGGCCGCCAGACCGGGATGAGCTATCCGGCCGACAATCTCGCTGCGGTGAACTTCAACACGACTCTCGCCGGGATCGAAATCGCCGATGCGGTGCTGATCGTCGGCAGTCACATTCGCTGGGAAGCTGCGTTGCTCAACGCTCGCCTACGCAAGGCGGTGAAGCGCGGGGCCAGGGTGTTCGTGGTCGGGCCCGAGTATGACCTCACCTACAAGGCCGAGTTCCTCGGCGACGATGCCGCGCTGCTGGGTAAGCTGCCGGGGCATGTGAGCGAGGCGTTCGGCGCGGCCAAGCGTCCGGCGATTATCATCGGCGGCGCGGGCCTGGCCAAGGGCGCGCTCGGGCCGGCGCTGGCCCTGGCCGAGCAGTGGAACCTGGTGCGCACGCTGGACGACGGCACCGCCTGGAACGGCTTCAACGTGCTGCACATGGCGGCGAGCCGCATGGGCGGGCTGATGCTGGGCTATGCCCAGGCCGGCGGGATCGCCGATCTGGTCGCGGCTAAGCCCAAGCTGGTGCTGTCGCTCGGCGCCGACGAGGTCGATTACACCCGCTTCGCCGGCTCGATGGTGGTCTACATCGGCCACCATGGCGACAAGGGCGCCCATGCCGCTGACATCATCCTGCCCGGTTCGGCCTATACCGAGAAGGCCGGGACCTACGTCAACACCGAAGGCCGGGTGCAGTACGCCGAGAAGGCCGTGTTCGCGCCGGGCGATGCCCGCGAGGACTGGACGATCCTGCGCGCACTGGCCGATGCCTTCGGGGTTTCGGTCGGCTTCGACAGCTTCGAGGAGCTGCGTGCGGCGATGGTCGCGGCGGTCCCGGCGCTGGGCGTGGAAGGGTTGGCCGATTACGGTGCGCTACCGCAGGCGGACAAGAAGGCCACTGCGGAAGGTACGATCACCTATCCGATCAAGGACTTCTACCTGACCAACCCGATCGCCCGCGCCTCGGCGACGATGCAGCGTTGCTCGGCCGAGCTGCTTCACGGCGAAGACTTCGCGGAGGCCGCGGAATGACCGCCTTCTTCCAATCGGCCGGCCTCCCGTTCGAGGCCGCATGGCTGCTCGCCACGGTCGCGGGGATCCTGCTGATCGCCTTCCCGGTGATGCTCGCCGTGGCGATCGTGATCTATTTCGACCGCAAGATCTGGGCGGCCATGGCGCTGCGCAAGGGCCCCAACGTGGTCGGCCCCTTCGGCATCCTGCAAAGCTTCGCCGATGGCCTGAAGGTGTTCCTGCAGGAAACGATCATCCCCTCGGCGGCGAACAAGGGCCTGTTCCTGATCGCGCCGATCATCACCTTCACCGTGGCGCTGCTGGCCTGGGCGGTGATCCCGTTCAGCGCGACGGCGATCCTCTCGAACATCAATGTCGGGCTGCTGTACATCCTCGCGATCTCGTCGCTGGGGGTCTATGGCACGGTTATCGCCGGCTGGTCGTCGAACTCGAAATACCCGTTCTTCTCGGCGATGCGCGCCTCGGCGCAGATGATCTCCTATGAGGTCTCGATCGGCTTCATCCTGATCTGCGTGGTGCTGTGGGCCGGCTCATTCAACCTCGACACCATTGTCCAGGCGCAGAAGGGCCACGTCTTCGGGATCGTCAACGGCTTCGTGGCGAACCCGCTGCTGTTCCCGATGTGGGTGATGTTCCTGATCTCGGGCATGGCCGAGACCCAGCGTGCTCCGTTCGACCTGACAGAGGCCGAGTCCGAGCTCGTCGCCGGCTACCAGACCGAATACTCGTCAATGGCCTTCGCGCTCTACTGGCTGGGCGAATACGCCAACGTGCTGCTGATGTGCGCGCTCAACGCTGTGCTGTTCTGGGGCGGCTATCTGCCGCCGCTCGACATTCCGGTCTTGTATGCCGTCCCCGGCCTCGTCTGGATGCTCGGCAAGATCCTGTTCTTCTTCTTCATCTTCAGCTGGGTGAAGGCCACCGTGCCGCGCTACCGCTATGACCAGCTGATGCGGTTGGGCTGGAAGGTTTTCCTGCCCGTTTCGCTGGCGTGGGTCGTTATCGTCAGCGGCTACCTCATGATCACCGGACACTTCGCATGACCGTTGCCCAGCTCATCAAGAGCTTCACGCTCTGGGAATTCCTGAAGGCTCACCTGATCACCCTGAAGTACTTCTTCAAGGTGAAGGCGACCATCAACTATCCCTTCGAGAAGAACCCGCTGTCGCCCCGTTTCCGCGGCGAGCACGCGCTGCGTCGCTATCCCAGCGGCGAAGAGCGCTGCATCGCCTGCAAGCTGTGCGAGGCGGTGTGCCCGGCCCAGGCGATCACGATCGAGGCCGAGCCGCGCGATGATGGCAGCCGCCGCACCACGCGTTACGACATCGACATGACCAAGTGCATCTACTGCGGCTTCTGTCAGG
Organism: Novosphingobium piscinae; assembly: GCF_014230355.1. Lineage (GTDB taxonomy): Bacteria > Pseudomonadota > Alphaproteobacteria > Sphingomonadales > Sphingomonadaceae > Novosphingobium > Novosphingobium piscinae. The sequence continues at coordinate 121,098 of NZ_JACLAX010000009.1, forward strand.
AAGCCTGTCCGGTGGACGCCATCGTCGAAGGACCGAACCTCGAGTTCGCCACCGAAACGCGCGAAGAGCTGCTCTACGACAAGGCCAAGCTGCTCGCCAACGGGGACAAGTGGGAGCGCGCCCTGGCCGCGAACCTTGAAGCCGATGCACCGTACCGGTAGGGGGCCGCGCTCATGATTCAACTCATTGCCTTCTACCTGTTCGCGACGCTTGCCACTGCGGCGGGCGCACTGACGATCCTGGCGCGCAACCCGGTTCATTCGGTGCTGTGGCTGATTGTCGCCTTCTTCAACGCCGCTGGGCTGATGGTGCTGGTCGGGGCCGAGTTCATCGCCATGCTGCTGGTGATCGTCTATGTCGGCGCCGTGGCCGTGCTGTTCCTGTTCGTGGTCATGATGCTCGACATCGACTTCGCCGAGCTGCGCGCCGGTTTCATCCGCAACTTCCCCCTGGGCTTCGCGCTGGCGCTGGTCCTGCTGATGGAGCTGGTGCTCGGCGCTGGAGCCTACAAGGCCGGTGCGCTCAAGCTGGGCACGCCCGACGGTTCGGCCACCGCTGCCGCCGGAGCCAGCAACATCGAGGCGATCGGCGCGCTGCTTTACAGCCGTTACCTGTTCCTGTTCGAGGCAGCCGGCCTGGTCTTGCTGGTCGCCATGGTCGGAGCGATCGTGCTGACCCACCGCCAGCGCAGCGGGGTCCGCGGGCAGAACGTCGCCCGGCAGAACGCGCGCCGCCCGGACGAGGCGACGCACAACGTCTCGCCCGAGGTGGGTAAGGGAGTCACGCTGTGATCGGCATCGAACACTACGTCGTCGTCAGCTCGATCCTCTTCGTGCTGGGCGTGCTGGGGATATTCCTCAACCGCAAGAACGTGATCATCATCCTGATGGCGATCGAGCTGATCCTGCTGGCCGTGAACCTCAACCTGGTCGCCTTCTCGAGCTTCCTCGGCGACCTGACCGGGCAGATCTTCGCCATGTTCGTCCTGACCGTGGCGGCCGGCGAAGCCGCGGTGGGTCTGGCGATCCTGGTGATCTACTTCCGCGGCCGCGGCACCATCGCGGTTGACGATGTGAACCGGATGAAGGGGTAAGCTTCGTGAACTCCATTCTCTTCATCGTCTTCGTGCCGCTGCTCGCCGCGGTCGTTGCCGGGCTGGGCAACAAGCAGCTCGGCAATGTCCCGGCGAAGGTCATCACCACTGGATCGCTGGCGATCTCTTGCCTGCTGTCGTGGCCGATCTTCCTGTCGTTCCTGAGCGGCAGCGCCGAGGCCAGCGTGACCCCGGTGCTGCAATGGGTGCAGTCGGGCACGATGGCCTTCGACTGGGCGCTGCGGGTCGACTCGCTGACTGCGGTCATGCTGGTGGTGATCACCAGCGTCTCGTTCCTCGTGCACCTCTATTCGTGGGGCTACATGAGCGAGGAGCCCGACCAGCCGCGCTTCTTCGCCTACCTCTCGCTGTTCACCTTCGCGATGCTGATGCTGGTGACTGCGGACAACCTGGTGCAGATGTTCTTCGGCTGGGAGGGGGTCGGCCTCGCGTCCTACCTGCTGATCGGCTTCTGGTTCCGCAAGCCATCGGCCTGCGCCGCGGCGATCAAGGCCTTCGTGGTCAACCGCGTCGGCGATCTCGGCTTCATGCTCGGCATCTTCGGCACCTATCTGGTGTTCGACACCGTCTCGATCCCCGAGATCCTGGCTGCCGCGCCGTCGATGGCCGGATCGACCATCGGCTTCCTCGGCTACCGGCTCGATACGATGACCGTGCTGTGCGTGCTGTTGTTCATCGGCGCGATGGGCAAGTCAGCCCAACTTGGGCTGCACACCTGGCTGCCGGACGCGATGGAGGGCCCGACCCCGGTCTCGGCGCTGATCCACGCCGCGACCATGGTCACTGCCGGCGTTTTCATGGTCTGCCGCCTCTCGCCGATGTTCGTGGTGAGTCCCACCGCACTGGGCTTCGTCACCTTCATCGGCGCCGCCACCTGCTTCTTCGCCGCGACGGTCGGAACGACGCAGTGGGACATCAAGCGGGTGATCGCCTATTCGACCTGCTCGCAGCTGGGCTACATGTTCTTCGCCGCCGGCGTTGGCGCCTTCGGCTCGGCCATGTTCCACCTGTTCACCCACGCCTTCTTCAAGGCGCTCCTGTTCCTCGGTGCCGGCTCGGTGATCCACGCGATGCACCACGAGCAGGACATGCGTTACTACGGTGCGCTGCGGAAGGAGATCCCGATCACCTTCTGGGCCATGATGATGGGCACCCTGGCCATCACCGGGGTCGGCATCGTCGACGTGTTCGGCTTCGCCGGGTTCTACTCGAAGGACTCCATCCTCGAAGCAGCCTATGGCGCCGGGACCGAACTAGGCGGCTTTGCCTTCTGGTGCGGCATCACCGCCGCGCTGATGACCAGCTTCTATTCGTGGCGCCTGGTGTTCCTGACCTTCTACGGCCAACCGCGCTGGGCCGCCTCGGAGCACATCCAGCACGCGGTGCATGACAGTCACGATCATGGTCATGACGACCACGCTCACGCGCACGACCACGCGCATGATGATCATGGCCACGCCCATGACCACGGGGCCAGCCACGATGGCACCGGCGGCTACCACCCGCACGAGAGCCCCTGGGTCATGCTGGTGCCGCTGATCGTGCTGAGCCTGGGCGCGGTGCTGGCTGGCTATGTCTTCCACCATGCTTTCATCAGCGAGGGCACGGGCGAGTTCTGGCAGGGTAGCCTGGTTTTTGCCGAGCACACCATCCATGCGATGCACGCCGTGCCGACCTGGGTGAAATGGGCTCCGTTCACGGTGATGGCCCTGGGCTTTGCCACAGCCTGGTACGCGTACCTGAAGAACCCCAGCCTGCCGGCCGCCTTTGTCGAGCAGCTGGGCGTCATCCACCAGTTCGTCTTCCGCAAGTGGTACTTCGACGAGCTCTATGCCTTCCTGTTCGTCCGCCCGGCCTTCTGGTTCGGCCGGGTGTTCTGGAAGCAGGGCGACGTCGGGATTATCGACCGCTTCGGCCCGAACGGCGCCGCCTGGGTCGTCGCGCAGGGTGCGCGCGTCGCCCAGCGGGTGCAGTCCGGTTATCTTTACAGCTATGCGCTGGTCATGCTCATCGGGCTTGTGATGGGGATCAGCTACGTGGTGGTGCGCTGATGCGCGCGGCGGCCACGAGCGGGGGTAGAAAGTAATGTCCGGGTTTCCCATCCTCACGCTGATGCTGCTTGTGCCGCTGGCCGGCGCGGTCGGCTGCCTGGTCTCCGGTGACCGCGGCGCACGGCAGATCGCGCTTGTTGCCACGCTGATCGATCTGGCATTGGGCGCGGTGCTTTGGTCAGGCTATCAGATCGGTGGACCGCAGTGGCAGTTCGTCGAGCATGTGCCGCTGTTCGCCGGCTTCTCCTGGGCGCTGGGGATCGACGGGATCGCGCTGCTGCTGATCCTGCTGTCGGTTTTCCTGATGCCGATCTGCATCGGCGCGAGCTGGGAGGCGGTGACCAAGCGGGTCGGCGAATACTACGCTGCCTTCCTGCTGATGGAGACGCTGATGATCGGCGTGTTCGCGGCCCAGGACCTCTACCTGTTCTACATCATGTTCGAGGCCGGCCTGATCCCGATGTACCTGATCATCGGCATCTGGGGCGGCCAGGACCGGATCTACGCCAGTTACAAGTTCTTCCTCTACACGCTGCTCGGTTCGGTGCTGATGCTGATCGCGATGCTGTGGATGGCGCACGAGGCCGGCACCACCGACATTCCGACGCTGATGGCCTATGACTTCGCGCCCACCGCGCAGACCTGGCTGTTCCTGGCCTTCTTCGCCAGCTTCGCGGTGAAGATGCCGATGTGGCCGGTCCACACCTGGCTGCCAGACGCCCACGTTCAGGCGCCGACCGCCGGTTCGGTGATCCTCGCCGGCGTGCTGCTGAAGATGGGCGGCTACGGCTTCATCCGCTTCTCGCTCCCGATGTTCCCTGAAGCTTCGGCTCAGTTTTCGGGTCTGGTCTTCGCGCTGTCGATGATCGCGGTGGTGGTCACCTCGCTCATCGCGCTGGTTCAGCACGACATGAAGAAGCTGATCGCCTATTCGTCGGTGGCGCACATGGCGATCGTCACGATCGGCCTGTTCGCCTTCAACGTGCAGGGCCTCGAAGGCGCGATGATCGTGATGCTCAGCCACGGACTGGTCTCGGGTGCGTTGTTCCTGTGCGTCGGCATCATCTACGATCGGCTGCACACCCGCGAGATCGACCGTTACGGCGGGCTCTCGATCAACATGCCGCGCTACGCCCTGTTTTTCCTGCTGTTCACGATGGCCTCGATCGGCCTTCCCGGCACCAGCGGCTTCGTTGGCGAGTTCCTCTCGCTCGGCGGGATCTACCAGGTGTCGAGCTGGGTGGCGCTGGTCTGCACAACGGGCATTATCCTGGGTGCGGCCTACATGCTCTACCTTTATCGCCGTGTCGCCTTTGGCGAGCAGCAGCACGCCGATGCCGCGGCCATGACCGACCTGACCCCGCGCGAGCTGGCGATGGTCGTCCCGCTTGCGCTCGCGGTGCTGTGGATGGGGGTCTATCCTGAAAGCTTCCTGGCGCCGATGCGCGCCGATATCGCCGCGCTGGACGCGCGCGTCGCCCGGGCCAAGCCGGCCGGCGATGCCAAGGTCACGCCCGGCAAACCCGTTGTACATGATGCCGCCCATGCTCAGCATGGTGCCGCGCCCGAGGGGGCCCACTGATGGACTGGTCGCAGTCGCTGCGCCTGATCGCGCCTGAAGAAACTCTGTCCCTTGCCGGGCTGGCCCTGTTGCTCGTCGCGGCCTGGGCTGGCGACAAGGCTGCGCGGGCGATCTCGATCGCGGCAGTCAGCGTGCTCGTTGCTGTCATGGCGCTGGTGGCCCCGGCGCTGTGCAACGGAGCGATGGGCCCGGAAACCGTGGCCTTCGCCGGCCAGATGACGGCCGATGCCTTCGCCAGTTTCGCCAAATTGCTGATTTACGGTTCGGCCGCGGTGGCGCTGGTGGTGGCGCCCAGCTTCTTCGAGCGGGTCGGGGCGATGCGCGCCGAGTATCCGGTGCTTATCCTGTTCGCCGCGATCGGCACTGGGATGATGGTCTCGGCCGGGGATTTCCTGACCCTGTACATCGGCCTCGAGATGAACTCGCTCGCCAGCTACGTCCTCGCTGCCTTCCTGCGCAGCGACGACCGCTCGGCCGAGGCGGGGCTCAAGTACTTCGTGCTCGGCGCGCTCGCCAGTGGCATCCTGCTGTTCGGGATCAGCCTGACCTATGGCTTCACCGGGACGACCAGTTTCGCTGGCGTCCATGCCGCACTGGGCGGCGGGCTGAACACCGGGATGGTGTTCGGGATTGTCTTCGTGCTGGCCGGGATCGCCTTCAAGATTGCTGCCGTGCCGTTCCACATGTGGACCCCCGACGTCTACGAGGGCGCGCCGACCCCCGTGACCTTGTTCTTCGCCACGGCTCCCAAGGTCGGCGCGCTGGGCATGCTGATGCGCGTCGCCATCGTTGCTTTCGGCAGCGCGGCCGGGGCCTGGCAGCAGATCGTGATCTTCGCAGCCGTCGCCTCGATCGTGATTGGCGCACTGGGCGCGATCGGCCAGCGCAACATCAAGCGCCTGCTCGCCTATTCGTCGATCAACAATGTCGGCTTCATCCTGATCGGCCTGGCGATCGCCACGCCGCAGGGGTCTGCCGCGATGCTGACCTACCTGGCGATCTATGTCGCGATGACGGTGGGTAGTTTCGTCGTCGTACTGATGCTGCGCGATGCCGATGGCAACCCGGTTGAGGATCTCGCCGACGTGGCCGGCCTTTCGCGCACCCAGCCGCTGCTGGCCGCGGGCATGGCGATCGTGATGTTCAGCCTGGCGGGCATCCCGCCGCTGTTCGGGTTCTGGGGCAAGTTCGTGGTGTTCCAGGCCGCGGTCGATGCGGGGTTCGTCCCGCTCGCCGCGATCGGTATCGCCGCCTCGGTGATCGGCGCCTTCTACTATCTCAAGGTCGTCAAGGTGATGTACTTCGACGAGCCGGCTGACAAGGTTGCGGGCGAGCGCGAGCTGGCACACACCGTGCTGCTGGTCGGTACGGGGTTGTTCCTCTCGCCGCTCGGCTACCTGCTGACCAAGTGGCTCGGCGGGCTGTCCGGCGCCGCGGCTCTGGCGCTGTTCCACTTTGCCTGATCCGGCTCCCCCTGGCGGCCATGCTGGCGCCGGGGTGGAGGTCGTGGCCCAAACCGGATCGACCAACGCCGACCTGATCGCCCGGCTCGCTGCCGGCGGGCGAGTGGCCGAGGGTCAGTGGCTGGTGGCCGACCGTCAGACTGCCGGCAAGGGCCGGCAGGGCCGGGTCTGGAGTGACGGGCAGGGCAACTTCATGGGCTCAACCCTGGTCCACGCCCGGCGCGGTGATCCTCCGCTGCACACGCTGGCGCTGGTTGCCGGACTGGCCGTGCTGGCAGCGGTGGGCGAGCGGCTCGCCCCACCGCGGCAGGCCCTGCTGAAGTGGCCCAACGATCTGCTGATCGGGCCCGCCAAGCTTGCCGGCATCCTGCTTGAGCGCAGCGGCGATGCAGTGGTGATCGGGGTTGGGGTCAACCTGGTCGAAGCCCCCGCCATTCCCGGGCGCGAGACCGTTGCGCTGGCCCGGTTCGGACCGGCGCCCGATCGCGACACCTTTGCGGCTGATCTGGCCCGGGCCTTCGCAGCCGAGCTCCAGCGCTGGCGCGACTATGGACTGGGCCCGGTGATTGCCCGCTGGCAGGCTGCGGCTCATCCTCTTGGCACGCCGCTTTTGGTGGGTGAGCCGGGCGAGGCGCCGCTGGTCGGTACTTTCGGGGGGCTCGACGCCGATGGGGCCTTGCTCTTGCGCGGGCATGACGGCACGACGCGCACGATCCACGCGGGCGAGGTGCGGCTCGCCCCTTCTGGGACAGGAACGGACTGATGCTGCTGGCGATCGACCTGGGCAATACCAATGTGGTCTTCGCGCTGTTCGAGGGACGCCGGATCCGCGCGCGCTGGCGCATCGCCACCGATCCGCGGCGCACCGGCGACGAATACGCCGTCTGGCTCTCGCAGCTGCTCGCGCTCGAAGGGGTGGAACGGAGCGCGGTTGACCAGATCATTGTCTCCACCGTGGTTCCGCGCGCGCTCCACAACATCCAGGTCCTGGCTGACAAGTACTTCGGCGTGACCCCGCTGATCGCAGGCGAGGGCGCGGCCGACTATGCGATGGCGATCGATGTAGACCAGCCGCGTTCGCTTGGTGCCGACCGTGCGGTCAATGCGGTGGCCGCCCACGCCCGCTACAGTGGTGACCTGATCATCGTCGATTTCGGGACCGCGACGACCTTCGACGCGGTGGACTTCAACGGTGCCTACAAGGGCGGGATCATCGCGCCCGGGATCAATCTGTCGCTGGATGCGCTGGTCGGGAACACCGCCAAGCTGCCGCGCATTGCGATCGAGGCTCCGCGCTCGACCAGCGTGATCGGGACCAATACCGAAGACCAGATGCTGATCGGGGTGTTCTGGGGTTATGTTGCCATGATGGAGGGTCTGATCGACCGGATGAAGCAGGAAATCGGCCGCCCCGCCAAGGTGATCGCCACCGGCGGGCTGGCCGTGCTGTTCGACAAGCACACGACGATCTTCGATGCGGTCGATCCCGACCTGACGCTCGACGGGCTGGCCTTGCTTGCCGAAAGGGCAGCACGCCAGTGACCCCCGGAAAGGAACTGCTGTTTTGCGCGCTCGGTGGCTCGGGCGAGATCGGGATGAACGTCAACCTCTACGGCTGCGATGGCAAGTGGCTGATGGTCGACCTTGGCATGACCTTCAGCGGCAATGAGTATCCCGGCGTCGATCTGGTCTTCGCCGATCTCGATTTCATCGAGCGCGAGCGCGACAACCTGATCGGCGTGGTCCTGACCCATGCGCACGAAGACCATATCGGAGCAGTGCCGTACTTTGCCGAGGAGCTGGGGGTACCGCTCTATGCCACCCCGTTCACTGCCCGGTTGGTCCGCTCCAAGCTGGACGAGGCGGGGATTGCCAACCGGGTCAAGCTGCACGTGATCGACCACCTCGATCGCTTCCAGCTGGGGCCGTTCGGCATTCGGTATGTGCCGCTGGCGCATTCCATCGCCGAGGGCAACGCCCTGTTGATCGACACGCCCTATGGCCGGATCTTCCACACCGGCGACTGGAAGCTGGATGACGAGCCGCAGATCGGCGTCCCCGCCACGACAGCCGAACTGACGGCGATCGGTGATGAGGGCGTTCTGGCGTTGGTCTGCGATTCGACCAATGTGTTCAATCCCGAGGGCTCCGGGTCCGAGGGCGAGGTGCGCCGCGGCCTGCTGGCTGAGGTTGAGAAGCATGCCGGCAAGCGCGTGCTGGTCACCACATTCGCCTCCAACGTCGCCCGGTTGCAGACCCTGGCTGATGTTGCCGAGGCGACTGGTCGGCGGCTCTGCGTTGCCGGCCGTTCGCTCGACCGGATCATCGGCGCGGCCCAGGCGAGCGGCTATCTGAAAGGCTTTCCGGAGCTTGTCGATCCGGACACCGCCATGGGGTTGCCGCGCGGCGACGTGTTGATCGTCGCGACCGGCGGCCAGGGCGAGCCGCGAGCGGCGCTGGCGCGGATTGCCGAGGGCCATCACGACATCGCGCTGGATCGCGGCGACGTGGTGCTGTTCTCCAGTCGGCAGATCCCGGGCAACGAGATCGCGATCGGCCGGATCCAGAACAAGCTGGCCGCCGATGGGGTGACGATCGTCACCGACCGGCAGAGCATGATCCACGTCTCGGGCCATCCGGGGCGGCCCGAATTGCTGGCGCTCTATGGCTGGATCCGTCCGCAGATCCTTGTCCCGGTGCATGGCGAGATGCGCCACATGAGCGAGCAGGGCAGGCTCGGGCGCGAGGCGGGTATTCCGCGCCAGGTGGTGCAGAAGAACGGCGACCTGGTCCGGCTGGCCCCTGGCAAGCCCGGAAAGTTCGGCGAGGTGCGCGCCGGCCGGCTCGTGCTCGACGGCGACATCATCGCCCCGGCCGACGGCCCGGGCATCGTCATGCGGCGCCGCCTTGCGCTCAATGGCCTTGTCATGGTGGCGGTCGACGGGCGCGGTCATGTCGAGGTGGCGGGCATGGGCCTGCCGCTTGAAGAGGACTATGCCGATTTCTGCACCGAGGCAGCCGAGGACGTCAGGAAGGCGCTGGCTGCGCTGAAGGGGGGAGCGCGCAAGGACCGCGATGCCCGCACTGAGGCCGCCCGCCTGGCCGCGCGGCGCGCGGCGACGCGATGGTCGGGCAAGAAGCCGCAGGTCCAGGTCATGTTGCTGGAGGGCTGAGGCGATGCGCTGGACCTCGATCCTGGCGATTTACACGCTGTTCTGGGTGCTGTCGGCCTTCCTCGTCCTGCCCTTCGGGGTACGCACGGCCGAGGAGGATGGGGCGCCTCGGATCGCCGGCCAGGCCGAGAGCGCACCGACCAGCTTCTCGTTCAAACGGCTCGCCCGCCGTGCCACGCTGCTCTCGCTGGCGCTGTTCGCACTGTTCTACCTGAACTACGTCAACGGCTGGATCGTCGCCGCCGATCTTGACGTCAGCCGCTTCTATCGCGGACCGGCGCGGACCTGACGCTCTCGCGATGCCTGGGCTGCGACTGGCCCGTGCTGGGGGCGCGGTTCTTGGTCAGGTCCGCAGACGCTCGATCGATTGGGCCAGCAGCACGTAAAGCTTGCCCATGTCGGACGACAGCAGGGTTACGCCCAGCGCATGGCCGTCGCGGGTCGACAGCAACTGGCGCAGCATCGCTTCGAAATCGTGGATGTAGCGGCTGACGTGGCCGCGGAACTCGTGGTCCTCTTCGTAGAGGCGCACGATCTCGCGCTGTTCGGTGGCATCGGCCAGGCGGAGCGCTCGCCGGGTGAAGACCCCGCGGTCGCCCTTGAGATAGGCGGCCCAGGCCATGTCGGTCACCTCGGTCGACAGCGCCTTGGCCACATCAATCGCGTTGGAATTGAGCGATTCGGTGATCAGCGCCACCCGCCGCGAGAAGTCGTTGTCGACCTGCTCTTCCGCCTTCTCACGGGCCCGGGCAACGCGCTGCTCGAGATTGCCGGTCAGTTCGTTGACCTTGCTGAGCTGGTCGCGCAGCTGGACCGTGGCCTCGCGGCTGACCCCGGCGGCGTGGCTCGCGGCCTGCTCGAGCGCACCGACCGCTTCGGCCAAACGCAAGCGCATCGCGCGGTCGATCGCCGCCGCGCTCTCCTCCCCCAGTCGCTCGGCCACGGCCGAGATCGCGCCGGAGGTATCATCGGTAAGCGTCTGGGCGGCGCTGCGGGCCGCTGCCTCGAGGCTGTCGATCGCCGCGGTCAGCTGGCTCGCGGCTCGTTCGGTAAGGGCATCGGTGCGGGCGCCGATATCGACCAGCGCCTCGCGGATGTCGCCAACCGCCATGCTGTAGTCCTCGTTCTGCGCCGACAGCGAGCGCTGCAGCTGTTCGAGCTCGGCAAAGGTGGCCTTCAGGCTGCCTCTGGTTTCCTCGGCGCTCCGGGCGAGGCTGTTGCCCTGTTCGCGCGCCTCGCCGACGCTCTCACGCAGGGCGGCAACCCGTGCCTCCCAGTCGACCAGCGCCCCTTCACCGCGCGACAGGGCAGCAGGCAGCTCCTCGCCCGACTGGCGCGCGCTGGCCTGGAGCAATTCGAGCAGGCGCACGGCGCCGTCGGTCAGCTGGTCGATGGTCGCGCTGGTGCCGTTCAGGGCTTCGCGGCTGCCGGTGAGGCGATCGGCGAGCGTGGCCAGGCTTGACCCCAGCGTATCCTCGGCCTGGTTGCCGAAGGCGGAAATCGCCGCGATCCGTTCGGACAGGGCTTCAAGCCGGGCGCTGATCGCTACGGCGCTGTCGGCCAGCTCCTGCTGGCGCGTCGATTGCTCGGCCACGCGCTTGGCCAGCTCCTCGTCGAGCTGGCGGAACAGTTCGGCGGCGCGGGAGAGTTCACCGGCGTGGCGTTCGCGTGCCTGGTCGAGCCGCTGGTCCATTTCCTCGGAGAACAGGCGGTTGCGCTCGGCCAGCCGCTGGTCGAACTCCTGCGCCTCTTCCGACAGCTTTTCGATCCGTCGTGTCGCGGCATCGAGCGCATCGCGGTCAAGCCGGTCGAGCCGCTGCACCACGCCAGCGATCTCGGCCTCGACGCGGTCCTTGGCGGCGATCAGGGCTGCCAGCGCGCCGCTTTCCCCGTCACGCAGTGCCCGGGCGAGGGCATGGCCCTCGTCGCGCAGCGCGGCGAGCCTTGCCCGCAACGAGGTAAGCGCCTCGGCCTCTTGCTGTTCGAGCTGGCTACGGGTTCGGCCGAGTTCCTCATCGAGCAATGCGGCGCGGTGCTGCAGCCCGGCCAGCGCGTCGCTCTCGTCGGCGCTGAGGCGGTCGCGCAGCTGGCCCGCGCGATGCTCGAGCATCTCGATCCGGGCCGAGACTGTGGCCTGCACCTGATCGAGCCGGGTGTCGAACAGCGCGAGCGAGGCGTCGACCCGCTCGTGCAGGCCGGCGATCGCATCGGTGCTGGTACGGCCGGCCCCGGCCAGCCGGACAAAGCCGTCGGTCAGCTCGCCGAGTGCGGTCTGGGCGGCGTTGCTGGCATGGCCGATCGTGTTGGCCAAATCCTTGGTCGAGCTGGCAATGACCGGCAGTTGGCCGCGCAGCCGCTCCATGTTGTCGAGCGCGGTAGTAGAGACCCCGGCGATGGCATCGACCTGGGCACCATTGTCGCGGATCAGGTCCTGCAGCCGGCCGGCCTGTTCGGACAGGCGGTCGGCCGCCACTCGCCCGAGCGATTCCAGATCACGCGCCTGCGCGGCGATGAACTCGCGGGCGAGGCTGAGCTCGCGGTTGACCACCGTCAGGCGGCCCTCCAGCCGCGCGGATTCTGCCGCCAGCAGGCGGGCCGCATCGCCGAACCGGCCAGCCTCGCGGCGGCTGTTGCGCATTGCCAGCAGCCACAGCACGCCAATGAGCAGCAGCGGGACAGCCCAGTCGACGACCAGCGCAATGCCTTCGCGCGGGGTCAGCCCGGCGCTGATGGTGCGGCGTTGAGCCCACAGGAAGAAACCGCTCCAGCCGCAGGCCGCAAGGCCGGCAAGCGCGGCGGGCAATGCCTCACGCCAGCGATTGCGTTCCACCGTCCAGGCTGCGGATGTGTCGGCCTGGTCCCCGTCGTCCCAGACCGGGGCCGCCGTCTCGGCCGAATCTGCCTGCGGCAGTGTAGTGTCCTCGCCCGTCAGCGGCGTTTCGCCGCCGGGCCCGATCGCGACAATGCGCTTTCCCCCAGTCATGCCGGTACGCTACCACGCAGACCAGCGGCGAGAAACCCCGCCTTAACCCTCTTCGTCGCATAAGCAGCGCCATGGTTCTTCATGCCGGCGCCCTTGATGAGACCCTGGCCGCGGCCGCCGGGAGCGATCCCGCGCTGGCGGCGGAACTCCGCGCCGCCTTTGCCGAGAGCCTGGCCAACCATGTCAACCTGCTGCAGCGCGCGCGTTGCGATGCCAACTGGCACGTGGCGGCCTTGCGCATCCGCGGGTTGGCGGCGAGCTTTCAGGTCCAGCCGCTGATCGACCTCGCCGATGCCGCACTGGCTGCCGCCCCCGGCGAGCCGACTGTGGTGCGTGCCCTGTCCGGCTTCGCCGCCGATCTGGCGGGGACCGGTCCTGCCTGAACGCTGCGGCCGGGACCGTCCGGCTGAACCGACCGTTTCACGATCACCGCCGGGAGCTTGGGCTTGGCAGGTCCGGGCCGCGGTTCTACAACCGCGCGTCCGCGGCCATGTCCGCGGCATGGCAGGAGACGGGGTCTGCGCGTCGGATTGTTGACTGCAAGCGAGCCGGCCATTGCGGGGCAGGCTCCCGCGCCCGCGTTTCTGCGGGTCGGTGGCGCCCTGGTCGCCCGGCACCAGGTGGCTCTGGCGCTGGCTGCGGGCTGCCGCCGGATCGTGGTCATCGCCCGTGACTTCACAGCCGAGTTCGCCAGCCTTCAGCGCGATGCCGAGGAGGCTGGCGCGTCATTCCACGTGGTCGCTGCGGCAACCGGGCTGACTGGTCTGGTAACAGCCGCCGACGAGGTGCTGGCGCTGGCCGAGGGGCTGCTACCGACCCCCGGCGACGCGCTGCCGCTGTTTGCTAGCGGGCAGGGGGTCATCGTGCTTCCCGCCGACCACGGCACTGCGGCCGGATTTGAGCGGATCGACCTTGCCCAAGCCTGGGCCGGGATGATGCTGGTGCCAGGCCGGCTGGTCGATCGGCTCATGGACCTGCCTGCCGATGTCGATGCCGTTTCGGCGTTGTTGCGGATCGCGCTACAGGCGGGTGTCTCGTTGCGGCCCGTGCCTGAGGCGGTGCGCAGCGGCGGTCGCTGGCTGCTGATCCGTAACGAGGTCGATGCCCAGGCCGCCGAAGAGGGCTGGATGGTGCGCCACACCGCCGATGGACCGGGTACGCCGGGTCCGGCGATGGCGCGACTGCTGGTGCGGCACTTTGGCGCCGCCATGCTGCACGAGGGCAGCAGCCGCATCATCGGCCTCGGTCTTTCGGGGTTGTTGGCCATTCTTGCCCTGGCAGCCGGGTGGTTCGGCAGCCTCGTCGGCGGCTTCGCCCTGCTGGCCGCGGCGGAGGTGGTGCTGGGAACCAGCTTGCTCCTGGTCAGCTTGCACCAGGGTGCGCTACGCCAAGGGCCGCGTCGGCTGTGGGCCTCGGGCGCCGCTGGTGTGGCATTCGATCTGGCGCTGGTTGCACTGCTCGTTCTGGCGCTGCCGCTTTTGCCCGGACAGACCCTGGCTGAACGCGGATTTCCTGCGGTGGTCTTGCTCGGGCTGTTGCGGGTTCTGCCGAGGGTCCTCCCTGGCCGGGTGATGGCCTGGCTCGAGGACCGGTTGGTTCTGACCGCGCTGTTCGCGGTGCTGGCCGCAGGCCACGTGCTGGCCCCCGCAATTCTGGGGATGAGCCTCGTTCTCCTGATGGCGGCGCTGGTGCTGATCGGTAGACGGGATGCCGCCAAGGCAACAATCATAACCGGGGCTTAACCACGCTGTTCTATTCCACCGCCATGAACTCCGCTGGTCCGCCAATCCCGGATGCCGTGTCCGGCCTCGATCCCTTGTGGAACGAACTCGCGCGCGACCGCCGCGATGGTGCTGCACTCGGACCGGTTCTGCGGCATCTGGTCCGTGGAGAGAGCAATCCGTTGCTGGGCGAGGAGCCGATTGCCCGCACCCGCGCGATGGTCGCTTCGCTTACGGTCGAGCTGCTGCGCCCGCTGGGCGAGCCGGAGGTTGCTGTCTGGAACGACGCGCTGGGCGCTGCGCTGATCGATACGGCTGGCCTGGTTGACCACGTTCACGCTCTGGCGGTGGAAGGGCAGGTCCTGGCGCGCCTTGCCGAACGGGGTATCGATCCGCTGCTGCCACCGCTGGTGCAGGACCGGATCAGTGCCAGTGATCCGCAGCTTGCCGGTCTGGCCATGACGCTGATGGCTGCTCAGACCCGGTTCGTGCGCCGCCACCAGCGCATGGAGCTGGCTGCGGCGGACCTGCCGGCGGACCTGTTCGGCGCGGCGATCTCTACCTTGGCTCGCCGGACCGCCGATGCGGGGGCCGAGGCGGTAGCCGCATGGCGCGCCGGATTCGATGAGCGGCGTGGACGGTTGGGCCTGCTCGCGCAGCTCGGATTGGGCTTGGGCGACGATTTTGCGGCCGCGCTGGACCCGGCGCAGGCTGGTTTCTCGCTGTTTGTGACCGCCGTGTCGCTCCTCACCGGACAGGATCGTGACGAGGTCCTGCTCGCCGCGGCAAGCGGCCGGCCGCTGCGCCTGGCACTCCTGCTGGCGGCGGCCGGGCTCGAACCGGCCGCGCGCGAGGCCGTGATCCTCTGCCTTCAGCCCGAAGCAAGCCCGCCGCCGCACTGGTTCCTGGTTGACAGCCATCAGGCAGCCGAACTCCTGGCGCAGGGGCAGGGGGGATGACCACGCCTCCACTCGCGCCACCCTCGGTGCCGCAGGTTCACGGGGCGATTGCCCGGACCGATTCTGAGGACCGCTTGGTGGCCGCGGACGAGCCGCTGCTCGGCCTGCAACTGCGCTGCGGTGGCGATGTGCCTGGCGCCATCGCCATTCCTGCGCTGCGCGAGGCAGTGGGCAAGGCGCGTGCGCTCGGCTTGCGGATTGCCCGCCCGATCATTGCCCAGGACGGAGCCGAGAGCGTGACGGCCTGGGTCGAGATCGAACCGGCTGTCGATGGTTGCCAGATCGAGCTCAGGCACTGGCGGTCCAGGCCCCTGCCGGTCGAGGATGAGGCTGCAATCGCACGACGCAAGCTGGCGGTCGAGCGCCAGATCGCCGAACTCCACGCGCGGCTCGATGCGCGCCAGAACGTCCTTTACGCCGCAGCCGAATCGACCGAGCTGGCGGCGCTCGCCGCGCGGATGGACAGCGCCCGCGGGCGGCCCTGGACCGATTTCGTCTCGATCCCGGGCAGTGCCCATCAGCAGCCGCTGCACTGGCGGCTGCTCGATGGCGCCCCGGTCGCGGTGGAAGGATCGGCCCGGCCCTGGCGGGCGACGCTGGTTCCGGTGGGCCTGCCTGGCAGCGAGCCTGCCGGGTTCGAGCTTTACCTCGGCTCGGACCTTCCCGCCGCCTCGCAGTCTGAGGCGAACCCGGTGGCAGCCCAGATCCGCGCACGGATGATCGGCCGCGAGGTGGCCCCGGTGCTGCGCCAGCCCATCGCCCGGATCATCGCCAATGCGGAAACCATTCGCTCCAGGCTCGCCGGCCCGCTCAGCGAGGAATACAGCGCCTATGCCGCCGATATCGCCACGGCTGGCCAGCACCTGCTCGCGCTGATCGATGATCTGACCGATCTCGAAGTGGTCGAGGCGGATGATTTCAGCACTGCGCCCGATCGGATCGATCTTGCCGAGGTGGCGCGGCAAGCTGCCGGCATTCTTGGCGTCAAGGCGCGCGAGCGCGGCATCGTCATCGATGCACCGCGTCCCGGCGAAAGCCTGCCCGCAGTCGCCGAGTTCCGCCGCGTGCTCCAGGTCCTGCTCAACCTGGTCGGAAATGCCCTGCGTTATGCTCCGGAAGGGTCGCAGATCTGGATCCGGCTTGAGGACGAGGCTGGCCTTGCGCGGGTGATCGTGGCTGACCAGGGACCGGGGCTCGATCCCGCGCAGCAGCGCAAGGTATTCGAGAAGTTCGAGCGGCTTGGCCGCAGCGGCGATGGCGGCTCGGGGCTGGGGCTTTACATCTCGCGCCGCCTCGCCCGCGCGATGGGCGGCGACCTCACCGTTGACAGCGCGCCTGGCCAGGGCGCGCGTTTCGTGCTGACGGTCCCGGGCGATCTGCCGGTTTCACGCTGACCCTCATTTTCGCTGGCTTGCGCCGCGCCCACCAACAACAACGGCGCCGATCCCGGGATCGGCGCCGTTTCTTGCTCGGTTGGTCTCGCGATCAGCGCTGGCTGAGCGGCACGTAGTCGCGCTGCGTCGGGCCGGTGTAGAGTTGCCGCGGACGGCCGATCTTCTGGCCCGGGTCCGAAATCATCTCGTTCCACTGCGCCACCCAGCCAACGGTGCGGGCCAGGGCAAACAGCACAGTGAACATGGTGGTCGGGAAGCCGATCGCCGACAGAATGATGCCCGAGTAGAAGTCCACGTTGGGGAACAGCTTCTTCTCGACGAAGTAAGGATCGTTGAGTGCGATTTCCTCAAGCCGCAGCGCGGTCTCGAACAGCGGGTCGGTGACCTTGAGTGCGTCGAACACCTCGCGGACGGTCTTCTGCATGACCGTCGCGCGCGGATCGTAGTTCTTGTAGACGCGGTGGCCGAAGCCCATCAGGCGGAACGGATCGTTCTTGTCCTTGGCGCGTGCGATGTAGTGCGGGATCTTGTCCGGAGTCCCGATTTCCTTGAGCATGTTGAGTGCGGCTTCGTTCGCACCGCCATGCGCCGGGCCCCACAGGCAGGCGATGCCGGCCGCGATGCAGGCGAAGGGATTGGCGCCCGAGGATCCGGCGAGCCGCACCGTCGAGGTCGACGCGTTCTGCTCATGATCGGCGTGGAGGATGAAGATCCGGTCCATCGCCTTCTCGACCGCCGGGATTACCTCGTATTCTTCGGCCGGAACGCCGAAGGTCATGCGCAGGAAGTTGCCGGCATAGGACAGATCGTTGCGCGGATAGACAAAGGGCTGGCCGACCGAATACTTGTAGGCCATCGCTGCGATCGTCGGCATCTTGGCGATCAGGCGGTGGGCGCTGATCCGGCGCTGGTCGGGATCGGAGATGTCGGTCGAATCGTGGTAGAAGGCCGAGAGCGCGCCGACCACGCCGCACATCACCGCCATGGGGTGTGCGTCACGGCGGAAACCGCTGAAGAAGCTGCTGAGCTGCTCGTGCACCATGGTGTGGCGCGTGATCGTGCGGGTGAAATCGGTGAGTTCGGCCTGGCTCGGCAGTTCGCCGTTGAGCAGCAGGTAGCAGACCTCCATGAAGCTGGAGCCCTCGGCCAGTTGGCCGATCGGATAGCCGCGATGGAGCAGCACGCCCTCGTCGCCGTCGATGTAGGTCAGCGCGCTCTCGCAGCTGGCGGTCGAGGTGAAGCCGGGATCATACGTGAACAGCCCGGTCTGGGCATAGAGCTTGCGGATGTCGACCACGTCCGGGCCGACCGAGCCGCTCAGCACGGGAAATTCGAAATCGGCGCCACCGGCGTTCAGCTTTGCGTTACCCACCTGTCCAACTCCTTACTTATAAGGCATTCGCAGCCGGAACCGCCTGCGCGGCGATCCGCGCGAGGCTTTCGTCCCGTCCGAGCAATTCAAGCACGTCGAAAATGCCGGGCGACGTTGTCTGCCCGGTCAGCGCCGCGCGCAAAGGCTGCGCCAGCTTGCCCAGGCCAAGGCCCCAGTCCCCGGCGGCCTGCTTGAGCGTGGCCTCTAGCGCTGCGGTTGTCCAGTCGGCGTGACCGCTCAGCAGCTCGGAGATCTGGCCCAGCAGGGCGCGCGCCTCGGTGGTCAGCAGGGCCGTCGCCTTGTCGTCGAGCGATAGTGGACGCTGGGCGAACAGGAAGCCGGCTCCGGCAGCCAGGTCGTTCAGGTCACGGGCCCGGACCTTCAGCACCGGCATGGCCCGTGTCAGCAGGTCCAGGTCCGGCTCATCCGGGATCCGTGGCGCAACCAGCGCCGCCAGCGCGGCATCATCGGCTTCACGCAGATAGTGGCCGTTCAGGTTCTGCAGCTTGGCAAGGTCGAATCGCGAGGGACTCTTGCCGACGTGGGCGATATCGAACCATTCCTGTGCCTGGGCCCGGCTGATGATCTCGTCGTCGCCGTGTCCCCAGCCGAGCCGGAGCAGATAGTTGAACAGGGCTTCGGGCAGAATGCCAAGCTCGTCGCGATAGGCGTCGACGCCGAGCGCACCATGGCGCTTCGACAGCTTGGCCCCATCAGACCCGTGAATCAACGGGACATGGGCATAGACCGGATCGAACCAGCCGCCCTCGATCGCCTGCATGCCGCGGACGATCACAAGCTGGCGGAAGGCGTTGTTGAGGTGATCGTCGCCACGGATAACGTGGGTCACGCCCATGTCATGGTCGTCAACCACGACGGCCAGCATGTAGGTGGGCGTGCCATCGCTGCGCAGGAGGACGAAATCGTCGATCTCCTCGTTGCGGACGGTCACCTTGCCCTGGACCAGGTCCTCGATCACCGCTTCGCCTTCGCGAGGGGCCTTGATGCGCACGACATAGGGCTGATCGACCGGCCAGGTCTCGGGGGTCGCATCACGCCATTCGCTCTCGATCCGGAAGGGCTTGCGTTCGGCCTGCGCGCGTTCCCGCCGGGCGGCGAGTTCCTCGCTGGTGAGATAGCAGCGGTAGGCCTTGCCCGCTGCCAGTAGGGCGTGGGCGACCGCAGCGTGGCGGTCGGAGCGGGCAAACTGGAACACCGGCGGTTCGTCTCCGCCCAGGCCCAGCCAGTCCAGCCCGTCGAAGATCGCGGCAATGGCAGGCTCGGTTGAGCGGGAGCGATCAGTATCCTCGATGCGCAAAAGGTACTTGCCGCCATGATGGCGGGCAAACAGCCAATTGAACAGGGCCGTGCGCGCGCCGCCGATGTGGAGATAGCCGGTGGGCGAGGGGGCGAAGCGGGTTACCACGCCACGACCGCTGTCAGTCGCCGCGTCAGTCAACCTGCTGCTTGCCATCATGCCTCTATTCCTGTCCTTATGACGTCATGGCCCGCGTTGCCGTTCCGGCCTTCACGCCCCCACCGCCAGGCGCCGCTGCAACGCAGCGCGCCTCTTGGCGCAGGCGGGTCGGCTTGTCCAGCGGGCTTGCGCCATGAATCGCCGCATCGAGAGGTTTCTGGCCGAACGTCAGTACGATGGGGCGGCCTGGCTGGCCGTGGCCTTTGCATGTGGCATTGCGGCATGGTTCGCCTTGCCACGTGCCGGGCAGTGGGTGGCGTTTATCGGACTCGGCCTGTTCGGGGGCGTGGCCGCGCTGAAGCGTCGGCCAAGCGATGCGTCCATGCCGCTCGGTCGGATCGCGCTGGGCACCATGGCGGCGGTGCTGGCCGCCGGGGTCGCCCATGTCTGGATGCGATCCGAGCTGGTTGGCACGCCAGGTATTGCCCGCCCCTTTGCCGGCATGATCGAGGGCCGGGTGCTGTCCCGTATCATCCGGCCGGCCGACGGGGAATGGCGCCTGGTGCTGGCCACGCGCGATCCGTTGTCGCTGCGGCGGGTGATCCGGGTCCGGCTGCGTGTGCCGCAGGCGGCCATGCCCGCGAACCTGGGCGACGGGGCGCGGGTCCGGGTGAAGGTGCGGTTGATGCCTCCGGCGCCGCCGCTGTTGCCGGGAGGCTATGATTTTGCCCGGGCCGCATGGTTCGAGGGCCTGGCCGCGACAGGCGTGGCGCTGGGCCCGATTGCGGTTCAGGCGGCGGGGAAGACAGCGCCGGGGTTGCCGGCGCTACGGGCAACGCTGTCCGCGCATATCACGACCCGCCTGCCGGGTTCGGCCGGCGGGATCGCGGCGGCGCTGGCCAGTGGCGACCGCGGCGGGATCGCCAGGGCCGATGAAGAGGCCATGCGCGACGCAGGATTGAGCCACCTGCTCTCGGTGAGCGGCCTGCATGTCAGTGCCGTGGTTGCCGCCGGCTATCTTGTGGGTCTGCGCTTGCTGGCGCTGTGGCCATGGCTGGCCCTGCGGCTGCGGCTGCCGCTGTGGGCTGCGATGGGAGCCGCGGTCGCGGGTGGTTTCTATACGGTGCTGACCGGTTCCGAAGTGCCGACGGTGCGCAGCCTGGTTGGCTCCCTGCTGGTCCTCCTGGCTGTTGCGCTGGGGCGGGACCCCCTGTCCTTACGCCTGCTCGCGCTCTCGGCCCTGGTTGTTATGCTGGCGTGGCCCGAAGCCGTGATTGGCCCCAGCTTCCAGCTGAGCTTTGCGGCCGTGCTGGCGATCGTCGCGCTGCATGCGGTGCCGGCAGTGCGGGACCGGCTGGCCGCCCGCGAGGAACCGGCATGGCAGGCGGGGATGCGCCGGCTTGGCGGTTTGCTGCTCACCGGGCTGGTGATCGAGCTGGCACTGCTTCCGATCGGACTGTTCCATTTTCACCGGGCCGGGTTGCTCGGTGCGCTGGCCAATGTCGTGGCGATCCCGCTCACCACCTTCGTGATCATGCCGGCCGTTGCCCTGGCGCTGGCGCTTGACCTGGTCGGGCTCGGCGCGCCGGCCTGGTGGTGTGCCGGACAGGCGCTTGCCCTGCTTCTGCGGTTGGCCCACGGCGTGGCCGAGGTTCCTGCCGCTGTCGCGCTGACCCCTGCCTTCGGACCCGGCCCCTTCCTGCTGCTCCTTGGAGGCGGCCTGTGGCTGGCCCTGTGGCCCGGCCCAGTCCGGCGCTGGGGCCTGCTGCCGATTGCGCTGGGCGGCGTGGCTGCGCTCACCGCGCGCGCACCCGATGTGCTGGTGTCGAACGATGGTCGCCACGTCGCGGTGACCGGGCTGGTGCCAGGTCATCTGGCAGTCCTGCGCGATCCCCGGCCGGGCTTCGCGCAGGATCGACTCAACGAGATGGCTGGGCTGGATACCACCCTGGTGCCACTGACTGGTCTGCCGCAGACGACCTGCAACACCGACTTTTGCAGTGTCGTGTTGCAGCGACGCGCGCGCTCATGGCACCTGCTGCTGGCGCGCGGCTCCGATCCTGTGCCACTGCGCGACCTGGCGGCAGCCTGCGAGCGCGTCGACCTGGTGATAGCGCCGCGCTGGCTGCCGGCCAGCTGCCGGCCTCGCTGGCGCAAGATCGACCGGCACAGCCTGGCGCAGACGGGTGGGGTCGCGATCGACCTGCTTGCAGGCCGGATCGAGACAGTCCGCCGGGAGCGCGACGACCATGGCTGGCAGGTGCCGCCGCCGACCTTGCCAGCGGGACGAACCGACCAACCGGTTCCCCCGAGGTGGTCCCCGGCGGCACCGCCTGCCGCTCAGTGGTAGCGCCGCAGCAGGCCCGCTAGCTTGCCCTGCACCATCACCTCGCCGGGGGCGTAGAACTGCGGATCGTAAGCGGCATTGGCCGGATCGAGCCGCACCCGGCCCTGCTCGCGGTACAAGTACTTGAGCGTGGCCTCTTCGCCCCGCACCAGCGCGACCACGATCTCACCGTCCCGCGCGCTATCGGTGCGGCGGATCAGCGCGAAATCGCCATCGAGAATGCCGGCGTCGACCATGGAATCGCCTGACACCTCGAGCGCGTAATGCTCACCCGGGCCGAGCAGGGCGGCCGGGACGGGTAGGGTGGACTGACCTTCCAGCGCCTCGATCGGCACGCCAGCGGCGATCCGGCCGTGCAGCGGCAGTTCGATGACGTCGTTGGCCGGCGCTGCGGTGACGACCGGGCTGCGCAACTGCGGCGGCGGAGCACTGGGGCGGGGCGGCGGCGCCACCTTGGCGCTCACGTCGTCCGGCTGGCGCAGAACTTCGAGTGCGCGGGCGCGGTTGGGCAGGCGCCGGATGAAGCCCCGCTCTTCCAGCGCCGAAATCAGGCGATGGACGCCTGACTTCGAGCGAAGATCGAGTGCCTCCTTCATTTCCTCAAAAGATGGTGACACGCCGGTCTCTTCGAGACGGGCCTGGATGAACCGGATCAACTCGTGCTGCTTGCGCGTCAGCATGGCACTCTACTCCCGGCATGGACGATGCCGGACTCCGATGTTCCTGCATCGTTCAGTGAACGAACGCGGAACATCTAGGCAACTTGGCTCAGCCCGTCAAGCGGTGGTGCCCAGCAGGTTGCGCGTCGCGGTAACGACATCGGCCTGACGCATCAGGCTTTCGCCGACCAGGAAGCTGCGCACTCCGGCCGCGGCGAGGCGTTGCAGGTCGGCATGGTGGTTGATGCCGCTTTCTCCGACCAGCAGGGCACCCTCCGGCGCCAGCGGGGCGAGCCGTTCGGTCACGGCCAGATCGGTGACGAAGCGCTTGAGATCGCGGTTGTTCACGCCGACCAGTCGCGAGCGCAGACGGGCCGCGCGCTCCATTTCCGCCTCGTCGTGGACCTCGACGAGCACGTCCATGCCGCGTTCCAGCGCGGCAGCCTCGATCTCGCCCATCTGTCCATCGTCGAGCGCGGCGACGATGATCAGGATCGCGTCGGCACCGATGGCCCGGGCTTCGGCGCACTGCCAGGGATCGACCATGAAGTCCTTGCGGATCACGGGCAGCGCGCAGGCGGCGCGGGCTGCGACCAGATAGTCCTCATGCCCCTGGAAATAGGGGGCGTCGGTTAGCACCGACAGGCATGTGGCGCCGCCCTCGGCATAGGCGCGGGCGTGGGCCGGCGGATCGAAATCGGCGCGGATCAGGCCCTTTGACGGCGAGGCCTTCTTGATCTCGGCGATCAGGCCGAAGCCGGACCCCGCGGCACGCCGCAGGGCCGCCTCGAAGCCGCGCGGCGCGGACTGGGCAGCGCCCAGCGCATCGAGTTCGGCTAGGCTGAGCAGCGCCTTGCGACGGGTGACCTCAGCCGTGGTGGCGGCGCAGATTTCGGTGAGCTTGTCGGTCATTGCAGCGTCTGGATCCAGCAATCGAGCAGGGCCTTGGCGAGCCCCTTGTCTATGGCCTCGGCCGCCTCCTCGGCGGCGGCGGCCCAGTCCTGGGCCTCGCCAGCCACCAGCAGCGCGGCGGCGGCGTTGAACAGGACGGCGTCACGGTAGGGCCCCGGTTCGCCCGCCAGCAGGCGGCGCAGGGCCGCGGCATTGGTGGCCGGATCGCCGCCGCGGATCGCCTCGACCGGCGCGGATGGCAGCCCCGCCTCGGCGGCGGTCACCCGCCGCAGCGCGACGCGGCCCTGTTCGACCATGCCGACCTCGTTGCCGCCGGCCAGGCTGAGCTCGTCGAGCCCCTCGTCGCCCGAAACGACGAAGGTCCGCTCGGTTCCCAGCGCGGCGATCGCTGCGGCATAGATCGGGACATAGGCGGGCCGGGCGATGCCGACCAGCTGCCGCGTGACCCCGGCCGGATTGGCCAGCGGTCCCATGAGGTTGAAGATCGTGCGCCGGCCCAGTGCCTTGCGGATCGGCATGATGCGCCCCATCGCCGGGTGATGGCGTCCGGCGAACAGAAAGCCGATGCCCAGATCGTGCAGCGTGTCCTCGGCAGTTTCGGCCAGCCGGTCGAGGTTGAGGCCCAGCGCCTCGAGCGTGTCGGCCGCACCGGCCTTGGAACTGGCGGCGCGGTTGCCGTGCTTGGCCACCGGCACCCCGCAAGCGGCGACGACCAGACTGACCGCGGTCGAGACGTTGAGCGTGTGGAGTCCGTCTCCGCCGGTGCCGCAGACATCGATCGCTCCCGGCGGAGCCTGCACAGCAATCATGCGGTGGCGCATCGCGCGGGCGGCCCCGGTGATCTCGCCGGCCTGCTCGCCGCGGTCAGCCAGCGCGACGAGGAAGCCGGCAATCTCAGCGTCGGGGACGAGGCCATCAAGCATCGCGCCGAACGCGGCCTCGGCTTCGTCCTCGGCCAGCGGATCGGCGGTGATCGGGGGAAGTGCGGTCATGCCGGGAGGCGCGGCGTGATCCCGCACAGCATCAGGAAGTTGGCGAGCATCGCGTGGCCATGTTCGGTGGCGATCGACTCCGGGTGGAATTGCACCCCGTGGATCGGCAGGGCGACGTGGCGGAAGCCCATGACGTGGCCGTCGTCGCTGCGCGCGTTGACCGCAAGCACCGGCGGAATGTCCTCGACGATCAGCGAGTGGTAGCGGGTCGCGGTGAAGGGCGAAGGCAGGCCGGCGAAAACCCCGGTGCCGTCATGGCTGACCGGGCTGGTCTTGCCATGCATCAGCCCGCCGCGCACGACCTGTCCGCCGAAGTGCTGCCCGATCGACTGGTGGCCCAGGCAGACCCCGAGCAGTGGCCGCGCGGCATCGGCTGCGGCGCCAACCAGATCGAGGCTGATTCCGGCTTCGTTCGGGGTGCAGGGACCGGGCGAGAGGAGAAAGCCGGCGGCCCCGCTATCGAGCGCCTGTGCGGCGGTCAGTGCATCGTTGCGCACCACCTCGACCGCGGCGCCCAGCTCCATCAGGTAGTGGACCAGGTTCCAGGTGAAGCTGTCGTAGTTGTCGATGACCAGGATCATGGCAGCTGCCTCTTTCAGCCTTCGCGGGCCGGATCAAGCAATTCCTCGCCCTCGCCAGCAGGATCCGGTCAGGTACCCATCGCCGCGCGCGCCTCGCTCACGGGCGCGGCCGAGATGGTGATCGCGCCTGACCATGGCCGGTCGAGATCAAGGATCAGGGTGAGCGCCAGGGTCAGGAGCACGAACAACACCCCTGCCTCGAGCAGCGGTCGCAGGCTGCCGCGACGGGCGGTGACATAGCCGACGATGCCGGCCGAGATCACAGCATAGAGGCTGACAACGTCCAGCACCCGGCCGGGGATCCGCGCCTCCCGCTCGGCCTTGCGGGCCGCGGCGGCATCGAACATCTCGTTGGCGGCATTGACCAGCGTGGCGCCGAGCGGCGGCTCAAGCCGGACAAGCGCGGCGCGCACCGCAGCCCACACCGCGGTCTGCGCCCGCGCCGAGGCGGCTTCGACCGCGCGGCGGTCGGGCGCGGTGGGCAGCGCCGCGCGCAGATCGGCATAGCCGCGCAGGCGGTCACGCAGCGCCTCACCCTCGGACCCAGCGACCAGCCCGGCGCGCAGCCAGGCCGTACCGATCGCATTGCCCTCGCGGATCACCGCCTCGCGGCGGTCATCGTAGCGCGCCACGGCGAGCGAGAAGGTGAAGGCGATCAGCAGGCCCAGCAGGGCGAGCGCGGTTGAAAGCAGGTAGCTATCGGGGGATTCGGGGCGGGGATCGGCGGCATAGGTCAGGCGGACCCAGCGTCCGGCCAGCGCGGCGAGGACCAGCGCAGCCAGTAGCAGCGCGCCGACCAACCAGAGCGGAGCCGCGCCGAGGAAATCATCGAGTCCCGCCATCCGCGCTGCCCTCCCCCTGGCCCGCCGCAGCGGGCGCTATTGTCCGTAACCGGCCTCGCTGGCCACCCGCACCGCCTCGCGCGCCGCAGCGAACAGGGCCCCGGCCTTGTTCTCGCATTCGGCCTGCTCGCTGGCAGGCACGGAATCGGCGACGATACCGGCCCCGGCCTGGACATGCATGACTCCGTCCTTGAGCACCGCGGTGCGCAGCACGATGCACGAATCAACCGACCCGTCGGGTGCGAAGTAGCCGACCCCGCCGGCATAGGCGCCGCGGGTTTCCGGCTCGAGCTCGGCGATGATCTCGCAGGCGCGGACCTTGGGCGCGCCCGAGACGGTGCCCGCCGGGAATCCGGCGAACAACGCGTCAATCGCATCATGCCGCGCGGTGTCGAGCTGTCCGACCACGTTCGAGACGATGTGCATGACGTGGCTGTAGCGCTCGATCGTGTAGCTTTCGGTGACCCGGACCGTGCCCTTGGCGGCGACCCGGCCGACATCATTGCGGCCGAGGTCGAGCAGCATGAGGTGCTCGGCGCGCTCCTTGGGATCGGCCAGCAGGCTGGCTTCGTGCGCGGCATCGTCCTCAGGGGTGCGGCCGCGCGGACGGGTGCCGGCAATCGGCCGGATCGTCACCTCGCCGTGACGGATGCGCACCAGGATTTCCGGGCTCGAGCCGATCAGGGCGAAGCCGGGCAGATCGAGGAAATAGAGGAAGGGCGAGGGGTTCACCCGCCGTAGCGCGCGGTAGAGTGCGACTGCCGGCAGGGTGAAGGGCGTGGTGAAGCGTTGCGCCAACACGACCTGGAAGATGTCGCCAGCGGTGATGTAGTCCTGCGCCTTCAGCACCATGTCACGATAGCGCTCGGGCGCCATTACCGGGGTGCGCACCGGTTCGGGCAGGTCGGCAGGCGGCGGCGCCGTCTGCGCCGGACGGGCCAGCCGGGCCAGCGCCGCGTCGATTCGGTCGGCTGCCGCACCGATCAGCGCCTCGGGCGCACTCGCGCCGGGCCACACCGGGGCAACGCACCAGAGCGCATCGCTGAGCCGGTCGAACACCAGCACCAGGGTGGGCCGGACGAACAGCATGTCGGGCAGGGCGAGCGTGCTCTGCGGAGCCCGGGGCAGTTTCTCGACAAGGCCGATGGTTTCATAGCCGAAATAGCCGACCAGGCAGGCGAGCGCGGGCGGCAGCTCGGCCGGCACGGCAATGCGGCACGCGTTCACCAGCGCGCGCAGCTCGCTCAGGCTGTCGCCGGGCTGGGGGGTGAAGGCAGACGGATCAGTCGGCCAGTTGCGGTTGACCTCGGCAACCCGGCCGGTGGCGCGGAAGATCAGGTCTGGCGCCAGCCCGAGCAGACTGTATCGGCCGCGCACTTCCCCGCCCTGGACCGATTCGAGCAGGAAGTCGCCGCGGCCTTCCTCGAACAGCTTGAGCGCGGCCCCAACCGGAGTTTCGGTATCGGCCACCAGACGACGCCAGACCAGCGCCGGTTCGCCACGGGCGAGCTGAGCAGCGGCGGCGGCCGCGTTCTCTGGGCCGGCGGATTCCGGAAGCAGGCTCATCCCGGCGGGCTCAGTTGGTGCCGACCAGACGGCGGGCGACCGCGTCGATCGCGGCCTGGTTGCGCTTGACGCCGACCTCCTGGCGGATCGCGGCGCGCAGCTGGGCCGCGTACTCGCGTCCGGTCAGCCCGGACAATTCCCGCGCGGCGGCGGGCAGCATCGGAGCCACGCGGGCCGGATCGCCCGGCACGATCTGCGCCAGCGAGACGACAAACCAACCCTGGTTGCCGGGCGCGGCCAGAACCTTGGTGGTTCCCTTGGCCATAGAGAACAGGAGGGCGAGGGCCGGCGGCACCTGCTGGCCCTGCCGCGCCAGGTCCTCGCGGCCCAGTTCGATCCGGTCGACCGGGGGCACCCGCGGCACACCTAAAGCGGCCACGGCCGCGCCCAGTTCCTGGCCCTGCTTGACCTGGCCGAGGACCTTCTCCGCCGCAGCCTTGGCCGCCGCCGCGCCCTTCTGCAGCAGCAGGTCGGTCATCACCTGCGGCTTGATCTCAGCCAGCGGGGCGGGGGCCGAAGGGGTGATGCGCGAGACATCGAACACGATGAAGGTCTTGCCCGGCTCGATCTCGGCAAGCTGCGGCTGGCCCTCGCGCTCCATCGCGAAGGCGGTCGCCAGCACGCGGGCAAGCTCGGCCGGGGCTTTCTGTCCGGCAGTGCCGAACACCTGGCCATCGGCGGTCAGTGCCGGGGTTTCGGTGATGGTCAGCGCCAGCTCCTTGGCGACGTCGCCCAGCGAGGCGCCGTTGTCGAACTCGTCCTCGACCTTGGCCGAGAAATCGGTCAGCGCGGCGCGGCGCTTTTGCAGGCTCAGTTCTGCGAGGATCTCAGGCCGCGCCTGATCGAGCGACTTGCCCGGCTTGGCGTCGATCGCATCCACCCGCAGCACAACCCAACCGAGCGGCCCGCGCACCGGGCCGGCAGTCTTGCCAGCGGTGGTCCCAAAGGCCGCCGAGGCTACGGCGTCGTTGGCCTGGTTTGCCAGCGCCGCGCGGTTCAGCGGGCCGAGCTTGGCCACGGCCAGGCCTTTGGCGGAAGCGGCGGCCTCGAGCGTGCGGCCTCCCGCCAGTTCGGCCAGCACCGCCTTGGCGGCCGCTTCGGTGGGGAGAATCAGCTGGCTGACCCGCCGGTCCTCGCTGGGGGCATAGGCAGCCTTGTTGGCGGTATAACGGGCAGCAATCTCGGCCTCGGTCGGGGCCGGCACGCTCTTCAGTGCCGTCTCGTCAAACACGGCAAAGCGGACCGTGCGGCGCTCGGGCCGGGCATAACGGGCTCGGTTGGCGTTGTAATAGGCCGTCACCTCGGCTTCGGCGGGCGCCGCCGGCGGGGCAAAGGCCGCGGCCGGCAGCAGGGCGATTGTGCCGGTCCGGCGCTCGGCGAAAAGGGCGGCGTAGCGCAGCACCAGCCCGCCCGGCATGCGCGCGCCGAGCGCGGCCGGGGTGAGCAGCTGGCGCGCGATCAGGCCATCGGCCAGTTCCCGCCGCACTGTGGCCTCGGTCAGGCCGCGCTGCGCCAGCAGGGCGCGGAACGCGGCGTCGCTGAACTTCCCGTCGGGACCCTGGAAAGCAGGGATCTTGGCGATCTCGCTGTCCACCAGCCGGTCGCTGGCGATAACCCCGTGACGCTCACCGAATTCGGCGATCGCAGCCCGATCGATCGTCTGATCAAGGACGGTGCCGAGTCCGCCGCCCGCCACGAAGGCCTTCATCATCAGCCGGGGATTGTCGCGCTTGAGCTGTTCGACCGCGCTCGTCGCGGCCTGGGCCAGCTCGCTGGCATCGACGCCACGGCCGCCTACCGTGGCGACACGTCCATCGTTGCCGGTGACCGCATTCCGCATTCCGGCCACATCGCCCGCGGCGAAGGCCAGGGCGATCAGTGCCAGGAAGATCAGCGCGAAGACGACGCCAATCTTGGAATGCATGAAGGACCGGAAGAAATGCAGCATCGGCGGGCTCGACTGTGGGGCCCCGGCGGGGCTGAGGACGTCAGCGGGGCTTTAGGGACCAAATCGTCGCACCGCAACGGGGCGGCCATCCTCGCGGCCACCATCAGGGCAGGGGGGACTGGGCAGGGGGATAGGGCAGGGGGATAGGGTAGGGGCCGGGCGCAGGTCGGCAAATCGTGAAAAACTGTATGGTCGCGTTTTGACAGCCGGGGCGTGGCTGGCCTAGCAGCGCCGCGGAGAGCCGCCAATTCCCTCCGGATTCGGCACTATGCTCATCTAAAATCAAGATTTCAGGGAATTTTTATGCCACATCGGCCCTACATCGTCGGAAACTGGAAGATGAACGGGACCCGCGCCATGCTGGCCGAGGCCCGCGCCATCGACCGGGCGGCCGGACGCTATCCGGATGTCCAGGTCGGGCTGGCGCCCCCGTTCACGCTGGTCCAGGCGATTGCGTCGGAGGCACAGGCCATCGGCACCGGCGGGCAGGATTGCCACCCCGAGGTCAAGGGGGCGCATACCGGTGACGTGGCGGCTGCCATGCTCGCCGATGCCGGAGCGGATTTCGTCATTGTCGGCCATTCCGAGCGTCGCCGCGATCATGGCGAAGGCGATGCCCTGATCAAGGCCAAGGCGGAAGCCGCGCTGGCGAGCACGCTCGGGGTCATCGTCTGCGTCGGCGAGACGCTGGACGAGCGCGATGCCGGGCAGGCCGAAGCCGTGGTCCAGGCGCAGGTCGCCGCCTCGCTGCCGTCTGCTGCCCTGGCCGAAGAGGCAGGTATGGCGCGCGTGGCCGTGGCCTACGAACCGGTCTGGGCGATCGGCACCGGCCGGGTCGCGGCGGTGGACGATGTGATCACCATGCACCGGGCGATTCGCGCGACGCTGATCGCCTGGAGCGCCGAGCTGGGCGACAAGGTCCGCATTCTCTACGGCGGTTCCGTCAATGCCGATAACGCGCGCGACCTGCTGGCCGCCGAGGGCGTCGGCGGGGCGCTGGTCGGTGGAGCGAGCCTGACCGCGGAGAGCTTCCTCGCAATCGTCGCTGCCGCCCATTCCGCGCGCAGCGACGACTGAGGCGACCCCCAGGCCAGGCGTCGCACGGTCCTTGGCGCCCAGCGACGAAGTGTTCGCCGGGCTGCGGGAGCCGTTTCGTAATCGGCTCCATGCCTTGCCAGCGGGCTCCCGCACGCCTAGATGGCGCTCAACTTTCCCTCCGGACAACGAGTTTTGCCCGTGTTCATCTTTATCATGGTCGTCCAGGCGATCGTCGCGGCCCTGTTGGTCGGCGTCATCCTGATGCAGAAGTCCGAAGGCGGCGGCCTCGGCACCGGCGGCAGCCCCACCGGCTTCATGTCGGCGCGCGGCGCTGCCGATTTTCTGAGCCGGACCACCTCGATCCTTGCCACGGTGTTCGTCGTCCTGTCGATCGTGCTGGCGGCGATGGCGGCCGGCGCCGGCAATGGTCGTGCGATTGACACCTCGCTCAAGCGTGACGTGGCGCCGGTTCAGGCCCCGGTCGATCCGCTGGCTCCGGCCGCGGGCGCCCAACCGGCTCCTCAGGCCACCTGAGCACCGCGCCGGGATGGTGTCCCGGCGCCGATTTCGTCCCTGGTTTCCTTCCGAAGGGCGGCGTGCGGCCTCTTGCTCCGCACGCCCGCGGGATATGGCTGGTCGCGGCAGCTGTGGATTAGCTCCACATCCTGGCGCCTTGGCCTTGCCCTGCGCCCCTCGCAGCATTTAAGGCCCGACTCCCATGGCGCGGTACATCTTCATCACCGGCGGCGTGGTTTCCTCGCTCGGCAAAGGTCTTATGGCGGCAAGCCTGGCGGCTTTGCTCCAGGCCCGTGGGTTCCGGGTGCGGATCCGCAAGTTCGATCCCTATCTCAACGTCGATCCGGGGACGATGAGCCCCTACCAGCACGGCGAGGTCTTCGTGACCGACGACGGCGCCGAGACCGACCTTGACCTCGGGCATTACGAGCGGTTCACCGGCGTGTCGGCGCGCCAGTCGGACAACATCACGTCGGGCCGGATCTACCAGCAGATCATCGCCAAAGAGCGCCGCGGCGATTACCTCGGCGCAACCGTGCAGGTCATCCCCCACGTGACCGACGCGATCAAGTCCTTCGCCCAGGATGCGACCGACGATCTGGACTTCGTGCTGTGCGAGATCGGCGGGACCGTCGGCGATATCGAAAGCCTTCCGTTCATCGAGGCGCTGCGCCAGCTGCGCAACGAACTGGGGCGCGAACAGACCTGCTCGGTCCATGTCACCCTGGTGCCCTACATCGCCGCCGCCGGTGAGCTGAAGACCAAGCCGACCCAGCATTCGGTGCGCGAGCTGACCAGTCTCGGGGTCCAGCCCGACCTGCTGCTATGCCGCTGCGAGAAGCCGCTCCCGGCGAGCGAGCGTGCAAAGATCGCGCTGTTCTGCAATGTCCGGACCGAGGCGGTGATCCCGGCGCTCGATGCATCAAGCATCTATGCCGTGCCCCTGCAGTACCACCAGGAAGGGCTCGACGCCGAGGTGCTGCGTCATTTCGGGCTGACCGCGCCTGCGCCGGATCTGTCGCGCTGGCATGATATCGTCGACCGCTATCAGAACCCTGAGGGTGAGGTGACGATCGGTGTGGTCGGCAAGTATGTCGGCCTGCAGGATGCCTACAAGTCGCTCAACGAGGCGCTCGTCCACGGGGGAATGGCGCACCGCGTCAAGGTCAACATCAAGTGGCTCGATGCCGAGGTGTTCGAGCAGGACGACGAGACCATCGCCGCCCACCTCGAGCCGATGCACGGTATTCTGGTGCCCGGCGGCTTTGGCGAGCGCGGCACCGAAGGCAAGATTGCCAGCGTGCGCTTCGCTCGGGAACGCAAGGTGCCGTTCTTCGGGATCTGCCTGGGAATGCAGATGGCCTGCATCGAAGGGGCCCGCAACACCGCGGGGATTGCCGGAGCATCCTCGACCGAGTTCGGCCCGACCGGCGAACCGGTGGTAGGCATCATTACCGAATGGATGACCCAGGAGGGCCTGCAGACCCGCGCCGAGGGCGGTGATCTGGGCGGCACCATGCGGCTTGGCGCCTATCCCGCCAAGCTGGCGGGCAACAGTCACGTCGCGGCGATCTATGGCGCCGAGGAGATCAGCGAGCGTCATCGCCACCGCTATGAGGTCAATTGCGCCTATCGGGACGCACTCGAACAGGGTGGACTGGTCTTCTCGGGTATGTCGCCGGATGGGCTGCTGCCCGAGATTGTCGAGCGCCCGGACCACCCCTGGTTTGTGGGTGTACAGTTCCACCCGGAACTGAAGAGCCGTCCCTTCGCCCCGCATCCGCTGTTCAGCGGCTTCATCGGCGCGGCGTTGCAACAGGCGCGACTCGTCTGAACGGACTTCCTGGGCACCTCTTCAGGCCGTCCCCTTGTCCCATTACGCACTTTGACGATTTTCTACCCGATCCGGGAAATGGTAGCCCGCGGGTGGGAGCGCGGCGGCGCTTTTGGCTAGGCCGCTCCACCCCAGCGCTTGTAAAAAAAAGGGCAGATGCTGCGAAGGGGCTTGCCAAATGAAATCGATAGCGATTACCCCTCCGACCTGACGGGAAGAGGTATGCATTCGATTATTCTACGCAAGCGAGAAAGCGATCAACGATAGGTTCCGACGGGCGCAAGACCAGAGCGGAGCGGGGGCACACTAAGATATTCGGCCGCGGTAGTATTGCGAAATGCTGCCGAGTTGCCAGGGCTTGTCCCGCGATTGATCGTCTTTTGCGACCCGGACGATCATGATGGGACGAGGCGGCGCATCAGCGTCGCGGGGGTGGGTCATCCCAGATCCACCCCCAACATGTTTTCCATTTGACCATCGAGGCAGGAGCGAAGGCCCGGCTTGGCGGCGATAGGGCCGACAAGCCGAGCACTAAGCCTACGTTGACCGCTTGCGCCGGGTTCGCCCCTAGGTCAGGCGGCCTGATCGCGACTGGCGGCAGGAATGTCCACCACGCTCAGAGACTTCTGGGTGCCGATGGCCACCTTTTTCGGCTTCATCGCTTCAGGCACCTCGCGGACAAGATCGATCACCAGCAGTCCGTCTTCGAGATTGGCATTTTCGACGCGCACGAAGTCGGCCAATTCGAAGCGGCGCTCGAACGCGCGCTGGGCAATGCCGAGGTGGAGGAACTGGCCGTTGGCCTGGCTATCCTCGTTCTTGCGTCCCTGCACGATAAGCAGGTTCTGCTGCGCGGTAATGTCGAGGTCGGCCGGCTTGAACCCAGCGACCGCCAGGGTGATGCGATAGGCGTCCTCACCGCGCCGTTCGATGTTGAAGGGCGGATAGTTCTCACTCGCGCCATTGCGCGAGGCATTCTCCAGCAGATCGAACAGGCGATCAAAACCGACGGTGCTGCGGCGGTAAGGGGTGAAATCGAAACGGGTCATGGCAAAAATCCTCATCTGAGCAATTTCAGGACCGACGGGACCCCGACGGGCATCCCGGCAGCGTGTCATGGCCGGGCTCGGCCCATGACACGATCGGTGAGATATGATAGCCGCGACGGCTTTCAAGGGCTGGTTGCCGGATGGCCGTGCGGATCAGTTGCAGCAGGCGTGAACGCACGCTTGGCGCGGCCCCGCATGGTGAACAACAAGGATCGATCATGGCGAAAGTTGAGATCTATACCCAGTGGGGCTGCCCCTATTGCACCCGGGCCAAGGCACTGCTCGACGCTAAGGGGGTCGCCTATACCGAGTATGACGTGACGATGGACACGGCCAAACGTACCGAGATGGCCGCGCGCAATCCCGGTGCGCGGACGGTGCCGCAGGTGTTTATCGATGATGTCGCCTATGGCGGATGCGACGATATCCACGCGCTCGACCGTGCCGGATCGCTCGACGCGGCGCTGGGAGTCTGAACGCTTGGTGCGCGTTGGCCTGCTGCAGATGACCAGCGGGATCGATCCCGCTGCCAATGGCCGCACGATCGTGGCAGCGATCGAGCAGGCCGCGCGCGAGGGCGCGGCCATGCTGTTCACTCCGGAGATGTCCGGCCTGGTCGATCGTGACCGTCAGCGTGCTGCCAAGTCCATCACGACCGAGGCGGATGACCCGGTGCTGGCCGTGGTCTGCGAGGCGGCGGCACGGACGGGGCTGTGGGTGGCGCTGGGTTCGCTGGCGGTGCGCGGGACCGGTCCGCGATATGCCAATCGGGCCTTCGTGATCGACGGCACCGGGGTGATCCGTGCGCGCTACGACAAGCTCCACATGTTCGACGTCGATCTGGCGACGGGTGAATCGTGGCGCGAATCGAACGCCTATGCTCCCGGCGAGGCGGTGACCGTGGTGCCCGATACGCCGGTCGGCCGGCTCGGTCTGGCGATCTGCTACGACATCCGCTTTCCCGCCCTGTTCGAGGCGCTCGGCCGCGAGGCTTGCGATGCCATCGCCATCCCCGCGGCCTTCACCGTTCCGACCGGGCGCGATCACTGGCATGTGTTGCAGCGGGCCCGCGCGATCGAGGCGAGCGCCTTCGTCCTCTCGGCCGCCCAGGTCGGGCAGCACGCCGATGGTCGATCCACCTATGGCCATAGCCTGGCAATCGATCCCTGGGGCGAGGTGCTGATGGACCTTGGCGGCGAGCACGCCGGATTGGGGCTGGTGGATCTCGATCCGACCCGAATCGCGACGGTACGTGCCCAATTGCCCAGTCTTGCCAATCGCCGCCCAGTTCCCAATTAAGGCGGCACCATGATTGTGTTCGATCTTGAATGCCGTGCCGCCGGTCACCGCTTCGAGGGCTGGTTCAGTACGAATGACGATTACGAGCGGCAGCGCGCAGCGGGAATGCTGTCGTGCCCCGTGTGCGGCGCTGACGATGTAGCCAAGGCGGTGATGGCGCCGAACGTGGGGCGCAAGGGCAACCAGTTGCCCGAACCCGCCCGCGCGACGCCGCAGGCCTCCGCGCCCATTCCGGTCGCCTCCTCCGTCCCGCCGTTGCCGCCCGAAGCCGTGGCCATGCTCCGCGCGGTTGCTCTGGCTCAGGCCGAGGCGATCAAATCATCGCGCTGGGTTGGCGACCGGTTCGCCGATCAGGCCCGGGCCATGCACTATGGCGAACGCGATCATGAGCCGATCCATGGCCAAGCCACCCCGGCCGAGGCGCGCGAGCTAATCGAGGAGGGGGTTCCGGTGGCTCCGCTGCTGATCCCGGTGGTCCCGCCCGATCAAGCCAACTAACCGGCAGGCCAACTAACCGGCGGGCCAACCAACCGGCGGCGCGCAATCCGCTGCGTTGCCATGGTCACCCGCAACCCCTAAGAGAACCGCGGGCGCCCGTAGCTCAGCAGGATAGAGCACAAGATTCCTAATCTTGGGGCCGTGGGTTCGAATCCCGCCGGGCGCACCACGTTTTCCGCCGTTTCTATGCAGCTTGGGGGACGAATCTATACTCGCCCGGCGCAATTGAAATCACCGTACAATCACGCGGCGCTCGAGGATGGGCGGCTGCTCCACTTCGCGATATGGGGCGCAATGACCTTCAAGGAATATCTCAGCCAGCGTAGAAGCACTCACACGCCGCAAGGTGATTTTGTGAGGGACGCCCTCTCCGACAAGGACCTTCCGAACGTCACCAGTTGGGCGGAACTGAGGGCTTACCTCACGAGAAAATCAAAGATGCGCGGGAATGATGACTTGCTCGACGCAGCCCACTCAGTTTGGGCGGCCTATCGTGCGAAGCTGGCTCGGGCATAGCCTTTGCGCCGTGGCTCGGTAAGCCGCGCGATTCCGTCATTTCCGGACCTTCAAACTGAGGGGAGTTCGAGGGCCCATTCGCTCAGTTTCCTCAGTCAGTTTGACCGATGCCAGGCGAGGCGATTTGAGGGCCTAGGAGGGCATGGGAAGAGGTGAGGGCTGGTCGTGCCCATCTCGCCCCCGGATCGACGCTGCGAGCCCCATCTCTGCCAACCTGGCGCCCCCTCCTGAGGAAATCGCGGGTCCTACCTTTGGGGGGTCGGCAAGGTGAAGCGCTTCGGGACCCCGTTTTTGATGCCAGGGGGCGGTTTGCGGCAATCGCTCAGTTCGAAGTCTCAGTTCGCGGGCATGAAAAGGCGGCGGGACTGCACTGGCCCCGCCGCCTCACCCCCGGGCCCCAACCCGAGGTAGAGCGACCGCCCATAAGGAAAAGCGGCCGCCCATCTCGTTATGTCACCCGATGTGCACGGGCGATTCGACATCCATCGCGAGGCCCGAGCACCGCTCGGCGATGAGGGCCAAGGTGGAGGCGATCTCGGTCGACGCCGGGGCCAAGGTGTTGGGCTTCACCAGCCGGCCGCCCTGGGAGACCGCAACCTGGAGGACCCGACGGCAATCTTCGGTCACCTCGTACCCGATGCGCAGCGCGCGGCTCACGGTGGCCGCGTCGGCATAGGCGGAGATGAGCGCGTTGAAGGCCTTGTCCACGCGAGCGCGCACGATCTCGCCCAAGGGCTGGCCCGCTGCGATCACCGACTCCCAAGCGATCATGGTCACGGCGTCCAACTGCGCTTCGACTTCATGGTGACGGCGCTTGAGTTCCTGCACTGCACTGCGCAGCCCTTCGAACTCGGCCTCGAGCGTGGCGACGCTCTCGACCGCGATCTCGGCCGTCGAAGTGCTCGGGTCTGCGAGCAGGGCCTCGGCGAGCGCGACGCCTACCGCGCCCTCAGCGGTAAGCTTGGCCTTCGTGGCGACGATTTCGCTCTGCCGAGCCTGCGCGGCGGCGATGGCGTTCTCGATCCGGGAGAGGTCGGCCTTCGCATCGGCAATGCGCCCAGCGATCGGGCCCAAGTCGAAATCAGCGAATGCCTGGCGGATGGTTTCGATAGAGGATTTCTTGCTCATTGGTGGTTCCCTTCTTCAGCGAAGCTTGATGCCCAGCGCGGCCAAGGCGGAGATTGCCGCGTTGCGCTGGGGCGTGGTGATGCCGGCGGGCCAGAGCAGCCGGTTGCCGAGGACCTCGGCGGGGCCGGTGCGGAGGCCTGAGGTGGACCGGTTGCCCCCGGTGGCGTCTGTCGCCTGGCCGAGGATGGCCGCCGCGTTCTGCGACCCGTCCGCCGCCGCCGGGGCAAGGATGGTGAACAGCCCGGAGGCGGAAATCCGGCCGAGGACGGTGCCCGCGCGGAGGTTCTGGCCGGCGATCAGGACCAGGTTGTCCCGGGCGCCATGGGACAGAAACTCCCAATCGCCGGGGGTGGCGGTCATGATGGGCATGTCAGCCTTCCCCCAGCCCGAAGCGCGCGTTCGCCTGGTCGGCTGCGCGCTTCCATCCGCGGGCGACTGCATCTTGCGGTGCGGCGGCCCCGCCGTTGCCGGCGTCGATGGTGGAGTTGCGGCTCTGGGCCAGCATTTCCCGCATGAAGGCCCGGTCCTCCGCGTGCCGCGCCTCCTCGGCGAGGAGGGGCGACGCCGCGGCCTTGATAAGGCGGACCAGCCCCTCGCCGTTCACGCCGGCCAAGTTCTCGTCGGCGAGAAAGCCGAGCGCCACGTCAGCCTTGCCCTGACATTCGGGGTCGGCGGCGACGGCCTGGGCGACGATCGAGACCCGGGTTGCCTCGAACTCGGCGGCGGCCCCAGCCTGATAGGCCGGAAACCGCGCGGCGATCGTTTCCATCTGCGCCGCCGACAGGAAAGGCATGAGGTCGCCAGCGTCCATTTCGGCGAGCGCGGTCAGCTTGCCGGTGGTGGTGTTGCGGATAAGCGGTGGCTCGAAGGCGGAGGCTTTGGCGGTTGCGCGGGTTGCCATGGTGCTTCCCCCTCTCACAGCCCGAAGTGGGCGTTGGCGGCGGCGGCGGCCCGAGACCATCCCGCGCGGATGGCGGCGGCGTTGGCCCGGTCCGAGACGTTCGCGGTGAGAGCGACCTTGATCTCGTCGGCGCTGAGCTTGCCGCCGGCGACCAGATGATCGGCGAGGGCGCGGTTGAATGCAGGGTTGGACTGCACCGCGGCGGCGACGGCCTGGGCGGTGGTGGATTGAGCATTGATCGTCATGTTGGTCTCACTTTCGCTAGAGTTCGGCACGGATTCGGGGGTTGCGGGTCACCAGTACCCGCCGGCCGCCGCGGGGAGCGCGGAGCCGGTGGACTGGCTGCGGAGGGTGAGCAGGATTTGCGCGAGGTTGTCGTTCGCGCCCTGCTGCGCGGCGAGGAGCGCGTCGGTCTGCCGGTTGATCGCCGATTCCACGCTGGCGCTGTCGCTGGCCCGCGTGCCGGTCGAAAACGGGCTGTCTCGGCTGGTCGCGACCTCGGCGATGGCGAGTTGCCGGTCGAGCGCAGAGCGGGCCCGGCCCGAGATAGCGTCCTGAGCGGAGAAAAACCCGGCCTGGCTGCCGTACAACTGCCGCGCGATGTCGAGATAGGTACGGCTGGCCTGGGCGTAGTCTCCAAAGGCGCTGGTATCGCCGGCGTCGACCCTGGCCGAGAGAGGATCAAGCGCCGCGCGGGCCAGGCTCTCGCGCTCCCGGAGCGACCGCGCCGTGTTGTTGATGCCGAGATCGTCGAGCAGCGACTTCAGCGAGCCCGAGACCTGATCGAACGCCGTCTTGATCGCCTTGCTGCGCTCGATGCCGTAGAGCTTCTCGAGGTCGGCATACTCCTCGGCGGAGGCACCCGCCTCGGCGAACACGTCCTTCAGGTCTGAGAACTGCTTGTTGAGCGTGTCGAGCGCGGCCCCCACCGGGTCGGTGTTCTCCTTCAGCCGGGTGAAGACCCCCTCGAACGAGATCGCCTTCGACAACTGGGCCTCGATGTCTTTGCCGGCCTTGAGGAGCGTCTGAGTGCTGGCGCGGACGCCCTGGATTGCCCCGTCCTGGATCGCGTTCGAGATCGCCGCCCGCAGCGCCGCGGTCGCGTCGAGGCCGTCATAGAGGGCCTGCCCGGACTTGGCCGAATACTGAGCCTGGCCGAGGAACTGGTCCGAGCCGCTGGCCGCGACCTGGTAGTAGCCGCCGCGGTAACTGCCGATCCCCACGTCGTAGGAGCCGACCCGGCCGCCAAGCTGCGTCGCGATCTTGGTGATGGCCTGCTGCAGGCCCAGCCCGAAGGAGTCGAGCGTCGCCTTGACCGCCCCGTTGTTCGCGCTGGCCGTCACCCCGTCCTGAGTGACCGTGCCCGAGCCGCGCGGCCGGCTCGAGAAGATGCCGCCGACTAGGCCGCCGAGCAGGCCGCCGGCGATCGCGCCAAGGGGTCCGAGCGCCTTGCCCAGGGCACCCGTGACCTTCGCGCCGATCTTGTCCCCGACCGACTGCCCCAGCGCGCCACCGATCGCTCCGCCGAGTTGCGCCGAGCCGTTGTTCTGGCCGAAGATCACGGAGCCAACCGCCAGGCCCGAGCCGGCGCCCTGTAGGATCGTGGTCATGGTCTGGCCGAAGGCGCCGCGCTCGGCGAAGATGGCTTCGATCCGATCACCCAGCCGCGCAATGCTGCCGTCGGCGTTGCGACCCGCCGGAGCCGCGAACACAGTGCTGAGCGCCACCCCTGCCGCGCCGCCGATGCCCGCGAAATTGCCGCGCAAGGCTCGCGATACCGCCGCCAGGTCTGCCCCCATGCGACCCGTTGCCGCAAGCCGGTCTGCGGCCACGTCGAGTTCCGCATTCCACCGGCCCGTGGCCGTGGCGAGGTCACCCATCGCGGCGAGCGCACCCTCGTTCGCGCTCTTGATCGCGTCCCAAACGGTGACGCTCTCCGCGGCTGGCGCGCCGATGATCTTCGCGGGATCCGTTGCCGCGGCCATTGCCTCGATCCGTCCGGCGAGGCTGGCCGAGCCCCAGGCGTTCCCCTCGTTCATCCGGTCGTAGGCGGCAGCTACGGATGCCAGCGCCCGGCTGTAGGCGGACAGAGCAGGGGCCGCGGTGCGAGCCGCGCCACCGTGCCGGGCCGTGCCCCTGGCGGCCTGTTCGGACGATTTCGCGAGCTTGTCCGAGATCTCATCCGCCAAGCGCAGTTCGTTGTTGAGCGGGAGGAGCGCCTGCTTCACCTCGGCCAAGCGGCGCTTCGCACCGTCGAGGCCATAGGTCCGGTTCCACGGCATCGCGTTCGGGTCACTGGCACCCGGCTTGCGGGCGATCAGGTTCTCGAGTGCGAGCTGTTCCTCGACCAGCGCGTTGCGCTGCATCGACCGC
Source organism: Novosphingobium piscinae (assembly GCF_014230355.1). GTDB lineage: Bacteria > Pseudomonadota > Alphaproteobacteria > Sphingomonadales > Sphingomonadaceae > Novosphingobium > Novosphingobium piscinae. The sequence continues at coordinate 161,326 of NZ_JACLAX010000009.1, forward strand.
TCGACGTACCGCAAAGAGTTCTGCGCCCCGGCAAGTTGCCGCGCAGCGTCCGCGGCGGTGAGGTACTTGTCGGCGGCGGTCTCCGCGGCCTCACCGGATTCGAGCAGCTTGCCGGCGAACTGGCCCGCAATCATGGCCGCCCCAGTGATAACCGCCCCCCAAGGGGAGGCCAGGAAGCCGAGCAGCCCGGTCGCGCCGCCCCGGGCGAGGCTGAGGGCCTGCACGACCTGGCCGCTCTGCTGGGCGAAGATCGTCAGGGGCGAAATGCCCATCGCAAGGCCCTGCGTTACGTCGCCAATCTGCCATGCCAACTGTTGCATGGCGGCCCGATGCTGCCCCGCCGAGACCGCGCCCTGGTCGTTCGCGGCCACCAGCCGCTTGCCGCCGACGATCACCGCATCGGTCGCCGAGGCAGTCCGATCGAGCTCGCGCTGCACCTGCGCCAGCGCGTCGGCGTGAGCCTTTGCCGCCCGCGCCGCCTGTTCGCTCTCGACTGCCAGCGCATCGGCCGCCGCAGTCGCGAGCCGGGCCTGTTGGCTATAGTCGCCCTCGGCCCGCGCCGCCGCCGCTGTGGCCGTGGCAATCTCCCGGGCAGCGATGGCCCGAGCCTGGGCCGCCTGGGCCGCCGCCCGCGCCGCCGCCGCGCCGAGGTCGAGCGAACCTCCGGCCGTCCGGGGCATCGAGAGTGCCCGATCTAGCTGCTTCTGGGCTTCCCCGGAAAATGCCGCGAACCTGGACTCAGCGCTGCCGAGAGCCTGGTCGACATCCCGGAGGAAAGCCGACTTGGCCGAGCCATCGTCCTTGTAGCGCAACTGCAGGAAGGCGGGAAAAATCGCTTCACCCATGGCGGGCCCTTTCGTTCACAGAGCACCAGCGCCGCGGGGCACGGTCGCGACGCTTGTGCAGATGGATCGGGTTGGGGAGGGGGCGGGTCACTGGTCCGCCTCCACTTCATCCTGAGAGGGCGGGGGGCCGTCTTCGGCCCCGCCCGTCATGTACGTAGTACATAGGGTGTGTGAGGGCGCGGGTCGGCGCGGGGTCGGCGCGGGGTCAGCGCATACCGTCGGCGCGGGGTCAGCGCGGAGGTCGGCGCACTTCCTGCGCAGTCCGAAGCGATCCTTTCGCCCGGTCCTGCAGACGAGTCCCGTCTCGATTTCGCCGAGCCGATAGAGCCGCTCCATGGCCGCCTCGAACCGCGCCCGGGTGCAACCCTTCGCCTCTGGCATCGCTGCGAACTCTTTCGGGGCGTAGGTCCGGGAGGCGGGGCTATCTGACACCGGCCGCTCCTGCTCATTGCGGAGGTCGAGACAGCGAAGGAATGCGGCGTTCTCGAAGTTCGCCCGAATGGTCTCCTCGAGGTCCGCGCGCTGGTCCTCGGGAAGGTCGTCATCCCTGACAAACGCCCACTGGTGCCACCGGAAGTTGATGGCGCCGCCGGCCTCGCCGTAGTTCGCCTTGCCGACGATGAGGGTGCGCCGATCAGGGTCCGCGCCTTCTTCGGTCGGCCGGGTGAGGGTGAATTGCGAGCGCACCGCGTTGAGCCAGGCGGTCGACCCTGAAAAGCTGTCGCCGGCCTTGTTGGGGTGCGCCAGGAGCAGGATCGCCGCACCGGTCTCCCCGGCCAGCCGGTTGAGCAGGTTGACGAACCGCGTGACCTCGCGGCGGTCGTTCTCATTTTCCGGGAAGAGGTGGGCCACGTTATCGAGCGCGACCAGCCGCGCCCCGGTGCGCCGGATCCAATCGGCGAGCCGGTGATAGAGCGGCGCGGGAGTGAACCGGCCGGCGAGATCGAAGGCGGCAAGCGCGTTGTCCTCGCCTCGCATGCTGCGCAGGTGCAGAGCCCCTGCGAGGTCGCGCATTTCAACCCCGAGCGCGTCGCAGATGTGGGCCTGCCGGAAGTGAAGTTGCTCGGCGTCGTCCTCGCACGTCATGTAGACCGCGGGGTGTCGGTCGAGCGCTAGGCCGAGTGTCGAGACCCCGGCCGCCAGTGCCGTGCAAAGCTGCTGCGCGAGGAGCGACTTGCCGACTGCCCCGGCGCCGGTGAACAAGGTGACCTCTCCCGCGGGGGCAAGCCGGGGGATGATGAAAGACTTCGGCGCCGGTTCGCGGTTGGCCAGTGCAGCGAGATCGAGCCCTTCGAGCCTCGCGACCCGGGGGCGGAGTTCGTCGAGGGCCGTGAGATCGTCGAGGGGGCGGCCGACATCGGCGCAGGCCGCGATCTGTTCGGCCAGCAATTCCCTCCGGCGGCGACGGGCGGCGAGGTCCGCAATGTCAGTGGCCAACTGGTCGGCGGCTAGCAGGCTCTGCCCGTCAGCGGTGAGGCGTGCCAGGTAGGTCACCCCGCCGAGCGCTCGCAACGATTCGTCCGCCTCGAAGTAGGGCCGAAGGGTGATGGGTGTGACCTTCGCGCCGCGCCCCATCAACTGGCCGACACGCTCGAAGATTCGGCCATGAACCGGCTCGGCGAAGCTGGCCGGACCGAGCATCTGGCCGAACCGCTCGAGAACGCTGTTGTCGATCAGCACGGCGCCGAGGAAGGCGGCTTCGGCCTCGACGTTGACGAGCGGGTCGCCGGCGGGGTGGAGGGCGGCTACTGCGCTCACTCGGCGCCGCCCGGGGTCATGTCGAAGAACGGGAGCGCCTGGCTGTCTGCCTTGCCGAGGCCATACTCGAAGGCGGCGTCCTGGTCGCGGAACCATGCTCGGAACGGTTGCTTACCGCCCCGGCTCCGCGTCGTGACGGACCACATAGGCCCCATGGGCAACGTATCCATCCGGCGGGGGCCGCCTTGCCTGGGTAGGCAGCGAGCGCTCTTAAGCGTGCTCTTAAGAGTGTGCTTAGGAGCGGTCGTTGGGCCAGGTGACGGTATTTTCGGGGCCAGAGCGGCGTC